>JAXMBI010000013.1:0-179996 GCA_046349955.1 Pirellulales bacterium | reverse complement strand
GAGTCGGCGAGCCAGGTCCTGTTCAAGGAACTCGAGACGCTGCGCGCATCCCAGGCGAAAGCCGCCACAACGTCGCCGGCTCCCTAGAGTGCTGCGCCACAGCTTGTTTTTCGGGCTGTGCTGCACTAGCCCGCGAACAACCGCTCCCCCTGCACCACCGTGCCAGGATGCAAGCGCTCCTTCACCTGCTCGGCGTCGAGGGCAAATAGCGGCGTGATTTCGACCGTGGCGTCGGCCGCCACGCGGGCGCCGGCGCTTTCCAGCCAGCGGCGATGGAGCGCGATCATCTGCCGCTGCACACTTTCCGGCGTGTCGCGGGCCTCGCCGGGGGCGTTCTTTACGGGGGCAAAGCACTGCGCGGCGTCGACCTCGACTACGATCGCCCGCTCGGCCGCCGGCAGCAGATCGAAGATGAACCGCTCGAACTTGAGCCCGTTGGGCGCGGCCGGTTCGACCAGCCGACCGTCGTCCCCCAGGCAGGCCACCTTCTTGCGAGCGATGTGAAACGGCAAGGCGTCGGCCGTGTGGGCCATCCGCTCGAGGAACGGCACGCGAAAGGCATGGACCGCCGTGTTGCCGGCCCACAGGGTGAGCGAGCCGTCGGCGTTGCGGCGCTCGCCGGCCGCGGACGGTAGATCGCTGTATTCGATGATCCGCAAGCGGCCGTCGACGGCCACAACGTTGCCCAGCCGCTCGGCGGGAAACTGCTTGGCGATCACCTGGGTCGACAATTCGGACTCCGCCAAGGCGTGGTAGCCCAAGAACTCCGCCGCGCACATTTCGACGAGCGGATTGTCGACTTGAAAGTAGAACAGGTGTTCGAGCCCGCGGCGGCGCATGTCGGCTAGTCCGCCCGACCGGTCGAGCGCGGCCAGCATGCCGCCGTGCCCATCAGGGCTTAGGCAAAGCTCTCCCTGCTCGTCGAGCAGCAGGCGGCCGGTCGCCGCGTCGACGGCCGGCATGTTTCCCTGCTCGAAGAAGAACACGTCTGCGAGGCCAAAGTTCTTGTGCTGGGCGAAGAACGCCTGCGTCTCGTGGGTGGTGGCCGCGCTGGTCATCACGTAGAGGGGAACGGATCGCCCGGCCGCGCGCGCCACCGCCGCCACCTTTTTGCAGAGAATCTCGAACAACGTGGCCCCTGAGAGCGGGCCGATCGGGAACATCCCCTTAGGGTGCGGGAAGCCCAGCCGGGTACCCTGCCCGCCGGCGACGAGCACCGCCCCCACCTTGCCGGCGGCCAGCAACTCTTGGCCGCGCCCTTGGGCAACCGCCGGTTCGAAGCGATTGCCGGCGCCGCTCAGCCGCATCGCCGAGGGTGGCTCGGCGCGGGCAGCGAGGGCCGCGTGATCGCTCTCGTGGGGGTTTTGGCTCTCGCGAAAAAGCTCAGCGAGCAGGTCGAAATCGACCGTCGCCAATTGCGCGGCCAAAACCGGGGAATTGGCCGCCCGCTCGCTCAGATGCGTTTGGCCATGTTCGCGCAGCGCCGCTTGCAGAGTCGCCAAATTGACAGTGGGCTTCGGGTTCATGCCCGGTAATCTAGCGTGCGAAGGTTCGGGGCGGAACGGCGACAGCCACAGCGCGCCGCGCGTCCGCTACGGCTGCGGCGCCCGCAGCGTTCCCAGGAATTCGAGCAGGGCTGCTTGCTCGCTCGCCGGCAGCTTTTCGAAGCGTTTGCGGGCGTTGCGGGCCTGGCCGTCGTGCAGCAGCAGGGCCGTCTTCAAATCGGGCGCCCGACCGTCATGCAGATAAGGGGCCGAGTCGGCCACGCCCCACAGGGGCGGGGTGCGCCACTCGCGCGTCCCCCCCGGCGTGGCGAACAGCTCGTTGACCGCCCCCAGGTAGCTGTTGAAGAAGCTCGAGGGATTGAATTGCCCTGTGCGGAAGTTCTGCTCCATGGGCCGCGCGAAATCGGCGAACCGCGCGGGGAAGTCGCCGCCGAACCGCACGAACGTGAAGCCCGGCGTGTCGGCGTTCGGCGGGACCGGCCCCTCGAGGCTTGCCCCCAGGTCGTGCAGCAGCAAATCGCTGTAGAGCCCGCGGACTGCGCCCAAGTTCTCGCTGTGGCACGCGGCGCAGCCGACGGTCCGGAAGGCCTCCTTGCCCGCGATCGCGGTGGTGCGGCGATCCGGGTCGTCGGGCAGCACCTCGCGCGGCGCCGGGAGACTCGCCACGAAGGCCGTCAGGTCGTCGACCTGCGCGGAAGTGAGATCGAACCCCGGCGGCCGGTAGGTGGGTTCGAGGGGGTCGCGTTCCTGGGCATGCCCCGGAACCTCGAGGCCGAGTTCCACCGCGCAGGCCATGCCGACGAACTCACGCAACGAGCCGGTTTGGCCCCGCCAACCGAAGCGGCCGACGCCCAACCCGGCGCGTGGCACGCGACCGGCGGTTTCCGGCGTGCGGCGACGCTGCTCGGCGGCTGCTTCCTGCAGGACTTCGGCGGGAACGCGGTCGATTAGCCCCGCGCCAAACAGGGCCGGCGAAGTGCGTTCGGCGAGCAAAAACGTGAGCCCGCCGGCGCGCACTCGACGCATGGGCTTTGCGCTCGCGCGGCCCGCGTCTTTGCTGAACTTGCCGCGCCAGTCGGCGTATTCAGGCGTGGTGCTCTGCCGGTGGAGCATCACGCTCGAGGTCGTGCCCAGGCCGCCGAAGAAGAGCGGATGCAGCGCTTCGAGCTTGCTGCGAAAACTGGCCGTCGACCGCTTGGGTGGGAGCGCCGTGAGGAGTTGCACGTTTTGCGGCGCGGCGCCCGCCCCGCCCAAGCCCCCCTGGTAATGGCAGGCGGCGCAGGATGAGCCGTTGAACATGGGGCCCAGGCCGTCGCCGCCGGCCAGCGGGTCGTTCGCTTGCCAGACGTGCTCGAAGAGATCGCGTCCTTTTGCCCGGTCGGGATCCGGCACTTGCGCCACCGCCGCTGATGCCAGGCACACGGCGACCGCGACCCACAACGCCCGCGCCCCCCAGGACCACGACGCTTTCATGGCCAGACCTCCGGCTTGCCTCATCCGGCCGCGCGGAAAAGGCTGGCCGCGCGGCACTTCTCGGTTCCGCCTATAACGTAACCGAACCTAGCCGCTCGAGCACGCGTTTTGCGCGGAGCGCAGCCCGGAGAGTCGAGCGACCATGAGTACGCTGGGCGTGCCGGAGGGCCTGCGGGCCGAACTGCGGGCGGGGGCGCGGGAGCTGGCGAGCTACCTGACGGAGTTTGGCCGGTATCTGGCGGAGACCGAAGAGGGCCGCCGCGGGCTCGCCCAGTTGCGCGAACTCAATGCGGCCCGCCGCTGCTGCCTGATGTGCGTGGAGGCGGACGCGGCGGAGTGCCACCGGTCGGTGGTGGGGCGAGTGATGCGGGAGCGTGGGATGGACGTTGTCGAACTGGGAACGCCGTAGAGTGGCGGCGAGGCTCTGCGAGCCCCACCGTCGCTCGAGCGCAATTGGATTAAGGCTTTTCGACCCGCCGCCCGTCGCGCGCGTCGTCGCCCGAGTTCGCGTCCGGTCGTTTGGGCTCCCGCGTCGAGACTTCACAGACGGCGAAATCATCGCCGATCAGCAGATTCCGCAGCTCCCGCACCTGGAGGTAGAACCGCTCGTCCCCCAGGCGGAACTCGGCGTGGTCCCCCTGTCTCAAGGAAGCTGGCGCGAGGATCTCTTCTCCGTCGTCGTCTACGATCGAGACCAGGGCCTGCCCTTCCGTGATGTCCCCCACGCGTACGAAGAGGCGTTCGTGGGAGCCGGGGATGGGTCGGGCATGCCGTTGAATGACGGCGACCGACACAGGCTCCTCCGTGAGCGACAACGTGATCGGCCCTCGCTTGGCCGGGAATTGTGCGGCACGCGCGTCGCGCGTGGGATTGCCCCAGTCCTCCCAATCCCGCTGAGCACTGCGGCGCCAGCACTGGCCGGTCGCTGTGTCGAGCACGATCACGCCCAAGTCGGATCCCACCCCAGCGACCGAAAGCTGGTAGCGACCGACCTGCTCCGAGCGAGGCGGTGCGTTGTCTGCATGCTGTGCCCAAGCAACTCCGCCGGCGACCAAGAGAACGGCCGAAATGCAGAAGGCGACGCGCGACATGGGACAACTCCTTGGGAATGGAGGGCGCCCCGCCGTCATTGTACCGTGGGCCAGAGACGCCGGCAGCTTTGGCGACTGCCGGGGCATCGATCACCGGACCGTCGGTGCCAAGCGAATCGCAATGCTGGCTTCGCCGCACCAGAAATTCTCGCCGACCACCTGCACCTGCAAGTCGGGGCGCTGATCGCGAAGCCGCTGGATGGCTGCGGCGGAAAATGGCGGCGTGCTGAGCCACAGTCCGATCAGCGATTGCGACCCAGCCAACTGTTCCAGAAAGCGGTCAAATTCGGCCGGCGGCGCCGACGAAATGCTCGGCCCGGTAAGCACCAGCCGCTCGAGGCGCGGATTTGCAGCAATCTTGGGCAACGCTTCGGGCGGCACGCGACTGTACACAAGCGCGAGGCCCCGGACGGAAGGGTGATCGAGGATCGGCTGCAGCTCCTCATTTGAAAGCGCCATGCCGCAAAGCATTACTTCGCGGAGATTGGGGATCTGCAGCAAGTCGCGCGAGCCCGCGGGACCGAAGGTGCTTTGCTCCATCCCAAAGTAGTGGACACTGGCATCGTTTCTTAGCGGCGCCAGATAAGAGCCCACGTTCCGCAAGTCGTAAGCGAAGACTTCCCCGGCCCGGGGCTTAAGAAAGAGTTCGGCGCGGCGGCGCTCCTGTTCTTCAAACTTGACCAGCATTCGACGCCTAGACTCGAAGGCGATCCCGACGAGGGTGGCGACGGCGACTGCACCGATCGCCATAGCCAACACCCAACGACGTTGCCGGCTGGTCATGGCTCATGTGCCTCGTCAAGAACTCAGCCGATCAGCTCACCACCCCACCGCCGCCCCATCCTTCCGCACGTCCGTCCCCCCATGCAGCACGCCGTTCTCTCCTTGGCTCCAATCGATCTGAATCGCCTGATAGCCGCCGAAGGCGCCGCCGTCGGCTTCTTTGAGTTTGTGGCCGCGGCGCTCGAGTTCAGCGCGGGCAGCGGCCGGGATGCCGGCCTCCATTAAGACTAAACCCCCGCCGGGCAGCTCGGCTCTGCCGGTCGGCGTGGCGCTGCCGTCGTGGCGGATGCGGGCAGCGTCGCCGGCGGCCTGGACGTTGAGGCCGAAATCGATCAGGTTCACGAGCACCTGCACGTGCCCCTGCGGCTGCATGTCGCCCCCCATCACGCCGAAACAGAGCCAGGGGCGGCCCTCCTTGGTGACCATCGCCGGGATGATCGTGTGGAACGGCCGCTTTTTGGGCTCCAGGCGATTGGGATGCGTGTCGTCGAGCGCGAATAGGTTGCCGCGGTTCTGCAGCGCGAAGCCGACTTCGCCGGGCACGACCTGCGAGCCAAAGCCAAAGTAGTTGCTCTGAATCAGCGAGCAGCAGTTGCGCTCGGCATCGACCACGGTGAGATAGATCGTGTCGCCGTGGACCAGCTTGGGGTCGCCGGGGGGCACGTGGGTGGCCGCGCGCTTGGGGTCGATGAGTTTGTCCCGACGCGCGGCGTAGTCCTTCGAGATCAAGTCCGCCACCGGCACGGGCCCGAAGGACGGATCGGCGTACCAACGGGCACGATCGGCATAGGCCAGCTTCTTGGCCTCGATCAGCAGGTGCAGGTAGTCGGGGTGCGCGGGGCCCAGCTTGCGCAGGTCATGCGGCTCGAGCAGGTTGAGCATTTGCAGCGCGGCGATGCCCTGGCCGTTGGGGGGCAGCTCCCACACGTCGTAGCCCCGGTAGTTGGTCGAGACAGGGTCGATCCACTCCGCCGTGTGCCCCGAGAAGTCTTCGAGCGAGAAGTAGCCGCCGTTCTGCTCGCTGAAGGCGACGATCTGCCGGGCGAGGGGGCCGTTGTAGAAGGCCGCGGCCCCGCCGCTGGCGATGGCCCGCAGGCTGTTGGCGAGGCGCGGGTTCTTGAAGATCTCGCCGGTCTTG
This sequence comes from Pirellulales bacterium, assembly GCA_046349955.1. Classification (GTDB taxonomy): domain Bacteria; phylum Planctomycetota; class Planctomycetia; order Pirellulales; family JBGAPH01; genus JBGAPH01. The sequence goes on along the minus strand of JAXMBI010000013.1, from coordinate 174,006 downwards.
GGGGCGTGGCCGCCGGGGAGGTAGGTAGCCGCAGAGTCGGGCCACTTCGCGAGTTGCTTCTCTGAGCCGGCCCACCCGTCGGCGATGATCTCGCTCACGGGGAAACCATGGTCGGCATAGGCGATGGCCGGCTCGAGCAACTCGGCCCACGGGCGGCGGCCGAACTTGCCGTGCAGTTCGGCCCAGCCCGAGACGCAGCCCGGCACCGACCACGAGAGTGGGCCGAGCTCGGGAATCTCGGTCAGCCCCTTCTCCGCGAAGACCTGCCGCGTGAGCCGCGCAGGACTGCGGCCGCTGGCGTTGAGGCCGTAGAGCTTCTTGGTCTTGGCGTCCCAGTAGATGGCGAACAAGTCGCCACCGAGGCCGCAACTCATCGGTTCGACCAGCCCCATCATGGCGTTGGCCGCGATCGCGGCGTCGGCCGCCGAGCCGCCGGAGCGCAGCACCTCGAGCCCCGCCTGGGCGGCCAGGGGCTGGCTCGTGGCGACGATGCCGTGGGTGGCGATCACAACCGAGCGGCTTTGATGGGGGATGCCGGCGGGACGGGTGTAGCCGGAGCGAGGATCGTTCATGGGAGGGCTCAGCTCGACGGCCAGCAAGGGAGAAGTGTGGAGCACGAGCGCCGCGACACACCAACCCGCGGCGCGAGCAAGGGAGAGCCACGCGTCGTTTCCCGAGCCCGTTTCGAGCCCTTCACGGGCCGGGCGGCGCATTCCGCCAGCGCGCCGAACTGGCGTTTGCGTCCCTTGCTCGCGCTGCGGGTTGGTATGGGCAAGCCCAGACGGGCTGGTTGGTGGCTTCATAACGGCCTCGGGTGGATCACGTAACGTGATGCAGCGAAAGGAGTTTTCCGCGCACCACGGATCGGCGCCTTGAGTTTTACCCAGTTTTTACAAAGCGTCTACTGCCCCCTGACACGCCGGGGGCCATGGATTCCTAGAATCTGACGAACTTGAAGGTAGCCGGTCGCCGCGGCCGGCAGGCGGAACCCCGCTGCGGCAACCTTTCCCCCCCATTTCATCCCGCCCGTCCAGGCCACTTAAGGATAACGACATCATCATGGGATCGACTCTTTCTCCCGCCAGTAGGAAACACAAGAAGAAGGCTGCCCCCAGCGCTCCCGCCGCAAAACACGCCGTGGTCGCTCAGCCCGAGCGCCGCACCGGCACCGACGGCTGCTGGGAAGGGGGCATCGACTGGCCGACGGTGATTTGGATCGGTGTGATCCACGCCGGCGCCCTGGCCGCGCCCTTCTACTTCACCTGGAAGGCGCTCGGCATCTTTGCGGTGCTCGCCTACCTCACGGGCCCGATCGGCGTCTGCCTGGGCTACCACCGGCAGCTCACGCACGCCAGCTTCCAAACGTATCGCCCGGTTCGCTGGCTGCTCGCGCTCTTGGGTCAGATGTCGGGCGAAGGCTCGGCGCTGACCTGGGTGGCCAACCACCGGAAGCACCATGCCTTGAGCGACCAAGACGGCGACCCGCACTCGCCGCGCGACGGCGGGCTGTGGAGCCACATTCTGTGGTTCTGCCCAAACTACGGCCGCAAGTACGAAGACGACATCGTCGACCGCTACGCCCCCGACCTGCAAAAGGACAAGGGCTTGGTGTTCCTGCACAAGACGTTCATCTTCTGGCACATTGCCATGGGGGCGGCGCTGCTGGCCACCGGCTGGCTGGGCTGGGATCGCTTCACCGGCATCTCGTTCCTGGTGTGGGGCATGTTCGTGCGGATGGTCTACGTGTTCCACGTGACCTGGTTCGTCAACTCGGCCACGCACATCTGGGGCTACCGGAACTACGAAACCAGCGACGACAGCCGCAACCTGTGGTGGGTGGGCCTCTTGGCCTTCGGCGAAGGCTGGCACAACAACCACCATGCCTACCAGCGGATGGCCGCCCATGGCCACAAGTGGTGGGAGGTCGACATGACCTACTGGGCCATTTGCGCCCTCGAGAAACTGGGGCTGGCCTGGAACGTCGTCCACACGATCCCCCGCGGCGCGAAGCCCGCCTAGCGCAGCTAGCAAGCGGTCCCGCGAAAACAGCGAAATCAGCCCGGCTACGGAGCCGGGCTGATTTCGTTTGCGGCCGGCCCGCGGGGCGGCCCCTGCCGCTAGCGTTCATGAATCTCCCTTGTCACGGGGGGGCGGAATCGGTATTTAGCCGCCTTGCGCACGGACTGCGCGCCGTCGACCTTCGAGCCGATTCACGGATGAGCATGCGCCTCGCTTTCGCTGCAAGCCTGCTGCTGGCCCTCGCGGCCGGCTGCCGTTCGCGCGGCGAGCTCGAGATCCTGGAGCGCGAGTTGCGCCTGCAGGAGGACCAGATCTATCAGCTCGAAGACGAGTTGCAAGGCACGAAATCGCAGCTCGAGGCCGTGCAGCGCGAGAACGACACCTTGCGCGCGAAAGCCGAAGGAAGCGGGGCAACCACCGCTCCTTCAGGCTCGACGCGCGTTTTGCCCGGCCCAGCGCCCGACGCAGAGATGGCGCCTCGGGCCGACGCCGGAGCGCAAACCGACGCGGCCCCCAAGGTCGACCTCGGCTCGCCGGCCAACGCCAACGAGCTGCCGGGCCCGGCGCCTGAGAATTTGGCGCCGCCGGAAATTGAACTCCAATCGGGACGCCGCACGGCCTCGCGCGGATTGACGGCGATCGCCATCCATCGGCAACTCACGGGCGGCCGAGACTTCGACGGCCATGCCGGAGACGACGGACTGGCGGTCGTGCTCGAAATGCGCGATGGCGCCGGCAATCTGGTCCGCGCCGACGGCAAGCTCAAGCTCGTGCTCGAGGACCCGCGGCTTGGCCCCAGCGCGACGCCCGTCGCCCAGTGGGACTTCGCCGGCGACGAACTTCGCCAGCGCTATCGCCAGACGGCCCTCGGCGGCGGGCTGCACTTCGAGCTCCCCTGGCCGGGTCGTCCGCCCGAGGCGAGCCGGCTAAAGCTGACGGCGCGGTTCACCGACCGTGCAGGCCGCGTATTTGCCGCGCAGCGCACCATCGACGTCAATCCGCCGGCCGAATGGCTCTCGCGCGGCGACGACTCGGGGCGCGAGGAACGTGAGGCGACGCGCCGCCCGCGCACTTTGGACGATTCGCCGAAGGACTCGCGCCAATTGCCGGCAACGGAGGCCAGCGGCGATCCCGCCGCGCCTGCCCAGCGCCCGAGTTGGAAGCCGTATCGCTGAGCGTTGCCAACGCTTGGCTTGCAGCCACGCGAAAGATTGGCTGAGCGTGCGGGTCAGGTTATCATCAGAAAATCATGCGTCCGAGGGATGCGCGGCGTCGACGTCCGCCCCCCACGGTGAATCTGATGGACCCAACCGATGACACGTCGTGGCCGGCGGCAGAAGCAGCAGGGGCATCGCCCCCTATCCGCGAATCGACGCCTGTTGAGAGCGGAATCACTTGAACCGCGGCTCGCGCTGGCGGCGCCGGAAGCGGTGGGCGAGGCCTTTACGGTGAGTATCGGTGAGCTCGCGGCGGGCGGTCGCGGCGTGCTGAGCAACGACTCGGACGCCGACGGCGATGTCTTGTCGGTCGTGCTCACCCGGGGACCGTCGAACGGCTCCGTGGCCCTCGACGCCGGAGGTTCGTTTCGTTATTTGCCGCGGCCCAACTTTCGCGGGACCGACTCTTTCGACTACCGGGCGCTGGGAGGGGGCGAAGAGTCGGCCGTCGCCACGGTGACGATCACCGTGCAGAACAAGGCCTCGATCCTTGAGTGGGGTGTAACTGCCGGCGGCAATGGCCACGCCTACGGCCGGGCGGACTGGAGTTCAGGCTTCGAATTTGCCAAACTCTCGTCTGAGGGCCTTGTCTATCGAGGCTCGACCGGCCATCTGACGACAATCACCTCTCTCGCAGAAAATGACTGGTTGTTCAACAGCCGGCTGCTTGCAGGAAGCACGCGGCTTGGCGGATTTCAGGACAAAGCGGCCCCCGACTACTCCGAACCTGCTGGCGGCTGGCGGTGGGTGACGGGGGAGCCCATGACCTATACCGCCTGGCGGCCGGGTGAGCCCAACAACTATCCGCCGGCCGGAGGAGAGGACCACCTTGAGTGGGATGGCAGCGGAACTTGGAACGACATTCCCGATTGGTATGGCGCAACGTACTCGATCGAGTTCGATGCGCCCCAGGCCTTCTCGGGCGACGACCATTTTTCTGTCGTTCGAGACACGCCGCTCGCGGTGGCCGCCGGCCAGTTGCTCGCCAACGACACGCCGTCGGCAGGCACGCAGCCGACCATGACGCTCGTCCACGGCCCATCGCATGGCGCGGTGACGCTCGAGTCCGATGGTTCCTTCCGCTACACGCCTGCGCCCGGTTTCGTCGGCCGCGACCGCTTTGCCTACAAGCTGGTCTCATCGCAGGGAGAATCGAACGCGGCGACGGTTGAACTACTGGTCGGGCGCGACGACTATCCGACGATCGCCTGGCCAGACTCCTATCAGGCGTACGAGGACACTCCTCTCGATACGGCGAGTTTGCCGTATCTTCAAAGCGTGCTTGCGAATGACAAGGACCAAGACGGTTCCGCGCTGCAGGCCATCTTGGTGACGCGGCCTGTCCATGGGACCCTTGAGTTGCTGCCGAACGGCCATTTCGTCTATATGCCCTCTCCGGAGTATTCGGGAGTCGACAACTTCGAGTACCGAGGAACGGACGGGTTCTCTTTCTCAGCGCCCCAGCGTGTCGACCTGACGGTATATTCGGTCGACGACCCGACCCAGACCTCTCCCGATGTCTACACCGTACCGGCTGGCGGACCGCTCACGGTTTCGGTGGCCGCTGGCGTCTTAGCAAACGATACCGACATCGACAGCACTCAACTGTTTGCGTATCTCGGCGTGCCGCCGCGTTATGGAGACCTTTCTTGGAACGTAGACGGCTCGTTCATCTATTCGCCACGAGCGGAATTCCAGGGAAGCGACTATTTCTCCTATACCGCCAACGGGTCGGGCCGAACGATCGTCCACCTGTTGTCGGTATTGGATCCGAATCGCCCCGCCGCGCTTTCCGAGGAATACTGGTCGTACACCGTCGACGCGCCCCTCTTCGTCGCGGCTGAGGAAGGCTTGCTGGTCAACGACTTCGACGCACAGAACGACCGGCTTCACGCGCTGCTCGTCGGGTTGCCCGCGCATGGAAGAATTGCATTGGCCGACGACGGCTCGTTCTCCTACATCCCGCGCCCAGATTTTGTCGGCGTGGACTCATTCTGGTATGTCGCCACCGATGGATTCGCGGCCTCGCTGCCGGCCCGCGTGGAGATTCACGTGCAAAGTGGTCCTCCGCGGGGATCCTTCGTCGCCGACGACATCGCCCAGTTCGTGCCAGAAGAGACCATGACGGCGTCTGCCGCGGTCGGAGTGTTGGCCAACGACGCGGGACTGCCCTCAGAACGGCAAGCGCAACTGGTCGAAGGGCCGTCGCACGGCGTATTATCCTTGCTGGCCGACGGGGGATTTTCTTATACACCAGCGTCCGGCTTCTCGGGGCACGATCGGTTCCGTTATCGCGTTCTGTCGGGCGGCTTCGAAGTCGGGCAAGGCGAGGTGTGGCTCAAGCCCACCTCCGAGAATCTGGCTCCTCGGGCGCTTGGCGACCGTTATGCGGTGGGCGAGGATCTGCCGCTGAGCGTCGGGAAGTCCCAAGGAGTCTTGCTCAATGACTCCGAATGGGACGGCGTCGCCACGCTCAGCGTGGCAACGGGGCCCGCCCACGGCACGCTCCAGCTTGCGCCAGACGGAAGCTTCAAATACCGAGCGAACAGAGACTACTTCGGGCTCGATCAGTTCGTTTATCGGCTCACAGATGAACACGGCGCGACTGCCGAGGCGATTGTCTCCATCGACGTGGTGCCCCATAACGACCCGCCGATCGGCGCGGACGATTTCTACGTGCTGCCGACGACGAAGGCTCTCCAAACCTCGGTTTCCCAGGGCGTGCTCGCTAACGATCGCGATGTGGAAGCGAACCCGCTCACCGTGGTTTTGCTCCGCGAGCCAAGGCATGGCACCGTCGCGCTCCAAGACGACGGTTCGTTTCGCTACGAGGCCGGGCCGACCTTTCTAGGCAGCGATTCATTCGAATACCGAGTGAGCGATGGAAAGGCTTCCGATGGACCAGTGCGCGTAATCCTGACGTCGCAGGCTATTGAGTCGAGCCCCGTTGCGTTAGGAGACGAATACACGTTCGAGCGCTTTGAACTCACGGTTCGCCGGACCCTGGACAACGATTATGAACCCCAAGGACAGCCCCTGACCGCCGCGCTGGTTCGATCCCCGGCTCACGGAAGGGTCTCATTCTACGATGATGGAACCTTTCTCTACCTCCCGGAGAGCGGATTCCAGGGACAGGACTCGTTTTTGTACGTCGCGAGCGACGGAACGCTCGAGTCTACCCCGGCCGAAGTGCGCATCCAGGTGGCGCCGGGCGCCTCGCCGGACATCCATGTGTGGTCCGTCGCCGAAGGAGGCAATGGGCATGCATACGTGGTCCGCTCACCGGCTTCGCCGCAATGGTATGCGTCGTGGACCTCTGCCCGCGCCGACGCCGAGCAGTTCAGCGTCCTCGGCGTTCCAGGGCAGCTCGCATCGGTGACTTCGGCCACAGAGCTCGCCTGGATCACATCGAATGTCGCTCTTGGGCGCGAAGGAGCTTGGATCGGCGGCTATTTCGATTCCGAACAGAATGCTTGGAAATGGATCGACGGTGAATCGTGGGGATTTACGGCTTGGCGAGAGCGCGACCCGTGGCCCGGGTGGCCCTATACCTTCCAGTTGGGCGCTGCAGGAAACTGGCAATGGGCTGCCGCGGAAGCAAACGGTAGCGCCAATCAATGGTTGGTAGAGGTTCCTCTCCCCAAACTACCCCACCTGCAGGCCGGCGACGACGTTTACACACGGCCCGCCGGAGCGGCCGTTGAGATCGCCGTGCCGCAGGGCGTTCTCGCCAACGACTGGGACCTGCCGGGGAGGTCGGTCGTCATGGTCGACGGCGTCTCCCACGGTGCGCTGACGCTAAACGCCGACGGTTCGTTCCGTTACCTACCCGACGCCGGCTATCGCGGCCGCGACCGCTTTACCTACAAAGTCGTCGGCCCCGTTGGCGAGACCAACGTAGCCACCGTCTGGCTCAACACCGGCACGAACGACTTGCCGCCCGAGTTGTCGGACGTCGAATACCACGTCGGTCAGAACGGCGTGCTCGTCGCGGAGTCCAAGTCCAACGAGCGCGATCTTTCTTTGCCGTTCGACCGCCCCAATCTTCCGCCCGAATTCGAAGGCGATCGCTTTGGCGTTGTCGATGGCGTCGTGAAACGAGTCAACTGGGAATACGATCGCTACAATCGTTGGCTGCGCACCCGCCGCACCGACTATCGAACTCTGGACTTTTCCTACGAGGTCACGTTCAACACAGAGTTCGCCAAGGAAACCGATCTCTACGGCGCCTCGCTCATCGGGCTGGGCAGCGGCACGTTCATCGACGGCGCCACCGGGCGCGAACTGATCGATTCGCTCTTCCTGCGGTTCTCGCGGGCCGACCGCAACAACGGAATCGTGCAGCTCGAGAATCAATGGGGTCAGCCGCTGGCCGCGCTCGGCTCGATCAAGCAAGCCGGAGTCCATCGAGCGCGGATCGAGAAGCTGGGCGACCAAGTCACCTTCTCCATCGACGTCGCTTACAACGGGGTGTTCCAGGCCGACCTGTCCTACACCGTGCCGAGCCTCTCGGCCGCCGTGCCCAAGCTGACGAACTCGAATACCCGGCTGTTCATGGTTTCGAGCGTGGGGACGGATTGGTTCGACGACGTAGCGATCGTGAGTTCGCCAAGGCACGGGCTGCGCGAGGCGGCCGCCGATCCCGAGGGCGGGGCGTTCGCGTTCCGGGTAATCGAGTTGCCTGCCCACGGCGACCTTGCGCTCGACCAGGACGGCACGTTCCGCTATGTGCCGGCGCCCGGGTTCGTCGGCGTGGATCGTTTTCGTTACACGGCCGATGATGGACCGCTCACGAGCAATCCGGCCACCGTGACGATCGTCGTCGAGCCGCAGCCGGCCGCTCCGTTGGCCGTGGCGGACGTATACACCGTCGCTCAAGATGGCCGACTCGACGTCGGCGGACCTTGGACATCGATCCGGCAACTCGCGATCCGGACATCTGGAACGGTCTTCGATCCGACCCGAGGCCTGCTTTGGGCGGCGGACCCCGAGAACTTTGCGATCCGCAGCGTCGATCCCTCCACCGGCGCCCTGGGGCCGCCGATCCCGCTCCATCGCTTCAACTACTTCGACGACGCCAACCATCCTGACGGACCCCTGGCTCTCAGCGGCAACGGCGCATTCTTGTACGTAACGGCGACCGAACGCACCCTGCGCGTCGAGTTGGCCACGGGACGGGTCGAGGAACTCTTCGCCGGCAGAGCGCGAAGCCTGGTCAGCCGCCCCGGCGCGGCCGACGAAATCGCCGCCGACGGCGTGGTCTATCGCAACGGCGTCAGAGCCTTCAACATGTACGGCACTTGGTCGATCCCTGTGTCGGCTGCCGCTTATCGCCCGGATGTTCAGCAGTTCGCCAGTTACAACGGCAACTTCAACGTCTCGACTGCGGAAGGCGCGGACTATGAACTCCGCTACCTTAGTCAGAACCCACCGGCGAGCGAGTTGTCCTGGAGTCGTGATCGGCTGGTATTCAAGACCTCGGAAGTGGTGATCGACGCCACGACGTTCGCCGTGCTCGGCAACCTTCCGCAACGCGGTCTCAACGTGATCGACGCCGCGCGCGACCGCATCTACACGCTGCGCGAGAACCGCATCTACGTCATTGATTCCCGATCACTGGCTCTGCTGTCCACGCTGACCGTGCCTGATGCGCCGACGGTCGGCAACACGGGCCTCGTCCGCTGGGGGGCCAACGGGCTCGCGTTTCAGGCAGCCAACGGCCGCTTCTTCGTCCTGGAATGCAATACGCTGGACGGACCGCGCGGCCAGGGCGTCGCCGACAACGACCGGGTTTCAGCGACCGAGGCGACGGTGGTTGGCCTGCTCGAATCCCCGCAGCACGGCAGTCTGGTGCTCAACCCAGATGGGGCTTTCCGCTACGAGCCGGCCGCCGGCTTCGTGGGGCAGGATCGCTTCGTCTATCGCTTGAGCAACTCGCTTGGCGCGAGCCAAGCCACCGTGCTGCTCAACATCGAGGCGTCTGCATCGGCGCCACGGACGCGGGAAGACAGCTACGAGGTTTGGCAGCAGCGAACCTTGCTTGCCGGCGCGGAGGTGGGCCTGTTGGCAAACGATGCGGACCGCGATTCGAGGCAGTTGCACGTCAAGTCGGTCGTCGGCCCCAGTCATGGCGCGTTGCGTTGGCAAGCCGACGGCTCATTCGGTTATGAACCACAGAACGGCTATTCTGGACCGGACTCCTTTCAATACATCGCCAGCGACGGCCATTCCGACGCGGCGCCCACGACCGTTCATCTCCAGGTGCGCCCCGCGAAATTTGAGGTCCAGCTGCGGGCCGTCCATGTCCGCACCGGCGCCGATCGGGTGACGGTGCTTCCCGATTCGATCTCGGGGGCGGCGCCCGGAGATGAGATGTACGTCGAACTGTGGTTGCAAGACCGCGACCCTGCTACCCCGTGGTATCAATTGGGCGCCTTTGACCTAAGCTATTCCGCCGACGTCTTGACCCTCTTGGGCATCAATGATGGCCCCGTCTTTGGCAACTCTCCGCCGGGTACGATCGACGAGTTGGGGCCGCGCGAAGCGGATCTCTATGGCGCTCCGGGCTGGGGCAAGATGGCGACACTCCATTTTCGGGTTCACGGACTCGGTCCAAGCTCCGTAAGCCTCGTGCCGGGGCGCTACTTCTTCTCGGCGCCCTGGCAAGAGGTTGCCTGGTCCAACCTGAGAATGGGCACTTTCGCCGGCGACTCGAATTACGACAATCGCGTCGACCTCACCGATTTCGGCGTGCTCAAGAGCAACTTTGGCCTCCCGAGCGGAGCGACGGCCTGGCAGGGGGATTTCGACGGCAACGGCCGTGTCGACCTGGCCGACTTCGGCGTACTGAAGGAAAACTTTGGCCAGGAAGCCATCGGCGCCGCTCCCCAACCAGCGTCCCTCTCGCCAATCAGCGAACCCGAGGCGGTATCCGCTCGCGCGGTCGACTTGCTCCTGGCGAACGAGCAGCCTCCCGCGGATTCGTCGCAGCCGAGCGATCTCCTTTGGTTGGCCTGGGAACGGCGGCGCTTCGAGCGCGACGAACGCTGATTTGCGCCCTCGTCGGCTTCCGGCCCGATTGGAACCCAGCCCGCTCGCGGCTAAAATGTTAGACAGGAACGCCGCGAAGGGCCTGCCCCCGAGGCAGCGAGTTCCCCCCGTCCCCACGCTGGCGGCTCCCCTCCCCGCATGATTTCGGTTCAGCAGCTCGAGAAGCGGTTTCGTTTGCCCCAGGGGGCCGAAATCGCGGCGGTCGACCGCATCTCCTTCGCCGTCGACAAAGGCGAGGTGTATGGCCTGCTAGGGCCCAACGGCGCCGGCAAGACGACCACCCTGCGGATGATCCTGGGTCTGCTCCGCCCCACCTCGGGGTTCGCCAGCATCGACGGCATGCGGTCCGACGAGCTTCCGGACGAGGTCAAGCGCCGCGTGGGCCTGGTGTCGTCGAGCGCCGGCGTCTACCAGTGGCTCACCGTGCGGCAGATGCTGCTGTTCTTCGCCGACCTCTATGGCATGGCCCCCGCCGCCGCTCGGGCCGAGATCGAGCGCCTGCGGGATTCGCTGGGCCTGGCCGACTTTCTCGACCGCCGCTCGGCCACGCTCAGCACCGGGCAGCGGCAGCGCGTCAATCTCGCGCGGGCCCTGATCCATCGCCCCCCGGTCATGCTGCTCGACGAGCCCACCCTGGGGCTCGACGTGCTGGGGAGCCAGGCCGTGGCCGAGTACATCGAGCTCTTGCGCCGCGAAGGCAAGGCCGTCATCCTCTGCACGCACCGCCTGGATGAAGCCGAGCGCTTGTGCGATCGGTTTGGGCTGATGAACCGCGGCCGCATCGTAGCCGAGGGAACGCTGGCGGAGCTGCGCGCCCAGACGGGCCGCGAGACGCTCGTCGAAATGTTTCTCGACGTCACCCGCAGCGGTCCGGCGCTAGCCGCGCGGCCCGAGGAGTCGGCTGCGTGAATACTGGCAGTGCCGCTCCCACTCCGGCGCTTGTTGAACCTTCGGGACCTTCCCCCGTGCTGCCGCGCAACGGCGGTTGGCGGCGGGTGCTGCGCCTGGCGGGCAAGGAACTGCGGGAAACGATTTCCGATCGCCGCACCATCATCACGCTCGTGCTGATGCCGCTGTTTCTCTACCCGGTCCTCTCGATCGGCCTGCGGCAGTATTTTCTCACGAGCCTGGCGATCGAAACGCAGCGCGAGTATCGGCTTGGTTTTCGCAACGAGGAAGAGGCCTCCTGGTTCTGGCAGTACCTGCAGTTGGAAACGCCGCGGGTGGTCGACCCGAGCGCTCCGGCGCGCGATCCGCGGAGCGGCCCGCTCGTGCAGTCGTTCCTGGTCGGACGCTTGGACGAGAGCGTCCGCGCGGGGGACATTTCGGTCGGCGTGAAGCTCAACAACTTCCGCAACGTGGAGCAGCAGGCCCCCGGCGAGGTGGCCATCGAATGCGAATTGCTGGTGGCGGAGACTTCGGTGGTGGGCCGCGAGGCGCTCGAGTTCCTCGAACGCAAGATCGCCCAGGCCAATGCCCGTTACCTGGCGGCCCGGCTGAGGGCGTTGGGCGTGCGGCAGCGGTCGAATCCGCTGGCCGCGCGCCGTGAGGTGCTGACGGCCGACGACTACACCGGGCCGGCGTCGCTCGCCACGGTGATTCCGCTCGTGCTGTTGCTGATGACGATTACGGGCGCCGTCTATCCGGCGATCGATCTGACGGCCGGCGAGCGGGAACGCGGGACCCTCGAAATTCTGATCGCGGCGCCGGTGCCGCGCGTGTCGCTGCTGTTGGCCAAGTACATCGCCGTGCTCACGGTGGCTACGCTCACGGCCACGATCAACCTTACCGCGATGACGATCACGCTCTCGGCCAGTGGGCTCTGGTCGGCCATCTTGGGGCGCGGCGGCCTGTCGATCGGGCTCGTGGCGCAGGTGTTCGCCTTGTTGCTGCTGTTCGCGGCTTTCTTTTCGGCAGTGCTGCTCTGTATCACGAGCTTTGCCCGCAGCTTCAAGGAGGCGCAGGCGTATTTGGTGCCGCTGATGCTGATTTCGCTGGCGCCCGGGATGCTCAGCTTGCTCCCGTCGGTGTCGCTCAAGGGGCTGATGACCATTGCGCCCTTGATCAACATCACGCTGCTGGGACGCGATTTGCTGACGGGCGCGCCCGATCCGGCCGCCGCGGCGCTCGTGGTCCTGTCGACGCTCGTCTATGCGCTGGCGGCCATCACGCTGGCGGCCAAGATCTTTGGGGCCGAGGCAGTTCTTTACTCGTCGCACGCCGGCTGGTCGGATTGGTTCACGCGCCCGGCGAGCCAGCAAGCGGGCGTCTCGCCGGCGGCGGCGCTGCTCACGCTGGCCGTGCTGTTTCCGACCTATTTCTTCACCAACAGCGCGATCTCGCTAGCCGGCGATCTCACGATGGGCGCGCGGCTGCTGATCGCCGGGCTCGCCACGGCGCTCCTCTTCGCCGTAATGCCGCTGGCCGTGGCGGCCTGGGTCAAGGCGCCGATCGTCGACGCTTTGGGGCTGCGGAGGCCGCGCGGATTGGCGCTCGTGGGCAGCGCGGTGCTGGGCGTGTCGCTCTGGCCCTGGGCTCATGAAATCGTCGTCGGCCTGCACGACCTGGGGGTGAACTCGATCTCCGAGACGCAGATCCAACTCGTCAAGAAGATGCTCGACCAATGGCGCGCGCTGCCCCCCTGGGCCGTGCTCATCGGGATGGCCATGTTGCCGGCGGCCTGCGAGGAGCTTTTCTTCCGCGGCTTCCTGCAGGGCAGCCTGGCCCAGGCCATGGGTCGCCGGCTGGCCGTGCTCCTGGCGGCGCTGGCCTTCGGCGTGTTCCACCTGTTCACCACCGACGGCCTGGCCCCCGAACGCTTCTTGGCCACCACTTTTCTGGGCCTCGTGCTCGGCTGGGTCTTTCTGGCCAGCGGCAGCGTGTGGCCTGGCATGCTGCTGCACGCCACCCACAATGGGCTGCTGATCTTGCTGGCCTACTACCAGCCCTTGCTCGCGGCGCGGGGCTGGGGTGTGGAGGAGCAGAGCCACATGCCGGCGACGTGGTTGGCCGCCTCTGCACTGGGCATCGTCTGCGGTGCGACCCTCGTCGCGTTCGGCCGGCGAACCAAGCCGTCGCAACCGGGCGAGCCTGCGTAGCCGGCAAACTCGGCGCCGCGGTGGTTCCGAAACGGGCCAAACGCCGATGATCCCGCAGGTCTTCCGACCTTCGAAGGGCATCAAAGCGCTTCTCGCGGCCGACGTCCCATGAGCGGTTCCGAAATCAGCAGCGTGTCCGCAGCCCAGCAGGGAGCACTGCTGACCAAGATCGCCGCGCTGGTCGCCAAGAAGCAGCTCGACGCCGCAAGTGCCCAGGGCAAAGCGCTCGTAGCCCTACTCCAATCGGCCGCCACGGTCGGACGCGCCCCCGACCGCGGCCAGCACGTCGACCTCTCGGCCTGAGCCGCTAGCAGCTCTCCCCGCTCGTCGCGGCAAATCGCACGCGCCCGTCTGGCACGCGGCGTGCTGCTCCTGGGGGCGCGGCCATTCGGGCCGAAGCAGATTGCACTTCGTTTTGTTCGACCCCATGCGCTATTTGGCTCTGGCCTGCGACTACGACGGCACGCTGGCTCACAACGGGCGGGTTACCCCAGAAACGCTCGCCGCGCTCGAGCGGCTGCTCGCCAGCGGGCGGCGGCTGGTCATGGTGACCGGGCGGCAGCTCGACGAGCTGCTGGGAATCTTTCCCGAGATCGGCCTGTTCGAGTGGGTGGTCGCAGAAAACGGCGGGCTGCTCTATCGACCGTCGACCAAGGAGCTGCGCCCCTTGGCCGACTCGCCCAAGCCGGAATTCGTCGCCCGCCTGGCCGAGTCTGGCGTGTCGCCGGTGGCCACCGGCTCGACGATTGTGGCCACCTGGGAGCCCCACGAGCAAACCGTGCTCGAGGTGATCCGCTCCTTGGGGCTCGAGCTGCAGGTGATCTTCAACAAAGGGGCCGTGATGGTGCTGCCGGCGGGCGTCAACAAGGCCAGTGGCCTGGCGGCCGCGCTCGAGCAAATGGGGCTCTCGCGGCACAACGTGGTCGGCGTGGGGGACGCGGAAAACGACCATGCCTTTCTCGAGGCCTGCGAGTTCTCGGCGGCGGTGTCCAACGCCCTCGACTCGGTGAAGCATTCGGCCGACTACACCACGGCCGGCGCCCGCGGCGACGGCGTGGCCGAGTTGATCGAGCGGATGTTGGCCGATGATCTGGCCGAACTGAGCCGAAGCGTGCGGCGGCACGATTTGCTCTTGGGCGCCGCCGCAAAGCAGCCGCTCGGCGTCGAGCCGTTCGGCCGCACGCTGCTGATCACCGGCGCGAGCGGCAGCGGCAAGTCGACCGCCGCCACGGCCCTGCTCGAGCGGCTAGCCGAACAGGGCTATCAATTCTGCATTCTCGATCCCGAAGGGGATTACGAGACGTTCGAGAAGGCCGTGGTGCTGGGGGCGAGCGACCGCGCGCCCAAGGTCGAAGAAGTGCTGCACGCGCTCGGCCGGCCATCACAAAGCGTGGTCGTGAATCTGATCGGACTGTCCATCTCCGACCGGCCGACCTTCTTCGCCGAGCTCGCCCCGCGGCTCTTGGAAATGCGAGTGCGCACCGGGCGGCCGCACTGGATCGTGCTCGACGAAACGCATCACTTGGCCCCGGTCGCCTGGGCGCCGGCCGAAAGAGCAGTGCCTGCCGGCATGAGCGAGACCATGCTGATCACCGTCCATCCCGATCAAGTAGCGCCGCCTCTGCTGCTATCAGTGAGTGCGCTCGTGGCCGTGGGCGCCGCGGCCGCCGACAGCGTGCGACAGTTCTGCCAGGCGCTGGGCAAGCGCGTTCCTGATCTGCCGATCGATCGGCTGGAAGCGGGCCACGTGCTCTATTGGCGCCGCGGCGATTCTGAGCCCGATGTGGTGGCCCTCGCGCCTGGGCGCACCGAGCGCCGCCGACACAGCCGTAAATACGCCGAGGGCGTGTTGCCGCCAGACCGGAGCTTCTACTTCCGTGGCCGCGAAGGCAAGCTCAAGCTCCGCGCCCAGAATCTGCTCGTGTTCCTGCAGATGGCGGAGGGGGTCGACGACGACACCTGGCTCTACCATCTGCGGCGGGGCGACTACTCGCTGTGGTTCGCCGACCGCATCAAGGACGACGAGTTGGCCGACGAGGCGCGGCAAGTGGAGGCGGCGGAGGAGCTGGGGGCCGTAGAGAGCCGCGAGCTGATCAAAGCGGCGATCGAACGCCGTTACACGTTGCCCGCCGCGTCACCCGTGCCCGTGCCCGGTGCCGACGCCGAGGCGCGGTGGAACTAGCGCCGCAGCGGCCGATGTGCGCGGAGCGCGGCGAGCGTTGCCGCTAGGTCAGCCGCCAACGGGGCCGTGAACTCCAGCCGTTCGCCCGTGCGGGGGTGTTCCACTGCCAAACGTTGCGCATGCAACGCTTGCCGGGCGAGCAGCGTTTCCTCGCTTTGAATTGATGCCTCGAGGTCGCGCAGCAACAGCCGCGACCGCCCGCTGTATTGCTTATCGCACACGATCGGGCAGCCCACGCTGTCGAGATGGACGCGAATCTGATGCGTGCGCCCCGTCTTCGGCAACACCCGCACCAGGGTGTAGCCGGCGAAGCGTTCTACGACTTCGTAAAAGGTCTGCGCCGGGCGACTCGTTTCGGGGTCGTGGCGAATCGCCATTTTCTCGCGCTGATAGGGGTGCACTCCGATCGGCCGGTCGATCAGATCGCGGTCGCGGTCGAGCGATCCATACACAAGCCCCCAGTATTCCTTCTCCACGCTGCGGGCATGGAACTGCCCGGCCAGGTGGAAGTGCGCCGCGTCGGTCTTGGCCACCAAGATCACGCCGCTCGTGTCGCGGTCCAAGCGGTGCACGATGCCGGGGCGCGTGGGTCCGCCGGCCGAGCTGAGCTGGTCGAAGTGGAATTGCAGGGCGCTCGTGAGGGTGCCGGCCCAATGCCCCTTGGCCGGATGCACGACCATGCCGGGCGGCTTGTTGACGACGGCCAACTCGGCGTCTTCATAGAGAATGTCGAGGGGAATGTTCTCGGGCCGCGGCCGCTCGCCCGTCGATGCGGGCAGCACGACGCTAATTCGCTCTCCGCCCCGCAAGCGGAGCGCGGCCTTGGCTCGCTCTCCGTCGACGCGCACGGTCGCGGCGTTGATCGCCTTGCGAAAGGCGACGCGGCTGACCTGAGGAAACGCTTGGGCCAAGAACACGTCGAGCCGCGCCCCCGCTTGTTCCTCGGGGACGGTGACTTCCAGCGGCAGGCTCGAGTCGTCGGACACCAACTCTCCCAGACGGGACTGCGCCCGCGGCGGCAGGCGTTACTGAGGAGTCAGCGTTTTGGTGGCTTTGCCGATCGACCATTGCCCGGGACGGCTGGCGACGAACTGCGTGCGGTTCGCGGAAACCTGCACGTAGAATTCCTTCTCAGGTCCCTGCGGATCGCTCACGCGGAACTGCTCGATCACGAGATCGCGCGGGCCATCGCTCGTGTGCTCGATCGGTCCCATCCAAGTGACCACCGCCTGGGGCGAGAGCGAGAGCAGGGCGCGGATGGGGGGCTCGACCTCGTATCCCGACAGCGAACGCGCTTGCTCCGGATTGCGCTGGTAGAACGCCGGCAGCGAGTCATCGAGCGGGGCCCGCATGCCAGCGTCGTAGAGCAGTTGATGCGCCTTGTACTTGCCGGCCGGGTCGCCCGAGCGCAGATAGCCCATCCATGCGTCGGTCAGTCGCTCTGCTTCGCGGCGGACGAGGTAGGCACGGCTGAAGTAGCGGGCCGGGCCCGCAGCGCCGAAGAGCAGACACAGCGCCAAGCCCACGCGCGCGGCCTTGCGGCCGGTTAGCTGGCTCTCCGCGGCGCGAAGCTGCGCGAGGGCCACGAGCGACACCGCCAAGCCGGACAGGGGAATTGCCCACAGGACCGGGTGATACACCGCCAAGGGGCTCAACAGGCCAAGCACGAGCGCCGCGATCGCCGCCAGGCTGACCGAACGATACTGCTCGAGTTCAGCCTCATGCCCATCGAAGGTGGGCTCCACGTTCGACGCCTGCGGGACCATGCGCACCAATCCAGAAGCGGGGCGGGCCAAGAAATCAGAACTCGTTACAGAGTCATATGTTACGAAGTTACCCTGCACGCGGTTCGCCGTCAACGCCCCGCAGGGCGCGCGCTCCGCCGAACCAGTCTAATCTTCGCGGCGCCAATGGCCCAGAGTTTGCTTACTCTCTCGCGGCCGATTCGCTGGGCTCCGCCGAACATTCGCAACGGCCAAGGCGCGCCCGAACTAACGGGTTCCGGGAGAAATCGATGGGTTTGTCGACGATTCTGCTGATTGTTCTGATCCTGCTGCTGATCGGCGCCCTGCCAACCTGGCCGCACAGCCGCAATTGGGGTTATGGCCCTAGCGGCGGCGTTACCCTGATCGTGGTGATCCTCCTGATCTTGCTGTTGCTGGGCCGCATCTAGCCCGGCCGAAACGTAGAGTTGGCAGGCTCGAGCCGCAATCCGAAAACCGAGGAGTAGTTCGTCATGTTGCGCAAGACGTTTGTGTTCGCCACGCTGTTGACCGCTGGCTTGCTCAGCGCCGGCTGCGAGAAGAAGGAAAAGATCGTCGAGATCGACGCCACCGGCCCCAAGGGCAAGGAGATCTCCGTCGACGTGGAGAAGACTCCGAGCGGTCAGGTCGAGGTCGAGGTGAAGAAGGACTAGCCCCCGCGCTGCCAACGGAGCAGGCGGTTCGTCTGATTCGGAAAAGCTAAGGCCTCGGCCGTCGCACGAGCGTTGCGACGGCCGGGGCCTTTTTTGTGCCACAGAATGCCAACGATGGCGGTCGGGCCATGTCACCGACCCTCACCCTAGCCCTCTCCCACAGGGAGAGGGAATCCAGATCCGGACCTTTCGCTGCTTCAGTATGCCTTGGCGAACACTCCCCGCCGCTGGCTGGGGCGGCCGGTGAGGAAGCACTTGCCGGGTTCGGCGGGGCCGTCGCTGGGGACGCAGCGGATCGTGACCTTGAGTTTGCCGAGCAGTTCGGCCAGCTCGGGCCCTTCCGAGAAGTGGCACCAGGCGAGGCCGCCGTGGATCTCGGGGCTATCGGCGTTCTGCGGCGTAAAGAAGGCTTCAAACTCTTTCGCATCGTCGATCTTACGCGTGGCCGCCTCGCGAGACGCCTTCGCGCGGTCGAACAAGTTCTGCTGGATCTCGCCCAGCAGCGTGGCAATGTTGGCCACGAATTCCGCGCGTGGCACGCCGGCCTTTTCCTTGGGCGGCTTGTCGCGGCGGGCCGCGAAGACGGCGTCGGACTGCACATCGCGGGGGCCGACTTCCAAACGCACTGGCACGCCGCGCTTGATGTGGTGCCAGGTCTTCTCGCCGCCGCGCAGGTCGCGGCTATCGATCGTCACACGCACCGGAGCGCCGTCGTAGCTCTGTGCGGTCAGCTCCTTCTCGACGCGCCGGCAATAGTCGAGCACGGTCGCCCGCTCGTCGTCGTTGCGATAGATCGGCAGAATCACCACGTGCGCGGGCGCGAGCCGCGGCGGCAAGATGAGGCCGTCGTCGTCGCTATGGGTCATCACGAGGCCGCCGATCAGCCGCGTTGACACGCCCCACGACGTCGTCCAGGCCAGCTCTTCCTTGCCGCTCTGATCCTGGAACTTGATCTGGAACGAGCGGGCGAAGTTCTGCCCCAAGAAGTGCGATGTGCCTGCCTGCAGGGCTTTGCGGTCCTGCATCATGGCCTCGATGCTGTAGGTGGCCACCGCGCCCGGAAACCGCTCGCCGGCCGTCTTTTCGCCCTTGATTACGGGCATAGCCATGTAGTTCTCGGCGAAGTCGGCGTAGACCTCGAGCATCTTGAGCGTCTCTTCGCGGGCCTCGGCCTCGGTGGCGTGAACCGTGTGCCCTTCCTGCCAGAGGAACTCCGTGGTGCGCAGGAACAGCCGCGTGCGCAATTCCCAGCGGACGACGTTCGCCCACTGGTTGATCAAGATCGGCAGATCGCGATACGACTGCACCCACTTGGCGTAGGTGGCGCCGATAATGGTTTCGCTCGTGGGGCGCACGATCAGCGGCTCCTCGAGCTCGCCGGCCGGATGCAGGCGGCCGTCGGCGCCTTGCTCGAGCCGATGATGCGTGACGACCGCGCATTCCTTGGCGAAGCCGTCGACGTGTTGAGCCTCGAGCTCGAGGAAGCTCATCGGGATGAAGAGCGGGAAGTAGGCGTTTTGGTGCCCGGTGTCCTTGAACATCCGGTCGAGCACGCGCTGCATGTTCTCCCAAATTGCGTAGCCCCAGGGCTTGATGACCATGCAACCGCGAACCGGCGAGGCCTCGGCCAGGTCGCCCGCTCGCACGACCTGCTGGTACCATTCGGGGTAGTCCTCGGCGCGGGTAGGACTGATCGCGTGGGCTTCGGCCTTGGCCATGAGAGCGCAACTTCCTGGGGGACAGAGCGATGCGGCAGTTGGGCGAGTGCGAAAAAGGCCCGCCCGCGCGCACGAACGAATCGCGGCATTCTAAGGAGACACGCGGCGAGCCAAAAGGGGGAAAGGGGCCGCCCTGAGTTTGCGAAGTCACTTGCCCTTGCAGGCCGACAGTCCGTATGCTCGCCCAATTCCTCATCAAGTTCGCTTGGCCTTCGACATGCTCTCCCCCGCTACGCTCCCCGCCGACAGCAACCAGGCCCGTGGCCTAGCCGAGTTCGCACTCGACTTTCTCGAGAACGCCGCGCCTAGCCCGGCGGTGCTGGCGCGGCTCGAGCAGTTTCATCTCGACAGCGTCGCCTGCGGCGTTTCGGCGCTGGCGCTGGGAACCAATGCCCCCCGCGTGCTGCGGGCCGAGGCGCTCGATTACCCGGCCACCGGCACGCAGGGGGCCTGCTGCTTCGGCTCGCGCGTGCGCGTGCAGCCGGAAAAGGCGGTGGCGGCCAATAGCTCGGCGGTCCGCGAGTGGGACTCGAACGGCACCAACTTCGGCTACAACCCCGACCGCGGCCACACCCGCGGCGAGTTCGGCCACAACGACTTCTATCCCGTGGCGCTCGCCGCCGCCCAAGAGCGCGGGCTCAGCGGCCGGCGGGCGGCGCTCGGCATGCTCCTGCTCGATGAAATCCGCGGGCGGCTGGCCGAAGTGTTTGCCCTGCGCGACTACAAGATCGACCACGTAGTGCATGGGGCGATCGCTTCGGCCGTGGTCTATGGCGCGCTTTCCGGGGCCACAGTCGACCAGATCGAATCGGCGATCGGCCTCGTCGTGGCGCACTACATCCCGTTCCGCGCCATTCGCGCCGGCAAGCAGCTCTCCGACTCGAAGGGCGCTTCGGCGGCGATCTCGGCGGAAGTCGCTGTGCTCAGCGCGCGGCGCGCCATGCGCGGCTTTCTAGGGCCGGCCGACGTCTTCCGCAACCCGCAGGCGATCTTCTGCCTGTTCGAGCCGCCGAGCCGGCCGCACGCCAGCCCTTTCGAGCTCGTGCTTACCGCCGCGGGCGACGACTTCGCGATCATGGGCATGCACTTCAAGCTCGGACTGTATGAGCACCAATCGGCCGGCGCCCTCCAGGGATTGCTCGATCTGCTGAGCGCGAATCCCAAGCTGCTGGAAAGCGAAGCCGGCTGGCGGCGGCTGGCGATCACCATTTACGAGCCAGCCTTCAGTATCATTGGCGACCCGGCCAAGCGCGACCCCCGCACCCGGCAGAGCGCCGACCACTCGATGGTCTACATCATCGCCACCCTGCTGCGCAAGGCGCTCGAAACGAAGCGAGCTGGCTGGCGCGAGCTGATGCTCGAGCCGGCCGACTACGACGACGACGCGCTCGCCAACCCCACCACGCGGCGGCTGATGAAGCTGGTCGAGTTCCGCCACGGCGGACCCGAGTTCGACCGCCGCTATCCCGACGGCATTCCCACGCAACTGGATCTCGAACACGAGTCCCTGGGCACGCTCTCGAGCGGGCTAGTGATGTACCCGCTAGGACATGCCCGCAACACGAGCGCGGAGTTAGAGAGCGTGCTCGCGCACAAGTTCGCCTTACTGGCGAAGCTGGGCGTGGCCGACCCAGCGGCGCTGCGCGAGCGGTTTGCGGGTCTCGAGCGGAAGACGGCGGCGGAGATCGCCGCGATCTATGACTTCGAGTTGCTGCCAGGCTGAAGCCCGCGTCTTCGTCGCTGATGGGTCAGCCACGCCGCGGCGCCGAGCGCGAGCAACGTCATACTCGCTGGCTCTGGCACTGCCGTGGAGCGGCCGAAATTGTCTTTGAGGATGCCGAAGTCGTTCAGGTCGACCTTGCCATTGTGGTCGAAGTCTCCCTCGCCTCGGGTCGTGCCGGCGCTGAAGTACTGCTCGAGGATCGCGAAGTCTGCGAGATCCACTTTGAAATCGACGTTGGCGTCGCCCGGATAGGTCACGGTCACGCTGCCGGACATGCCGGTCGCCTTTCCGTTGCCCAGATCGGTGCCGTGCGGCAGGCAGATGTAGATGATCTGGCCCGGATTATTGAACGTGTAGTCGTAGGTCGAGCCGGAGGGCAGGATCGCCGACTTGAAGGTTTCGATCGACCCCTTCACGCTCTGCACGTTGTGGCCCCCCGATTCCCAGACCCAGTGGATCGTGTCGCCGATGTCGATGACGGGATCGACGGCCTTCTGCCCCTTCGGCCCGGAGCTGAAATCGAAACCGTACACCCGCACATTCACGGTGGCGGCCCTGAGCAGCGCGGGGCCGCTGATCCCCGCCAGAATCAAGGCGACAACGAGCGCGCGAAGGAACAGTCGACGACCCATGGTTGCTTCACCTTAATCCCGGCCGAGCCCCAAATCGCTGTAGTTGCAGCGATTATACGGTCCGGCCGCGCCCGCCGCGACCAATGGGCGGACCCGAGGAAAGCAGCGAACCTGAAGAGTTCGCCAGGATGGCCCGGCCAAAGTTAGCTCCCCACCCGAAACGTCCCCTGCGCTGTCCGCACCAGCCGCTGGACCAGCGTCTGGTAGCCCGCCTGCACGCGGGCAGCGCCCCGGAGGCCGGGCCGCAGGAGGGGGTCGGTCGTGTCGAGAGGGGCCGTGGCCTGGAAGTAGGTCAGCCAGGGTGTTTCTTGGCCCTGATCGCCCGCCCGGGTGAGCACTTCGCCGCCGTGACGCGCCGACATGGCGGTCGTGGCGTTTTCCAATTCTGCCTGACTGATCTGGTCGATCTGGCCGCGGAGCGCCGCGCCGGGCGCCGCGTCCAGACGCACCTCGACCGGGGCGCCGGGGCGCACGAAATCGATCACCGACTGGTCGACCGCCAGCAGGGCTTCGAACCGTTCGGCTGGCCCCACCTGGCAGAGAACGTCGCCCGGCCGTAGGCGGCAGCCGCGATTCTCGGGATCGAGCGGAGCCCCCGTCCACTCGGGCAGGGTGTCTTTCGCGTCGCCGGCCGCCTTACGGCTGGGGGCGGGAAACACCACGCCGTCGAGCGGCGCCCGCAGCACCAGCCGCTGCCGTTCGGCGGTCTTCTGCTCGAGATCGCGCCACAGACGTTGCTGCTCCTCGCGGACAGCGCCCAGTGCGAGCGCTGCGTCGGCATCGCCTTCCGAGCGCTGCCGCTCGAGCGTTTGCAGCCGCAGCGAGGCGGCCTCGTACTGGCGCGAAACCTCGGCGAGCTGCATTTCGAGCTCGGTGTTCTCGAGGCGCGCCAAGGGCTGCCCTTGCTTCACCGCCTCTCCGGGCTGCACAAAGGTTTCAGCCAGCGTGCCGGCGGCGCTCACCACCACGGCCTCGGCGCCGTGGGCCTGGATCTCCACGGGGCAGACGATTTCATACGGCCAAGGCACGAGCAGCGCCAACAGCGCCGCGATCGCCGCGCCGATGCAGGTGACCACCACGCGGTCGGGATTGAGCGACTTCCACCGCCCCGGCGCGAACCAGAACTTCGCCCCGCGCCGCGCCACCGGCGTCAGCATGCCGACGACCATGACCAACCCTCCCAGCATCACCAAGTTTTGCAAACCGTGCGGTTTGGCCAGGCGATAGCTCACCCAAGCCAGTGAACTCAACATGGCCACGCGATACGCCAGCGCCCCCAGCCCGTAACAGGCCAACAGCAGCGGGCGGCGCTCGGGCACCAGGCGCTTGCGCGGCGGTTGATAACCCACGAATAGCTCGAGCAGCCCGCCGACCAACGCATCGCGGCCCCGCCGCGCGAGCCCCGGCACTTCCCACAGGTCCGCAGCGATATAGTAGCCGTCGAAGCGCATCAGCGGATTGGCGTTGAAGGCCAGGGTGCTGATCGAGCAGACCACCATCGTGCTGAGGGCAATCTGGTGCAGCGGCCCTGGCTGCGTGTTCCACCAGACGAGCGTAGCCAGGCTCGCGAGCGCCAGTTCCACGTACATGCCCGCCGCGCCGATCGCCGCCCGATGCCACTTGTTGGGCAGCATTGCCGCGTCCGAAACGTTGCAATACAAGCAGGGCGTGAGCAATAGCAGCATCACCCCCATCTCATGGCATTCGGCCCCGAAGTGCCGGCAGGCGAGCGCGTGCCCAAACTCGTGGAACACGCGGACCACGCCCAGGCTGGCGATCAGCCAGAACATGCTGTAGGGGGTGAAGAACTCTTGGAGGTGGGGCAGCCGCGCGCGGAACTCGTCGAACTGCCCCAGCACGAACCCAGCGGAAACGAGCGCTCCCAACAGCACCGCTGTGACCGCGAGCGGATGAAATGCCCACCGCACGCGCGGATGGAGAACATCGAGCACGCCGCGCGGATCGAAGCCGCGGAACCGAAACGACAGCAGATTGAGCGCGCTGCTCTTGAGCTTGCGCCGCCGTTGCGTCGTCGCTCGCTGCTGCAGCTTCTGTCCCTGCCCGGCCGTTTCCGCCACGGCCAGGCAGTTTTCGTGCAGCGTGGCAATGTAGCGCTGGAGATCGCCGGTGGAAGTGCTCTGCGTGGGAAAGCGGCGTTCGAAGCGGGCCTTGAGATCGTCGAGACTGGCTTCGCCGTCGAGCATTTCGAGCACCGCGTGCTCCTGGTCGAGCAGGCGGAAGTAGCGCAGCGCGCAAGGGTCTTTGATCACCCAATACGATTGCCCCTGATACCGGTGCCGGCGCACGATCAGGTCGGAGCGCATCTTCAGCCGTAGGGGGCGAGACGTGCTCGAAACATAGCAACTAGCCGGCGGCATCGCGGCGACCCTCCCTGAGCGCGTGGCCTACCGCCGCCAAGGCAAGGGCCGCGCCGCCGCCGGGGGCAGCGCGGCGGGGGTCGCGGGGGCCCGCAAGTCGAGTTCGACGTCGGCCCGCTTACCGGCCGAGAGCAGCCAATGCCCGTTCACTTGGCGATTCTGTACGTCGATCCACACGGCGAACTTTCCGTCCGCTTCTTCCTTCGGGCTGACGAACGAGACGCGTCCGGGGAATTCCTCCTGGCGTCCGCCCGTGAGCGCCACGCGCACCCGCGCCGGCCGATCGATCACGTCGCCGGGGGCGAACTCGCGGGCGTTCAAGAAGCCTTTGATCCGCAGGCGGTCGAGCCGCACGATTTGCACGAGCGCGTCGCCCGGCGCCACCCACTCGCCGGCGTCCTTGTGGACGAGCACGACCTGCCCGGCGATCGGAGCGCGAATCTGGCGGCGCTCGACGGTGTTCTGCGCGGCCTCGAGCTTGGAATGGGCAATTTCCGCGCTTTGCCGCGCGTTCTGCAGCGCGAGCTGGGCTTGCACGATCTGCAGCTTGGCCCGCTCCCATTCGAACTGCAGCCGCTTGAGTTCCGTCTCGACGACGACGTTGACGTGAGACTTGTTGGCCTCGAGCGCACGCTGGAAGGCGAAGTACGCCACCTGCTCCGACTTTTGAGCGAACTGCACGTCGATGTCGGAAGCGGCCTCGTCGCGGGCGATCTCGAATTCGCGCTGGGCGATCTGCTGGTCGATGCGCGCGGCCCGGTCGTCGAGCTGCGCGAGCGGTTCGCCGGCAGCCACATTCTGCCCTGGCACGACCCGGACGGAAGCCAGCGGCCCCGCTTCCTGGGCCGGCGTCTCCACTTCCTCGACGAAGCTGAGCACGCAGTTGGGCACCACGGCCAAGCCTGGGTTTTCCGATCGCGTTTGGGCCCAGCCCACCGTGGCGCACCCGGCCACCAGACACGCACTAAGAGCTGCTCGCTTGCCGCGCATGGCGTTTTCGCCTCCGCCCGAAGTTTTGTCGAAAGTTGTCCTGCTCAACTCTAGATTCGGAATAGCAGCCGCTGGCCAAAGGCCACGATTTCGTGGAGCCAGACGTAGCCGAGAGGGCGCCAGCCGCAGTCGATTTTGGCGGAAGCGCCGGCCCCAGGGCGCGGATGTGCGGGCAAATCGTCGGGATCGAGGGCCACGCGGAGCCGCACCACGCTCCCCTCGAGCGGATCGACTTCGGCCAGCCGCTCGATTTCCTCGAGCCGGCCGCGATGTGTTTGGCCCGGATCAGTGGCCAGCACGTACTCGACCGGCAAACCCTCTTCCGAGCCGCGCCAGGCGGCTTCGAGTTTGCCCACCCGGCTTTCGGCCATGTTCAGTTCGAGGCGCCAAGGGCCGCGCGGGTCGCCGACGGCCAGCAACAGCTGCCCCGTTTCCACCGGCCGGCGCAGCAGCCGGTTCTTGAGCCCCCAAGTGACGATCTCGCCGTCGCAGGGAGCGCGCAGCAACAGCTGGTCGGCGTCTTGTTGTCGCAGTGTGAGGACGTTCGCCACGTAGCGCTCTTCGTTTTCCAGCTCCTGCAACTTAGCCACGACCTCCGTCTGGTCTGAAGCAGTCCGCTCGGCCTCGGTGCGCAGCCGCCGGTACGATTCGATCTGCTCGCGAAGTTTGCCCAGGCGGCCTTGCAGCGAAATCAGCTCGGCATTAAGGTCGTCGTTGCGCATCCGCAACAGCGGCTGTCCCCGCGTCACTTGCTGGCCGTGCTCGACGAGCACCTCTTCGACCTCGCCCTTCACGCGGGCAAACACGTTGTGCAGCGCCGGTTCGAGGGCGCCGCGGGCAGGCAGCCGAAAGGGCGCAGGCACGAACATGAGGGCGGCCAAAGGCGCCGCTACGAGAGCGATCCGCACCAGCCAGCGGCGCAGCCGCGGGAGGTCGGCGACGGCCCGCTCGAGCCGCGCGGCCTTGACGATCGGCAGCGAAAACATACCGCTGCAATCGATCGCATTTCCCAGCGCAATTGCCGCGTGCCGGGCCACCGCGTCGACGCGCTGCACCACGCCCGCTTGAAAGGCGTTGCCGTAGAACTGTTCGATGACGATCGCGCCGACCAGCTCGCGCGGGCCTTCGTCGTCGCGCCGCCGCTGGAGCGGCACCACGGCCACCGCTTTGGCATGCGCCTGCGCGCCATAGGCCACGACCGCCGTTTCCACCTGGGGCTCGAGCCCGGCCGTTTGCCCGGTGAACCAGAGCGGTTCATTGACCGCCGCGACTACGGTCACCAGCTCGTTGAGCGCCTGCACGGCGTTCGAGCGCGGATCGAAGGTGTCGAGGCCGCTAATGGCTTGCACCTGCAGGCGTTCGCCATGCCGCACCGCCACGCTCAGGCGGTCGCAGCCCACGAGCACGCGGCCTTCGTGGGCGATCGTGTAGAGGGTGTCGGCCAGGCCCAGGTTTTGATGCACCACCTCCGTGAACCGCTCGAGCTGATTCCAGAGCGATTGCCGGTCGACGAACTGCCGCAGCTCCTGGCTCTTGAAGTACTCGCTGGCCAGCTCGCAGGTTTGCCGCAGGAAGTCGAGCAGCGAGCGGCGCGTGGAGAGCGGGGTGTCTGCCCGGACAAAGGCTTCGATCGCCGCCTGCGCGCCGCCGTGCAACTTGAGCGGGCAGACGAGCAGGGCCCAGCCGGTCGGGTTGGCGCCGGCGAGTTCGTCGCCGCCGGAAGAGTGGGGCTCGATGAGCTGGGGCGCGCCGCGTTCGATGAGCCGTTCGATCAGCGCATTATGGGCCAGCAGGCCTTCTTGCTGCCCCGGCGCCAGCAAGCCAGCGCCGCGAAGATTAACTTGGAAAACGAGCTCGACTCCGCCCGGCCCGCGGGTCCACACAGCCCCCCCAATGGCTGCCAGGGACTGCACGACGCGCGTGAGGAACTCCGAATAGAAGTCTCTTGGCGAGAGATCGCTTTCGGTCCGGCAAAGGGCCGTGATCTCGGCGAAGAGCTCCCGAATCCGTTGTCGGGCCAGGGTCATCGAGGCCGACGAGCCCTCGGTCGGTTCGGGGGCCAGGGTTGCGGTCATGCGCGGGGAAGCCTGCGGAGGAGCCGTTCTCAAAACCGCAACGGGCGTCGTGCGGAGGAGCCGCACGACGCGCGGTCCAGCTAAGCAACGCTACTGCGCGCTCCAGAGGGGTAGGTGAATGCCCTGGCGACACGCTCCACCCTCAAGGACGCCGCAGCCGGCGCCCCTTCGCCGACGGTCGCAGCCCTTTCTCTGGGAAAGCGAAGTGCGTCGCCGGGCCGGGAAGCCGACATTCCTTACATCGTCCGCCGTTTGCGAGTCCGGCCGGAGAAACGGCCCGTCTCGCGCAGCCCGGAGGCGATGCCGCCGGAGAACCGCTACGACCGGTCCAGCTCGGTTCCCGGCGATTTACGATCGGGGTGGAACATTTGCCAGCGCGGAGGGCGCGACCTAGGTTTGGGATGCAAGGCTTGCCGCCAAGACTCGGGTGGCCCGTCTTGTCCTCCTCTTGAAGTCGCTCCTCTGATGTTGCGGAAGCTGTGCCATGACTGCTGTGCCACTCAGCTCGCGTTGGCTTGTGGGCTCGTCGACGCTGCGCGATGCGCGTGAAGACGATTCGGCCGTGTTCGAGTGCTACGCCCTCGAAGACCGTTTGCTCCTCTACAACCTCTCGGGCCAATCCTGGACCGACACGGATCTCGCGGCCGACGCCCTGGGCGACCAGCCGGCGCAGCCCCTGGCGGACACCGGCGCAAGTACAGGCTCGGTGGCCGTAGGCAATACGCCCGACCCGCTGCCGGGCGAGGTGCTCGACGCGGTGGCCCAGCAGCACGTGACGCCGACCGGCACAGGCATCTTCTTCGACAGCGCAAATGGCATCCTGACGATCAACGGCTCCGATTGGAGCGACCGGGCGACCGTCACCGCGTCGGGCGGGAAGCTCAACGTCGAGCTGCTCGATGGTCGGCAGCAGCGGCTGTTGAGCGTCGATGAAGCGGACGTGAGCAAGATTTACTTCTACGGCCTCGAAGGCCACGACATCTTCGTCAATCAAAGCGCGGTCAGCAGCCATGCTGAAGGCGGCGCCGGCAACGACTCGCTCACCGGCGGCTCGGGCAACGACTGCTTGATCGGCGGCGATGGCCAAGACGAGTTGCGCGGCGGCGATGGCGACGATCTGCTCGCCGACGCCTCGGGCGACAACAAGTTCTACGGCGGCGCCGGCAACGATAAGTTGACCGCCGCCGGGGGCAACAACGTGCTGTACGGCGAGGCGGGCGACGACTACCTGTTCGTGCGCGACGGCATCAACCTGCTCGACGGCGGCGACGGCAACGACAGCCTCATCGGAGGCGCAGGAAACGACCGCTTGTTCGGCGGCGCCGGCAACGACTTCCTCTGCGGCGGCGCGGGGAGCGATGAACTGCACGGCGGCGCGGGCAACGACATCTTGGCCGATGGAGAAGGAGACAACCTGCTCTACGGCGAAGACGGCGACGACAAACTTGCGGCCGGCGCCGGCAACGACGCTCTCTACGGCGGCGCGGGCAACGACAACCTCATCGCCGGCGATGGCGTCAATTTGCTCGACGGCGGAGACGGCGACGACAGCCTCATCGCCGGCGCTGGCAACGACCAGCTCTTCGGCGGCGCGGGGAAGGACTTCCTCTTCGGCGGGCTGGGCAATGACACGCTGCACGGCGGCGACGGCAATGACGTGCTGGTCGGCGCCGAAGGGGACGACGTGTTGTTCGGCGACGGCGGAGACGATTCCCTGGTCGGCGCGGCCGGCAACGACGCCCTTTACGGCGGAGACGGCGTAGACAACCTGCAAGGCCTCGAGGGCCTTGACCTGCTGGACGGCGGCGTGGGCAATGATCGGCTCTACGGCGGCGACGACAACGACATTCTGATCGGCGGCGCCGGCAGCGATCTCCTGCATGGCGGGAAGGGCATCAACTCTCTCGACGGAGGCGATGGCGATGACACGCTCATCGGCGGTCAGCTCGACGTGATGCAGGGCGGCGCAGGCACGAACTCGATCAGCCGCTCGCTCGGCTTCATTCCCGCTCCGGCCAACGATGACACGCCGCAGGTCGAGATTCCCGCGCTCGACGCGCACGGCGTCACCGGGAGCGTGTCGACCCTCAAGGTCACCTTCAAGAAGGCCGTCAGCGGCTTCGATCTGTCCGATCTCGTGCTCACCCGCGACGGCAGCGCGAACCTACTCACCTCGGCGCAAACCCTCACGACGCGCGACGGGGTGACGTGGACCCTGGGCAACTTGAGCGGCATCACGCAGCGAGCCGGCGCCTACCTGCTCACGGTGAAGAGCCAGGGAGCGGGCATCGTCGACTTGGCGGGGCAAGCGGTGCAGGTGAACGTGTCGCAGAAGTTCGCGGTGCTGGCCAAGATCAGCTCGAGCGACGACTTCATGCGGATGATCATCAATCCCGCCCACTACTACTGGAAGCACGACCAGGTCACCAGCTTCGACGCTCACGATGGCGACTCGTATCTGACCCTGGGCACGCGGATCCAGTGGGGGCTCTCGAGCCTGTATGCGGCCCTCGACGACGGCACGATTGACGCCTCGGGCGACCCGTGGCGCGGCCTGTCGGGCGATCCCAACCAACAGAGCGCCCGCGACGCCTACTTGGCCTTGTATCAGCAGTACAAGGCCGAGCATCCCGAGGCCGTGGTCGGCAGCAACATCTCGGCAGTCGGGCTGGAAAGCGATGCGGCGATGAAGGTGATCGGCCAGTGGCCGCCCAACGCGCTGAACATCGCACAGTTCGCCGGCGCCAAGTTGGGCCCCGTGGCCTCTTCGGCGCTGCACCATACGGCCACGGTCGACGTTTCGGATCCTGCTTCGCTCGAGATGCTCTACCAGGCGCACGTCAAGGAAGCCTTGGGGCAAGGCGCACGCTTCAAGGAAGACATCGTGTTCTACGACGAGGTGGGCTATGTGGCGGGCATTTGGCCGCACATGGTCGATCTCTTCACTCGGCTCAAGCAGACGCTGAACGAAAACGGCGTGCTCGTGAGCATCAACATGGGCGGCTGGGGCTGGGTCGATCCGTTCACGAACGTCTCGACGAACGTGATCGAAGAGATCAAGCAGATGACCAACAACGTGATGGTCGAAGGCTTGTGGGGCCGGGATGCGGCGGGCGTCCCAGGCGGCAGTTTCCGCACCGTCGATAATACGCACAAGATCATCGACAACCTCCGCGCCGTGATGGATGGCGGCGTGAGCGTCGTCATGCTGCCCAACAACTACCCGTCCAACAACAATCATCACCAGATCACCGGGGCGTCCGAAATCGTCGAAGGCGGCGAACACAAGCTGCTCCTGACCTTCGACGGACCGCACCACATCTTTCCCAGTTCCGGCCACACCACCGAGGCATTCCGGCTGAACGGCCTCCCACCCCAGTACAAGGGGCTGGAAAACGTGGCCTGGACCGCCGAGGAGGTGCCTGGGAAGCCGAACCAGGTGATCGTGTACGATCGCTTCCACTCCCTCGAGCAGATCAAGGCCTCGGCAGGCGTTCAGGGCCAAGTGGCTTTCGCCGGCGGCGAACTCGAGGACATGCAGGCCAATGACCGCATGACGGCCGCCCTGGCGCTGCTGGCCCGCCGGCCTGGCGACAGCATCTTGGTGGGCACCGCCCCTGGCGAAAATCCCGGCGGCGGCGATCCGACCAACCCCGACAACTGGTGGTACTGGCCGAAACAGCTCGGCGAACCCACGGCCGACTACGTGATCGACAGCGTGGCTTCGGACGGACTGATCGCCAAGATGCACCGCGACTTCGAGAACGGCCGACTCGAGGTCTTCCCGGACGAGGGCTATGTGAAGATCACGCTCAACAACGGCACGGTGCAAACCATCGCTTGATGCACGGGGCGGAACGCTCGCGCCCCGGTTCGTGCGGCCGAAGGGCCGCGCGAACCGGGGCGTTGTCTTTCGCTTTCCGCGCGAGCTACGCCTCGAGCGTCCACGGATCGCGGTATTCTCGACTCAAGAGCTTGCTGGCCTCGGCGTCGTCGAGGATCTGCTCCGTATCGGCGTCCCACTTCAGCTTCTCGCGCCCCAGCCGCATGGCGATGTTGCCGAGGTGGCAGATCGTGATCGAGCGGTGGGCCACTTCCACGGGGGCCGCCGTTTCGCCGCGTGAGAGCACGCAGTCGATGAAGTTGCGGAAGTGATTGTCGCTCTTGTAGAGTTGGAGCTCGTTGGGACCGATCTGGCTTTCGAGCAAGCTCTTGGGGTGGGCGTCGATCTGACCGCGGTTGGCGTACACCCAACCTTCGGTTCCCTCCCAGGTGACGCCCATCTTGTTTTCGTTCGACACGAGCATCTTCACGCCGTCGGCGTAGAGGGCTTCGAACGAGAACTCCGTGGCCGTATTCCAGAGCGGATCCTGGTCGAACTTGGCGCGGGCGTTCGCGATCTCCACGGGGCCCGTGAGATCGGTCCCCATGCCCCACTGCGCGCAATCGGGATGATGCCCGCCCCAGTCCGTCACTTGGCCACCCGAGTAGTCGTAGATCCAGCGGAAGTTCACGTGGCAGCGGGCCGGGGCATAAGGCGCCTCGGGCGCCGGTCCCAGCCACAGATCGTACTCGAAGCCCTCCGGCACGGCCTCCGGCCGCTTGCGGTCGCCCGTCTTGCCATAGTCGGTGCGGCCGCCCGGCAGGCCGACGCGCACCGTGTGCAGTTTGCCAATGCGGCCGTTGCGCACCAGCTCGGCCGCCTGGCGAAACTTGGGATCGGAGCGCTGCTGGCTGCCGGTCTGAAACACCACGTTGTGCTGCTTCACCGCATTGCTCATCGCGCGCCCCTCGGCCACCGTGAGCGAGAGCGGCTTCTGGCAGTAGATGTCTTTCTTGGCCTTGGCTGCCGCGATTACAGGGATCGCGTGCCAGTGGTCGGGGGTGCAGATGAGCACGCTCGCCAAGTCAGGGTGCGCGAGCAACTCGCGGAAGTCGACATACGTCGCGCATCCCTTGGCCACGCCTGAAGGCTTCTGCTGGCCGTAGTGCTCGTCAACCAACCGGCGGCCCGGCTCGCGCCCCGCGACGGCGCCGTTCCAGTAGCCGGGGCTCTCGCGGTTCACGTCGCACACGGCCACGATCTGCACGCGGTCGTCGCGCAGGAAGTCGCGCATGTCGTTGAAGCCTTGGTTGCCGGCGCCCATCACCCCCAAGGTGATGCGGTTGCTCGGGGCCACGGCGCCGTCGCGCCCCAAGGCGCGGGCGGGCACGACATAGGGAAAACCAATCGCAGCGGCCGAGGCGGCCGCCGCCGTTTGCAGAAACGAGCGACGCGTAGTCATGGAAGGCGGTGGAGCGAGGGGGGGACGGGTGGGGAGTTCAAGCGCTGCGAGCGCTCGGCAAAAACTGCGGGCCCGTCACGCCCATCGACACGTAGATGCTCATGAACGCGTCGACGCTCAGGTTCGCCGGACGAACCGAGCCGACGGGCACGAACAGCAGGCTGCCGCCCATCGGCACCGGCGCAGTGGGCACCAAGACCGCATGGTAATCGATCTCCCCCAAGTGGAATACCTGCGGAGTGGGCAAGAGCGCGAGAAATACGGCCCCGGTCTCCTGCCCGAACACGCAGTAGACGACGCTCATGCCCTGCATGTTGGCGCCCCCCTTGGTGTCCATCATGCCGACGAGTTGCCTCACCGTTCCGTAGACTCCGCCCAAGAGCGGCACCCGCGCCAGCAGCGAGTCGAGCGAGTTGTGAATGAACTTGCGGGCGCCCATCTCCACGAGCACCCCGACGCCGAACACCACGGCCAGCACGAACACCCAGCCCATCACGTAGGAAGTGGTCGAGTCATCGGCCACGGTCAGGCCGAGCCGCCCGAGCAGCCGCCCCGCCGCGGTCTGCGGACCGAGCAGGCGATCGAGAAAGCCCGCCACCCAAATCACCACCGCCCCGGTGACGATCAGCGGCAGCACCGTGAACAGTCCGGCCAGAAAGCAACGGGTAAGCGCGCGGATCATGGAGCGTCCAGAACGTTTCAGTAAGAACCCTCTCCCCGTGGGAGAGGGCAGGGTGAGAGAACCCCCCGACTCAGCCCACCACCGTCAGCCCGCCTTCCGCTGCTGCCCGTTCAAGTAAGGATTCAGCGCCGGATCGTTGTACATCTTGAACTGGCGATAGACGGTGAGCCGCTGCTTGCCGGTCGCAATGTCGCTCACCAGGTCGGCGAGGGCAGCAGCCAGGTCGGACCGCTGGCGCGTAAGCACGCGCAGTTTGCCCTGGGCCGTGGCGCGGTGCTCGGCCGAGGCCTCGGGGCGATCGGCCTGCTCCTGCATGTGGTAGAGCCGCAGCGCGAGAATCGAGAGCCGGTCGATGGCGCTGCCGGGGGTCTCGGTGCTCCGCTTGGCGTCTTGCCGCGGCAGTACGCCGCGCTCGTGCAGCTCGCCGCAGAGCCAGTCGTCGAGCCGCTCGATGGCGTCGTTCCGCTGCTGGTTATAGCGGTCGATGGCCCGCTTTACGCTCGCGATGCGGGCATCGCCGACGTCCGGGCTGCGGGCGACGTCTTCTTCGTGCCAGAGCAGGAAGTTGAACTTATGCTGCTCGCACACCAGGTGCAGAAAGCCCTGGTAGGGATTGCTTGGCTCGCGCTCGTGCCATTGGGCCACCGTGCGCTCGTGCAGCTCGAGAACCTGGCTGACGTCGAACATGGTCGATCGGGCCTTCCTTGCCTGGGACGTGTCGCCGCGAGCTCTACGGTCCATCGCGAGCTGCCGACCGCGGCCCGCGGATTCTAGGCCTACAGCCCCAAGATCGCCAAACCCGCTTTTCCCCTCTCCCTGTGGGCCCTGTGGGAGAGGGGCCGGGGGTGAGGGCCCCGGACCTTTTCGTGACGTTGGACATTGGCGCCACGCCCTAAGCCGCGCAATCCCAAAAACTTGACTCACCCTCAGGGCCCACCCATACTGGTCGCGTATGCACCCAACCCCGGCCTAGGGGCGTCCTGAACCGGTTGGACGGCCCGCTGTTCTGCCTTGACGGTCCCTGATGAGCACCCAGAATTCCTTGTCCGAGCGGCTAGGCCGCCGCGGCGCCGCTTCGTCGTATCGTCTTGCCACGACAGGGTCTGAGCTGCTGGAGGCGCGGCTGGCGCTCTCTTGTTCTGCCCCCGTCGCCGAAGCCGCCGATGTTGCCGCCTTCGCCCCGACGACAGCCTCCGCCAGCGGCGCCTTTGCCACCTCGAGTCCTGCCCAAATTGCCTCGGCCGCCGCGCCCATTGCCGAAGGGCTGACGGTCGCCACCAGCAGCGTCAGCCTGGCGAGCGACTCCGTCGGCAAGGTGCAGGGCTTTGTCGACGTCTATTTAGGGACCCCGGTCAACGGTTCCTTCGCCGCCAGCGGCTACGAGGTGTCGCTGCGGCTGCAAAACAACCCGGCCGGTATTCGCTTCATCGGCGCCGAGACGATCACCGGGGCCCATCCGGCGCTCTTTCCGAACCAGAACCCCTCGGTGCTCGGCACGGGGTCCACGCTCCGCGTGACCGACTTCCTCAACTCGGGCGAGGCCCCCATCGGCAACGGCGCTGGGTTGTTTCGCGCCCGCTTTGAGGTCGACGCCGGCGTGTCGGGAGTCTTCCCGCTCGTCTTCGAGAACGGCTTCACGAACATCTCCGACCGCCTGGGAATGCCCGTCCAGCTCGACTCGCTGGCCGGCGGCGCGATCACCGTGACCGGCCAAAACCTTCCTTCGCTGTCGGTGAACAGCCCTCAGGTCACGGAAGGAAACGCCGGCACGAGCGACCTCGTGTTCACGGTCACTTTGTCCGAAGCCAGCGCAACGGCTGTGGCGGTCGACTTTGCGACGGCCAATGACAACGCGACCGCGGGCGCCGACTACGTGCAGACCACCGGGCGGTTGAGCTTTGCTCCCGGCGTCACCTCGCTCACCGTGTCGGTCCCGGTGAATGGCGACACGGCCCCCGAGGGGAACGAGACGTTCCGCCTCGTGCTCACCAATCCGTCGGGCGCGACCCTCGGCACGGCGACTGGAACCGGCACGATCGTCGACGATGACGCCGTGGCTACGAACCCCTGGAAGAACCCGCGCAACCGCTTCGACATCGATGACGACGGCAATGTGTTGCCGCTCGACGCACTGATCGTAATCAACGCGCTCAACGACGGCGGCTCGCGGCCGCTCGCAGTTCCGCCCGTTCCGCCGAACGTTCCCCCGCCGTATCTCGATCCCAGCGGCGACGACTCTCTTTCTCCGCTCGACGCCCTGCTGATCATCAACGAACTCAACGGCCAAGCCGCCGCTGCCCAGGCGCTGGCGATTGCGCCGGCGCCCGCCGCGGCGCGGGCCCAAACGGCGCCGGCCGATCTGCTGTGGCAGGCTGCGGCCGATTGGCACGTGGCGTCGCTCGTCTACGGCGATGCGAATTCAGAATAGCCTGCCGAGCCCATTCGCGAATTGCACCTCGGCAGCAAAAAAAACAGCGGCGGCCGGGAGCGCCGAACACGCTCTCGGCCGTCGCCGCTTTGAGCACCGCTCATTCGCTGTCACCCTCCTGCCGGACCTAGCCGGTCGTCACAGGAATCTGCCGGGTCGGCGTGACCGCGACCTTGGGCAAGGTCACCGTGAGCACGCCGTCGGCGAAGTGGGCTTCCACCCGCTCCGGATCGACCTCAGTGGGGAGAGCAATCCTGCGCTCGAACTCCCCGTGCTCGCGCTCGATCCGACGCCAAGTCTTGCCCTGCTTCTCCTCCTCGCGCTTCATCTCCCCCTTCAGGGTGAGCTGCCCTTCGACGACCTCCACCTTCAGGTCTGCGGGCTTCACACCCGGCAACTCGGCCTTCACTTCGAACTGCTCCTCGGTCTCCGCCACGTCGACCTTGGGCACGACGGGCTGCATGCCGCGGAACTTGCGGACTTCGGGACCGAAGAAGCGGTCCGCCAGAGACTCGAAATCGGTCTCCAGCAACCCGAGCGGCTGCATCAGCCGCCCACGCGGCGCCAATTGACGGAACATGATCCACCTCCTGTCGCGCTCGAATGCGCGCGGCGTCCGTCGCAGCCGGCAAGATGGGAGAACACACGCTCGGCAGCTTGCCGGCTGCCTAGGCCTCTTCTCTCCACTTATTCTACGCGGCGAAGCGGCCGAAAGTTCTGCTCCCCAACGCGGCCGGGCGCAGGCTGTTGCGCGGGTAAGATCTAGCTCTGCACGTGCGCGCCCTGGGCGTCGAGCCGCAGCGTCAGTGCGCGCTGCGCATCAGACAGCAGATTGGCGAACCCTTGCACCGCTCCCTGCGGATTCTTGAGGTAGGCCTCGCGGAACTCCGAGTTGCGGTCGGCCGCGTTGAGCGCCGATTGCAGGCCCGCCCACTGATTGAACTCGCGGGCGAGCGAAGGATCATCGGCCAGCGCTGCTTCGATCTTCGGCGCTAAGCGATTTCCGTCGGCCGTGCGGATTCGGCCCTGAGCGTCGACCTGTAGCGAGATGCCCTGCGAGGTGTCGATGCCGGCCGCCTCGAGTTGTTCGCGGAGCCGCTTGGTCAGGCCGGCCAAGAGGCGATTGGCCTGGCCGCGCAAGTCATCGAGATCGAGGCGGCCGTCGCTGTCGGTGCTGGCCAGCGGGCTGGCCGCGGCGGCCAAGCCTGACGTCGAGCCGCGGCTCTTCGCGCCGGCGGCGTTTTGCAGGAGCTCGGCAAAGCTCTCGCGGCCGACGGCCGCAGCCTGCTTGGCCTGGCTGCCTGGCAGCAGCCGGTTGACCGTTTCGCCAATGCGCATGCCGACGGTTCCGCGTTCCGGGGCAGTCAAACGCCCGCCCGAGTGCATCGCCGACCGAGGATGATCGGCGGTCGTACTATCGGCGCGCGCCGCCGCGCGAAATCACGCGAAAGGCCGCCGAACCCACAGCGTCAGCGATTCCTCGCCCACCGAGCCACGCTAGCGGCTTCGCCAAATTGCGCAGCCCTCGTGCTATTCCGGCTTGCGAATGTAGATGTTCTTGAACCACAGCGTGTTGCCGTGGTTCTGCAATTCGATCTGCCCGCTGGGATAAATGGGCTTGTCGCGCTCCCAGTAGTTCTCGAGCGGCACCTCGTCGACAACCCGCGTGCCGTTCAGGTCGATCGTCACCTTGTCGCCGACCATGAGAATGCGGAAGGTGTTCCACTCGCCGACCGGGTTGTCGGCCACCTCCGTCGGCTTCGAGGGGTGCTTCTGGTTGTTGTAGAGACCGCCCGAGCCAATCGGATCGTCCCAAATCTGCACCTGCGGGCTGCCCCGCAGATAGATGCCGGAGTCCCCCTTGGGGAGGATCTTCCAGTCAACCAGCATCTCGAAGTCGCCGAAGTCCTCGGCAGTACAGAGGCTGTCTCCCTTGCCGTCGAACTGGAGGGCGCCGTCGACAACTTTCCAGTGGGCCCGCATCTTCTTGTCGGCCTCGGCCTGGGCCTTTTCAAGTTCGTCCGGCGTCATGGCCGCGCGCCCCGGCGGGCCCTTGTCAGGCGAGACGAGCCCCTTCCAGCCGTCGAGATTCTTGCCGTTGAACAAGGCACGAAAGCCCTCGGGGGGGACGTTGTCTTCAGCGGAGGCCGGAGCGGCCAACAGCAGGCAGAGCACCGCAGCGGTCGGCAGGGCGGCAAGGAGACGCATGGAGGTTCCTCAAGGCGGGAGGGTTTCGGGGGAGGGGCCGGACGGGCAGGCAGAGCCAGATTATGAGCTTCCGCGCGGCGGGAGTCGAGCCACCGGGCCTTCGTCGCCCTCATTACTTGGCTCTGGGGCAGCCAGCCGATCGAGCTTGTCGAAAAGCGGGCTTTCCGGTCTAGCCCCTTCCGCCCCTCTGGCTGCTAGGATGGTGGGGATGGGTGGCATTCTGTTCTTCTCCGCTGGCCTGATTGCCGGACTCTCAGGGTTCGCTTGGGGGCGTCGACGCTCGGGGACCGCGATGGGGGCAATCGCCCAACTACTAGGCAGCTTCTTCGCCGTCGCCTGCGCGGCCTACTTAGTCGTAGGCGTCTGTGTGGTTTTCTTCGGGATGAAGCTGGAAATGCGCTAGCTGCCCTGCCTAGCCCACTTTTCCCTTGACCGTCTGGCAAACTGTACCACTACCGGGCCGGCCGAATCCGCTCAATCTTCCCGCGGTTCAACGACCGACACCTGCGGCGGTTCGACGAAGTCGCGCGAGAGCCGCGCCACCTGATCGACCGTCATCTCCCCCTCCTGCAGCCAGATTCGGTAGCGAAGGTCGAGTGTGTCCTCGAGCTCGAGCGTGTGAGCAAAGTAGGAACCGAACCGCCCGTAGTCGCGCTCGCTGAAGCGGGCTTCCTTGGGATTGCTCGGGTGATCGAGGTAAGCAACCGTGTAGCGCTGGTCCCCCAGCACGAAGCTCATCGCGTTCCAGGGCAGGTTCACATGCTTGGGGTCGTCTGGCCAGTTGCGCGTTTCGCCCGGCTTGCCGCGGCCGTCGGGCCGCAAGAAGTAGGTCAGGTGTTTGGTCTTGTCCGCCACTTCTTGGGCGGCGCGGAAGTGAAAGCCGGCATGCTGCGGATCGCCGTCCAGTTCGATCGCGTCGCGGATGTTGTGGGCGACGCCTGCTTCTTCGAGCGAGGAACGGAATTCGAGCAGCGTGCCGCCGGGGACGTTGAAGAACGTTAGCTCGCGAAACTCTCGGAACATCTCGGGGGGTTCGTCGGCTACGGGGGGACGTCGGTTCCAATCGATCACGTCCTCGTGCTGGGCGGCCAGGTGGCCAGCCATCCATTCTTCTGGCAAGGGTGGCCCGTCGACCCGTTGGCTCACGCCGTTCGTGCAGTGCCAGGCGTCTTCCATGCGGCCGCCAAAGTTGATGCGGTTGAAGCCGTAGAAGAGGCCGCGATGGTGCGTGTAGAGCCCGCCTGGCCCCTTGGTCACCAACCGCTTGCCGGCCGGATCGAACAGGTGGTGGTACACCTTGTACGTTTGCTCGCGCCGTTCGGGCGTCGATTCATCGAGCGCCTCGCACATGTAGCGGGCCACAGGACGGTCGCCCAGCCGGAGTTCAACAAACTTGTCCTCGAAGTTGTGCCAAGAAAACGCTGGCTGCTCCTGGCCGGTTTTGCGCAAATCGATCTTCCAGGTGGTGTGTTGTCCGGCCGGAAGATGGGGAATAACGAGATAGACTTCGAAGTCTTCGAAAATTCTTTGCCCGCTAATTCCGGCTTCAAAGGGCTTGAGCGTCAACTGCACCGTATGCTGTCCGCCGCGCTCGTCCACAGCTTGGTACGATTTCGATGACGGATAGTCAGGAAGCTCGTGGGCCTTCCCGAGCGAGCGCAGCAGGCTCGTCGAAAGCAGCGTGTGTGACTTGAGCAGCGCTCGCACCGGCGTCTGATTGCGATCATGCCGTCCCGCCTCGATCCGCAGCGTAATGATCGCCTTGTCTTCCTCGGCT
This sequence comes from Pirellulales bacterium, assembly GCA_046349955.1. GTDB lineage: Bacteria > Planctomycetota > Planctomycetia > Pirellulales > JBGAPH01 > JBGAPH01. The sequence continues at coordinate 134,128 of JAXMBI010000013.1, read as the reverse complement.
GCGTGGGCCGAGGGCGCGGCTAGCAACCACAGCGCCGCCAAAGCGGCCAGAGTAAAGCGAGCCAAAGGGTCATTCGAGCCGAGCATTGCCATGACTCCGTGCGCAGAACGCGCAAGTTTTCTACGGCGCCAGATTCAGCACGCCGATTTCCCGGCCAAAGCGCGCGACCAACTCTTCTTTCGAGAAACCATAGGCCGCTTGCAGGCTCTCGTCGGGAGTCGCGCCTTCCTTGATGCCGTCGACGAATTGGCGATAGGCCGCCGCGTCGATCCGCAGCAGGTACTCGACCAGCGCCGAGGCCACTCCGTAGCGCCAGGGGTAGAGTGTCTTCATATTGAAGAAATCCCCCTCGAGCGACGCCGTTTGCCGCAGTCGCTGGATCGACCGCTGCTGGCGCAACTTCGTTTGCTGCGCCGCCGGCACGATCACGCCCGCCACCCATTCGGCGATCCCCTCGTTGACCCAGGCCGGCAGCGGCACGGATGAGCGGTGCCGGGCCGTGAAGCCATGCGCGGTTTCATGCACGAGCACGTGCGCAAAGACCTTCGGGTCGTCGCCGGAATAGCCCGTAATCGTCACGTCGCCGGTCGTCGACCAGTGACAGCGGGCCTGGGCGTCGGCGTTCGAACCGATTTTCAGCATTTCCTGGTCGAATCGCCAAAGGTCGGCGCGGCCCGCGAACATCACGATCACGGCCTTGCCGCGCCAGATGTTCACTCCCTTGGCAACGCCAAAGACATCAGCCAGGCGGGCGTACATGGCGTCGAGGTCGCGCACGAACGGCGCAAGCGCGTCGGCCGGCAAATCGGAGGCGAACAGAAAGAATTTCGTTTCTTGAATCGCCAGCCGCGGGAATGCCTGGCGGCCCTTGTTCAGGAATTCCCGCCGCTCTGCGAGCGCCGCTTCCTGCGCGGCAGGAGAAAGCTCGGGCCAGATCGCAAACCCCTGGGGCTTGAGCCGAGCATCGATGGCCGCGTCGCGGGCGGCGACGTCGATGAGCACGTGGCCCCGCAGGTCGGGCACGAACACCACCGCGTAGGGCTTGCCGCTCACCTCGAGTCGGCTGAGCGCGGCCGAACGGACCGTACGGCGTTTGTCCCCTTTTTCCGTCTTGACGCTGACCGACTTGAACGTGCCCTGCCCGCGGCCCGACGCAAAAGCGACGGTCTGCATCTCTTCGAGTTTTTCGCCGGTCGCCAGCAACACCTTAGCCGGCTGATTGACGAGCGATTGCAAGTCGGCAACCGCGTACTCGGGCAGCTTAGCGGCAGGCTTTTCTGCGCCACGTTTCTTGGCCGGAGGCTGCTTCTCAGCCGGGGGAGTTGAACCCGCCTTGGATTTTTCGGCAGCGGCGTTGTCGGCCTGTGCTGTTGGCTTCGCCGCCGCGGGCGCCTGCGGAACGCCCAGCGCCAAACTCGTCCAGAGGAGCACCGAGGGGAGGGCGCTCATGATTTCCGTTTCCTTGGCCGGCTAACGGCCCTGCAGCATGAGCTCGCGGAACTTGCCAAACAAATAGTCGCTATCGTGCGGGCCCGCCGAGGCCTCGGGGTGGTATTGCACGCTAAAAGCGGGCAGTGAGCGATGGCGCACCCCTTCGATCGTGTCGTCGTTCAGATTCCGGTGCGTCACCTCGAGCTCCGCCGGCAGGTTCGATTCGTCCACCGCGAAGCCGTGGTTCTGCGAGGTGATTTCGACGCGCCCGGTTTCGTGGTTCATCACCGGTTGGTTCGCGCCGCGATGGCCGAACTTGAGCTTGAACGTCTTGGCCCCGCAAGCAAGCGACAGGAGCTGATGCCCCAGACAGATGCCGAAGACCGGCTTCTTGCCGAGCACGCCGCGGATCGCGCCGATCGCGTACTCGAGGGGCTCGGGGTCGCCGGGGCCGTTCGAAAGGAACACGCCGTCCGGGTTGTGGCGCAAGATGTCGTCGGCCGAAGAGGTGCCTGGCAGCACGGTCACGCGGCAACCCATGTCGGCCAGGTGACGGCCGATGTTCCACTTCATGCCGTAGTCGAGCGCGACGACGTGCAGCGGCTCGCCGGACGCCGCGGTCTCCGGTGAGAATTTGGCCCAAGCGCTCAGCGGCTGCGTCCATTCGACGGGGCCGGCCGGCACCACCTCGCGCACGAGGTCGCGCCCCACCAGGCCACGGCTGGCGCGGGCCTTCTGCACGAGGCTGGCGTCGTCGAGATCGACCGTCGACAGCACCCCCTTCATCGAACCGTGGCTGCGCAACCGCCGCACCAGCGCGCGGGTGTCGATGTCGGACACGGCCACCACGCCGTGCTTCTGCAGGTAGCTCGGCAGCGAGTCGTCGGAGCGGAAGTTGCTCGCCACGCGGCTCCGCTCGCGGACCACGAAGCCCGAGAGCCAAGGGCGGCCGCTTTCGACATCCTCGGCGTTCACGCCGTAGTTGCCGATTTCCGGATACGTCATCGTGACGATCTGGCCGCGATAGCTCGGATCGGTGAGGATCTCCTGGTAGCCCGTCATCGAGGTGTTGAAACACACCTCCCCTTCCACTTCGCCGGCGGCCCCAAAGGACAAGCCTGGGTAAACCGTGCCGTCTTCGAGGGCAAGCTTGGCGGGCGGAAGGTTTGCGGCCATCGTGTCTCCCGATTTTGGAAAGTGGGGCGCCGCGGAGTCGGCCGCGCAGCCCTAGGCAAACTTCGCCGGTCGAGACAGGGGGGGTGGCGTCAGGCAAGGTGCGCTAGCGTGCCCCCCAGCCCATCAAGTGCTTGCTGGCGGCGGCCCGATAGCCATCTTACGGCTGTGGGTCTCCGGACAGACGTTCCCCCGAACCCTCTGCCCGGACAGCCTTCGCGAGGGTTCTTGTACCGGCGAACAAGAACCCTCTTTTTATGCGCCGAGGTCGCCACGGGCCCCCGCATTATACGAGCGGGGGGCGAGCGCGTCTGGGGGTTGGAACACGAAATCGGGTGATCGCAGCCGGAGAGCCGCTACCGAACGGAGCTCGGCGTCGGCGGGGTCGCCAGATCGGGGGAATGCGCCGGAGCCGGCGCGGAAGCAGGCTTCACCTCACCGCCCAGGCAGCGGCCGATCTGCCGCACGGCCTGCCGCAGCCGGTTCTCGTTTTCCACGAGGGCCATCCGTAGGTAACCTTCGCCTGCGGGCCCAAAGCCGCCGCCGGGGCTAACGGCTACGTCCCCCTCCTCGAGCAGCTTGGTGGCGAACTGGATGGTGTCCATCTGGCTGCACCAGGGCTCGGGGATTTTGGCCCACACGAACATGCCGGCCCGCGGCGGTGTGATCTGCCAGCCTAGCCGGCGGAGCCCTTCGACCAGCACGTCGCGGCGGCGCTGGTAGGTGGCCGACTGGGCCTCGACGGCCGCCTCGGTGTGCCGCAGGGCCATGATTGCGGCGATCTGGATCGGCTCGAACATGCCGTAGTCGTAGTAGCCCTTGATCGTGGCCAGGGCCTTCACCATTTCGGCGTTGCCGGCGCAGTAGCCCACGCGCCAGCCGGCCATGTTGTAGCCCTTGCTCATCGTGGTGAACTCGACCCCGACTTCGCGCGCGCCGGGGGCGGCCAAAAAGCTCGGCGGCTGGTAGCCCTCGAAGGCGACGTCGGCGTAGGCGAAGTCGCTGATCACCATGAAGCCGTACCGCTTCGCCAGCTTCACTACCTCCACGAAGAACCACGGCTCCACCGTGACGCTCGAGGGGTTGTGCGGATAGTTGATCACCAGCAGCTTGGGCTTGGGATACAAGTGCTGGCAGGTGTAGGCGATGTTCGCGAGGAACTTCTCGCTGTCGGCCACCTCGAGCGTGATCACGTTGCCCGAGGCAAGCTGCACGGCATGGACGTGGGCCGGGAAGTAGGGGGCCGGCACGATCGCCGTGTCGCCAGGGCCCATCAGGGCCAGGCACATGTGGCTAAAGCCTTCCTTCGACCCCAGGCAGACGATCGTTTCGTTGTCGGGATCCAGCCGGACGCCGAACTTGCGGAAGTACTTGGCGGCGACCTCGCGGCGCAAGTTCTGAATCCCGTTCGACTTGCTGTAGCCGTGCGTCGTCTTCTCGCGGGCTGCCTCGGCCAACTTGTCGATCACCAACTCCTGCGGCGGATCCGACGGGTTGCCCATCCCCAGGTCGATCACGTCATCGCCGGCGCGGCGCTTCTGGTAGAGCACCGTGTTGATGCGGCCAAACAGGTAGGGCGGCAAGCGCTTAACCCGTTCGGCGGTTTCGATTTTGAACTTCGGCGCCTCGGCGCCGGGGGTGTGGGAAGGGCGATCCATGGAGGGGGCTCGGGAACGACGGGACGCAGGCGCATTCCACACGCCGGCGCAGTTCCGTAAGGATACACCGCGCTGCCGCGGGGGGGAACGGAGCTTTCTGGGGGCTCTCGGCGGAACCTCTTTTCAGAAAGAGGTTTGCAGCGATTGGGCAAAATCGTGATAGGTCCGAACGTTAATTAGGGTAAAGGATCACCGCTTAGTGGCATTCGCGGTTGGCCCGAGCCCGTCGGTTCGCAAGACCCGGCGGGCTTTTCGCGTTTGGTGAGTTGGTTTTTCCAGCGCTGGGTTGGTCTGGGGCGCGGCAGAGGTGAGAATGCGCCCAGCGATACGCGCCCCCACCCCTGGCTGAGAGTGCCTGACCATGAGAGTCGTCCTCGCTTCGCTGTTCACCGCCGTCTTGGCGTCCGCCCTGTTCGCGGCCGACGAGCCTGGCGAGTTCCGCCCGTTGTTCGACGGCAAGTCGCTCGCCGGTTGGGAGGGGAATCTCGACCACTTCCGCATCGAGGACCAGGCGATCGTGGCCGGCACGCTCGAGAAGCCGATCGAGCGGAACGAGTTCCTCTGCACCGAGCGCGAGTACGGTGACTTCAAACTGCGGCTCGAGGTCAAGCTGCTTGGAGGTGAGGCGGCCAACGCGGGCATCCAATTCCGCACGAAGCGGATTCCCAACCACCATGAGGTGAGCGGATACCAGGCCGACATGGGCGAAGGCTGGTGGGGCTCGCTCTACGACGAATCGCGCCGCAACACGATTCTGGCCAAGGCCGACCCCAAGCTGATCGCCAAGATCCTCAAACCGAACGAGTGGAACGAGTACCGCATTCGCGCCGAGGGGCCTCACATCCAACTCTGGATCAACGGCGAGCAGACGGTGGACTACATCGAAAAGGACCCCGACATCGCCCGCACAGGCGTGATCGCCGTGCAAATTCACGGCGGGCCCCCCAGCGAGGCCTGGTACCGGAACATCGAGATCCGCGAGCTGGGCAAGGCCGACAAGTAGCGAGGCCCGCGAGTCGCGCGGCCGCCGAAGATCGGCCTGCAATCCACTAAGCCGATTGCCGAAGTTAAATTCAAGTAGACTTCGGCGAGTAGGCAAGGTTCGGCCCTGCGCAGCCCTACCAGTTGCCACGCCTACCCTTCCTTCCCAGGCAGGCGCTCATGGCCACGGTAGAACGCGTCGATCGACAGCTCGCTCCGGCAAGGTTTCGACCGAAGTTCCACTGGCGCGTACTGGGAACGGCGGCGCCGGTCTTCCCCGGCTTCGAGGTCGACATCCTCGACCGAGTGAGCGACGACGAAAAGCCTGAGGCCGTGTGGCACCGCGACCGCGCCAAGGCGGTGCTGCGGGCGCATCCCGAGGTCCGGTCGCTCATCGGCCGCTCGCCGATCACGGCGGTGGCCTGCCTCTTCTGCGCAGGACTTCAAGTAGCGCTCGCGCTCGCGGCCGCGGGGCTGCCGTGGTGGGGAGTTCTGGCGCTTGCTTGGTGCGTGGGGGGGCTGCTCAACGTTTGCCTGTTTCAACTGGCGCACGACTGCAACCACAACCTGGTCTTCAAACGCCAGTCGAACAACCGGGCGCTGTTCACGCTCACTTCGTTGCCAATGTTCCTCTCCGGTCATCACACCTGGTGGGCCGAGCACCTCGTGCATCACAACGACATGGGGGCCAAGAAGGACTTCATCACGCGGCGGCGGACGTTCTTCCTCACCTCGCGAATTCTCTCGCCTTTCCTGTTCCCCTACTGCCTGATCATGATCGTCACGCAGGCGGTGCGGAGCCTACTCGGTCTGGCGCTGTACTTGTTCACCGATCTGCCCCGCGGCCGGCTCAAACCCAGCGGCCGCACGCTGGCGGTGTTGGCCGACCAGCATCTCGTGAGCGGGTACGAGCGCGATGGCATCGAACTGTGGGCGGTGCTCTATCCGCTGGCCAGCTTCGCCATGTGCGGCCTCTTGGCGTGGGTCGGCAGCCTCTACGGCGTCTGGTGGAAACCGATTCTCTACCTGGCCGCCGCGCAGGCGTTCATGACGGGATTCTTGCATCCGCTGCTCTTGGGCATCGTGCTCGGGATCTCCCACTTCCACGGCACGCGGCACTATCAGCCGTCGGCCTCGAACTACGGCTGGCTGATCAACCGGCTCACTTTCAACGCCGGGCTGCACGTGGAACACCACGACATCATGGGCATTCCCTGGCACCGGCTGTGGAAGCTGCGGGCGATGGCCCCCGAGTTCTACGACCACCTGGAGACGATTCCGTCGTACACGCTGCTGGGGCTGAAGTTCGTGTTCTGCTCGCCGACCACGTTCCGCCAGGAATTCGACAACGAAACGCAGCGGAACATTCGGCGCTTCATGGCAGAGGCGGCGGAGCGCTAACCTGCGTGCGGGCTGCGGACATCGCAAAGGCGCCGCACTCGATCGTGCGCCGATCACCGCTCGAACCTAAACAGCAGCAGCAGTTCCCAGGGCCCAAGTAGGACCAACACGGTGACGAACACTGCGGCTGCCCAGCGCAAGCCCCGGCGCCAACCGACGACGCAGGTGGCCGTGGCCGCGATCGTGGCGGCAATGACTCCGGCAAAGCAGAACAGCAGCTGAACACGCGGGGCGTAGTACGTGGCGTAGGTGAGCAGCCGGATCAAGGCAATCGCCACGCAGGTCATCGTCAGCGAGACCATGACGTCGGCCAAGCTGCGGCGGTTGGGCGCTGGATCCATAGGAGCCATCGTACCTAGGCGTTTGCGGTCGCACATGGCCGCTGAGACGAAGATCGGCCAGACACGACTCCTCAGGCGGTCCAGGCGCTATGCACTGCCAGGGAGCGACGCGAGTCTAAGCGTTAGGGCCGACTGTTCGCGCTCGCCCAGCCGAGCAGGATCGATCCGACCAGCGCTAGCCAGCAAATCGCGCCGGTTTTCAACCCCGCACGCCAGCCTCCGGAAAGGCAAACGATCGCTCCCAGCAGTGAGGACGGAACGCCTGCGGCTACGCAAAACGTGACCACCGCCCACCCGATCGTCGGGCCCCGAACGGCCGCAGCCAGCGAGCCGACGCCGAACGTCAGGGCTACGCCCGTGGTCGCAGCGAACACGTCTTGAAGCGTGATCGGTCGGCGGTCCGGAGGTGGCGGCTCGAAGTCCATCGGCAGTCAGCCTACCATGCCCCGCCGGCGCCGGTTGTCTAATCAGCCTTAAAGGCGACCCGCAGGCCCTTCCGCTTGCGGGCTGGCAAGCGTTTCTGGTACGGCGCGCTATTCGCCGGAAAGCGCGCAGCTTCTCAGCTAGCACACTCCACGCTGCCAAGCGTGCGGGTTTCGACCGAGGCGGCCAAGACGGTTGGGCCAAGACCGAGGGTGCCATCCGCGGCAGCCTTCCCGGGTGTCGACTGAAAGAAACCGTGTTTCGTTCTCCTTCTGTTCCGCTCGTGAGCTCGACCGCGTGAGCTTCGACCTGGCGTGGCCTTCTTTTTTCAGAAGCGTCCGCCTCGATCGAGCCAAGCGTTTGGAGGGTGCGGCGGCTCTTTCTTTAGGCGGAGGGAGTTTCATGAAGACCTCTCTGGGTGCGGAGCGTTCATCGCGTAAACGCGGTTGTTGGGTTGAAGCCTGTCTTTGCGTGATTGGACTCGGGGCTGGTCCCGGCGGGGTCGCCCGGTCTCAGCCGGTCGAGATCCTCGGTTCCCCGACAGCGCTGACCAGCACTTCGGACCGAATCATCTCGTATCGGCACCAGGAGCACTCCTGGCAGACCGCGGACGGCGCGCTGCACATCATCATCAACTGCGGCGCACAGTCCCGCGGGGCGAGCCTGGTGCTGTACTCGAGCTTCGACGGCGGGACAACCTGGCAAGCGATGACCTCGTTTGCCGGTTCCGACCGCACTTCGACCTGCGACGGCGAACTCGTCGGCGGGCAATTGCTCGTCGTCTATCCCGACAACTCCGACGACCTGCGGCTGGCCGACCTGAGCTACAACGCGGGCACGCGGCAATGGTCGTTCAACGGCACGCAGTTCGTCGCCAAAAGCGCGCTGGTCAAATACCTGAACCCCGCCCTCACAAAAGACGCGCGGGGGCGAACCTGGTGTGCGTATGTGCTGCAGAATCCACGGACTTCCAGCGTCGAGATCCGGCTTTCCTATCAGCCGGCCGGGGCAACGTCCTGGTCCGACACAAGGCTGACCTTTGGCGTGGTGGGAAGCGGCGGCGTCAAACGCAGCGCCCGCCCCGTGCAGCTCCTCGACGGCGTCGGCATGGCGTACTCCGTCGACGCATCCATCTATTGGGCCAAACGGCTCGACGAATGGTCGGAAGACAGCGCGTGGGCCGTGTCGACGATCTTCACCGGGCAACCGGACGCGGATCCTTACGCCAGCCACTTCAGCGTTGCGACGGATGCGTTCGGCAACGTGCATCTCGCTGCGGTCGACGCAGGGCGCGTGGTTTACGCGCGGCTCCTGCGAGGGGAGCTTGCTTGGCGGCCCGCCGTGGAGCTGACCGGGTTTGCCGGCGCGAACTACGTGCAAACGTCTCTCTGCAGCGGCAATCTGGTCGTGATCGGCAATACCAGCGACCAAACGCTCCGGCTCTATCAAAGCTCCGACGCAGGCGGCACGTTTGCCTACACCGGCCACTTGTCGCATGCGCCTGCTCCCGCCGGCAGCAACATCTCCTACGACCTGCCACGGCTGGAAGCTCCCGGACTTTCGAGCAGTCCCCTGCCAGTCTTTCAGCAGTACCAGCAAGGGACCACCGAGAAGTTGTTGTTTTTCTCGGCGCCGGTGCTGGCGGCGCAGAATTGACGCTCGTCGCCACGCTCCGGATATCACTTGGCTCACGATGAAAGGAGTCGCCGCATGCCTTCCAACGCGAACGCAACAGTCTGGCCCGGCAGTCTCGAAGCCGCTGCTTTCTACGAGGAGGCTCGAGCGCTCGCCGAGGAACTGCTGCGGCAGCTTCACGAGCTTCTGCGGGCCGACGCGGAAGAAGGCGGCGAATTTCACTGGGGACATGTCGGCCAGATTTGCCAGATCAACGCGCTGCTGGCGGAAGCGCTCCGAGTTCCCGGTGGGCAAAGCGAGTCCGCCAGCTCTTGAGCCGCCCGGGCCCGCTTGCACCCGCCCTGGGCGAACTGGCGCCCCGGGCGAGCACGTTTATGTTTTCCCCGCGCACAAAACGCTTGACAGGTCTGCGGAGGGGGTGCAGACTGCTCGAAAGATGCCACGCTGCTCGAAGCTCCAACTTTGTTGTCGAGGAGCGCTATGCGCACTGCGTGGAATTCGCCGCTGATTGGCCAGCAGATTCGGGCTGCCCGGCAAGGCTGCCGAACCTCCTTGGGGCAGCTTGCCGAGACGTACCATGCGTACCTGCTCTCGATCGCCAATAAAGAGCTCGGGCGAACCGGGCTCGGAGCGCGGCTCGGCGCGTCGGATGTCGTGCAGGAAACTCTCCTGCACGCGAGCACGCGCTTCGATCGTTTTCGCGGCGACTCGGGAGAAGAACTTCTCCGCTGGCTGCGCAAGCTGCTGATCAACAACCTGACCACCGCCATCCGCCGACACCGGCTGGCCCAAATTCGCTCCGATCGGTTGGAAGTGCCGCTGGAAGGAGGGCACCTTCGGGCGAGCGACCTCCAGCAACCTGGACCGGCCGGCGAATCGCCCAGCAAGATCGTGGCCCGCGAGGAAGAGTTGGGACTGCTGCTGGCGGCGATCGACGCCTTGCCGCCGGTCTGGCGCGAAGTGGTGTTGCTGCGCAACTTCGGCCAGTGCTCCTACGAGGAGCTGGGGGAGCTGTTCGGCCGTTCTCCCGAGGCGGCCCGCAAGCTTTGGAATCGGGCTCTGGCGGCGCTCAGTCGCCGCCTGGCTAGCCTCGGCGTGGCGGCGACCTAGAGCCTTCCGTCCGCCTGCTCGCGTGACTGCGTTCAAGGGGCTAGGGCAGAGCCGCGGATCGGGAACGCAGCGGAGGCCATCGAGCTGCACCGCCTAGGAGCACCAGATTCATGCAACTTCGTCGGCTGCTCGCGGTGTGCCTTGCCTTGTTCGCGACGGACGCAGCACGGGGCCAATCGTTCGCGCCCCTCACCTACGAAGCCCGCCGCGCTGTGAGCGCAGTGACGCTCGATGGCAACCTCGACGAGCCAGCCTGGGCAGCAGCCGATCAGATCGACAAGTTTTCCCTCTACCAGCAGGGTTCGCCGCCAGCGCAGCCAGTAGTAGCCCGCGTGCTGTGGGACGACGACTACGTATATGCCGGCTTCGAACTGTCCGACGCCGATCTGTGGGGGATCGCGGGGCACGATGCCTACCTTTGGGAGGGCGACGTGGCCGAGCTGTTCTTCCAGCCGACGCCTGGAGTAGGTCCCTACTACGAGCTCGAGGTCAGTCCCAACGCCGACGTGCTCGACCTGCATTGGCTCGAGCGGCTGACCGACTTCGAGGGCGCGAAGGCCTATGAATCGCAGCTCGAAGCCGTCGTGCAGGCCCGCGGCACGGTTGCATCGGCCGCGCCTACCGATCCCCTGCACGACGACCTGGATCAAGGCTGGACGCTCGAGCTCCGCGTGCCGCGCGCCTCGCTCGCGCCGTTCGCCGCCGGAGACACATGGGGCTTTTTGGCGTCGGCCGCCGATTACCCGCGCCCGCCCGGCGCCTCTACCTTGCAGTTCACCAGTTTGTTGCCAGCGCCCTACGGCTTCCACACCTACGAGCGCTGGGAACGCCTGGCGTTTGTCGAGGAACCGCTCACTCCTGGAGACGCGGACCGCAACGGACGAGTAGACCTGGCCGATTTCGGGACGCTCAAGGCGCATTTTGGTCAACCAGGCACGCTCATCGAAGGCGAGTTCACCCGCGATCGACAGATCGACCTGGCCGATTTCGGCGTGCTCAAGGCGAACTTTGGACGGCGCGGGGCTACTGCGCCCGAGCCATCGGGGTTAGCGTTAGCCGTGGCTGGGCTGGCCGCGGTCGGCGTAGGGGCAACCTGGCGCAGCGGGGCTTGTCGCGGTCGCAGTATATCTTTCGACGTTGAGGTTCTCCCATGATTCGGCCCTTGTTTCTAACTCTGTGCGGCCTGTTGCTCGCGCCGGCGCTGCTGCGTGCCGACGATCCGCTCATCATCGGCGGCGACCCTTCGGTCGATCCGAACGACTTCCGCATCACGGAGTTCGCCACGGGGCTCAACTATCCGATTTCGATGGCGCCGCTCGACGATGGCTCGCTGCTGGTCGCCACGAGCCGGCCTGCGCAAGGGAGTTTCTTCGACTCCACCGGCGAGCTCGTGCGGCTCGTCGACGCCAACCACGACGGAGTCGCCGACGGCGCTCCTCAAGTGCTCTACACAGGGCTGGTCGGCGGGCTGACTGGCATGCGCCGCGCAGGGAACCTAGTGTTCGCCACAAGCGTGAAGGCCGGCTACAACGGCATCAGCGTGTTGCGGGCCGGCGCCACGCCCGACGCGCCGCTCACCCAATTGGGCAGCCTCGATTTCTCTTACCCGGCCGGCTGGTCGCATGTCAGCTTCACGCTGGCTACGCGTCCAACCCCGGGGCAGGCCGATCACTACGACCTGGCGTTCAACGTCGGCTCCGAATTCAACGCCACTCCCACGGTTGGCTCGGCCAGCATGAGTGGCCTGGCGTCGGCCGGGCTGCAAGGCGACTCGATTTACCTCACCACGGTCCACGACACGGGCGCAGGCGTCGAATTCGGCGCCTTCACCCAGATCGCAAAGGGCTTGCGGAACGCGGCGGGCATCGAGTTCGATCCCCAAAGCGGCGGCCTTGTCTTTCAGGACAACGGCATCGATGGCCTGGTGGAATCGTTCATTCCCCTCAGCGCCGACGAACTGAACGTGTTGCCGGCGAACCAGCTTGGCGGCGACGTAGAGGACTACGGCTTTCCCGATAACTATTACGAGTACAAAACGGGAACTTTTGTGGGCGGGAAGGGAGAGCCCTCGGCAGTCGTGTTCCAGCCCTGGCCCGATCCGCAAACGGGCAGCAAGAGCGAGGGGGCGTTCGAAATCGCCATCGCGCCGCCGGACTTCCCTGCGGGGCTCAACCACGGCGTATTCGTGGGCTTCCATGGCAACAGCGGCAACGCCAACAACGACGAAAACCCGCTCGTCTACGCCGATCCTAACACCGGCAAGTACTTCCACCTCGTGTCGAGCGACGCGCCCAACGTGGGGCACCTCAACGGGCTCGAGGCGACGCAAGACTCGCTGTTCGTGGCCGACATGTCGCGCAGCGGCAGCATTTCCGCCGGTGCGGGGCAGGGCGCGATCTACCAGATCAAGTCTCTGGTGGCCGGACTGCCGGGCGATGTCGACGGCAATCTACAAGTCGACCTCAGCGACTTCGGCATTCTCAAAGCCAACTTCGGCGCCGCCGCGGGGCGGAGGCAGGGCGATCTGACGCTCGATGGCAAGATCGACCTCTCCGACTTCGGCGTGCTGAAGGCGAACTTCGGCCGATCGCAAACCGTGCCCGAACCCTCGACTTGGCTGCTAATCATCAGCGGCGCCTTCGCGTTGGCAGGCTGGCGATCGACGATGCTAACGGTGACGCGGCGTCAGCGGTGTGGGCTCCGGCTGGGGACGACCAGGGCCAACGGGCAAAGGAAACCCGCCCGCGCGCCCGCCCGTCAATGACGGAGGCACAAGGGTGCGATTCGGCTGCCGCAAGGCGATCGCCAACGTGCAGAAGTAGAACCCCACGAAGTGTCCGAGCGCCGGCACGGGATAAAAGGTCTCCTGAGTTGCACTGGCCAGCAACAGGGAAATGGTCGCCCAGAGAACGGGTTTTGGCGGCGGCTCGGTTTTGCGAAGCCGGTCGAGGATGATCAGCACCAGCCAGGCGAAGCCGATGAGCCCGAGAATGCCGAATTCGACCAGCACCATGTAAGGTTGGGAGTGTGGCGAAACACCTGGCGCCGCGTCACCGCGCGTTCCCCCGAACCCGACGCCGGTGATCAACAATTGCGGGGATCTGGCCAAAAACTCCGCCCAGCGGCGCCACAGTTCGCGACGAGCCCGGAACTGCGTCGCCTGCATGGGGTCGACGATCTTCCCCTGTTCCGACGCCAGATCGGCGATCTGCTCGTTGGCCATAAAGTCTTGCGGAAGAAAGAGCGCGACAAGTCCGACGACCACGCCCGCGACAATGGCGTACACCGGAGTCCGCAGCACCATGCAGACCGCGAACAGCAGGGTGGCCGCCAACCCAGCGCGGCTGCCCGTGGCGAACGCAGCGACGACTCCCAGCAGGATCATGGATCCATTGAACAGCGGTCGCGACCGACCGCTGAGGTTCAGCGTGAGCGCGAGCAACATCAGCACCTGGGCCGACACATAGGCGTGATTGTGGCCGACGAACCCCAGCCCCTGCGCCTGGTTGGCATGGAAGAAGCCCCAGGGCCCCGCCACGCGCCCCGCAGGCAGATGGGCCACGATGCGCGTCCCGGGAAGCACGTCGAGAAACGTCAGCAGGCAGGCGGCGCAGGTGACGATGTAGACGAACGCCGTCACGTAAAAGAGGGCTCGCTCGCGCCCCGGCGAGAAGGCGACCCGCATCGTCGCCCAATACACGATCATGAACTGCGTCATGCGATACAAGTAGTAGACGCCCTCATCGACGGCCAGTCCGCGGCCGGCGGATCCCATCGTCAGATTGACGATGAAGAACGAGAGTACGCATGCCACGTAGAGCCAGCAGAGCAATCCCCAGATCTCGCGATTGGCGCGGCTGACGATGACCTTGCCCGGCGGAGTCAGTGCGGCCGCCAGCACCAATCCGCCGATCGCCAAATCAGCGAGGGTCGGCCAAATCGACCACGAGGGGCCGAGCGGCGCCAACGGGATCAGGAAGCTCTGAGAGAGCAGATACCCCCCCACGCCCACGGCGAGCCAGCGCGACGCGCGCAGGGCGGCGGTCTCGCGCTGTTGTTCGTCGAGCGACGAGTTCGTGGGCGGCGGGACGAGACGTGTCGACAAGGTTCCACCTCGAGGGCTGCCAGCGAAGATCCAGCGGGCTCCGTTCCCACGGGCCCCCGTTCACGCCTCAAAATCGGAAGTAGATAAAGGCCGTCTCAGCATGCGGCCAGAGCGCAATTATTACGGCAATGCCCAGGGCATGGATCGGCCACAGCCGCCACCGCGGCTGGCGGTCGAGCCATTCGGGCAGGCCGCCGACGCGGTACGACCACAGGTGGAACGTCACGAACAAGAGTAGCACAGCGGCCAGCAAGAACGGATTGACCAGCCCCAATCCGACCCCCCCCAACGAAACCTGGCCGTCGAAAACCACGTACTTCTGCAGGCAATAGCGGAGTTTTTCGGGGTCCTGAATGCGGAAGATCAGCCACCCCAGGAAGACAAAGTATTGGCAGATCAGCCAGCGGAACGTCCAGCCCAGCCAGGAGAACCGGCCCGGGGTGCGCTCCGGCGCGTCCTCAGGCTCACCGCGGAGGGATCTGGCCAGCCGCTCGATCGCCAGCAGCACTCCCTGGTAAAGCCCCCAGACGCCGAAGTTCAGCGTCGCCCCGTGCCACAGGCCTCCCAGAACCATCGTGGTCAGCAGATTGCGATACGTCGCCGCCGAACTGCCCCGGTTGCCCCCCAAAGGAATGTACAGGTAGTCGCGCAGCCAGGAGGAAAGCGAGATGTGCCAGCGCCGCCAGAAGTCGGTGATCGAGGTCGCCAGATAAGGCCAGGAGAAGTTAAGCGGGATTTCGAAGCCCAGCGTCCGGCTCACCCCGCGGGCCATGTCGGTGTAGCCGGAGAAATCGCAGTAGATCTGCACGCCGAAGCAGAACGTGGCCAACACGATCCCGAGGCTGGGAATGTTGTAGGGCTCCGCGAACACCGCATCGGGAAACGGCGCCACATTGTCCGCCACCACCACCTTCTTGAACAAGCCGACGAGGAACAGGTTGACCCCGCTGCGGGTCTGCGCCGCCGAAAACGCCGGAGCGTGGGCTAGTTGAGGCAGAAACTGTTTGGCGCGCAGGATCGGCCCCGCCACCAACTGCGGAAAATAGGCCACGTATAATGCGAACGCCAGCAACGAGCGCTCGGCGGTCGTCTTCCGCCGATAAACGTCGATGTTGTAGCCCAGCGAGTGGAACGTGAAGAAGCTAATGCCGACCGGCAGCGACAACTGCAGCACCGGTAAATACTCCGCGCCGACGGCCTGACGGGTCAGCGAGTTGGCGGTCGTCGACAGCAGATCCGCGTACTTGAAGAACGCCAGCAGGCCCAGATTCGACGCCAGGCTCACCACCAGCCACGTCCGTCGCCACCTCGGCGACTTCGAATCCTCGAGCGCCAGACCGATCAAATAGTCTGCCAGCGTGCAATACACCAGCAACACTAGGTGCGCCGGCTCCCAGCAGGCGTAGAAGAACCAACTCGCCAACACCAACAGCAACACCCGCATGCGTTGCGGACGAATGACGATCAGCGCCAGGAAGACCAGGCAAAGAAACCAGAGAAAGGTGGACGTCTGGAAGAGCACGCTTTTCGCCCCCGGGTCGCCCGTCTCAGCGCTTTGCTGACATCGCGCGCAACTCCGTGCCCAGCACCCACGACCAGCGGAGCCGGCCCGGTTCGTAGGTGTGTACCGCCTCGGCGTACATCGCTTCGTCGAGCACGTCGCGGTGGTCGAGCAGCGCCACCCCGTGGCGTTTGGCCGTGCGCCGGAGCATTTCGAGCCCCGCACGTCCGGCGGACGACTTCTCCAGCGCCGCAGACACCTGGGGGTGTTGCGGGCCGATCACGACCACCAGTTCGCTGCCTCCGGCGGTGAGCATCTCGAACAAATCGTCGAGCACGACCTCGGTCTCGGCGACGGCCTCAGGCGTCTGCTTATCGAGATCCGCAAGCACGATCTTCATCAACCGCTCGGAGGCGGTTTTCGAGATGGGGCGGCGAATGGCCCAGGGCGCGAAGAAATTCCGCTCGTAGCCGCGGATCCGCAGGTCGGGGCGCGCTAGCGCTGCCAGCCCATCGTTCAAGGCGGCCACAGGGAGCGTACGCAGCCGCAGCAGCCGCAGCAATTGATGCTCTCGCAGCGGGCGGGCCTCGTCGGCCGAGTATTTGTCGGCCAACCGCGCCACGTCTTCCTCGGCGACCAATCCCGACCAGGCCGCATACGCCGCTCGCTCGGCGGCTACGGGCCTCGACACGGCCATGTCCGACATCGACAAACACAGCACCACCATGGCCGGACTAGCGCGCGCTATCGCCGGGGCCGCCAACAACAATTCACGCGGAGTCGCTCCGAACCAACTCAAGTTGAAGCAACGGCGGCCGCCCGGCAGCAACGGCTCGATGAGCCGGGCGTCCAGCCCTTCGCCGACCACACTGGAACCGACCAAATAGACGTCTCGATCCGAGACTCCGCTGGCCACACGCCCGTTCAGAAACTTGCCCAATTCGCGAAGGCGGGCGAAGAGGTCCGGCACGAATCCCGCCGAGCCAATCGCCAGATTGGCCGCGCACGCGAATACTGCCAGCCCCGCCACCACCGCCGTCAGCACTTCGCCAAGTACCAAAAAAGACCGCGCGTCGCGCCAGATTGCGGCGCCCGCGGAGGTTGTCCCCGCCCTTGCCGGATGGGGCGCAGCCCCTTGCGATTCAAACTGAGGGTCGGTGGCTCGTAGCTCAGGCGAATCCACGGCCATGCCTTGGTTGTTGGCTCGAAGCGAAGGAGGCGTGGCGAGCTGATCGCCTTGAGCGTCGACCGAGCGTCGCTCGAGGCTGCGCCTCGCTCAAGCGAACGCTGCTGCCCAGCTCGTCGGTGGGATTTCGAAGCCCGGAGGAGGCGTCTACGGCCGCCATTTCCAGAGATTTCACTAGGGATCGATTGTACTCGAAACCAAGCGAATTCCAAGGATCCGGTTGTTCCGCGACCAATGTTCCGGCCTGCGGCTTTCCGCCGCGTCCGAACTTCCAGAAAGGTCAAAGCTCGGCAAGCTCGGCGCGCTGCGAAGGCCGGCGCCAGCGCCCACCAAGGGGTGGCCGCCGATCGAGCGCGCCGTCCCGCACGCCGCCTAAGAGGGCGTCGTGTCTCACTCTTTCGGGTGATTGAAGCAGTTCTCGGGTTCCGGCAATATCAGGGGGTCCAAGTGCGGTTGCGGTCGGGGCACTCGGACGTTTCCCCGGCCGCAACGCATTCCCTTCCGCCAGGCGGGGTCCACTGCGACGGCCCCGGGTGTCGGGCAGCCGCGATGCCCCGGCCAAGTACGCCTGAGCGGATCTCCGGACTCACTGCTCCCGCGCCGAGGGTAGGGCGACGTCTGCCCAGGCGTAGGCCTAGGTTCCCATCCTCAGTTTCGTCACGGGCGCCCACCATTCGCCCTGCGGGGCATAGAGCGTGCCGTCCGTCGTGTCGAGCATCCGCCCGCCGTCGGCCGGCACGTAGCGGCCGACCGGCGCCGCCGGTTTCTGCTGGTCCCCCAACAATTCGTGGACGGCGCCGGCATCGTGCCCGTGGGCACGCAAGTCATGGATGACGCCCCCTCCGTCTCTCTCCCGCTGCTCCACGAGAATGGGATGGGGGATGGGCTCTTCGCGCAACGAGCCTGAACGTTGCGCGGGCTGCTGCCCAACCACGTAGCCACCGACCAGCGCGAGCAACAGTCCAAGTGCGACGATGACGATGCGAGCCATGACCGTTCTCCGTGAATGATGGTGGCATTCGCGTGCGATTATGAGGCTGCACTGACTCCACGCACAAGCCGGCCGCCCGCCGCTGAGTTTCTACGCATTCTTCAGAAGCGCTCGCGAGTCTGCCAACGACGCTCCCCCAGGCCCTAGAACAACGGCGGCTTGCCCAACTGCCTGCGGACGATCACCCACTGCCCCGCATGCATCAGCCAGTGCCCCGCTTGGTTGGTGAACATCGCCGCCACCGTCGGTGCGAACATCCGCACTTTCTCAGGTGTAGGGGCCGCCAGTTGGTCCTCGCTGAGTTGTTCCGCCGCGGCGAGCGTACCGGCGCGCTGCTTGGCGTATTGCTCCAAGTATTCAGCTTTCGTGAGGAACGCCTGAGGATCATCGACCGTGGCGGTTTCTTTGGCGTGTTTTTCGGCAAAACCCGCCGGTAACGAGGGCATCTTGCCTGGGCAGACCATTTCGATCAACTGGTGCTCGGCCACGATCGTGTGCCCCAATTGCCAGGCGATGTGATTCGCTCCCGCGCAGGGCCGCCGCAGGAGATCGGCGTCCGTCAGATCCTCGAGATACTTCCTGACCACCATGTCGGAGGGGGCGAGCACGGCCTTGATCAAATCGACGGTTTTCATGGCGGCCTCAGTCGGGTTGGCGTTGGGGGATTCGCTAGAGCGGGTTTACCACCCTCCGCGAACCCCGGCAAGCCGCGCGGCTGGCAGTTGACACAAGCTGAAGCGGTCAGCAGAGTTGCACTGTCCACCCCCCGCATCGGGAAAGGAAAACGGCATTTTTTTGTTCGCGATCCTTGCCGCTTTCCGCCGTGCGTGCAGTTACTAAGGGGAGTGAGCAGCCATGCAGGATCAGGGCGACATCGAACTGCTGTTGGATCGCGCGAGCCGGGGCGACGGTCGGGCGGTCGAGCAATTGCTCGACCGCCACCGCCGTCGCCTGCGGCGGATGGTCGCGGTGCGCCTCGACCCACGCCTGGCGGTGCGGGCAGACGCCTCGGACATCGTGCAGGAAACGCTGCTGCTGGCCGCCGCCCGCTTTCCCAGCTACCTACAGAACCGACATACCGTGCCCTTCTACGTGTGGCTGCGAGGACTGGCCTGGGACAAGCTGCTCGAACTGAACCGCCGGCATCGCCAGGCGCAGCGCCGCAGCGTCACCCGCGAATTGCCCGCCACTGCGCTCCCCGAGCACGCGAACGAATCGCTGGCCGATCGCCTGCTCGCGGTCCACCGCAGTCTGAGCGGCGAGCTCATTCTCGAAGAGGTTCGCGGCCGCGTGCAGGCGTGTTTGGCGCTGCTCAAGGAAACCGACCGCGAAGTGTTGGTGCTGCGCTACCTCGAGCAGCTTCCCTCGGTCGAGATCGCCCAGGTGCTCAACTTGCCTACGCGCACAGTGCGCTCCCGCCATGCCCGCGCCCTCGAGCGGTTGCGGCAACTGCTCGAGCCTCATCGGGGTAGTTCGGGAGACCTCTCATGATCGAACCAGACCGCTCCGACCTGCCCGACGTCGAAATCTACGAGGAACTGCTCGAGCTATTGGCCGATCGCTTGCAGGCGGGCGAACGGCTCGACGCCGCCGCGCTGGCGCAAGAGTATCCGCAATTCGCGAGGCGGCTCGAAGGTCTGCTTCCCGTGATGCAGGCCATGCAGGCGATTCGCGAAGCGGAGGGGGATGAGGCGCTGCCGAGCGACGCCGACGAAGGCGAGGCTCTGCTCGGTCATGGCCTCGCGGGCTGCCGGGTGCTGCGTTTGCTCGGTCGCGGCGGCAACAGCTTGGTGTTCGAGGCAATGCATCCGCGGCGGGGGCACGTGGCTCTCAAGGTGCTGTCGGCGGCGGCGGCCCGCGATCCGCGTCAGGTCGAGGCGTTTTGGCACGCGGCGCACGTGGCCCGTCGGCTCTGCTGTTCGCGGATCGTGCCGGCGTTCGAGGTCGGCGAGTGCGACGGGCGGTGCTATGCCGTGCTCAAGCTCATCCCGGGCGCGAGCCTGGCGGTGCGGATCGCCGAGCAATGGATGCGCTCCGCGCATCTCGATCGCGTTGAGCCGCAGGCGGCGGCTGCCTGCGAGGCCAAGGGGTGGCTGCGGCGCGTGGGGGACTGGATGATCGACGCGGCCGACGCGGTGCACGTCGCCCACCAGCAAGGCGTCGTGCATGGCGATCTCAAACCTGCGAACTTACTGCTTGACCCGCGCGAACGGTTGTGGGTGACCGACTTCGCCGGCCGGGCCGACACCGGCCAGCCCGTGTCCGCTCCGCTGGCGACCTTGCGCTACTCGAGTCCCGAGCGTCTAGCAGGAGATGGGGCCGCAACCGTGGCCGGCGACGTGTATGCCCTCGGCGCCACGCTCTACGAGCTGATCGCCCTCGAACCGGCCTTTGCGGCCTTCTCTCCGCAACGGTTGCGCGCAAGCATTTTGCGCGATGAACCCGCCAGCCTGCGAGAATACGACGCGAGCGTTTCGCCTGAGCTCGACAGGCTAGTGCTGAGCTGCCTGGCCAAGGCTCCGGCCGCGCGTCCCAGCTCGGCCCAGGCGCTGGCGAACGCCCTGCGGAGCGTGTTCCTGTCCGCTGACTCGAAGCTGACGCACAAGATCGACGCGAGCCATGCCCCGGCGCTCCTGCGCCCCTGGAGCGGCATTTCGGGAGACTCAGCTCTCTGAGCGCTCGGCCATGCCAGGGCGGATCACTCGACGCCGCAGCGCAACCAATTCGGAACCTCGCTGACGTAGAACGGCGCCACGGCGTTCAAGCTGGCGCAGAACAAACTCGCGCTAGCGAGCATGAACGCGGCCGTCGCCAAAGCGCTGAGCGCGGCCAGGCCCGCCTGCGGACGAAACCGCGCCGTGGCGGCCACGGCGGCGCCTTGCAGAAGGAAGAAAGCCATCTGGTAGCCGCAGACGCGGCCGATCGGCGCCAGGAACACGTACTCGTGGATCAGCCCCGACACGAAGAACGCCAACAGGATCGCCGGCCCATGTCGGCTCAAACCGCCGGCGCGTAGGAAGACGTGCTCGTGCAAAAACTGGTTCACCGGGCGGTTGTAGCGCCGCCAAAAATCGGCCGGCGTTCGCGACAGGATCGGCGCAATCATCAGCTCCAGCGCCGGGGAACCGAGTAGCCGCATCAGGGACGCGCCCGCGGCGCTCACGGCCCAAATCGTGCAGAAGAACAGCAGCACTTTCAGGCAGTGCTCGGACCAGAACCCGATCTGACCCCACAGCGGATTGAACCAGACGGCGGCAATGACCACGGTCCCAACTGCCGCCAGGCCCGCCGACGTCGCGAGTCGAGCGGCCTCTTGCGCAGTCGAACGTCCCGCTGCCGGCGGTGGCTTGCGGAAGACCAGCGTGAACACGTTGCCCAGCCACAGCAGATAGCCGGCGACCGGCGGCGGCGGGGTGAGCGCCGGACCGCGGCTCAGATCGTAGACCTTGGTCGCCAAGGCAATAGCCCCCATCGAGGCCAGCAGCCGATGCGCCCGCGGGATCTCCGGCAGCGCCCAGGGGGCCGCCAGCGCAGCGAAGGCCACCGTCAGGAGCACAGCGCCCCGCCGGGGGTTGCGCCACGAGAGCGCAAACCAGGCAATCGCCGCCAGCAGGTAGCAGACTAGGCCTAGAAGTAAGAGAAACGCCAGCTTCATCGAGGTTCGTCGGCTTCGGGACGAGCATCGGACCTCCCGTCAGCAGACGTCGTGCCGCTGGCAGGCGCTTGATCCGCGAGCTGTTATAATCGGCAGCGCCCCAGGCGACTTCCCTCCGCCCCCGATCCTTCCCCCACCAGGAGCCTGCCCGTGTCCTCCGCTTCGCGTTTTACTCGGCGGCAGTTCGTTTCCACCGCGGCCGCCGGCACGGCCGCTCTGCTCGCGTCGCCCGCCATCGTGACGGCCCGCAAGACCGACGGCGAGACGATCGTAGGTTCAGGGGAGCACCGCTACCGCGCCCATCACGAGTGGCCGCAGTTGCCGAGCCAGTTCACCTGGCAAACGACGCACAACGTGGCGGTCGACAAGGCGGGCAACCTGTACGTGATCCACGAGGGACGCGAGGACCAGAAGGATCACCCGTCGATCTTCGTCTTCGATCCCGAAGGCAAGTATGTCCGCTCATTCGGCAACCAGTTCCAAGGGGGCGGCCATGGCATCGAGGTCCGCCAGGAAGGGAACGACGAGTTCCTCTACGTCTGCGCCTACCAGCAGGTGAAGTCGTTCGCCAAGCTGGGACTGAACGGCGAGGTCGTGTGGGAGAAGCGGGCGCCCATGAAGTCAGGCGTCTACGCCGCTGGCGAAGCCGAGCACCCCGAGAAGATCTGGGGCCGCGACCGCTTCCTGCCTACCAACTTCGCCTTCCTTGATGACGGCGGGTTTCTGCTGGCCGACGGCTATGGGTCGTTCGTCATTCACCGCTTCGACAAGGACGCCAACTGGGTCAGCTCCTTCGGCGGCCCCGGCGAAGGCAAAGGCACGTTCGACACGCCGCACGGCATTTGGATCGACCGCCGCACGGGGCGCGAGCCGTCGATCGTCATTTGCGACCGCGCGCACCACACGCTGCAATTCTTCACCCTCGACGGCAAGTATCTGGAAACGGTGACCGGCTTCGGCCTGCCGGCCAACGCCGACAGCCAGGGCGAGCTGCTCCTCGTTCCTGAGTTGCTAGGCCGCGTGACGCTGCTCGACGCCAAGAACCAAGTGGCCGCCGTGCTGGGAGACGACGCCGAGCGGGTGAAGGCGGACAGCAAGTTCGCCATCCGCGGCGACGAAAAGCTGTGGCAGCCCGGCCGCTTCGTCCACCCGCACGACGCCTGCTTCGACGCCGCGGGGAACATCTACGTGGCGGAATGGGTAAACAGCGGCCGCGTGACGAAGCTCGAGAAGCTGTCGTAAGCGTTCGTAGCCCGCACACTCTGTGTGCGGAATGCTGAAGCTGCGTTCGCGTTGCCTCGCTAACTTGGGCCGCATATGACCGTGGATGCGCGAGACTGCCAAGCGCGCGAGCGCCTGCGGCTGGCTACCGATCGGTTGTAGCGTCGGCGGGACAAAGCCCGTAACGGTTGTTGCGGCACACGGGAGTGTGCCTACTACGGGCGCCGCTGATCCACCCCTCGGTTCTGCCGAATGTGCGGCGGGGCCAGGATCGGCGCGCGCGTCTGTTTGACCTGCGGCGCCGGCTTGGCCGTGGACTTTTCCACGAGCGGCCGCTCGGCCTTCGCCTCGCGCTTGCCGCCGCGGAACAGGCCGCCCAGCGGGCTCGCCAGCAGCGCTGGGAGCAGCACCAGGTTGCCCACGAGCGCGGTCGTGAGCAGCGTAAGCATCAGCATGCCGAACCGCTGCGTCGGCGTGAACGGGCTCACGGCGAAGACCGAGAGGCCGATGCCGATCACGCCCCAGCTCTGATACATCGCTCGAGCGCAACCTTTGTAAGCCAGCATCACCGATTTCGCTCGCGACAGCCCCTCGCGCTGTCCTTGCCGGTACCAGAGCAGGTAGTGGACGATGTCGTCGACCGTCACGCCCAGGGCGACGCTGGGGGCCATCACCGTGCCGGTGTCGACCACGACGCCGAGCCAGCCCATGATGCCGAACACGATGACCGAGGGAAACGCGCTCGAGACCAGCAGCACCAGCCCCGTCGGCACGTCGCGGACGGCGATGATCATCGTCACCGAGATCAGCAGCATGTCGGTGAAGAAGCCGAAGATCAGGTTGTCGAGCAGCGAGTGCTGCGCCTTGTACACGAGCGGCACGAGCCCCGTATAGGTGGCGGCCAGGCCGCTCTTCATCGGCGCTCCTTGCGCCCCAGCCACGACCGGCGCCGCGGCGGCCAGCGTCTGCCGTGCCTTCGGTGCATGTTCCTTGAGCAGCTTGAGGTCGACGCCGGCCGTGTCAGGCGTCACCAACACTAGGTCTTGCTGCCCCAAGAGCTCCGGCGTCAGGGCGACGCTCTCGAGACCAGCGGCGTCGCCGGCCCCGCTCGAGGCGAGCGACGCCAACTGCGGGTCGTTGTAGGCAACCTTCGCGCCGGACTTCCGCAGCAGTTCGAGCAACAGCAGGGTGTCGGCCGCGGCGGGCTCCTTCGGCCGGCTCGCCGTCTGCACGCCGACCACGAGCACCTTGGCGCCGGAAAGCCGGCGGTCTTGCTTCTCGAGCAACTCGGCCAGCGCCTGCCGTTCGCGGTAGACCGCCAACACCGGTTCGACGCACTGGCCAATGTCGCGCACGAAATGCCCATAGTCGACGTCCCCCAGGGCTTCGACCCGCGCAGTCACGCGCCACAGCTCTTCATCCTTGGGCCACAGGCCCTTGCCGTCGGAGACGCGGAGGAAGTCGCCGCTCTTGAGCAAGTCGTAGTGCTCTTCGAGCTTCTTATTGAGCGTGCTCCGCACGGTGCGGCGGCCCCCGAGCAACGCGCCCAGGGCGCCCGCGCGATCGGTGGCGGCGTCGCGGCCGGGGTCTTCGAGGTTCGGGGCGAACGTCACGGCCGAGAGCGCGCTCCCCACGTTGTCGAGCTTGGCCACGCGCCGCTGCACGTGCTCCACCATCTCCAGCCGCTCGAGCAACGTGAGGTGGCTCTCCTCGGGGTTCACCCGCAGCACGATCTCCATCGGCACGAGCTCGCCCACATTCTTCTCGAGCCAGGCGTAGTCTTCGAGAATCCGCGTGCCGGGGCTGAACATCCGCATGAGCTGCACCGACGTTTCGATCTTCGTCAGCCCGTAGCCCGCCAGCCCCATCACCGCCAGGCAAGCGAAGCCGGCGATCCCCCAGCGGCGGGTGACGAACTCGCCGGCCGAATGCCAGAAGCCGCCCTCCTCGTCGTGCCCTGCCGGCGCCGCCGCGGCTTCGATGGCCGACGTGCGGGCGGCGCCGTCGATCGGCCACAGCTCGAGCGAGGCCGGCATCACCAAAAACGTAACGAGCAAGCTGATCAGCACGCCGACGGCCGAGTACAAGCCAAACGCCTGAATCGGCACGAGCTCACTCACGCAGAGGGTGAGCAGGCCGACGGCCGTGGTCGAGGCGGCCAGCGCCAGCGGCAGCGCCGCATGGCGGATCGCGGCGCCGGCGGCCCCTTCGCGGCCGAAATCGCGGACACGGTCGCGGTAGTAGTTGGCCAGGTGAATCGCGCCAGAGGTCGTGGCCACGTACACCAGCGACGGCATGGTGAGCAAAATCGCGTTCACCTCTTGCCCGCTGTAGTAGACCACGGCCAGCGAGGCGAGCACGCTGTAGATCGCGGTGGCGAAGACCATCGTTAGCAGCCGGCCGCTCCGCAGGCTCCACCAGGAGACGACGATGCCGACCACGGCCGAGAGCACGGCCAGCCGCAGCAGGCTCTGTTCGCCCGCCTTGTCGATGGCCACGTTGTCGACCGGCGGTCCTCCGAGCCGCAGGTCGGCCTGGCTGACGGCGCACTGCTCGGCAGCCACGAAGTAGACCGCCTCCACCGCCTTGCGAAAGCTCCGCTTGCCGTGCTCGCTGAGCGTCAGCACCAGGCAGGTGGTGTTGCGGTCGTGGCCGACGAGCGCTCCTTCCAGCCGCGAGATCGCCTCGTCGCGCTCCAGGTTCAAGGGCGCGGCCGTCATCTGGGCGATCGCACGCGGTCCCGTGAGCGCTGTGGCGAACAGCTTTTCACCCTCATAGCCGGGGCGCTGCCCCTCGAGGGGGACGAGCTTTTGCGCCAAGAGTTCGAGCCGCGGATCCTCGAGCGTGCAGCCGGGCCAGCTCGCGAGGATGAACTCCTCGTTCACGAACTGCTGGCGGAACTGCTTGTAGACCTGCGTCTCCTCGTAGGTCTCCGGCAGCCACTGGCTCACGTCGTTGCGGTTGGTCAGCAGCCCTTTGCGGGCCCCGCGGAACACCAAGGGGAGCAAGAACGTGACGACGATCAGAATCGTCAGCGCGTAGCGGGCGTAGAATGACATCCGTTTCATGGCTGCGGCAACTCCTTTGCACGCGCGGCGAATTATTTCATCACTAGCCGCGGAGCGGCCAGAAGTGTGCGGTTAGTGGAAGGGCCACACGAAGGGCGCAATCGCCACCGTGATCACGCCAATGAGAATGTCGAGCGGCACGCCAATCTTCACATAGTCGCTGAAGCGGTAGCCGCCCGGGCCCATGACCATCAAATTCGTTTGGTAGCCGATCGGCGTGGCGAAGCCGGCCGAGGCCGCCATCATCACCGCGATCACGAACGGCATGTAGTTCACGCCCAGGTTGGTGGACGTGGATATCGCGAAGGGAAACATCAAGGCCGCGGCGGCGTTGTTGGTGATCAGCTCGGTGACGACCACGGTCACCAGGTACACCATGGCCAGGGCGATCCAGGGATTGCCGGCCGTCGACTCGACGAGCGCGCTCGTGATGCCGTCGGCCGCCTTGGTGATTTCGAGCGCTTTGCCCAGGCCGAACGAGGCGGCGATCGCCAACAGCACGGGCCAATCGATGCTCCGCCGCGCGGAATTGCCGCTCACGCAGCCGAAGGCCAGCATCAAGGCCGCGGCCAGCGCCGAGCCCTTGAGCATGCTCAGCCCCATCGTCACCGCGACCACCATCGAGAGCAGGATCAAGATCGAAAGGATCGCCCGATCGTGCCGCAGCGGCGTGGAGTTTTCGAGCTGGCTAATCAGATAGAAATCGCGTGAGTTGCGCTGGCGTTCGTAGAACGAAGGATGCGCCTCGAGCAGCAGCGTGTCGCCCGGCTCGAGTTCGATATCGCCGATCTTCGACCGCACCCGCTCGCCGCCGCGGGCCACCGCCACCACCGCCGCGCCATACACGCTGCGGAATCGCCCCGCGCGAATCGTCTTGCCCACCAGCGGGCAACTCGTCGACACCACGGCCTCGATCAGGCAGCGTTCGCTGCGCGGTTCGCTGAGCTTGAAGACCTGGTTCGTGGCGGGGATCAGACCGCGAATCTTTTGCAGCTCGACGACCGAATCGACCACGCCCACGAAGACCAGCCGGTCGCCGCCGTGCAGCTTTTCTTGCGGGGCCACGGCTGGCAGGATCGAGCCGTCGCGGTCGATCTCGGCCAGGTACACGCCCGCCAAGTGCCGCAGGCCCGCCTGTTCGATGGTCCGGCCCTCGAGCTGGCTCCCTTCCTCGACCATCATCTCGACGGTGTATTCCTTGGGGTCGCCCAACTGGCTGATGGCCGGCCGCCGATCGGGCAACAGCCAGGCGGCTGCGCCAATCAAGTAAGCGCCGCCGATGATCGCCGCGGGAATGCCGACCCACGAAACGTCGAACATGCCGAGCGAGGGAAGGCCCGCCTGCGTCGTCATCAGGCCGTTGACCACCAGATTGGTGCTCGTGCCGATGAGCGTGCAAGTGCCGCCCAAGATCGCCGCGTAGCTGAGCGGGATCATGAGCTTGGAAGGGGGAACACGGAACTTGCCGGCCCACTCGTTGACCGCCGGGATCAGCATCGCCACGAGCGGCGTGTTGTTCATGAAGGCGCTGAGCACGGTCGTGGGGCCAACGACTCGCGTCACCGCCCCCAGCGTGCTCTTCGGGCGGCCGAAGAGCTTTTCGGCCACCCAATTCACTGCGCCGGTATCGCGCACGCCGGCCCCCACCACGAACAAAATCCCCACCGTGATCATGCCTTCGTTGGCAAAGCCGTCGAGGGCTTGGCGGGTGTCGAGCACGCCCGTGACCAACAGCAGTCCCAGGGCAGCCAGCAGCACCAAATCAGGGCCCAGGTGCGTAAAGGCCAGCAGCCAGAACACCATGCCAACAACAGCGATCGTAAACCACGCAGACGGGCTCAAAGTCGGACGCCTAGGGCTGGGGAAGTGCGGTGGCCGAAAGGGATCGTGGTGTGGGCGGGGCGGTCGAGGTCGCGGTTGGATCTGGTGCTGGCAGGCCGGCCAAGGGGGTTTGGCGGATCGGCCAAGGCCCACTACAACGGCTAAGGCCCTGCGCGGCCGGATTGCAAAGCGCTGTAAGAAGCGTCGGCATTTGGGGAACGGCCACTGTAAGCCCCCAAGTCAGCGGCGGCAAGTTAGGCGGAATAGCCAAATCGATCCGGCGACCTATCCTTTCCCAAACCTCTTGCTGCGCAAAGCTTTCCCACACCCCCAGCTTCCCTCTCGCCCTAAGTTTGCATGGACTGGCTGAAGCAACTGTTCAATCTGTTCCTCCACCTCGATCAGCACCTGAATCAGGTGATCTCGGACTACGGCGCCTGGACCTATCTGATCCTGGTGACGATCATCTTCTGCGAAACCGGGTTGGTGGTGACGCCCTTTCTGCCAGGCGACTCGCTCCTCTTCGCCGCGGGGACGTTCGCCGCGAGCGGCTCGCTCGACGTTCGCTGGTTGCTCGGGCTGCTCACGCTGGCCGCCATCGGCGGCGACGCTTTGAACTACGCGATCGGCCACTTCCTTGGCCCGCGCGTGCTCACCGGCCGCACCCGCTGGCTCAAGCGCGAATACCTGGAGCGCACCGAGCGGTTCTTTGCCCGCTACGGCGGCAAGGCGATCATCCTGGCCCGCTTCCTGCCGATCATCCGTACGGTCGCGCCCTTCCTGGCCGGTGTGGGAAGCATGAACTACCTGCAATTCGCCGTGTACAACGTGGTAGGGGCGCTGGTCTGGGTGTTCGCGTTCGTGCTCGGAGGCTACTTCTTCGGCAGCTTCCCCTTCGTACAGAAGAATTTCCCCCTGGTCATCGTCGCCATCATCCTGATCTCGGTGCTGCCAGGCGTGATCGAGTGGTGGCGGGCGCGGCGGGAAGCGCGGGCCGAGGCCGCCGAGCGCGAGCGCAGCTTGGCGGAATAAGATTGGTCCGCGAGAGCGGACCCTAAGTAGGGTCCGCTGTGCGGACCAATGAGAGCGGGAAACCCCTGATGACGCCTGACTCCACCCAGCGCTTCACCGATCGCGTGGCCGACTACGTCCGCTACCGGCCGGGCTACCCTGCCGCGCTGCTCGAGACGCTAGAGCGCGAGGCCGGGCTGACGTCCGCATCCACCGTCGCCGACATCGGTTCCGGCACCGGCATCTCCACCGAACTCCTGCTGCGCTCCGGCTGCACGGCGTGGGCCGTGGAACCGAACGCGGCGATGCGCCAGGCGGCCGAAGGGTGGCTCGCTGGCCAGCCGGGCTTTCACAGCCAGTCAGGCACGGCCGAGGCGACGGGACTCCCCGACCAGAGCATCGATCTGGTCACCGCCGCGCAGGCCTTTCATTGGTTCGACGTGCCGGCCGGGCGGCGCGAGTTCTTGCGAATCCTGCGGCCGCCGCATCGCGTGGCGCTCTTCTGGAACGCCCGGCTCAGCGACGACTCGCCGTTCGCCGCTGCCTACGAGCAGCTCCTCGAGCGTTTCGGCACCGACTATGCCGCGATCCGCCACGACGGCCGCGAGCAGCGGTTGGCTGGCGAACTTTCGAATCAACCTTGGCGGCGCTTCGAGTTTCCCAATGCACAGCGGCTCGACTTTCGCGGCTTGCGCGGCCGCCTGCTCTCGTCGTCCTACGTGCCGGCGGCCGATCATCCGGCCCGCGGCCCAATGCTGGCCGATCTCGAACGCTTGTTCGATGCCTTCGCCGAAGACGGGCACGTGACGATGAGCTACCGCACCGAACTCTACCTGGGAACGCTCTCGAGCCAGGGGTGACGGACAGCCAAATGGCCTATAATTCGGCAGCGCATTCGGGTCGTCGCTTGTTTGTTTCTCGGGCCGTCGCGTGACCGTTCACGAACTCTACCATGTGCCCGGGCTCGATTGTCCGGAAGAGCTTGCGCTGATCGAGCGTGGGCTGCGGCGACTGAGCGGCGTGGGCACGGTGTCGGCCGACTACGTGGGCCGAACGTTGCGCGTCGAGTTCGACCCCGCGCTCGTCGAATCGGCCGCGGTCGTCCGCACGCTCGAGGAGACCGGCTTTCCCGGCCAGCCGGCGCTGGCCGTGGTTGCGCCGCTCGAAACCGGCGCGCCTCCGATCCGCCGCAGCCTCGTGATCGCCGCGGGGCTCCTGGCCGCCGCATTCGTCGCCTGGGGCTTCGAATCGTGGCGGTACGGCGTGTGGCTCTCGGGCGGGCTCGCGATCGCGTCGACGCTCGTCGCCGGGCTGCCTGTGGGCCGGGCTGGCTGGCGTTCGCTGCGGCAGGGCGCCTTCGACATGAACGTGCTCGTGACGGTGGCCGCCGCAGGGGCCATCGCCATCGGCTACACCTTCGAAGCCGCCACCGCGATGCTGCTCTTCGACTTTTCGCTCTGGCTCGAGAGCGCAAGCCTGGGCCGGGCGCGGCGGGCGATCCAGAGCCTGCTCGCGCTCGAGCCGCCGATTGCCCA
Source organism: Pirellulales bacterium (assembly GCA_046349955.1). Taxonomy (GTDB): domain Bacteria; phylum Planctomycetota; class Planctomycetia; order Pirellulales; family JBGAPH01; genus JBGAPH01. The sequence goes on along the minus strand of JAXMBI010000013.1, from coordinate 103,881 downwards.
TCGCTTCGAAGCGGGCGGGGTCCACGATGTCTCGGCCGACGCCCTTCGTCCCGGCGACCGCATGCTGATCAAGCCAGGCGAGCGGATCGCCGCCGACGGCGCGGTGGTCGCCGGCGCGTCGACGGTCGACGAGGCGACGCTCACCGGCGAAAGTCTGCCGGTCGAAAAGAGGGCGGGCGCCCGCGTCTTCGCCGGCACGCTCAACGGCTCCGGCTCGCTCGAGGTCGTCGTCGAACGAGCGGCCGCCGAGAGCACGCTCGCGCACATCGCGCGCCTCGTCCAGCAGGCGCAGGCAAGCCGGTCCGCCACGCAGCGGTTCGTCGATCGCTTTGCCCGCATCTACACGCCGGTCGTCATGGTCTTGGCCTTGCTCGTGACCGTGGTTCCTCCGCTGGCCGTGAGTTGGGGCTTGCCGGGGGCGAGTGAGCTGTTCGGCACGGCGACCTGGATCAATTGGATCCACCGCGGCCTCGTACTGCTGGTGACGGCATGTCCCTGCGCGCTCGTAATCTCCACGCCCGTCACGATCGTCTGCGGGCTGCACCGCGCTGCGCGGCTAGGCATGGTCGTCAAAGGGGGCGAGCATCTGGAGAACGCTGCCCGCCTCGACACGATCGTGTTCGACAAGACCGGCACGCTGACGACCGGCAAGTTCCGCGTCGAGCGGATCGACCCAGCGCCAGGGCATACGCCCGAGCAAGTTCTAGCGGTGGCAGCCGCGCTCGAGGCGCAGAGCGAACACCCCTTGGCCGCCGGCATCGTGCAGGCTGCTCAGGAGCGCGGGCTCACTCTCCCTGCGGCGACCGAGTTTCAAGCCCGCCGGGGGCTCGGCATCGAAGGGGTGATCGAGGGCCGCCGGTATCGTGTCGGCAACGCCGAACTGCATGAACAGAATGGGCGCGATGTGCCGGCCTCCGCGGCTAATGGCGACGGATCGACCGCCGCGATCGTGGCCGATGACCGCGGTCCGCTGGGCACACTTTGGCTCGCCGACACGCCGCGGCCCGAAGCGGCCACGGCCATGCGCGAGCTGCGCACGTTAGGCGTAAGCCGGCTCCTGCTCATGACCGGCGACGCCGCGCCTGCCGCGCAGCGCGTGGCCAGCGCCGCCGGCATCGAGCAGTTCGAAGCGAGCCTGTTGCCGGAAGACAAGATCCGCCGCATTCAAGAACTGACCGCCGGCGGCGCCCGCGTGGCGATGGTCGGCGACGGCGTAAACGACGCCCCCGCCCTAGCGGCGGCCACGCTCGGCGTCGCGCTCGGCGCTCAGGCGAGCGCCACCGCACTCGAGACGGCCGACGTGGTGATCATGGCGGCGAACCTCGAGCGCGTGCCGGCGCTCGTTTCGCTGGGGCGACAGGTGCGGCGGATTCTAGCGCAGAACATCGCGCTCTCGCTGGGCCTCAAACTCATCGTGCTGCTGCTAGCCACCGCCGGGATGGCCAGCATGTGGCTGGCGGTGCTGGCCGACGTGGGGACAAGCCTGGTGGTGATCGGCAACGGGATGCGGCTGGTGCGGGCTAGGAAGTAGTCGCCAGGTTGCCCGTTGCTTCCTCAGATCGTTCGCATCCGAACGATGCGGCGACCCGCACGCGGCCGTTGTGGTGCCACGGCGGGTCCGCGGCCACCAGACGCGCGAGAGACCGCCTGCTGGCAGATCGCGTGGCCATGTGTCGAGTCTGTTCGAACGGCGAACCCGCGACTTTCCTACGTGTTCTCGCTATACAAGAAGGTGAGACATTTGAGGGGCTCCGCGAGTTATTGGGCCGACCATGAGCGAGCGACGATCCGGCATTGCCATCCTAATGCTGCTTTTGGCCTCGTCTGGAGACGCAGCCACATTTCGGACCTTGAATCGACAGCCGAACGAAGAATGGTTTCCGCTGGCCATGCGTGCGATCTCTTCCGATGGCCAAGTGGCGGTCGGGGACGGTTGGACCGATCTCCCCAGGACTGGTCAACATGGCCCGGTGATGTGGAGCTTGTCGACTGGCCTCGTCCTTTTGGATGGTGCCGGCCCGTTTTCGGAAAACTGGGATCGCGCGACGGTGTCCGAGGTATCCGCAGATGGATCGATCATTTCCGGAACTGGAGTTCGCGACGATAACGGAGAATACGAAGCCTTTCGCTGGACTAGAGAGTCAGGCGCAGTTCCGATCGGGACGTTAAGCTCGACCCAGTCCTGGCCAGGGCCTTGGGTTAGGGCCATGACCGACAATGGCGCTGCAATTGTCGGCAGTTCGGAATCACCAAACGGTCAAGAGGCTTTTCTTTGGACCGCCGAGACCGGAATGAGAGGGCTCGGAGATCTGCCGGGCGGCCTTTTTAACAGCGGGATCTGCGGAATGACCCCTGACGCAGAAACTCTGGTTGGTTTCGCAAATTCGGAGCGAGGATGGGAGGCAGTCCGATGGACTCAGTCAGCCGGCTTTACAGTGCTTGGAGAACCCGCCACGGTTGCGACACACATCTCGGACGATGGACAGGTAATTGTCGGGAACACGAACTCTGAGGCCTTCCGATGGACTGCGGAGTCGGGACTGAAGGGACTTGGCGATTTGTTGCCCGACGGGCGGGTCTTTAGCGGTGTGACCGACATGACTCCCGACGGAAGCACGATCGTTGGGATGAGCGAGATTGATCTTCGGAACGGAGAAACAGAGGAGTCATTCGTATGGGACGCCGCCCACGGAATGCGTTCACTGACCGATGTCGCCATCCGAGACTACGGCCTGACGGAGATCATTGCCAACGGTTGGGCTGGCCATGTAGCGGGCGTGCAGGGGGTCTCGGACGACGCGAAGGTTTTCCTCGGTTCGGACTGGATCATCGACCTACGAGATGGGCCGAGAGCGGGTGACACGAATTTCGACGGGGCTATCGATCTCGCAGACTTCGGGATCCTGAAACAGAACTTCGGGATAGGAGTTTGGCGAGATCAAGGCGACCTCGACGACAATGATCGTGTCGACCTGTCCGACTTCGGCATCCTCAAAGCAAATTTCGGGAAGGGCGCATCGGCAGTCCCAGAGCCGAGCACCTTGTTCCTCGCGACACTCGCGTTGTTCGCTTTAGCTTGCCGCAGGCCCGAATTGCTCGGAGTGACTGCCCCCTAACGCAGGTCGGGGGGCGGTCGCGATTATATGCCGATGCTCGGTTAGGCCCCCTCTGCCCAGTCGCGCCATCGTCTGCGATTCCAGGCGGCTCTCGAAAGTCAATCCCATGCGCTGCCGGCAGTCGAAGTAGGTCTGCGGGCCGAGCAGAGATTGTCCACTTGCCGCACGCAGGGGAACATCTTTGACGCAAAGCGGCAGGTCAGATGTCTCCGAAGTGGACCGGCGTCTTTTGCACAAACCTGATTGCCACGCCAGGGTCGAGCACCATCGAGGGCAGGTACTGCCACGCCGCTGGCCGGCCGCCTTCAGGCCGTCTGCCGCTCGGAAACCTCGCGCACCACCTCCCCCACCTGCTCCTGCGGCGCCTCGCGGGCAAGGTCCGCTTGGGCGACCATGCCGCAGACGCGGCCGTCGTCGTCGACGATGACCATCCGCCGGAGCTTCGAGTCTTCCATGATGTGCATCACCTCGCACAGGCTCGTGGCGCGGTGGGCGGTGGCGACCGGAGTCGACATGCAGTCGCGGACCTTCACCTCGGCGGTGTTGCGCCCCTCGGCCACCACGCGGACGGCGATGTCGCGGTCGGTGATCACCCCCACCGGACGCCGCATCACGCCGTCGTCGACCACCGGAATCGCTCCGCAATCGTGCTCGCGCATCAGGCGGGCGGCCTCGCTGAGATTGGAGTCGGCCGTACACCAGGCGACCGCCGTCGACATGATCTCGCCGATCTCGCGGTGCATGTCTTCTGCGTGACCTCGGCCCGGCAGCAACCCGCGCACGTGCTCGCCCAGCGATTGGCCAAAGCTGCGCCCCAGATCGCGGAGCGGCGCTGCGGAGAAGTCGTTGAAGGCGCCTTGCTTGGCCGCCCAATAGAGGCCGCTGCCCCCAATCACGGCGGGCCAGAACGCGCGGCCCAAGGCCAGCTTGCCGAGTACGGCGTAGCTGCCGAGCTTGAACGCGGCCTCGGCGGCCGGCGGCCACGATTCCTCACCCGCCGCGGCGGACGAGTAGAGCGGAGATTCGTCGGACGCGGCATGGGCTGCCTCGACCGGGCGCGGTTGGCCCGACATGGCCTGCGACACGCGGTCGATCCCGGCTTCGGCCTCGCGCTTAAGCACCGTGGCCGATTCCGACAGTTCGTGCAGACAATCCCGCACCTTCGCGGCAACTTGCTCGCGGCGGGCTTCGCCGCGGACCGGATCGTAGAAATACATCGCGGTGGCCCCGGCGCCCAACCCCGTCAGCAATGCTCTGAACATGCCCATGATTCCTTGACTCCGGCTCCAAGAGGGATGGCCGCGCGGCACGGCCGCTGCTGCGGTTTGGCGCGGGGAAGCTTGGCCCTAGCCAAGCATAGCAGGGGCCGCGAGCAGCAAGAGCAAGGGCCGTGCCAGAGGTCCTTGCAACCGGCCGTCACCGGCGTGCATCCAACCGTGCAGAGAGCGTTTGACACAGGGTGCCCCGCTCTTATAATTCGCCGTTACTCAAGTTTGTTCGCAAGCGCCGCTCAGTTCAGGCTTTAGGCGTCGGCCGGCGGCTGCCGAACCTTTCGTTTCAGGTAGGAGAATCGTCGATGGCCGGACATGTTGCGGAATTCAGTGACAGCACCTTCCAAGCCGAAGTCCTTAAGTCGGAGGTGCCGGTGTTGGTCGACTTTTGGGCCCCCTGGTGCGGCCCCTGCCGGATGATCGCCCCGATGGTCGAGGAGCTCGCCGTCGAAAACCAAGGCGGCCTCAAGGTCGGCAAAGTGAACATCGACGACAACCCCGAAGCTGCCCAGAACTACGGCGTGAGCAGCATTCCCACGCTCGTGATCTTCAAGGGGGGGCGCGAGGTCACCCGCTTCGTGGGCGTGAAGCCCAAGAGCGTGTATCAGGAGCACATCGACCAGGCCAAGGCCTAAGGCCACGCCGGCCGCGGTTGAGAAACTCGAGAGACCTGTGGGGACGAGCCGTCCGCTCGGCCCCACAGGCAAGTTGAGCAGCCGTGACCGCTCCCAGCGATTCGTCGTCGGCCCGCGACTTCCGCCCTACGGCCTCCTGGCCCATGCTCCGCCAGCGGGCCGAATTGCTACGCGCCTTGCGGGCATTCTTCGATGCGCGCGGCTTTCTCGAAGTCGAAACCCCGTGCCTTTCGTCCGACACGGTCATCGAGCGCCATCTGCAACCGTGGGTTGCCTGCGGCGCAAACGACGCGGCGCTCGCGGCCCCCGTAGGGTGGGTCAAGCGCAGCGCAGACCCACCATCGCAGGCGGTTGACAGCCCATCCGCGCTCCTAAGCTCGAGCGCTGGGCAATTGGTCCGCACAGCGGACCCTACCTGGCGGTGGCTGCAAACATCGCCGGAGTTCTCCATGAAGCGGCTGCTCGCCGCCGGGGGCGAGGCCATCTACCAGGTCGCGCGAGTGTTTCGCGCCGGCGAGCTCGGGCGGCTGCACAACCCTGAGTTCACGATGGTCGAGTGGTATCGCGCGGGGGATGACCTGGCGGTCGGCATGCAACTGCTCGACGAGCTCTCGCAAGCACTCCTCGGCCGCGGTCCGGCCGAGCAACTGAGCTACGCGGGCGCATTCGCCCGCCATGTGGGGCTCGATCCGCACACATCGCCGGCGGCAGAGCTGCGCGGTGCGGCTGAGCGAAATCGGCTGGCGATTCCGCCGGGGCTCGATCCGGAGGATCGCGATCTGTGGCTCAACCTGCTGCTGGCCGAGCTCGTGGAGCCGCAGTTGGGGCGTGGAAGCCCTACGTTGCTCTATGACTACCCGGCGAGCCAAGCGGCGCTCGCGAAGGTGCGGCCGGGCCCGCCGGCGGTCGCCGAACGCTTCGAGCTCTATGTAGACGGCGTCGAGCTGGCCAACGGCTACCACGAACTGCTCGACGCCGACACGCTGCGGGCACGCAACCGCGCAGTGAACGCCGCCCGCGACGCCGACGGCCTGCCGACGTTGCCGGAGGAGAGCCGGCTGCTGGCGGCAATGGACCACGGATTGCCGCCGTGCGCAGGCGTAGCACTCGGCTTCGACCGGCTGGCGATGCTGGCGTTGGGGGCGGGCTCCGTGGCCGAGGTCATGGCGTTTGCGGGGGAGCGGGCTTAGATATCAATCCCGCAGGGCAAAAAGGCGAAGCTGGACGCTCATATTTGGGAAAGCTATTCTTCCCAATATGGAACCTATTCCCAATCCCTATCTGCTGACTGCCGAGCAACAGGCTCATCTGGCGAGTCTGGTGGAGCAATTGGGGCAACCCCCGTCGCAGGTCATCGACGTTGCGCTCGGAGGAATTGCCCCTCGCTCGGGCGCGCTGACCGCTGCTAACGGCGAAACCTTTTTCGAGGCCGCGAGCCGCCTGGGATTTATCGGTTGCATCGATGATGGCCCGGCGGACCTGAGCACAAATCCCAAATACATGGAAGGATTTGGCGGTCGTGGCGGCTGAGCAAGTGCTCGTGGACACCGGGCCTCTCGTCGCACTTTTGCGGCGCAACGATGCGGCGCACGCACGCTGCCTCTCCCAGGCGAAGACCGTCGGGGCGCCGCTGCTGACGTCCGAGGCAGTGCTCACAGAGGCCTTTTGGCTGCTGCGTGACCTCCCTCGGGCAGCATCACAGCTGTTGCTCGAGATCGAACAGGGCGTGATTGTTCCGCTTTCGCTCGATCGCGCTGCCTACCCATGGATTCGCAACTACGTCGCCAAGTACCAGGATCTGAGTCCGCAGTGGGCGGACGCGACGCTGTGCTACCTCGCCGAGCGCGAAGGCATCGACACAATTTTCACCCTCGATCTACGGGACTTCCGGTCTATCGAAACCGGCACGGCAAGCCGTTTCGACTCATTCCGACTTGATCAGCTACACCGCGATTCAGTCAAGGAAGCAGAAACGCAGCGTAAGGGAGTCGACTTACGAGGCCCGCGGCGCCTGGCTGTCCCCCAGCAACCGCTCCACCGGCGGCCGAACTCGATGGGCGTTCGTCGTCGTCTGAAACGCCTGCGAGAGCGTGAGTAAGTCTTCCTCGCCGAAGAGCCGCCCGGTGATCGTGATCGTGTCGGGTTGCCCGTTCTTGCCGTCCGGCTTCTCGCCCGTCGGCAAGACCACGGTCGGGTGCCCCGTCATGTTCGTGAGGACCAGGTCGTCTCCGCCGACGTAGGCGTCGAAGCCTTCGAGCGCTTTCTCCATCTGTCGCATCGCCAGCGTGCGGACCCGTTGTGCCCGCAGGTAGTCGACGGCGGGGAGAAAGCGGGCCTTGCGGAAGGTCGTGGCCCAGTGGCCGATTCCCTCGCGAACGCCGCGGCGGGTGAGATCGTCGAACACGGTGGCCGCTTCGGCGTCGAGCAGGATCGGCAGCGCATCGACCGGCAGCCCGGCGGGCAGTTGAAACGGCGCGAGCTGCACGCCGAGCTTGCGCAGGGCGACGAGCTCGGGACGGGCGTCGATCGGCTTATCGTTTTCGACATAGCCAACACTCAGCTCACTCAGCGGCCGTCGCGCCGGCCACTGAAACGGCCGCTCGACGGCCGCCGGGTCGAGTCCATCGGCCCCGTGGATCGCCCCGAGCACCAGCGCGCAGTCCTCGGCGGTGCGGGCAATCGGCCCCAGCTTGTCCATGCTCCAGGCCAACGTCATGCAGCCATGCCGGCTAACGCGGCCGAACGTGGGCCGCAGGCCTGTCACGCTGCAGCGGCGGCACGGCGACACAATGCTGCCGAGCGTTTCGCTGCCGACGGCGAAGGGAACCAAGCCTGCCGCCACCGCCGCGGCCGAACCGGCCGACGAGCCGCTGGAACCCTGCTCGGGATTCCACGGGTTGCGGGTCATCCCGCCGTACCACTGGTCCCCCAGGGCCAGGGCGCCGAGCGTGAGCTTGGCGACGAGGACGGCGCCCGCCTCATCCAGCCGTTGGGCAACGCTAGCCTTCTCGTGAATGGTTTGCTCGCGATACTCGCCCGCGCCCCAGGCGGTCTTGTAGCCGGGGTACGCGATTAGGTCTTTCGCTCCCCACGGAATGCCGTGCAGCGGTCCGCGGTCTTTGCCGGCGGCCAACTCGGCGTCGGCCTGCGCGGCTTGTCGCAGCGCCAATTCCTCGGTGAGCGTGGCGACGCACTTGAGCAGCGGATCGAAACGTTGCAGCCGGGCCAAGGCGAGCTTAGCCAGTTCAACGCTGCTCACCTGGCGCGAGCGCAACAGCGCGCCCAACTCGGCCACGCTGCAAAACGCCAGCCCCTCATCGTCGGCCGGACGCTGAAAGCCCACGAGCGGCGCCGCCGCGACCGTGCCGCGCTCCTCGGGTCGGCAAGCCTGTTGGGGCGGCGCGGCGAAGAAGGTGATCGCCGGCGGCACGCCGTGCGGCACATCGACCTTACGCAGCTCGGCGACCGCCTTGAAGTCGTCGTTGAGCGCGTCGGCCACCGATTTCCGCTGCTCGTCGTCGAGCGTGATGCCGGCGATCCATTCGGCCTGGCGAACGGATTCGGGGGAAACGGCCGAGGCGTCGGCTGCCTGAGCGGCCAGGGCTCGCTGAAAGGTGGCCGTGCCAACGCCGAGGGCGGTGAGCCTCGCCAGGGCGCGGCGGCGGGAATAGGTGCGATCAGCGGTCATGGACCGATTCCTGGTCGAGATTGTGGTCGCTGTTGCGGGCCGGCACGATTCTCACGCCCCGGCTACCCAAACTCCACCCGATTCTTATCCCTTCCTCACCCCCTCTTCACGCGATGCTAGCATTCGCCCTCTAGACTGTCCCTCGTTGCAGATGGTGGGAGCGGTCGTCCAGCCAGGTCCCGTCCGCAACGGGAAGGGAAAGATCGACCTCGACGATAAGTGCCTCCGTCCCTTCTCGTGGGATCTGCGCTCTGCCTTACCCAGCCGCCTCCCACCATCTGCTCTTTTAACCGCCCTGGGGGGAGCCATGTTGGTGTTGACCCGCAAGCGCGAAGAGTCGGTCGTCGTCGACGGCCAGATCGTCGTCACGGTCCTCGAAATCGGCCGCGGCCGCGTGCGGCTGGGAATCCAAGCCCCGCGCGACGTCTCGGTCTTCCGGGGCGAGGTGCATGCCCGCATGCTCGCCGAGCCCGAGGTCCAGGAACTGGAACTCGAAATCGTCTAACCGCGTTGCTGAATTCGCGCCAGCCAGCGCCCGTCCCACCCCAGCGCCCTGGGGAGCGAAGTGGCTGCTAACGAACCGCGCAGGCCGCTTGCCAACGCATTTTCATTCGGGCGCGTCCAGCGCCACAAAGCATTGCAGCCATGAGACATGCAGTTCGTAGAATGCCCACCAAGACACTGCCCAATCTCAGCGCGGAGCGCTAGGCAGGTCGTTGACACTCCGTACCCACCCGTTTACATTGAATCACGGTGTTCCAGGAGGGCGAACTGTGGTCTAAGCGAGTGGTTTCCGGGTGGCTGCCAAGGCGTGGGAAGGCGTTTTTTCTGCAGCCACCGACCGCCGGGTCGAGCAGTTCACCGAGAGCATTAGCTTCGACCGCCGCCTCTACCGGCACGACATCTTGGGCTCCACCGCGCATGCCCGCATGCTGGCCGATGTCGGCCTGCTCACCCCGGCCGAGGCGGAGGAGATCGCAGCCCATCTCGCGGCGATCGGCCAAGAGATCGATCAGGGCCTCTTCGAGTTCCGCACCGAGCTCGAAGACATTCACATGCATATCGAGCAGGCGCTGATCGCCCGCTCGGGCGACCTGGGACGCAAGCTGCACACAGGCCGCAGCCGCAACGATCAGGTGTCGACCGACTTGCGGCTCTGGGTCCGCGACGCCATCGACCAGATCGACCGCCGCCTCGTCGACTTGCAACAGGCCTTCGTCGGCCGCTGCAACGCCGACCAAGGCGTCGTCGTCCCCGCCTACACCCACCTGCGGCGGGCCCAGCCGGTGCTGGCCAACCACGTCTGGCTGGCCTGGTGCGAGAAGCTCGAGCGCGACCGGGGCCGCCTTGCCGACTGCCGCAAGCGCGCGAACGTACTCAGCCTGGGGGCTGCGGCGCTCGCCGGCACGAGCCTGCCGATCGATCGCCACAACGTGGCCGAGCGGTTGGGCTTCGACGGCGTGGCGGCCAACAGCATCGACGTTTCGAGCGACCGCGACTTCGTGCTCGAGTTCGTCTTCTGCCTGAGCCTGGTGGCCGAACACCTGAGCGCCTGGGCCGAGGAGTGGATTTTGTGGTCAACCACGGAGTTCGGCTTCCTCGCGCTGCCGCAGTCGTTTTGCACCGGCTCATCGATCATGCCGCAGAAGGTGAACCCCGACGTGCTCGAGCTCATCCGCGGCAAGACCGGGAGGGTGATCGGCAGCCTCACGGCGCTGCTCGTGCTGGTGAAGGGGCTGCCGCTGGCCTACAACCGGGATCTACAAGAAGACAAACCGCCGCTGTTCGACGCCTTCGACACGGTGAGCGCCTGCCTGGAGTTGGCCGCGCCGCTGGTGGCCGGGGCGAGCTTGAACGTCGAGGCGATTACCGCCGATCTGGACCGCGGCTACCTCGACGCGACCACGCTCATGGAACGGCTCGTTCGCAACGGCCTGCCACTGCGAACGGCCCACGGCGTCGTCGGCCGCCTGGTGCGCACGGCGACGGAGCGCGGCGTTGCGCTGGCCCAGCTCAGCGACGACGAGTTGCGCCAAGCCGACCCCACGCTCACGGCCGATGTGCGCGAGGTGCTCGGGGCCGAACGGGCCGTGCAGGCCTTTCGCAGTTATGGATCGACCGCGCCGGCCGAGGTGGCCCGCCAGGTCGCCCTTTGGCAACGGAAGCTCGCTGAAGCCAACCCTTAGCTCAACTTCCGCCGCTCCCCACTGTGCGTCGCCCGCCATGAACCGCCTTTCGATCTTCCTCGTGCTCACGGCCCTTTGCCTGGGCGTCTCGCTGCCGGCGACCAGCCTGCGGGCCCAAGTCTCAGGTCTGCGGCCCTACAAGCCAGCCAGCAAGGATCGCGCGAAAGCCGAGGCCGCGAAAGGCGGCGCGGCCGAAGGCGCCAAGACGAAAACCGACGGGGAGGAAGCCAAGACCGAGCCCACCAAGGCAGCAGCCGACGACAAAGCGGCGCCGCCCCCGCCCGCTCCGCCGGAAACCGATCCGCTGGTGCTTGCCGTGTTGGCGTCCAACCCGCAGTCACCGGTCGAACTCGTGCAAGCCGCCAGCGTGCTCGTGTCGCGGCGACGAGCGCCGCTCGCCAAGCCGCTCGTTGAGCGGCTCGTGGCCGCGAAACTATCGCCCGATCAATTGCGGGCCCTCGCCCGCCGCTTCGGCCCCGGTACGATTCTGCAACTCGGCCTCGCGCCGGAGTTGGCCCCGGCGGGTCGTCAATTTGCCGACGCCGTCGATGCCGCCCTGCAGGCAGGCGCCGCCGATCCGGCCCGCGTCGGCCGCTTGGTCGATCAACTTGCCGCCCCCACGCTCGACGAGCGGCGTGCGGCCGCCTTTCAATTGCGCGACATCGGGCCCGCCGCGGCAGTGCCGCTCGTAAAGATCTTGGCCGATCCAGCCCAAGCCGCGCGGCATCCGCTCGTGCGCGAGGCGCTCGTGGCGATGGGAGATCAGATGATCCCTCCCTTGGTCGGCGCGCTCGACGCGCGGAACGCCGCGCTCTCGCCGCAGCTCATCGACGTGCTGGGGCAACTTGCTCCCGGCGAGGCGGGGCCGTATGTGCTCGGCGCAGCCGCCGACGCAGGCTCGCCCGCCACTCAGGCGGCGGCGCTCGAGGCGCTGGAACGCTGGAAGGGGAGCGCCGTGACGCCGGACGAAGCCCGCGAGGCGCTCGAGCGCGAAGTGCGACTCTGGTTTGACGAGAAGCGCTTGCCGCCGGCAAACGTCAACGGCTTGGTCACCGTGTGGCGCTGGGACCCATCGGTCGGGGCCGCCGCGCCGCTCGAGGCAACGCCCCGGCAGGCCGCCGATCTTCGGGCCGCCAGGCTCACCGCCGACCTCGCGGCCGCCGATCCGTCCCCCGAGAACCGTCTCAAGGCCCTTGTCGCCGGACTCCAAGTCTACGCTCCGGGCCCGACGCTCGACCAAACGCCTGCCGAAGAACTCGACGCGGCCTTGGCGCTAGCTTTACAAACGGGACGCTGGACGGCGAGCGCCACGCTGGCCGACGCCCTGGGGCGCTCGGGCTGGCAGGGCGCCGTCGCCGGCCGCAGCGGCGAGCCGGCGCCATTGGCGCTGGCCGCGCGGACCTCGGACCGGGCGCTCAACCGTGCGGCGGTCGGCGCGGTGCTGGCGATCGATCCGCGCGATCCCTTCACCGGCGCAGGCGCGGTGAGCGAAACCTTGCGCTTCCTGGCCACGGGCCGCGGCGATCGAATCGCGGTGGTGGCACACCCACGTCTTGACGACGGCCGCAACCTCGGCGCCTGGCTGGCAGCCCGCGGCTACCAGCCGATCATCGTCGCCACCGGCGCCGAAGCGTATCAGGCGGCTGTGGCGTCGGCCGACGTGGAACTGGTGCTGCTGCATTCAGCCCTGTCGAAGCCGTGCGCCTGCGACGTGATCAAGAACCTGCGGCGCGACCGGCGAACGGCCACTTTGCCGATCGGGCTCATGCAGCTTCCGCCCATCGACCGCTCTCCCCTGGATGAGTTCGAGCGCGACCCCTACTCGATCGCCGGCATCGTGCCGGTGGAAGAGCCGATCTTTGGCCGGTTTCTCGAGCGGCTGCTCATCAAGGCCGGCGCCGGCGTGACTCCGCCGGACGTGCGGCGCGAGCAGGGGGACTTTGCGGTCGCGGGGCTCGCGCGGCTCGTCGAATCGCCGCGCCCGTGGTTCGATCTGCGTTCCGCCGAAGGGGCTTTGCTCGCCCGGCTGGATCAAGGGGAGCCAGGGCCGGCCACGATCGGCGCTCTCGGACTGCTCGGCACGCCGCGGGCGCAGCGGCGGCTGGTGGAACTGGTGGCCAACTCGCTCGCGCCCGCCGAGGAGCGGCAGCAAGCGCTCGACGCCTTCATCGAAAGCATCCGCCGCCACGGGATCTTGCTCGAGGCGCGCGAGATCGAGCAGGAGTATGCCCGGTACAACGCCAGCGACGAGGCGGCGCCTGAGGAACGGCAGATTTTGGCTGCTCTGCTCGAAGCGCTCGAAGCGCCGCGGGCAGCGGCCGCCGCGGCGGCAAATGGGAATTAGTCGTGCGGGGCGGTCGTAGGGAAACGCAAACGACGATGGCGCAATTGGCACTTCCACGAAGGCTCGTCGATCGGCTTGCGGGCCGGCTGCGCACGGAGGGCTCGCGCCGATGACGCCCCCCTTTCGTTCGCTCGACACGCCCCAATCCGGGCCGCCGATCGCCGGCATCATCGGCTCGAGCCCGGCCATGGAGAAGGTCTACCGCACCACGCGGCAGGTCGCCCGCTCCCATGCCTCGGTGCTCCTCCTGGGCGAAACCGGCACGGGCAAGGAGCTCATCGCCAAGGCGGTGCATCAGCTCAGCCTGCGGGCCAGCGGCCCCTTCGTGCGCGTGAACTGCGGCGCCTTGACGGAGAGCCTGCTCGAGAGCGAGCTCTTCGGCCACGTGCGCGGCTCGTTCACCGGCGCGGTGAACAACCGCACCGGCCGCTTCGAAGCTGCCCACACCGGCACGATCTTCCTCGACGAGATCAACAGCACCACCCCCAAGCTGCAGGTCAAGCTGCTCCGCGTGCTGCAAGAGCGGGAGTTCGAGCGCGTGGGGGACACTGCCACGATCCGCGTCGACACCCGTGTAATCGCCGCCAGCAACACCGACCTGATGGAAGAGGTCGACGGCGAGCGGTTTCGCGAGGACCTGTATTACCGGCTCAATGTGGTGCCGATCAACATCCCCCCCTTGCGCGAGCGGCGTGAGGACGTGCCAGATTTGGTCGCCCACTTCCTCAACATCTACAACGAAGAAAACGACCGCTACGTAGCCCACATCGACCGCCGCGCGCTCGAAGCCCTGCAGTCGTACCATTGGCCCGGCAACGTCCGCGAGTTGCAGAACTACATCGAACGGGCCGTGGTCATGGCCACGGGAGACGAGCTGACCACCGATCTGCTGCCCGAGGCGGTGCTGGGCACGGAGAAACCGCGCCCCAGCAAGGGGCGGACGATGGACCTCGAGTCGCTGACCTTTGAACTCGTCCAGCAAGGCGTGACCGGGGCCGGGCCGCAGGAGGACAACCTGTACACCAAGATCGTCAACCGCGTGGAGCGGGAGCTGATCGTGCAGGTGATGAACGACTGCGACAACGTGCAGATCAAGGCCGCCGCCCGCCTGGGCATCAACCGCAACACGCTGCGGAAGAAGCTGCACGAGTATGGGCTGGAATCGGCGTAGTTTTACCGCGGAGGACACAGAGTACGCAGAGAGGACATTTCGATCTTGCTGGTCCTCTGCGTCCTCCGTGTCCTCCGCGGCAAAAAAATCTGTCTGATCGCTTGTCAGCCCGCCGACCAGGGCTTCCGCCGTAGCGTACAAACAGGTAAGGAATAAAGGGCGCGGGCAGGCCCTGCCCGCGCCTGCTAGCTAAGCCACGAGCCGTTTTCATGCTGCAGCTCACCAACGTCCGCAAGGCCTTTCGCGAGCCCGACGGTTCGCCGCTGCCGATCCTCGACCTCGAGCGGTTCGCCGTGGCCGCAGGCGAGCAGATGGTGCTCGTTGGGCCCAGCGGCTCCGGCAAAACGACGCTGCTGCACATCATTGCCGGCATCCTCAAGGCCGACGAAGGGGTGGTGCAGATCGCCGGGACCGACATCAGCCGCCTGAGCGAACCGGCGCGCGACCGCTTCCGCGCCCAGCACCTGGGCTATGTGTTCCAGACGTTCAACCTGCTGCCGGGCTTTCGGCGCTCGAAAACGTGGTGCTGGGCATGTCGTTTTCCGATCGCCCGGCCGACGCGCGCGGCCCGCCGGCTGCTCGAGCGATGGGGCTGGGATCGGTTATCGCATCGGCCGGCGGCCCTGTCGGTCGGGAGCAGCAGCGGGTGGCGGTCGCACCGGGCTCTGGCCAACAAACCCAAGCTCGTGCTGGCCGACGAGCCGACCGCCAGCGTCGACGCCAAGCACCAACAGCAGGTGATCGATCTGCTGCGGAAACCTGCCGCGAAGATCAGGTGTCGCTCGTGCTCGTCACGCACACGGCCGACGTCTCTGGGCAGTTCGAACGCGTGGAGCGGCTCGATCAACTCAATCGCGTGCTGACCGCCGCGTAGTTTCATTCACCACCGCTGGGCGGCACGGAGATGTTGTGAGGGTCGGCGGGCTCAAAAAGCCTTGCGGAACGTTCGCTGCGCGCGGATTCGTGTCAACCGGCTTCGTGGTGGTGCGTCCGGCTCGTGACTCCGTCGTCTCCCTTCGGCGAGGGCCAAGCGAGAGCTTGTGGAAGATTGCCTGGCGGAGCATTCGCAGCGGTCGCTGGCCTCGGGCCGACACGGCGCCTGGCTCGATGAGCGCTCGGCGTAATGCTCGGTGGCGGTGCTCGTGATCGCGAGCGTGGTGCCGACGTGCGTTCAAACGCAGCTGCGTCGCTGGGCTACAACGTCATCGTGGGGGCAAGGGGAGCCCGCTGCAGCTTGTGCTGAACACGGTGTTCCACCTCAGCCGGCCGATCGAGAACATCCCCGGTCGTACTACAAGGATCCGCGAAGGGCATTGAAAAGAAAAGGCCCTATGTGGCCCAAGCCATTCCGGTCTGCATGGGGGACTTCTACGGCCAGTTCCGCGTCGTCGGAGTGCCCGCGGAGATGTTCGACGACTTCACCTACGACTACAACACGGGCCGCAAATACGAGTTCGCCGAGGGGCGGAACTTCGAGCCGGCCCACTTCTTCGAAGGGGTGATCGGCTCGGCCGTAGCCCGCAGCACGGGGCTTGGGGTCGGCGACAAGTTTCAGCCGACCCACGGCGCCGACGATGGCCATGCTCACGATCCGTTCACGGTGGTCGGCATCCTCGCCCCCACCGGCACGCCGACCGACCGAGCGCTGTTCATCAACATCGAAGGCTTCTACCTGCTCGACGACCACGCCAAGCCGGAGGCGCCCAAGCTGCCCGCCGCCGGCGAATCTCCGGCCGAGCCCGCGGCCCCCGCTCCGAAGGCCGAGGCCCACGACCACGCGCACGACGACCATGACCATGATCACGATCATGCCCACGCCCATCATCACGATCCCCTGCCTGAATCGCAGCGTGAGGTGACGGCGATCCTGGTGCGCACGACTAACGACCTTGTTACGCCCTCGCTCGTGAACACGATCAACGAAGGCCAGGTCGCCCAGGCGGTGCTGCCGGTGCGGGAGATCACTTCGTTGTTCCGGGTGTTCGTCGACCCCCTGCAGTGGGTGTTTCTGGGGCTCACGGTGCTCATCGTCGTGGTGGCCGGAATCAGCATCCTGGTCAGCATTTACAACTCGATGAGCGAGCGGCGGCACGAGATCGCCGTGATGCGGGCCCTGGGCGCGAGCCGGCGGACCGTGATGAACGTAGTACTGCTGGAGTCGATCTTGCTGTCGCTGGGGGGCGGGCTGGCCGGCTGGGTGCTGGGGCACGCCCTGTTCGCGGTCTTTACCCCGCTCATCACCGCCTACACGGGGGTGGTGGCGCCGGCTTTCCAGGTCGATGTGAAAGAGCTAATCTTGATTCCCGGGTTGATTGTGCTGGCCTCGCTCGTCGGCTACCTGCCGGCCCTGGCCGCCTACCGCACCGACGTAGGCAAGGCGCTCAGCGAAACGCCGTAACCCCCCGGCGACTCGCCGGGGGCTAATATCGTGGTCCCGCCCGTAGGGTGGGTCAAGCGAAGCGCAGACCCACCGCCCCACTCCCTTGGAGAGTCTCTCAAAGCGATGACGAATCTACGACGTTTGGCGGGCGTGGCGGCGGTGACCCTCGGCGTCTTGGGCGCTTGGAGCGGGCTGCGCGCCTGCCCCTTCTGCAGCGCCGTGCAGATGACCTTCAGCGAAGAGATCGACAAGTCCGACGCCGTGGTGCTGGCCAAGCTCGTCGAGGCGCCCCCCAAGGTCGATCTGCTCGACGGCGGACCGAGCGAGCCGGCAAGCCCCGCTTCGAGCAAGACCACGTTCGAGATCACCCAGGTCATCAAGGGGGCCGATCTGCTCAAGGGCGCCAAGACGCTCGAGACCGTTTACTTTGGCGAAGCGCCCCGCGACACGACGTTTCTGATCACCGGCATCGACCCCACGAATCTGGCCTGGTCGACGCCGATTCAGCTCTCCGAGCGGGCGGTGGAGTACATCGGCAAGCTGCCGGCGCTCGCCGGCAAGCCCCAAACCGAGCGGCTGGCGTTCTTTCTCGATCACCTGGAAGACAAAGACGAGTTGCTCGCCCGCGACTCGTACGACGAGTTCGCTAAGACGCCGTTTCCCGAGGTCAAGCTCGTCAAAGACCACATGCCGCACGACAAGCTCGTGGCCTGGGTGCAGGACGCCAACATTCCGGCCAGCCGCCGGCGGCTCTACCTCACGATGCTGGGCATCAGCGGCACGCCCGAAGACGTTCCGCTGCTCGAAGGCATGCTCACGAGCAACGACCGCCAGGTCAAGCAGGGGCTCGACGCGGCGATCAACGCCTACCTGATGCTCAAGGGCCCCGGCGGCATGCAGCTCGTCGAGGACGAGTTCCTCAAGAACAAGAAGGCCGAGTACACCGACACTTACGCCGCGATCGTAGCGCTGCGGGTGCATGGGCAAGAGGTGAACACGCTCCCCCGCGAGCAGCTTCTGGCCGGGCTGCGCCATATTCTCGACCGGCCCGACCTGGCCGACCTGGTGATTCCCGACCTGGCCCGCTGGCAAGATTGGACGGTCACCGACCGGCTCGTCGAGTTGTTCAAGACGGCTGACGAGAAGTCAAGCTGGGTGCGAGTGCCGGTAATCAACTTCCTGCAAGCGTCGCCTGAGCCGAAGGCCAAGGAATACCTGGCGCAGCTCGAGAAGATCGATCCCGACGCGGTGAAGCGGGCCAACAGCTTCTTCCCGGTGGGGGCGATCCCGGCGGGGGACGATGGCAAGGTCCCGCCGCCAGCCGTGGCCGAAACGCCAAAGACCGAGTCCCCCTCGGCGCCAAAGCCAGCGGAACCGGCCGCTACGGCGACTGCCGACGAACCGGCCCCGAAAGAGGACCAGGCCCCAACCGGAGCCGCGGTGACGCAGGCCGAGCCCCCGGCGCCTCCTTCGACGCCGCCCCCCGGCGCCCAGACGCCAGCCACTGCGGCAGCCGCCCCCGCCACGCCTGTCAACGACGGGACGTCTTCGGTTTTGCCGATCCCCGCGGCAGCGGCCACTCCGACGCCGGCGAACGTCACCGTCGCCCAACGGCCCGCCTCGCCCACGCCAGGGCCCGTGGCCCAGACTTCGCCCTTGCCGATCGACCGCGGCACCACCATGTGGGTCATCGCGGCGCCCCTGGCCGCCGGCCTAGGGCTGTTGTTCGTCTTTTGGCTGATCCTCAAGGGGGCCGGGGCGCGGATGCCTGGCTAGGTCCACGGGCCCCCAAGTCGTCGAGCTAAACCGCTTTGCGGTCCGTAGGAAGCCAATGCGCTAGCCCCGCGCCGGCGGCCGACTAGAATAGACGGCAGGTGAAGTTTGGGCGGTCGCGGCGGGCCGTGGTTCGCCCCGTCGTGCGTTTCGAGCAGGTTTCCGAGCAATCGTATGAGCACCGACGTCTACGAGCCGGCGGGCGAAGGCCTCGAGGCTGCGGAGTATCAACCGTACAAGGCGCTCAGTTCGACGGCGGTCGTCAGCCTCGTGCTCGGGGTCCTCGGCCTGCTGAACTTCCTCAGCCCCACCTTCGGGCTCCTCTCGCTCGTCGGCGTATTGCTCGGCGCCTATGCCCTGCGTTCGATCGGCGAGCGAAGCAACGAGCTCACCGGCGCTGGCATCGCGCGGGTAGGGATGCTCGTGTCGCTGGTGACCCTGGTCGGCGGCTGGGGCTACCACGGCTACGTCTACGCCACCGAAGTGCCTGAAGGCTACCGCCGGATCAGCTACGCTGAGTTGCAGCCCCCGGACGCCGCCCCGCCAGGCACGATTCCGGCCTCCGCTCGCGAGCTCGACGGCCAGAGGGTGTTCATCAAGGGCTATATTTACCCAGGCCTGCAAACGCGCGGCATCCGCCAGTTCGTCCTCGTGCGCGACCAGGGGGATTGCTGTTTCGGCGGCAACCCCAAGCTCACCGACCGCATTCAGGTGCAGCTCAAGGACCCGCTGACCATCGACTTTCACGACGGGCTGTTCCGCTTGGCAGGCACGTTCCACGTGGGCGTAGGTCAGGCAAGCGAAGGACTGGGGCACGCGCTGTATCACCTCGACGCCGATCACGTGCGTTGAGCGGCGCAATGGTCAGGGAAGAACCACGGTGAGAAGGGACCGTCCATTGGCTCTCCGAAGCTGCCCGCAGAACGAACTGACGCGAACGCCGCGCTCGCTGGCCCTTTTCGCGGCAGCATGCGCAAGCTCGCTGCTGCTCGGTCTAGCGGGATGCGCGGAGCCGGTCTCCTCGAGCCCGGTGGGCAGGAAGTCGTCGGCAACGGGCGTGGCGGTTGCCGCGGCGACGAACGGCGAGAAGCAAACGCCCGCCAAGTCCGGGCCGGCCGAAGCGATTAACGCCGCTGAGGTAGCGACCCCCGCCCATGATTCTGCGACGACTGCAGCAACGGTCCCTCCTGCGACAGTCCCACCGCAAGCCGTTCAGCCCAACACCACGCGCCCCAGCCGCGGCGCAGTCGCCGGCCGCACCCGCGACATCACCTTCGACGACCTCAAGTTCGAAATGGAGAAGGGGGGGCACTTCAAGCGTTCGATGCTCACGCCGGCCATCGAAGCGCTCGAAGGGCAGCACGTGCGGCTGCGCGGGTTCATTCTGCCGAGCTTTCAGCAAACCGGCATCAAGCAGTTCGTGCTCGTGCGCGACAACATGGAGTGCTGCTTCGGCCCCGGCGCCGCGCTTTACGACTGCGTCTACGTCGAAATGGCGCCCGGCAAAACCGCCGACTACACGATTTATCCCGTGGCCGTGGAAGGGGTGTTCCACATCAAGGAATGGGTCGGCCCCGACGGCAAACACCTGGCCATCTACTCGATGGAAGGGCAACAAGCCAAGTAGGGTCCGCTGAGCGGAACCAATTCACGCACGTCGGCAATCGCATTACGCACCGTTTTTGCCGCACCCACGGTTCTGCTTTGGTCCGCCCAGCGGACCCTACTTTATGTCCCCTCCGTCGCCAGGTTGGTCTGAAGTCGATCTGGCCGGTCACACGGCCGATGTCTTCGAGCCTGCGCAGCGGAACCAGCACGGCTACGTGGCCATCTATCTGCACGGCGTGCACTTGAACCGGCTGGTCGACAAGCCGGCCTTCGTCGCCGAGCTCGAGCGGCACGGTTTGCCGGTCGTCTGCCCACGGACGGCGCGGAGCTGGTGGACCGACAAGCTTTGCGCCGAGTTCGATCCCGAGCTGACGGCCGAGCGCTATTTGCTCGACCGCGTCGTTCCCTGGATCGCCGAGCGGTGGAACGCCGCCCCGCCGCAGATCGCGCTCTTCGGCACGAGCATGGGTGGGCAAGGCGCGCTGCGATTCGCCTTCAAGCACCCAAACAAATTCCCGATCGCGGCGGCCATCAGCCCGGCGATCGATTACCATCTGCGAATGCGCGAGGGGGACGAAACGCTGCCGCTGATGTACCGCGACGCCGAACAGGCGCGGCAAGACACGGCCACGCTCCACGTCCACCCGCTCAATTGGCCGCGGAACCTGTGGTTCTGCTGCGACCCGGTCGACTACCGCTGGCACGAAAGCGCCGACCGGTTGCGGATGAAGCTCTCGGCCCTCGGCATTCCGCACGAGTGCGACCTGCAAACGAGCGGCGGCGGCCACGGCTTCGAGTTCTACAACCGCATGGCGGCCCGAGCGATCGGCTTCATGGCCGAGCGGCTCGAGCGCGAACGGCTAAGGGTTGTCTGAGGCATGGAACTTCTGATTCTGCTCTGGCTCGGTTGCGGCGTGCTCGCCACGGCAATTTCTCAGCCCAAGGGCGAAGGCTTCTTGGGCCTGCTCTTGGGATGTACGCTGGGACCGATTGGCGTCGCAATCGCCCTTATGAGGCAGGGACGACTCGTGCCCTGCGCCCATTGCCGCGCCTTGATCGATCAGCAGGCGACCGTCTGCCGGTACTGCACGCGCGATGTCTAGTCGCGCGGTTGTCACGCCCGCCGGTAGCGCAGCGGCGGGTTCGACTCGCGTCCCAAGTCCTCGAAGTTGTCGACCGCCAGCCGGCCGCGCTCGTAGAGATACTCGACGTGGGCGCCCACCTCTTCGAAGGCCAGGAGCACGTCGAAGCCGCGGGCCCGGCGGAACATCGACTGCGCGAGCTGGGCAATCGTTTGCGGCCCTTCCGCCAGATCGAGCAACTCGAGCACGCGGTCGAGCCGCCGCAGGTGGCTTTGACGGATTTCCTCGATCCGCTTGGGCAGATCCTCGATCAGCCCTTCGTGCCCGCCGAGCGTGAGGTCGAAGCTGCCCCAGCGGCGGAGCTTTTCGAGGGCCTCGAAGTAATGCCCCAGCCCCGTGTAGGGGGTAATGCTCTCAGGTGATTGGTGCGGCGTGATCCGTTGCAATACGTGGTCGGCCGAGAGGAGCACGTTCCCCACCGCGATGCACACTTGCCCCGAGCAGTGCCCCGGCGTGTGCAGGAACCGCAGGCCGTCGAGTTCGAGCCCGTCGACGAGCGTGATGTCGACCGGCACGTTCACCACGTGCCGCTTCGAGTATTGAAACATCGCCACCATCTGCGACTGCAGCTCCGGACCAACGCCCGAGCGGGCTAAGAACACTTCGAACGCCTGCGTGGCCACCGTCACGCGTTCGGCGTAATTGGTGAGGATGCGGCGGTCGAGCTCGTGGATGGCCACGCGGGCCCCCGTCTCCTTCACCAACCGCGCGAGGCCGCCGAAGTGGTCGATGTGGCCGTGGGTGACGATGATCCGGCGGATGTCGGTCAGGTCGAATGGCTCACCGTGGTCGCTGCGCACGGCGGCCAGCCCCGCGCGGAGTTGGTCATCGCTGTGGCCATAGCCGCTGCCGGTGTCGACGAGCGTCACCGGCCCCGCGCCGACGAGCAGATAGGCATGGGCGATGAAGCCGGGAAAGGCCTCGCAGGAGATGCGGTAGATGCGCACGCCTGTGGACGACTCGAAACGCATCACCGGCGGCACGTCAGCCATTGCGATCTCCAGGGCGCGAAAGGTTGCTGCTTCCGGCCGCCATTGTATCGCGCTGCGCTGCCGAGGAACCGCTCTTCACCAGTCCCTAGGATCACAAGGTGGAGCGGCGAGCCTACGAGGCGACGGCCACGGTGACCGCTTCCACGCGGCTCTCGGCGAGCGCCGTGTCGAGCGCCAGGTTCATCGTCACGCTCCAGCGTCCTTCGCGGTCGGGCTGCACCTGCCAGTGCGGGACGACCACGACCGACTGATGCACTAGTTCGAAGCCCCCTTCCGACTGGCTCACCGTTTGGATCGGGAACGTCCACACGCTCGAGGGGCGGGAGAGGGCGAGCCGCACGTCGATGCCGAGCCACTCGTCGACCAGGCCTAGCTCGGTCGCTTCGTGCAGGTCGAGGTGCATGCCCAACTGGCCGTAGCGGTGTCCTTGGCCGTTGTGGAAGTAGCGGTCGTCGGCGCCGGAGGGCAAGCCGGCGAAGTTGAACTCCGAAGCGAAGTGGTAGGCGCCGTCCGTCGACAGCCCTTCGAGCAGATAGGCGATCTCGAGCGTGCTGCTGCCGGCCTCGAGCGTAATGCCTTTGGTGAGCCGCACCGGTGCCCCGTCGACGTGCCCCTCGCGGGTCATTTGCACCTGAATGCGGCCCGGCGAACGGCGGACGCGGGCTTCGTACACGCCGTCGAGGAAGTCGCCGTGCTCCACCGCCTCGCCGCGCGACAAGGCCTCGAGGCTCACGTCGGCGTCGTAGAAGTGGTCGAGCAGGCTCTTGCGCGGATACGGATCGTACTGCAGCCGCTGTTCGAGCCCCGCCTGCTTGAAGACGATGCGTTCGTGGATGCTGGCCACGTTGTCGCCGCCGCCGCCGGCGCCTTGCAGCACCTTGCGGTGGTAGGCCTCGGGCCGGCGGGCCAGCGTCGCGAGCAGGTTGTGGCAGATCGAGCGGACATCGAGCTCGTAGATCTGACCGCCGAGCGCCGGGGCGACCAAGGCCACGAGGCGATCGGAGGCCAGTTGCACCTCTTGCCGGGAGTCGAGGTTGAAGTCGGCGGCGGTGGCCTCGATCCAAGTTTCCGGACGCCCGGCCAATCGCTCGAGCAGGTTCTCGGCCGCGATCAAATGCCGGTACACGGCGTTGCGCAGATGGGGCAGGTAGATGCCGCCGAAGGCGCCGTGCCAGTAGGTGCAGTTGCACTGGGCGCGATAGAGCTCTTGGCGGGCGCGGTCGAGCAGCCCCTGCTTGCCGTTCACGTCGCCGAACTCGCGCAGCCGGCGGCTGACCGAGAGCATGCGGGTGTACATCTCGTCGGCTTCGGGATACTTCACCTTGAAGTTTCGCCAGAAGCCGCCGCGGACGAACCGCGAAATCCGCGGCCAGCGCGGGTCGTGTTCCAGGTCGTGGCGAATGTCCTCGTACTCGACGAGCTGGGCCGGCGGCAGGGCCCACTCGGTCATCTCGCGGTAGCTGCCTTCAGGCAGATAGATCTTGCCCTGGGTGGGCACGTTGTCGAAGGCGTCGGCCAGCGTGGTGGTCGAAAGCCAACTCTCGTTGGCGGCCAGCGCGTCGAAGAAGCGGCTCAGCCAGCCGTCGTCGTAGACGTGGCGCTTGGTGTCGGGCCAGGTGCCGAACTTCTCGCCGTCGTCGCCGAACACCATCACCGCGCCGGGATGTTCGTCGGCCACGCGGCGGAGGTAGTCGATCGTTTCGTGCGGATCGCGGAAGGGGATGAGATACCGCAGCCGTTCGCTGCCGGGGAAGACGCTGAGAAGGCGGCCTTCGTCTTCGGTCAGGTAGTGGCCGGTGAGCTGCCCTTCGACGAGGCCAGCATTCTTGAAGTGGAAGTCGTCGAGCACCGTGTATTCGACGCCGGCGGCCGCGATGTCGCGGGTGAGGCTTTGCTCCCAGACGCGTTCGGGAATCCACATGCCGCGGACCCGGCCGCCGAGCCGCGATTCGAGCCAATGCGTGTAGGTTTGGATCTGGCCGACGCGGTCGGCCGTGGGGAGCATCGTCAGGATCGGTTCGTAGAACGCGCCGCCCACGATCTCGATCCGGCCTTCGGCCACCAGCCGCGCAAGCCGATCGAGGTACTCCGGCCGCCGGTGGGCGAACCATTCCATCAGCGGACCGCTGGTGTGCAGCGAAATCCGCAAGTTCGGATAGCGCTCGAACACGTCGAGGAACGGCCGGTAGCTGTCCTCATAGGCTTGCTCGATCACGCCGTCGAAGTTGCCGACGGGCTGGTGGTTGTGCAACGCCAGGACGAAACGGAGCACCTGCGACATACGACGCTCGAATTCACTCAGAGAAAGCGATGGGGAATGCGGGCCGGGGGAAGCTGCTCGAGCGCTCGACGCGGGACCAAGCCCGGCGAGAACCCTCCAAACATAGAATGCGTTTGCGTAGACCGCGCACCATATGTGCGAACTCCAAGCCAGGGCGAGCTAGGTCGCCCTTTCGACAGCATCCTTGCCCTGCTGCGCAGCCTTCGTGGCTTGCGCAGATGTCGACATCTTGGTCAGCGGGCTGTCGGTCAACGGGGTGGAGGGACGGAATGAAACCACTGAAGCGCTGCGCAAGCGGGCGGCGGCCTCTTCGGGCGGAACGGCGTTGATGAAGCAACCGGTCCCCCATTCGAAGCCCGCCACGTTGGTCAGCCGCGGCATGATTTCAATGTGCCAGTGATAGTGTCTAAGTTGTTGTGTGTCAAACGGAGCCGTGTGAATGATAGAGTTGTATGCCGGCTGGTCGAGAGCGGTTTCGAGCCTCGCTAGCACCTCGTGCATCACCTGGGCCAATTGGTCGGTCATGTGCCGCGGCAACTCGTCGAAGTGGCTCCCGTGCTGCCTGGGGACCACCCAGATTTCGTAGGGAAACCGGCTGGCAAACGGGCAAAACGCGGCAAACTCGGGGGTTTCGAGCACCATCCGCGCCCCCTGTACCGCTTCTTGACGCACCAGATCACAATAGACGCAGGTTCCCTCGCGCTCGAAGTACTGCGCGGCGCCAGACACTTCCTCCGCCACGCATTCCGGCACCCAGGGCGTCGCCACGAGCTGGCTGTGGGCATGCTCGAGCGACGCCCCCGCCGCTGGGCCGACGTTCTTGAAAACCAGGCCGTAGGCCAACCGCCGATCGCGCCGCAACTCGGCCAGCCGCTCGCGATAGGCCCAATGCACTTCCGCCAACTCGCCGACCTCGAGGTCGGCCGTATTTCGTACGTGTCGTGGCGTTTCGAGAATCACCTCGTGAACGCCGAAGCCTGGCCGCTGCTCGCAGAGCCCGTTTGCGCCGCTCGACGCCCCGCAATCGTCCGCGGCCTCGAGAGCCGGGAACTTGTTCGGCACCACGCGGACGCGCCAGCCGGGCCCGTTCGCCGCCGCCCCCTCCGCCCGGTAGGCCAGCACCTCGGGGGGCGTCTCCCGCTCGTTCCCTTCGCAGAAGGGACAGTCAGCCGTCGACCGCTCCGCCGGAGGAGCGGAAAAGTCATTGGGCCGCTCCGCGCGCCCCTTCGCCACCACCACCCAGCGGCCGACGATCGGATCCTTGCGCAGCTCGGACATTTAGTTTCGTGTGGGCTTCGGGCATCCTGCCGACCGGCTTAGGCGGTGGCGAGCACGCGGGCGCGGGCCCGCGTGCGTCCGTAAAGCTCGACATACTGCCGGGCGCTCGAGCTCCAAGACCAGTCCTGGTGCATTCCCGTGTCGAGCAGTTGCGCCCAGACCTCAGGATGGTGCAGATACAGGTCGCATGTCCGCCGCAGGGTTTCGGAAAGAGCCAGCGTGCTGTAGTCGTGGAAGCTGAAGCCGTTGGCGGTGCGCGCGGCCAGGGTTTGCTCGGTCGCGTTGGTGATCGTGTCGGCCAGGCCGCCGGTGGCCCGCACCAAGGGTACGGCGCCGTACTTCAGGCTGTAGAGCTGGTTCAGCCCACAAGGCTCGAAGCGGCTGGGCATGAGGAAGATGTCGGCCCCGGCTTCGATGCGCCGGGCGAGCGGATCGGAGAACTCGAGCCGCGCGGCCACCTTGCGGGGGAAGCGGCGGGCGAGCGTGCTCAGCAGCTCGTGGTAGTGCGGCTCACCGGTGCCGAGAATCGCCCACTGCACCTCGGAGCCGGCGGCCCATTCCTGCATCGCCGCGAGCACGAGGTCGATTCCCTTCTGGTCAACGAGCCGACCGACGAAGCCGATCAACGGCGCCTTCGGATCGACGGCCAGCCCCAGCTCTTCCTGCAGGGCTTGCTTGCACTTGCCTTTGCCTGGCTGCACGTGCTCGGCGTCGTAGTTGGCCGGCAGGTGGCGGTCGGTCGCGGGGTTCCACTCGCCGTAGTCGACGCCGTTGATGATGCCGCTCAACACGTCCCGCCGCAGGTGGAGCACGCCTTCGAGGCCGCAGCCCAAGGGCGCGCTTTGAATCTCTTCCGCATAGCGGGGGCTCACCGTATTCACGGCGTCAGCGAACACCAGCCCCGTCTTCAGCAGGTTGAGCTTGCCGAAGAACTCCATCTGGTGCCAGTTGAAGTACTTCCAGTCGAGTCCGGTCAGCAGCATGTCCCAGTGCCAGAACTGGCCCTGGTACGAAATGTTGTGGATCGTGAGCAGCGACGTCAGCCGTTCGTAGCCGGCGCGGTCGCGCCCCTCGATCTTCAGGTAGGCCGGCACGAGCCCCGTTTGCCAGTCGTTCAGATGCACCACGTCGGGCCAGAGCGAGAGCGCCTCGACTGCCTCGACCACGGCGCGGGAGAAGAAGACGAACCGCTCGCAGTTGTCGTCGTAATCGTGGCCCCCCTCGCCATAGAGGCCGTCGCGATCGAAGTAGCTCGGCTGATCGACGAAGTAGACCGGCACGTTCGTGCCCGGCAGCTCGCCGCGCAGATAGCGGCCGCTGGCTTGCTTGCGGCCGATGGGGACGGTGATGCCGACGCCCGTATCTTCGATCGCCGCCCCGCTGGCCAGCGCCCGGCGGTAGCCCGGCATGATCAGGGCCACTTCGTGCCCCAGCCGCGCGAGTTCTCCCGGCAGGGCGCCGCAGACGTCGGCCAGACCGCCGGTCTTGGCAAACGGCGTCGCTTCGCTGGTGGCGATCAGAATCTTCACAGTTGTCCGCTCCTTGCTGCCACGCGCATCCCGCGGCGAACGTTGCCCGATTCTCGTGGGCGCGGCCGCCGCCCCTGCCAACGCTACGGCCGCTGCAACCCCTAGGGCACGTCTCACCCTAACCTAGCAAAACACCCCCCGACGGGAAACCGCCGCGGACGCCGCCCGGACCAACCGCCTTCCAAACTGCCAGGGTTTCCACACCCTTACGATCGGGCGGATTTGCCCAGTCGATTGAACTTTCCGACGGGCACGCGTCACAAATGAGGGGGCAGCACAACGGGTGCTGCGGATCGCAGGGCATGCAGCGCTTCGAGCCGGAGAGTAGGATGAAGATTGCTCCAGCTTCGCCCGCCTGAGGTGACTTGCATGTCTGATCGCCAGCGCACGGATGTCGACCTATCGCGGCGTGCCTCGGCTCTGCCCGTCGAGGCCCGGGCGGCCAGCGAGTTGTACTTCGCGCGGATCCATCGGGCGGCGCTCGTTCTCACCGGCAACCCCTGGGACGCCGACGATCTGGCCCAGGAAACCTTCCTGGTCATGGCGGCCCAGGCGGACCGGTTCGAAGGGCGAAGCAGCCTGTATACCTGGCTCTATGGAATCCTGCTGAACCTCGAGCGACGTGAGCGGCGCAAGCGCGGTTTGCGGCAGCGGGTTTGGCAAGGGCTCGTGCGGCTGGCGGGACTCGACGAGCATCCCTCGGCCGACGCTCCTGTCGAGGCGGCCGAATGGCGCCGCAGCCTCTGGGCCGAGGTCGCTCACCTGCCCGACGGCCAACGGCAGGCCCTCGTGCTGCGCTTCAGTGAGCAACTCAAGTACGAAGAAATCGCCGAGGCGTTAGGCTGCCCTGTCGGCACCGTGAAGTCGCGCATCTTCCATGGTCTCGCTGCGCTGCGCGGGCGGCTGGGCGAAGCGTGGCGCGAAGAAACCCTTCCACTCCCCGAACCGTCGAGCTGCAAGCACCATGCAGTTTGAACCACGATTGTTCACCGCCGAACCGTTGCCGTCTGCCGGCCCCGAGCCGCGTCTGACAGCCGACCTGCCCGACGAGTTGGCGGCAATCGCCGAGCAGCTCCAGGACGATAGCGCGCGGCTGGCCGAGCGCTATCCGCCGCCACGGCCGCGTGCT
Organism: Pirellulales bacterium; assembly: GCA_046349955.1. Lineage (GTDB taxonomy): Bacteria > Planctomycetota > Planctomycetia > Pirellulales > JBGAPH01 > JBGAPH01. The sequence continues at coordinate 75,358 of JAXMBI010000013.1, read as the reverse complement.
CGTTCGCGCCGCTGGGCTTGGGCCGCCGCGGTGGCGGCCGCCTCGTTCACCACGGGCGTCGGGGCAGCAGCTTGGTGGACGTCGCGTTCAAGCGCACGGCAGCTCGCCACAGACGCCAAGACAGAAGCGGTTGCATCGGCAACGGCGCTGGCCGATGGACGCCCGTTGGCGTCTCCGCTCAAGGTCGTACGGTCCGAAGAACCGTCGCTCGAGGCCTCGCGCACGCAGGCGACCGACAGCCTGGTCGGCGCGGGACCGCGAACCTTGCCGCGCCCGAGCCGTCTGCCGATGCGCGACGAGGCCGCGCTGCTGCGGCGGCAGGTGGCGGCGTTCGAACTGGTGATCGAGCGCTTGCAGAGCGAGCTGCGCGAGCGGGCCGATCAACAGTCGCAGACCGACGCCGTGGTGGCCGAACTGCGCCGCGAAATCGAGGAACTCCGCCAACGGCTCGACGAACCGCGCTAAGGCGCGCGTCGAGCTAGACGCTTCGGCCTACCAGCGCAATCGCGCGGCGTTGCCCGAGAGTCCGCTGTGCACGCCGATCAGCAGCGTGACGGCCAAGGCCAGGCCCAGGCCGAACGAGGCGGCCATCTGCGTGGTCGCGCTCCCAAGGCTCGTGGCCGTAGCCTCATCGAGGGAAGCGATCGACGTCTCGATCGCAGTCGAATCGGCCAGCGCGCTCGTGCCGGCCGCCAAGATCTGAGCCCCTACCACGAGCGCAATGACTAGCAACAACGCCGCGGCCACCAGCGTGGCCGCTTGCTGTGCCCAGCGGACCCGGCGGAGCGCGGCCGTGGCCTGGGCTTCCGACCGCCGTGCCCGCGCGAGGATTTCGTTGGCCAGCCGCGGGTTGCCCACGGGCAAAGGCCGGGCCTGCAGCGCGGCCGCGAGCAGCGGATCGAACGCGTCGTCAACGGGCAGGCGGTTCATGGGGCGATTCCCTCTCGCTGCAACACGGGCTTCAGTCTCTCGCGGGCACGAAACAACAGCGTTTTGACCGTGCCGATCGGGCACTCGAGCGCGGCGGCCACTTCCTCGAGCGGCATCTGCTGTCGGTAGTATAAATCGACCGCGGCCGCCTGGCGCGGCTCGAGCCGGGCCACGGCCCTCCACAGTCGCTCCTGTTGCTCGAGCAGTTCGAGGGCGCCGCCGGGCTCGACGAGGTTCGCGGCCGGTTCATCGACCAGGTCCACGGGCGCGTGGGCGCGTGCTTGCTGTCGGACACGGCCGATCGTTCGCCAGGCGATGCGATGGATCCAGGTGCCGAGCTTCGACCGGCCGTCGAAGCTCGGCAGGCTTTGGTAGACTTGCCAGAAGACTTCGGCGGCCGCGGCGTCGATATCGGCGCCGCGGAGGCCGAGCGACTGGCACCATCCCAGAATCGCCGGCTGCCACTCGTCCACGAGCTCTGCAAAGGCCCCCGCGTCGCGGCGCTGCAGACGCCGGAGGCTGGCTTCAGGGCTCGTAGACGCCGCATCAGGCATCGGGGTTCCATGGAGTAGGGTGCGTCAAGCGAAGCGCGGACGCACCGCCAGAGCACTCCACCGGGTCGCATCGTGGGTTCAGCGTTGGTGCGTCTGCGCTTCGCTTGACACACCCTACAACTACCTTCCCATCTTAGTGGCGCGGACGCGGATCGCGGTTTCACTCGGGGAAAAAATCGATCCGGCTGAAACCGCGCGGGTTCGCCCCGCCACTAACGAGTGCAGTTCGCGGCAACGAAGCGAGGACCCGGTTCATGGCACATGCATTTTGGTCAGGATTTGGAGTGGTTTTTGCCCTGCTGGCCGTGGGGGGCTACGTTCTCCTCCGCTGGCAGAGCGACCGGCATCGCTTCGAGCTCGTGAAGACCGCCTTGGAGCGGGGCATTCCCCTGCCCAGCGGCGGGCCCCCCTACTGGCTCGATTCGCTGCGGGCAGGCGTGCTCACGCTCACGCTGGGGCTGGGGCTGCTGTTGGCCGGCGGTCTGGCGATTGGCCTGACGCCGGACGTCGCAATGCCGGAGGCCAACACGCTGGGCGCCTTGTTCGAACCGCCTGACGAGCCGCCCCCGCCGGCGGGCAAAGGCAAAGGGCCGCCGCCACGCCGCCCCCCTCCGCCGCCGCCGAACCCCGCGCACGAAGCCTGGCAGCGCGCCCAAACGCAGGCCGCCCTGGGGCTGGCCAGCGTGGCGGCCGGTTTAGTGTTGTCACTGCTGGGCGCGGTCCGCATCGGCTTCGCCCAATACGAACGGAAGTACTCGCAGAATGATTCGCGCTTCGAGGCCCTGCCCGCCGACGCGGCGCCGGCCTCGAGCCCAACCCCTGGTGAAGGAGAACTCGCATGAACTACGCACCCCTGATCACGTTGGCCGGCCTGGTGCTGTCGGCCGTGTTGTGGGAAGGGCCGGCCGACGGCCCCGAGCCGCCCCCCGGTCCGCCGCCGCATGAAGAGCACGGCCCGCGCGAAGAGGTCGCCGGGCAGCTCAAGGGCTACAACTACAACCCGCAGGGAACCTACGACAGCCTGATGCTGGCCACCGAACAGGGGGTCGTGCAGCTCAACTTTCCGGCCGAACTGGCCGAGCAGGTGGCTGCGATCGCCGAGTCAGGCGCGCTGACCGCCGAAGTCCGCCCCGAGCGGAGCGAGGGCGATCACCGTGTGTACCGGCTCGAAAAGCTCGCAGCCGGCGAGAAGACGCTCGTCGTGGCTGAAGAAGATGCGCCTCCGGCCGAGCTCAAGGGCGTCATCAAGTCGCTCAACTATGGCCGCCACGGCGAGACGAACGGCTTCGTGCTCGAGAACGGAGACTTCGTGCAGCTCGGCCCCCGCGAGGCGCAGCGCGTGCGGCTCGAGGTCGGGCAAGAACTCACCGCCGAGGGCCGCCTGCGCAAGCTCGCCAGCGGGAAGCAAATCCTCCGGGCGACGACGATCAACGGCGTGCTCGTCGAACCCGCGCCGCCGCACGACGGCCCCGCTGGCGGACCGAAGGGTGGACCGAAAGGCGGCCCCAAGGGCGGTCCTAAAGGAGGACCGAAGGGAGGCCCCAAAGGCCGCCCGCGCTAACCGCCTTCATTAGCCCCCTGTGAGTCACGGGGGGCAAGTCGGCAACCAGCTTAGCAGGGCTGGGCCTCGAAAAGCCCGCCCCCCAAGGCACGAAATCGCACGCCGATCTCGTGCCTTGAGGGCGTTACTCGCCTGCCGGCGTTCCCAGTGCCTGCCGCAGCCCCCCGATCCGGTCCTCGAGCAGCGTCACCTGTTTGTCAAGGTGCGAGCGCATCAGCTCGGCGTTCTTGGCGACCTCGTCGGCGTTGCGCTTGATCGTTTCGGCGGCCGAGGTGAACTTGTCGAGCCGCTCGATTTCCTTTTGCACCGTGGCGAGCGCCTTGTCGATCGCCACGAAGTCGTCTTGGTGCGGATCGTCTTGCTTACGGCCGACCACGCACATGCCCCGGCAGAGCATGAGCGCCGCCTTGAGATAGAGATCGCTGCTCGGATCCTCGGCGTCCCAGACAACGAAGACGTCGTTCCCCAGCCGCTCGAGTTCGCACTGGCCCGCCGGGGCTACGCGTTTCGAGTAGACGAACAGGCCCACCTCGGCCCCGCGGTTGCGGCGGGCTTCGTCGAGCTCCTTGCGGGCGTCGGCTTGTGTGTAGCCTGCTTCCTGCTTGGCCTCGATCACGATCCTGGCGCCCGGCGCCCGCGTATCGGGCCCCAGCTCGATTACGCAGTCGCCGGTTTTGCAGTGCCGGATGATGCCGGTGCGGGCGCCCACGTGCTCGAAGCAGTCGTGCTGTTCCTGCGTCAGCCGCTGCACGTATTCGACCACCGCCGCCTCGAAGTCTTCGCCGTGCCGCGTGCCGCGGTCCTTCTCCGCTTTGCGGGCGGCCATCTCCTTGATCGCGCCGGTTACCTCGAGCTGGAACTTGGCCTGCGTCTCGCCGTGCGTGCGAATGATTTCGAACAGCTCGCGCTTGAGGCGGGCGAGGGCCGAATGCTCGTCGTCGAGCGTCAGGTTGCTGTGGATCGCCTGGCTGTTCGATTCCAGCATCACCCGCAGCCGGGAGAAGGCCGATTGCTCGTTGTCGAGCGAGAACTCGCTCGTGATCGTGCGGCGGGCATGGTCGACGTTCTTCACCAACCGGCTTAGAGCCGAGTTCTCTTCGTCGAGCGAGAACTGCTTGACGACTTCGTCGATGCGCTTCTGCAAGCCGTCGGTGAGCTGCCCGTGGCACTCGGCCAACTCATCGAGCAAGCGGGCCAAGGCGCCTTGCTTGTTGTCGAGCGAGAACTCGGAGAGCACCTTTTCGCGCTGGCCGGCCAGCTCCTCGTCGAGCGTCGTGCGCAGCGCCGACAGCAGCCCCTGCGATTCGCGCGGGTCGAGCAGCTTGAAGAGCGGGCTCTGCTGCCCCACGTGCGAGACGAGAGTTTTCACGAGCTCCGAGTCTTGCCCGCCGATCTGCCGGCGGAGGAGTTGCTCGAGTTCGCCGTCGCGCTTGACCAGGCTCTCCACGCGCTGCGGGAAGCGGCCGTTCTCCGGGTCGAAGTATTCGCGCAGCGAGCCGGAGAGCGAGTCTTGCATGGAGCGCGAGTGGAGGCCGAGTTGCCCCTGCAAGTCGGCCAGCATCCGCTGGCTTTCGCGGCGCACGAGCTCGGCGTCGAGCTGGCCGCGGGCATGCCGGAGCGCGAGCACGCCGATCCGCAGGGCATGCAGCGCGTAGTCTTCGCGCTCCTTGCCGGGCTCATGATCGCACAGGGCGGCGATCGTATCGTGATCGTGAACGCTCAGCTCGAGCAGCAGCTCGGAGGGCAGATCGTTCGCATCGTCGGGAAACAGCGGCCGGGAATCGATCTCGCACGACGTAGCCACAGACGGGCTCCTTGGGCTCGTTTCGCAAGCATCCAGACCGACACGGCAGGGCTTTGCGAAGCTTCCGTTCCAATCGCGAGCAGTTGAAGCAAATGTACAGTACAGGCACGCGCGCCGGCAAGAGGCGAACCCTCAGGAATCTTGCGCGAAAGCGCGGTCCGCCGTTGCTATTCCGCGAGATCCCAGGCCGCCAGTTCCTCATCTCGTGCGAACAGCGAGTCGAGAGCCACTTGCCAGGCGGCGCTCGAACTGTACGAGTCGTTCGCGGCCGGGCCAACCGTAGGCGCCGAGCGAGTTTCGGCAACCACCGCCGTGGCCGCACGCATCACGGCCCCTTGCGAGCCGAAGTTCGCCTTAAGAATACCGAAGTCGCTCAGATCGACCTTGCCGTTGCCGTCGAGATCCCCCTCGGCCAAGGAGTCGCCCGTACCGAAGTTGGCCTTGAGCGCGCCGAAGTCGCTCAGGTCGACCTTGCCGTCGCCATTCACGTCGCCGGGCACGAGCAGGCTCTTCACGGTCAACGTGACGGTGGCCACGTTCGACAGGAGCGCGCCGTCGCTCACGCGGTAGCTGAACGAATCGACGCCCGAGAAGCCGGCGGCCGGCTGATAGGTGAACGTGCCGTCGGCGTGGAGGTCGAGCGCGCCGTGCGAGACGTTGCTCACCAGTTGCGCCTGCAGTGCGTCGCCTTGGGGATCGTGGTCGTTGCCGAGCACGCCGATCTGCTCGGCGCCCAGGGCCTTGATTTCGGCGGGCGAGAGCAAGCGGTTGTAGATCCGGAGGTCGTCGATCAGACCTTTCCAGGTGTCAATCGTGTTGCCCATCATCGGGTGGTGGCCGATGATCCAGGTGTCGCTGAGATCGTTGTATTCGGCGTTTCCTTGGGCGACCTTTGCGCCGTCGCGATAGACGGTCACTTGGTTGAAGATGCGATCGATCTCGACCGCATAGTGCTCCCACTTGCCCAGCGCCGGGGGTGTTGGGGCGAAAACGCTGATTGCGCCCACGCCTTGGCCGGCCTCTCCGTAGACCACGATCGGCGCGAGAATCCGCGGGTTGTGAATCGCGCCGGTCCGTTCGAGCCAGAAGCTGAAAGTGTATTGGCTGAACGTATCGCCGTGCAGCGAGATCGCCGCGTTGTTGGCATTCACGTACGCCAGGGCGCCCCCCTTCTTGCCGGCCACCCACGGGTCGTCGCTCGGGCCGTAGCCAAACAACGTGGCGTCGTTGTCGCTGACCGAGTCATGGGCGACGTTGCCCGAGGTCTCGTCGAACGTCCAGTGGTGGATGAGCCCGTTCTCCACGTTGTCCGGCGCAGCCACAGTGAGCGTTTGCCCCTCCTTGAGCTCGTAAGCGTCGTCGACCGCCACCGGATTGGGCGCCACGGGCAGCACGTTGATCGACACCGTAGCAATCGCCGACCCATAGCCGTGGCTGAATGCCTGGTAGGTGAAGCTGTCGGGCCCTGAGTAACCAGCCGCCGGCTGGTATGCGAAAGTGCCGTTGGGATGCAGCTCGAGCGTGCCGTGCTGCGCGGTCGCCACCACCACTGCCGACAACGGCCCTCCCAGCGCGCTCTGATCGTTCTGCAGCACGCCTGGCGCAGGATCGACGGGCCGGCCCGCGAGTTCCCGCACCTCGTCCGTCGTCAGCAGCCGATCGTAGATTCGCAAATCGTCGAGCAGGCCGCGCCAGGCGTCGACGTCGACCCCGGGGTTTGTGCTGTGCCCGATGACCCAGGGAGATCCATTGAAGGGGAACTCGAACGTCGACGCTCCTTCCGCGACCTGGACTCCGTTGCGGAAGACCGTCACCTGGCCCGCCGTACGGTCGATCTCGACCGCGTAATGTTCCCATTGGCCCAAGTTGGGCAGTGAGGGCGCGTAGACACTACCGGCGCCGAAGCTGCGGTTGATTTCGGTATAGGCCTTGACGGGCGCGATGATATTGGGGTTGAGGATGTCGAGCCCGGTGCGGTAGGACCAAAACGTGAAGGTGTATTGGTCCTCGATGTCGCCGATCTCCGTCACCACCTTGTCCTTGTTGCCGACCCAGGCCAGCGCGCCGCCGATCTTGCCCGGCACCCAGCGGGTTTCCGTCGGCGCCCAACCCGACAGCGTGCCGTCGTTCCCGCCGACTACGTCATGCGCCACGTTGCCCGAGGTCTCGTCGAACGTCCAGCGGCGGATCAGCCCCAGCTCCAAGCTGTCGGAAACGTGCGTCGTGAGCGCGGTGTCTTGGTTCACCGTGTAGCTGTCGTTGGCGACGACCGGGATGTCTTGCACCTGAATCGTCACGGTGGCCAGGGCCGAAGCCAGGGCGCCGTCGCTCGCGCGATAGGTGAACGAGTCGGGGCCCGCGTAGCCAGGGTTCGGCGTGTACGTGAACGTGCCGTCGGCTTGCAGGGCAAGCTGGCCGTGCGTGGGGCCGGCATTGAGCACGGCGGTCAGCGGGTCGCCGTCGGAGTCGCTGTCGTTGTGCAGCAGCCCGAGCAAAACATCGGTCACCTGCAGTGGATTGTTGGCGGCCACCGCGTAGTCGTCGTTGCCTGCGACCGGGGCATGGGGCTGGGCGGCCACCTTGATCAAGACCGACACGGGGTCCGAGAGATGCGCGCCGTCGCTCGTGCGATAGGTGAACGTGTCGTCGCCGACGAAGCCCGGTGTCGGCGTGTAGGTGAACGTGCCATTGGGCTGGAGCGCTAACTGCCCGTGCGACACGCCGCTCACCAGCTCGGCCGTAAGCGGCAAGGCATCGATGCTGCGGTCGTTGGCCAACACGCCGGGCAGGGCACTGCCGGTGTGGACCTGAAAGCCGTCGATATGGAGTGTGCCGATCGGCACCTGAAAGTTGACCGCGCTCACGAGCGCCGGCGTGCCGCGGAAGTTCAGCGGGTCAGGCGTTTCCAGGATCTGGCCGTCGAACATGAAGCGATAGGTCTTGGCGTCCTGGTCGATCAGGAAGCTCACGTCGTGCCACGTGCCTGGCTTGTAGACCAAGCCCGAAAACTTCGAGTCGCCGCCGTCGACGACATACACGTTCCCTTCGCTGCCGACGTTGATCTGGGCTGCCCCTACGACGTCGGCGTTGACGTTGATGCTTCCCCCCGTGCCATCGACCAGGTAGACCGAGATCGCCGAGCCCGCGTCGAACTTGATGCGGAACGATACGGTGACTTCGCCTCCCACCACGCCCTGCCAGCGCCGGCCCGTCTGGGTGTTGGAGCCGGAGAGTTCGAGCGAGCCGTCTCCCTCCAAGGGCGCGTCGCTCGAGATCACCGCGCCGTTCGACGTGTTCTGCCACGGCTCGAGCCAACCCGGCTCGCCGCTCCCCTGGCCGGGCGCCGGCGCCCCGAGCGAATAGGGCGAGTTCGGCGCGGCCGTGGCGTTGATGCCCGTCGCGTCGTTGAAGCCGGTCTCGGCCAGCATCGTGCCTGTGCCCAGCGCCAGGAGCGGCGTGCTCTGGCGGGCGAAGTACACGTCGGCCGCCGGCGCGATCGGTTCGTCGGCCACCGGCAGCACCGTGATCTGCACCGTGGCTGGGTTCGACTGCGTCGTCCCGTCGCTCGTGCGATAAGTAAAGCTGTCGGCGCCAAAGTAGTTGGCGTCGGGCTGATAAGTGAAGTGGCCGTTCGCCTCGAGCGTGAGCGCGCCGTGCTGGGGGTTCGTCGCCAACACCGCCGAGAGCGCGGCCTGGCCGCCGTAGTCATTCAGCAGCACGCCGGGCGACGCGATCGAGAGGTTCGTATCTTCGGAGACGACGAACAAGTCGTTGACCGCCACCGGGTCGCCCGAAAGCAGTGCCCGCAGTTCGAGCGCTTCAGGCCGCAGGATCAAGCGGCTACGCGCCGGCAAGGAGCGAGTTTTGTGCGACGGTAGACGACGAGCTTGACGTGACGAACGGGGCATACGAGGGCTCCCTCCAAAATGGCACTGGCCTGGGCATTTGGGAACTATTGTAATCGGCCCCGGGCCGTCCGCGCAGGATTTGGCATTCGCGCCATTGACACTCCCGCGGTCCGCGAATATGTTCACCTAAACAATTAGGTGCGATGCACCACGCCCGGCGAAGGACCCCAGCCCGTGGCCGAAACGAATCCCAGTGGACGCGAGCTCGAGATCCTCAAGATTCTGTGGGACTTGGGGCCGGCCAGCGTGCGCCAGGTGTATGAGCAAATGTGCCCCGGCGGGGAACTGGCGTTCAACACCGTGCAAACGCTGCTGCGGATCATGGACGAAAAGGGGCTCGTGCGGCATCGCCGGCAGGGACGCAAGCTCGTCTACACGCCTTGCCATAGCCGCGAGCGCGAGGCCGCCCGCGTGCTCGACCGCCTCTTCGACGGCGCCCTCGACCGCCTGGTGCTGAGCCTAATCTCCGCCCGCGACACGAGCCCGGCGGAGCTGCGCGAACTGGAAAAGCTAATCGCCGACGCCCGCAAGCAAAAGCAGGGCGAGGCGGAGGGGAAATAGGCAGAACTGATTTTACCGCGGAGGACACAGAGGACGCAGAGAGGAAGGATAGCCAGTAACTCGGGGCCGGTGATTCGTGGCCGGCAGGCGATGTTGAGCTGCGAGTCAAGGAGCACTATCGGCCCTCTGCGTCCTCTGTGTCCTCCGCGGTGAAAACCGATTGTCCGCTGACCACTTCGAGAGTCGTTCCGATGAGTGCGACGTCTGCGTTTGCCTGGTTGGTTGCTGCGACGGCGATGGGGTTCGTGCTCTCGGCGCTGGGGGCGGCGGTCGTGCTGCTGCTCCGCGAGCCGGCGCGGCGCGTGAGGGCGATCGAGTTGACGCTGCTCGCGTGCCTGGTGGCGCCGTGGTTGCCGGCCGTGCCGGGATTGCCGAGGGTTGCCTGGCGCGAATGGCTGGCGGCGGCGACTGATGTCGCTGAGAAAGAAGCTGGTGGCGATGTCGCGGCACTGCCAGAGCCGACTGTGCCCTCGGATGTTTCGGTGGCGTCTGAGCCGGCGGAGAGGGCTAGTGCGCCGCCGATCATCGAGCTTGCGGTCGTACCTGAGCCGAGTGATGCGTCTCGAGTTGACCTAACCATCGACCGCGAACCGATGACGGCGGTCGTAGCGCCGATCGAGCAGGCAGAAGTTCCCACGGCAGTCGTCGCAACTGCAGCGGAGCCGGTCGCGCCCTCGCCGCCGCCGCCCGCCGTCGAATTGCCGGCGACACGTCAGCTTGATTGGCAGGCCGTTGTCGTGAGTCTCTATCTCGCCGGCGTCGCGGCCATCATCTCGCTCGACGCGCTCGGCGGGCTCGCCCTGCTCCGCGTGTGGAAATCGGCGCGTCGCGCGGAGCCGAAAGTACAGGAATTGGTCCGCGAAGTCGCGGGGCAAAACTCTGGCCGCGTGTCGCTGCTCGTCAGCCCGCGCTGCCGGCAGCCGTTTACGTTCGCTTGGCTGTGGCCCGTGATCGTGCTGCCGCCGGCGCTCATCGCGCTGGGCAAGGAACGCGAGCTGCGCTGGGCGCTCGTGCACGAGTGGTCGCACGTCGCCAACCGGCATACCTGGGGCTGGGCCCTGGCCGGCCTCGCGCGGGCGATCTACTGGCCGCAGCCGCTGGTGTGGCTGCTCCGCCGCCGGCTGCGGCTCGAACAAGACTTCCTCGCCGACGCCCAGGCCGCGGGCCGCGCGGCGGACGCTCCCGACTACGCCACGTTCCTCACCACCCAAGCCGCCACCGCCCACGGCCTCACGCCCGGCCTCGGCATCGCCGGCGGGAAATCCGAACTCGCCAGGAGAGTCGTCATGCTCGTGCAAGGAAAACGGCCGGTTGCGAAGTGCGGATGGGGATGGAGCGCTGGATTGGCAGTTGCGATGATCGCCTGCGTAATCCTGGCGGCCAGCTTTGCCCAGCAGCCCAACATTGCTGCGGCGGAAGATCAAGAGGCGCCGAGCGCGGCCAAGTCTGGAGAAGAGGCGAGCAAGGAGCAGCCCGGCGATCTTCTTGGGGAAACCGCCAAGGCTGAAGACGAGAAGGCGCTGGAGAAGGGGCCGCCGGTCACGCCTGGCGGTGGCGAGCGCGCAATCGAGCCCTGGGACCTTCTCACGATCGACGCCGTGGGCGTCCCATCGTTGGCCCAGCCAAGTGAGCGGAGCACCGATGAGCGGGCGTTTTCGGGCTTCGTCAACCGCGACGGCGAAGTGCTCTTAAGCGCCCGGTTTGGTAGCGTCGCTGTCGCCGGTCTGTCCATCGCGGAAGCAGAAGCGAAGGTCCTCGAGCGACTGAAGACGGTCCTTCAGGAAGACGTTGGAGCTGGGCGTATCAGGAACTCGAACTTTCCCGTGGTCGTCCAGATCAAACCTGCGGGAATGGCTCGCTCACTCATGCTCGTCCGGACGCCATCACGAAAGGAGCGACGATTAGGGGCGGGCGACGAAGTGCGCGTGACAACGAATGGAGCATCGACGACGCGCCCGCCCGAGGGGCGCTTCGTTGTCGAACAGCAGGGAACGCTTGCTCTCGGTCCGAGGTTAGGTCGCGTCGAGGTGAAGGGCTTGACGCCTGAACAAGCTGGCGAGCGGATTCTCGAACGGATTCGCGACGCAGCTCCCAAATTCAATTATCTTCCGGATCTCGTTCGTGCGAATGCAACGGTGAGCGTGACGTTTGTCGATGATGAGCAGTCGGTCCCCGAGGCAGAATATGTTCCGCTTCCGACACCTGGACAGCGGATCACGTCGGGCAACCGCGTCGGCATTGAGGCAATTGGTCCCAATCTCGAACTAAAGCTCTTAGGCAGCGGGAGCGTTGATTCAGCGGGAAGACTCTCGCTACGACGAACCGGCGAGCGCTATTTGCGCCGACCGGGTGACAGCCTCTGGTTGGTGGGACTCGATTCCGACATTCAGGCCGCCGGCTTGACCGAAAAGGAGTTGGAAGCCGCCGTGCGGCGCGAACTCGAGAAAACCGGGCCTGTGCCCTGGCTTGCGGTCCGCCTAGGCGGCTACGACACACGAGCGCCAGGATGGGTCGAGAGCGCTTCCAATCAGCCGTCAAACGGTGACGCTGCGGCACGTCGTACCGCAGCGCGTGGCGGCCCAAAACCAAACCTCCGCTACGCCGGCAAATCCTTCGACCAATGGCGCGAGGTGCTGCAAAACGACCTCGACCCCGCTACGCGGGTCGAGGCGATCAAGGCGCTCGGGAAGTTCGGGGCCAATGGCCTGGCCAAGGAGGCGGCCGAGGCGATCGCGCCCTACATCGGGTTCCGCGACGGGGATGAGAACGTCGTCTATGCCACGGCGCAAGAAGAAATGGCCAAACTTGGCCAGCCGGCCGTGGCCGTCGTCGCCGCCGCGCTCGCTTCGCCAGATGCGAAGCTCCGCGAAGGTGCGGGGCACGTGTTCATGCGCATGCCGGCCGACGAACCGGCGCTGGCCGCGCTCGTCAAAGCCCTCGACGACCAGGTCCCTGCGGTCCGCATCGCCGCCGCGGGCGCATTGGGAGTGCATCGCCATGAACTCGATCGAGCGGGGGCTGCGCTCGAGCAAGCGGCCCAGCTTGGCGAAGCATCCTTATTGCCTCAAATCGCCAGCCTTCTCTTGGAACATTTCACGCCCACGGATGCGCGACTACAGATTGCTAGCGACTACATGGACCGCGAGTCTCCGCAGAACCTGCCTGGTTATCTGTTCCAGGGCGGCAAGAACGCAGACTTCGTCGTCGCCCTCATGCAGTTGCGGCTCGAGCGAGCTTTGAAGCAATGGTCGGCGAATCCGACAGAAGGCCAGCAGCGTGGCCGCCGTCGCGACGGCAGCGGCTTCATTGGACCGCTCGCCACGCTCGAGCGCTTGGGCCCAAAGGCGAAGCCCGCTCTACCGACGATCCTGAAGGTCGCTGAGATTCCCGTCGCCGACCTGCAGCGCGACCTTCACACCGTCCAGATTCTGCGTGCGATTGGCCCCGATGCAGAACCGATTGCCCGACCGGTCATCGAGCGACTCTTCGAACAATCGACGTCGCCCAACCGAAAAGGCTACTTCCACGACCTACTGCGTTTCTGGGACGAAGCTCGCGACAAACCGCTGGCAGCCCCGGATCAGACTGAGGTCAAGCCACCTGAGATCCGCCGCCAATACGCCGGCAAATCCTTCGCCGAGTGGCAGGCCGTCTTAGAAAAAGACCTCGACCCCGCCACGCGAATCGAAGCCATCGCCGCCATCGGCGAGTTCGGCGCAAACGGCCAGGCGGAGGATGCGATCCGCGTGCTCATCCCCTGGCTTGGCAGCCAGGCTCACAGCGACAAGCAGTGGGTCGCGACCGCCGCACAACAAGCGTTGTCGAAGATTGGCGCACCGGCCGTGCCTGCGCTGATCGAGCGCCTGAAGAACGGCGACAGTGACTCACAGCTCAAGGCGACTGAGGCCTTCATCAACATGGGAGACGCGGCTGCCCCCGCGGCCGACGCGCTGCTCGACCTAGCGAAGGCCAAGGCATCGGAGCCAGATTGGCAGCGACCCCTGGTTCGCGCGATCGCGAGCATCCAGTCGCGTCCCGAAGCGACGCTTCCCTTCCTCAAAGCAATGGCCAGCAGTCACAACCAGGATGTTCGCGCAACAGCGATTCACGGGCTGTCAGGCCTTAAAGCTTCCGACGAAGAGGTGGTGCCTCTGGTCGTCAACTCGATCTGGTCGTACAGCGGCGCGCAGGGCCGGTCGAACTTCTTTCAGCACCTCCCGATCGGCGGCGGACGGACCGCCGCCGTCCTGCGAGGCCTTCTCGAGCGTGCTAAGAAAGACGTTGCGGGTTCAGACGGCATGGTGCAGGTGCTCTTCATAAGGGCCGGAGAAATGGGCCCTGCCGCAGCCCCGCTCGTGCCGTTGATGATCGAGGTGTCTCAACAAGATCCAAGCTGGCAAGGAGCGGCGATCTACCTCGTGCAGGCTCTCGAGCGAATCGGCCCCGGCGCCAAAGAGGCACTGCCGAATTTGCGCGCGATGAGAGATGGTCAGACCGATCCAGGCCTCAGGAAATTGGTCAAGGCCGCGATCAACGCCATTGAGGGCAGCCAATAACGGTCAGTTTGCGGTCGCGGCCTACCGCGCCCTCCGCCGCAGCCCCCACATCCCACACGCCGCCCCCAAGAGCGCCAGCCCCCACCCGCTTGGCTCCGGAACCGCCGCCCCGCTTGCGCCGAAGTTTGCTTTGAGTTGGCCGAAGTCGCTCAGGTCGATGTGGCCGTTGCCATCGAGGTCTCCCTGCGTGCGGCCGCCGGGCTCGCCGAAGTGGGCCTTGAGGAGGCCGAAGTCGGTCAGGTCGACGCGGCCGTCGCCGTTCACGTCGCCAGGCAGCGCCGGCGTGACCAGCAGGTTGTCGGCCACAAAGATCGGCCCCCAATTCTCCGAGGCCCCTGGCGGCGGCTTGTCGTAGTGGATCGTCACGCTGTCGAACGTGTCGGCCCAGTGGAAGCTGAGCGTGCCGGAGGGCCAGGTGCCTGGGGGATCGGCCACCGTGGTGCTCGTGCCGACGGCGGCGCCCTGCCGATAGGCGGTGATCCGCAGCGTGGCGGAGGTGTCGAGGGCCAGTTCCTGCGGCGCAAAGAGAATCGACAGGTCGGTCAGCGCGGTCTGCGGAAACGAGATCAGCAGGTCGGCCGGATAGACGCTGCTGGGCACGATGCCCAGCCCCGAAAACCCGCTCGGCAGTACGCCGATCACCTGGGCCGTGTTCTGGATCGAAAAACCTTGCCCGGTGGCTGAGAAATGGGCCTGGACTCCGCCGACCGTGAGATCGAGCGGCAGCGGTGCATACTGCGGACCGTCGTTGAAATCGAACAGCACGCTGGCGGCCGACGCGGCGCCGCTCCCCGTGAAGACCAGCAACAAAGCCCCAATCGTCGCTCGCATGGGCGCCTCTAAACGCGCAGACTACTTAACGCCCCTTCATTCCGCCCACGAGCAATCGCATTCCTCGTGCCGCACCGCGATCTGGGCGGGGAAAGCGAGTTTTGGCCGCAGATTCTGGACGGAGACTCGCTGATCGGTCGGCGCGGGGCGACGAGCCGCCCCAGTTCGCGCGCCGAACTGCACGCTGCTCGTTCGTAACCGCACATCGAATCCAGCCCGTACCCACCGCCGCGGCCATCCTTTAGAATGTCGGCTCCCAACCCCGGCCGATGGGCATCGCCCCCATCGCCCAGCCCCCATCGCAAGGAACCGCGGTGCAGCAGCTTTTGTCGGAAGCGGAGATTCACGCCGGCGTGGCCCGCCTGGCGGCCGAGATCGAGGCATTCTATGGGCCGCACCGGCGGCTGACGATCGTCGGCGTGATGACCGGCAGCGTCGTGCTGCTGGCCGACCTCATTCGCCGGCTCCCCCGCCCCTTGCGCGTGGGGCTGGTGCAGGCCCGCAGCTACCGCGGCGCGAGCACCACGCCCGGCGCCCTGACGATCCGCGGCGAAATGCTGCCCGACGTGCGCGACCGCGACGTGCTGGTGGTCGACGACATCTTCGACACGGGGCAAACGCTGTTCGAGCTGTTCCTCGAGCTCGACCAGCTCGGCCCGGCTTCGATCCGCTCGCTCGTGCTGCTGCGCAAGCAGGGGCGCGCAAGGGTGCCCATCGCGCCCGATCACGTAGGCTTCGACATCCCCGACCGTTTCGTGGTCGGCTACGGGCTCGACTTTCAAGACGCCTACCGCAACCTGCCCTATGTGGCGGCGCTCGACGAGGCCGAGCTAGCCGCGGGACCGCCGCCATGAGTCTGCCCCGGGTTGTGATGGTGTCGCGGCGGTTCTGGCCGCTGGTGGGCGGGGCGGAGACCGCCATGGCGGGGCTGGCCGCGAGCTTCCAGGCCCGGGGCGCCGCCACCACGCTGCTCACCGCCCGCTGGAAGCCCGAGTGGCCGCTGACGATCGAGCACCGCGGCGTGCGCGTGGTGCGGATCGCGCAGCCGGCCAGGCGTTTCTGGGGAAGCGCCCGCTACATGATGCGGCTGGCCGGCTGGCTCGAGGCGCACGCCGGGCAGTTCGAAGTCGTCTACGTGTCGATGCTCAAGCACGACGCCTACGCCGCGCTCGGCGCCTGCCGGTCGCTGGGCGTGCCGGTGGTGTTGCGGGCGGAAGGGGGCGGCCCCAGTGGCGACTGCGCCTGGCAGTCCCAGTACCCGCTCGGGGGCGTCATCCGCCGCCGCTGCATGCGCCGCGCGGCCGCGATCGTAGCCCCGAGTGAAGCGATCGAAAACGAGCTGCTCGCCGCCGGCTACTCGCCCGAGAGAATCGAACGCATTCCCAACGGCGTCGCGCTGCCGGAGCCCCGCTCGGCCGAGCGGCAGGTGCGGGCACGCGTGTCGCTGGCGCTTGCGAACCCCGCGCTAAGATTCGGTCCGCGCGACCGGCTGACTCTCTACACCGGTCGCCTGCACCGGCTCAAGGGGCTCGATACGCTCGTGGCCGCCTGGGCCGAAGTGGCCCGCGATCACCCGCACGAGAAGCTCTGGCTGGTCGGCGAGGGCCCCGAAGAAGAGCGGCTGCGGGAGCAGATTGGCGCCGCGGGACTCGAGGGCCAGGTCTCGCTCGCCGGCGCCTTCGACAGCGTCGACGATTTGCTCCTGGCCGCCGATCGCTTCGTGCTCCCTTCGCACGAGGAAGGGATGTCGCTTGCGCTGCTCGAGGCGATGGCCGCCGGTCTGCCGGTCGTCGCCAGCGACATTGCCGGCAACCGGGCCCTGATCGATCACAGCGTGCATGGCATGCTCGCGCCCCCCGGCGACGCAGCCACGCTCGCGGCGGCCGTGCTGTCGCTCGTGCGCGATCCGCTCCGCGGCGAACGGCTGGGCGCGGCTGCCCGCCGCCGCGTGGCCGAGCAGTACTCGCTCGAGCGCATGACCGACCGCCACCTGGCGCTTTTCGAACGCGTGCGGAAGGCGGCGGCTCGCTAAGCGAGGCGCAGGCGGCCGCGGGCTACTTGGCCTCGTGGTACTTGTCGGCCGCCGGCTTATCGAGCCGCGTCAGTTCGCCATTCGGCCAGCGGACCTCGATCGCGTCGACATCGGTCGACTTGCCGAGGCCCCAGTGAACCACGTTGGGGTGCTGGGACCAAACCGAGTGGCCCGACACGTTCTGGGCCACGCGTTTGCCCTGCGGGGTGAGCAGCGTGACCTTGGCGCCCATCGGAGAGCGCCCGGGCCCGCCGTCGACGAGCCGCAGGCCGATCCAGTGGTTGTCGGTGGGCCACTCGTTCTTGAGCAGATGCAAGGTGTAGGTCTTGCCCGCCCGGTCGAACTGCTCGACGAGCAGATCCATGCGGCCGTCGTTGTCGAAATCGGCGCTGACTACGGCCCGCGAGTCGAACTCGAAGCCCACGCCCAGCAGGAAGGCCAGATTCAAGAACTCCTTGCCTTCGAAGTTCATGAACAGCACGTCGTGCTCGAAGCCGTTCCACGATTCCTCGACCTTTTCGAGGCCGGCCAGCGATTGGCCGAACAGCTCCTTGACTGCCGGATCGGGCTTCGAGCTGCCGGTGTAGATGTCGTGCGTCCAATAGCGGGTGCAGTAGTCCTTGCACGACTTGCCGCTCTGGTAGCCGTTGGCGATGAACAGGTCCTGGTCGCCGTCGTTGTCGGGATCGAACGTGGTGCTGCCCCACGACCAGCCCGAGCGGGCCACCTGATCGTTGGTGGGGTTCTGCACGAAGCCGTTCCCCGTCGACAGGTACATGCGGTTGCCGTAGCCCATGTTGGGCCGCGCCTTGGTGCGGTCTTCGAAGTCGCCGCGTTTCAAGTTCATGTACTCGAGCCGCCGCGCGGTGGTCGAGCTCATGCCGATTACGTAGAAATCGAGCAAGCCGTCTTGATTGTAGTCGCCAAAGGTGTGCGACATGCCGAAGGCGTATTTCACCGGAGCGACCTCTTCGGTCACGTCGCGGAACTTGCCCTGGCCGTCGCCGTAGTAGACATCGATGCCGGCGAAATCGCTCACGACCAGCAGGTCGAGCTTGTCGTCGTTGTTGAGATCGACGAACGAACTCGAGTACGTGCGGCGGAGCCGCTTCTTGTCGAGCCCCGCGGCGGCAGTGCCGTCGGTGAATTCGCCCAGGCCGTTGTTCACGAGCAGGAACGAGGGGAAGCCGTCGTTGGCGTCGTAGTAGGGGGTCGGCATGGCGCCGTCGAGGTAGGGCGGCTTGTACTGCCCCACCCACACGTCGAGATCGCCGTCGCCGTCGATGTCGCCGGCGGTCACCGAGGTGGGCGAGAGGAGCTTCGTGCCCGTGGCTTGGATCTCACGGCCCGCCGAGCTGAACTTGCCTTGTTCGTCACCCAGATAGAGCCGCATATACCCGTTCTTGGGGCCGGCCAGGAAGTCGGTGCGCTTGTCGCCATTGAAATCGGCCAACACGCCGCCGTTGACGTGGCGCGGTTGATCGGAGCAGAGGACCTCAGGCTCGCTGAACTTCCCTCCCCCGAGGTTTTTATACAGGCGATTGAAGCCGGCCACCGAGATGTCGACCAGTCCATCGCCGTCGAAGTCGAAGACGAGCAACGGGTGGGTGGTGGAAGGGGCCGTTTTGCCCGCCGAATCAACGACGAAGGGCCAACTGGCCAGCAGCGAGAAGGGGGGCTTGCCGGAGCGCTCGAAGATCTGGAAGTTGCTGGCGTCGAGCTTGGCGGGAATCGGGTTGTTCGCCTTGTCGCGCTGGCCCGTCCATTCGATGGCCAGGTCGCCGCGAACGATCATGCGGGTTTGCGTGGAATCGTTCACCAGATGGAAGACCGAGGCCATGATCGAGCGGGCCGGCTTGCCGTCGGCCGCGGGGTCGAACTTGGAGTGATGGAACTCGAGCTCCTCGAGCTTCCAGCCGGCCTTACGCAGGCCCTCGATGGCCGCGGCCCACTCCGCGCGGGGAATCTCGCGGGCGGCTTGGCCGTCAGACCCTTGAGGGCCGAGCTTCGTGTGGCGAATGCCCCAGTCGAGCTCGCGGGTCTGAATCGGTTGGCCAACGACCAAAACGTCGGAAGCGACTTCGGCCAGTGCCGCGAGTTTGTCATTGGCAGCCCGCACGTTGTCCCACAGGACCACAAACGTCTGCTCATGCTCCTGCGCGGCGACTTCGGTGGCCCAAATGCTTTGATCCAGGCGATCGCGGACGCGGGCCAGCGATTGGCCGGCCGGCGTCATTTTGGTGCGGGCGAGGGTGGACGCGGCGTCGACGGCCGAGTCGCCGACCATCGCCTCGGCAGCAGCGGGATCGGCCGCAGCCAGCAGTTGTTCGGCAGGCGGCGCGGCGGGCGCCTTGGCCGGCTCGGCAGCCGGCGTCGTAGCGGCGGCGGCAGCCGCCGGAGGCGCGGGCGCAGGCGAGCTCGGCGCCGCGGAGTTGCCAGAGCAACCGCTCAAGAGAACCGCCGCGGAAAGCAGTCCACCGGCGAGGGCTCGAGCGCGTGAAACGAAGTGAGACAGACAGCGAGCGCAGCAAACAGGAAGCATGGCGACGGCTATGAAGGGGTGGCTGGATGGGCCTGCGAAGACTGGGGTAGTCGCGAGGGCACGGTTCAGCGAGGATCCGTGCCTACCGCCTGGCGGGCGTCGCGACCCGTCAAGCGCTGAGCAGGGGGCCGAAGCCCGGCGACTTTTCGCAGTTTTTCCAATCTAGACCCGGCGCTGGCCGCTGGCAAGAACTTAACGCCATTTAATGAGGAAAATCCGCACGCGCGGATTTTGCGCGCGAATCACAACGCCCCGTCGGCCCCTGTCGGCAAGGGCTGGGAAACGCCGTCGCCGTTGGCATGCGGGCGAATCGTCACCTCGGGGCCCACGAGCTTGCCAAAGTGCCGCGCCGGCAGGCGGCAATGCACGGTGACGCTGCCGTTGTGGTACTCCTTGCCCAGCACCTCGCCATGGGCCGCGAGCATCGCGAGCAGGCGGCCGTTGCCCACGCCGGTCTCGATGTCGAGATCGAGAAAATTGCGGCTCAGGGCCGCGCTCACCGCGTCAGCCAGTCGATCGAGCCCGTCACGAGAGCGCGCGCTGACCTGGAGGGCGTTCGGATACTGCCGCGACAGCCACTCCAGCTGGCCGCGGTCGGCCACGGCGTCGACCTTGTTGAGCACTAGCAACGTGTCTTTGGCCTCGATGTCGAGCTCCTCGAGCACCTGATAGACGGCCGAAATCTGCTGTTTCACCGCCGGGTTCGAGGCGTCGGCCACGTGCAGAAGCAGATCGGCCTGCCGCGATTCCTCGAGCGTGGCCTTGAAGCTCGCCACCAAATGGTGGGGCAGGTCGCGGATGAAGCCCACCGTATCGCTGAGCAACACCGGCCCCCACCCTGGGAGTTGCCAGCGGCGGGTGCGGGTGTCGAGCGTGGCGAAGAGCTTGTCTTCCGCCAACACGCCGGCGCCCGTGAGCACGTTCATCAGCGTGCTCTTGCCGGCATTGGTGTAGCCGACGAGCGAAACGGTCAGCCGATCGTGGCGGGCGGCCACCTGCCGCTCCTTGCGCTTCTCGACTTCCTTGAGTTCGCTCGAGAGATCGTGAATCCGCTTCTCGACGAGCCGGCGGTCGACTTCGAGCTGCTTTTCGCCAGGCCCGCGCATGCCGATGCCCATCTTCAAACGCGACAAGTGGGTCCACATCCGCTTCAGCCGCGGGAGCGAATACTGGAGCTGCGCGAGCTCCACCGCCAGGCGGGCCTCGTGCGTTTGCGCGCGGTGAGCGAAGATGTCGAGGATCAGTTCGGTGCGGTCAATCACCTTCACCCCCGTCGCCTGCTCCAGGTTGCGGGTCTGGGCGGGCGACAAGTCGTTGTCGAAGATGATGACGTCGGCGTCTTTGGCGGCCGACAGCCCCTTGAGCTCCTCGACCTTGCCCTTGCCCACGTAGGTCGTCATGTCCGGAGCCTGCCGCTTTTGCAGCAGTTCTCCCACGACGCGGGCGCCGGCGGTGCTCGCCAACCCCCCCAGCTCTTCGAGCGGCGCCTCATTCAGCCCTTCCGACCTGTCGGGGAGCTGCACGCCCACGAGCACCGCCCGCTCGCTGGCAACGCTGTCTGCGCGATGAAGTTCGGTCACGATCGGTAGGCTGCTCCAGGTGTGAAAGACCCAACAGATTGGACGCACGCGGGCCGTGCTCGGTTCGCGGAGGACCACGCGGCCGGGGCAAAATCAAGGCGAAAACCGCCGCTCATACCATATCTCCCTCGCGCACGTGGCAATAGCTCTCGTAGCGGCGGGCATCGAGCCGGCCGTCGGCCACGGCGTCCTTCACCGCGCACTCGGCCTCGTGCGTGTGGGTGCAACTCGGATACCGACACAGGCTCTCGTACGGCCGCAAATCGCGGTAGTATCCCGCGACTTCTTCGGGGGTCACGTCCCAAAGTTGAAACTGACGAATCCCCGGCGTGTCGACGACGTAGCCTCCCTCGGCGAGCGGCAGCAGGCGGGCCGCGGTGGTGGTGTGCCGCCCCTTTTGGTTCTCTTGGCTCACTTGGCTGACCGCCAGCGAGAATCCCGCCTCCACGGCGTTGAGCAGCGATGACTTGCCCACGCCGCTCTGCCCGGCGATCACGCTCTCCCGCCCGCGCAGAGCCCTCCGCAAGCGGTCTACGTTGATGCCTTGGGCCGCGCTCACGAGCAGCGTGTCGTAGCCCATCTGGGCATATACGCCGATGAGCGGCTGTAAGTCGGCCGGGTCGATCAGGTCGATCTTGTTGATGCAAATCAGCGGCCGAATGCCCGACTTCTCGGCGCAAATCAGATAACGGTCGATGAGATTGGGCTTGAGCCGCGGCTCGGCCGCGCTCCCCACGATCACGAGCTGATCGACATTGCTCACGATCACGTGCTGCCGCCCCTTGCTGGTGCGGCTGAGCACGCCGTAGCGCGGCTCGATGCGCTCGATGAAGCCTTCGTCGCCGCGCTCCGGCCGGATCATCACGCGATCGCCTACGGCCACCACGTGCCGGGCATCGATCGCCAGCGACTTGAGCAGCCCGCGCATCGCGCAGCGATAGATCGCTCCGTCGCCGGTTTGCACGCGGCTGGCCAGGCCGTGGACGCTGAGCACACGCCCGGCGAGCACATCGGTTCCCAGTTCGCGGGCAGCGTCGTCGCCAACGAGGAGGGTGCGCTTGCGAGTGAGCGACCCTTTTCCGGAAACACGTTCGCCGTGAAGGGCTTCGTCGACGGCCTGGTCTTCGGTCGCAAAGCGGCGGGTCCAATCCGACTCGCGCCGCCGCGTTTCGTGGTTCTTGCGAAAGGCCGTGCGAACTTTCTTTTTCTTCGCCATCCGCTGGTCTGCTAGAGATGCCTGCCCGATCGAAGGCCGAGAACCAGCCAAATCGCGACGGCAGGGCACTGCGCAACCATACGACACCGCATCAGGTGGGACGGTTCGGGTCCTTGATCTGCCCCGGTCGGTCGTCCATCACGTCGAAGCGGCGGCCCTGGCCCTGGCGCGGCGAACGGCCATCGTCCAGGTCGCGGCCGCGCTTTTCCAGGCCGGCGCGTTCGAGCAGCGATTTACTGAACAGATCGGAGTGCATGGTTTCCGGGGGCGGCGGCCCCACGGCCCCCAGATCTTCCGGATTGTACTGCACTTCGTAGCTGTGCTTGGCCACCGCCAGCGTGGCCCCGGGGTCGAGGCGACGCTCGAGCACCCGCACGTCGTTCACCTTGACGCCGTTGGAGCTGCCCAGGTCTTTGACGTACCAGTAACCGTTGTCGAGGGTCAATTCACAGTGATGAGCCGACACATTGGAGAATCGCAACACGATGTCGCAACTCTCACGCCGCCCCACCAGCAGGTGTTTCTTCAAGAGAGGGATAGGATCGCCGCCTCCGATCGGAATCAATTCGCCAAACATGTTGTCGCTTGTGGCCGCCCGCCCGGAGAACGTAAGATGTTATGAGTACGCAACTAAGACCACCTGAGATTCAGTCTACGCGGGTCCAGCGGGCATGTCAATCAAGCCGCCGAGCACCGAGCTAACGTTGCCGGATTGGCAGCAAGCTGGGCTGCGCTATCATGCGCTGAACTTCCACCTGCGCAAGCGGTTCGGCCAGCGGGTGCAAAAGGTCAGCCTGGACGCGGGCTTCACCTGCCCCAACGTCGACGGCACGGTCGCCACGGGAGGCTGCGTCTTCTGCGACAACCGCAGCTTTAGCCCCAGCCGCCGCGTGCGCCGGCGACCGGTCCAGGAGCAACTCGACGACGGCATTCGCCGCCTCCGCGGCCGCTACCAAGTCGAGCGTTTTCTGGCCTACTTCCAGCCCGCCACCAACACCTACGCCCCCGTGGAACGGCTGCGCCCGCTCTACGAGGCGGCGCTGGCCGACCCTCGCGTCGTAGGGCTGGTGATCGGCACCCGCCCCGACTGCGTCCCCCCGGACGTGCTCGAACTGCTGGCCGAGCTCGCCAAGCGGACCTATCTATCGGTGGAGTACGGCCTCCAGACGATTCACGACCGCTCGCTCCAGTGGATGAACCGCGGGCACGGGTACGATGCCTTTCTCGACGCCGTCGTGCGCAGCCGCGGACTCGGCTTCGAGATCTGCGCCCACGTGATGCTTGGCCTGCCTGGCGAGTCGCACGAGGATATGCTGGCGACGGCCCGCGCGGTGGCTCGGCTCGGGCTCGACGCGGTGAAGCTGCACAATTTATATGTTGTGCAACACACGCCGCTCGCCGACCAAGTGGCGGCCGGCCAAGTGCGGCTGCTCGAGCGCGACGAGTACGTGCAGGTCCTCGTCGACTTCCTCGAGTTGCTGCCGCCGGAAACCGTGATCGAACGGATCAGCGGCGAAGCGCCGGCGCAGTACTTCATCGGCCCCGAATGGTGCCTCGACAAACCGGGGCTGCGCGCCGCGATCGACGCCGAACTCGTGCTCCGCGACTCTTGGCAGGGCAAGAAATGGCTTCCCCAGCCGGAGTGATGCGTCGGCGGAACTCCCGAGCCGTGAGGACCGGCCGCATCTGCGCAAAAGAACAGCCGGCTGCGGAACTTCCGCAGCCGGCTGAAGTGTGTTGTCTATCTGCGCACCCGCTACGGGCCAACGGCGATCTCTAGAAGCCGCCAACTCCAGGGCTGAGCGATTCGCCCTTGAGTTCGACCGTCGTCTCGGTCTTGCTCTCTTCCAGTTCCCGGGCACGGGCAACCGCGGTGGCGGCGATTCGCATGCCCCGCTGGATCTCGGCCGGATGGAAGTAAAGTTCGGCAGTGCCGTTGAGGTGTTCGATCCGCTTCGAGGCCAGCTCTTGCCAGCTCATGCCATTGGCCAAGTGCCAGGCCGCGGCCTGCGCTGCCCGCTGATCGATCTCGCCAGCGCCCAACAGCGCGAGCACCTGTCGCACGGCCGGGTCTTGATTGAACTCGTCGATCGGCTTGATCTCGTAGGGGATCTTGGCGTGCGGAATGTCCTTGCCATGCTCCAGGCAGACGCAGGTGACCTTGACCTTGGCGACCTGCTCGGGGCGGATGTTCATCATGCCCATCCCCATGCCACCCATGCCACCCATGCCTCCCATACCTCCCATGCCACCCATGCCCATGCCGCCGCCCATGCCCTGATTCATGCCGCCGTTGGAGTTGTTATTGTTGCCGCCGCCGCCACCGAGACCGAGCCCACCGGCGCCCCCGGGGCCCCCCGCTCCAGCGCCGCGCTGAGCGACCACCGGCACGCCGGCAAACGCCTCGGGCAGGCGGATGCTGAGCGGCTTGCCGGTGTTGTTCTTGATGATCACACGGGCTTCGGTGTCGTTCTTGGGAATGAACTTCACGTCGAGCTGCCCAGCCTTCATGGCGGCGAACATCTCCACCTGCTGGGCAGGGGGAGCATTTTTCTCCGCCTTCGAGGCGCGGCGGTCGGCGCCGACCGACACCACCGGCACGGCGAGGGCCGCCAACAACAGGGCCAAGCGGGCGGGCCGAGGAGAACGAGCGCTCCAGGACATGACGTGATCTCCGTGAATCTCTGAACCGCAAGACGGCCGGGTCGCGGACCGATCGCATCGGCCGTCGACGCGCCGTTTCATCACCAAAGAAAAGGCACTTGCGCGCTGCCCGACAAGCTCAACGCTTAAGATAATCGGTACTTGCGGAAAAGGAAAGCAAATTCGTTTGTGGGTGAAACGGCCCTAATTTCCAGCCGAAAGACGGAACTCCGAGAGAGGGAATCGACTCGTGCAGGGCCGGCCGGAGCACATTGCCAGCGACGCGCGAGCTGCGTGCCACAAGGCAATACAGACATATGACTTAGGGCAAGCAGGCGACGCCCGACTCGCGGACGCCGCCCCCTTGCCTTTCCTAGTGTTCTGTGATTCGGCCCTCGTCTCGTCTTGGTGAAAACCAGCGCGGGGGGGAAACTTTGGCCCTGCCGCGTGCGTCGTACCTACGGGGATTCGCACCGCTCCGTCATACTCCCCGGCAAGTCGGTTCCCTCGGCGGGCTCGCGGCCGCCGGACGTCCGCCGCTCGTCTCCTCGCTTCTTGGGTCGGATCATGAAATCGCGGATCGCTGGCCTCCTCGCTCTCTTAGTTTTGTCGGTCATTGCCATGAGCACGACAGGTCGATCGCAGCCCCAATCGACCGCCGACGTTCGCACGACGGCCCGCAAGCAACAGCGCGACGGCAACTTCCTCGACGCCTACACGGCGCTCGCGGCGCTCGCCCGCCGCGCCGACGCGGAACCGCGCCTGGTGAGCGAGGATTTGCAGGGGGCGATCGAATGCCTGCTCGCGCTCGGCCGCGTGAGCGAGATCGACGCGCTGCGCGAAGAAGTGATTCGCATCCATGCCGACAACTGGCGTTTGCTCTCCGCCGCCGCCGCGACCTATCAGCAGGTGCAGCACGGCGGCTTCCTGATCGCGGGGCAGTTCGAGCGCGGCGGCCATCGCGGCGGAGGGCGTGTGATGAACTCCGCCCGTCGCGACCGCGTTCGCGCCTTGCAACTCATGGAGCAGGCCCGCGCGACGCTGCCCGCCGATCTGGCGGGCGCGGACAGGGCGCAGTTCTATTTGGACTTCGCCGACCAACTCCTGGGCGGCGAAGGCGCGGCGGGCGCCTGGCGGCTGCAAGCGCTGACCGACCTCAGCCAGTTGCCCGACTACGAAGAAGGCTGGGGCCGCGGCTTCGAGCAGCCGGGGGCGCCGGTCGACGAGCAAGGCAACCCGATCTTCTATTCGGCCTCGCGCATCTGGGACGAAGCGCAGAGCGATGGCCAGCGCTGGCGCTGGGCGCTCGTGCAGGCCGCCGAAGCGTCGGCCGAGCGCCAGCCTGAAGTTCAGTTGCGGCTGGCCGACTTTCTCCGCGGCCAGTTCGGCGTGGAAACCTTGGCCTCGTTCCGTTGGCTTCGCGGCGGCGCACTCGAAGGCGCCAGCGACGAGACGGGCGTCTTCGCGCTGCACACACTCGGCGAAGACGAAACGATCGCCCGCCTCGCCACGGGGGTGAAGCGGTTCAAGCTGCCCGACGAGTTCAACTATCTGAAGCTCTACCAGCAAGTGGCCGCGGGGCCCAAGTCCCCCGTGGCGGAGCGGGCGCTCGAGTCGCTCGCGCAGTGCTTCGAGAACCGCCGGCAGTATCCGCGGGCTGCGGCCGAGTGGAAGAGGCTGATCGAAAGCTACCCCGACCCGCGGGGCGAGCGGCAGGCCCACCTCGCGCAAATCACCGGGAATTGGGGGCGCTTCGAGCCGGTGCTGGGGCAACCCGCCGGCAGCGGCGCCACGGTGGACTATCGCTATCGCAACAGCCGTAAGGTGAGCTTCGAGGCACGTGAGATTCGCGTACCGAAGCTGCTGCAGGACGTGAAGAACTACCTCAAGTCGTCGCCGCCGCAGCTCGACTGGCAGAAGCTCAGCATCGACAACATCGGCTATCGGCTGGTGGTGGAAAACCAACGCGACTACGTCGGCGGCGTGGTGGCGCAATGGTCGCTCGATCTCGAGCCGCGGCCGAACCACTTCGACCGCCGCGTTACGGTGTCGACCCCGCTGCAAAAGGCCGGGGCCTACCTGCTGACCGCCAAGCTCGAGGGAGGCAACGAGAGCAACATCGTGCTTTGGGTCAGCGACGCCGCGCTCGTGAAGAAGGCGCTGACGGACAAAACCCTGTACTTCCTGGCCGATGCAGTCACAGGGGCGCCAATTCCCAAAGCCAACCTGGAGTTCTTCGGCTACCGGCAACGGCACATCGACGGCAACCGCTTCACGGTCGACACCCAGAACTTCGCCGAGTTCACGAGCGTCGAGGGGCAAGTGCTGGCCGGCAACGATCGCTTGCCGCACGACTTCACCTGGCTCGTCACCGCCCGCACCCCCGGCGGCCGCTTTGCCTGGCTGGGCTTCAGCGGTGTCTGGTACTCCGGCGGCTACGACCAAGAATACAACGAGGTCAAGGCGTTGGTCCTCACCGATCGGCCCGTCTATCGCCCGCAGCAGACGGTGCAGTTCAAGGCCTGGGTCCGCCGCGCGCAGTACGATCAGCCGGATGCCAGCGAGTTCGCCGGCCAGAACTTTCAGGTGCGCATCCACAATCCGCGCGGCGACAAGATTCTCGAGCAAACCTACACGGCCGACGCCTACGGCGGCGTTCTCGGCCAGCTCGAACTGCCGAAGGACGCGGCGCTTGGGCAGTATATGGTCGAGATCGTGAACCACGGCGGCGGGCAGTTCCGCGTGGAGGAATACAAGAAGCCCGAGTTCGAGGTCACGGTCGACGCGCCGACCAAACCCGTGATGCTGGGGGAGAAGATCACCGCCAAGCTCGCCGCCCGCTACTACTTTGGCGCCCCGGTGACCGAGGCCCGCGTGAAGTACAAGATCACGCGCACGAGCTACAACGAGCGCTGGTTCCCGCTCGGTCGTTGGGACTGGCTCTACGGCGCCGGCTATTGGTGGTTCAGCTACGACTACGCTTGGTATCCCGGCTGGCGCGACTGGGGCTGCCGGCGGCCCAGCCCCTGGTGGTGGGGGTCGCCGCAGCAGCCGCCGGAGATCGTGGCCGAGCGCGAAGTGGCCATCGGCGCCGACGGCGCGCTCGAAATCGAAATCGACACGGCGCTGGCCAAGGAGCTGCACGCCGATCAGGACCATCAGTACGAAATCACGGCCGAAGTGACCGACGCTTCGCGCCGCGTGATCGTCGGCCAAGGCAAGGTGCTCGTTGCCCGCAAGCCCTTCCAAGTGTTCGCCTGGGTTGACCGCGGCCACTACCGCGTGGGAGACGTCGTCGACGCCAGCTTCGCAGCGCACACGCTCGACCAGCGCCCCGTCGCCGGCAAGGGCGCCTTGCGGCTGCTGCAAATCACTTACGACGATCAGACGCGACCGCAGGAGACCTTGGTCCGCGAGTGGGAGCTCGACACCAACGCTCAAGGCCAGTCCAACCTGAAGATCCAAGCCTCGGCCTCGGGGCAATATCGCCTCTCCTATCGCGTCACTGACGCCGAGGAGCACACGATCGAAGGGGGCTACGTGTTCACGGTTGGGGGCGCTGGCAACGATGGCGCCGACTTCCGCTTCTCGGCCCTCGAACTGGTGCCTGACAAGAAGGAGTATCGCCCCGGCGACACGGTGCAGCTCCAGATCAACACCAACCGCGTCGGCAGCACCGTGCTGCTCTTCGTGCGCCCCGCCAATGGCGTGGCCCTCCCCCCCAAGCTCCTGCGCCTCAATGGCAAGACGACGATCGAACCGATTGCGGTCGTGCAAAAGGACATGCCCAACTTCTTCGTCGAAGCGATCACGGTGGCCGA
Source organism: Pirellulales bacterium (assembly GCA_046349955.1). GTDB lineage: Bacteria > Planctomycetota > Planctomycetia > Pirellulales > JBGAPH01 > JBGAPH01. The sequence goes on along the minus strand of JAXMBI010000013.1, from coordinate 46,819 downwards.
TGGCCGCGTCGTCAACGAAGCCCGCGACATCGTAGTGCCGCCGGAGAGCCGCGTGTTGCAGGTCGAAGTCAAGCCTTCGGCCGGCGAGTACAAGCCCGGCGAGAAAGCGCGGGTGCAGCTCGAGGTCAAAGGCCCCGATGGCAAGCCGTTCGTGGGCTCGCTCGTAGCCACGATCTACGACAAGTCGGTCGAGTACATCTCGGGCGGCTCGAACGTGCCGGAGATCAAGGAGTTCTTCTGGAAGTGGCGCCGCTCGCACCATCCGGGCTACGAAAGCAGCTTGGAGCGTTCGAGCGACAACGTGGGCCCGCCGAACAAGCCGGCCATGGGGGACTTGGGGGTGTTTGGGCACGAGCTAATGGACGGAGTGACGCGCTTTCGACGGAACGGCGCCATGCTCGGCAGAGAAATGAGTAAGTTCGGATTGAGCAACATGGCCCCCGCCGCCGCGCTCTCTGCCGCACCGGCAGACGGTTATGCGTCTGAGGTGTTTCTTTCCGCGGGTCGCGCGGCAAAGGCAGATGCGGCCCCGCAAGCGGTCGTCCAGCCCACCGTCCGCTCCCAGTTCGCCGACACCGCTCTCTGGGCCGGCGAGCTGAAAACGAATTCCGACGGCCTGGCTGAGATCTCGCTCGACATGCCGGAGAACCTGACGACCTGGAAAATCCGCACCTGGGCCATGGGGCACGGCACCAAGGTCGGCCAAGGAGAGGCCGAAGTCGTCACCAGCAAGGACCTGATCGTCCGCCTGCAAGCGCCGCGGTTCTTCGTCGAGAAAGACGAAGTGGTCCTTTCGGCAAACGTGCACAACTACTTGAAGAACGCCAAGCAGGTGCAGGTGGTCCTCGAACTCGACGGCAAGACCGTCGAACCGCTCGGTCCGGCCGAGCGCACCGTGGAGGTGGCCGCCGGCGGCGAAGCGCGCGTCGATTGGCGCGTGAAAGCGGTCGGCGAAGGCCCGATCACCGTACGGATGAAGGCGCTCACCGACGAGGAGTCCGACGCGACGCAGCTCACCTTCCCGGTCTATGTCCATGGCATGCTCAAGCTCGAGGCCCTGGCTGGCACGGTCCGCCCTGAGGAAGCCTCGGAGAGCTTCGTCTTCCGCGTGCCCGAGCAGCGGCCCCGAGCAAACGCGGCTCGAGATCCGCTACTCGCCGACGCTCGCCGGCGCTTTGGTCGACGCCCTGCCGTATCTGGTCGACTACCCCTATGGCTGCACCGAGCAAACGCTCAATCGCTTCTTGCCCACGATCATCACCCACAAGGTGCTGCTCGACCTGGGGCTCGACCTGAAAACGATTCGCGACAAGCGAAACAATCTGAACGCCCAGGAGCTGGGCGATCCGGCCACGCGGGCTGCCGGCTGGAAACGCGGCGACCGCAACCCGGTGTTCGACGAGGCCGAGGTGCAGCAGATGGTCCGCGCTGGCGTCGAACGGCTGGTGCAAATGCAGCTCGGCGACGGCGGCTGGGGTTGGTTCTCCGGCTTCGGCGAGCACTCCTCGCCTCACACCACGGCCTACGTCGTTCATGGCCTGCAAGTGGCGCAGCGCAACGACGTGGCGGTGCCCCCCGACGTGATCGAGCGCGGAGTGGCCTGGCTCACGAACTACCAGGCTCAGCAGCAGAAGCGGCTCGAGAACGCCGCCACCAAGACCGATCCGTATAAGACCGCGGCCGACGACGTCGATGCCTTCGTCTACATGGTGCTCGTCGACTCGGGGAGCAAGAACGCCGCGATGCGCGATTTCCTCTACCGCGATCGCACGGGGCTCTCCCTCTATGCCAAGGCCATGTTCGGGCTCGCGCTGCACGCCGAGGGCGAAACCGACCAGCTCGAGATGATTCTGGCCAACCTGCGGCAGTTCGAGGTGCAAGACGCCGAAAACGAAACGGCGTATCTGCGGCTGCCTGCCGACAACGCCTGGTGGAACTGGTACGGCAGCGAGATCGAGGTCCAGGCCTATTACCTCAAGCTGCTGGCGAAGGTCGACCCGCGCGGGCAGACCGCGCCGCGGCTCGTGAAGTACCTGCTCAACAACCGCAAGCACGCCACCTACTGGAACTCGACGCGCGACACGGGGCTGGCGATCGAGGCCCTGGCCGACTATCTCAAGGCAAGCGGCGAGGCCAAGCCCGACCTGGCTGTTGAGATTTGGATCGACGGCCAGAAGCGGCAAGAGGTGCAGATCACGCCGGAGAACCTGTTCCAGTTCGACGCCTCGTTCGTGCTGGCCGGCGCCGACGTGGCGGCCGGCGAGCGCCGCATCGAGCTCCGCAAGCGCGGCAAGGGGCCGCTCTACTACAACGCCTACCTCACCAACTTCACGCTCGAGGACCCGATCCAAAAAGCCGGCCTCGAGATCAAGGTCGACCGCAAGGTCTATCGCCTCGAACGCCTGGACGCCCAAGCCCAGGTGCGCGGGCAGCGCGGCCAGGTGGTGAACCAAAACGTCGAGAAGTACGCCCGCCACGAGCTGGCCTCCGGCGACACCGTGAAGAGCGGCGACTTGCTCGAGGTCGAACTGACGATCGAGAGCAAGAACGACTACGAGTACCTGATCTTCGAAGACTACAAGGCGGCCGGCTGCGAGCCGGTCGAAGTGCAGAGCGGCTACAACGGCAACGACCTGGGGGCCTACGTCGAGTTCCGCGACGAGCGGGTGGCCTTTTTCAAGCAAGCCCTGGCGCGCGGCAAGCACAGCGTGTCGTATCGGCTGCGGGCAGAAATCCCCGGCCGATTCAGCGCCCTGCCGGCCAAGGGCTGGGCGATGTACGCCCCTGAGCTCAAGGCGAACTCGGACGAGACGAAGGTGGAGATCGTGGACTAACGCACGGGTTGTGCCACGGTAGCTCGCAGCGCAAGCAAGGGGCACAAGCGTTGGGCGCTGCCGCCGCGGACGCTCTCCTGTGGGCGCAGGGTGCGTCAGCAAACGGCCAAGAAAACGTGGCGCTCCCTTGCTGGCGCAGCGGGCTTATATCAGAGGGCTACCCGCCTGGCGCGCCGGGCTCGCGCAGCCGCTCGAGCAAATACTTGAGGGCGTCGCCGAGTGTGAGCAGCTTGGCCGCCTCTTCGTCTGGAATCTGAAGGTCGAACGTTTCCTCGAGCACCATCACTCGTTCAACGTCGTCCAGCGAGTCTCCGGACTCCTTGCCGAACAGCTCGGAGAACCTCATGTCGGGCGTGACCAACTCCGGCGACACGCCCCACAGCTCGCTAATCCGATTCCGCAGCGCCAGCCACCGCTGCTCCGCCTCCCAGACGAGGCAACCGCACTGCGGGCACACGGCATCTCCCGCCGGCGCGGCGTAATCCACGGCAAGCTCCGCCCCACAGAGCGGGCAGCGGCCGGGTGTGCCTTCGGGGGTGCGGGAGGAGATGGACATGGCCTCACCCGTTGTGTTTTGCTCGGAGCGAGGTGCCTATGGTGCCGCGAACCCTAATCCAGTTCGGGAATCGAAATGAACCGGCATCCGGCCGGCTCAATTATCAGGCAGCAGAGAGATGGCTCGCAACGTAGCCTCCCGCAGGCCGCTCCGACTAGGGAAGGGAATGTCCATGGCCCGAATTCTGGCCAACGGTGGGCGGGCTATTCCGCCTTGGGCAGGCGTGGCAAGGGAACGGGCTGTTCGGGCGGCTTCCGCTCCCAGGCCGCGTAGTACCAAGCCACGAACAAGCAAGTAAGGAAGCCCGTGGTGAAGTCCTGGAGGTGCTTAGGCGGCACGAGCACCAGAAGCAGCGCCCAAAACCACATGCCTATGGCGAGATAAACGTTGCGGCGTGGCATGCCGACAACAAACGCCACAACCACAATGGCGACTACGCCAACGGTAGCCAGAAAGCCCGGAAGAAAGTCGGAGAAGGGGCGGCTCATCCCGGCATTTTACCACGGGGCGAGCGGACCAACAGCGGGCGGGGGAGGGGGAGGCAAGGGGGCGGGCGAGCTGGGCCACGATCATGGGCCTGCCGGCAATGCCGCTCCATCGACCGCCCCCAAATCTCCTCGACGGTCGCCTCTGGAAAGGAGCGTGCAATCGAGCCAGCGGGCAGCCGACTCGAACCCGATTGGCCTTATTCCGGCTTGAACTCTTCGCCGGCGTAGAACTCGAGGTGCCCGCACCGCTCGCAGCGAAAGGCGGACACCGGGAGGCCGGAGCGGGGTTTGCGGATGCCGAACAGCGGGTAGAAGAAGTTTTTGACCGCGGCGCCGGGATACCAGTAGCCGACATCGCTTTGGCCATGTCCTTTGTCGGCGCAAAAGCCTTGCACCAGCGGGCCTTCGCAGTCACGACAGGTTTCCATCGATCTCTCCGTTTGGCGGCATGCGATCACGCTTGGGCTGCGCGGCCGGCGCTTGCCAATTACTTACCTTGGCGTCACCGGCTCGAAGCCTTGCAGTTCCAAGGCCTGGGCGCGCGCCTTGTCGAATTCGTCGATCACGGGGCTCCGTGCCTCGATCACGATCGGTTGGCCCGTGGCGGGAAGTAGCGGCATTTCCTTGATCGTCGTCGGCTCGGGCAGCATGGGTGCGCTCGGGGCCAAGGTCTCGGGAGGCGCGAAGTCGAGCGACTCCAGCTCCCTCGCGGTGATCTGCGGAGTCAGCCCCGCCGGCTCGCTTGGCAGCAGTGGCGGCCTCGCCTGGAGGCCGGCAAGCTGCTCCGACATCGATTCGATCTGCGCCGACAAGGCCTGAATCTCGGCAAGCTGTTGGCGATGCCGTCGCGCCTGGACGCAGCTATTCGCAATGCCTCCGAGGCTCACGAGGCCGATGATCAACCAGAGGGTGTAAGGCCGTTTCATGGCTCAGTCGCGCTCGGCGTTCATGAATCAGAGTCCGGGGATCTCGCAGCATCCTCGCGGCACGGCGCCCGGCAAACCAAATGATTGCGCATGTTAGGCCTTTGCCCAACACGGCGACGATGGCTGGCCCCAACACGTGCCCGGTGAAGGCCGCGGCGGCCACCGGGAAGAGTCCGCCCGTCGCGATCAGGCTTTGTAGGCGTCGTTCATGAATCCTCCCACCACGATGCGGCGGTCACCTCACGAAATACAGGGCCATTGCCACGACGCTCAGCAGGAGAGAGTAAAAGGCCCCTCGGCGCGAGGGGGCCGCGCAGGCCATTGCCGCCGCCGCCAACGCCAGCACGAGCCCCCGGTTGCTATGCCAATCGGTCTGTGCGGCGAGCAGTTCTCCCGGTCGCGGCCGGTAGCAATCAGGAGTTGCCCATGGTAGCTAATGGCCGCAAGCTGCCAGGCCAACGCGGCGACGGCGGTCACGGCGGCGAGGGGCGCGGCGAGGACGGAGAGCTTCTTGGCCTTGGCTTTCAACGTTGCCCTCCTGGTGCCGGTCGGTAGGTGTGCTGTCGGTGGAGCACGTGCGTCCAGGCTCGCGTTCGTCCGGTTCTGCTCAGCTCCGGTGCGTTCGCCGCTCCACGAAACCAGACACGCAGGCCAGGCCGGCGCCCAGCGCGGCAACGATCGCCGGCCCAGCGGCTTGTCCCGTAGACGCTGCCGCGGCCACCGAAGAGGACACTGCCGGTCGCGAGAAGGGTTTGTAAGCGTCGTTCGTACTGTTCGAATCGCTGATCACTCGGAAGCGTCGCGTGCTGTCGCATGGCCAGTCGCCTGAGCGGCCAACCCGACGCCACGCCGATGGCGATTGCCGAGCCTCGACAATGCATTTTGCGGCCGTTTGCTGATCGTAACTCCACTCCGCCGCCGGCCGTCGAAATAGGCTCGACGACGCGTTTCAGAACTCTCGTAGCTGAGCGCATCTCCATCACCGTATTCCTACACGGTCATGAACCCCCGTTCACGAGCTTGCCAGTACAACCGGACCCGACCGCGCAACAACACGCGAATGGCCGTCTCGAAGCGAGGAGCTGCCAAGTGCTCCCCAGCACGAAAGGACCGCGCTTGTGCCGAACAGCTCCGCCAGGAATTCGTTCGGGTGAAAAGTGCGGCATGGCCGGTAGGCCAGCCGCCGCCATCGCGACAAACAGCCATTTTAGGGAATAGGTGCGTGGCTGTTCAGTGCCCACAATCTTTGTCGAGCATGAGAGCCGCAGTTAGAGTCCGGCAATAGTAAGTCGATGTTCAGCAAATTTGGCAGCCGCCTCAGCCCCCATCTCGCCTTTACTCAGCACCGAGCCCTCAACCACCTGTCCCTTTTGAGCTGGTGTAGCGAGCGGTGCCGGAAGTTGTGGATCTGCATGTCCTGGAATGTCGCCTCCTCCAGAATCCCTATCATGCGAGTGGACCGCCTTCGGAGATCGACGAGAACTGAGCCACCTCCCTCCATTCGTCCATGCGATCCAGCACCAAGTACGGGCTTGTCGGCGTGAACCCAAACCACTGGGAGATCTGCGGTGCCGAGACGTTGGCGTAGTAAATGCTTCGCCAGCGCGGAGCAGCGAAGAAAGCTGGCATTTAATCCGGCAATGGCGCAGCGCGCGACGACCAGGTAACGCTAATCTCATGGCGATGCGGCTCCTTTCTCTGGCAAGCATCGAGGATCACAGTCACCGCCGCCCAGCAACCAATCCCGTACGCTCATGGCCGCGACTCCGCCGTCTTCTCGTCGGTCGCCCGGGTACACCGGCTCTCATTGGCCACGAAGCCGACGAACGTGCAGTGCAGGCAACGGACACGGTGCGTTTCGGCCCCGGGCAGAACGCACCGACGGGCAAGTAGGCATGGTCCAGCAGCCGCTCGCCGTTGAAGCGCAACTCCGCGCGGCCATCGCCGGCCCCCCAGGCTCGGAGCGACAGCGTGCCGACTTCGAGTTCGTGGCAGCAGACTGGGCAATGCGCGGGCGTTCATGGAGTTGGCCCCCGCTTCATGGCGATGAAGTGAAAGCGGGTGTAGAGGCCTTTTTGGAACGGCGGCGTCTGGTTCGTGGGGCCGCCGATTTCCTGCCACACTTCAGGCGAGTAGTCTTGGAAGTGCCCTGTTTCCACGCCCATCATTTCCCAGGTCTCGCCTTCCACGGGCTCGGGAGACGGTTCCGTTCCTTTCTGGTCGAATCGCCAATCCCACGGCGGCGCCGACTTCGAACCGCGATCGTGATGGGAGAGAATCGAATCAATCTGCAGGCCGTGAAGAACGATGCTCTCGGCAGGCTTTTCTCCATTCACGAGCCCAACGACGAACTCGAGCGTTCGGTCCTTGGCCTTGATCCCCGGTCGCACCCAATGCCCGCGGATCGTCACCAGGCGCCCGAGCGGCTGGCCCAAGCTGCCGAGAATCTGGACCGATCGCGGAATGTCTTGGGCTCGCACAGTGGCGCGATGCTGCTCTTGCGCGTCCGTACGGGCACACTGTCCCCAGGCGCCGACCACGGCGGCAATCACCAGCGACGCGATCAAGAGACGGCTGTTCATGGACATTTTCCTCGCCTGAAGGCGCCGAACCGCATGCGCTTGGCTGTCCGGGTCCGGTTCATGGGACGTATTCTGCCACCCGCGCCTCTGGGAACAGCCGCTTTGCAGTGGCCAAGTCGACTTTCGCTTCACCTCCCATCAGCACAACCCGCTCCACCGGTTCGTCACCAAACAGCATGCGGACCAGCGAAATCTTGGCCGGCTTCGGCGGCGGGTTCAGGCTTCCGGGAATTGTGACTACGCCGGTTTCGACGATGACGCCACTGTCCCTCGCCCACACCTCGCGAGCTGACTTACGTTCCATGGCAAACCGCCACTCACTTGCCAACCAGGCGAACAAAAGGCCAGCCACCCCGACCAGCACCATCAGCGTGCGAAGCGAGAACGAGCGGAAGCGCAGGCGGAGGTAACGCATTGCAGTCCCGGGTTGGTTGGCCGCGGCAAAACGCTCAGCGCATTATCGCGCCGAGAGGAGTTCGCCACAATCGCGGCCAGATTTCGGCGTCTGCTCAACTAGCAGCCTCACACCTACATTCATTCGCAGGCAAACAACCAGCTTGGCGGCGTCGATGCTCGACCCGGCGAGGCGGCGGCTTGTCGTAAATCAGGCTGATTTGGCGGGCGCGCCGCGTTAGGATGGGAGTGGTGCCTTTCCGGCTAGCTCCGAACCTTTCGCAGACGGCGCCACGAGGATCGAGGAAGACTTGGGCGGCGCGCGTTGGGTCGCCAGCGTGTGCCCGGGTCATGCTGATTCGGTTGGCAAGACACAAGCCTGCTGGCGTGAGTCACAAGGTACGGCTATGGACGCTTCCAATTCCTCCGACGACGACAAGCGAGCCCGGCTCGGCGGCTACCAGCTCTTCACCGACAAGGCGCGGAGGGTGGTGCAACTGGCCAAGCGAGAGGCCGTGCGTTTCAACCACGAACAGATCGATCCCGAGCACCTGCTGCTGGGGATCATTGGCGAAGGAAGCGGAGTTGCTGCCGCCGCCATGCAAGGCTTGGGCATCGATTTCGATCAGCTCCGCGGGGCGGTCGAGGCGCAGATGGTGGCAAACGCGGCCCCGGTTCCTGGCAAACTTCCGCAGTCTGCCCGCATGAAACAGGCGCTCGCCCAGGCGAGGGACGCCGCCGTGAGCCTCGCGCACGATTGGGTCGGTACCGAGCACTTGCTGCTGGGCTTGCTGGCCGATCCGCAAGTCGCAGGTCAAACGTTGCGATCGGCTGGCCTCGATGCGGAGCGAGTTCGAGAGAGCATCGTGCAGTTGCTGGGCTCTGGGCTCGAGGTCGACCCACCAGCGGGCCACGGGCCCGGCGTCAGCTCAGCGGCCGCGGACTCAGATCAGGAACGGCACGCCACTCACGGGATCGAACCGTCGGCAACGGCCCCGATCTACGCAGAGCTGCCCGGCCGCCTGGCCCCGCGTGGGTTAACGGTCGCGGCGTGGTTGCCGAAGCCTGTGCTCCGCCGGCTGCAAGCGCGGCGCGAAACACTCGGCAGGAAGCGGCTCGCGGCCGTTATGCCCAGGCTGTTGGCCTGCCCAGATCGCCCTTCGCTCGAGGCCCTGATCGGCCCACCCCAGTACGCCGTGGTCCGCGACTGTGGCTTCCGCGGAGTCGATTTTCAGGGACGTCGCCTGTCGCCGACGCGCGTCGAGGTCTACGAGCGGGCAGGCTGCATCTTCCAAGTGTGGTTTTATGGAGCGCACGTGGCTCAGATTACAGGCGGCGTGGCGCCTTCGACCTGGGACCTGGTTTTGGCGCTCCGAGCGCAAGCGAATAAGCCCTGCCCGCATCCTAAATCCGTACCCTGTCGGTAACCGCTGCGACAAGCAATGAATCTCTCCCGAGCAACCCTTCAGCAATCCGCCTGGGTCTGCCTGGCCCTGGGGTTTTCGTTTGCGTTCGTCAACTTTTTCATCCGGCAGGCCGTGCCATTCTGGGTGATGTTCGTGCCCTTCGCAGCAGCCAACGCCCTCAACGGCGCCTATGAAAAGCGTTGCCAGTGGGATGCCCGCGAGGTTTCTTGACTTTGCCACCGGTGTCCCATGAATGACCTTGGTCTGTTGATCGCGGCTCTTGTGTTCATCGTCGGCGGGACGATCAATTTATTCTTCCCCGATTTTGCAATCGGCATTTCGCGCGATCTGAATTCCACGCTGCGGACCGACAAAGGAGTGCCGAGCGCTCTTTATTCGCGCGAATTGTTTCGCCTCGTGGGCGCATCCGCCCTTGGTTTGGGAATCTTGCTTGTCATCGTGTGGCTGGTTTTGGCCCGGCGCGGGTAGGGACCATGCAATCCGAACGCGGCCTAACCCTGCAAGACTTGTTGGCCGCCATTGCGTGCCTGGCGGTCGCCGCCGGCACGGTTCGGTTTGTGAGCCCAGATTATGCCCGGCAGCTTCGCCCAAACTTTTGGTTCAGCGTTGTTGGCTGGATGTTGATCGTGCCCGGCGCAATCGGAGCGGCGATCGGTTGCTTGGCGATCGGCTGGCGTCGGGCATGGCAGCCAGCGCTCTGGGGACCGGTGATTGTGGTCCTGGTCTTTCTGGCGATGGAGCTGACCGCATTCCTGTCTGGCCGGCGAGCACAAGTTCCCAACGCTCCGGCGACCGCAGCACCGCATTCCCATCGACATAGTCCCAGGTGAGCCCCATGAAACGCAGAGCCCTGTGGATGGCCGCGATGTTGGCTGGCGGGTTTCTCCTGCTGGCCGCGGCCCTCTTGCCGGAGTGGTATCATCGTGCGCTGCTCTCGATCGCCGCGGCGATGTACCTCTGCTATGGCACGGTCTGGGCGATGCGTCACAATGTGGTGAGGTAGGAAGGCAGTCAACGGCCAGCAATCTCTCGGAGCGCGACCGATGGTGTTCGAACAAGGTCCCGACGCCTTCGGATTCGGTCCGAACATGGTCGACACACAGGTTCGCCAGGCGCTGCAGACTTGCTGGATGATGTTGCCGGCCGGCAAGAAGTCGCTCGATGGACTCGAGGCCGAGTTCCGCCGCCTCGTCGACCGCGCGCTCCGCGACGCCCGCGAAGATGGCGAGGCGTTTGGGATGGGAACGCCGCCGGAGACCAATCTATGAACGCTCGATCAGTAATCTTCGTGACGATCGCGCTGGCCGCCTTTGCCGGCGCGCCTGCCGTCGCTGCCGACCAAGAGTGGGGCACGCTCACCGGGCGGTTCGTGCTGTCGGGGCCCGTGCCGGCGGCGCAAATCCAGAGGTTTGCCGGTGGATTCGGAGTGGTAGCAGTGCCGGTGGAAGACCTCGTCGTTCACCCGCAGAACCGCGGCGTCGCCAACGTCGTCTTGTATCTGCGGACGAAGAAGGGTGTCGAACTTCCGGTGCATCCCGACGACGACTTCGCGAAGGTCAAAGAGACCGAAGTCAAGGTCGAACAGCGGGGCTATCGGTTTGTGCCCCATGTGTCGATCGTTCGAGTGGGCCAACCTATGGTCGTCACGAACGCCGACCCAAACAGCCACGATCTGAATCTGCAATCGATCACTGGCCAAAACCCGCCCCTCAACCAGATCATGCAGGCCGGGGGCCGAGTCGAATATCGCTTTCGCGCGCCGGAGAACTTTCCGGTCCTGCTCTCGGACAACATCTACCCTTGGATGAAGGGATTCGTGTACGTGCGTGACAATCCCTTCGCCGCGGTCTCCGACACGAGCGGTAGGTTCGAGATCAAGAACCTGCCGGTCGGCGAACTCGAATTCCAACTGCGCCGCGACGGCGGCTACGTCACCAAGGCGACCGTTGCCGGCAAGCCAGTCGAATGGAAGCGTGGGGTGGCCAAGCTCGAGATCAAGCCCGGCGAGAATGACCTCGGCGAGATCATGGTGAAGTTCCCGCAGAACTGATTCCCTCGTGCGGCCCGCGGTTCCTGCCGAACGCTATGCCAGACTACACGCTCAACGACCTGCGGGCACATCTGAAGTACCTGAGGCTCCCCGGCAACTTCAAGGTGCTGGAGGAAGACCAACCGCGGATCGAGCAGATGATCGCTTGGATTGGCTCGCTGACGCGCGAAGAGCGGCAATGCCCGGCGCTCGTGCTCGAGTCGAAATCGCGCTGGCGGCGGGCGACGCGCGGGGCAGGGGCAGCGCCGGTCGGGCGACGGACGCTGCGGCGCTGGCTCGCACTCATGAACGAGGTCCGCGACGAACTGCGCTAGTGCAGCGTCACCGCTAGATGTTCGCGTCAGCGAGCGGCGGGGTTTACCCCCGCCGTTCCGCGCGACGACGGAGCCGGCGCTCCTTCACTGCGAGCCGCAATCGATTCGCCAACCGTTCCCGCGTCACGTTGGCGGTGACCGCCGCTCCCACCCTGGATGCGTTCTTCACCGGGGCCCGCCGGCGTGAAGCCGGCGGCTCGCTGAGGCGTTTGCTCCGAGCTCATGCGGGCCAAGAATTGCTAAGTCGGTCCGCGGGCGCGGGCTCGCAAGACAAGCACTTACCGCGGCCACGCGTCAGCCGGCGCCAGTTGCGCTGCCGGAACCTCAACGACGATCGGGCGGCCGAAGACGTTCACCGCGACGAGCACGAGGCGGCCCTGGAAGCCGTCGACCGTGCCGTCAAAATTGGCGAAAGTCCCGTCGGTGATCAGAACCCTGTCGCCGGGGCCGAAGGACGGTGGATCAGCGTTGGCCATGGCATGGGCACTCAGAGACGACGGTAGGAAATGAACGAGGCGCCAGGTTCCTGGTTCTTTCGAAACGACTGCAGCAGGATCTCTTCCGCCCCCGGTTCGAACTGCATCTGGAACGTCGAAACCGCGTAGACTCGTGACGCTCGGCTTAAGAGCGTGGCGCCCTCGGCCGTGAGTTTGCCCCCGCTGGCATTGAGTCTACAGCCGTGGCGGTCAGATTCCAGGATCATTTGCTCGTAGGGAAAAGCCTTCCGTAGCTCATCGACTGCTGCCTGCACTGCCCGTTCTGCGGAATCGGAACTGTGCCGGTATTGATGGAGGCCTCGCATGACCTCTTGGGCCAAGACGCCGTTGGGCACGCCCGTGGTGCTGAAGTGCAGGTCATACCGCTCGACCAAATCGAGCGTCCGCTGCGAAAGAGCGCAGTTCGCGACCAAGAGGCCGCTCGAATCAACGGAACCGATGACCTGGCAGCCGTCGGCAATCAGACTGTCGATCAATGCTCGGTGGATGTATCGACGCCGGATTTGAACGCCAGCATACGCCGCCAGCAGCCCGGCGACCGCAACCACGATCAGGAGAGTGCGAATCGAAAAGCGGAATTGGGGCATCAGAGTCACTGCGACGCCAAGGTTCGATGCGCGGGGGACTGCAATCGACTGGTACCCACAATGAGGGCACGCAAGCAAGCGATGCACGTTGCAAGGGTTACGAGCGCCTGCGCATCACGCCACCACTGGCCCCTCCCGGCATCAGCTGCGACGAGCACACCTACAGCCAGCGGCGAAATAGGCCACATCCCCGCCAGATCCCCATGTTCACGAGAGGCCAGAAGCCCTCGAGGTTGATCGGATGGGTGTTGATGTCCTTGAGCGGCTCGACGTCGCCGGCGAGCAAGCATCGCGATTCGAGCACTTCAGCAGAATGCCATAGACTGGACGGCCCTCGCTTAGACACGCTTTTGATCCTATGTCACGAATTGCTTCATTTTCTGACGGGCGACGATCGCTGCGACGCAGCGCTTCGCCCACAACTCCAAGCGGGGCCATAGCGTTTACTGCGTTCAATCACCGACCAAAACGACCTCCGGCAATCGCCGCTACGACGGCAACATAGAGTCCTAAGCCAACGCCCGCGGTGCGGCGCACGAGCTCCTCCTGAGAACGGAAAGGAATCCAGCCACACAAAGTGGCGATCGAATGAATCGCGATACTGATTCCGAGAAACAGCAGCATGACAGACTCCGATGGCTTGGCCCGGAAGTCCACAATGCCAAAGCAGATTACGAAACCGGCGCCGATCAACGAAAACCAAGGCGCCAATTCCAAGAAGGCGCGCTCGTCGCGAACCGCCGCTGGCACAATCGCGATAATACACAATGCTGGAAGTGTTACAGCGCTCGAGACCCGAAGAAGCTTTCTCACGTCGCTCTTCCTACTCAAACTGTTGGTTGAAAAAGCCCCAGTGGAGGCACCGCGCAGCGCACGACGAACTGGCCGGCAACGGTTCCGGTCCTTGCCGGCCCGGTCGTCGGCGACCTCCGCCAAGACGTTAACGAAGTGGGCCAACGTCAATGCTAACGCGGCGAACCGCCGCAAGTCTATCCGGCGCGGGCATATCGAGCCGGCGGCAGGTCGTTCGCAAGCAAACGATCGATCACCGAGTCGCGTGTCGCGTCCGACGAGGGCGGGCAATAGAATCGAGAGAGCATTGTCTCGATGACCAACTCGCCGCGAGCATCCGCCAATGAACCCCATCGCGCTCAGCCGCAGGGCACGCACCGCCATTCTGGCCGTTGGATCGTGGCTTGCCGGCACCCTGATCGTCCTGCCGTTCGCGCGTGATCCGAAGTTCACGCTGATGATGTCGGCGGTTGGAGTCGTTGTGGGCGTACCGTTGGCTCTCTGCTTGGCGCGTTTTTTTGGGCCGGACCGGCCGGCGGCAAAGTCGAGTTCTCGAGAAGCATGAACGCGATCCGGCGCACACTGGACCGAGCTTTTGCGGACAACGGATTCCGCGCGGTATACATTTCCTTTCTGGCGATCCTTGGCGTCGCGCTCTTGGCAGTTTGGCCAAGTCCCTTTGCCGCCATGATGGCTTTCGGCATCTTGCTCGGACTGATCGGCTCCGTGGTCCTTCCCTCGCTCCCCTCTACTTCGCTCGCCTACAAGGTCCTTTCCGGCGCTTGCATGCTCGGGAACATCGGAGTGATCGCTGCGATGGCCCTCCTGATCTACTCACTCACACTGGGTCACTAAGCCGATGCCTCGTCGCCCGGTACGAATCGCCGCCGTGTTTATAGTCGGTCTCACCAACACGTTGATGATTGGCCTGAGCAGCGACGATGGCCGGAGGTATCTGCTGGCCGGACTGGCGTCCATCGTCCTCACGATGCTTGTGACGTTTGGGGCCGTTTGGTTGGCCGGCGGATGCGATTGGCAGCGGAAGCGAACGTGATGCTCTGCCACCGCTGCCAGCACGAGTTCGCCGACTCTGGCGCCAAGACCTGGGAGAACGCCTGCCCGCGCTGCGGCGCCCTGGCGTGGCTCCGCTGCAAAGAGGTTGTGCAGGTCGTTGTCGACTCGCCTCGCGCGATCACGGGCAGATATGGTTTCAAAGGGGTCCTGGGAGACGGGGTCGCCGCCTTCGTGCAATCTCGATCGCCCCTGGTGGCAGGGCAAGCCGTTTCCGCGGTTGTCCTGCAAGTCGACCATGAGGAGCGCTGGGTAGGGCTCGAGGTGCGCGAATAGCCTCGCAGTGACCGGCGGCTCGGCGGCCCGGAGTCTTTCTGGCTAGAATAGAATGACTAGCAAGCCCCCGAACGCCGCCCGCGCCGGACCCCATGTCGCTCGAACGCGAAGAGTACATCGAACAGGCCTACTTCTTCCGCGCGCTCTCGGAGCGGATGGCCCAGGCATTCACCGCGCAGGAGCTGTTGGCGGTGGTGCGCGAGGAGCTGCTCTCCACGGCCAAGCTGCCAATCGCCATCGACTTCATGTCGGCCGAGCTGCGGCACTCCGGCGTGTTTCACACGGCCATGGCCAAGCTGCCGCATTACTTCACGCCGTTCCAAACCTTCGTGGTGGCGGAGGCCGAGAAGGAGCGGGGCCGCTTCGATCTCTACGTGGCCGCCCAAATCCTCGAGCGCGAGGCGACCTACCGCGGGCAGGGGGCCACCCCGCAGGGCATTTTCCTTTACCAGTTCGAATGCCTGTGCCGGAACCGGTTGGGCTACGACCATGGCCTGGCGGCGATCGGCGGGGATCCGATCTTCGACGCCGGCTGGCGGGAGTGGATCGATACGGTGCGGCGGCAGATCGGCCTGGTCGACTTCGCCGACATGCTCTACGTCCGCAGCGAGCACTACGTCCGCACGCAGGCCCGCCGCGGCTTGAGCGAAGAGCTCGACAAGCCGGTGCTGTTCGGCGAGAAGGAAGGCAAGATCGCCGCGGCCAACCGGCGGAAGGACCCGCTCTTCATGTTCGCCGCGCTCGCCCGCCAGTTGGGCTACCCCTCGGTGCCGCGGCCGGCGCGGATCGACGAAACGGCCGAGATCGTGCCGCAGTTGGTGAAGAAGGTCGACCGGCTGGAAACGCGGGTCAAGCTGCTCGAGGAAGAGCAGAAGGGGGGCATCGACCTGAGCAAGTTCTACGGCAAGCCGCCGACGGCGGACGAGGCTTGAGCGCTGGCGATTGGGGGACCAGGAAGCGAAGGGGAACGGCGCTGAGGCCGCACCGCTGGTTGTTCGAACGTCAACGGTCCCTCACCCCCGGCCCCTCTCCCACGGGAGAGGGGAGAGTATCCGGCTCCCTCTCCCTGTGGGAGAGGGTTGGGGTGAGGGACCGCTGAGCTTGCCGTGCGCGTTCAACCGCGCGCTACTGCTGCCGGCTCGACCGAGGATCGAGCTCGGAGTTCTCACCGCTGGCTCCGGCCTGGAGCGACTTGATCAGCTCCTGCACCTGCTCGAGGTCGCCGGCCGCGCCCGCGACGATCAAGGTTCCCCCGCGCGATTCGCCCGCCGTGGGATTGTTCTCCCCCCGGTTGCGCACTTCGACCACGCGCACATTGACTCCCAACTGCACGATGAGCTGGGCAATCTCGTCTCCACTGGCGTTCTCGAAGTTGAACACGCGGAGGTCGCCGAAGCGCTCCAGCTTGCCGACGGGCTGGCCTTCGTCGACATCGAACGCCTGCACGATGTCGGCCACTTTGTCGACCGACGACTTGGGGCCCTTGGCCGCGAGGCTGTTGTTGCGGTCCATTGTGGCGATCCGCAGGCCGTCGGGGAACGAGGTGGCGTAGGGGCGGAGGACGGCGGTTGAGCGGACGCCGTAGCCGCCGCCCGGCGGGCCGTAGCCTGCCGGGTCCGTCGTGGACTCGGCCGAGGGACGTCCGTAGCCCGGGGCCGTGCCATACCCTGCGCCGGCGCGCGGAGGACCATAGCCGGGCCCACCGCGGCCTCCCGCGGGCGGGCCGTAGCCGGCGCCACCGCGTCCATATCCCCCGCCGCCGTAGTTGCCCGCAACGGGTGGCGCGTCATCGGGGTCGGCGCCGACCATGAGCAGTTGCGACACGAGGCTGGCCATCTCCTGCGGCTGCCGGTGCTTGAGCTTGAAGACTCGCAGGACGTGCTTTTCGTTGTTGGGGGCGGCTGGACGGCGGCCTCGGATTGGCTTTCCCGTTTCAGGATCGATCACAAATTCCCTCGCGCCTTTTCCCGGCGCCACCGCTGCGTCACCGGCCGCGCCCGGCGGAGCGCCAGCGCCAGGTCGTCCAGGCCCGCCTTTCTGAGAAGGCTCGCCGAACGGATCGTTATCGCCCTTGCCCGGCGGCGCTCCGCTAGGAGCCACGGCGGGGTTGCCCGGGGCGGCCTCCGCGGCGGCGGCGCCTGGAAGGGCGCCCCGCCCGGGAACCGTCTGAGGCGCTGGGCTACTGGCCTCGCTCTGCGCGAACGCCGCAGCAAAATCCAAACTCAAGCCAAAGCCCGGTGCAGCGCGCTCGAGCGCGGGCTCGTCCTCGATCTGAGCCTTCTTCTCCGCCGGTGCATCGTCGGATTGCCCGGTCGACCAACTAGGCGCCGCCACCAGGGCCGCCAGGGCCACGAGCAGCATGCCCCCCCAACTCAACGTTCGCGGACACTTCTCGCGCAGAATCATGACCAACCTCCGCTCCAGGGTGTGTCGGGCCTCGCCGGCGGCGCCCCACGCGGGCGTCGCCCAAGCGCGGCGACTAACGTGTTCCGAAATCTCCACGAGCGACGTGGCGTACGACCGCCGTTCGTTCGGCAATGCCCACAGAACCCAGGCGTCGCAGGCCAGTTCGGCCGCGACGCGCAGCCGACGCCGCGCGAACCACACGAGCGGGCACCACCACCACACGCAGCCGGCCGCAAGCTCGAGCCACCCGGTCCAATGATCGCGCCGCTTGAGGTGCGCGAGTTCGTGAACGAGGACGCCTTGCAGCCGCCGCAGCTCGGCGGGCGCAGTCAACTCGGCTGGCCAAAGCAGCGTCGGCCGGCCGCAGCACCAGACGAAGGGCGAGCCGATGCCGGCGAGCGTGCGAACGCGCGGCGGCGACACGCGCAGCCGCGCCGCAAGCCGCGCGATCTCGACTTCGAGCGCCTCAGGTGCGGATTCGCTTCCGTCAACGAGCCGCCGCACCCGGTGGATTCGCCGTCCGTGAGCGACCGCCATCACGAGGCAGCCGAGCCCCCACGCGGCGATCACCGGTCCGATCGCGAGCGTCCAGTTCCAAGCGCGGACCTTTGAGAGGAAGCCTTCCGTGGCGGCGGCTGGGGGCGGCGCCTGCGAAGACAATTCCGGTGCGTCGAGTGACGCTGCGGACTCACCGAGTTCGCCGCCGGCGAAGTCGAAAGCTTGCTGGATCTCGGCAGCGGTTGCGGCCGGCGCCGAGTCGGCGAGCGGCGTCTCGCTGGCTGTGAGGGCGGTTGGCGGCTTCCCAGCGGTAGAGAGCTGCACGGTGTCGGCCGCAGGCCGGGGGACAGCAATCGCCGGCCGTGACAGCTCGGCCAGTCGAGACATCATCCCTTGCGGCCACTCGAGCCACGGCGGCGTCACCAGCTTGACGAGCACGAGCGCCCAGAGCAGGTGTTCGAGCGCGGGGGTCACCTTTCCTGCTCGCCGTAGGCCCGAGGCGCAGAGCGCCAAGAAGGAAAGCCCGCTTGCCACAACCAACGTTTGCGCCAGCCACCACCACATGGATCGCACCTTCGCGTTGTTTCGAGCCGTTTTCTCTGAACCGCGCTATTGCCCGCACTGCGGCAGCGACCGCTTACTTCTTTTCCGGCCCCGCTTCCCCAGCGTTGCCGGCGTCGAGCCGTTCGAGCAGTGCCCGCAGGTGCTCGATGTCGGCGGGCTCGAGCCCTTCGCCGTCGACCAGGGCCAGGACGAGCGGGGTTTTGGCCCCCTGGCAGAGCTCGTGGGCCAAAGCGTCGAGCCGCTGCCGGAGGAGCGACTCGCGCGTCACCGTGGGCCGAAAGACGTGGGCAAAGCCGCCGCGGTCGGCCTCAACATAGCCCTTCGACTCGAGGCGGCCGAGGAGCGTTTGCACCGTGGTGTAGGCCCAGCGACGTTTGGCCACCAGGGCTTCATGGAGCTGACGCACCGTGGCGGCCCCCTGGTCCCAGAGGGCCTCGAGCACCTCGCGCTCGGTCTGGCTGATTTCGGTTCGCTTGTCGGTCATGGGCCTTCCTTCGTTCATTCAGTCCTGCAACGGGGCGCGGCGTCCTACCAGCCCGCAGCGCGAGCAAGGGAGAACAGCGCGTCTCGTGCGAGCCCGGCCCGACCCCTTCACGGGCCGGGCCGGCATTTTCGGCTTGCGCGCCAAACCGGCGATTAGGTCCCTTGCGCTTGCGCTGCGGGCTATTGACGCCTATCCGGGCCTTGCCGGCCTGGCCTTGCATGCCGCCTGCATCACTTCCGCAGCCGCTCTCCTACGTCGCGTAGGTGAGTTCTACTACGGACTGTAGTAGTCGTCAAGCTCCGCTCTTGAAGTTTTCTTGGCGGGCCCCCAGGGGGTCTGTAACACCTGCGGTTTCCTTGCCGCTAGGGGGATTAGGGTCGCACGGGGGTCCGAGGGTCGGCCCGGTCGGCTTTGCCGTCCGCGCCGGGCCTTGCCGGTTCCGTCCCTTTGGCCCGACATGCCTGGGCCGCAGCCTTTGGGCATCGTGCGACTCAGGCAAGCTCTGGCGGCGCGCCGCCTGGGCGGTGATGGGCGGTCCGAGGAACGTCCGAAACGTATGCAAGGTCGCCGGGCCCACGGGCCCTAAGCGCCCTACAACCGCTCTCATTGATCGAGGCGCGAATGTCGGAAGCGGCTCCACGTCCCCGCGCGGCCAAGGTTCGGGCCACGCTGTACCTTTCCGCCGACACGCTAGAGGAAGCACGCGACGCGGCGGTCCACCTGGCCGGTTATCCCGCCCGGTTGACGCTCACCCAGCTCGTGGAAAACGCCCTGCAGGCCGAATTGGCCCGGCTGCGCGACCGCCACAACGGCGGCTGCAACTTTCCACGACGGAGCGAAGACCTACGGGGCGGACGGCCCATTGCCGCTTGAGGCGCGTGAACCCATGGCTGAAACGAAGTCCGAGTCGTCGCGTTTGTCCGAAGAAGCCCGCCTGCGGCAAGAACTGCTGCGGCGGATCGTGAAAAGCGAAACCGAACGTAGGGTCCGATCGAGGTTCGTCTGACCGTGAAACGCCTGCTCGCCGTAGCCATCCTGCTCGTGGCAGCCGGGCCGGCTTCGGCGCAGCTCGAGGGACTCACGAATCCTTTCAACCGGCGCCGCTCGGCCGGCGCGTTTCCGGCGGCCGTCGTTTCGACGCGGCCGCACCCGGCGGTTTGCCGCATCATCGTGCCCAACAGCGACGGCACCTCGTTCGGCACCGGCACGCTCGTCGACGCCCGCGGCAAACACGGGCTCGTGCTCACGAACTGGCACGTCGTCAACGAGGCGTCGGGACCGATCGAGGTCGTGTTCCCCGACGGCTTCCGCACGCCGGGACACGTTCACAAGGTCGACAAAGATTGGGACCTGGCGGCGCTGGCGATCTATCGCCCGAGCACTTCGCCCGTGACGCTCTCGCAGCAAGTGCCGCGCGAAGGAGACGCCCTCACGATCGCCGGCTACGGCCAGGGAGACTACCGCGCGGTCACCGGCCGCTGCCTGCAGTTCCTCGCGCCCAGCGACAACCAGCCGTTCGAGATTATCGAGCTCGGCGCGGCGGCGCGGCAGGGAGACTCCGGCGGCCCAATCTTCAACACGCGCGGCGAACTGGCGGGCGTGCTGTTTGGCGAAGGGGACGGCCGCACCTGCGGCAGCCACTGCGGTCGGGTAAACCGTTTTCTGGCCGGCGTACTGCCTGGCACGACTGCGCAGAGCGACGCGCTGCTAGCCGCGCGGCCGCCGGCGGGCGCAGGCATGCATTCGGCCGCGGCCGCAGCGATCGTCCACGAAGAGCCGCTCGAACCGGTCGGGGGGTCGTCGTTGGGAGGCGGAATCTCGGCCGTCGCCGCGAGCGCGGTCGCCGCGCCGCCGATCGAGGCCAGCGCTCCGCCGGCGTCGATCGCCGGTGATCCTCTCAGTCCTTCAGGGAACTTCATTGCGGCCGGTTCCCCGGCGGCTGCGGCGGAGATGACGCCGCCTGCGGACAACAATTGGGTTCTTCCGACTGCGGCGTCGCCGGCTGTCAGTTCCCCGCCGCCGATCGAGTCGGCCCCGCCACCGGGCGCCATGGTGCAAACGGCTGCCTCTCCGCCTGCGGGCGCGGCCGCAACTGCCGAGAGTCGCCCCGGACCGGCCTGGCTCTATTCGCCGGCGGTGGAGATCACGAAGAACGTGCTGGCCGGCGTGGGTGTGCTGGCGATCTTCGGGCACTTGCTCCGCGCGATCTTCGCACGAAAGCCGGCCGCAGCGTGATCGCGCAGCTCGAGTGGATTCTTATACGGCGACTGGCTCGCCGAGCGCCTTGCGGACGCCGACGAACGATTGCCGCGCCTTGAGCACCGTTTGCCGGAAGCCCTGGGGATGGAGCACGCCGATCAGGCGGAAGACTTCGAGCTTCCCTTGCCGAAACACGAGGTCGCCGCAGGGGTACCATTCCTGTCCGGGCTGCACCACGAGATCCACGGCGTCGAAGCGGTCGAGGGCGATCGAGCGTTCGTCGCGCGCGCGAAAGCTGGGGCCGATCCGCTGCACGACCATCCGCCGGTTCGTCAGCCGATAGCGCTCGAGCGGGCTGGGAATCACCAACAGCGGCCAGCCCAAAACTGGGATACCCTGTACGACCGGCAGAATGAACCGTCCGAGATAGAACGGAACCATGAACGGAATCGAGGCCAGCGCGATCAGATTGCCAACCGTCAGCACATTGCCGATGCCGGCCCGCACACGATAGAGCCGTCCGAGCGATTGCCCGAGCGACGTGCCGCCCAGCGAGGGGTAGACTTCCATCACGGTGACTTCGGCCAGATTGGGAGGCGCGACGCCGGCAATGGCTTGCTGCATGGGAGGCGGCTAGCGAGGGGCCAGAAGGATTTCAGCGGAAAACGCACAACCTAATCAACTCGTCAAGAGGATGCCAGTCCCTTCCGGCCAGCGCTTCGACCAGACGTTGGCCAAGGGGCCGCAAACCTTTCCCGATCCGCCCGCCTCACCGCAAGGCTCGTCGTTCTGAAGATGTCCCTGCGGAGCGGGCTTGCAAGCGGTCGAAGGGGACCTATAATCTTGTGTTTTGCGGTCCGCGTTCCTGACCTGTCCAAGGCAAGGGAACGCAGGGGCTGTTCAAGCGGGTGTAGCTCAGTTGGTAGAGCACCACGTTGCCAACGTGGTTGTCGTCGGTTCGAATCCGATCACCCGCTCTTTTTCGTTGGCATTTCTCCTCCGCCCCACTGCGTGCGGAAACGGCCACCGCTGCCACGGCAGGAGTCTGCGGTCGCCTCTACCCGAAGGAACTCCACGAGCGTCATGGCTGAATCCAAGTCTGATTCCCCCGCAGATGCCGACGCCGTCGGCGTGGCCGAGCAAGAAGAGCAATCCCAACGGCTGGAGCTCGAAGTCTCCATCGCCAGCCCCACCGCCTGCGAGCGGAAGATCACGGTCACCGTGCCGCGGGCCGACATCGACCGCTACTTCAACAAGGCCTTTGGCGAGATGATGCCCTCGGCCGCCGTGCCGGGCTTTCGGGCCGGCCGCGCGCCGCGCAAGCTCGTCGAAGCCCGCTACCGCAAGGAAGTGGCGCCGCAGGTCAAGGGTTCGCTGCTGCTCGACAGCATCACCCAAGTCACCGACGACCAAAAGCTCGCGCCGATCAGCGAGCCCGAGTTCGATCTCGACGCCATCGAACTGCCCGACGACGGTCCGATGGTCTTCGAGTACAAGCTCGAAGTGCGACCCGAATTCGATCTGCCGGAGTGGCGCGGGCTGTCGCTCGAGAAGCCGGTTCGCGACTTCGACGCGAAAGACGTGCAGCGCCGCCGCGATGCCCTGCTCGCGCAGCATGGCCGCCTGGTGCCCAAGGACGGCCCCGCCGTCGCGGGGGACTACCTGAGCACCAATCTGGCCTTCTACGAAGGCGACACGCTGATTTCGGAGAGCAAGGAAGAGGTCATTCGCATCCGGCCGATCCTCAGCTTCCGCGACGGCCGGATCACCGATTTCGACAAGCTGATGAAGGGCGTGAAGGCGGGCGAGACCCGCGACGTGAACGCCGACATTTCGTCCGATGCTCCCAACGCTGCGCTCCGCGGCAAGAAGGTGCGGGCGGTCTTCGAGGTGCTCGAGGTCAAGCAGCTCGAGCTGCCGGAAATCACGCCGCAGTTGCTCGACGAGTTGGGGGGCTTCGAGACGGAGGAAGAGTTGAACGCGGCCGTGAAGGCCGATCTCGAGCGGCAACTCACCTATCATCAAGGACAACGGGCTCGTCAGCAGGTGACCGCGCTGCTCACGCAGGCTGCAGGTTGGGATTTGCCCCCCGACCTGCTCCGCCGGCAAAGCCAGCGTGAGCTGGAGCGGGCGGTGCTCGAGCTCCGCCGCAGCGGTTTCAGCGATCAGGAGATTCGGGCTCATTCCAACGATCTCCGGCAGAACAGCATGGCCAACACGGCGCGGGCTCTGAAGGAGCACTTCATCCTCGAGCGGATCGCCGAGTCGGAGAAGATCGAGGACGAGCCGGGCGACTACGATCAGGAGATCGAGCTCATCGCCGCGCAGTCGGGCGAGAGCGTCCGCCGCGTGCGGGCCCAGCTCGAAAAGCGCGGCCTGTTCGACGTGCTGCGGAATCAGATCGTCGAGCGCAAGGTGCTCGAGCTGATCTACTCGCAGGCCAAGTTCAAGGAGGTGCCCTTCCAGCCCGAGGCCAGCGAGACCGAAGCGGTCGATCAATCGGCCACCGGCGAGGAGCCGGAGAGCGACATTCCCGAGGTCAAGTCGGCCGACTCCGCCGAAGGCGGGGACCGCGGGCCGGACCGGGAAGCCCGTTAAAGCCGCGTGCGCGTTCGCGGGTCAACGACTCGCCACGAGTTCCTCGGCGACGGACCGACCTTTCCCAGCCTCCCCAGCCAACGCCTTTTCGCCTGCGGGCTGAAGTTCGTGGGGTCTTGTCGTGCCTGCGGTGCCGGTTGCGCTTGCCAGGGACAACGGACGGGGGGCTTAGCCGGGCCAACGACGCTGGCCTTTGGCGCACAGCGGCGAACAATTGAGCAGACGAGAAGCGGCCGTCACAAATCGGCGGCGCGGATTGTCCGCGGTCCGAGTTTCACTTCGAGGATGGATAGGCATTCCATGACTAGCTTCGCATCAAGCGGGTTCGAGCCGCGGGCGTCGTATCGCGATTACCAGCGGCAGCGGATGCTGACCCTGGGCGATTTGCTGCTCGAGAATCGCATCATTCTCCTGCAGGGCGAAATCCACGACGGCAACGCCAACGAGCTGGTGATGAAGCTGCTGTACTTGCAGAGCGAGAACCGCCGCAAGGACATCCACTTCTACATCAACTCCCCCGGCGGCAGCGTGAGCGCTACGCTGGCCATCTACGACACGATGCAGATCCTGACCTGCCCCGTGGCCACCTACTGCGTAGGCTTGGCCGCCAGCGGCGGCTCGGTGCTGCTGGCCGGCGGCGCCAAGGGGAAGCGGTTCGCGCTCCCCAACGCCAAGGTGATGATGCACCAGCCCTACGGGCAGGTCGGCGGCCAAATCTCCGATATCGAGATCCAGGCCGAGGAGATCATCAAGACTCGCGACGTGCTCAACCAGATTTTGGCGAGCCACACCGGCCAGCCGATCGACCGGATTCGCAAGGACACCGACCGCGACTACTACATGTCGGCCCAACAGGCCAAGGACTACGGCGTCGTCGACGACATCCTCACCAAGCCGCCGATCCAAGCCGACGACGAGGACAAGGACTAACCCCCGCCGGCCCGCCGCAGCGCTAACGAACACATAACCGCATATCCCAGCGGATCGCCTCACATGCCACTGATTCCGTTCGTCATCGAGAAGAGCGGCCGCGAAGAGCGGGCGATGGACATCTACAGTCGCCTGCTCAAGGACCGCATCGTGTTCTTGGGCTCCAGCATCAACGACGAGGTGGCCAACTCCGTGGTCGCCCAGCTGCTCTTCCTGCAGTCGGAAGACCCCAAGGCCGACATCCACTTGTACCTGAACTCCCCCGGCGGCAGCGTGACGGCCGGCATGGCGATCTACGACACCATGCAGTTCGTCACCTGCGACGTGGCGACCTACTGCATCGGGCAGTGCGCCTCGATGGCGGCGGTGCTGCTCACCGCCGGCGTCCACGGCAAGCGCAACGCCCTGCCGAACTCGCGGATCATGATCCACCAGCCGCTGGCCGGCATGGAAGGCACGGCGGAGGAGATCGCGATCCACGCCAAGGAATTCAAGAAGATCAAGCACCGGCTCAACCAGATCTTGATCAAGCACACCGGCCACCCGCTCGACCAGATCGAGCGCGACACCGACCGCGACCGCTTCATGACGGCCGAAGAAGCGCTCGACTACAAGCTGATCGACCGCGTGCTTGAGCGGATCGAGATCGTCAAAGCAAGCTCGAACGACAACGGGTAGCGAACTTCTTTCACCGCAGAGGACGCGAAGGACGCAGAGAAGAGAATTCTTTTCTCGCAAAGGCGCAGAGTTCGCCAAGTGAGCTGCCCTATACAGCCACGATTGGCTTTGCGAGCTTCGCGCCTTTGCGAGAAATCTCCTCTCGCAAGTCGCATTCTCTGTGCCCTCCGCGTCCTCTGCGATAAATGGAACGCGTGCTACTGCAGCGCCCCCTTCGGCGTGTTCTCTTCGTAGTCGTAGAGCAGCCAGCGGCCGTTTTCTTTGCGCAACTGCACGGTGAACCGGCGGACGAAGTTCTCGTAGGGGAACGTGCCGGTCTTGTCCTTCACGTGGATTCGCCCCGTGAAGGTCGCTCGCGCGCTCGGGGGCGACGTCAGTTCGTTGATCACGATCGTCAGGTCGCTGCCGATGTTGGCGTCCTGCACCTCGACCGCCGGCAGCCGCTGCTCCGCGTCGGAACGGATTCTCGGCGCATTGGGCGCTAGGAACTCGAGCACCTGCGGAATCTGGTTGGTCTCGAGCGCTGCGGCCAAGCCGTCGAGCGTTTGCTCGACCTCTTCGCGCTCCGTAACCACGAACCACTCCACCGCGAGCAGCAACAGGCATAGGCCGGCGACGCCGAGCGCCGCATAAAGAAACTCGCCCCGCCCCGACTGCACGAGCAGCACGACGAACAGCGCCACCAAGAGCAGGCCGCCGATCAGGATCACGTACGGGTTTTCGAAGAGCAGCGTCATGACAAGGTTCCCGCGAAAGAGGAGACCTTCACTATAGCACGACCCGCTGAGTTGCACTCAGCGGCGCAAAGCAAGTGCTCCGTCACAATTTGTATGCTTCGGGTCCGTAAAACCGAGGAGCAAACGTTCCAGCGAGCCGCCGGCTTTACGCTGGCGGGCCCCGGTGAGGAGGTCGGTCAGGGTGGAAGCGGTGAGTCGAATCAACGTGCCGCGGAAATGATTATCGCGTCGGTCGCGGCGTGCGATACGTGAGCGCCAACACGATGATCGCGCGGCACGGCGGGGGTGAACCCCGCCGCTCGCCCGACCGGAACTCCTCGCTGTGACGCAGCATCAGGAGCGCGCCGACTTGATCAACTCGGCCGCGCCAGCCGCCAGCAGCTCCACGGCCACCGCACGACCCAAGGCCTCGGCTGCGCTCGGTTCGCCTGCTTGTTCGGCAAACAGCCGCTGCGAGCCATCGGCCTGCAGCACGACGCCGGAAAGCAAGAAGCTCGCACCCTCGCTGCGCCCCCAGGCCCCCACCGGCGCCAAACAGCCCCCCCGCAGCCCTGCCAGCATCGCCCGCTCCGCGACCACCGCGGCGCGGGTCGGCGCATCATCGAGCTGAGCGAGCCAATCCTTGGTGGCCGTGTCGTCGGCGCGGCATTCGATGCCTAGCGCCCCCTGGCCCACGGCCGGGAGCACCAACTGCTTGGGCAGGACCTGCCGGATCCGTTCGCCGAGCCCCAGCCGCACGAGCCCCGCTTCGGCCAGCATGAGCGCGTCGAACTCGCCGGCGTCGAGCTTTCGCAGCCGCGTGTCGACATTGCCCCGCACTTCGGCCATCCGCAGATCAGGCCGGGCATGCAACAATTGCGCGCGGCGGCGGGCGCTGCCGGTGCCGACGACGGACCCGCCCGGCAATTCGGCGACGCTGGCATACTTCGCGCTCACGAGCGCGTCGCCATTGGGGCCGCGCGGGGGAACGGCCGCCAGCGCGAGTTCCGGCACAGGTTCGGTCGGCAAATCCTTGAGGCTATGCACCGCCACGTCGGCGCGGCCGTCGAGCAAAGCCGCCTGAATCTCTTTCGTGAACAGCCCCTGCCCGCCGAGCTGGCCGATCGGTTCGATCTGCTCGCGGTCGCCGCGGGTGGAGAGGAGCACGAGCTCGACCTCGGCGCCAAGCTCACCGAGGCGGGCGGCCACCCACTCGGCCTGCCAGCGGGCAAGCAGACTGGCGCGGGTGCCGATGCGTAGGGCGGCCGCCATATCAGACGTGACCCTCTGCGCGGGCCAAACAGGCGACCGCCACCTCGGCAGCGCCGGCCGCCCGCAGCGCCTTGGCGGCCTCGCTGCAAGTGGCGCCGGTGGTGACCACGTCGTCGACCAGAAGCACGCGGGCCCCCTGAATCGTGTAGCCCCGTTCCAGGGCAAACGCCCCGCGCACGTTGCGGAACCGTTGGGCGACGGGGATTTCGGTTTGCGGCTGGGTGTTCCGCACGCGCCGCAGCAGCCGCTCGCCCGGCCCGAGCCCCAGCCGCTCCGACCAGCGTTCGGCTAGGAGCTCCGGTGGGTTGCCGCCATGAGACCAGCGTCGGCGCCAGAAGATGGGGATGGCGCACACGACATCGCACCCCAGAGCACGCAGAGCATTGGCGCGCCGCTCCCACATGAGTTCGGCGGCGGCGAGTACCAGCCCGCTCTGCCCGGCGTGCTTCGACCGCAGCACGGTCATTCGCAGTTCATGCTGGTAGACCCCCAGCGAGACAACGCGCGAGAAGTGCAGCTTCAAATCGTGGCAACGAGCGCAATCGGGTCCCGCCGTTCGCAGATCGGGCGTGCGGGCGCCGCAGCGAACGCAGGTGGGACCGGGGTCGATCGTCAGCCGGGCGGTGCACGTGGAACAAAGGGCGCCCGATTCGATCTCGGTGGCGCAATAGGTGCATTGGGGTGGAAACAGCAGGTTGGCAAAATGGCCCGCCGCGCGGCGAACCGCGATGCGGCCCGCGCTGTCGATGCTGGCAAGGCGGGGCCGCACGAAACCCCCTTGGCGCAGGCTGTTGCCCGGCCAGCGGAACCTGCGACGGACTGTTGCCAGCATTCGACCCATCTTGACCCACGGTAACGCTTTAACCTATGGTGTGCAATCCACCGCCGCCGCTTCGGAACGCCGTTTCTCGCTCGCTCATGACCGGGTTTCCCCTCAGTCAACGCGCTCTCCAGGCCGGCGGCCAACCGATTGGCCCGCTGATGCACCGGGCGCTTGCGCAGCCCGAGTTGATCTCGCTGGCCGCCGGCTTCGTGGATCAGCACACCTTGCCGGTAGAGCTGGCGTCGGAGGCGCTTTCCGCCCTGCTCGGCGAGAGCGACCGTGGCCAGGCCGCCTTGCAGTATGGAACCACCGCCGGCCATCGCCCGCTGCGGCAGGCGTTGCTCGACCGCATGTTGGCGGCCGACGGCGGGGGCGCTCATTCGGCGCCTGGGGTCGACCAGGTGATCGTGACCGCCGGCAGCAACGAACTACTGTTTCTGCTGGCCGACACGCTGCTCGATCCGGGCGACATCGTCCTCTGCGCCGCCCCCACCTACTTCGTGTTCTTGGGAGCGCTTGCAAATCAGGGGGCGCGAGCGATCGGCGTGCCGACTGATGAGGACGGCGTAATCCCGGCGGGCGTCGACGAAGCGCTCGCGCGGCTCGAGGCCGCCGGCCAGCTCGAACGGGTGAAGGCTTTCTACCTGCCCAGCTACTTCGACAACCCCACGAGCGTTACGTTGTCGGCCGCGAGGCGGCCGGAGCTGGTCGAAACCCTGGCCCGCTGGAACCGCAAGACGCCGCTCGTGTTGCTCGAAGACGCGGCCTATCGCGAGCTGCGCTACGACGGCGCCGATCTGCCAAGCCTGGCGCACTACGACGAGTCAGGCGAGCTGGTCGCCTCGACCGGCACGTTCTCCAAATCGTTTGCCCCCGGAGTGCGGATCGGCTGGGGCGTGTTGCCGAAGTGGCTGGTCGAGCCGGTGCTCAACCAGAAGGGGAACATCGATTTCGGCACGGCCAACTTGAACCAGCATCTGATGCACCAGGTGCTCACCGGCGGGCGGTACGAGGCGCACGGCGATAAGCTGCGCGCAGCGTACACCGCTAAGCGCGACGCGATGCTCGAGGCGCTCGAAGCCACGTTTGGCCACCGCGCAGGGTTTCATTGGAAGGCCCCTGCAGGCGGGCTCTACGTCTGGCTCACGCTCCCGCCCGAGTTCGACACCGGGCTCGACGGCGCGCTCTTCGACCGGGCACTCGGCCAAGGGATGCTCTACGTGCCTGGGCAATACTTCTACCCCGCGGAGGGGCCGCCTCCCGCGTGCAACACGATGCGGCTCAGCTTCGGCGTGCAGCCGGCGGCGCGGATTGGACTAGGCATCGCCGCTCTGGGGAGGGCGGTCGATCAAGTGTTGGCGGAGCAACCAAGCGCGGCGGCCCGCTAGCGGCCGCGACCACCGAATTCTTGGCAAGGACGCCATGTTCATTCTCGATCGCTACCTGCTGATCCAGTTTGCCCGGACCTTCGTGATTTGCTTCATCAGCCTGGGCGGGCTGTTCGTGGTGATCGACGGGTTCGGCAATCTTGACTCCTTCATGCAATACGCCGAGAAGCAGGGAAGCCTGCTGGGGGTGATGGCCCCCTACTATGTCTACCGGCTGATGGCGGTGTTCGACGCCACGAGCGCCGTGCTGACGCTGATCGCGGCGATGTTCACCGTGACGCTATTCCAGCGACACAACGAAATGACCGCCCTCATGGCCGCCGGCGTGCCGGTGGGGCGAATCGTGCGCCCGGTGGTGCTGGCCGTGTTCGCGGTCAGCCTGACGGCGGCGGGAGTGCGCGAGTTCGTAATTCCGGCGGTCCGCGATCAGCCGGGCCTTAGCCGCAATGCGCAAGATTTGCTGGGGGACACGGGACGCGACCTCACTCCGCTCTACGACCAGCAGACCGACATTCTGCTGCAAGGCAAAGAGACCTACGCAGACTCGCAGCGCATTCATAAGCCGAACTTTCGCCTGCTGAACGCGCTGGCTGTACACGGTTCTCAGTTGGTGGGCGAAGACGCCTTCTTTCGTGCGCCGCAGAACGGTCGCCCCGCGGGCTACCTGGTGCAAGGCGTCACGCAGCCGCCGAAGATGAACGAGCGGCCCTCCCTCGAACAAGGGGGCAAGGCCATCATCCTCACGCCGCGCGACCACGATTGGCTCAAGCCCAACGAAGTGTTCGTCGTCAGCAACGTCACCTTCGAGCAGCTCACCGGCGGGTGGGCCTGGCGGCGATTCGCTTCGGTCTTCGAACTGATCACCGGGCTGCGAAATCCGAGCCTGGAATTCGCGGCCGACGTGCGGGTGGCGATTCATGCCCGCTTCGTACAGCCGGTGCTCGACGCCACGCTGCTGCTCATGGGGCTGCCGCTCGTGTTGTCTCGTCAGCAGCGGAACGTGTTCGTGGCCACGGGACTTTGCTTCGCCGTGGCCGCCACGTTCATGGTCGTGGTGATCGTCTGCCAGGAAATGGGACGGCAATCGTTGATCAACCCGGCGCTGGGCGCGTGGCTGCCGCTATTCATCTTCGTGCCGGCGGCCGTGGTGATGGCCGAGCCCC
This sequence comes from Pirellulales bacterium, assembly GCA_046349955.1. Lineage (GTDB taxonomy): Bacteria > Planctomycetota > Planctomycetia > Pirellulales > JBGAPH01 > JBGAPH01. The sequence continues at coordinate 16,307 of JAXMBI010000013.1, read as the reverse complement.
TGTTCAGCGGCGGGTTGTTCCGTTTTTCGCCCGCCGTACCGACGTAGATCGCGCCGCGAGTGTAAGCCCTCAATGGGTGGCTGGCTCGATCATCTCGCGGGCATGATAGCTCGAACGCACGAACGGCCCGCTGGCCACCTGTTCGAAGCCTAATTGCCGTGCCGCGGCGCCCAGCTCGTCGAATTCCGCCGGCGGAACATAGCGGATCACGGGCAAGTGCGCCGGCGTGGGTTGCAAGTACTGCCCGAGCGTGAGAAAGTCGCAGCCGACGTCGCGCAGATCGACCAGGGTATCGAGCAGCTCGCCGCGCGATTCGCCCAGGCCCAGCATCAGGCCGCTCTTGGTTTTGATCGCCGGGTTGAGCAGCTTCACGCGCCGCAACAGCTCGAGCGTCCAGCGGTATTCGGACTTCCGTCCCCGCACCTCACGATAGAGCCGCGGTACGGTTTCGGTGTTGTGGTTGAACACTTCGGGGGCGCTCTCCACCACGCGTTCGAGCGCGCCGGGCTTGCCCAGGAAGTCGGGAGTGAGCACTTCCACGGTCGCCCCCGTGCGCTCGCGGACGGCCAGCACCGAGCGGTAGAAGTGTTCGGCGCCGCCATCGGGCAGATCGTCGCGTGTGACCGAGGTGATCACCACGTGCTTGAGCCCCAGCCGCTCTGCGGCCTCGGCCAGCCGCTCCGGCTCGTCCGCTTCGAGCGCCGTGGTCTTGCCCTTGTTGACCGAGCAGAAGCCGCAGGGGCGGGTGCAAACGGCGCCCAAGATCATGAAGGTGGCGGTCTGCTGCGACCAACACTCCATGCGGTTAGGGCACTTGGCCTCCTCACACACGGTTTCGAGCCGCAAATCGGCTAGAATCCGCGCGGTACGGAAGTCGCCGTTCCCCAGGGGCACGTTGCGCTTGAGCCAGCGCGGCAAACGGCGGTCTGCCTCGATTGGCAAGACCGCGGCACTAAGATCCACGATGGGCAGCAGTTCCACGCGCAGCGCTCGTCAGGCTCTTCAGCAGAGGGTGTCCCGTATGCAAATGATATCGCGCACAGCCCAACGCGGCGGCAAGCCGCGGGACCAGTTCGGCCCGCAGAGCGGCCATCCGCGGCGGCCGCCCTCGTTCCGCCAGCAGGCTGCTCAGCGGCGAGGGGTCGCGGGGGTTGGGCTGCACGTAGCGAACCAACCTTAGCTCAGGCGACACATTCAGGAACGCTCCATGATACGTAACCCCTTGCTTAACGGCCACGCCAAGCGCGGCCACCTGGCCGGTGCGGCCCCATAGCCCGGCCATCCCCGGACGAGGTTGGACCGAATAGCGCAGTTCCGTCAGCGTCTCCTGGATCGCGAGCTGCAAGCCAGCCACAAACTGCCCGACGGAAAGGCGTTGCGCCTCGAGGGAGAGAACCGGATAGATCGCCAATTGCCCAGGCAAGTGCAGCAGGCAGCCCCCGCCGCGGGCGACCCAGCGGACGCTCAAGCCCCGGCGGGCCAGCTCGTCGTCCGGCAGCCGCAGATGGCCGCGTGAGCCACCGCGGCCGATCGTCACCAGGGGCGGATGCTCGCAAATCAGCGCGACCGGCGGCGTCGCCGGACCTTCGCCCGCCTCGTAGATCAGCCGCCGCTGCAGCGCCAGACAATCGTCCCAATCGACCTGTCCCAGCAGGTAGACCGCGAGCGCGGCGGAGGCGGCCGGATCGGCAGCGTGAGACGGAGAGGGCAAGCTGAGATCTCTTGAGCCAAAGGGGGTCTGGCGGGTAACTATAATAGTAGACACCCTAGCAACTTGCGGCGCGAGGCCGTAGGGCAGATAGCAGTCCGGAGGCCGCCGCCATCGCCAAGTCCAGCTCGAAAAAACCGGTCGACAAGGAGCACGACAACGAGCGCGTGATTGCGCTCAACCGCGCCGCCAAGCACGAGTATGAGGTGCTCGACTCCTTGGAATGCGGCGTCGTGCTCGTCGGGAGCGAGGTCAAGAGCCTGCGGCGGGGCAAGGTTTCGGTCGACGAGGCCTACGGCCGGATCAAGGGGAACGAGGTCTGGCTGATCAACTGCGACATCCCCGAGTACCTCGAGGCCAGCCGCTTCAACCACGAGCCCAAGCGGCCCCGCAAGCTGCTGCTGCACCGCCGGGAGATCCGCAAGTTCGCCAGCAAGGCCTATGAAAAAGGCCTGACCTTGGTGCCGCTCAAGCTCTACTTCAAAGAAGGCAAGGTCAAGGTGCTGCTCGGCATCTGCAAGGGCAAGAAGCTCTTCGACAAACGCGAGACGATGAAAAAAGCCACCATGCAACGAGAAATCGACCGCGCGCTGCGGCGACGGTAACCGGGATTTTTTTACCGCAGAGGACGCAGAGGACACTGAGGAACGCAGAGTTGAGGAACGCACGTCGATTCTCCTCCTCTGCGTTCCTCCGCGTCCTCTGCGGTGCAAACCTCCGCGCAGGGATTTGTTGACGGTCGGGTGCTCTCGAACATCACCACCCTCTGTTTCGCCGGCAGCTACACGGTGGCCCTTGCGCTCGAGGCGTCGCGGTTGCTGTTCAAGAGCAGCGTGCGCGGCGCGGTGATGATTGGCTTTGCCGCCGCCGGGCTGGTTGCCCACACAGTTTACTTGGTCTCCCAGGCCGCGCAGTCGAGCGGGCCGCCGCTCTCGAGCGCCACCGATTGGTGTTTGATGGCCGCTTGGGTGCTCGCGGCCGCCTACCTGTTCTTGGCGCTCAACCATCCGCGCGAGTTGATGGGGCTGTTCGTGCTCCCGCTGGTGCTGGGGTTGATCGGGGCCGCCCAATTCGCCGACTCACAGCCGCTGGCCGCCGACTCGGCGCAGCGGATGTGGGGGCTGCTGCACGGCGCGTTTCTGCTCGCCGGCACCGTGGCTGTGCTCGTCGGCTTCGTCTCCGGGACGATGTATCTCGTGCAGGCCTGGCGTCTCAAGCACAAGGTCTTGCCGAGCGAGGGGCTGCGGCTGCCCAGCTTGGAATGGCTCGACGGCGTGAATGCCCGCGCGATCCAGCTTTCGACGCTGCTCATGGGACTCGGCTTTGCCTCGGGCTTGGTGCTGGGACTCGTGCGCGAGCGGACCGGCGCCGTCACGATCGCTCTCTGGAAGGATCCCCTCGTGCTGAGCCTGGCCGCGATGTTGATCTGGCTGATCACGGCCAGCCTTTTCACCCTCGTCTACCGTCCCGCTCGCCAAGGCCGCAAAGTCGCCTACCTCACGATCGCGAGCGTATTGTTTCTGCTCGTGCTGCTCGGCGCCCTGCTCTTTCAAGACACGGTCCACAAGACCGAGGTAGAGTCCGCTGTGCGGACCACAGGGCCGTCGAGGATAGGGGGCGCTGGTTCGCCGCGCCGATTGGTCCGCACAGCGGACCCTACGGCCGGGAGGGCCTTGGCATGAAGCTCCAGCTCATCGGCTGCAGCCACCACAACGCGTCGATCGAACTGCGCGAACGGCTGGCCTTTACCCCGGCGCAAACCCGCGAAGCCCTCGATCGTTTTCGCGTGCGGTTTCCGCGGTCCGAGGCGGTGCTGCTCTCGACCTGCAACCGCATCGAAATGTTCACCGCCTGCGAAGACCCGCATGGCGGGCCCTCGCACGAGGAACTGGTCGACTTCCTGGCCGGGTTCCACGGAGTCGAGCCCTACGAGGTGTTCGACGAGCTGTTCGAGCGGACCGGGGAAGACGCCGTGCGGCACCTGTTCACCGTGGCGGCCAGCATCGACAGCATGGTCGTCGGCGAATCGCAAATCCTGGCCCAGGTGCGGCAAGCCTATCAATTGGCCAACGAGCGGCAGAGCACGGGCCCGCTCACGCACTCGGTGTTCCAGGCCGCGGTGCGGGTGGCGCGGCGCGTGGCCACCGAAACGACTCTCAGCGAGCGCCGCGTGAGCATTCCCAGCGTGGCCGTGGTCGATTTCGGCCGCTCGCTGTTCGAACGCTTCGACGACAAGAAGGTGCTCCTGATCGGCGCCGGCGACATGGGGGAGGAAACCATCCGCTTCCTCTGCGACGAAGGCGCCACCGACATCACGGTGGTGAACCGCAACCCGGAACGCGCCGCGCGGCTGGCCGCGCGGTTCGGCGGACAATCGGCCGCTTGGGATGCGCTCTTGGATCAGGTGGCCGAGGCCGACCTGGTCGTGAGCACGACCGGGGCCGAGCGGCCCGTAGTTCGCCTCGAGGACTTTCGCCGCATCGAAGAGCGCCGCGCGCAGCGGACGCTGTTCGTACTCGACCTGGCGATGCCGCGCGACTTTGAACCGGCGGTGGGAGACTGCCTGGGCGTCTATCTCTACTCGATCGACGACCTCCGCGCCACCTGCGACAAGAACCGCAAGGAGCGCGACAAGGAGCTGCCGGCGGCGCGGCGGATCGTGGAGCAAGAGACGGTCCGCTTCATGGCCGACCTCTACCACCGGGCCACCGGGCCCATCATTAAGCGGCTCAAGCAGGGCTGGCAACAGCCGGCCGAAGACGAGCTGCGGCGGCTGTTCAACAAGCTGCCGGAGCTCGACGAACGCTCGCGGGCGGAAATTCGCACGGCCTTCGACCGGCTGGTGAACAAGCTGCTGCATCCGCCGCTCGAGTCGCTCCGCGACGAGGCCCGCAGCGGCGTGCCGCACGGCCTGCTCGACGCCCTCAAGCGGCTGTTCCAGCTTAAGGACTAGCGGTCTGTCACCGTTGGAAGTTCGGTTTGCCCGATCCCCACGAGCCCGCAGGTTGGGGGCTCGGCTTACGGCTCGATGTCGGCAACCCCCGCCTCCGGCCTTTGAACCGGCAACCAAAGGCGAAACGCAGCGCCCTGACCCAGTTCGCTGCGGACCTCGAGCCGGCCGCCGTGCGCTGCGGCGATGCGCCAGGCCTTCGGCAGGCCAAAGCCGAGGCCACGGCCCGCTTCGCGCCCCGAATAGAACGGGTCGAAGATCAGGACGAGGTTCTCAGACGGAATGCCCGGTCCCGTGTCCTCGACCGAAATCGAGATGAACTCGCCGCCGGCCGTTTGCTGCCGAGCGCTGCGCACCGTCACTTGGCCCCCCTCGGCCAGCGCCTCGAGGGCATTCCTCACGAGCGCGGCAAGCGCAACCCGCAGTTGCACGGGGTCTGCCCACGCCGTTTCGATCTCGTTCGAAGCCTCGCAGGCAAGCGCCGTATTTTGCTCGGCGGCTTGTGCGGCGAATTGGGCAACGAGCTCGGATAACTCTTTGTGCAGATCCACTTCTTTGGGCGCTAGCTGCGGCGGCCGGGCGAAGAGCATCAGGTCGGCCAGCATCTCGTGGGCACGGAAGGCTTGGGCGTTGATCGCCGCCAGCCGGCGCCGCCGCTCGGGGTGCGACTCGTCGGCAAGCAGGCTCTGGGCGCGGCTGGCGATGTTGGCCAGCGGGTTGTTGATCTCATGCCCTGCGCCATAGGCGAAGGCCTTGAGGGCCGTGAGCTTGGCGTCGCGGAGCGCTTCGTCGAAGCGGGCTTCGAGGGCCGCGAGCCGAGCCAGCGCAGGCCAGAGCTCGGCCAAGCAGGCGGCCCACGTAGGATCGGCGGCCGCCCGCCATTCGGCCAGGCGCTCGTTGGCGCGTTCCCGCCAACGGGCGGCGGCGTTCCAGAGCTCTTCTCTAGACGGGCTGACTCCTTCATCGACTAAGGCGCGCTCCGCCCGAACCGCGATAGCGGCAACGGTCAGCACGCCCTCCGCATCGGGCGAACTCGCGGGAGCTTCGAGCAGCCCCCGCCAACTCGCGCGTGCGGCGGGCTCAGCGCCCAGGGGCGCCGCGAGTGCGCCGGCGCATCCGGCCGCAGCCCAAGCTGCGGCCGCCGCAAGCGCCGAGCCTTCCTCTTCAATCGGGTCGACAGGCGCGGATCGGCACAGGTCGAGCAACGCCTCGGCCAGCCAGGTGGCCATCTGCCAGGCCGTGTCGACCGCTGGCAAGTTACGCGCGCGGCGCTCGCTCGCGCTCCAGCGGGCAAACGCCGCGTCGTCTTCAAGCGCCGCCTCGAAGACGATCACCCGCCCGGCGCCAGCGGCTGCCAGCGCACGCACGAGAGCGCGCGCCGACCTGGCGGTCAGGCGGACCGGGTTCACGCCCCCGGCCGAGGGTTGACCGGGCAGGTGCTCCATAACGCAGTCGGCGCGTGTAGCCGCCTTCCGAGGCCCTAGCTTGCTTGCCACGGCCATCGTTCACGGCCAACGACCCGCCCCAAGGCGGGCCAGGCTTATCGCGAAACGGCCGACTCGATGTCGAGCAACTGGCAGATCCGGTCGAGCAGCACGTCGGTTTCGAACGGCTTCTGCAAGAAGTCGTTCGCGCCCGAGGCCCGCAGCTCTTCGATCTTGTCGTGCTCGATCATGCCCGAGATGCAGATGATCCGCACGTCGTCCATGGTCCGGTCGGTGCGCACCCGCTGGCAAACTTCTTTGCCGTTGATGTCGGGAAGCATGACGTCGAGCACGATCAGGTCAGGGTGGTATTCCTTGACCATCATGCCGGCGTCGAAGCCGTTGTTGACGGTGCGGGTTTCAAAGCGGCCATCCTTCTCGAGCACGTCGACGATCAGTTCGACCAGCTCTTGGTCGTCGTCGACGATCAGCAGCTTGCGCTTGCCCGACTCGAGGGCGTCGGTGGGGATGCCGTTGTCGCGCATGAACGCGTACAGCTCATTCCGCGGAATCCGCCGAAAGCGGCTGCCGGGAACGCGAAATCCCTTGAGCTGTCCCGAGTCGAAGCAACGAATGATCGTTTGCTGGCTGACCTTGCAAATCTTCGCGGCTTCGCCGGTTGTGAAAACGGTTTTCATGGTTCTCGAACCACCCCTTTCCCTGGGCCGAATCGGACCAGTCTTAGGGCGAGCGCCTCGTGCGGATCCCACCGCGAGAACGACGAGGAGCCCAGGTACCTCCGTGACGGTCTCCACCTATTCGTTACCGAGGCTGCTGTGCTCGCACTCCGGCACGAGCCTCTTGAACTTTCCCGTTCAGCCCCAGAACTGCCAACGGCAGGCTCGACCGCACCTTCCGATCTTGCCGAACTTGCCACTAGGACCAATTATAGCCATCTTATGGAACCAGTCAATACCGATGTTATTCACCTAAACCGCCACCGGATAGGCGTTTAGGAGCAACCGGTTCGAAGCCAGCCTCTTTCCGGCCACCCAACGCGAACGTCGACCGTTCGGCCGATCGGATGGGGCGACATCGTCTGCAAGCAACTGCCGAATAATCACTTACAGCGATTCTTCGCCACTCGGCCGTCCGCGCCCCTCGAGGTGCACGAGCACCAGCGACAGGTCGGCTGGGGTGATTCCACTGATTCGGCTCGCCTGCGCAATGTCGGTAGGTTGTACCCGCGCGAGCTTTTCGCGGGCCTCGGGGCGAAGCTGGGTGAGCCGCGCGAAGTTGAAGCCGGGCGGAATGCGCTTGTCGGCCAGCCGCCGCTGCCGCGCGACCTCGAGGTCCTGCCGCGCGATGTAGCCCGCGTACTTGATGTCGCGCTCGATCTGCTCGCTCGCCGCTCCGCTGATCTCGGCAAGTTGGGGGCAGGCGGCAACGACATCGGCCCAGCTTGATTCCGTGCGCCGCAGCAGCGCCTCGAGCGTCGTCTCGCCCACCCTGGTCGACTGCAGCAGCTTGATCGCGGCGGCGATCTCCCGTTCCTTCTGTTCCAGCCGCTCCCACCGGGCGTCGTCGACCAGACCGAGCGATCTGCCGACGGGGGTCAGCCGGCGGTCGGCGTTGTCGTGCCGCAGGCGCAGCCGATGTTCTGCTCGACTGGTGAACATGCGGTACGGCTCGTCGACGCCGCGCGTCACCAAGTCGTCGATGAGCACCCCGAGGTAGGCCTGGTCGCGCGACAGCACCAGGGGCTCGCGCCCGGCGAGGGCCAGGGCCGCGTTCGCGCCTGCCAGCAGCCCCTGCCCGGCGGCTTCCTCGTAGCCCGTGGTGCCGTTGATCTGGCCCGCGAAATACAGGCCAGCGACGCGCTTCGTTTCCAGCCATGGCTGCAATTGCTCGGGCGGGGCGTAGTCGTACTCCACCGCGTAGCCGTAGCGCATGATCTCGGCCCGCTCGAGGCCCGGAATCAGCCGCAACACGGCGTCTTGCACGTCCCGCGGCAGGCTGGTGGAGACGCCGTTGACATAGACCTCGAGCGTATTGCGCCCCTCGGGCTCGAGGAACAATTGATGCCGGTCTTTGTCGGCAAACCGCACGATCTTGTCTTCGATCGAAGGGCAGTAGCGCGGCCCCCGCGAGCCAATTTGCCCGCTATACATCGGGGCCCGGTGCAGGTTCGCCCGGATCAGCTCGTGGGCCTCAGGCGTGGTGTAGGTGATCCAGCAGGGAAGCTGGGGCGCCCTGATCGCCTCGGTGAGAAACGAGAAGGGTTGCGGCGGGTCGTCGCCTGGCTGAACCTCGGTCCGCGCATAGTCGATCGTGCGGCCGTTGAGCCGCGGGGGAGTGCCCGTCTTGAAGCGGGCCAGCTCGAAACCGAGCTGCCGCAGCGTTCCGCTGAGCCCGGCGGTGGTTCCTTCGCCAGCCCGGCCGCCGGCCACCTGGCTCTCGCCGGTGTGCATAATCGCCTGGAGGAACGTGCCGGTGGTGATCACCACCGCCTGGGCGCGGTAGACCGCGCCGCCGCGAACGACGACGCCGCTAACCGCCGTGCGGCCGCCGCGAGCCTCGGTTTCCAAGCCGTCCACCGTTTCCTGCCGCAGCGACAGGTGCGGCTGCTCCTCGACCAGCCGCTTGACCTCCTGCTGGTAGGCCCGCTTGTCGGCCTGGGCCCGCGGGCTGTGCATCGCCGGGCCCTTGCTGGCGTTGAGCAAGCGGAATTGGAGCCCGGTGGCGTCGATCGCCAGCCCCATGGCGCCCCCGAGCGCGTCGATTTCGCGAACGATCTGCCCCTTGGCCACGCCCCCGATGGCCGGGTTGCAGCTCATCTGGGCCACGGTGTCGCAACTGGTGGTCAAGAGCGCGGTCTTGGCGCCGACCCGCGCGGCGGCCAAGGCAGCCTCGACCCCGGCATGACCCGCGCCGATCACGACGACATCGAAGTTGTAAAGGGATTGCGACATCCTGGGCATCCTAAGAGGGGCGGGCGACCCCGAGAAGCCCCTTTGCCGGTCGCTCGAGCGACCTGGGAGCGCGGGACGCCGAGCTTTGTTTGACACTTACCAGGACCCGGTTTAGAATCGGTTGCGGTAGGCGTGATTGGGCGGGGTAGAGCAGTTTTTCGGACGGGATAGGAAGTTCTTGGGCTTGGCGTTTCTTGCCAAGCCGCCAGATTGGCACGGGATGCGTTCTCGCCCTGGTTCAGGGTGGGTGGTTTTTGAGGTTCGAGCGTCCGTGATTGCTTGTGTCCGCCGCGAGTTGGCGCGTTCAACGAGCGGGGACTGCCGATCATCGCACTGGCCGTCGTAGCTCCTTTTCTCTTGCGCATCGATTGACTGGGCCCGCACTCTGGGCCGCCCCACAAGGATTGCCGCATGGCTGCTCGGGAAAACCAAGGTCTGCAGATCGGCCTGATCATTCTGGTGATGCTCACGGTCATCCTGCTGGTGTCCAACTTCCTGGTGTTTCGTAGCTACCAGGACGCTTACTCCAAGATGGAGGCGGCCAAGAAGGATGCGTCCGACGCGCAAGGGGCCCTGGGCACGGCGGTGGCCGAGCTCGCAGAGGCCGCCAAGCTCATCGGCGCCCCGGGCGAATCGCCCAAGATGGCCGACGTGAAGACCTTCTTCGACAACGACCTGAAGAAGTACGGCGGAGAGCTGCCGGTCGAGAAGCAGAACTACGCTGGCATGCTCGCCAATCTTGCCCGCCTGTCGGGAGATCTCAACAAGCGGCTGGCCGACGAGCAGGGCGCTTTCGAAAACCTGAAGGGCAAGTACGCCCAGCTCCAGAAGGAGAAGGACGACACGCTGGCCAAGAACCAGCAGCTCATCGACCAGCTCAAGAAAGAATTGGCCGCCGAACAGGCCGCTTTTGCCAAGCAGAAGAAGGAAATCGACGCCTCGCGCGACAAGATGCTGGCCGACCGCAGCAAGGATAGTGAAGCGGCGAAGGCTGCAAAGTCGGCGCTCGCGGACGCGGACAAGAGCTTCAAGCAGCGGATCTCCGACCTCCAGGGCCAAAACCAGCTTTTGGCCATTCAGATCGACAAGGATCGCCGCGACAATCTCGAGGCCCCCGACGGCAAGGTGACGCAGGTCTACGCCGGCAGCCGCATCGTCTACCTCAACGTCGGCTCCGCCGACGGCGTGCCCCGCCAGGCGACCTTCAGCGTCTATCCGCGCGACAGCCAACGCGTGGCCAGCGCCGAACGCAAAGGCATGCTCGAGGTCTATCGCGTAATCGGCCCCCACCAGACCGAGGCCCGCATTCTCGACGAAAAGCCCGGCGACCCCATCCTGCCCGGCGACCAGATCTACTCTCCCGCCTGGACTCCGGGCCGCTTCGAGCGGTTCGCGATGGCCGGCATGATCGACATCGACGGCGACGGCAAGGCCGACGTGCAGCGGGTCCGCGACCTGATCGAACTCAACGGCGGCAAGGTCGACGCCGTGCTCGATGAGAAGGGGCAGAGCCCCAAGGGACTCGAGCCCGACAAGATGAGCGTCAACACGCGCTACCTGATCATCGGGACCGCCCCCTCCGACGTGGGTGCGAACGCGGCGCAGCTCAACCAGGAATGGTCGCGGATGCACGCCGACGCGCTGACCAAGGGAATCAAGCTGATCACCGTGCCGGAGTTCCTCGACTACATCGGCTATCGCCCCCAGGACCGCACGGTGGCGCTGGGCCGGGACCTCGATCCCAAGGAATTCGCGCGGCGTCCGCAAGGAACCCGTCGCGCGCTGTACGACGTCAACAAGCACCGGAAGATCACCGCGCCTAACTCGGGACCGCTCCCAGGCACCGTGAAGCGCGGCATCGATGAGATTCCCTCGGGCATGCTCAAGGAGGTGCTCGAAGGCCGCACCGGCAAGCCGGCCGCAGCCGCCCCGGCTGCGGGCGCAGCCGCCGATGAAGCCGCGGAAGAGGGCGCCGACGCTGAAGAGCCGGCCGCCGAAGGAGACGCCGCTGCGGAAGACGGCGCGCTCTTCGGTCCGGATGATGCCGCTGCGGCGCCGGAATAAGCGCGAGAGCTACTTCCGCGGCGCGGCCTGTGGTTCGGCGGCCGCTGTCTCGGCAAACAACTGCCGCTGCAGCTCGCCGATTTCGTCGGCACGCCGTTGCAGACGGCCGCTCAGTTCACTCGCGTTGAACGCGAGCGGTTCGACGAAGATCCGCGCCGCCGGTTCGATTCCCCGGCTGCTGGCCAATTCAGCGAGCAGGCCACGTTGGCCGCGTGTCAGCCGATGGGCGCGAGCCAGCTCGCGGAACAGCTTGCGCGGGCTGTTGTAGGGGCGTCGGCGGTCCTGCTTCGCGAGCACGCGCGACAGCATCCAGAAGCCTACGGCCAGCGCCAGCACGAACAGCAAGAGGGCTACCGCGTCGCTCGCGCTGAAGCGGGCTTCCTCGCCGTGGAAGCTGCTCCGCATGGCGCTCCACACGTCGGCGTGCGGCGAAATGTCGGGTTCGAGCGGGTTCACGCACGGCCTCCTGGACCGGCCGACGCCGGCTCCTCGTCAGCCAAGGTCCGCTGCATCTGCTCGAGGGCGCCGGCCGCCGCTTCGCGCACGATTTGGCTCCGATCGGCAAGCGCGCTCTGCACGGCCGCCGTCGCCGTCGGGCTGCGGCAGGCGCCCAGCGCCGCCGCCGCTTCGCTGCGGACGACGTGGTCCTCGTCTCCCAGCAGCACGATCACCTCGGTCTCCACCCAGGGGGCCACGCCGACCACCACGGCCATCCGCAAGGCACGGAGCCGGCGGGTCCGCGAGTGGACGCTGAGCTCTTCCTTGATGAGCGGCACCGTGCGCGGGTCGATCTTCTTGACGAGCGCACCGGTCGTCCGCCGCGCCTCCTCATCGAGCATGTCGAACGAAGCCAAAAAGCGGCGGGCGTTGAACTCGGCCAGGCTGTCGCGGGCCGCCTGGGCCACCGCGGCATGCGGGCTGTCGAGCAGTTCGATCAAGCGGCCGAGGGCGCCCTGAATGCCGCGCGAGCGGAGCTGCGCGGCGGCGCCGGCCTGGACCAAGGGGTCCTCGTCGTCGAGGGCCCGCACCACCAAAGCGTTGGCGTCGGCCCCGGTGAACTCGGCGAGAGCCTGCACGGCCGCGCGGCGTCCTTCGGCCTTGCCGGCGGCGAGCAAATGCCGCACGAGTTCGAAGGCCTCGCGGCGTTTCATGCCGGAGTGGACCGCCAATTGGACCACGGCGTATTGCCCCAGCCCGTCGAGCTGATCGACCACGTCGTGGCCGCCGTGCAGCCAGGCGAACTGCTCGATCCGCTTGAGATTCAGCGCGATCGTTTTCGAGGGCTCGGAGCCGATCTTGCGCAGCAGATGTTCGACGAATTTCGGATCGCTCCGCCGCGCGAGCGAGGTGAGCGCCACATGCGGCGCGTGCGGATCTTCGAGCAAGCTCAAGAGCAACCGCACCACGCCCCCTTGCTCGCTCGTGGCCAGCAAGTCGGCCACCGGCACGGAGGCCACGTGATGGGCGTCGTGCAGGATCTGCTGCAGCGTGGCGTTGTCTCGATAGACGAGCAGCAGGAACGACTCGACGATTTCGCGGCGGCGATGTTTGCCGTAGCGGGCGACGGCGGCCTCGAGCGCGCCCACGGCGTTGCGCCGCAGCGTCTGTGGGTCGCGACGGTTGCGGTAGTCGCGGGGCTGGGCCAGTTCGTCATAGAGCAAACGGGCCAATTCGACGAGCGTGTCGAGGGCCAGCTTCGAGTTGGGATTCGTCTCGTCTTCAGCCGCGGTGAGCAGCGCGGTCATCAGGTCGTATTCGTGAAACCAGAGGATCGCCTGGCAGGCGCTCGCGCAGAGCTGAGGATCGGACCCCAGCACGGCGTCGCGCAGGGCTGTGGCCATGCGTCCGCGGCGGGCGTCGATCGTCGGGCGCCAGCGGTCCCCCTGGGCCGGCAGCCGCCGGAGGATCTCGCGCTGTCCGGCAGGGCTCCGGCGATCGAGGATCGCGCCCAGGGCGGCTTCCTGCAGCGCAGCCCGCGGCGAATCGAGCGCGGCAATGAGCAGGCTCACCGCCGCCTCGTTGTCGGTTCGCGCGAGAACGCCAAAGGTCGCCGCCAGCCCGCTCATTCCAGCATTTCCATGGAACGCCCGATCGAAGCCCGCAGTTTCGCTAGTTTCTCACATACTTCATCGGCAGCCGGGAGGTCGATCCAGCAGCCGATCCGTCGTCAGGGTCGTTGCAACCGGCGCCCCTGCCGAGGGAGGGGCCGGGCTTCCGAACAGGACCTAGGGGCTTCACTGGGAAAGGTTTGTGCGCTCACGGCGTGGCCTCTCCCCGCGACGTCCTCGGCCTCAGGCAACCCTACTACGCGAACCCAAATCGCCCGGGGGCGACAGGCAGGCCACGACCGCGGCGGCAATCGCGTGGTCCCGGTAACTATCCAGGTGGCGGGCCAGCTTCCGCCACTGCCGCCGGATCCCCCTGGGTCTGCCGCCGTTTCCACGGCGGCTGCGGACAGCGCCTCGTCTGCAATGCCACGTGAAATCGGTTCCGCCTCGGGCGGCGCCGGCTGGCGGATGTTCGCGGCATTTGTGGCAAGCCTATGCCGCAGGACCACGCCCGTCCGGCGCTGCCGGCGGGGCCGATGTTCGGCTCGTCAGGCAGCGACGAACCGGCATATATTGTCTCGAGAGCGATTCCCTATGCCCCGCACCACCATGTCGACGGCTGACGAATTGATTGCCGCCGCGCGCAACGGCCAGGAGGCCGCGCTTGGCGAATTGCTCGAATCCTATTACAGCTACGCCCTGGTGCTGGCCAAGGTCCAGATCGGCCGCCGCCTGCAGAGCAAGGTCGACGCCGCCGACCTGGTGCAAGAGACCTTTCTCGAAGCCCACCGCAACTTCCCGCTGTTTCGTGGGGAAGGGGCTCCGGAGTTCACCGCCTGGCTACGGCAGATCCTGGCCGGCCGGTTGGCCAACGTCATTCGCCGCTACATCGGAACTCAAGGGCGAGACGTGCGGCTCGAGCGCGATCTGGCGGCCGACCTCGACCATTCTTCGCAGCTCATGGATCGCGGGCTCACCTCGCCGGTCAGCTCCCCCAGCCGCCAGGCCGCGCGGCGCGAGCAGTCGCTGATCTTGGCCGACGCGCTGAGCCAACTGCCCGACAACTACCGCGAAGTGATCATTCTCCGCCACCTCGAGGGGCTGACGTTTCCCGAAGTCGCCCGCCGCATGGAGCGGTCGGTCGACAGCGTGGAAAAGCTCTGGCTCCGCGGGCTGGCGCGGCTCCGCAAGATCATGGTGACGGGTGAACTATGACCACGCCGCGTAAACCGGATGCCGATTTGGAAACCCCGCGCTGGGACGAACCGACCGACGGCCCCCAGGCCGGCGACCCGTCGGAGGATCCTCGGCTGCTGGCCGCCGTGAAGGAGTACCAAGAGGCGCTGGCCGCCGGGCAGCCCGTCGATCGCCGCGAATTCGCCGCGCGATATCCCGAGTTGGCCGCTGAGCTCGAGGCCTGCCTGCAGGGGCTCGATCTGCTGAACGCCATGACCAGCGAGTCGGTCGCCCGCAGCCGCACGGGCACGCAGTCGACCAAGGGGGCCGGCCCGTTCTCCGCGGCTGACGAGTTGGGTGACTTCCGCATCGTCCGCGAGATTGGCCGCGGCGGCATGGGGGTGGTCTACGAAGCCTGGCAGCTCTCTCTGGGGCGCCGCGTGGCCCTCAAGGTGCTGCCGTTCGCCGGCGCCTTCGACCCTCGGCAACTGCAGCGGTTCCGCCACGAGGCGCAGGCCGCCGCCCAGTTGCACCACAGCCACATCGTGCCGGTGTATGCCGTGGGTTGCGAGCGCGGCGTGCATTTCTACGCCATGCAGCTCATCGAAGGGCAATCGCTGGCCGAACTGATCCGGCAGCTCCGCGAACAAGCGGGGTTGGCCGAAGAACTGCCGAACAACTCGACCGCCGCCGGACAGCGGAGCGCCGCCAAGCCCACCACGTCGTCTCCGCTCAAGTTCGACACCACGCCGGGCGCGGCCACGCTCTCGCTCTCCACGGCCCGCTCCCCGCTGCCGGCCGCCGGGCCGTGGTCGCAGAATCTCTCGATGCAGCGCGGCACCCGCAAGCAGGAGTTCTTCCGCGTCGCCGCGCGGCTGGCGCTGCAGGCGGCCGAAGCGCTCGACTATGCCCATCAGTTCGGCGTCATCCATCGCGACATCAAGCCTGGGAATCTGTTGATCGACGGCCGCGGTCATCTGTGGATTACCGACTTCGGCCTCGCGCAGTTTCAAACCGACTTCGGCCTCACCCAAACGGGCGACCTGGTGGGGACGCTCCGCTACGCCAGTCCCGAGCAGGTGGGCGGGCAGAAGGTGCTCGTCGACCAGCGGGCCGACGTGTATGCCTTGGGAGCTTCGCTTTACGAGCTGCTCACGCTCCACCCGCTGTTCGAGGCCCGGCACCGCACGGGGCTCTTGCACCAGGTGCTCACGCAGGAACCGCGGGCGCCGCGGGCGGTCGACCGCCAGATTCCGGCGGAGCTGGAAACGGTGCTGCTCAAGGCCCTGGCCAAGAACCCGCTCGACCGCTACGCCACGGCCCGCGAATTGGCCGACGACCTGCAGCGGTTCCTGCTCGACCAGCCAATCCTGGCGCGGCGGCCGACGCCGTGGGTGCGCACCCAGAAGTGGCTCAGGCGGCATCCTTCGGTGGTGGTGTCGACGGTCGTCATTTTGCTGCTCGGGGTCGTTGGTCTTTCGATCAGCAATCTGATGATCGGCCGAGCGCGCGCGAGCGCCGTTAGCGCCTGGAATGAGGAACAGAAGAAGGCCAACGAGGCTGAAGAACAGCGCAAACTGGCGGTGCAGCAGACGAAGCTCGCCCAGCAACGGCTCACTCAGGCACGCGAACTCGTCGATCTGTTGATTCGCATCAGCGATGAGGACTTGGCGGGCCGCCCATTCCACGGAGGGCCGCATTTGCAGGGTTTGCAGCGCAAGTTGCTCGAAACCGCGCTGGCTTACTATCAAGACTTCATCGACGACAACGCCAACGATCCTAAGATGCAGGCGGAGTTGATCGCCGGTCGCGAGAACGTCCAACGGCTGCTCACGGAGTTGGCTCTGTTCCAATCGGCCGGCGACGTGCTGCTGCTCACGCGGCAAGACGTTCTCGAGGACATGCAGGTCGACGGCGAGCAGACCCAGAAGCTCCGTACGCTGCTGCAGGGGGTGCAGGGGCGCT
>JAXMBI010000012.1:0-194400 GCA_046349955.1 Pirellulales bacterium | reverse complement strand
CGCAAACGCCTGCGAACGAGGCAAGCACGGAGAGCCCGGTTGTGCCACCGGCATCGTCCAGGCCGCCGCAGCGCGTCGATCCGTTGGAAGGCCAGCCAATCGTCGCCGTCACCGACCTTCCGCTGCGCGATTTCGTTCATTGGACCGGGGAAGCGGGCGGCGCGCCCGAGTCGGCGCCAACCGCGGTCCGGACAACTCCCACGCCGACGCCCGCGACTTTGCCTGGGCGGGCGCCCTCTTGGCGCGAGATGCGCGGCGTACTGTTCGCGCTGTATCTCGGCGGCGTGGCGGCCATGGTTGCGCTGCTGGCTCTCCATGCGCTGCGCGTGCGACGTGAACTCCGCGCCTCCGCAACGTGGAGCGGCGATCCAAGCGCTGGTGTGCTCCGCGATTTCGCCGGCCGGAAGGTGGCGGTGCGGTCATCGGCGACCGCCGCCGCGCCCTACTCCTCCGGGCTTTGGCGGCCGGTGATCGTCGTGCCGGCCGCTCTGCTCGAATCGCTCTCGCCTGCAGCCTGGCGCGCCGTCCTGGCTCACGAGTCGGCGCACCATCGCCGCGGCGATCTCTGGGTCAACGCGTTGCAGAAGGCTGTGCTGGCACTCTGGTGGTGGCATCCGCTCGTGTGGCTGCTCGACCGTCGGCTCAGCCAGGTCCGCGAGGAGTGCTGCGACGACGCCGCGCTGGCCGAGGGGCTGCCGGCGGCCGACTACTGCGCCACGCTGCTCGACATCGCAGGCTTCGCCACGCAGAAGGGACGCCGCGTCGACTTGACAGTTGGCCTCGGCGCGTCGCATGCGCTCGCTGCCCGCTTCCGACAGATCATGGACCTCGGCCGTGTGCGGCGCACGCGACTGGGATTCGCCGGCTGGATCGGTCTCGCGGCGCTCGCCGCTCTGCTGCTCCCTGGCTTGCCGAGCCGAGCAACCGCCCAGAACGAGCAACCCGATCCGCCGACGGCAGAAAAGCCGGCGTCTCCCGCTGTACCCGCAGCCGCCAAACGCGCGCTGGCGGGCAGGGTGGTGGACCGCAGGAATCGAGCCGTCGACGAGGCCCAGGTTTGGGCGATCGCTGTGCCAGAGTCGCGGCAAGGCATTCTCCTCGGCGCTGGCCGCACGAATGACCGCGGTGAATTCCGCTTGGAGCTGTCGGCCGACCCGCCGGCTGGCGTGCGAGAAACGCAGTTTGCCCTCGTCGCCTTCGCTGGAGAACAGGGCGTTGGCGGCTTCGCCCAGCCTGCGACACTACCTACCGGCGCGGTGCTGACGCTCGACCAGGCGCGCCACACACAGCTCGAGTTCCGCGAGCCGAGCGGGGCGCCCGCCATCGACGTCAGCGCAGGGCCAGCGTCGCTCCAACTGAACGACCGCTGGATTTCCCTGCCGAACGACGTGAGCGCGGCACTGGCAGGAGTTTCGAATGCCCAGGGGCAGGCCACCGTCTGGGGGATCGGTCCGGCGGAGTATGGCTCCTTCCTCGTGAACAGGGCCGACCTGGGAGAGCAACACCTGACGCTCGATGAAAAAGCCCCGCGCACGGCGCTTACGGTCACACCCGCCGGCCGCGTCGAGGGGCGCGTGCTCCTGCCCCCGGGCGTCACGCCTGAGCAGCTTGGCTCGCGCCTGCAGGTCCACACGAATTGGGCGCCCGGCATCAACCACACGCCGCATTGGCTTGGATCGGCGGAGTGACCGGTTGACGGCCGAGCAAGACGCACTGCTGCGGCAGAAGTTCGGCGAATACGCTGCGGCCGTGATGGACGGCGGGGATCACTCCGCGATGCGCGACGCGCAATGGATGGCCCCGCGCGTCGATCCCGATTTGGCGCGACGGCTGTTGGCCGACACGCGGTTCGATGTCTTCCAAACGAACTCGAGCGATCCTGCGGACGCTGGCCAGTGGCTGCAAAACGTGGTTCGCCTGTTCATTGCCGAACGCTGGGCCGCCGAAAAACCTGCCGAAGTGCTGGCCGCCGTACAGGAGATGAGCCCCGGTGAGCGGTTTCGCGGGTATCTGGCGCTTGTGAAGGCGCCCAACTCGAAACCGGAGCAACGAGTCGAATGGTTGGACCTGGCGGCGACCGACGCGCGGCAGGCGCCCGACGCCGCCGCCAAGATCTTGGCGTTGGCCACAGTGGCCGAACAGTTGCAGCACGCCGGCCAGCCAGACCGAGCCCGCGAGCTGTTCCGCGAAGCGACGGAGTTGGCCGAGCAGCCCCTGGGGCCAACGCCTCGCGAAGCCTATGCCCCAGGGTTTCTCGCCTGGACACTGGCGCCGTTCGATCCCCCGGCGGCGCTGGCCCTGCTCGAACGCGTGCCGGAGAACGCGCGCGATCGCGCGCTCGGAAACGTGGCGCATCAACTCGGCGCGGTCAACCCGCAAGAGTCCGAGCGGCTGCTCGACTTGCTCAGGGGGAACAATCGCGACCAAGTGGCGCAGCGCGTGGTTTACCGGATGGCGCCAGTCGATCTCCCGCGGGCGAGAAGAATTGCCGCATCGATCGCCGATCCACCTCGCAGGGCCCATGCGCTGGGAATGCTGGCGCTCGGCTTGGCCGCATCGCAGCCAGCGACTGCAAATTCGCTCCTGGACGAGGCCTACGCGCTGATCGAAGGAATGACCTCTGGCGGCGACTCGCGCAGCAACAGCATCTGTAGTCCCACGGCAGTCGCAGTATCACTAATTGGTGTTGCCGAAACTGTAGCCCCAGATCGGCTCGAAGAGTTCCTCTGGCGCACTCTTGCGCTCCGTGGCCAGGCCACGCTCGGCACTGTCTGGAGTCTCTTTGGACCCTACGGCCCCGACAACCGCCTGCGGCTTTCCGATCCCGTACTGGCCGCGTTTGTCGCACGGTACGACCTGGAGGCCGCCCGGCGGATTCTGCTCCCGCCCGACGACCAGACGCTTGAACTCGGCTTGGCCGAAGCGCCGCATAGTTTCTTCCGCGGTCTGGCCGCGGTCGATCCGACCGCGGCGCTGAACGCCGTTTCCCGGCTGCCGTCGCGCACCGACGACGACCGGCGGCGGAAGCTCGAGGCCTGGCGGCAGGTAGTCGACCTCCTCACGCGTTCTGGCGACGAGCGCCGAACCTGGCTGCTCGAGCGGCAGTTCGAACTCTGGTCGCCGGACAAGGTCGACTTCTAGGCAAACTGCTGGGGCGCAGTCCGAGCGATCCGCGCCCGCCGGCGGACCCGCTTTTCCCCTAGAACCTGCCCGTACCCTCGGCCCCGCCAAAAGGTATCATAGGAAGATACAGGCGGCGGGCCGCTGGGGCCTGGCCGTGGTGGGGACTAGGGATAGCGCCGATGAAGAAGATCGAAGCGATCATTCGCCATTTCAAGCTCGAAGACGTCAAGAATGCCCTGCACGAGTTGGGCATCCACGGGATGACGGTCACCGAGGTCCGCGGCTTCGGCCGGCAGCGGGGGCACACCGAGATGTACCGCGGCACGGAATACGCCGTCGACTTCGTCCCCAAGGTCAAGGTCGAGGTCGCCGTGAGCGACGATCAGCTTCGCCCCGTGGTCGACACCATCATGCGCACCGCCCAGACCGGCCAGATCGGCGACGGCAAGATCTTCGTCACCGACATGGCCGAGGTCATCCGCATCCGCACCGGCGAAACCGGCGTCGAGGCCATCTAGCGGGCAGGTTTGGTCCGCACAGCGGACCCTACGTAGGGTCCGCTGTGCGGACCAATCAGACCTGGGTTCTTGTCGCCTCACGAGCATGTCGAAGTCGCGAGCCACCTCCGTCCGCCTGCTGCGCCTGCTGGGCGCCGCCGCGACGCCGGTCTACGTGCTCGACTCCGAACGCCGCATCGCCTATGGCAACGAGGCCTGCTCCGTCTGGCTCGGCGTGCCCATCGAGACGCTGCTCGGCGCCGTTTGCTCCTTCCATACGCCGGCGGAAGACGATCCGCTGGCGGCGCTCGCGGCGGGGCTCTGCCCCCCGCCGGCCGCCTGGCTCGGGCAATGTACGCGGGGAACGATCTCCCGCCCCAGCGGCGACGCGAGCGTGCGGCGCTCGGCCACGTTCGTGCCACTCTCGCGCGGCGAAGGGCGCGGCCGGCCGGCGCTGTTGGTCGTGGCCGCCGCCGAGGACTTGCCGACACCGACCGCGACGACAGGTACCCGTCTCGAGAATTCGGCCGCCGATCTGCACGAAGAACTTCGCCGGCTGCGCCGCGCCCAAGCTGCGCGATTCCGTCTCGACGCGCTGCTCGGCGCGAGTCCGGCGATGGACCGGCTGCGCCGTCAGGCCGCGCTCGCCGCCGCGGGGCGCGAGAGCGTGGTCGTGTGGGGACCGGCCGGAGCCGATCGCGCAGGCGTGGCCAAGGCGATTCACTACGCGGGCGCGCAGGCAGCGCGGCCGCTGGTGCCGCTCGACTGCGGGTTGCTAGGCGCCGAACTCTTGCGCACGACGCTCGCGGCCCTCACCGCCGGTGCCTCCCCGGCCGACGCGTTAGGGCGCGGCACGCTGCTGCTGCTCGACGTGGATCGCGCGCCCCCTGAAATCCAGGCCGAGTTGGCCGCTCTGCTCGCGCGACCCAGCTTGGGATATCGACTCCTCTCGACTGCCAGCGCGCCGCTCGAGGCCGCCGCGGCCAAAGGCAATCTGCGGGGCGACTTGGCGGCGCTGCTCGGCACGCTCACGATCGAACTGCCGCCGCTCGCGCGCCGTCAGGAAGACGTGCCTGTCGTGGCCCAAGCGATGCTCGAGGCCGAAAACGCGCGCGGCGACAAACAGCTCGGCGGCTTTACGGCCGAGGCCCTCGATCTGCTGGCGGCTTGGAACTGGCCTGGCGATCTGGCCGAACTCAAGGCCGCGGTGCAAGCGGCCCATCAGCAGGCCACGGGGCCCGAAGTGGGTGTCGCCGATTTGCCGTCGATTCTTCGCCCCGGTCACGAAGGGCCCGCGCGGCGGCGGCGCGTGGAGCCGATCGACCTCGAGGCCACACTAAGGCGAATCGAGCGCGAGCTCGTGGAGCGTGCCCTCAAGCTGGCCAAAGGAAACAAGGCCAAGGCCGCTCGGCTGCTGGGCTTGAACCGGCCGCGGCTTTATCGCCGCATGGTGCAGCTCGGCCTGGCCGAACCCGAGCCAGGGAAGTCTCCGCCCGCTCCTCCCGTTGAGTAGAGGAGCGCCGAATGTCGCGGCTGATTGTTTGCGAGCGGAGCGGCCGCTGGAGCGCGGGGCTCGAGCGCGTGCTCCCGCCGGCGACGCCGCGGACGAGCGTCGGCTCGCTCGTCTTGGCCGATGAGGCGTTGCAGATCTCGCCGCACGCCTTCGTCGTGATCGAAGTGGCCGAGGCCGAGCTGACGAAGTCGGGCCTGTGGCTGGCGGGCCTGGCAAGCCGCTTTCCCCACGCGCGGGCAGCCGCCGTCGGCGACCTGACGATGAGAGCCTGCCAGACCGAGTTGCTCGAGGCCGGCGCGGTCTGCTGCCTATGGGGCCTGCGGCGGCTGCGACAATTGGCGCCCGTGATCGAGCGCCACCTAGCCGCGGCGCCGCGCGCTCCGGTTGCGCTCGCGGACGAAATCCTCGCGCGCCTCCCGTGGGGCGACCTGTAATTGCCGCAGGCCCTCCGCGCGCCGTCCCGGCGAGCGGCCGGCGTAAGCCGGCTGACCAACCCCGCTCAGGCTACGGCAGCCGTTTCTTCCCCGCCCACCGACTCAGCACCTGCGGGATCTCGGCAACCACGTCGGCCGCCGTGACGCGGAGCGCGGTCAAGGCCTGCGCGGCGAGGCCGCCTTCTGCGAGCAACCCCAGCAACACGTGTTCGCTGCCGACGTAGCCGCTGCCAAGCTGGCGAGACTCCTCCATTGCCAGCTCGATCACGCGCTTGGCGCCGCGCGTTTGCGGCAGCCGGGCTGTTGTGCCCGAGGCATCCTTGGCGGGCGCGAGTCGCTCGAGTTCCGTCCGCAGCTTTCGCCCGTCAACGCCCAGGCGGATCAGAATCTGCATAGCCACGCAGTCAGGCGTTTCAAGCAGGCCATGGAGCACGTGTTCGACGCCGATGAATTCGTGTCCCTGCCGCTGCGCGGCCGCGTTGGCTGCCTGCATGATGGCCCGCGAACGCTCGGTGAACCGTTCGTACATGGCTGGCTCCCCAAGGATGACTACGTTTGGTCGAGGCCCCGCCAGAGGCCGAGACGCACTGCCGAACGTCCCCCGCTTCGGCTATTCTAAGGGCTATTCCCCGGCCGTGCGGCCTGTCGCACGGCTTCTTTGCTGATTCCCAGGGCAGACTTCCTTTCGGAGCTCGAACACGTCGATGGCGGATTCCAGTGTCTCTCAGGCCGCGGTCGAAGCCGCGATTCGCGAGTTTCCCGACCCCGAGACGGGCCGCGCCCTCGGCCCGCTCGAGCAGGTCCGCTCGGTGCGGCTCGACGGATCGAAGCTGCACGTCGCAATCGGCCTCACGTCGTGGGCGAGCCTGGTGTGGCAGGAAACTCAGGAGCGCCTGGCCGACCGCTTGCGGGCACAGTTCCCGCAGCTTACGGACCTGGTGATCGACGTCGTGGAGCACAAGCGTCCTCCGCAGAAACTGGGAGAGATCGGCCTCACCGCCAAGAGCGTGATCGCCGTCGGCTCCGGCAAAGGGGGCGTCGGCAAGAGCACGATCGCGGCCAGCCTAGCGCTGGGGCTCAAGCGGGCCGGCGCCGCAGTCGGCCTGATGGACGCCGATGTCTATGGCCCGAGCGTGCCGCACCTGCTGGGGGTCAACCAGCGGCCGGCCGTGGTCGACGGCAAGATCGAACCCATCGAAGCGGCCGGGCTCAAGGTGATGTCGATGGGCTTTCTCGTGCCGCCGGGCGAGGCCGTGGTGTGGCGCGGGCCGATGCTGCACGGGGCGATCATGCAGTTCCTCCGCGACACGCTGTGGGGGGATCTCGACTACCTGATCATCGACATGCCGCCCGGCACGGGAGACATCGCACTCACGCTCTCGCAAATCCTGCCGCTGACCGGCGCCGTGATCGTGTGTACGCCGCAAGACGTGGCCCTGCTCGACGCCGTGAAGGCGATCGCCATGTTTCGCAAGGTGAGCATCCCGATCTTGGGCATGGTCGAGAATATGAGCTACTTCCAGTGCCCTGGGTGCAACAACCGCTACGACATCTTCGGTTCCGGCGGCGCCCAGCGCAAGGCGGCCGAGCTCGACGTGCCGTTCTTGGGCGAGGTGCCGATCAACCTGCAGATCCGCATCCACGGCGACCAAGGCCGCACCGCGGGGAACTACGACGATCCGGCCGCGGCGCCGTATTTGGAAGGCATCTGTCAGCGCCTGGTGACGAGCTTGGTGGCGGCGCGGCGCGAGAAGCCGCCCATGCCGAGTCTGCCGACGCTGGGGTAGAAATGCTCCGTCGTGGCTGGTTCGGGTATCGCGTTCAGTCTGGATCCGGCTCCGGAGGCTTGCTCTCTCGACCCTTGCGATGCCAGTGCGCGATTTCGGTGCCCAATACCGGCTGGAACTCGAAGGTCGTCAACAAGGTCCGTTGCGCGGCATCGCCCAAGACGCCGTACGTCGACAACCAACACACACGCTCGCAGTCGACGATGCGCTCGGCGGCGTCCAACGTGATCCGCCCTCCCCATAACCCAAGTTCTACGGTCCGATTGGGAAAGCCTTCGCTGTCAAAGCAGCTTTTCTCGTCCTTCAACAGTCGAAGCAGCTCACGGACCTTGTTCTCCTGACGGTTGTCGACAGCCACCTGGCAGTCCCATACTACGGCGATTGCAGCCAAAGAAATCAAGGCGAGAAGAACGCCCAAGAGCTTCTTGCGGTGCTCCATGTGTTTGCCCTCTGCAATGCTGCTGTTGAGTTGACGCGGTCAAGCACTGCGGCGATGGCGGCAAAGTTCACTGCCGCGAGCAGATCGTGGTTGGCTTCGCCGGGGCTAGCCGTCTCTACGTGCCTCTATGTCTCCGTGGTTCAGTTTTTCCGCCGAGATTGCTCGCCGGGTTGACGCCGCTCCCTAGCGCGGCAATCCTACCAAGACGCGGATCTCTGGCGGGCCGCGCATGCAGGCACCGAGCGGGCTGGTCGGCCGATTGTTCGTCGGAACGGCCGGTTCGCGCCCCGACGTCGTTGGCACGCGCTTCCATGAAACATGCCCGCCTGTTGATCGTCGATCCCGATCCGGCAGATCGGCCCGCCTATGAGGCGGCCGCCCTGGCGGCCGGCTGCGGAACGCCCGTCTTCGAAGCGTCTCTTCCGGCCGCGGTGGAGCGCCTGCAGGCCGACTCCTTCGACCTGGCCGTGCTCAGCGAGAGCACGGCGGGCGACAACCTGCAAGGCCTGGCGGGCGTTCGCCAGGCATTCCCTGATCTGCCTGTCATTCTGGTGGCCCCGCAGGGCCGCGTCGAATCAGCCAAGGCGGGCTTGCGCCTGGGGGCGGGCGACTATCTGACCAAGCCGCTGGAAGCGGCTGAGCTGCAGGCCACCTTCGTGCGCCTCTTGGGCCAGCGGCGGTTGGGCGCCGAACACGAACTGCTCCGCCGGCAGATCGAGCGCCCCTACAGCTTCGACGACATCATCGGCACGAGCCCCGGCATGCGGGCCGTGTATGCCACGATCGATCAGGTGGCCGATTCCGACGTGCCGGTGCTCGTCACCGGCCCCACCGGCACCGGCAAGGAACTCGTGGCCCGCTCGCTCCACCGCCGCAGCACGCGGGCGAGCGGCCCCTTCGTGCCGGTCGATTGCGGCGCGATCCCCGAGAACCTGCTCGAGAGCGAGTTCTTTGGCCACGAGCGCGGGGCCTTCACCGGGGCCGACACCGCGCGGATCGGCCTACTGGAATACGCCGACCGGGGGACTCTGTTTCTCGATGAGCTGGCCGAGTTGCCGCTCGTGCTCCAGGCCAAGCTCCTGCGCACGCTCCAGGAACGGAAGATCCGCCGCGTCGGCGGGCGGGCCGAGATCGACGTCGACGTGCGGATCGTGGCCGCCACAGCCCGCGACCTGGAAGGCATGCTCGAGCGGGGCGAGTTCCGCCGCGACCTCTACTACCGCATCAATGTCGTGCGAATCAACCTGCCGCCGCTGGCGGAGCGCGGCGACGACATCGGCCTCTTGGCCGAGTACTTCGCCAACCGGGCTGCCCGCGAAATGCGCCGCAACGTGCTGGGCCTCACGCCCGAGGCCTACCAGGTGCTGCGGCAATACGCCTGGCCGGGGAACGTGCGTGAGCTGCAGAACGTGATTCGCCGGGCGGTGGCCCTCTCGCGTGACGACTCGCTCGACGTCGACGACTTGCCTGACGAGATCATCGTCAAGGCGGGCGAAAAGGGAGACCCGGCGCTGCACGGGTATTTCCAACTGCGCGACGAACACGTGGCCCGCTTCGAGCGGCAATACCTGACCGATCTGCTGCGCCGCCACCGCGGCGACGTGAAGACGGCGGCTCTCGAGGCCAAGCTCCCGCGCGGCACGCTCTATCGGTTGCTCAAGAACCACGATCTGGATGGGGCGAGCTTTCGGAATGGCTGATGGTCACCTTGTCAGGGTTGCCAGTCTTCATCGCGGACGGCGTCGCCGCCGCTGCGAGAGATGACCTTGGTGACCACCATGCAGTCGGCCGTGTCGCGAACTGCGCGCACCGCACCGTCGCACATCAGCACGTTCCCAACGCCCGGATGATAAGCGAACAGGCTGGAAAAGTTGGACCAAGCGACCTCTCGTTGCCCATCCAGACCGAAATAGGTCGTCTCGTTGGTAAGCCAGGGGCCAACTGGCGCGCCCCAACTCGAAAGGTCCGCATCGGGTGTACTCCGTTGTACGAAGTTGGGCTTGCCTGCCTGCTCCACCACTAGAATTGTGTTCGACAGGCCGTCGTCGACGTCGATCAGGCGAGGCGCGCGGCAGCAATCTCTCACGACCCCATCATCGCCGGGGAGGTCTGCGCGGTGGACTGTCGACCACACTCCCTTGAAGGTGGGATTCCATTGATCGAGAAGAGTCGTGCTAAACGACCCGGCGTAATCGAACGCCGCGGCCGGCGGGCCTTTGGGCGGCGCAGGTTCGCCGATTGCTGAAATGATTCGGCGATAGCCGGGCGTCGAAGGGCACTGATAGATTCCCAGAAACGTTGCCAGCACCGCCCGATTTGCCTCCGTCGCGCCCGGCGGCTTACTGAAGTCGAGTTGGTTGTAGAGCGTCTGCTGCTCGTGGTACGGAAGCAGTGTGCTCCTCCAGGAAAACGACTGCCAGAGCGGGAAACTCGCAATGCACGAGACGCGACGCCCCTGTGTGTTGAAGGCCACGCGAGTGAACGCCGGCAGGTGCTCCCGATGGGCGTCGGCGTAGACATGCAAGGCCAGCCCCATCTGCTTGAGGTTGTTGCGGCAATGCACGCGCCTGCCAGCCTCTCGCGCCGCCTGCACCGCAGGCAGCAGAAGAGCGATCAGAATCGCGATCACGAAGATCACGACCAGCACTTCCACGAGCGTGAAGGCGGCACGTCGCATCGTCGCGTCTCCCCTTGGTTTGGAACCAGGGCAGTCTATCGCGACGGCCTTCCTAGCGGCAAGAAAAAAACCTCCGTTCGCAGACAAATCACAGAAGGCTGACGTACCTTGCTTGCGTCTCTGGGACGCAGTTTCTTTGCCGATCGAAGCCGAGAGCGGTCTTCGGGCGGGCGGGAGAGGCTGTCTCATCGGCGCGAATCGGCGCGTCACGCGTGCGACACGGCGATGCAATGTCTTGTCGCTGCCGAGGATGCGTTTGCTCACCCAAGCACGGCGGCGGGCCCCGCCGCAGCCGAGCGCTCAGCGATTTCACGTGAGCGCGACGCCCTGTGACATCGTGACGAAGAAACTCTGTTGGCGTGTGCGCGACGCAACCACTTTTCGGATCGTGAGATGCGACGCGAGCTGCGACGCCGGCGCGGTTTGCATAACTCCTTTGGCACACCCCGTGCAATAAGAGGGCTTCCGCCGCAAGGCAAAGCACAAAACAACCGCGGCGAACTCAGCCGCGACGGTTCGAAACGCGAAGCACCGCCAGCAAGGGAGACCTAGCCATGAAAAAGATCGAAGCCATCATCCGCCACTTCAAGCTCGAGGAAGTGAAGAACGCTCTGACCGCCGCCGGAGTGCAGGGCATGACCGTGACCGAGGTCCGCGGCTTCGGCCGTCAACGCGGCCACACCGAGACCTACCGTGGGGCCGAGTACGCCGTCGACTTCCTCCCCAAGGTGAAGATCGAGGTCGTCGTCGGCAACGCCGAGGTCAGCAACGTGATCAGCGCCATCGTCGGCGCTGCCCGCACCGGGCAGGTCGGGGACGGCAAGATCTTCGTCAGCGACCTGGCGAATGTGGTCCGCATTCGCACCGGCGAGACCGATGCGGCGGCCATGTAAGCAAAGGTCGGCTTGCGGAAGGCGGAGCGAGCCAGCCGGCAGTAGTTCGGTCCCCACACGTCGGACCGCGCCCTGCCACACCACACACGGAGAAGGACGCCAGGCGCTCTAGGCGGACGCCTGGCCGTTCTTCCCCGTGTTTTTTTGCGCGCCGGCAGCGTGGCAGACCTCGGCTATTGCGGATCGTCGGGCGCGGGATCGGCGAGGTCGCTGGCGGAATCATCCACCGACGCGGCCTCTTCGGGCGGATCGAGATTGAGCTTAGGAAGCGGGTCGTCGTTTTCGTCCTCGGCCATGTCCAAAGCTGGTGGATCGGCCTTGTTTGCCGCGTCCTTAGGCGTCGACTTCGGTTTGCCGGCTGCGCCTCCTGCCTTGGCCGCAACCGCCGGCTTGGCGGGCGGCGCCGGTTTGGGATCGGCGCCCGGATCGGCCGCGGGCTCCGCGTCTGGATCCACGGTTCCCGAGTCGATGAGCAGGTAGCCGCCCCAGAAGAACGGATGCTCGGCTTTGAGCGTGTGGCCGGCCGGCATGCGGCGCAGCCGGGGTTCGCGCTCGGCGTCGACGGTCGCCTGCCGCACGCTGGCCAGGCTTTTGTGCCAGGCCGCGGCCGGCCCCAGAGTGGGCAGGTCCTTCAAGAAGTCGGCCGTGGCCGCCACACTCGAGGCCCCTCCGGTGCGCCAGCGGCTGAGCAGCACGGTGCGACTGCCGCTGGCCAGCAGGCCGCAGACACTGAGGAACACATCGTTGCCAGGCACGGCGGGCAGCCGCTTCATCCCTTGTTCCGCGGCGGTGTGAAACCCTGGCAGCACGAGCACGTCGGGCCCGCCAAGCGGCAAGGCCATCCACTGGGCCAGCGATCCCGCGCCGCGGCTCCCGGCAACCTGCATGGGCGCCCATTCGTAAGGCCCGCCTACGAGATTGGCCAGATCGTCGAGCACGACGAGCTGGTCGAGTTGCACCCCCCACGAGGGCAGCGGCTGCGGAAAAGGCGCCGAGAGCGCGACCGCGCTGGGAAGCTGCTTTTCGAGCTGCGCGAAGGCTTGCTCCGCGACCTCGGGCTTGTCGCGGGGGAACAGCCGTCCCAAAGCCACGCCCAGGTTGGGCGTGCGCCGGTGAGGTCGGCCATCGGGAACCGCCAGGCCCATCGTCGGCGCGTAGCGGATGCGCACCTTCTCGGCGAGCGGCTGGCGATCCTCCCCTTCCTTGCCAGCAAAGTGCAGGGCCTCGAAGGGGACGTACCACAGTTCTCCGTCGGGCACGATCACCAGCTCGTCGATGTTTTGCCCTAGGTTCACTCCCGAGCCTTTCATGAGGGCGTCGAGGAGCTCGCCGGATTGTTCCTTCCAGCCATCGTCGCTGAGCTTGGCCGTTTCCATTTCGCGATTGCCATCGAACTGGCCAAGTTCGCGGAGCAGCGCCGCGGTTTGCTTCGTAATGCCGGCGGACGCGGGCGGGTTCCAATTGGCATAGCGATCGGCCGTGAGGAGAAAGGCGTAGAGCTTGCGGTTGGTGTGGAAGAAGGCCAAGAGCGCATGACCCTGCGGCAGGGCCTTGCGCACGTCGGTCGTCTTGCGGAGCGGCGGAAACACAAACGACGAAGGCTCGCGCCGCAAGGAGAGGGCGCGAAGCTGTGTCACCTGAGCGAGCGAGACCTCGCCGAGATCCTTCACTTTCTGAGCACGCAGTTCGGCCTGATCCTCGGCATCCAGCGGAATCGCCCGAATTGCGCGCTTCAGTTCGGCGGCGCGGCGCGAAAGTTGTTCGTACTGCGGATAGCGGCCCAACAGATCGCGGCGCTCGAGGATCTGCTGGTTGTCGAGGGCAGCCTCGGGGGCTTCGAGCAGCCACTCGAGCGCCAGGGCGCGTCCGCCGAGCGGCAACGTGCTGTAGAAGCGGTGCCGGCGGGCGCGGTCGGCGATTTCGAGGGCGAGTTCGATTTCGCTCTTGGTATCGGCCACCAGGGCAAACCAGCGTTCGTAGGGCCCTGGATGCGAGTGCATGAGAACACTGAGCGTTTCCAGCGGGTCGGTTTCCCAGTCGGCCCTAGTCGGCTCGCGCAGCACGGTCTGATAGAGCGCCTTCGCTGCCCGCGAGGTCACCCCGCCCTGCGTCGACAACTGATCGGCGACTGTCAGTTCGTAGATCCGCTGCGAGCCTACCTGCTGGTAGGTGAGCGCAGAGGCCAGCGCCACATCTCCAGGCTGCCCTAGTCCCTTCTGATAATTTACGAGCGCGGTGATGAAGTTCAGCCGCGCGCCGAGCCGGCCGAGCAGCATGTTGCGCCGCGCCATGGTCGCGCGGGCTTGCGTGAGGGCGACGCCGGCGCGGTCGGTCTCGCCGAGCTGCGCCAAGTTTTCGGCCGTCAGCACCAGGAGCGAAGCCTTGAGCTGGCGAAGATTCTGGCTGTTGGCCCAGGCGGTGGCCCGTAGCAAGGGCGGATAGACCCCCGCGGCGTTTGCCCGCAGGTGAGCTTGAAGCCCGTAGCGAAAGGCTTCTTCGAGCACGCCATAGTCGCCAAATTGGGCGGCCGAATAGCTGGCCTCGGCGAACAGCGCGGCCGCGCCGGGGAAGTCGCCGGCTTCGAGCGTCAGCCGACCTAGCTCGAGCAGGGCGACGCAAGTCAGCGGATGGTCGAATTGCCCCATCGCCACCACGCCCCGCTGCAACGTGAGCATCGCCTGGGGGATCTTGTTCTCGCAGGCATGGGCCAGGCCGAGTTGCACATCGATCCAGGCTTCCGACAGGTTGTTCCGCTGCCCTGGCCGCGCTGCCAGCGTGGAGACGAGCTTCTTGGTAAGCGGATCATGTTCGCAGGCGACGCCGAGCAACTCTCGGCGGCGGCGAATCGCCAGGGCAGTGCAGCGAACGATTTCACGCGCGTTGATGGGCATGATCTGCGGCTGCCCCAGCACACCCCCTTGCTGCACAACCTGGTTGGCGTTGAACGCGCCGACCGTGATGCTGAGCGTGGGACTGTAGATCGGCACAACCGCTTGGCGCGTGCTTACTCCCCAAGGAGAGATGTTGGCGCTTTGCCCCGGCTTGAGCGCCTGGGCGAAGTTCACTTGCATCATCCAGTTGGCGTTGGCCAGATAGACCTGGAGGGCCGAATTGTAGGCGTCCATCGCCTGCGGCAGTTGCCCCATCTGGTAGAAGCACTCGCCGAGCATGGCGTAGTAGCAGATCGAATCGATCCAGCGGGCTTGCACGATCTTCCGCGCGCCCCGCACCTCGGCCCGGAAATTGCCAGCGGCCGTGCGGTAGTCTCCGTCGTAGAAATCGCCGAAGGCCGCGAAGTAGGTGGCCGAGGGGTGGTCGCGGAAGCCCACTTGAGCCTGGGCCGGCTGGGGCCAGGCGAGGAGCAGCGCGAGGGCGAACCCGAGGCGGCTCGAAGGGGCTTTGCGCTGAACGCCTGAAACAGCGCCCGCGTTCTCTGTCCGGTGCATGGCCGTGCTTCCTGAAGAGCGTCTGCCGCCGGGGCGATTCGTCGTCGGGCCCCGGGCGTGCGAACGCCTGGGAGCCTGCGCCCCTTTACCCCTTCGTTCCTTCCATGATACGCATAACGGACAAAACACGGCAGCCAGTGGGCGGAAAACTCCGAAAGTGCTGGTCGCGCCGGTTCCCCTCGCCCCAGAATCCACGCCGAAACGCCGACTCCATGCCGACTTCCGATCCGACCCGGGCCGAGCTCTTGCGCTGGGACCGCGAGCACGTCTGGCACGCCTTCACCCAGATGGCCGAGTACGAGCCGCTGGTGATCTGCCGGGCACAGGGCTGTACGCTCGTCGATCTCGACGGCCGGGAATACCTCGACGGAACCAGCAGCCTGTGGTGCAACCTCCACGGGCACCGGCACCCGCGGCTCGACGCCGCGCTGCGGGCCCAACTCGACCAGGTGGCCCACACGACGAACCTGGGGGCCTCGAACCCGACGACGATCCGGCTGGCCCGCCGGCTGGTGGAATTGACGCCCTCCGGGCTCGAGCACGTGTTCTTTTCCGACGACGGGGCGACGGCGGTCGAGGTGGCCCTCAAGCTGGCGTTCCAGTACTGGCGGCAGCGCCCCGACCCTCGGCCACGTAAAACCGCCTATCTGGCGTTCGACGCCGCCTACCATGGCGACACGCTCGGGAGCGTGAGCGTGGGCGGGGTCGAGCGGTTCCACGCCATGTTCCGGCCGCTGCTCTTCGACGTCGTCCGGGCGCCTGCGCCGGATGCCGATCATCTGCCGCCAGGCCTTGCGGCGAGCGGCGCCTGCGAGCACTACCTGGCGGAGTTCGAGCGGCTGCTGGCTGCCGAGCACGGGCGGCTGGCGGCCGTGGTGATCGAGCCGCTCGTGCAGTGCGCTGCGGGAATGCTCAGGCACCCGCCAGGGTTTCTGGCCGGCGTGCGCCGGCTGACGCGGCAATACGACGTGCTGCTCGTGGCCGACGAAGTGGCCGTGGGCTTTGGCCGCACGGGCAAGTTGTTCGCCTGCGAGCATGAGGAGGTCTCTCCCGATTTGCTCTGCCTGGCGAAAGGATTAACCGGGGGTTATTTACCCATGGCTGCCACCCTGGCCACGAGTGAGATCTGGCGGGCCTTCTTGGGACGCTACGAAGAGTCGAAAACCTTCTTCCACGGCCACACGTACGGCGGCAACCCGCTGGGGGCGGCGGTGGCGCTGGCCAGTCTCGAGGTGTTCGAGGAGGAGCGCACGCTCGAGCGCGTAGCCGAACGCGCGGAGCAACTGGCGCGGCGGCTCGTGCGGCTGGCCGAGCACCCGCACGTCGGCAGCGTGCGGCAGCGGGGATTGATCGCCGGAGTCGAACTGGTGCGCGGCCGGGCGCCGCTCGAGCCTTATCCCTGGGAGGAGAAGTGGGGGCTGCGCGTGTGCGAAGCCGCGCGGCAGCGCGGCGTGTTGCTGCGTCCGTTGGGCAGCGTGCTGGTCATCATGCCCCCCTTGGCGATTCGAGCCGACGAGCTCGAGCGGATTTGCCAGACGGTGGAAGAGGCGATCGACGAGGTGTGCGGCGCGGCCTAGCACGCTCACAACTCTGCGAACGGCGGCGCGTATTCGAGCGTGCCGTTGGGGGCAGCGTCGGCGTGCAAAGCGATCGCCATGAACGCGGCGCAGGCATAGACGCACTGAAACGGCGCCGCCCGTTCCGCGGTGAAGCCGAACCGCCCGTAGTATTCTGGATCGCCGAGTACGAACACCAGTCGCCAGCCCTGCTCACGGGCCTCATCGAGCGCGGCGCGCACGAGGGCGCTGCCGACGCCCTGCCGCTGGTAGGACGGCGCCACCGCCAGCGGCGCGAGCGCCAGGGCCCGCACCGCGGGGGAGTTAGGCGGCAGGGGCGGCAAATCGAGCCGCAAATCGGTAAGCAGGACATGCCCCACGATTTGGCCCTCCACCTCGGCCACGAGCGTAATGCGGTCGTAGCCGCCGCTGGCCAGTTCTTCGACGAGTTGGGCCTCGAGCGGCTGCCCAAATGCCGCGCGATGGATGTCGCCCAGGGCTGCTTGATCGCCGTCGCGGGCTGGCCGGATACTTACCAACAGCGCGGCCCTCGATCAGTGCGAGCCGCCGAGCGTGGCGTACATGTGCCAGGCCAGCAGGCCGGCGACCGCCAGGCTGGCCGCCAGGGATACGAAGCCCCAGCGGCGCGTGGCCTTGATCTGCCACCACATGAGGATGCCGGAGACGCTCCAGAAGACGAACGCGGCGGCCGTGGCGTCAACCGCGATTGCCCAGGCCCAGCGCGTACCGAAGTGGCTTGGGTAGCGGGCGGAGTAGTGCATGCCCAGCAGGTATTGCCGGAGGGGCAACGGGGTCGGAGATACGGCCCGAGCACTGCCTGCTAGCAGGTTGTGGTCGATGTGCCAGATTCGCTGCTGATCGTCGACCACCGAGAACATCAAGGGGGGAGCATGCTCGAGCTTCGTCTGGAGAACCGGTAGCCCGGCCCGCGCGAACGCGCTGGCAATTTCCGCCTCGGCCCGCTTCGACCAAAGGTCGGGCACTGTCAGACCTTCCGCGCTCGCGAACGGCGGCGCATCGTGCCCAGGGCGTTGCTGGACCCGCATTTGCCCGGACGGTAGATCGATCTCAACGTCGTATTCTCGGTCCGCCCCCCGTCGAGCGGGCGGGGACCCGTATCGCCCGAGTAGCTGGGCGAGTTCAGGCTGCTCGAGTTGCAATCGCTGCTCGCTGCCCGCGGCCGACAACTTCGCGTTCCAGGCGTCGGTGACCTGCGCAGCTAACTGCGCCGCGGGCAGCGCAGCGACGAGCGGGCCGCTCGTCGCGGCTCGAATCCACGTAGGTGAAGGCCTCCACGGAAAGGCCGGGTGATTGATCAAAACGCCGTGACGCCGTAGAGCAGCCGCCCAGGGGATCATGAACAGGCCGAAGAACAGATGCGCTCGGCGAACGAAGTGCACGCGGCGGGGCCAAGGGCGCGGATGCGGGGCGACCGTGCGAAGCGCTGCACCGCCGGACGCCAAGGGAGCGGGAGTCATGATCGGCTCATGCTAAGAGATGATCGCTCCCACGCAGCAGCCCGAACCTCAGGGCTGAGATCAACGCGGGGGCTGGCTGGAGCGTATGCACAGGCCTCCAGCCCCGCCCCGCAGCAGCCGGATTACTTGCCCTTGTGCTCTTTGTGGCACGCCGCACAGTTCGTGCGTTCCTTGAGCAGGGCGACCGAGCCGTCTTGATCGAGCACGACCTTCGCCGCGGCCACGATCGCGCCGCCTGTCAGCTTCGCCACGACTCGGGCGAGCCCTTGGGGGGCTCGGCGTCCCACAGGTCGACGTAGAGCGCGAGCAGTTCCTTCTTGTCCGCCGGTTCCGCCGTGCCATCGGTAATCTTCTTGAGGAGCCCATCTTTGTGAGCCAGCTTCATCACCTCTTTGATGGACTTCTTCTCCTCGCCCTTGGCCGCATCGCCGGTCTGGGCGCGGAGGACGCTGACGCCCGCGGCGAATGCCGCCAGAAGCAGGACCGTCGTCGCAATTCGCATGGTTCAACTCCACGTGTGAAAAGAAACACCGTCTGGGACCAGCCACTCCTGTTCCGAAGTCTAGTCGATGCGCGCCGGCGATCCCACTCCCGTTCTTCCCCAGCAGATCAGTCCTCCCTGAAGCGCCGCCAACAACCCCAACGCCAACCCGCTCGGCTCCGGCACGGCCGCCGCCAGGTTCGATGTCTTCCCGAAGTTCTGCTTGAGCACCCCGAAGTCGCTCAGGCTCACGCTCGGTTCGTCGTCGAAGTTGCCCTGCTCCCAGGTGGCGGGCATGAGGCCAAAGTTCTGCTTGAGGATGCCGAAATCGGCCAGATCGACGCGGCCGTCGCGATTGGCGTCGCCAGGAATGGCGAAGATCGCCCGACTGAGACCGTCCACGGCGGTCGGCAGGTCGTCTTCGGCAAAGCCGTTGCCGAAGTTGCCGAACACGACGAGAATGGGGTCGCTCTTGGCGAGCGGCTCGCCCAGCAGTTCGAAGAGCAAGCCGTAGGCGCCGGTCGGCGAATCGGCCGGGTCGAGAATGTAGTCGACGTGCTGATGAAATCCGGAAACGCCGTCGTAGGCCGCGATCTCCAGGGGAGGGAGCGTGGTCGTGTGCCGATCGACGAGCACTTTGTCGCCGATCGAGTTTTCGACCGAGAGCACGCTGTCCGTATCGTCGGGCGCGGCGCCGCCGGGTTCCAGTACCAGAGCTTGCTGATCACCTGCATCTGCAAGTCGACGCCCACCGGCACGCCGCTCTGGTTGGACACGACGCCAAAGCCGGGGAGGTCGGTGGTCAACAGCGTGGGCGCGAGCAACTCAAACTCGCTTTCGATCACCTTGGGCGTGGCCTCGAGCTTGTCGTTCTCACCGCTGAGGACGATCGGCACGCCGTGGCCGAAGGTTGTCGACACTCGCAAGGATGGCGAAAGCGGCGGCCCAACCGAGAAGAAGTCGATACATGGGTGGCTCATCGTGAGGTTTGACCGGCCGGTGTGCTTCACTCGGGAATGGCGAATTGCCGTCCCTGATCGACCCATTGCCGTAGCGTGACGGCCTGAATCAGTTCGACGTGCCCATCGGCGAACAGGTAATTGGCCCCGCCCGAGGTGTGTTCGTCGTCGCCGCCGCCGTGGCGGTCGGGCTGGATGTCGCGGAGCAAGAGCGTCCAGACCAGGCCTTGCGACACGTTGCGGTCGCTAAACCACTGGCTGGCGTGCGCGTGGTCGTAGGTCGTTTCCGCCTTGCGGAGATCGGAGCCTTCGAAGATCAGCATGTTCCGCGACGTAGCCTGCATGTCGGTCAGCCGCGTCATCGCCAGGGGGTGAGTGATCGCGATATAATCGTTCACCACGTAGCTTGTCGACTTACCGGCTAGCCGCTCTGCGGAGCGGATCATCGGGGCAGATGCGGATCGCGTCGACGTTCTCCAGGTAGGGCCCCAGCGTGTAGATCCAGGAACGCTTGATGTCGTTCCAGGCGGTGTCGGACGTTTCGGGAAAGTAGCCTTTGTTGCGATCGGCGTACTGCAGAATCGCCAGCCCAAGCTGACGCAATTGGCCAGCGCACTGCGCGCGTGGCCGCTTGCCGTGCGGCCAGCACCGCCGGGAGCAACAGCGCAATGAGAACGCCGATGATGGCGATTACGACCAGCAGCTCGACGAGCGTAAAACCCCGTTTCCGCGACATGATCCGTGTTCCTGAATCCGACGCGCTCAGCGCGAACATCCGCGTTCCCCCGCTGAGCGGTTGATCAATCCGATCTACTTGGCGGCGGACTGCCCCGCGCGACCATGAGGCCGAGCAAGCCGGTCGCCCCGAGCGCCGCCGTGCTGGCTCCGGCACCGCCGCGGAGATGGCGGCGACGCCGCGGGCAGCGGCTTCAGCCGAGACCCCGTTGTTGGCGATGCCCCAGAACGTTTCCGATCGGCCAAAGCCCGCGCCAGACACCTGGAAGCCCACGACGTAGAGCCCGATCGGCGCGTCGAGAGGCAACGCCATCGTCAGCGAGCTATGGCCTCCTTCCTGGCCGTTGTAGGCGCCCAGCCGCACCGCCGACGACCAGCGTGTCCGTGGGCGACACCTGCATGCTGACGCCGGTCCGCGTCAGGCCGATAGTTACCGGCGACGGCAGCACCGCGCCGCCATTCCAAAAGGCTAGGGACTGGGGATGCTGGGCCGAGCCCGCCGCGTCGACGTTCAGCGCGGTCCCCGCAGGGATGTTGCCGCCGAACACCGGGTGAAACGCGGCGTTGCGCCAGGAGGATTTGCGGAACGTCTAGGAAAGGGCGTAATCTGACTGTCGTCGTCCTCGGTATAGGTGAACAGATTCAGTCCGAACAGCTTCCCTGGGCATCGGCATTAACCTCCAAGGGGATGCCGCGCGCCTGGGCCGAGTCCTGCACAGCGAGCAACAACAGCAGCGTGAACACACAACTCGTCGAGACATAGAAATTGCAACTCCGGTTGAACCAATTCGCTTCAACGCGCGCGAGCGACGCAATCACGAATGGGCATTGCACCTGATCGTCGGCTCCGCCGGTTCGCTAGCACACCCGCAGGCGCGCAGCGGCAAACCGACTAGAGAAGCCATGCAATCAGCGGCGCGCAAAGCGGCGCGGCGAATGCCCAACAGTGCGCGTCAGCCGCAGCGGGGCGGGGGATCGTCTGGCACGTAGGCCGGAGAAGAAAAGCGCAGATCGAACGAAGCGATCCGCTCGACCGTCAGCAGCAGGTTGACTCGATGCTCGAACAAGGGAGGCGGGGCAGTGACGGCCCCGCTCGTCACCCACAGGGTGGAATTCCCCCGGCAGCGGAGCGCCTCGATGGCGACGACGCCGCGCGATTGCCGGTTGGACGCCGCATGGCAGCTCGCCTTCTTCAGTTGCGAGCCGGTTTCGCTCGCGCAGCAATCGGCGTTCGCTTTGACTGCCTTGGGCTGGGCCGCGAACTCGAGGTCCGCCTCGCGGGCGAGCGCCTCGAGATCGACCGGAGGGACCACGCCGTGCCGCTTCGCCCAGGCCTGGCGTTCACGGGGGGTGTGGCAGCAGCAGTTCGACCAGCACTGCCCTGCCGAGGAACAGCCGCAGCGGCCGTGTTGGCAGGGAAAGGCGCCGCCTGGCTTTGCTTCCGGAGGGACCGGCAAGGGGACCCCGGAAACGGTCGCCACGTAGCTGAGCGTTGCCAGCCAGACGAGCGCGCCGCGAACCCCGGCTCGCAGCGTGGGCAATCGTCGGGAGGCGGCGAACATGGCGAAAACGGCCGAAGGCGGGAGGCGGGCCTGAATCTGGCTCCGCGTTACGATGGTAAGTCCGGCTGCGCAAGCCGGTCAAGCGGCGCTAGGGAAAACCAGCCAAACTCCCCTGGCACCCTGGCGGCGAGCCCCTTAGACTTAGAGATTCGATTTCACACGCAGCACTTCTCGTTCGGAACCCCCGTTCATGACCAAGCCCCATCGCGGCCTGAAGAAGGCCAACCACGGCAAGCGCCCCGCCAACAGCAAAGCCCGCAAGCTGAAACGAAAGCATATTCG
Organism: Pirellulales bacterium; assembly: GCA_046349955.1. Lineage (GTDB taxonomy): Bacteria > Planctomycetota > Planctomycetia > Pirellulales > JBGAPH01 > JBGAPH01. The sequence goes on along the minus strand of JAXMBI010000012.1, from coordinate 172,517 downwards.
CACGTAAGCCCTGCGGGCGCAATTGCTTCCCTGTTTTGGGCGAAAAACGCTCTTCCCGCGTTTCCGCGCCGAAATCACTCGGGGGCGAAGCGGGGAATTCTTCATCGGCGGCTCACGCGGCGCTCATCGTGGGCCGCTATACTGCCTGGCTTCAATGCCAGAACCAGTGCCCTCTGGGAGAGCGCCGATGATTCGCACCGTAGGATTGGCTGCCCTATTCTCGTTGAGCCTGGCGACCCTGGCCCTCGGGGATCCGCCGCTTCCGCCCGATCCGGTTCTCCCGGACGGCGCCACGGGGCCAGGGGCCTTTCCCAACCAGGGCGTGACCGCGGCCAATTGGCTCGTGGAAGTGCCAGACGGCGTGATCAACAACGGCGACAACCAAGACCAGATCCGCGTTTCGATTCCGCAGTCGGGTCCGGTGAAGTGGTCGACCCCGCGCTACAACGAAGGGGACGTCGCCGTGCGGCTTGCGCCCTTCGACCCGGCCGCGGCCACCGAGCTGCTCGGCGCCGATTGGCCGTGGGACGGCTCGGACAGCGCCAATGACTTTCGCTTCGGCCAAGGCGATCCCACGAGCCCCATCGTGCAAGCGTGGCGCCCGACGGGACGCGTCGGTTTCTTGGCCGCCACGATCCGCAACAACTACACCGAGTGGGACGATGGCTTGGGCACGGGCTATTATGGCACCGTGACCGCGCACTACGGCTCGTCGGGCTATGGCTACAGCATGCTCGACGGCGGCTACGGCACGGGAGACGCCGACATCAGCATCGGAGCACTGGGGGCGCTGCAAGAAGCCGATGTCTCGTTTGCCACGGCCTGGTTTCCGTATCAACAGGGTTGGACCGCCGGTTACTTCAACGGACCCGATGTCGACGGCCAGGCCACCTGGCAAGACAATCGCCACAGCTTCAATCTCGAGACCAAGAATGCCAGCGACCTGATGACCTGGATCCAACCTGATACGGTTGGACTGGGCGTCGATGGTTCGGGCCCCTATGGAGGCTACGGCAAGCTCTCGCTCGCCAGCGTGGGCGTGAATTCGGTCAACGATGGTCTGCTGTTCACGATCTCGGCCGACGGCTCGAGCGACACGAACATCACGGCCGCTGCGCCCTTGGCCGACGGCTCCGGTTGGTTGATCACCAGCCGCAACGACGCGCAGGACAATCGAAGCCACGTGGCCGATACGGCGGAGTCGTCGTTTGGGTTCCTGCACATTCCCTATTCGGCCAGCGGCCTGATTGGCGGCTACATCAACGGCAGCACAGGCGAAGCCTTCAAATCAGCAGGCGCTTTCGGTCTGACCCACGCCGGCCCCGGCGCCTACGAACTGACGATTCCCGGGAAGCAGGGCGACGACGGGATGCTGCTGCTGAACAACTCCGCGCTGAACTCGGACTATCTGACCTATCAGTTCGACGGCGCCAAGAACGCCTTCGTCATCCAATCGCGGTACTTCGAAGACACCAACTCGTTTCCCCTCGAAGACACCGACTTCAGCTTTGCCTGGGTCGATTTCAGCCACCCGCTCTCGCTCTCGGCTGCGGGAGTGCCTGGGGACGTGAACGCCGACGGCAAGGTCGACCTCACGGACTTCGGCATCCTCAAGACGAACTTCGGCGCCGGGACCACCGCCGCCCAAGGAGACCTCAACGGCGACGCCAAAGTGGATCTGTCGGACTTCGGCATCCTCAAGGAGAACTTCGGCAAGTCGGGCGCCGCGCCTGCCGTGCCGGAGCCGAGCGCTGCATTGCTCCTGGCCCTGGGAGGGTGCGCCGCGCTGGCCGCGCGCCGTCGCCAGCGACTGCACTAGGGCGAGCTCTCCCCCAGCAGCTCCTCGATCTTCCCCCGCAAGTACGCCTCGCCCCCCGCGCCGTTCCATTCGAGTTCCCCGTACCACCAGTAGCGCACGCGCCCTTGCTTGTCGATCAGGTAGACCGCGGGCCAGATGTGGTTGCCCCAGGCGTTCCAGGTTTGATTCTGGGCGTCGACCGCCACGGGGAATGTGAGGCCGTCGTCGGTGAGCTTGGCCTTGAGCCCTTCCAGTTGGCGTTCAGCCTCGGTCTCGGGGGTATGAACACCGAGGATCACCATATCGCGGCCGGCGAAGTGCTGCTGCCAAGTCTTGTAGTGCGGGTAGTTGTGGATGCAGTTGATGCAGCCGAAGGCGAAGAAGTGCAGCACCACGACCTTGCCGCGCAGGTCCGCCAGCGAGCGCGGTTCGCCATTGAACCACCGGTCGACCCCGGTCAGCTCCGGCGCCTGGGCCGCGATCCGCTTGATCCGCGCGAACTCGAAGGGCTCGCCCGTTAGCTGCCCCAACCGTTGCCGCTGTTCGACGGTCAGCACTTCCCCGAGCTGCCGCTGCCGGTCGGCCTGGAGTTTGGCAAGTTGCTCCTTGAGCGCAGGCGAAACGTTGCCGCCTGCCTGCTGCTTGAGCTGATCAGCGGACTTGGCGGCGTCGGTCTGAATCGTCTGCATTTGAGCAAGCTGTTCGGACGACAATCCGAGCCTCTTGGCCACACTGGGGCGCGCCAGGCCATCGACGCCGCGGGCCTGGACGAGCAGTTGGTCGAACCGCTGCCGCTGTGAAGTCTTGAGGCCCGTCTTGAGCGCTGCCGACACCTGGGCCACCAGCTTGTCCTGCCGCGGAATCCCTTCCGCCGGCGGCACGTCGCGCAGCACCCACAGCTCGCGATCGACCGCCTGCACTGCGGCCTCCACCTGGGCGATCTGCTCGGGCGAGAGTCCAAGCTCGGCATGCACCGCCGGATCGCGAATCAGCATCACCACCAGGCTCGGCCATTCCGGCTGCTGCGGCGGCGGGCTTGGGGGCGAAGCTGCAGGCGGCGCCGCCAGGGCCAAGCTCTGTGCGCAGAGGCACGCGGCCAGGCCAAACATCCAGGAGCAGGCCGTAAGTCCTAAGAGCCGAGCCATGAATCTCTCCGGCGACGGAACTCGACAAGGCGCCCCGCACTACGATGCGATGGGACCGCGCCGGGTCACAATTCTAGCCGAAGATAGGTCTCGGAATCGTTCGCTGGCTCACAAATGGCCGCTGGTCGAGACCGATTCACGGCGCCACGAACAGCATCGAGCCGTCGTCGTCGATCCCGCGCTCCTTTTTTCGTTCACGTAGACGGCGGAAGTATTCCTGCTCGCGGGCACGCCGCTCAGGCGTGGTCGACTCGAGATGATCGGCCGGGCTGAAGGCGAGCTGCATGTCGCCGCCGGCTGGGCCCTGCGGACGAGGACCTCGCCCCGCCTTCATGTCGCGCTCGATCGTCAGCATCTGGTCGATCTGCTGGTCCAAGAACTTCTGCTGCTCGGCGGGAGAGAGGTCGAAGAATTCCTCGGTCATCCGCTCGAGCGGCGCCCTCAGTTGCGCCAAAGCCTTGCGGCGCTCCTCGGGGCTGGCCGCCTCGTCGAAGTTCATTTGAATCGGTCCGCCTGGGAAGGGCGCCGTCACCGGAGCCTGGGGCGCGGGGGCCTTCGCCGCGCGCCACCGCCACCAGCCCCAGCAGCCCAAGGCAGCGATCGCCAGCACGACAACGGTCCGATTGATCCAAACGTGGGGCGTGTTCATTTCGTCTTGATCACCACGGTGTGAGGCAGCGGCGCGGCCACGGTCGCCCCCACGTGGCCGTCTGGATAGAGGAAGTTGCGCCCCTCGGCACCTAGCGGTGCGTGGAATGCGGCGAAGTCGTAGAGAATCCAAACGAGCTCAGGCGGCATCGAAAGCGGCCCCAGCTCCCCCGCGCCTGCTTCGGCCTTCGTGAGGCCCGCGAGGGTGAGCGCGGGATACTCGTAGCTCAGACCTTCGCGGCGGAAGAACAGCTCGTCGGCGGGGCAAGCGAATGTTTGGGCCTGCGACTCGAGGAACTCACCCAGCAGTTCCGGCATGGCCGGGCGGTCGGGCGTGACGCTGGGGAGCGTGGCCGCGAGCGGATAGCGGCCGCGGTTGCGCGACTCCAGATACTGGTCGAGCGCCAACCCGAGCTGCCGCAAGTTCGACTGGCAGTGCGTCCGCCGCGTTGACTCGCGGGCCCGCAGCACCGCGGGCAAGAGCAGGCCGACGAGGAGCGCCAGCACGCCGATCACCACCAACAGCTCGACGAGCGTGAGCCCCGCGGGGCAGCGATTGCGAGAGGAATGCACGGTGGCCTCGGCAGCCGGGGAAATCTTGCCCGACGAACTAGAGTTGCCATGCGGCGAGAAATCTTGCAACTGCTCTGGCTTTGCAGCGGTCCCGAAGCGCTCGCTCCGCGACTTTCGCCTCCGGTTAGGCGGTGGCGAAGCGGGCGGCTTGCGCTGCAATGTCGAGGCCGACCAGCCGGGACCACGCGGCCAGGAGTTGTCGATAGACCAGACCGGGTTGGCCGTCGCCGATGGCTTGGCCGTTGAGCCTCACCGCCGGCAGCAGACACGAGTGCGTGCTCGTAAGCAGCAGCTCGCTGGCCCCATTGAGGTCGGCCATTCGCAACTCGCGCTCCTGCCAAGGCACCTCGAGGCCCTCGGCCAGCTCGTGCAGCACTTGCAGGCTGATGCCGCGGAGCACCTGATCTCGTGGCGGCGTCAACAAGCCTCCGTCCTCGCGCACCAGCACGAGGTTGGCGGCCGCCGTTTCGCACACGCGCCCGCTTTGATCGAGCAGCAATGCCTTGGCGCCTGGTTCGCGTGCCCGCGCGGCGCGATCCGCCAGGTAGTAGTGCATGCGGCTGCGGCACTTGAGCTCCGGGGGCCAACATTCGGGCGGTGTCTGCATGACGTCGGTCGTGGCCAACACCTCTCCGCGCTCGTAGCTTGCTGCCCAAAGGCCGAACGCCAGCGGCCAGGTGTGCATGGCGATCGTGGGGCCGGAGGGCCGGGCGCCGCGGCCGGCCAGCGGCGCGTAGCCCCCCGGCGTCACGAAGATCGCCAGCCCCAGGTCGTCGCCCGCATCGAGGAGCCGATGGTTGCGCTCGGCGAGATCTTGGGCTGAGACGGCCAGGTCGCCCAGCGGTCGCCCTAGCTCGATGCCGACGATCTCGAGCGAGCGGGTCAAGCGGGCCAGGTGCTGCTCGAGCCGAAACAGCCGGCCTCCGAAGGTGCGGAGTTGCTCGGAGACCGTCGCGCCGAGCACGAACCCAGCGTCGGAGGTCGACACGGTCAGCTCCGCGGCAGGGATCAGGCGGCCATTGGAATAGGCCCAGGGGGTGCTCATGCGCGGAACCAGCGGTACGGGACAAATCTCGCGCTTCCCACTATCGCAGCCGGTCCGCCGCCCCACCAGGGACAAATTGGCGACTGTGCTGGGTTGCCGAGCAAAACATGCGGGCTACCATGCCCGGGGAACCTCCTGCGCTCAGCCGCTCCATCTGCCTGCCCATGCCGTCTGTCGCCGTGCCTGAGATTCGTGTCGCCCGCGTCAACCGGGCGGAGATCGAGCCTGCGGGCGACTACGTTCTCTACTGGATGATCGCTGCGCGACGCACAAGTTGGAACTTCGGCCTCGACCACGCCGTCGCTCGGGCGCGAGAGTTGAAGAAGCCGCTCGCGGTCTTCGAGGCGCTTCGCTGCGGCTACCGCTGGGCGAGCGATCGGCTGCACCGCTTCGCGCTGCAAGGGATGCAGTCCCAGCAAGCCGCGTGGGTCGAGGCGCCCTTGATCTACTATCCCTACGTCGAGCCGCGGCTCGATGCTGCCCGCGGCTTGATTGCGGCACTCGCCGAGCGGGCCTGCCTGGTGGTGACCGATGAGTTTCCCTGCTTCTTCCTGCCGGCGATGGTCGCCCACGTGGGGCGGCAGTTGCCGGTGCGGCTCGAGCAGGTCGATTCGAACGGCTTGCTGCCGCTACGGGCTGCCGACCGCGTGTTTCCCACGGCCTATGCCTTTCGCCGCTTCTTACAGCAGAACCTGGCGCCGCATCTCGAGCAGATGCCGCTGGCCGACCCGCTGGCCGGGCTCTCCGTCAAGCCAGCCGCTGGACTGATCGACGATGTGCGCGAGCGCTGGCCGGCCGCGAGCGCTGAACTGCTGTCAGGAACGCGCGAAGCGCTCGGCGAGTTGCCCATCGATCACACGGTGGGCGCCGCGGCGTTCGACGGCGGAGAGGAGGTCGCTCGGCGGAAGCTGGAGCGATTCCTGTCCTCGAAGCTCGCTCGCTATGCCGAAGACCGCAACGTGCCGGATCTCGACGCTTCGAGCGGCTTCTCGCCTTACTTGCACTGGGGACATCTGTCGGTGTACGAGGCGTTCCACGAACTCGCGCGACGCGAGGATTGGAAACCGAGCAAGCTCGCCAAGAAGGCCAGTGGTTCGCGGGAGGGCTGGTGGGGTATGAGCCCGGCGGCCGAGGCGTTTCTCGACGAACTCATCACGTGGCGCGAGGTGGGCTACAACTTGTGCTCCCGCCGCCGCGACTACGACGCATACGGGTCGCTGCCGGAATGGGCGCAGGAAACGCTGGCCGAGCACCGCCGCGATCATCGCCCGGCGCTCTACACGCTCGAGCAGTTCGAACGCAGCCAGACCCACGATCCGCTCTGGAACGCCGCGCAGCGGCAGCTCGTACAGGAAGGGCGGCTGCACAACTATCTGCGGATGCTGTGGGGCAAGAAGATTCTCGAGTGGTCCCCCACGCCGCAATCGGCGCTGGCCACCATGATCGAACTCAACAACAAGTACGCCGTCGACGGCCGAAACCCCAACTCGTATAGCGGCATTTTTTGGGTCCTCGGCCGCTACGATCGCCCCTGGGGCCCGGAGCGCCCCATCTACGGCAAGATCCGCTACATGACCTCAGAGAACACTGCCCGCAAGGTGGCGGTGAAAGAGTACCTCGAGCGGCATGGGCCGGCGACGAGCCGATCGTTGTGGGGCGACGACGAATAACCAATGGCCGCGGAGGAACGCGGCACGTCTCTCACCTTACTGCCGCACCACCAACACCGGGCAGTGCGCCATCCGCACCACGCGCTCTGCCACCGAGCCCAGGAGCAGCCGCCGGATGCCGGTGCGGCCATGCGATGGCAGCAGGATCAGGTCGGCTTGCATGCGGTTGGCGTAGTCGACGATTTCGGAGCCGGGGTCGCCGAAGAGCACCTCGATTCGCACCCCGGCGTGCGGCGCGTCGCCAAACCGCTTGCGCAGCGCCTCGGTGGCGTGTTCGCGCCGCGAGTGGTCGTCGACCGTGTCCCAGATCACGCCTGGCTCGGTGACGGCCAAGAGCGGCAGCACGTGGACCACGTGTACGTGCGCAGGGTGCTCGACGAGTTCGAGCGCCGTGTCGACCGCCTTGAACGAGTCTTCCGAGAAGTCGACTGGCGCGACGACGGTTTGCTTGGGCAGCCAGGCCATGGAAACAGGTGCTCCGCGAGAGAATGTGGGAGTGGGAAGCCGCCTAGTGCCGCCGCTTGAGGGCGCCCGACTTGTAGCGGCCCCAGTAGTCGTCGAGCTTGCGGCGTACGTCGCCAGCCAAGATGTACATGCCCAGCACGTTGGGGAACGCCATCGCCAAGATCATCAGGTCGCTGAAATCAAGGACGTTCGTGGGGGCCAAGATCGACCCCAGGAACACGAAGCACAAGAACAGAATCTTATACGGCAGCGACGCCCGCGGGCCAAACAGGTGGGTGGCGCAGCGTTCCCCGTAGTACGACCAGGAGATGAGCGTGCTATAGGCGAACAGGAATACTACGAGCGCCAGCAGCAGCGGGAACCAGCCCACTACGCTCCCCACCGCGTTGGCCGTGAGCTCGGCCCCTTTGTTGCCGGCGATCAAGTCGGCCTGCGAGGGATCGGCGTAGATCTCGGTGATGACGATGATCAGGCCCGTCATCGTGCAGATCACCACCGTATCGATGAACGGCTCGAGCAAGGCCACGATGCCTTCGCTCACAGGCTCGTCGGTCTTGGCGGCCGAGTGAGCAATGGCCGCCGAGCCCACGCCTGCCTCGTTCGAAAACGAGGCTCGGCGAATGCCGATCACCATCACGCCGAGGGCCCCGCCGTACGCCGCCGAAGGCGTGAACGCGCCGGAGAGGATCTCGCCGATCGCCGCGGGGATGTGGCTCCAATGGGCCGCGAGAATGTAGAGGGACATCACGATATAGAGTCCCGCCATGAGTGGCACGATCTTGTCGGCCACGCTAGCGATCCGCTTGATGCCGCCGATGATCACCACGCCCGCCATGACGACCATCGCCAGGCCGTACCAGTAGGGCTGCTCCACCAGCAGCGGAATCTGCCGCTGCACGGCCTGCATCGACTGGCCGACCTGAAACATGCAGCCGCCCCCCAGCGAGCCGCCGATGCAGAGGATCGTGAAGGCGGTCGCGAGCACGGCCCCCAGCCGCGGCAGCCCTTTCGCCGTTAGCCCGTCCTTGAGGTAGTGCATCGGGCCACCCGAGACTGTGCCGTCGGGCAAGGTCTTCCGATACATCTGCCCCAGCGCGCACTCGGTGAACTTGCTCGTCATCCCCAACAGCCCGGCAACCACCAGCCAAAACACGGCCCCTGGGCCGCCCGTGCCAACGGCGATGGCCACGCCGGCGATGTTGCCCAGGCCCACCGTGGCGGAGAGGGCCGAGGCGAGCGCCTGAAAGTGGGTCACCTCCCCAGGCTTGGAGGGATCGTCGTAGTGCCCCATCGTCAGCGAGATCGCGTGCTTGAAGCCGCGAAAGTTGATGAAGCCCATGCGGAGCGTGAAGAACACCGCGCCGCAGAAGAGCCAGGCGACGACGATTGGCAACGTCGCAGCGGGCCGGGGGAGCCCTAGCCAACCGAGCGGCGCGAGCAGATCGAAGAACAGCACCGTAGCCAGGGGGGTCACGATCCAGCGGCCAAACCAGGCGTCGATGCTGGCGAACGATTCGTTGAGCCGTTGGACCCATTCCGGGGGGGCGGCAGCTTCTGACGCCACCTCCGCAGCCGGTTCTTGGGCCCACGCCAAATCCATGCCGCCGACGAGAAGGGCGGCGAATACGATCACCAGTACGAACCAGCAGCGAGAGCTCATCAAGGGTTTCCCAGACCGAAAGGGCAATGCTCGAACAGCCGTTGATGGGAGGGGGCGCGCGCCAACACGCTGGCCATCGGCTGCGGCAACCGATGTTGCAAGCGATTGCTTGCCAGCGATTTGGGGCGATCGCTGGTTACGTCGCGGGAACTCGCGGTTGGTGTCGATCACCACGCGAGCTTGGCGGCGTTCTTGCTGAGCGTAACCGCCCTGAGCGGCACTTGCCAGCCGCTTATCCGCGCGCGTTTTGGCACTTCGATCGAAGAGCAACGTCGCCAGCGGCGACGCTCGAACGATGCGCCGGCTCAATCCCTAGTTGGTTGCTAGCATTCCGCCACGGAAAAACTGTGTGCTTACGAACGATTGGCTTTGCGTAAATCTTTGGTGAATTTCCGCTTGGGCTCGTTGCAGGGGCCGTAAGCAAGGGCCACAATAACCGCTGCGCAGGAGTTGGTTCCTTAGGCGGAACCATTGCAGCAGGCGAATAGAAGGAGCGACGCAATGGTGAACATCGCGGATGGTTGGTTGCTCGAGGTCGACCGTGGCCCCGATTGGCTCTTCGTGCGGCTGCACTGCCCGCCCGATCGGCCGAACGATTCGCCGCAGGTGGCCGAAGGGCTCTGGGGCTTGATGGAACAGCACCTGACGAATCGTCTGGTGCTGGAGATGGACGACGTGACGCTGCTCCACAGCTACCTGATCGGCCAGTTGATTCTGCTCTACAAGCGAATCCACGGCCGCGGAGGGTTGCTTCGGATCAGCGGTCTGTCGGCGCACAATCGCGAAGTGCTGCGGCTGTGCCGGATGGAGCAGAGCTTTCCGCTCTACGACAGCCGCGACGAGGCGATGCGCTGCTTCCGCGCGGCGCTGCCAAATTAGCAAAGTTCGCGCGAGCTGCGCGGCCTAGCTCCAGGTCACTTCGAGCTGGTTCTCGATTTCGTCAACGCCCTCCAGGCGGCGGACGATTTCTTGCGCCATCACCTTCTGGTAGTACGAGTTGACTTTGCCCCGCAAGATCACGCGGCCGTCGCGCGATTCGAACCGCAAGTTGCGGTTCCGCAGATACGGATGCCGCTCGAGCGTGCCCTGCAGGGCTTCGTCGCGTGGGTTGATGGCCTGGGAGGTGTGAACGCGGTGGGCCGGGGCGGCGGTCATCGACATAGGGCGGCTACTGCGGGGCAAACGTGTGGGCGGGAACCAACGACGGGGCGCCCCGAACTAGGCAAAGCTCCGGCTGGGGCTGCTCAATCTATCGGTCACGTACGACACGGCGGTAAGCGCATAACGTTGGGGGAAGCAGAAAAACTGCCAAGACGGCGCAAGCGGCAGCGAACTTGGCGGCCGTTGCGACTGTAGCGAAAGTGCGGGCGAATGCTCCGGTCAGACACGATCGGCCCGTTCACGTGGGCCTGCGAGCTAGCCTTTTCATGGCCGAACGGTGCTGCTGGTGCGCCGAGCTTAGGAGCCGCCTGAACCGCGCGAGGATGACGAGATGGTCGATTTACTGGCCCGCAACTGGTGGATGTTCGTGCTGCGGGGAGTCCTCGCGATTCTCTTTGGCATCGGTACGTTTGCCTGGCCCGGGATCACGATCGTGGTGCTCGTGCTGATGTACGGCGCGTTCTCCTTCGCCGACGGCGTGGCCAATCTAGCGGTCGCCGCCAGCGGTCCTGCCGGGCGCTGCCGCTGGTCCCACGTGGGCTTGGGCCTGCTCGGCATCGGCGTCGGCGTGGTCACGTTCTTCTGGCCGCAGATCACGGCGATCGCTCTCCTCTACGTGATCGCCGCCTGGGCCCTGGCCCACGGCGTGCTCGAGATCATCGCTGCGTTCGAGCTGCGCAAGGCCATCCAAGGAGAGTGGCTGCTCGCGCTCAGCGGCCTGGCCTCCATCGTCTTCGCGGTCCTGCTGATCGCGTTCCCCGGCCAAGGCGCGGTCGTAATCGTCTACTGGATCGGCGCCGGGGCGATTCTGCTGGGCGTGCTGCTCGTGGCCCTGGGGTTGCGGCTGAAGGGACTCCGCGGCGCACCGGCGACGCAGGCCTAGCGCCTGTTCTCGTCACCCAGTCTCCTAGCGACGCTGATCCACGCGAACAGAACTCTGTCTTGCATCAGGGCGCGCCAGCAGCGGTGCATCGTGATGGGGTCGTTCTCCGGCGACGGCCGGTGCGAATTCCACGGATGCAAATGGGGGATGGTACGCACGCGCGATGCCGGCCTCGGCCAACACTCACCGGACACCGTGTTCGTGAACGGGGCCGGCGTTCAGCAAGTCGGCCTGCGGACAGCCGGCAGATCGGCGTTCGTGGGAATAGGCCCCGCGGCTAGAATCTGGACTCGGTATATCCCCCAACCCCGTTGCCGGAGGTGGATTCGATGCTCGTTCGCTCGCTGTTGGCCGCTTTGGTTGTCGCCGTGATCGGCGGGTTGAGCACGCTGTGGTTCGCTGCGCCCGCTCCACTCAACGCCCAGCCGGCGCTCGCACCGCTCACGCCTCCGCACGAGGCCACGGCGCTCCCCATCGGACGCTATCAGTTGTCGGCCGCCGGCGACCGGATGCTCGACACCGTGACCGGCATCCTCTACAGCGTCGCCGGCGAGTCGTGGCAGGTGGCCGCCACGCTCCCCGCCCTGCGCCCCATTGCCCCCGCCCCGAACCCGGCCAGCTCGGCCCTGCAGTTGCGTACGGTCGGTCCCGCCGCGGCCACGGTGGGACAGACCGTGGAGTTCGTGATCGACGCCACCAACTCCGGCACGGCGGCCCTCCAGGGAGTCTCGCTCCGGGCCGAGCACGACCGCAGCCAGCTCAAGCCCGAGGCCGCGACCGTTGGCATTCCCGCCACCGGTGAACTGCTGTGGAGCCACCTTACGTTCGCGCCGGGCGAAACGCGGCGATTCCGCATCGAATGCCGCGCGCTCGCCGCGGGGCAAACCTGCCTCAAGGTCGCCGCGACCACGGCCGACGGCCTGCGAACGTCGCAAGAGGCCTGCGTGGTCATCGGCCCGGCAACCGGCGCCCCCACTCCCGCGCCGACCGCCTTGCAATAGGTTCTCGGCATCCGCCGGCTTAGGAATCAGATCGATGCGATTCTCGCTCAGGTTTACGCTCGTGGCCTTTGGACTGGCTTCGATCGCTGTTGGCTTGGGGGCCCGCCGTCTGTTCGTCGATCCGCAGGAGCTACGCTTGCGAGAGGCGATCCAGGCCGTGGACGACCGCGGGCTCTGGCTCGACCGCCACAGCGACCACGTGCGGCTGGTGGTGCCCAGCGGATCGCTCGATGCAGCGGCCACGCCGCCGGTGTTGGCGGCGCGGCGAATCCAAACGATCGTCTTCTACGAGGGGGAATTCCCTGAGGGCCAGCTCCAGCCAGAGTGCCGGCGGCACTTTCGCCTGCAGTCGCTCGTCAACCACGTCGCAACCTACGAACGGAAGCCTGTGCTGCGGTAAATGTTGCCGGGCAAACACGCTCTCACCTCTCCGGGGCCCCTTACCGGGCTAGCGCGTGCGGGCAGGTTCGGCGGTGGCTAGAATAGGCCGGGCCGCGGCTACAACCCGTGCCCACCCTCCTTCCCACCACCGGCAATCCTCGCAGGCCTTCGCATGAAAACCTCGCCGCTTCTGGCCCTGCTTCTGTTGGTCGTCGCGCCGCTGGCGGCCGCCGCGGCCGACTCCCTGCCGCGGAGCGCCCCCGAGGCCCAAGGCGTGTCGTCGGCCGCCGTGCTGGCGTTCGTCGACGAGGCCGACCGCAGCATCGACGCCCTGCACAGCTTTATGCTGGTCCGGCATGGGCACGTGGTCGCCGAGGGTTGGTGGGCCCCCTATAACCGAGACGCACGCCACTCACTCTTCTCGCTGAGCAAGAGCTTCACCTCCACCGCTGTTGGCATCGCCATCGCCGAGGGCAAGCTGCGGGTCGATGATCCCGTGGTCAAGTTCTTTCCAGACGCCGTGCCTGCGAAACCGGAAGGCCAACTCGCCAACATGCGGGTGAGCGACTTGCTGCGGATGTCGACCGGTCAACAAACCGAGCCGCCGCGCACGCCGGACCAACCGTGGACCAAGACCTTCTTGGCGCACTCGGTCCCCTTCAAACCGGGCACGCACTTTCTCTACAACACCTCGGCCACCTACATGGCCTCGGCCATCGTGCAACAGGCGACCGGCGAGAAGCTGATCGACTACTTGCAACCGCGGCTCTTCGGCCCCTTGGGGATCGAGAACCCGACCTGGGAGACGAGCCCTGAAGGCATCTCCACTGGCGGCTACGGCCTGAGCGTGCGCACCGAGGACATCGCCAAGTTCGGCCAGCTCTACCTGCAACAAGGCAAGTGGCAAGGCCAGCAACTCGTGCCGGCCGAGTGGATCGCCGCGGCCACGAGCCTGCAAACCTCGAACGGCAGCAACCCCCAGAGCGATTGGGACCAAGGTTACGGCTACCAATTCTGGCGCTGCCGGCACGACGCCTACCGCGGCGACGGCGCGTTTGGCCAATACTGCATCGTGCTGCCGGAGCACGACGCGGTGATCGCCATGACCGCGGGCGTGCGCGACATGCAGGCGGTGCTCAACCTGGTGTGGGACAAGCTGCTGCCGGCGTTCGAAGAGGGAGCGCTGCCGGCCGACGAGGCCGCCGCGGACAGGTTGGCCAAGCGGCTCGAGTCGCTCGAGCTGCCGATTCCCAGAGGGGAAGCGTCCGCAGCGGCAGCGCTTGCCGGCAAGACCTTCCGCTTTGCGCCAAACGACCGCAAGCTCGAATCGCTGGCGATCGAAACCGAGGGGCCGGACGGCGCGACGACGCTCGTGGCCACGTTCGACGGACAGGAACGCCGTGTGGTTGTCGGCCGCCGGCATTGGCACGCCGGCAGCGCGGCTTGGGGCACGTTTGCCGAGCAGCCGCTGGCCGCCAGCGGCGCCTGGAGCGATCCCAACACGTTCGCGGCCAAGCTCTGCTTCGTGGAAACGCCCTTCATCATCTCGCTCGCCGCGAAGTTCAGCGGAGACGAGGTGCGGCTGACGAGCGAGACGAACGTCGGCTTCGGCCCCGCTCAGAAGTCGGAGCTCGTCGGCAGCGCCTCCGGCGCGCCGCCGCGGCAGGCGGCCGCGCCAGCGCCCGCGCCGCAGGGATTCGATCGCTGGGAGCCCGAGATCGCCGCCTACGAAGCGGCCGATCGCGTGAGCCCGCCGGCCAAAGGAGGGATCTTGTTCATCGGCTCCTCGACAATTCGCCTGTGGAAGACGCTCGCTGAAGACTTTCCCCAGCATCGCGTGATCAACCGCGGCTTCGGCGGCTCCGAGATCGTCGACTCCACGCACTTCGCCGAGCGAATCATCTTCCCTTACGAGCCGAAGCAAATCTTCCTCCGCGCCGGCGGGAACGACATTCACAACGGCCGCCTGCCGGAAGAGGTGGCGGGCGACTTCGCCGCGTTCGTGCAAACGGTCCACAGCCGGCTGCCCAAGACCGAGATCGTGTACATCGCCGTGAACCCGGCGCCGTCGCGGTGGGGGGAGAATGACAAGTATCAGGCGCTCAACGGTCTGATCCGCAAGCTGGCGACAGGTACGCCGCGAGTAACGTTCGTCGACGCCTACGACGTGACGCTCGGCCCGGATGGGCAAGCCCGGCCCGAGTTGTTCGTCGAAGATCGCTTGCACCTGAGCCCCGCCGGCTATGAATTGCTGGCGGAGCGCGTGCGGCCGTACCTGCTCGACACCGATTGAGCGCGGAGGTCCTTTGCCATGCAACGCCGTTGCCGCTCGGGGGCGTTTGCGCTCGCAGCGCTCTTGGTCTCCAGCGCGGCCGGCGCAGCCGAGCCGCTCGTGGTCGATCTGTGGCCCGGCAAGCCGCCCGACGAGACGGTCGACATGGGGCCGGAAACGGTGCGGATGTCGCCGCGGCTCGACCGCACGCAGGTAGAAGTCACGGAACCGACCCGGCTGATCCGCGGCGTCACGCGGCCGACGCTCTCGATCTATCGCCCTGCAGCGGAGCGCGACGCCGGCACGGCCGTCATCATCTGCCCCGGCGGCGGCTACTGGGACCTCTATTGGCAGCTCGAAGGGGAAGAAGTGGCCGCCTGGCTCAACTCGCTAGGGGCGACCGGCGTCATTCTAAAATACCGGGTGCCGCGGCGGCCCGACGAGCCGGAGCGCGAGCCTGCGCGGCGGCCGCAGCAAGACGCGCAGCGCGCCGTCCGCCTGGTGCGCAGCCGCGCCAAGGAGTGGGGCGTCGACTCTGAGCGGATCGGCATCATCGGCTTCTCGGCCGGCGGACACCTGGCCTTCGCCACCGCGACCGGCTTCGAGCGGCAGACGTATGCCGCGGTCGACCCGGTCGACGAGCTGAGCTGCCGCCCCGACTTTGCCATCTCCGTGTACCCCGGCTACCTGAAGGCGATGGACAAAGACGAGCTGGCCGCGGGGCTGAGCGTGCCGGTCGGCGCCCCACCGGTTTTCCTGGTCCACGGCGGCGCCGACCTGATCAGCAGCCCCGAGCACAGCGTCGTGGCCTACACGGCCCTCAAGCGCGCTAGCGTGCCGGCCGAGCTGCACATCTACGCCGGCGCCGTGCACGACTTCGGCGTCCGCGCGAGCGATCACCCTTACGGCGCCTGGACCGATTCAAGCGCCCGCTGGCTGCGCCAGCAGTCGTTCCTGCCGCGGGCAAAATAGCCCGCAACCGAAGCGGCCCGCCATGTGACCTGGCGCCCGCTTGCGGCAAGTGTGGACATTAGTATACTGACGCGCGGGGGCGAAAAAACTCTCCTGAAACGGAACAATCCCATGACCTACCCCGAGTTGATTCTGCCGGAATTCGACCAAGAGATGGCCAGCACGCGCCGCGTGCTCGAGCGGCTGCCTGAGGACAAGTTCGACTGGAAGGCGCATCCCAAGAGCCACACGATCGGTTGGAACGCCGCCCACCTGGCCGAGATTCCCGGCTGGGTGGAAGGGACGATCGCGCAAACCGAGTGGGACATCGCGCCGCCGGAAGGCGAGCCCTACCGGACGCCGACCCTCGCCACGCGCAAGGAAGTGCTCGACCTGTTCGACCGCAACGTCGCCGCGGCGCGGGCAGCGATTTCGAAGACCAACGAGGCCGAGATGGCCAAGAACTGGTCCCTTCTCTCCGGCGGGCAAGTGCTCATGACCGTGCCGCGGTCGGTGGTCATTCGCACCTGGGTGATCAACCACTCGATCCACCACCGGGCGCATTTGCTGGTGTACCTGCGGTTGAATGACGTGCCGGTGCCGGGGATGTATGGGCCTTCAGGGGATGATGCGGCCTGATTCCGCACGAGGACCGATAAGTGACGATCGAACGGTTGATTGTTCGCCTGGAGCAAGGGCTGTACCAACGGCTCTGTCTGCTAGCGCGCCGCAAGGGAACCACGAAGGCTGCCTTGGTTCGCTCGGTGCTCGAAGCCTATTGCCGCGGGGAAGCCGAGCCTTCGGCTTTCGAGCTTGCTCAGCGGGTGGGAATCATCGGCCTCATCAAGGACGCACCGGCCGATCTCAGCACGAACCCCCGGTATCTTGAAGGCTTCGGTCGCGACTCTTAGCCTGTGGACATGCTCCGCCGCATCCAAGTCATCGATTCCCACACCGGCGGCGAGCCCACGCGCGTCGTGGTGGCTGGCGGGCCCGAACTCGGCGGCGGCACGATGGCGGAGCGGGCCGCCGTATTTCGTGCGCGGTTCGACCGCTTTCGCTCCGCGGTGGTTTGCGAGCCTCGCGGGTCGGACGTCATCGTCGGCGCCCTGCTCTGCGAACCGGTCGACGCCACTGCCGCAGCTGGCGTGATCTTCTTCAACAACGTCGGCACGATCGGCATGTGCGGCCACGGCACGATCGGCCTCGTGGCCACACTCGCCCACCTGGGCCGCATCGGCCCCGGTGAGCACCGGTTGGAAACGGTCGTCGGCCCGGTCGCAGCCCGGCTCCATGCCGACGGCCGCGTAAGCGTCGACAACGTGCCCAGCTACCGCTCGCGGGCAGCGGTGACGATCGACGTGCCAGGCTACGGCCCGGTGACGGGCGACGTCGCCTGGGCCGGCAACTGGTTCTTTCTCGTCGGCCAGCACCGCGAGAGGATCGCGCTCGACAACATCGAACGGCTGAGAGAAGTCGCCTGGGCGATCCGGCAGACGTTGCAGCGCGCGGGAATCGGCGGCGACGGGACCAGCGGAGTTCAAGGGCAGGAGATCGACCACATCGAGCTGTTCGGGCCGCCGACGCAGCCGGGGGCCGACAGCAAGAACTTCGTCCTCTGCCCCGGCCGCGCCTACGACCGCTCCCCCTGCGGCACCGGCACGAGCGCCAAGTTGGCCTGCCTGGCCGCCGACGGCAAACTTGCGCCGGGGCAAGTCTGGCGGCAGGAGAGCATTGTGGGGAGCGTGTTCGAGGGGGAGATCGTCTCCCGCGACGGCGACAGAATCGTACCTCGCATCACGGGGCGAGCCTATTTGACCGCCGAGGCGACGCTGCTCGTCGATTCGGAGGATCCGTTCGGGGAGGGGATTCGCGGCGCGGAGTAAATAGCTTACCCGTTCACTCGTCTCCCCTCTCCTGTGGGAGAGGGGCCGGGGGTGAGGGTCCGCAGTTCGCTATGAGCTCTCTACTGCAACGACCGCAAGAACGCCACCAAATCCGCCAGCTCCTCCGGCTTGAGCTGCCCGTCCAGCCCGTCCGGCATGATCGAGAGTTCGGCCTGCCGCAGCTCTTCGATCTCGGCGCGCGGAATGCGGGCTTCTTCGCGTTTGCTGTCGTAGAGGAACACCGCGTCGGCCGCCTCGCGGCCGATGATGCCGGTATGCACGCGGCCGTCGGCTGTGGTGATCACGTACGGCTCGAAGCCGCGGGCAAAGCTCGTGCTCGGGTAGACGATCGCTTCGAGCAGATCGCGCGGGCTGCGAATCGCGCCGATCCGCGACAGGTCGGGGCCGATCTTGCCGCCCCGCGACTGCGCCGTGTGGCAGGTCGAGCAGATGGCCTTGGCGCCGAAGAAGAGCGTGTTGCCGCGCTGGATGTCGCCGCCGGCGAGCGCCGCCTCGAGGCTTTCGAGCCGTGCCCGCTGCCGCATGGTGTCGGGCGCGAGCTTGGCCAGCAGCGGCGTGGCCGCCAGGCGAATTTCTTCCGGGAAGTTGGCGAGCGCCGCCGACAAGAGTGCCGGCTGCACCCGCGCGAGCCCTGGCGACTCCTGCACGGCCCTCAAGAGCGCGTGTCCGAGTTGGGCGTCGCCCCCGCGGTCGAAGGCCGCGAGCAGCTTGGGGGCCTCGAGCACGCTGGCTTGCCGCAGGGGATGCAATAGGTCGGCCAGTTGCGCTGGCGACAGCGGCGCACGGGCAAGCGCCTCGGCGGCGGCCAATCGCACCAGCGCCTGTTCGTTGCTCAACGCGTCGGCCAGCAGGCGATACTGCGGCTCGCCGAGTGCGGCCAACTGCGGCGCGGCCGCCGCCAGCGCTTCCACGCGCAAGGCGGGTGAGCGAACCGCATCGGCGGCGAGCGCCGCCAAATCGGCCGTGAAGTCGTGGTCGCTCACCGGAGGGAACGCGTCGCCGCCGTCGGCAGCGTACACCTTGGCCAGCAAGCCGGGCTGCAGTTCACTTCCAGCGCGATGCAGCAGTTGTTCAGCCGGGAAGGGCGCCGGCTCCCCCTCGCGCAGTGCGCCGACCACGCAAACGGCCTCACCACCTCCCTGCACAAATTCAACCAGTAGTTCATGGTCACCGACCGTCAGTTCGACTTCCTTTTCGCGCCGCCGCACCGGGTGGCTGCCGGCGTTGTCGACGACGATCCTGCCGTCGAGCCAGAGCCGCGAGCCGTCGTCGCTTTCCGTGAACAGCGTTTGCTTGCCAGCAGATGGCACGCGCAGGATGCCCTGCCAGCGCACGTAGAAGTTTTCGTCCGGCACACCGCGGAAGTTGGGGCCGCCGGGGAAGTTGATCCGCGGGTCGACGCGCTCGGCCAGCAAGGCGGGGCCGGCCGGCAAACGCCTGATCGTAGCGACGGCCTGACGCGCCACGCCTTCGTCCGCGCTCGACAGGCTCGCCCTCAAGCCCGCGACCCACTCGACGGGCAGCGCTTTGGGAGGCGACATTGCGACCGCCTCGAGGACTGAAAGACGGACCCGCGCTGGCGTATTCCGCGCCTCGAGCGCCTCGCCAAGGAGCGGGCGGATGCTCGGCTGATCGGCAAAGGCCACAAGCTGCGCCCGTAGCGCCGACTCTCCTGTTTCGTCGAGCTGATCGCCGGCGAGCATCGCGCGAAAATGGGGCACGAGCTCGACGGCCCACTCCGGATGCCGCGACACGATCCAAAAGCCCGTTTGACGCAGGGCTTCGTCCGAATCGGTCAGCATCCCCACCACCGTGTTGGCCTCCAATCGGCCCTCATCCATCTGATCGAGCGCAATCAGCGCTCCCCGCCTGACTGCCGGGTTTTCGCTCGCCAGTCCGGCCTTGGTCGCCAAGCGGTCGTCGATCTGAATCAGGGCAAAGATCAAGGCGTGTTGCAGGAAACGGTCGGCCGCGGCCTCAGGCAGCGCTGCCAGCAGTGCCGGCACGGCTGACCGACGCTTGATCCGGCCGAGCGCGGCAGCCGCTTCGCGGCGCACGCTCGGCGAAGCATCGCTCAACGCGGCGGCGAGCGGGCCGACCGCTCCGGCGTCGCGCCGGATGCCCAGCACTCGCGCCGCCGTTTGGCGCACCTGGGACTCGCGGTGGTGCTGCAGCGCCCCACGCGCCGGGAGGAGCGCCGAGGGATCCTCGATGCGCGACAATGCCCACAGCGCGTTGCTCGCCTCCTGCGCGCCGCCCGCTCCGGCGAGCCAGCCTAGCGATTCCCAAACCTGACGGTCCTGGCTCTTCGCTAATTCTCGGATGGCCCAGTCGCGAACCATCGGCCGACGGTCGTTTAGTCGCGCGAGAAGCTTGTCAGGCGTAAGCTTATCCCAGCCCTCCTGCAGTCCCCGCGGATCCGCGACCTTCGCCGCCCCTTCGCGCCGCACCCGGTAAATCGCCCCCAGCACCTCCGGCTTGGCGATCTGCGAGGTTGGGCAGCCGATGCGGAACCAACCGCCGGTGTCGACCACCAGCAGGCTGCCGTCGGCGTCTTCCAGCGTGTCGGTCGGGTGGAAATCGGCGTGCTCCGACACGACGAAATCTTCGTTGCGGCTCTGCCAGGTGGCGCCGGCCGGCGTCAACACGTGACGGCCGATCTTGTGCATGTTGAACAGGCAGGAAAACAGGTTGCCTTGGTATTCCGGGCCGAACGCGGCGCCGCGATAGAGTTCGAGGTCGGAGCCGGCGGCCACGCCGAGGTGGGCCAAGGGAGGCAGTAGGTCGGGGCCCGTGCGCTTGTGCTCGTTGAGCACGCGGTCGCGCACGGGATACTCGCCGCCGTCGATGCAATGCACGAGCGCATCGCGGAGCCCCGCGCCCATCGAGTCGGGGGCGAGGAAGGTGCCGCAGGTGAACATGTCGCCCGCCTGATCGAACACCACGCCCACGCCGTTCCCCTGCGTGCCGGAGACGACCTCGACCTCCGTGCCGTCAGGCTTGCAGCGTAGGAGCAGCGGGGCCGTGCCTTTGTGGATCAGCGGGCCGCCCGGCTTTCGGATTTCGTGCGGGAAGCGGCCGGCGATCCAGTACACGCGGCCGTCGGGCCCCAGGCTGGCGCCGTGCATGTCGTCGGCCACGCCGGTGTTGGCGAAGCCGGTGACGAGCTCCTCACGCTTGTCCGCTTTGCCATCGTTGTCGGTGTCGGTGAGCTTCCAGAAGCTGGGGGGCGAGGAGACGAACACCGCGCCGTCGTGCCAGAGGATGCCCTGCGGGAAGACGAGCTTGTCGGCGTAGATCTCGCTCTTGTCGAAGCGGCCGTCGCCGTCGGTGTCGGTCAGGCGGCGGATGACGTGCGGGGGATCCTCGAGCAACTCAGGCCCGCGCAGGTTCACGCCAGCCGAGTCAGCCACGTAGAGCCGCCCTTCGTCGTCGAAGCTCGCCAGCATCGGCCGCTCCACGAGCGGCGGCGCGGCCGCCAGCTCGACCACGAAGCCGGGAGGAACTTTGAGGTCGGCGACACCGACCGCCTTTTCCTCGGCGCGGGCCGAACCAGCGAGACTCGCCAAAAGCGCGACCGCCCAACCAATCGCAACCGGCGGCAAGGCGGCACAAATCCGAACGCGGACGGACAAGAGGCGCATGGAAAGTTCCCGTGGAATCGCAAACCGAAGGGAGCAAACGCCCCGCCGCCAGGAAGCGGCCTCGGCTCGATGGTAGCCTAGCGGGTCACCGGCGTGCAAATGTTTGCGCGAACCGCGGCCCCTGCTGGCAAGCCCGGCGGCACTGCGGGTCGCCGTCATGGAGCTCTCGCGTTACGATTCGGTGCGAGGCGTCTGTACTCCGAAGCATCAGAGAAGGCCTCTCATCGCACTCCGCCACCCGCCTTTGTCTTATCTCAGAGCCCCCCTTGCCCCCCAGCCTTGCCCCCGCGGAACCCGCCTTGAGCTCGCAGATCCGTCTGCGCGGCGTGGCGGTGCACAACCTGCGGAAGATCGACCTCGACATCCCGCGGCAGCAGCTCGTGGTGATCTGCGGAGTGAGCGGGAGCGGCAAGACGAGCCTGGCGCTCGACACGCTCTATGCCGAAGGGCAGCGGCGGTACATCGAGAGCTTTTCGGCCTACACTCGGCAATTCCTCGAGCGGCTCGAGAAGCCGGAGGCCGAGAGCATCGAGGGGCTGCCGCCGGCCGTGGCGGTGACCCACCGCACCTACAGCCGTTCGAGCCGCACCACGGTCGGCTCCGCCACCGAAACGATCGAGTACCTGCGGCTGCTGTTCGCCAAGATCGGCCAGATCGTGTGTCCGAAGTGCGGCCGCGAGGTCTGCCGAGATTCGCCCGATTCGGCGGCTGAACACTTGGCGGCTGTGTCGCCGGGACGGAGGATCATGCTCTGCTTCCCCCCCTCGGCTGACGCTTCGCTCGAGTCCGCGGCAGCCGCGCTCCGCGAGGCTGGCTTCGTGCGCGTGATCGTAGGCGAGCGCAGTGTCAACCTGGCCGATGGCCCGCCGCCTGCGGAACAACCTTGGGCGGCGATCGTCGATCGGCTGACGAGCGGCGAGTTCTCGCCGCAGCGCGTGCGCGATTCCTTGGAAACGGCCTTCGATCGCGGGGGCGGGCGGTGCTTCGCGCTCGTGGAGGAGGGCGAGCAGGCAAACGATGTCGGCCGCGCGGCGGTGGAGGAGTTGGTCCGCACAGCGGACCCTACGAGGGTGGATGGCCGCTTCTGGCGGCGAAGGGAATTTAGCCGCGAGTTGGCCTGCGGCAACTGTGGGCAAACGTTCCTCGCCCCCGAGCCGCGGCTGTTCAACTACAACGACGCCTGGGGCGCCTGCCCTGCCTGCGAAGGCTTTGGCTCGATCGCCGAGCTCGACATGAGCCTGATCGTGCCCGACGACAAGAAGTCCCTGCGCGACGGCGCGATCGCCCCTTGGAACACGCCGGCCTATGCCCACGAGCTCGAAGAGCTGACCGCGCTGGCGAAGGACTATGGCCTGCCGCTCGACGTTCCCTTTCGCGACCTCTCGCCCGAGCAACTGCGGCTCGTGCGCGAAGGCGTGCCGGAGCGGAAGTTCGGCGGGCTGCGCGGCTTTTTCGCCTGGCTCGAGCGGAAGAAGTACAAGCTCCCCATTCGCGTGTTCCTCAACCGCTGGCGCACCTACAAGACCTGCCCCGAGTGCCAAGGGCAGCGACTGCGCCCGGAGGCGCTCGCCGTGCGGATCGGCGGCAGGAACATTGCTGAACTTGCCGCGCTCAAGATTCGCGATGCGAACACCTTCTTGGCCACGCTCGAACTTGATCCTTGGCAGCGGCAGGTCGCCCGCGCGATGCTCGAGCAGGTGACGAGCCGCCTCGGGTATCTCTCGGCCGTGGGGCTCGATTATCTATCACTCGACCGCACGCTGCGCACCCTCTCCGGCGGTGAGGCCCAGCGCGTCACCCTCACCGGCGCCCTCGGCTCGAGCCTGGTGAACATGCTCTACGTGCTCGACGAGCCGTCGGTCGGGCTCCACCCGCGCGATTCGCAGCGGCTGGTGCAAGCGGTCGAGCGGCTCCGCGACCGGGGGAACTCGGTGATCGTCGTCGAACACGACGAAGCGTTTCTCCGCGCGGCCGACCACCTGATCGAGATCGGCCCAGGCGCAGGCGAGCGCGGCGGCGAGGTGGTCTTCCAGGGTCCGCTCGACGAGATGCTGAAGACCCCCGCGAGCGTGACCGGCGACTTCCTGGCCGGCCGGCGGGGCGTGGCCAGCGCACCGGCGCGGCGGCCCGCGACGCACGGCGCCATTCGCCTCCGCGGCGCTCGCGGCCACAACCTGCAGAACCTCGACGTCGATTTCCCGCTCGGCCTCATGTGCCTGGTGACGGGCGTCAGCGGGGCCGGCAAGAGCACGCTCGTGCAGGAAACGCTCTACCCGGCGCTCTGCCAGCGGCTGCGGAAAGACGGCCCGCCGCCGCTCCCCTTCGACGACGTCCTCGGCACGGGACAAATCACCGATGTGGCCCTCGTCGACCAAACGCCCATCGGCCGTTCGCCGCGCTCGAACCCGGTGACTTATATCAAGACGTTCGACGACATCCGCGCCGTCTTTGCCGAAACGGCCGACGCCCATACCCGCGGCTTCGACGCGAGCAGCTTCAGCTTCAATGTCGATGGCGGCCGCTGCCCGACCTGCCACGGGGACGGCCAGCTCGAGGTCGACATGCAGTTCCTGGCCGACGTGGTGCTCCCCTGCCCCGATTGCCGCGGCACGCGCTACCGCCGCGAGGTGCTGCAGGTCCACTACCGCGGCCGCAACATCGCCGAGGTCCTGCAGATGACGGTCCGCGAAGCCTTCGGCTTCTTCCGCGGCCAGACCAAACTCCAGGCACGCCTCAAGCGGCTGATCGACGTGGGGCTCGACTACCTGCGGCTAGGGCAGCCCGCCCAAACGCTCTCCGGCGGCGAAGCGCAGCGGCTCAAGCTAGCCGGGTTCCTGGCGGCCACGCGCGGCGGACGATCGCTCCTGATCCTCGACGAGCCGACCACCGGCCTCCACTTCGCCGACGTCGTGCAGTTGCTCGACTGCTTCGAGGCGCTGCTGGCCGTGGGGCATTCGCTCCTGATCGTGGAACACAACCTGCAGCTCATGCGGGCGGCCGACTACCTGATCGACCTAGGGCCAGGCCCGGCCGACGAAGGGGGTCGCGTCGTGGTGCAAGGGACGCCGGAAGAGGTGGCGGCGTGCCGGGAGTCGTTTACAGGGCAGTGCCTTGCCGAGGCGCTCGCGCGATAGGTTTCGCTACCCCGGCGGCGGCACGTCCATCGCTGGGTTGCGGGTGAAGAAGCCGTCGGGACGGAGGTGGAAGCCGATCGAGGCGGCCGACATCACGGGCCAGTCTTCCACGCGCGGCGTGTGGGTATGGGCGAAGACGTACCACAGCACGAGCGGCGTGTTCTCCACCGGGCGGTTGGCCGCGGTCCAGCGCACGAGCCCGTCGCCGCCGGGGTTTTGATTGGGGTAGTCGCCGGCGGGGTAGCGCTCGTCGGCGCGATAGGGCGTTACCCACAGGTGATGGGCCGCGAAGCCGGCCCGCTGCATCACCGAGGCGTCGGCCGCGGCGAACGGCGGGCTGTTCTCGCCGGGTACCAGGCGGTAGCCAACGGGGTTGCCCAGGCGATTCTTCTCCTGCGGATTGACGACCCGCCAGAACCGCGCGCTCGCGCCGTTCACGCGGCGCTGCGCCTCGTGCTCGGTCGCCAGCAGCGTGGCCGTGGCGCGAAAGGCGTTGCCATGCGGGTTGCCGTCGCCGCGGGGGAGGCCGGCGGTGTTGACCTCGTAGACCGAGTTCTGTGGACCGTCGACGGCCGGGTCGATCCGTGCCACGAAGATGTGCTGATGGAACGGAGCGTTGAGCCCCGGCGCCACCTGCACGCCGAACTCCGTCGGCTCAGGCAGCGCCGTGGTGTTCATGATGCCGGTCAGCTTGACCTCGCAGTGGATCGAGCCGTCCTGGTACAGATGCCAGTAGAAGGCGTAATCGTAGTTGCCAACGGTGGCCACGAACGACAGGCTCAGCCGCCGCGAGCGCCGGACTTCGCTTTGATTGGTCCGCCAGTCGGTATGCTTCCAGAGCAGGCCGACGTCTTCCTCGTGAACGCAGATCGCGTTCTTGAGCGCCACCACCTTGCCGCGCGAGTCGAGCATCAGCGCGTCGAAGTAGCGAATCGCCCCCAGGCAGTCGCAGCCGAGCACGAGCGAGTTGGCCAGCGTGCCCATGCCGAACTCGCCGATGTCGAAGGCGTTCTTCCGGTAATACTGTTCGCCGGGATCGCCGTAGGGGACGACCATTTCGCAGAGCGCGGCGCGGCGGAGGATCGAGCGCTCCCGGCCGTCGTCGTCGTAGCGCACGTCGTAGAGCACCAGCCCCTCGCGCGGCGTGAAGCCAAACCGCAGCCGCCATTTCTGCCAGCGCACCTCGTGGCCGTCGATGGTGAAGCTGGGGCCCTCGGGCTGCTCGATCGTGAGCGGCTTGAGATCGCGCCGCACTTTGGGGATGAATTCGCGCGCCCAGTTGCCAGGCTCAGGCGGCAGGTTCGTGACCCCATAGTCCTCGATCCGCAGCACCTCGAGTTTGTTGAGGTCGGCGATGACTACGACGCCCCCCAGCGGATGGGCAAAGCCGTTGTCGGTGGCCTCCGAGCGCACGAAGCAGAGCGCGCGGATGCGGCGTCGCCCTGCGTCTTCGGGCAGCTCCGTGCCGTAGTTCCCGGCCGACCAGGCCTCGACCATCACCAGGTCGGCTTTCTTCACGCCGCGCTTGGCCAGCGCCGCCTGAAACTCCGGCGATTGCCGGATCATTTGTTCGGCCTCGATGCATTCGTCGAGCATGACCGAGGGCTGAACCCCCCGCGGCAAAGCATCGAGCCGCTCGATCGTCGCTCCGGTCAGGTCGACCACGGCCTCGTGCGCCAGGCCGCTCGCCTTGTCGAGCAGCACCAAGAAGGCCTTGCGCTGGAGATCGCCGGACGACGTCGCCGCGCGGGCCAAGGTTTCCGGATCGGGCTCCTCGAGCGTGCAAGACACGAAGCGAATGTCCGCCGGCAGCCGGCCACTCTCGCGGACGATGCGCACGGCGGCGGCCATTTCGTCGGCCGACAG
The DNA here is from genome assembly GCA_046349955.1 of Pirellulales bacterium. GTDB lineage: Bacteria > Planctomycetota > Planctomycetia > Pirellulales > JBGAPH01 > JBGAPH01. Next base: position 146,313 of record JAXMBI010000012.1, on the reverse strand, counting down.
CGGATCGAGCGGATGCGGCGGCGCTGAGGAGGCCACGCTGTCCGAGGCGGCGATCGCCGGATACTCGAGCAGCCGAGGCAGGGCGCCCACGCCGGCGATGAGGGCCGCATCGCCAAAGAAGCTGCGCCGCGAGAGCCGGCGGGCGTGCTGCGTTTCCGGCGTCGCGAGCGAAGCTCGTTCGCTGGACGGAGCGTCGCTCCCCGTGCGCGAGAGCGGAACAGCAAGCTTTGAAGGCGCCGTGGGCGATGGGTATTTCGACATCGTTCTCTCCTGTGCGCAGCACGGATCAGGGAATATCGCCCGCCTAGAGAGCAAACAACGTCCGCGGGTCGCGGACGCGCCCTCAACTTGGAGAGGTGAACGTTCGCGCAATGGGGAAGTTGCGCCCAGGATTCTACCGCTGCCGCAACCGCCGCGCAATGGGCGGCGGAAAAACTGCCGGCCGATTGTTGAGACGCGGGAAACGAGCGGCGGCGCCAGCGTGGTTGAGCGACGGGGTCGACTTACCGTCGAGACGGAACGCCGGACTGATCGTCTGCACGATCGGCCACGCGGATCTTGTCTTCCTGACCCGCCAGGGCTGCCCGGCCCTTGATCGTGCCGACGCTCGCCACGCGCTGATCGCGGTCGTAGTGGACCTCGAGCTGCACATCCATGCCATCGGCCAAGGTTTCGGCCGGAATGCCCACGACTTCCCACAGTCCGAACGTCGCCACGTCGGCCGCCCCATGCAGCAGCGCCCGGGCAGCCTTGACTGGCTTGGTGTAGCCCTGCTTGAAGGAGAAGACGTCGCTCGTTTGGCCGCCTGCCGTTTCGGTCCAAACCGGCGAGCCGAGTTCGGCGATGACGTGGGTGCGAGGAGTTCCGGCTGCCAGCACCGCCAGATCCCGCTTCGCCGGCTGCCGAGCCGCCATCGACGCCGCGCAGCCAGCGGCGGACGCCGGCAAGGCAAACAGGGCAAGCAGGAGAAACGGGCGCACGGGCGGCAGCATATCGGACCTAGGGTCAACCGATTCGCGCGAACTTATAGAGCCGCTAGGGCAGGGCGTCAATCCAAGCCGCACCCGCCCCGCATTAAGGTCAGCGGCCGCTCGAATCTCAGCCGTCACAAGGACCAGACTCGTTTCCCTCATCCTCGTCAGCGAGGCTGCCGCCAAACATGATGTTGCTCGGGCTCACGTCGAGATGGTAGATGCCCAGGTCGCGCAAGGCGCGAACCACTGCCAACACTTTTGGCCAGCGTTTCCCGAACCGCTCGCGTCCCGATCGTGCCCATTCGGCCATTATTTCTTCGTCGTGAAAGTAAGGGGGCACTCGGTCAACGTAAGCCTTACCAAAATCGAGGAGAAACGGCCGGACGACCAAGCCCCAGCAGATCGTCGCTATGCCCTAGAAAGGCGGGCACCGCGAAACCTTCGATCCGAAGAATGCTCTTCTCCGAAAGCCTCTGGTAAGATTGGAATTCGCGTCGATACTGGTCTTCTCGCTCGAAGGCTTTGATCGCCGTGTCCCGTGGAGAGCGCCATACAGCTCTGTCTTGACCGGCGCCGAGCTGTTCGCCAAGCTGCTCTTCGGACGTCCCGGCATAGGCCGCCGCACGGAACCTCAGAGATCGCTTGAATGTCTCAGACAATTCGCTCACCGGAGGGATTCTCCGTTCTGATCGACGCGCATCTTCTGGTCAACGGCCAGCACATCGCGGTGGAGCAGATCTATGGTGGAACGCTGATTCTGCGGGAGGAGGTGGAACTCGCCCCCAATACTTCGGCCACGCTCGTGCTGCGCATCGACGGCCGTCAGGAGGAGCGCCAGATCGTCCTCACGGAGGGTAATCCCGCCGGCCCCCGACTGCCGATCAGGTTCTTTTGACGGGCACGAAAGCCCCCCGGCCAGTCGCCCTATTTGTGTCTTCGTGGTTCGACAAGCGTCCCCACCAGTCGACCGCCTACGTCCACATCTGCCGATCCAACATCCGGTAATTGATCGCCTCGCTCAGATGGAACGGACGAATCGGCTCGCTCTGGTCCAGGTCGGCGATCGTGCGGGCCACGCGGAGGATCTTGTCGTGGGCGCGGGCGGATAGCCCCAGCTCGGCCATCGTTGCCTTGAGCAGGTTCAGCCCTTCGTCGTCGAGCTTGCAGCTCGCGCGGATCTGCCGGTGGCCCATCTTGGCGTTCGTGCGCGTTTTCGAACCGGCGAAGCGCTCCGCCTGCAAGTTCCGCGCAGCCACCACCTGCTCGCGCATCTGCGCGCTCGAAGTGCCAGGCGTGCCGGCCGAGAGCTCCTTGAAGGGAACGGCCGGCACTTCGATGTGAATGTCGATGCGGTCCAGGAGCGGGCCGCTGATCTTGCTCATGTAGCGTTCGATCACCGGCACCGTGCAGTGGCACTCGCGGCGCGGATCGTTGCGGTAGCCGCAAGGACACGGATTGAGCGCGGCGATGAGCATGAAGTTGGCCGGAAACGTCGTGCTCGCCAGTGCTCTGGAGATCGTGACGACGCCGTCTTCGAGCGGTTGCCGCAGCACCTCGAGCGTGCGCCGGTTGAATTCGGGAAGTTCATCCAGGAACAACACGCCGTTGTGCGAGAGGCTGATCTCGCCGGGCGACGGCGTCGAGCCGCCCCCCACAAGCCCGGCGTCGCTGATCGTATGGTGCGGGCTACGAAAGGGCCGTGTGGCCAAGAGCGGCTGCCCCGGCGTGAGCAGGCCCATGGCGCTATAAATCCGCGTCGTCTCGATCGATTCGCCGGCGATGAGTTGAGGCAGGATGGTGGGCATCCGCTTGGCCAACATCGTCTTGCCGGAGCCGGGGGGCCCGAGCATGAGGATGTTGTGCCCTCCGGCGGCCGCGATCGTGAGCGCCCGCTTGGCCATCTCCTGGCCGCGGACGTCGGCAAAATCGACCTCGTACTGCGCCAACTGCTGAAACAGCTCCGATAAGCCGGGCGGCGTTGGCTCGATCTCGAGCTCGCCGGTCAGAAAGGCCGCTGCTTGCGCCAAGCTCGAAACGGGGATCACCTCGATTCCTTCGACAACGGCCGCTTCGGCCGCACTCTCGGCGGGCACGAGCATGCCGCGCAGGCCCGCCTCCTTGGCCGCCGTCATCGCCATGGAGAGGGCGCCCTTGGTGGGTCGCGTGCTGCCGTCGAGCGCGAGTTCACCAACCACGGCGTACTGGCTGAAGCGCTCCGAGGCTAATTGCCCGCTGCCGGCCAGGATGCCCAGCGTGATCGGCAAGTCAAACGAGGCGGCCTGTTTGGGCAGTTCCGCGGGCGCTAAGTTGATGACAATCCGGTCCTGCGGCCGCAGGTAGCCGGAGTTCACGAGCGCTCGCTCGACGCGATGGGTGCTCTCCTTGACCGCGGCCTCCGGCAAGCCCACGAGCACGGTCTTGGGCAGCGCGCCCGGCGAAACGTCGACCTCGACCTCCACCGGCAAGGCCTCGATCCCAAGCATGGAAAACGTCCGCAGTTTGGCGAGCATCGACTCAAGGTCCACTAAATACTGAACAAACGGGCAGGCGATTAGTGCTGGATTGTGATGGCGCGGCGGGGGGTCCGCAAGAGTTCGCAATTCCCACGAAGCGGCGGAGCAATTGATTCACGCCGACGCCGTTGGCCCTCGCAACGAATATTTGAGCGCTCAACCATTCGGCGCGTCAGCATTTGGCAGCGAGTCAATTTGGCGAGAGAATCATCCTCCGCCGCGATGCTTTGCGCGCTGCTCCGCACAGGGGCCATTCTATTTTTGCGCAACACTTGTGTTTTTGGTTGACCGTGCCATACTCGGTTCAGTCGAGGCGTCCTCTCGACGGCGATTCTCGTTGAGACGGCCGCTTCTGGCGGCCCATCGCGTTGTTTCTCCAGTGCGGCTCGTGGCGGCGACCTCCCCCCTCCGCGCTGTTGGCTCTTATGCTCGCTGGCCGACCTGCCACTCGTTGTCGCCCTCCGGCGGCTGCGCGGCCGGCACTACCTCTCGAGGTGGTTCATGTTTCTCAAGCGTCCGTGGGTCGGGGCTCTGATGGCTTGGGCAAGTCTCGCCGGCGTCGCCAGCGCCGATCCCTTGCCAGGCGAAGTGCTCAAGTTCCAGCAGTTGCCGATGGTGGCCACCCCCGTCGGCGGCTCGCTGTATTACGGTCACGACGAGCTCAGCACGGCAGTCCGCTCGGTGACAGGCGCTCCCACCTACACCGGCGTGTTCATGGCCGATGATTTCGCCGACAAGGTCGACAGCGACATCGTGCATGTCCGCTGGTGGGGCTCTTACCTGCACCAGCAGCAACAACCGCTCGGGGTCAAGGACTTCCTGGTCGCGTTCGAGTCCGACGTACCGGCCGGACCCTCGAATCCGTTCAGCCGGCCAGGCGATCTGCTCTCGGCCCAGATTCTTACCGCCGGGCCGCTCGCGCCAGGATCGGGCACGTTCACCGAGAAGTTGCTGCGCGGGCCCGACCCGGTGCTTGGCGAGGCGCTCTACGAATACAACGGCGAACTGAAGCTCCCCTTCCACGAGGCCAAGGACACGGTTTACTGGCTGAAGATCGTGGCCCTGGTCGATCCGGCGCGCGACGGGGCGCTCGAATGGGGCTGGCACAACCGCGACTACACGGTCATGGACCCTCTGGCGTCGACGGCCCCGGCCGTCTCGCCGGGGGAATTCCTCAGGGCGACACTCCCCTCGGGCGAGCCGGTCTGGCACTTCCAGGACGACGCGGTGACCGGCGGCGTCTCGGTGATCCTGGCGCCAGGTTTGGTGGTCGACCAGTCGGGCTATACGCCTAAGAACTATCTCTCCCCCCCCGACGGCCCGAGCATCATTTCCGAGTACTCGAAGGATCTGGCCTTCGAGCTCTACTACGTGCCGGAGCCCGGCACGCTGGCTCTGCTGGCGATCGGCGCGGGGCTGCTGGTTTTGCGTCCGCGGCGCCGCAAATAAGCGGTCTGCCGACCTTCCCTCTCCGCCCTCCGCGACCGCCGCGGAGGGCTTTTTATTGCGCGGCCCTCGACCACGACCCTAACCGCGACGCCCCACGAACGGCGTCGCGGTTTGCTTGGTCCGCACAGCGGACCCTACGATGGAGGGGCGCCTGGAACTACAGAGAGGGAGGTTGTTGATGCGGTGGCTGGCTTGGGTTTGTTGTGGACTGGTGGTCGTGGGAACCGCGGTGGGCGTTCGCGCAGAAGCGCCCAAGGACGAGTCCTACGACCTGGTCATCAAAGGGGGGCGAATCGTCGACGGCACAGGCAAGGCCGCGTTCGTCGGCGACGTGGCGGTGCGCGACGGCCGGATCGCCGCAGTTGGCGACCTAGGCGATGCCCCCGCTCGCGAAGTGATCGACGCCAAGGGGCTGATTGTTGCCCCGGGCTTTGTCGACATGATGGGGCAGACCGCCAGCCCGATGCTCGAAGACCCGGAGACCGCGCTCAATCTGCTCACCCAGGGCATCACCACGATCAACGCCGGCGAGGGCGATTCGGCCGCGCCGCTGGGAGACGCCGCCGCGGGGCGCATGGGTTGGCGGACCATGGCCGAGTACTTCCAGCTCCTCGAGCAGCGCGGGCTGCCGGTGAACGTAACGCAGACGGTTGGGCTAACGCAGGTGCGCGAGATCGTGCTCGGCGACACCGATCGGCGTCCTTCCGACGAAGAGCTCGCGCAGATGCAGGCGCTCGTGCGCGAGGGGATGGAGGCGGGCGCGATCGGCGTCTCCACGGCGCTCATCTACCCGCCGGCGGTCTTCGCCACCACACGCGAGCTCACGGCCCTTGCGCAAACGGCCGCGGAACAGGGCGGCCGCTACTACACCCACATGCGGAACGAAGGCGATCGTCTGCTCGAAGCGATCGACGAGGCGATCGAGATCGGCACGAAGTCGGGCGCCGGCGTCCACATCTTTCACCTCAAGGCGGCCGGCCGGCAGAACTGGGAAAAAATGCCGCAGGCGATTGACCGTATCAAAGCCGCGCGGGCAAGCGGGTTGCGGATCGCGGCCGACGTGTATCCCTACGACATGAACGGCCTGGGGCTCGAAGCGCTGATCCACCCCCGGCACTTCGCGGGCGGGCGCGAGCGTTTGTTGGGGGCGCTCAAGGGGGGCGAGTTGCGAGCCGAGATTCGCCAGGAGATGGAGTCGACCTCGGGTTGGGAGAATTGGTATCGCCACGTCGACCAAGATTGGAACCGCATCGTCATCGGCGCGACCGGCGATGCCCGCTACGCCAAGCACGCCGGCAAGAGCGTGGCCGAGATCGCCACCGCGGTGGGCGAAGATCCCTGGGACACGTTCTTCAACCTGGTGCAGGCAGGTTCGTTTGCGCTCCCGCAAAGCATGAGCGAAGCGAATGTGGCCGCGGCGGTGGGCGAAGACTTCGTGTCGTTCTGCACCGACGTGGGGCCTGCTTGGGGCGCTGCTTCGGCGTCTCATCCGCGTTCGCACGGCGCGTTTCCGCGGCTCTTTGCGCGGTTCGTGCGCGAGTTGAATGCCCTGTCGCTCGAAGAAGCGGTGGCTCAGGCGAGCGCCGTGGGGGCCGACGAAGTGATGGCACACGATCGCGGCCGGCTGACGGAAGGACTGGCGGCCGACATCATCGTGTTCGACTTCGAGGCCTTTCGTGACCGCGCAACAGCCGCCGAGCCGCGGCTGGCCTCCGAAGGAATGCAGCACGTGCTCGTGAACGGCGTGCCGGTGCTGCGCGATGGCAAGCCGACCGAACGCCGGCCTGGGCGCGTCTTGCGGGGCCCCGGCTACAAGCCGAGTACCGCGCCGCACGCGCAGATCACCGGCCGCGCGGCGCCAGGCCTCGAAGCGGTCGACAAGGCGATGCAGGAACTGCTCGCCAAGCAGCGGGCGGCGGGCGCGTCGGTCGCGATCACTGACCAGGGGCGGCTCGTCTATGCTCGCGGCTTTGGCTATGCAGACGTGGCGGCGAAAGAGCCGGTGCAGGCCGAAAGCCTGTTTCGCATCGCGAGCGTCTCGAAGCCGATCACCGCGGTGGCGATCTTTCAGCTCATCGACGCCGGCAAGCTGAAGCTCGACGACAAGATGTTCGACATTCTCACCGAGTACGAGCCGCATCTAGAGAAGGACGCCAAGTTCGACGAGCGGCAACGCGCGATCACCATTCGGCACTTGCTGGAGCATCGCGGCGGCTGGGATCGCGACGCGTCGTTCGACGCCATGTTTCAATCGATCCGCTTCGCCGACGCGGTGGGCGAGGCCGCCCCGGCCAGCCACAAGGCAATCATCCGCTGCATGCTGGGCCTGCCGCTCGATTTCGAGCCGGGCGCGAAGTACGCCTACTCGAACTACGGCTACTGCCTGCTGGGGCGCGTGATCGAAAAGCTCACCGGGCAAGGCTACGAAGCCTATGTCCAAGAGCACGTGCTGCGCCCGGTGGGCGCCGTGCAGACGCAGATCGGCGCGACGCTGCTCGACGGGCGCCGCCCCGGAGAGGTGCGCTACTACGACAGCCTGGCCGGCACGTCGGTGTTCGCGGCGACGCGCGGGGAGCGCGTGCCTTCGGCCTATGGGGCGTGGCCGCTCGAGTCGCTCGATTCGCACGGCGGCTGGATCTCTTCGAGCGTGGAACTCGTGCGGTTCGCCTCGGCCTTCGACAACCCGGCCAAGAGCCCGCTCCTGAGCGAACAGGCGATCACGGCCATGTTCGCGCCGCCCCTGGGACTCGAGGGCAACGGCGACCCGAACGCAGCCCAAGACTTCTACGCCGGCGGCTGGCAGGTCGTGCGCCCGGCCGGCGACGGCGTCACGCTTCAGATGCACAGCGGCAGCCTGCCTGGCACGAACACGATGCTGGTGCGGCGATCCGACGGCCGCAACTTCGCCGTGCTGTTCAACGCCCGCGAGACGCCGCAACCTGGCGGGCTGAGTTCGGCGGCGGCGGCCGAGATCAACCGGGTGTTAGACGGGATTAAGGAGTTGCCGGGGGTGGATTACCTTGAGGCGGGGGAGGAGAAGGGCCGCTGAGCGCGTTCGCGCATCTGCCTTAGCCCAACGCCGCGCTTGCCTCGGCCAGGGCATCGGCGTCTTTGACGACCAGCCGGCACTCTTGAAGGCCTGGCCAATCGGCAAGCAGGATCGGCCGCGCTGCGGCGCAGAACTCACGGATCGAGAGCGGACCGTAGCCGGTTGCGAGCGCGGGCAGGGCGATCGATTGCATTCCGCGGTCGGCGGCCGCCTGCAAGGCCGCCGCGAGCGTACGCCGCACGGTCGCTTCGTCCGTTTGATATAGCGCGTCGATTGCCACGGCGTGGACCAGCAGCCGGCAACCATTGGCCGCCAGCGGCCCCGGCCCTGTGCAAACGATCGAGCCTGCGGGGAGCCAGGTCTTGCCGGTCTGCTTCAACCAAGCGTGCAACTCGCGCTGCACGTCGTCGCCCCCGGCCAACAGCAGCGCCCCGCCGACGCCGCCGGACAGGTTGAGCCAGGGATTTGCGGTGACGACGATCGCGGCGACGTGCTCCCTCAGGATATCGCCGTGAGCGAGGGTAAGCCTCATGGGATCCCCGTCCGAAGCTGGAGCCCTTCGCCGCACGCGGCGACGGCAAAAGACTGTTTCAAATACCCTTCGCAGCGCTATTCGAGCCCTTCGGGGCGGGTCAGCATCCACGTCGCATAGTGGATGCCGGAGTCCTTAATCAGTGGCGATCCAGCCGAGAGCCAGCGATCGGGCTTACCACGAAGGTAGTCCCAGCAATCGCAAGCGACGCTGGCTTTGCAAAGGCATAGGTAGACTAACTCGGCCCAGCGAGCGTCTGGAAGGCCATATTCGATGTCAGCGACGAAGCGAGTTATATCGTTGATGTCGTTCTCATCGATGTCGGGGAACTGCTCGCGATCCGCCTCGGTGTACTTCTTCACCGGGTAAAGGTCGAGGCTGATGACCGGGCAGCCAATCATTTCCGTGAAGCGGTCAATGACCTTGTGGCACTTGGGGACATTGGCGGCTTTCAGGCGTAAAGACCACCTCCACTTCATGGTTTAGCTTGCCACTCCAGACCGCTTCGTTTGAAAGCAGATCGCGTGACCAAGCACTAAGGACACGAACATGACGTAGCGAGCAAGGTCATGAACCTTGTAGTAACAATTCTCGCTGACGAAGGCAGCGGCGGCTGCTCTGTCGCCGGAGGTATGCAGAGCTGGCGAGTAGAGCAGATCGGACCACACTGCGAATGCAATGGAAGCGACCACGATCAGTAGGAAATGCACGGACCGCATTGGGTGCGCCTGGTTGGGAGATGGCCGGGGACAACACTGCGTGCAAGCCTATCGCACCTTGCGTCGTTTGGGCAAGGATTTCGGTTGCCGCCGGGACAACGGGATCGCGCGGAGCATCGGCCGTCGGCCAATTCAGCGTCGCGTAGAAATCGTGTCGAGAGAGGCCGAAATCAAGTGCTGACCGCGAGAGATCCCTGAGAGTCCCTCCCTCACACCACCGCCGGCACCCCCGTCGCATACCCGTACCGCTCGAAATACGCCCCCCACCGCTCGGCGATCTTCTCGCGGAGCGCCGGCTCCAACTCGTGCGTGTTTCGCTGGTAGTCCTTCACGCTGCTGAGGTAGGCCTCGAGCTTGGGGCGTGCCCGCTCGAAGTCTCCTAGACCGAGTTGGTCGTAGATGGCCCGGAGTTGGCCCAAGGGGTCGCGGATCAAGTCTTCGTAGTGCACCTCGTGGATCCGCGCGGGGTCGACGTGTTCGCGGTCGGCCCAATGCTGCGTGTACATCCTGTCGAGCGTGTCGAGCACGTACTCGTCGAGGTGCGCGTGCGTGGGGGTTTGCAGCCCCTGGTATTTCTCGAGCGACTTCCACAGCCGCACCGTCGAGGGGAAGAGCGCGTAGGGATCGCGGACGATGTGGATGAACTTGGAGTCGGGGAAGGCCTCGGCCAGCACCCGCAGCCGCCCCGTGTGCGTGGGAGACTTGAGCACCACGCGCTTGAACGGCGACCGGTAGGAAACGCGCTTGAGGAACCACTCGAGCCCGTCAGTCCAGCGCTTGGTGTCGGCCGCCGACACCCCTTGGAAGTCGATGTACTCTTGGTCCGGCGGCGGATTATTGGGGAAGGCCAGCATCAAATACGGCGACGGCAGCCCCAGGCTACAGAGCGCGAACTCGTCTTCCTGCGGTCGGTCCCAACCGGCCGGCATGTTGTCCATCGGCCGCTTGGAAGGGAGCAGCCACTTCATCCACGTCGTCACGATGCCCGAGGTGAGCAGGGCATGGCGGGGGCAGAAGCACTCGTAGGTGGTGGGAAAGATGTGCCGGTCGTCAAGCACCAGCAGCTCGTGCAGGTGGGTGGTGCCGGAGCGCCAATGCCCCAGGATGAACAGCGGAGGCTCGGCCAGCTTGAGCCGCTCGACCTGGCCGTCGAACAGCGCTCGCTGCACCGCCGCCGCGACCGAATTGCCGATCGTCACCGGCGTGATGGTGGTCACGAGGCCATAGCCGATGGGCCCTACCTTGAAGCGGTTGCGCACCAGCAGCTTCCACCAGACCGGGAAGGTCATGCCATGCCAGAAGCGCGGCGCCCACAGGGGGTAGCTGTTGAGCTTCTCGGGATCGCGGGCCTTGGCCGGTTGGTCGATGCGGGGCTTGGTCATGGCGGAAGTTGCGTGGGGTGACGGTCGCCGCGGGCGCAGGGCACCGACAAGGCACGGGCCCTCACCCCGGCCCTCTCCCGGAGGGAGAGGGAGAAATGCGAAGCGATCGGGCCGGAAAGTCATCCTAGTTTCGCGCGGCGTCGCGGCAAGCGCAAACGGCCGGAATCCTAGACCGGCGGCCGGCGGACCGGCATATTGAAGGGCATCGCCATCGCCGCGCCCGATCTGCAATCCTTCCGCCAGCCCCAGAAATCACCATGTCGTCTGCCCGGCTTGTCGCCTGTTTCCTGCTCGCAACCCTGCTGGGACCCGGCGCCGCCCCCCTGGTGGCGGCCGAAACTCTGAAGGCCGGCCTCGCCAAGACCGACATCACGCCCGACGTGAAGGGGCCCAACCCGGTGTGGGTCGCCGGCTATGGCAACAACCGCCGGGCGACAGGGGTCCACGATCCGCTCTACTGCCGCGCGGCGGTCCTCGACGACGGCCGCCAGAAGATCGCCCTGGCCTGCGTCGACCTGGTCGGCCTGCAGTACCCCGAGGTCCAGCGCATCCGAGCCCGCCTGCCGGACTTCGCCTACGTCATGGTCTCGAGCTCGCACAACCACGAAGCTCCCGACGTAATCGGCCTATGGGGCCCCTCGCCGGTGACCTCGGGTGTCGACCCCAAGTACCTCGACCTGGTCATCGAGCGCACGGTGCAGGCGATTCGCGATGCGGAGAAGGCCGCCCAGCCGGTGACCGCCCGCTACGGCGCTGCCCGCGACGACTCGCTGCTGAAAGACGGCCGCCTGCCGATGGTGTTCGACGGCGTACTGCGGGCAGTGCGGCTCGACGGCGCGCAGGGCAAGCCGGCTGGGCTGATCGTGCAGTGGAACTGCCACCCCGAATCGCTGGGGAGCGAGAACACCGAGATCACGGCCGACTTCCTCTGGGCTACGGCCGCCCAGCTCGAAAAGCGCTACGGTTGCCCCGTGGTGCTGCTTACCGGCGCCGTGGGGGGCTTGATGACGAATCCGGCGGTCATCAAGGACGACGACGGGAGTGAGCTGCGGGACGAACAGTTCCGCTTCGCCGAAGTTTTTGGAGGCCGCGTGGCCAAGCTGGCCGAGCAGGCGATCGACGCCGCGGCGCCGATCGAGCTTGCGCCGTTCAAGGTGTCGGCGCGGCCGATTGCGATTCCGCTGGCCAACAAGCTCTACGTAGCCGCGCGGGCGATCGGCGTGTTGCCGCGGCCGGCCGTGGTGTGGAGCGGCGACGTCGACCAGGTGGGCCCGCTGGCCGGCCCCGATACGCCGGTCGACAAGCTGGCCATCGCCACCGAGGTCGCCTACCTGCGGCTGGGCGAGCTGCACGTGGCGTGCATCCCCGGCGAGCTCTACACCGAGCTCGTGTATGGCCAGTTCCAGGAGCCGGTGGAGCCGCACGTCGATTTTCCAAGCGCTCCGCTCGAGCCGGCGGTGATGCCCAGCTTGCCGGGCGACAAGACGCTGCTCATTGGGCTGGCGAACGACGAAGTTGGCTACATCATTCCCAAACGCCGTTGGAATCCAGGCTATTCTGCCTGGTTCTAGGCTGTTTTGGGCTGTTTCCCAGAGCAAAAGAACGGCTCGCAAGGTGTCTGAATCACACCAGGCGAGCCTGACCACGCAACGAAAGGTACTCGTCACATGGCTACGCTCATTCTCCCTGCTTCCCCGTGCGCACACAACGCTCACCAGGGCTCTCTGCTTCGGATGGGTGCCGTCGTCAAGCGTTATGGCGTGTGTCGTCAGACCATCCTGAAACTGCTCCACGAGGGCAAAATCGTCGCCTATAGGGGCGACAATGCGGGGTGGTGGTTGTTCGATAAAGAGAGCCTGGATGCGTATCTTGGGATTGAGATTAAGAAAGGAAAAGAAGACAGTGGTAAGGCGGACACCACCAATAAGAAAATCTGCGTCTATGCTAGGCGTTCCGATGCTGGTAAAGAGGGCTCTACTTCTCTTAATGCTCAAGTCGAATTGTTGTTGGATTATGTTCAGAAGAAATATGGGGCAAAGAAAGATGATGTTATTATTATCAAGGAACAGGCTAGCGGGGTGACTCTCTCTTTTAAAACTCGCAAAGGATTGGAGCGACTTTGGAAGGGGGCAGAGAATAAGGAGTTCTCTATCGTCGTCATGAAAGATTCTAGCCGATGCTGTAGGGTTCCTGGTGGCGTGGATTTGATTCGTTATTATTTGGAGAATCATGGGGCGAAATTGGAGTTCGCTTTCGAGGAAGATATGAACGTCGATGAAAACGAGTTCAAGTCAGACATCAATCTCATTCTCGATTTTTTAACCGTGGTGGTAAATTCCAAGTCTGCGAGGAAGTCAGCATTTCTGAAACGGATTACAATTGCCCCCGATGATATTAATACTCTTTTGTCCTGGTGGAATTCGAGTGTGAGTCTAAAGGAGATTGTGATTCGGTGTCGCCACCAGAACATTATGGGTACGAAGCACGATGGTAAGCGTGTGCCGTTAACCAAAAACACTATCTTCCGATTGCTGACCAAAGAGAACAAAAAGAAAACGCTACTGGCAAACGTCGCCCCAACTACTAATCTTGGTCCTCTGAAAGAATTCGCTGCCAAACATTTGGAAACCAATAAGGGGGCGTTTACGGATACGCTGGATATCTTCAATGCGTTTAAGGGCTACTGCGAAGAGCACAATCATATTATTCCATCATCAAGGACTATTGTTGTTCGGAACCTGATTAGTTTGGGCTATACAAAGGTTAGGTATAAGAAGAAGGGATTGGAGTTCTATTCGTTTAAGGATGTAAGGTTGGTCGGCACCTAACATAATTCATCCTTTTCTAATCTCGCCCCTGGACCGCCACCACGAGCCCTAGTACACCTGGATGTGCTAGGGCTTTTTCGTCCCCATCACTAGGTGTCCGACCATGCCCAGGACGGCTATTTTTAACACATTCCTTGACGGCCAATGGGACCAGGTCCCGCCCTACGCGTATGGCCGCGAGGATTCGCAGTACGGCGAGGTGAATAGCTGCGGCCCGGAAGTGGCGCCGGCCTTGATGGAGGCGCTGGTGCGACGGGTGCGGGAAGCGGAGGGAAAATGAGCACTGCCACGAAGGGCTGGTCGACGGCGATTGGCTTGCTGCTGGCCTTGGTCGGCGCGGCCTTCGCCACCCTGCGGATTCGCGAACAAGGCGATCAGCGGCCGCGGCTCGAAGCGTCCGAGGCCGGCTTCCACCGGTTCGCCGTGCCGACGAGCCACTACCGGCTCGTGCCCAACGAGGCGTCGGCTGCCGCGCACGCCGAGCCGAATGCGCTCGTCACCTTGCAGGTCCAGAATCCTTCGCCGAGCCGCGTGGAGCGGCCGATGCTCCAGCTTGGCCGCAGCGGCATCTACGAGATCGCGCGGCAAGACGGCAAAACCGCCAGCGGCCGCTTCGCAGGGGAATTCGTTGTGGCCGACGCCCTCGCGCCGCAGGAATCGGCGCAGGTCTCGGTGTGGCTCGATCCCGAGGCCGGGGGCGCGCCGGCGGTTCCCAGCCCCGTGCTCCGCTACGAAGGGGGCGAGCTGGCCGTGAGCCTGGCGAAGAACCGCATCCCGTGGGTGAACTTTCTACTGGCCTTCGTCCTCGTGGGCGCCTTGGTGACCGGCATCACTTACGCCATGTTCACGGCGGTAACGTTCGTCGAGCTGCGCAAGCAGGTCGACCGCCTGACTGGCGCGGTGGATGTCGCCGAGCACCCGCACGGCTGATCGGGCGCGGGCTGCCCTAAATCATGCGCGGCCCTGTAGAGCCAGACGAGCCCGATCAGGTTCCTTACTCGCTCATAGAATTGGGATGACCTTAGGGATGCGACTGCGCCTTAAGCGACAAGCTGACTGGAACGAATCGAGCCTGTCATGGAACCCTGGCAGCCTCGCCGTTTGGTGGGCCATTGGCAATGTGTGGATGCTTGCTGGCATGAGCATCTCCATGAAGCTGTTCCCGGTCGGAGCGAATGGCGCAAACTTCTGGGTTCCATTCCTTGCCGTCGTCTCCACGCTTGGCTTGTGGATTGTACTCATCATTGCCACTGCGGTTTGGTCCATTCTGACCAGAGGCCCCGCGCTCATTCGGCTGGCGCTGTCTCTCCCGATTATCGTTAGCTTTGGATTGTCGGTCGGTCTCGCTGGACCCAAGAGAACGAGCTTCGCCGACACGGTTGAAACCGTAACGATTTCGTTGACTATCTTCGCAATGTTCGCCATCTGCTTCTTGGCGTTGCGCTGGAGGGGGTATCGAGTTGTGAGCGCCGGCGATATCGCTCCAATGCAAGGAACCGACAACAGCTCGGCCGCCGACCCAGGTCCGCCGACTTGATCGATGCAACGCAACAGAGTCCAGATGGTCTGGAGCGTCACTGAAGCCTGGCCAACTCCACAAAACAAAACCCGCCCGGCAGGCTCGCAAGCGCTGCCGAACGGGCGGCAGGGCCCAGGCGCGAAGGTGACAAAGGCGACTGGGCCACTCTAGGAGAACTGCAAACGGGCGGCGAAGCGGCAACTTTTGCTCAGCCCCAGCCGCCGCCCCCGGGCGTCTCGAGGATCAGCACATCTCCCGGCTCCACCTGAAGCTGCGCGAGCGCCGGCAAGACTTCGCGCGAACCATCTGCCTTCACGAGCGTGTTGCGGCCGAGCGACCCGTCGCTCCCCCCTTTCAGGCCGTAGGGTGCATACGGCCCGCGGCGCTGGGAGAGGATCGAAACGGTGAGTGGCCGCAGGAACTCGAGCTCGCGGACGATGCCGTCGCCGCCGCGGTGGGCGCCTGCGCCGCCCGAGCCGCGGCGGATTTCGAACCGCCGCAGGCGAATGGGGTAGCGGCGCTCGAGCACCTCGGGGTCGGTGAGCCGCGTGTTCGTCATGTGCGTGTGGACGGCGTCGGCCCCAGGGCCGGCGGCCGTGGCGCCGCTGCCGCCACAGATCGTTTCGTAGTAGCCGAAAGTGGTGTCGCCAAACAGCAGATTGTTCATGGTCCCCTGGCTAGCGGCCGCGAGGCCGAGCGCGCCGAGCAACACATCGACCACGCGCTGCGAGGTTTCCACGTTCCCGCCGACGATCGCCGGGCTCTCCGCGGCGCTCGCGCCAGGCGTCGGACTAAGCAGGCACTCGGGCAGCACCAGCTTCACCGGCGCGAGCACGCCTTGGTTGAGCGGAATGTCTTCGTCGATCAAGCACCGCAGCACATAGAGCACCGCCGCGGTGACGATCGCACGATTGGCGTTCAAGTTGCCGGCTAGCACGGGGCCCGTGCCGGTGAAGTCGATCGTGGCCGCGTCTCCCTGCACGTCGATGCTCACGCGGATGGGCGTGCCGTCGTCGAGATGGTCGGTGAAACGGCGCAGGCCAGGCGCGAGTCGTTTGAGCGCTGCCCGTAGTTTGGCTTCCGCCGCGGCTTGAATGTGCCCCATGTAGGCGAGGACCGTGGGGAGCGAGTACCGCTCGACGAGCGCCGCCAGATCGCGGGCGCCCTGATGATTGGCGGCGACTTGTGCAGCGAGGTCGGCCAGGTTGTCAGCCACCGCCCGGCTGGGATAGGGCCCCGAGCGGAGCAGTTCGCCCAGTTCCTCGAAGCGCGGCTGCCCGGCGGCGACCAGCTTGAAGTTGCGAATCAGCACGCCTTCTTCGGCCAGGTTCCTAGAGAAGGGAGGCATCGAGCCAGGGGTCTTGCCGCCGATTTCGGCGTGGTGCGCGCGGCTGGCGGTGAAGAACAGCAAGCGGCCGGACGACGGGTCGTGCAGCGGGGTGACCACGGTCACATCAGGCAGGTGAGAGCCGCCGCGGTAGGGATCGTTGGTGACGAACACGTCGCCGGGCGACATTTGCGGATTGTCGGCCAAGATGCTCCGCACCGTTTCGCCCATCGCGCCCAGATGCACCGGAATGTGCGGGGCGTTGACCACCAGATCGCCGGCGGCCGTGAAGAGGGCGCAGCTAAAGTCGAGCCGCTCCTTCACGTTCACGCTGCTGGCGGTGTTGCGCAGCGTGCTCCCCATCTGCTCGGCGATGGCCGCGAAGTGGTTGTTGAAGATCTCGAGCAGCACCGGATCGCAGGCCGTTGCCGCATCGTTGGTTTCGCTGCGAGCAAGCGAGCGCGGCTCGGCAAGGTGTTCCGCGACGAGCTCTCCTTCGAGATAAACCTGAGCTTGCCAACCGGGATCGAGCACGGTCGTCGACGTGGGCTCGCAGACGATGGCCGGTCCGGAAATCGTGTCGCCGGGGCGCAAGTCTTCGCGAAGGTAGACCGGCAAGCTTTGAAGCTCGCCGGCGATGCACGCCTGCGTTTGCCCCGAAGGTCGCGCTGGCTGCTGCGGGGCCGCAGGCCCCGAGCGCGGCGCCGTTTGCACCGACCGCCCCACCGCCTCAACGCGGGCAGCCACCACCTCGAGCGGCTTCTTATGAACGTAGCCGTAGAGCCGCCTGTGCTCCGCGGCAAAGGCGGTTGCGTAGTCGCCGTCGGCCGGCGCTGCGATGTTGAGCGCGGCGTCGTGCCCTGTGTAGCGAAGGTCGAGCGACGGCCGCAGCTCGATTCGTTCGGCGGCTACGCCTTCGGCCAACACTTCGTCGCGGACCGTTTTGCCTAGCTCCGCGAAGACACCTTGGAGCTTCGCGAGCAGTTCAGGTGAGTACGTGGCGTAAACGCCTTCGGCGCGGAACCGCACCACGTCGGCCAGCCCCATGCCGTAGGCGCTGAGCAGGCCCGCGTCTGGATGGAGCAAGATCTTCTGCATGCCAAGCTCCTCAGCCACAGCGCAGGCATGCTGCCCTGCTGCGCCGCCGAAGGCCACGAGCACATACTCGGCCGGGTCGTAGCCCTTGGCCACCGAGATCGAGCGAATGGCGCTCGCCATGTTGGCGTTGGCCACCTGGAGAAAGCTGGCGGCTAGCTCGCGCGGCGCATATTGTTTGCCGGTGGCCGCGGCGATCTGCTGAGCGGTCTCTTGCAGACGGCGCTCGATCGCCTGTCTGTCGAGGGGAAAAGGAAAGCGGTCGGCCGGCACGCGCTCGAGGATGACGTTGAGATCGGTCACCGCCAGGGGACCGCCGCGGCCGTAACAGGCGGGGCCGGGATCGGCGCCGGCGCTCGCAGGACCGACGGCCAGCTTCACGCCGTCGAAGCGGCAGAGCGAACCGCCGCCGGCCGCCACCGTCTCGATGGCCAGCGTGGGAGCGACTACGCGGACGCCGGCCTTCTGCGTTTCGAATTCGAGCTCGTAGCGGCCGTCGAAGCGGGCAACGTCGGTGCTGGTGCCCCCCATGTCGAAGCCGATCGCCCGTGGAAAGCCGGCCGCTTGAGCCACGCGTGAGTAACCCACCACGCCGCCGGCGGGACCCGAGAGAATGCTGTCCTTCCCGGTAAAGTGCGCCGGCGATACGAGGCCGCCGGCCGAGGTGAGCAGCCGCAGTTCAGCTTGCGGCCCCAGGCCTTTGGCCAAGCCGAGCAGGTAGTCGCGCAGCACTGGCGTGAGATACGCGTCGACGACTGTGGTGTCGCCCCGCGGCACGATCTTCACCAGCGGCGATACCTCGTGCGAGACGCTGACATCGGCAAAGCCCAACTCCGCCGCAAGTGCCGCTAGCCTTCGCTCATGCGCTGGGTTGGCATAAGCGTTGAGCAAGCAAACGGCCAGCGAGGTCGCGCCCTGTTCGCGCAGCGTGGTCAAGGCGGAGCGAGCCGGCGATTCATCGAGAGGCGTGAGTACGTCTCCCTGCGCCGAGATTCGCTCGTCGATCTCCGCCACGTGTTCGAACAGCGGCGGCGGCTTGCAAATCGTCAGCTCGAAGAGCTTGGGGCGGTTCTGATAGCCGATCCGCAGCACGTCGGCGAAGCCCCGAGTGGTGACGAAAGCGGTGGAAGCCCCGCGGCGAGTCAGCAGCGCGTTCGTGCCGCGGGTCGTGCCGAGCCGCACCGCGACCGGCGGCAGCGGCTGTCCGGGGGGAATGCCGAGGATCAGGCGGACCGCCAGGAGCGGCGCTTCGTCGCTAGTGCGCAGCTCGTAGGCCGAGCCGGGCGCGGAAGCGCCGTCGAGCGGCCGATCGAGCGTCAGCCGGCCGGACGAGGCGTCGAACGCCGCCACTTGCCGCTCGGCAACGCTATTGCCGTGGGCATCGAGCAGCCGCAGCGCGGCGCCGGACCAGAACCCAGGCGGATCTTCGCGGCGCGCGGGATCAACGAGCGCGCCGGAGGTCGAGCCCTCGGCCGCCACTCCTTTGGTCACGCCTGACGAGAGTACCTTCTTGCGAACGATGCCGCCGCCGGGACGGCGCGCGAGACAGTCGGTGAACGTCCCCCCCACATCGATCCAAAACTGCCAGCGTTCGTCACCCATGGGGCAAAGCGATGGTCCCTCGAAGAAGAGCGTGCGCCAGCACCAGGATAACAAACACGCCACGGCTGTTGTGCGGATCGAGGGCGTTGGCTCGCCCCAGAAAGACGCGCGCGGGGTGGCTGGGGTCGAGCAAAGCGAGCCCCCAGCAAACCACCGTCGCTGGGTATACTGGCGGTCCCTTGGGAACCGAGCTGCTCGCGAACTTCGAGGTTGGCCGTGAGCGCATCTTCTCCTTCATCTGCCCCCGCGGGACCGCCCGTGCAGCAAATCGCCGTGGCCGTGGTGGGCGATGGCGGCCGTTGGCTCGTGGGTCAACGGGCACAGAACCAAACCCTGGGGGGCCTGGCCGAGTTCCCCGGCGGCAAGGTGCGGCCCGGGGAATCGCCGCAGGACGCCGCCGTCCGCGAGTGCCGGGAAGAAACGGGGCTCGCGGTGGAAGTCGCCGGACGGTTCGCTCCCCTCGAGCATGAATACGCCCACGGGCGGCTCGAGCTGCACTTTTTTCGTTGCCGGCCGACAGGCGGCGGCGCGCCCCTGCCTCCGTTTCGCTGGGTCGAGACGGAGGACCTGGCCGCGCTTGAATTCCCGGCGGCCAATCGGCCGATCCTAGCGGAACTGCTGAGGGAGCATGCTCCCTAACGGGGCCCCGCCCCTTGCCTGCTAGCAATCGGGCGGCGTTCATCTGGACACTCACCGCCCCCATGCGGTATGCTTCTAAGTTCGCAGATTGTTCCTTTCTTCAGAGCCCCAAGGAGGTTCTATGAGCACGCACGGTTTGAATCGGGTCGACGGGGGTCAACGTGGTTAAGTTGAACGTTCGGGATCGCGAGTCGATCCAAGAGGCAGTCCGCCGGTTCCGCAAGTTGGTCGAGCGATCCGGCATCAAGAAAGAGATGCGCCGCAGGGAATACTACGAGAAGCCCAGCGAAACTCGTCGCCGGGCCCGCCTGCGAGCCGAACGCCGCGCCCGCCGCACCCGCCTGATGGCCTAACGCGGCGCGGAATCTTCCCGCGTCTCCGCCAGCGTTTTCAAGGGTCCGCCCGCTCAGTCTTTGTGGCAGGCGGCGCCCCTTGCCTGCTGCGCGCAATCATGCGTGTCAGACTCGAACTCGAAGCCGCCCTACTGCGGCCACTTCCCCTCCGGCATCGGCCGCAGCACCAGCTTCGCCGGATCAATAACGCCGTAGCGAATCTTGCGCCGCTTCCAGGTATAGGTGAGATGCACCTTGCCGTCGCGGGCGACGATGATCGCCGGGTACGAGTACTCGCCCGGCTCGTCCTCGAGCACCAGCGCCGCCTCCCAAGTGCGGCCGTCGCGCGTGACCGCCAGATTCAGCGGGCTGCGGGCGCTCGTGGTGTGGTTGTAGAGCAGCAATCCGCGGCCGTCGGGCAGCGTCACCGAATCAGTGCCGGCGTCGGGGTTGGGGAGCACCGTGGCGGTCACGTCCGACCAGGTGCGGCCCCCGTCGTTCGAAGAGGTCTCCACCACGCGCCCCTGCTGGCTGCGGCAGAGTGCCTGAATCTGCCCGTCGGCATAGGTGAGGAAACCCGGCTGAATCGCCTCGATGCGCGGGTAGCCTGGCAGCGGGGGAGTGCGCTCCCAAGTCTTGCCAAGGTCCGGCGTGCGCTCGAAGTGCAGCTTCCAGCCGTCGTGTTCGCTGCTCGAGCCGCACAGGAGCGTGCCGTCGGCGAGCTGGATGGGCTTGTTCTTGATGGGGCCCAAAATGCCGTCCGGCAACCGGCGGCCCTCGCTCCAGGTCCGGCCGCCATCCTCCGAGGTCTTGAGCATGCCCCACCAGGCGCTCGGCTTGGGGCCGACTTTGTAGAACAGGAGCAATGGGCCTTCTTTGGGCTGGAACAGCACGGGGTTCCAACAGGGAAGCTGCGAGCCGTCGGGCTGGTGGCCCGTGGCCACCTGTTGCGGGGCCGACCACTTGTCGCCTTCCAGGCGGCAGAGCCAAATGCCGACGTCCTTCTCCCCTTCGTCGCTGCCGCCGAAGAAGGCCGCCAGGATGGCGCCGTCGGCGGTTTCCACGAGCGTCGAGGCGTGGCAGGAGGGGAACGAAGCCCGATCGTAGAGGAAGCCCAGCTTCTCGAGGCCCGGCCCTAGTTCGACGGCGCGGGCGGCGCCTGGCAGGCCCAACGAACAAGCGGCCAGCGCGGCAGCCAACAGAAGCGAAGCGGTTTTCATGGGCATGCTCGAAGGTGAGTCGTGAGCGGCGGGCGGGGAGGCAGGGCCGCCCCATCGTAGGCTGCCGCCGGGGCAGTCTCAAGCGCCCGGCCGCGGCAGGAAAGTCGCCCAAAGCCGCTGTGGCAGCGTCCGCGGCCCAGGAGTATGTTGAGCCGTATGGACCTCGCACGCGCACGAACCCGCCGGCAGGCCGCGTCGCTGATCGAAACGCTGGTCTGCATTGCGATCATCAGCATCATGATGTCGATGCTGTTGCCGGCGTTGTTCCGCGCGCGGAACAACGCGGTGCGGATGCAGTGCGAGAACAACCTCTACCAGCTCGACCTGGCGTTTCGCCAGTTTCGCGAGATGCACAAGGCCGACTCGTTCACGAACACGAGCGAGATCCCCGGCGGCTGGACGGTCGACATCCTGCCGTTCCTCGAGCAGGACAACCTGGCGCACTCATTCAACTTCCGGCAGCGGCTCGATGGGCCGGCGAACTTGCCTTCCAGTGGATTCCTGCCCAAGGTGATGCACTGCCCGTTTCAGGGGCTGCGCGACAGCCGGGTGGCGGGCGTGCCGGCGACCGACTACGTGCTCGTGGTGCGGAAGTTCGATCCGGGGGACCCTTCGCGCAGTTCGCTGCGTCCGTTGGCCAAGGAGAGCCGGTTCGTGTCGTTCCAGGACGCGCCCGACGCCTACGACGCTCCGTGGGCGCTGGGTCCGGAGATGCTCGAAACCGAGGCGATGCGGCTGCGGAGCGAACACGCCGGTCCACATCCGGACGGGGAATTCCTGCCGGCGGACATGCGGCCGCACGGCTTTTCGTTCTGAGTGCCGGCGCTGCGACGATTGAGACGTGCTAGATCGCTTCGCCGCCCCGTTCGCCGGTGCGAATGCGAATGCAGTCTTCTAGAGGCAATACGAAGATCTTGCCGTCGCCGATCTCGCCCGATTCGCCGCTGCGGCCCCCCTTGATGATGGCGTCGACCGTGGGTTGCACGAAGTCTTCGTTGACGGCGATCTGCAACTGCACCTTGCGGAGCAAGTTCACGGCGAACTCGTGGCCGCGATAGGTTTCGGTGTGCCCCTTTTGGCGGCCGAAGCCTTGCACGTCCATGACCGTGAGGCGGAAGACTTCGACCTCGGTGAGGGCCGCCTTCACCGCCTCGAGCCGGCTGGGCTGAATGATGGCGATAATCAGCTTCATGGCCGAGACTTTCCCCGGGCGATTCATCGAGCGAAGGCAAGAGCCGGCCAGCGGCCCGCTCGGTAACTCGAAAGGTGATCCTAGCCGCCGACGAAATCGCTCTCAAGTGGCGAACGATTTACAACGGCACTAGCACGCGCGAGCTGCACGCACTACACTCGCGATTAAGAAAACACCCCGGCTTGGGCAGGCTAGGCGGAGCACCTGCCCAAGCCATTGGGGCATCCTTCTGGCCCAGGCAAGAGCCGAAGTACGAGATACGCGGTGCAGGCACTTAGGACCGTCCTTGATCCCAAGAGGGACGGTGGGGGTGCCACGAGCCGCGCGGTCAACCTTGCGGCGGACCACAGACAGGGCGACTCCCAACAATCGCCCTGGCCTCGCTGCTCGTGACACCCCACACGTCAACCAACCCTCCACACCACGCTTACTAGCTTGGGTGGGCCGTATGGCCCGGTTGTACGGTGGCAGGCTCCGTCGCGGGAGCCTTCTCGAGAGTTCGCGGCAGCTTTCGCTGCCGGCTGCTCTCGTCGTGCGATCCACTACTACCGCAAGCGCCGTGCCAGAGGGTTCGGCGACGACTCGACTGGGCTCCCAGCACGAGTTCTATCTCAAGCTGCGCAAAGGCTTAGAGAAATCCGCTGCCACGCGAATTTCGTGCGAGCAGGGAGTGCCGCGCGGGGGCCTTGCGCGGATGCTAAGCAGGCGGCGATGAGTGCTTGTGCATCGCCGCTTGGCCCTCCTGCCCAAAAGCACCTGCTCTTACTCGAACACCTCCCGCGATGGGGAAGGGGTCGCGCGAAGGTGCGCGACGCTGCCTCGCCAAGAAACGAACCGACCCCTCGCAAGCGCGGGCCTGCGAGGGGTCGGTGGAGTAACGGTGTTGGTCGGACGCTTGCGACTAGAAGGTCACGATCGCGTCGACCAAGAACAAGAACTGGCTGTTGCTCACGCCGTCGTTGTAGGGGCGGAGACCAGCCGGATTGTTCGCCTTGCCGCTGAACCAGTCCCAACGGACGTTCGGGCGAACGACCAGGTTGCCGTTCGGCTTCCAGTTCGGGCCAAACGTCATTTCGTAGAAGCTGCCGTCGTATCCGGTGCGTTGCAGGTTGCCGAACGCCGGGCCAGGCAGGCCGCGCTCCTGTCCCGTCGGGGTGGGCTGCAAGAAGCCGCCGACGCGCGTTCCGCCTTCGTCACGGAACCATTCCGCACGCAGACCCCAGGTGAGCGTGTCGCTCGCCTTGTAGAACAAGTATTGGTTCAAGCCGTACCAACGGCCCATGCCGTTGTTGACCGTCGGATCGAGCGCGTCGTTCTGAATGCCCAAGTCCGACTGAGCCACATAGGACCAGTTGTCGTTCAAGGGTTGCTGGAAGACGAACGTCTGCAGGTAGCGTTGGCGGTAGGCGCCGCTGCCCACGAGTTCGTTGCTCTGGACGAACACCATGGCGACCGAGCCTCCACTGTCGAAGCTGCGGGAAACGGTGCCAATGAAACCGAGGTTCGGGTTGCCCGTGTTGTCGAAGTTGTCCCAGCCGTGCTGGAAGCCGCCGCCCACCGTCCATTTGTCGGTCAGGCTGTAGGTGGCCAACACGCCGGTGTGGGTGAAGGGCTCGCCGTATTGGAAGGTATAAGGCAGCGTGGTGAAGAAGTTGCCGGTCGTCGGCACCACTTCGTACCCGACAGGCGAGTACCAGTGGCCCATCTTCACTTTGAGGTCGTTGTAGGCCGCCTCGACGTAGAACTGCGGGAGGGCCAGGCCGTAAAAGCGGCCTGAGTTCCAGACCGGATTGGCATTGCCGTTCGTCTCGAGCCCGGTCGCCGTGGTGAAGCGGTGGTCGGTGCCGTACAGCGCGTCGACGCGGCCGCCAAGGTCCCAGCCGTCGCCGCCCGTGTCGGTGGCGCGCTCACCGTACAGGTAGAACTGGTTGAGCTGGTAGTCGTTCGAACGGTCGTTCCAGGTCACCGGACCATTCCACCGGTCCGAAGGGCCGGCAGGGTTCACGGTGAAGCTCTGGGCCAACCAGCCGGCGACCGTGATGTTGTGGCACTTCAGGTGCTCGCAGTCGCCGAACAGGCTCCAGGGGTCGCTGTCGCAAGTATCGCAGCCTGAATCGCAGGTGGAGCAACCCGTGTTGCAGGTCGTGCAAGCGGTGTTGCTCGCCGCGGGAGCGGGGGCCGGCTCGGCGGCTGCCGGGGCGTCGCTGGGCGAGGCGCTCGCCGCGCCGCCTTCAGCCTCCCCTTCGTCGTAGTAGCTGCCATATGCGAAGGCGGTTTGCTGGACGGAACTCGGCTGACGCACCGGCGACTGCGCCATGGCCAAGCCGCACGGCAACATGCCGGCCAGGGCCATGATCGTGGCCAGTTTCGAAACCTTCATGATCGTAACTCCAATCCGTGGGAAAGGTGAGCGCAGTGTGCACACCACACTAGGGAGGCAGGCTATTTCAGGTAGGCACTGAGATAGGTGGGCGCGAGCGTTCCGCCTGCACTCGCGGCTGGGTCTTGATTGCCTGAATTTGCTATCGGATTCGTCCTTACCGGGAATTCACGCGCAGCACGCCGCAATCCCGTTCGCCAACGGCTCTTCCGGCCACAGATGAGAAACTTTGCGGCCTGCGAAGGACTTCCGGCCCTTAACGTGTCCGCGGTCGCTGGAAGAGCGGGGTCTGTTGGGGGAAAAGCCCCGCTCGTCCGTTCAGAAAGCCGGAATAGCGGCAAAAAGTAAGCCCCGCGGCTGCCTTAAGGGCGGCCGCGGGGCGAATCGCGGTTAGGAGTCGCGACGCGACTTCCGGCTACTGGGCCACGTTGCGGGCGGCCGCCGCGGTCGACTCCGGCTCGCCCGTCAGGCGATGATTCCGCAGCTCGAGCTGCCGCACGTGCCGCCCGCCGTCGGCCGCCTCGACCTCGAGCAGGCTCGTCGGCAGGTCGAACGCCCCCACCCTCTGCCAGCGGTGCTGATTGGTCTGCGACGACTTGAGCTTGCCCGAGGGTTGTTCCCAGGAGCTGACGTTGAACACGGTCGGCAGATACTTGTGTTCCTGATTCCAGTAGACATCCATCACGCTGATTGTGAAGCGGCCCCCCGGAGTGTCGCGGTTGACCTCGGTCACCACGTTGTCGTCCACCCGGTAGACGCTCCCCATCGACTCGCCCTTGAGCTTGAGCAGCGTGCCGAGCGGATGGTCGCCTGCCTCGGCTTGGAGCGTGGCGCCCGAGCCGATGGGCTCGCCCGGCATGCGGTGCGAAACGAGCGAGGCCAACTGCCGGCGAGCCCACTTCAGCCCCTCCGACGACGGCAGATCGAGCACCACCTCGCCCGCCTCGTCGACCGTCAGGCGACCTTCGCTGGTCTCGCCGTCGATCGACAGCGTGACATCGGCGGTGAAGCCGGGGAAGTCGTTCCACACGGCCCGCGCCTCTCGCGCCTTGGCCAACAAATCATCGGCCGGAGCGGCGGCGGCGTCGGTCGATGCAGCCGCCTTGGCCGGGGCCGCGGCCACCTGGGCATCCGCCGGGAGCCGCAGCGTGAGCGTGGTGAAGTTGCTTACCGATTCATACTGCTTGCCGTTCCGCTCGCCCGCCTTGTCGGCTTCGCGCTGGCCGACGCGGGCCGAAATCAGTCCCTTGCCGGGATTGCGATGCAGGGCTTGCCCCTGCTCATCGGTGGTGAGCTCTTCGTCCTCCCCCTCGACGTCGAGCACGGAGACTGGGGTCTTGGCCGCCGGCTTCCCTTGCCAATAGACCGTGAACCGCAGCCCCTCAGGGGTCAGCTCCGGCACGATGTCGAGCGGCAGCTTTTCGTCGCGGGCCGTGGCGGCAAGTTCGGCCGAGGTGGCCGGCTTGAGGGCCTTGGCGTAGTACTGCACCAGCGTGAGCGGGCCGCCGTGGCCGTAGGTTCCGTAGTCGCAGATGGCGCGGATCGCGAGCGGCCCATCGGTTGGCAATTCGCCGACCCATTCGCCTACGCCGTCCCCCGTCACTTGCTCGAGCTCCACGTCGCTGGCTTGGTCGCCGCCGACGCTTTGCAACTTGGTGTGCGCGACCTTGGGCACGAGATGGGCGGCCCCCGGCGACGGATCTTCGCCAAACCACACGCGCGCTTCAGGCCGCCCATTGCTTCCCTGCTCGATCGACACCCACACGAAGTGGGCCTGGGCCGGCACGGCCAAGGCCGCGAGCAGCGCGGCCAGCCACAGAGTACGAAGGCGAACGATCATGGCGACGATGGTCTCCGAATTAGGATTGCTGTGTGATGTGTCGGCGACCGCCTCGCGGCGGCACGTCGCTGTTTGCCTACGGATCCTGGGGCACGATCTCGCCCCCTTCGCGCGTGGCCAGTGCGTCGAGGACCGACTTGGGCGTGCCATTGCGCAGGAAGCGCACCGAGCCGTCGCCCATCAAGAAGAACGCGCCCCCCACATGGTCGCTGCGGAAGGTCTCCCATTCCTCGAACAGGTTGACCAGCCGGTCCGAGTTGAACACGCCCAGCGTCGATCCCCAGGCGACGCCCGGATAAGCGAAGGCCCACTGGGTGGTCCCCCCCTTGGTCACCCCTTCGACGCACTTATCGGGCCAGTTTTCGAGCCCATAATCGAGTTCGCCCACCAAAAAGGTGTTGCTCGAGCCATCGGCGATCTTGTCGGTCGAGATCGTCATGTAGTCGGCGCCATAGCCGATGATCGCGCCGTTGTGCGGTCCATAGCGCGTGCCCAGGCTGCCCGTCGAGAGTACGTAGCTGCTCGGGGCGCCAGTCTCTTGGCAACTCGGGTCGGGCACGGGGCGCGGCAGGTTCATCTCGGGGCAGCGATAGACGGGAATCGACTGCTTGAGAATGCCCACGTTCTTTTCGTCCAGCGGCGACTTGGAGAAATCGAACTGGCTGAAGGTGTTCCCCTGCTCGAGGTACGGCAGGATCGCCACGAACCCGCTGCTGCCGCTCCCCACTCCATTGCTGCCGACCGTTGGCTTCATGATCGCCGGCGGCAGCACTTTTTGGGCGTCTTGGTGCAAATGCATCGAGATGCCGATTTGCCGCAAGTTGTTCGAACACTGCGCGCGACGCGCGGCCGAACGCGCGGCCTGCACGGCGGGCAACAGCAGTCCGATCAGAATGCCGATGATGGCGATCACCACCAGCAGCTCGACCAACGTAAACCCGCGGGCCGCGCGACGCGCTCCGATCATGGGGGATTTCGCTGCCATGTTCATTCCGACCTGTTCCTACGGTCCGTAGTCCATCTCGATGCGGCGTGCGTCGGCTAGGCGCGGCGACGTAGATTCCACGCTGCCCGCAGCCCTAGCAGCGCGAACCCGATGGTTCCCAGGATCAGCGTGGCCGGCTCGGGCACGCCCACCGCGCCCGAGACGCCAAAGCTCTGCTTGAGAATGCCGAAGTCCGTCAGGTCGACGTGGGCGTCGCCGTTGAAGTCCCCCTGGCTCAAGGACGAGCCCGACCCGAAATTCGTCTTGAGAATGCCGAAATCCGTGAGGTCGACCTTGCCGTCGCCGTTGGCGTCGCCCGGCAGGAGTGTCAGGCCAGGCACGGGTTCGAGCTTCGGTTCCAGCCCGGTCCAAGTGTCGACCGACACGCGGTCGAGGCTCATGCTCGAGCCCAAGGCTCTAAAGGTCAGCGCATAGCTGGCGGCGTTGCCTGGATCATTGGGGAGCTGCCAGCGAAACCAGGTTTCGATCTGCTTGGTGCTGCCGCCGGGGGAGCCGATGTCTTCTTCGGCGAGCACGGTCGAGGCGTCTGGCGCCACATCTCCGAGGAGCACGGTCGCCGGATCGATGGCGGTGCCGAGGGTCTTGGTTTGCAGAACGACCGTGGTGAAGTAACCGCTTCCGAGCCCGAAGTTCGGCAGATCGATCTGAACGCTCAGCGGGTCGGAGAAGGAATAGATGTTGTGCGAGCTGGTGACGAAGCTGACGCCGCTCAGTTCCTGCAGGGTTGGCCGGCCTCCCTCGACGGTGTCCACGCCGACATCCGGCGGATGAGCGCCTGCGGCCGAAGGGTTGTCTTGGCCGGGCAGCACGCTGAAGGCGTCCCACTCTTGATAGGTGGACCCTTCGCCTCCGCGGAGCCAAGACTGGGGTTCTACGAAGTTAAGGGCGCTGAGCGTGCTCGCGGGGCCGACGAGCAACAGGCTCAACGCGACCACCGAAAACCGCACTGGGGGGGCAAAGCGAAGCATTTCGAGAGGCGGGTCGACCTCAGGGACAAGAGGATGTTGAGACTCAGTATCACAAAGAGCCCCATTATCCCTGCTGGGTCCCAGCCGTCAAGGACCTCGAACTTGCCGTGTCGGTCGGGACGCCCCGGAAGGGTCGTTAACCCGCTCGTTGGACATCGCCCCTCGAACAGACACCCGTCGAACCCCGCTGAGCAGGGCAGCGAAAATAGGCGGGTGACAGAGACTTGCACGGAACTATAATGAGGGTTCGTCACCCTCATAAGGACTGCGCAGAATGCCCAAAGTTCTTACCATTACAGGACTCGCCGTTGCTGCGATTGTCCTGGTGGTATTCGCGCTGGACCTGATTGTGGGGTGGCCCTTTGACAAGGCTCGCCCTGGCGGAATGATGATGGACCTGGGCTTCATCGTGGCCTCGCTCATGCTCGCCTACATGAGCTGGTCGGCCTTCCGCGAATTGGCCTAAGCCGATTGCCCGCTGGGGGTTTTGGCGCCGTTAGGCCGCCCGCGGCCGCAGAATCGAAGTCGACGCCGCCCCCAAGGTCGCTCGCCCCAAAGCGGCCGCTGCCCCGGCCATCGTCTGAACCTGCAGCGTTCCTTGGTCACGCTGAACTGCGGCGGCGTAGAGCACCGAATCGAGCAGTTGGGCCATGAGCACGCCGCCGGCTGCTAGCAGGCGGCCATCCAGAGCCACATGCAGCGGGCGCTGCTCCGAAGTTCCTGCGGCGATCATCCGCCGAGCCGCACGCGCCCGACGCCAGGAGGCGAGCCAACCGGCGGCGGGGAAACGCAAGGCTGCCGGCAATTCCCACAGCCCAAACCGCAGATTCCGGGCAGCACATCCGGCGACCGGTTCCGCACCGCGGACGGATCGCAGGCCCAGCTTGTAGAGCAGATCGCAATGATCGGGGGGTCCCCCATCGGCCACGATGAGCGAGGAGACTTCGAGGCCCGCCGCCCGCGCCGGCGCGATGCGACGCTCGAGCTCCTTCAAGAAGCCGGCTCGGCCCGCCTGAGGGCTCGCCCAGCTCGCGTCTCCGAGCACTGCGACCTCGTGCGGCGCGGTCCGCAACGCGGGGCGCCAGGCCGCCGGTTCCGCCACCGCCCAGGTGGCCGGCAACCCGTAGTGCGAGAGCAGGCGGTCGAGCGTTTCGAGCCCCTCCAGGGGCGCCGATCCGCCGGCGCTAGGGGGACATTCGACCGACAGAATCAGCGAGCCGCGCGTACGATCGAGCATCGAAGGGCCTCGATTAGGGCGGGAGGGGTGCGCGTCCAAACGAGAAAATCGGCCCGGCGGCCTGCCCTCCTCGACGGAAACCGCGTCCCCCGGCATGGGAAGCCGAGTCTCCCGCCGATGGCCCAGCCGGCGCCGCCGCCTCCAACCGGCAAAGTCCCCTCTCGGCCGCGCCTACCGGATCGCGTCGATCAGTCCCTCGAGCGTGTAGACACAGGCCTCGGCTTCCGGCGGCCAGCCCAGCTCCCGCAACGTTTGCGAAGTCACCGGACTGATGCTGGCGAGCTTCGTGCGGCCAAGCTCGCCGCCGAACATCCGCGCGAGCGAGCGGGCGATGCTGCTGCTCGTGACGAGCGTCCAATCGATCTGCCCCGCGGTCAGAGCGGCCACGACCTCTGGGTGGGGCTCCGCCACGTCGCGACTTTCGTAGACCACGACCTGCTCCACCTCGCCGCCGGCGGCAAGGAGTTGTTCGGCCAACACTTCGCGCCCTCGGCTCGCGCGCGCGAGCAAAAACCGCTTGCCGGCCGCACCCTCGGCCAGCGTCTCGGCCAGCGCCTCGGCCCGGTATTCGTTGGGGAGCAAATCGGTCCGCAGGCCCCGCCGCTCCAGCTCGGTGGCCGTTCCGGGGCCGATCGCCGCCAGCCGTACGCCGCCCAATGCCCGCAGATCCTGGCCGAGCTGCCAGAGCCGGTCGAGCAAGTGCCGCACGCCGTTGACGCTCGAGAAGATCAGCCAGTCGAACTCCCCCAGCCGCGCGAGCGCCCGGTCGACCGGCGCCCAATCGGCCGGGGGACCGATTTCGATCGCCGGCTGCACGAGCACGTCGGCCCCCAACTCCCGCAGCCGCTCTTCGATTTCGAACGCTTGCTGCAGCGGCCGCGCCACCAACACGCGTTGCCCGAATAGCGGCCGTGAAGTGAACCAGTTGGGTCCCCCCGCGCGGCCTACGGCTGGGCCCACCACGAACAGGGCCGGAGGCCGCAGCTTGGGGGATTGGATCTGGGCGGCGATGCCGCCGAGGTCGCCGTAGATCACGCGCTGGTCGGGCCAGGAGCACCTGCGGACCACGGCGACCGGCGTGTCCGCAGGCTTGCCGGCGTCGATGAGCGCCTTGGTCCACTGCTCGACCGTTGTCACTCCCATGTAGAACACGAGCGTGCCGGGGAACTGGGCGAGGGCGGCATAATCGAGCTCAGCGGTCGTCTTGTCCTGGCTCTCGTGCGCCGTCACCAGGGCGACCGCCGAGGCGGAGTCGCGATGGGTAAGCGCGACGCCGGCATAGCTGCCGGCGGCCAAGGCCGCGGTCACACCGGGCACGATTTCCCAAGGGACGTTGGCTGCGGCCAGCGCGGCGCATTCTTCGGCCAACCGGCCGAACACCGCCGGGTCGCCCCCCTTGAGCCGCACCACGCAGCGGCCACGGCGGGCATGCTCGACGAGCGCCGCCTGGATTTGCTCCTGCGACCAGAGCTCGTCGCGGCCATGTCGGCCCAGGCAGATCAGCTCGGCGTCGGGCCGGCAATGGCGCAGCACCGCGGGATTGGCTAAATAGTCGAAAAGCACCAAGTCGGCCCGGCTCAGGCATTGAGCGCCGCGCAGCGTGAGCAACCCGGGATCGCCCGGACCGGCGCCCACGAAATAGACGGTTCCCCTGCCCGCGAAACGTTCGCTCATGTCACGGGCCCTGGAGAGTGGCGACGGCCGAATTTTGGGTAGTGGGTCAGTTTGAGTCGCCGGATCGATCTCGTTTGGCATCCGGTTTGGGGATAAGTCCCTCGCGCCTACCAATGCAGATCATCGACCAGGCCGCGCTGGCGAACACGACGGCGCCGAGCCAGAACAGAGGATCATAGGCACTCTTCGCACCGCTCACATAAGCTCGGTAGGTCCCGTAGGTGGACGCGACCGTGCCAGCGATGGCCAGCATGGCTAACGCCCAGAGCAAAACGATTGGCCGTTTCATGCCCCGATTCTCCCACCCGGAAGGACCACGTGCCAGGGCCGGGTGGTAGGGAACACCTGAAGCCGATACCCGGCAAGGGTCGGGGCCTGGTGAGTTGACGTTCACGGCAACTGCCCACTACCGGGAATTCAACCGGGAATTCCGGCGAAATTGAGTTTGCCGCACAACCGGCTAAGATAAAGGGTTGCGGCCGCACGCGTTTGCTCGCGCCCGCAACGACGACGGACAGGGCCCAACGGACTGAAGGGCGGCCAGGCAAAACGGGGCCCCAGCGCGTGGCTGTGGGCGGATCGGTCTCTCTTGTCGCACGAATCGAACAATCACCGATGGCAAGTGATCCCAAAAAGCGGCCCGTCATCGACGCCGCCACCCGCGCCCGCTTGCAGCAGTGGTTCGAACACGGCAACCGCAGCCTGGGCAAGGGGGACTTCGACTACGCCACCGAGAGCTTCCAGCGGTGCGTCGAGGCCGATCCTGGCAACATGATCTATGCCCAAGCGCTGCTGGCAGGTTTGCACCGCAAGTATAACAACAACAAGAAGGGCAGCACGTTCGCCGGGCTGCGCGGCACGACGGCCAAGGCCTCTGTGAAGAAGGCGGAGCTGCAAAAGGACTGGCCCGTCGTCATTCGCAGCGGCATCGAGATGCTCAAGCTCAACCCTTGGGATGTCTCCACGCTCTGCTCCATGGGCGCCGCCTGCGAGCGGATGCAATGCGACGAGTGCCAGTTGCTCTATCTCCGGCATGCGCTCGAGGTCAACGCCAAGGACGCCGATGTCACCCGCCAGTTTGCGCGGGCCCTGGCGCGGCTAGGCAAGTTCGACGAAGCCATCGCTCTCTGGAATCGCGTGCTGCAGGCCAAGCCCGGCGATGTCGAGGCGAGCCGCGCGGTGGCGGATCTCACCGTCAACAAGACGATCCATAAGGGTGGCTACGAAGATGCCAAGAACACGACCGACGTGATGGCCGATCGTGCGGCCCAGTCTGAGCGCACGGGACCGGTCGTGCAGCGGACCCCCGAGCAGATGCTCGAGCGGGCCATCGCCAAGGACCCGGGCGACGTGGCCAACTACCGCTCGCTGGCCGAGCTGCACCTGCGCAACGAGCGGTTCGAGGAGGCTGAGGCCGCCTACCAGCGTGCCTTGGAAGTGGCCGCCGGCGACATCATGCTCCGCGAAGCGCTCGAGGACGTGCAACTCCGCCGCGCCCATCAGCAGTTGGCGATCGCCGAAAAGAAGGCTCGCGAGGAACGCACCGAGGCGGCGAACGAGCTCTACAAGAAGATGAAGCTCGAGCTCAACCGGCGCGAGCTGGAAGTCTTTGGGGCCCGGGTCGAACGTTACCCCGCCAACCCAGGATTGCGCTACGAGTTGGCCCTGCGGCTCAAGCGCGCGGAAAACTTCAACGAAGCGATCAAGCTCTTCCAGGAAGCCCGCGGCGACTCCAAGCGTAAAGCCAGCGTGTACCTGGAGTTGGGTGAGTGCTTCCACATGATCAAGCAGTACAAGCTGGCGATGAGCAACTACGAGCAGGCGATCCAAGAAGTCGCCGACCGTGACCCGGAGCTCCGCAAGTTAGCTCTCTACAGGGCGGCAGTGCTAGCTTCTGGTCTCAAGATCTGGGATAAGGCCGAAAGCTACCTGACGGAGCTGGCGGGGCTCGATTTCGGCTACAAAGACGTCTCGGTACGTCTGGACAAACTGGCCCAGGATCGCGATAAAGGTTGATTCGCCGCAGGGTGCGGCCCGTCTGCCCTCTAGAATTCGCTTTGACGCCCCATGCCTAATTCGACCAGCGCCAAGAAGCGCCTGCGACAGAGCCTCGAGCAACGTGCCCGCAACCGTTCGGGGCGTTCCGTGCTGAAGAGCCAACTACGGAAGGCCCGCGAGCTGGTTGCCGCCGGCGACGTGGCCGGGGCCGAGGCGCAGGCGCGCGTGGTGGCCAAGAAGTTCGATCAGGCGGCCGCCAAGGGGCTGATCCACGCCAACGCCGCCGCCCGCACCAAGAGCCGCTTGGTCGGCAGCGTCAAGGCGCTCAAGTCGAAGAGCGCGTCCTAGCGGTTCTCGCTGTTCAGTTCGTGCACGAGTTGGAAGCAGCGTCCGTCGGACGAAAAGCGGATCTGGCCGAACAGATAGCCGGCCAAGCCGAGTTGCGTTTCCGCCAAGGTCCGGTAGTCGAAGCCCGGGCCCTGATCCGCCAGGCAGAAGCGAATCCGCTCGGCCTCACGAACTGCGAGCGCATGCACGCGGCGCGTGCAATAGGGGGCCATGCTCGAACGGCGGTCGATCTGCGGCCGCAAGCTCGCCTCGAGCATCCGTTCGGGACCTAGCTCCAGGTTTCCGCAGCAAATCACCACGCGAATCGCCTGGCCGGCCGCCTCGGCAAGCCGCACGCGGCGCGTGGAATCGAGCCCTTCCAGCAGTGGCTTGGCCTGCCGGCAGAAGCTGGCGAGCGCGTCGTCGAGCTTGTTTTCGAAGCTCATCTTCCACTGGGCGATCGGCGCGGCCGGCGCTTTCGGCGGCCGCGGGATGCGGGCTTCGGCCACCCTCACCTGGCAACAGCGGCGCACCGCGTCGACGATCTGCCGGGCGTCGGTGTCTTTGGGAACGAAGGCGTCGGCGCCGAGATCGCGGGCGTGGGTCCGCGCCATCTCGTTGTCCCAGGTGCTCGTGAGAATGAAGGGGAGCCGCTTGTCGCGCGAGCGGACCTCCTCGAGCAGGCCGAAGCCGCTCAACCGGGGCAGCATCAAATCGCACACCACGGCGCTCGGCCGCTGGCGCTCGATCTGCGACAATCCCTCGCGGCCGTCGCTGGCCGTCTGCACGTCGTACCCGGCCTCACGAATGGCCCGGCTGATCAGCGTCCGATACTCGGGCGCGTCCTCGACGACCAAGACTTTTTCCGCCATGACGAACGTCCTTCGGTAGACCCTTCTGGCCCTAAAAATGCTCTTAAGGGATATACGTCATCGGTGGACTGCCGCCGCGGTGGGCGGCGGATCGCTGTAAGTTGTTATTTGGTGGTTGTTTGTGGTGGTTATTCCGGCCTGCGCTGGCTGGAACTGGGCTGCCAAAACCTGCGTAGAACCATGAGGGCCGCGGGGCGAGTTGTACCCCGCGGTCGGGTTGTACCGGAGAAACGAATCCGATGTTTTTCGATCCTGTCTATTTCCTCTTCATCGCTCCCGCCGTCCTGCTTAGCCTGTGGGCGCAGTGGCGGATCCACGCGACCTACGCCCAAGCGCAGCAAATGCCGGCCCCCCTGAGCGGTGCTGCGGCCGCGCGCCATATTCTCGACTCCGCCGGGCTCAACGACGTGAGCATCGAGCAAATCCCCGGGCACCTGAGCGACCACTACGACCCGAAGGCCAAGGTGCTGCGGCTCAGCCCCGACGTTTACGGAGACAATTCGCTGGCCGCGGTGGGGATCGCCGCGCACGAAGCGGGACATGCCATCCAAGACGCCACCCACTACGCCCCGCTGGTGATCCGCAACGCCGCGGTGCCGATGGCCAGCATTGGCAGCGGCTTGGGCATGATCGTGCTCATGGTCGGCCTGGCCATGGCGCTCAAGCCTGTGATCTGGGCTGGCATCATCCTGTTTGGCGCCGTGGCGTTCTTTCAGGTGGTGAACCTGCCGGTCGAGTTCGACGCCAGCTTTCGCGCCAAGCGTCAGCTCGTGGAGTACGGCATCGTGCCGCGCGACGAGATGCGCTACGTGAACAAGGTGCTGAATGCAGCTGCGCTCACCTACGTGGCCGCCACCTTGCAAGCCGTGCTGACGCTGCTCTACTTCATCTTCCGGTTCACGGGCGGGCACCGGGACGACTAGGACGAACTCAACAGCAAGGGAGGCCAGCGTTGGCGGCTCGGCGAAATGGATCGGCGCCTCAATCCCCTCGAGCAGCCAAAGCGCTACTCGACGACTTGCAGCGGGCCGGTGTGACCCACTTGCCGCGCGCCAAGGGTAAGAGCCCCGCGCCGGCCGTCGGGAAGCCTGCGGCCACGGCCTCGCCAGGCCCCGCTCCCGCGATGGTTCAGCGAGCTGCCCCGGAGCCTCGAGCGAGTGCCCTCGCGCTGCCGCCCCCCGCGTCCATCGCTCAGGCGACTCCCGCGCCGGCCGATCGCGCTGGCCGGATCGTCGCCCTCAAAGTGCTCGCCCAGGAGGTCTCTGGCTGCACGCGCTGCCCGAATCTGGCCGCGACGCGGACGCAAACGGTGTTCGGCGTCGGCAATCCGGAGGCCCGGCTTTGCTTCTTCGGCGAAGCCCCCGGCGCCGACGAGGACGCGCAAGGTGAGCCCTTTGTCGGCAAAGCAGGGCAGTTGCTCAACCGCATCATCGAGGCCTGCACGCTCCGCCGCGAAGACGTGTACATCCTCAACACGATCAAGTGCCGGCCGCCCGGCAATCGGAATCCGTTGCCGGAAGAAATCACCAACTGCCGCGGCTACTACGAGCGGCAACTCGAGCTCATCCGCCCCGAGTTCATTTGCTGCCTGGGGGCCGTGGCCGCGCGGGCCCTGCTCGACACCGAGGCCTCGATCGGCAAGCTGCGGGGCACGTTCTTTCAGCATGGCCCCAGCCAGGTATTATGCACCTATCACCCGGCTTACTTGCTGCGGAACCCCGCGGCCAAAAAGGATGTCTGGGCCGATATGCAGATCCTGATGGCCCGCATGGGCATTCCGCTGCCGGGGCAATAGCCACTTTCCAAGACGCGAGGCGCCGCGATGCCGCATCGGAACCCCATTTGGCCGATTCGGCACGCTTGGCTTGGTTCCTTGGTCCTGGCGCTCTTGGCCGGGCTCGCGCCGGGTGTAGCATTCGCCGCCGATCCGCCATCTCTGCGCGTGATGACCTACAACATCCATCACGGCGAAGGGACGGACGGCCGCTTCGACCTCGAACGTCTGGCCAAGATCATCCGCACCGCCGACCCCGACCTGGTGGCTCTGCAAGAGGTCGACCGTCGCACGCGCCGCGCTGGCGGCGTCGATCAGGCGGCCGAACTGGCCCGCTTGACGGGGCTCGAGTTGGCCTTCGGCCGCTCGATCGAGCTCGAAGGGGGCGAGTATGGCAACGCGATCCTGGCGCGCGTCGAGCCGACCGAGGTTCAGGTGCATCCCTTGCCCTCCCCCGAACCCGGCGAGCCGCGAACGGCCCTGGCGGCCAAATGCACGTTTCCGGACGGGCGAACTTCGATATTCGTCGTCACCCACCTGTGCCACCTCTCGGCCAAGAACCGCGCTGCCCAGACCGCCAAGCTCACCGAGTTGTTCGGTCCGAGCAAGTTGCCGGTGATTCTGGCAGGCGATTTGAACGCCCTTCCCGACTCGGCGCCCGTTGCCCGGTTGGAGGGCTGGACGAACCCGCTCGAGGACGCGCGAACGATCGACTACGTGCTGTTCCGGACTCAGGATCGCTGGCGGTCGCGCTCTGCCCGCAAGCTGGCGGAACCGGTGGCCTCGGACCATGATCCCGTGGTTGTGGAGTTGGCCTGGCCGGAACAGCCCTGAACGGGCCGCCGGGCCGCTGCTTTCCACCGTGCGTTTGGCATCCACCAAGGCCGGGAAATCTCTGGGTTTTTCGCCGTCTCTCACCCCAGCTGGCACTCTCGCTATCCGCCTGAACAACCGCTATAATTCGAGCTTCATTTTTGGAGCTGGAATGCCCCGTTCTTGGGGCCTGGACGGTCGGGACGGATGTCCGTGGTCAATCGTGTCGTCAGCATCCCGTTGCCCTTGGCCCAATCGTCGGGCAACGGTCGCGGCGACGACGCTCCCAGCTTCCGCGAAGCCGCGTTTTTGGCCGGGCCCGAGAACTACCTGGCGGCCACGGCGGTGACCAGTTTTTTCGAGCCCGCGGTCCAGGCCGACCCGCCGCTCGTGTTCTATGGCCCGGCCGGCGTCGGCAAGACGCACCTGTCCCTGGGACTGGCGGCTGGTTCGCAGCGGTACTATCCCCAACGGCGCACGGCCTACGTGACTGGCGCCGAATTCGCGCGCGACGTGAACGACGCCGTGGCCCGCAAAACGACCACCGAACTGCGGGCAAAGTACCGCCAGCTCGATCTGCTGATCCTCGACGGCATGGACACGCTGGCCAGCAAGCCCTCGGCGCAGGGGGAATTGCTGCACACGCTCGACGCTCTGCGTAACCGGGCCGGGCGCGTGGTGGTTGCCACGCGGCAATCGCCGTCGGAGATGGCCAAACTATTCCCTGCCTTGAGGGGCCGGCTGTGCGAAGGGCTGGTGGTGCCGGTCGCCGCGCCGGGGCCCGAGGCTCGCTTCGAGCTCGTGGTGCAACTCGCCGCGGCCCGGCGGATCGAAATCTCGCGGCGCGCGGCGCGCGCTCTCGCGGCAGGCTTGCCCGTCACGGCGCCCCGGTTGATGTCGGCTTTGGGCGATTTGCACGCGGTGGCTCGCGAGCGGGGCCGGCCAATCGATTTGGCGGCCGTGCGCAAACTGACGCGGGAGCGCGCCTCGGCAGGCGGCCTCACGCTCAAGGACATCGCCAATCTCGCCTGCCGGCATCAGGGGCTCAAGCTGGCCGAACTGCGAGGACCTTCACGGAGGCAGAGCGTGGTGATTGCGCGGGGGATCGCCGTTTATCTCGCGCGGCGGCTCACCAACTCCAGTCTGGAACAAATCGGCCAGTTCTTCGGCCAGCGCGACCACACGACGATGCTGCACGCCTATCGTCGCACCGAGGAATTGTTGGAAGCGGATCCCAACGTGCGCCAAACGATCGGCGAACTGCTGGGCGCCCTGGACGTGGGCTGATCGCCACCATGGCGCATGGCCGCACTGTCCTCACATGCGGCGAACGACTTAACTCGGATTGTGAATTCGATGTCAACGAATTGTCGACACTCTGACGAACCACCAGCCGCGGCCTGTCGGCCTCGCGCGGCTACCACGACTTGTCGACGATTGTGCCAGCGCGATCGACGCGCCGTCGACAGCCAGGTGACACGGTTTCCACCGGCTCCGCGAGCGTGCCGGCCGACGCAAGCCGCTTGCTCGCTGGCGCTTCGGTTGGCAAGTGGCGTTCCATCGGTCGATTTGGACCGCGTCTCTACTACCACTACTAACTCTTAAAGAGAAATCATTGTTGCCCAAGGAGCGATGCACCCATGCGTTGCTCGTTGGGCCTGGTTGGATCACATTCATGAAGCTCTCCTGCGAACGCGAAAAGTTCCTCGCCGCTTTCCAGACCGCGGCCGCCGTGGCGCCGGCCCGCAGCCCCAAGCCGATCTTGCAGAACGTGAAGATCGAGGCCTCGGCAGATTCGGTCACTCTGATGGCCACCGATCTCGAAGTCGGCGTGCGGATTGAAGTGCCGGGCGTCGACGTAACCTCCCCGGGCAGCGCCGTACTGCCCGTGGGCCGCTTTGGCTCGATCTTGCGTGAGAGCGGCGACGAGCGGCTCCGCATCGAAACCGATGCCCGCGAAACGCTCGTCCGCGGCGACCGCAGCGAGTTCAAACTGCAGGCGGAGAATCCCGAAGAGTTCCCGGCCGTCACCGGGTTTCGCGAAGAGAAGTTCCACGAGCTTCCGGCCCGCTTGATGCGAGAGATGATCCGCCGCACGGTCTTCGCCACCGACAACGAGAGCAGCCGCTACGCCCTGGGTGGTGTGCTCTGGGAACTAAGTTCCGAGAAGGCCGTCGCAGTTGGCACGGATGGCCGTCGCCTGGCCAAAATGGAGGGCGGCGCGAAGTCGGTGGGCGGCCACCAAACCCCTGACAACGCCACGATCGTGCCCACGCGAGCCATGCAGTTGATCGAGCGGGCACTCGCAGCCGTGGCGGGCAGCGAAGCGGAAGCCGCGGCGCAGATGGCGGTGACGGGGCACAGCGTGCTCGTGCGCTGCCAGCGCGTAACGGTCTATTCTCGGCTGGCGGAAGGCCGGTTTCCCCGCTGGCGCGATGTGTTGCCCGTGCGGCCCGACGCTCAGCGGATCGGCCTCAACGTGGGGCCGTTCTACACCGCGGTCCGGCAAGCGGCCATTCT
The DNA here is from genome assembly GCA_046349955.1 of Pirellulales bacterium. GTDB lineage: Bacteria > Planctomycetota > Planctomycetia > Pirellulales > JBGAPH01 > JBGAPH01. The sequence continues at coordinate 106,532 of JAXMBI010000012.1, read as the reverse complement.
CACCAGCGAGGAGAGCCGCGGCGTCGACTTCACCTTCTCCCCCGGCAGCCTGGTGCTTACGGGGCGGGCGGCGGAAGCCGGTCAATCGCGGATCGAGTTGCCGATCGCCTATGAGGGCCCTGAAATCGGCATCACGCTCGACCCCCGGTATGTGAACGACTTCCTCAAGGTGCTCGACGCCGACAAAACCTTCACGCTCGAACTCAAGGACGCCGAGAGCGCCGCGGTGTGCCTCACCGACGACGGCTATGCCTACGTCATCATGCCGCTCGCGCGAGAGCGGTAGGGCCAGTAGCTAGGCTTGCCGCTTTCGTGGCGCTCGTTTCATGGTTTTGCAGGAAGCGCGATGACCCGTCATGGTCCGCAGAGAATCAACGATGTGTTTTCCGAACTGCTCGCTCGTCGCGGCTATGCCCGCGAGCTGACTGCGATCGGCTTCGCGCAAGCGTGGGCCGAGGCGGTTGGTCCGCAGTGGGCAGCCAGCAGCCGCGCGGGGCAGGTGAAGCGGGGCGTGCTCGAGGTGTTCGTCGAAAACTCCGCCGTGCTGCAAGAGCTAACCTTTCAGAAGCAGGCGCTGCTTGCCGCGCTTGTCGGCCGGTTGCCGGAGCAAGGCATTCGCGACCTGCGCTTCCGCCTGGGCCCGATCCATTGAACTACTCCGCTCGCGAGCGCCCCAGGCGTGGCGAGCGGCTCTCGAAACAACCTGATCCCTCCCGCCAGACCGAACTCGATGACGACCGAACCCCCTGCCGACGATTCGCTCCCCACCGGCCAGCCCAGCAACGAGGCGGCCGGGCCGAAATCTTCCCGCGGCTCCGAAGACTACGGCGCCAAGGACCTCGAGCACCTTAGCGACTTGGAGCACGTGCGCGAGCGGCCGAGCATGTACATCGGCGACACCACCGTGCGCGGCATGCACCACCTAGTGTATGAAGTCGTCGACAATTCAATCGACGAGGCGATGGCGGGCTACGCCCAAACCGTGAGCGTGACGATCAACGCCGACGGCTCGGTGACCGTGGAAGACGACGGCCGCGGCATCCCCGTCGAAATCCACCCCGACTTGGGCGTTTCCACGCTCGAGGGCGTGATGACGGTGCTCAAGTTCGGCGGCAAGTTCAGCAAGGGCGCCTACCAGACCTCAGGCGGCTTGCACGGCGTCGGCGTCACCGTGGTGAACTTCCTCTCTGAATGGTCCGATGTCGAAGTCAGCCGCGACGGCCACCTCCACCAGCAAGACTACGCGCGGGGGGTGCCGACGGGCGAGGTCCGCCGCATCGGCGCGACGAACAAGCGGGGCACGAAGACCACCTTCAAGCCCGACCCGCAGATCTTCGGCCAGCTCAAGTTCAACTACAACACGCTGCACCGTCGGCTGCAGGAGTTGGCCTTCCTCAACCGAGGGATCCGCATCGTCTTCAAAGACGATCGATCCGGCGAATCCGAAACGTTCCATTATGAACGCGGGATCGTGCAGTTCGTTGAGCACTTGAACCGGGCCACCGAGCCGGCGCATCCCGATATCCTCTACTACTCGGGCGAGTTCGACGGCGTCGGCGTCGAGGTAGCGCTGCAGTATGCCGGCGAGTATGCCGAAAACCTGCAGTCCTACGTCAACAACATCTCCACGACCGAAGGAGGCACTCACGTCTCAGGCTTCCGCGCCGCCCTCACGCGGTCGCTCAACAACTACGGCAAGAAGCAGAACCTCTTCAAAGACCTCGTCCCTTCCGGCGACGACTTCCGGGAAGGGCTCACCTGCATTCTCTCGCTCCGCGTGCCGGAGCCGCAGTTCGAAGGCCAGACCAAGACCAAGCTCGGCAACGGCGAGGTCGAAGGGCTGGTGAACTCCGCCGTCGGCGATTACCTAAGCAAGTACTTGGAGGAGAACCCCAAGACGGCCAAGGCGATCGTGTCGAAGGGGTTGCTCGCCGCCGAAGCCCGCGAAAGCGCCCGCAAGGCACGCGAACTCGTGCGGGAGCGCAAAGGCGCCCTCTCGGGGCACGGTCTGCCCGGCAAGCTCCGCGACTGCACCAGCAAAGAAGTCGACAAGTGCGAGCTGTACCTGGTGGAGGGCGACTCCGCCGGCGGCAGCGCCGAAGGCGGCCGGCTCCGCGAGTATCAGGCGATCCTGCCGCTGCGGGGCAAGATCATCAACGCCTACAAATCGCGCGAAGACAAGGTGCTGGCCAACGAAGAGGTCCGCAGCATCATCTCGGCCATCGGCACCGGCATCGGCGAGGAGCAGAACATCGCCAAGCGGCGGTACAGCAAGATCGTGATCATGACCGACGCCGACGTCGACGGCTCGCACATCCGCACCTTGCTGCTCACCTTCTTCTACCGGCAGATGTTCGAGCTGGTGCTGGCGGGGCACATCTACGTGGCACAGCCCCCCTTGTTCCGCGTGCGGAACAAGAAGGACACCTACTACGTGCAGACCGAGGAGGAGATGAAGACCCAGCTCCTCGATCTCGGCCTCGGCGAAGGCGTGTTCGAGCCGGGCGACGGCCGACGCATCGAAGGGACCGAGCTGGCCCGACTCTGCAAGTCGCTCGCCACGCTCGAAGACGCCTTGATCGCGCTCGAGCGCCGCGGCATCAGCCTCAAGCGGCATGCCCTGCGGCAAGATCCGACCACGAACAAGCTGCCGGTGTTCCATGTGTATCTGGGCGCGCGCGAGGAATGGTTCTTCACCCGCGCCGAGGTCGACAAGTTCTTGGCCGAGCAGGAATCAGCGGTCGGCGGTGAACTGCAGGTGAGCGATCAGCCGAGCGAAGAGAATGGCAACGGCCAGCCGGCCCCGCGACTGCACATCGTCGAGCTACACGAGGTTCGCACGATCAATGCCCAACTCGAGGAGTTGGCCAAGCTCGGGTTCGACATCCAGGCCCTGATCCCCCAGGAGCGGACCGGCAGCGAGGAGCCGCGCTATGTGCTCCGCCGGGGCGAAAACGCCACCGGCATCGAAGACCTCCGCGGGCTCTTGGCCGCGGTGAGGGCAGCCGGCGAACGCGGCCTCACGATCACCCGCTTCAAAGGCCTCGGCGAAATGAACGCCGAAGAGCTCCGCGACACGACGCTCGACCCCAAGAACCGCACGCTGCTGCAGGTGACCATGGAAAACAGCATGGCCGCCGACGACCTGTTCCGCGTGCTGATGGGGGACAAGGTGGAGCCACGGCGGGAGTTCATCGAGAACCACGCGCTCGAGGTGCGGAATTTGGATGTGTAGAGGGGCCAATGATCCGTCCGTTCGGCAACGTCTTGCAGCCGGCCTTCGGGAACTTGAAGGGCGTCTCAAGTGCGAGGTCCCAGCGGAGGTGAAGGAGTGGCTGAGCATTCAGAACGGATCCGCTGACGGTCCTCCAACACTCGGAGTGCGCCGAGACAATCCATTTCTCGATATCGGATCTATTCTGGACCTGTTTCCGTCTTGGGAGCAACGAAGATGGATTCCGCTGGCGAGCGATGGATGTGGTAACTACTACGTGATGGTTACGCAGGGAGAGTACGGCCGAGGACTCCCAATCGTGTTCGTAGAAATCATTCGGTCAGAGGACAAACCCGCCTACCTAGTCGCCTCGGATCGATCTCAGGCACTTCTTAGAAGGGTTTCTCGGACGAGAAGAGGCTGATACGGGATGGCCGTTCAATACGACCTGGGTAATGGAGCATGACCCTGGCATTGTTGAATTCAGCGGCGTCCCATTGCCCTGGTGCGCCGATTAGCTCACGTTCCGCGGTGCCCTACGCGCAGCCAGTGCGTGCGATTGTGCCACAGAACATTAAGCGCGCTGTTCTCGAAATGATCGAGCGGATGCCTGAGGAGGCGACGCTTGAGGAGATTGCGGCGGAGATCTTTTTCCGCCAGCAGGTGGACGAAGGGCTTCGTCAGCTCGATGCGGGCGAGGGCATCCCGCATGAGGAGGTGGTGCAGAGACTTGGTAAATGGCTGCCTGCATCCCGTTCGCCGGCGCGTTAGAATCGCAGCAAACCTACCGAACTCCCGCCTGGCCTGTCCCATGACAACCCATTGTTTCACTCTGCTTCGCTGCACCTTCCTCCTGACTCTGGCGGCGCTGTGCTTGCCTCAGCGACCCGGCTTCGCCGCCGACGAGCCGCCAGCCGCAGCCGAACCAGCCACCGCCAAGCCTGCCGAAAAGTGGATCCCCCTCTTCAACGGCCGCGATCTCACAGGCTGGACCCCCAAGATCCGCTACTGCAAGGCCGGCGACAACTACGCCAACACCTTTCGCGTGGAAGACGGCGTGATCAAGGTTCGCTACGACGGCTACGACAAGTTCGACGAGCGGTTTGGCCACTTGTTCTACAACACGCCCTATGGCCACTACCGGCTGCGGATCGAGTACCGGTTCGTTGGCGACCAGTGCCCTGGCGGACCCGGCTGGGCTATCCGGAACTCCGGCGTGATGCTGCACGGCCAGTCGCCTGAGTCGATGACCGAGGACCAAGACTTTCCCGTCTCGATCGAGGCCCAGTTCCTGGGGGGCAACGGCCGCGATCCGCGCCCCACGGCCAATGTTTGCACCCCTGGCACGCACGTGGTGATCGACGAGCGGCTGGTCAAGCAGCACTGCAACAACTCGCGCTCGAAAACGATCCACGGCGACGAATGGGTCACCTTCGAGGCCGAGGTCCATGGCGCCGGCAAGATCAAGCACTTCGTCGACGGCGAGCTCGTGTTCGAGTACGAACAGCCGCAGCTCGACCCGAACGACCCCAACACCAAGCCGCTGCTCCATGGGGACGACCGGCTGATCCATCGGGGCACGATCTCACTGCAGTCGGAAAGCCACCCCATCGAGTTCCGCAAGGTGGAGATCCTGCCGCTGGAGGAAGAATCGGCCAGTGGGGGTTGAGTTGAGCCGGGTTGGAGGCTCGCAGTGGGCGCTTAGAGGAGAGTGCGCGCTGCGGAACGGAGCGAAACGTTTGGGGGTTCCGGCCTCCCCTAGGTAAGATGAAACGGTGGGGACGCTGGCGTTCGACCGGCGGAACAGCCCCGAACTGCCATCCGCCGAGGCCCAGAGCGTGCCGCCTATCGCTACCCGCTGCCTAGCGTTGCTGCTCGCGCTGGCCGCGGTCTATTCGTCGGCCCAGGCGGTCGAGCATCTCACCCTTCGTCGCGAGGGGCGCGAAGAGCAGGCGAGCGGCCGCGTGCTGGTCGAAGCGGCCGATGGCGTGCTGCTCGAGGCCGCCGATGGCGTGTTGTGGCTGGCGACCAAAGACGAAACCATCTCCCGCTCGGCCGACGACGCCCCCTTCAAGGCGTTGGAAGCTGCGGCCACCGGCCAGCGCCTGCTCACCGAACTGCCCCCCGGCTTCGATGTGCATACCACGCGGCACTATGTGATCGCCTTCAACACCTCGCGGGCTTACGCCCAGTGGGTGGGCGCCCTCTTCGAGCGGCTCTACGGCGCGTTCACCAACTACTGGTCGCGGCGGGGCTTCGAACTGCACGATCCCGAGTTTCCCCTCGTGGTCGTGGTCTTCGGGAGCCGCGAAGCGTATCTGGCCCATGCCCGCGCCGAGTTGGGCGAGGGCGCCGACACGATCATCGGTTACTACAGCCTGCGGACCAACCGGGTGACGATGTTCGACCTCACCGGCATCGAGGCCTACGGGGGCGGGCTGGGTAACCGCCGGCCGAACGCGGCCGCGATCAATCGCCTGCTCAGTCAGCCGGGCGCCGAGAAAGGGGTGGCCACGATCATTCACGAGGCCACGCACCAGATCGCCTACAACTGCGGTCTGCACACGCGGTTCGCCGACATTCCGCTCTGGGTGAGCGAGGGCCTGGCCGTGTACTTCGAAACGCCCGACCTTTCGAGCGTCAAGGGCTGGCGGACGATCGGCGCCGTGAATACCGAGCGGCTGGCGCGGTTTCGCCAATACACCGCCAATCGTGGGGCCGGCTCGCTCGAATCGCTGGTCTCCGACGACGCTCGCTTTCGCAATGCCCGCACTGCGCTCGACGCTTACGCCGAGGCCTGGGCGCTCAACTACTTCCTCATTCGCCAGCGGCCGAAGGAATACGCCAAGTACGTAAAGTCGCTGGCGGCCAAACAGCGGCTCGATTGGGACAAGCCGGCCGAGCGGCTCAGCGAGTTCCAGACGGCCTTTGGAGAGCTCAAGGCACTCGACCGCGAGTTCCTGAGGTACTTCGAGAAGCTCCGCTGACGCTCGTGGCCAGCATCTCTTGCCCGATCGGCATGTTGCGGCAGCCGGAGCCGAACGATCGCCCACAGGCGTTAAGACCCGAACCTGGCGTCACTTACCCGCTCAAGGTCGGGCCGTCGGCACGACGATGCTAGCGACGGATCGGGCTTGCGGCCACGGTGGGCCGCGCTATAATCCCCCGCCCAAGGCCTGGCTCGGCCAGGCAGCCCAAGCACGGAAGGACGGCGCTATTCGATGAAGACCAAGGTCTTGCTATTGGTTAGCGCGGTCACGCTCGTGAGCTCCGCGGGCTGCTATGACATGGCCCCCCCGCAATTGTTCAATCCGGGGCCCACCAAATACCAGCAGATGCAGGCACAGCGGTTCGATCCGTACCCCGAGAACGACATTGCGCCGGATGGAGGCGGAGGTCGTCCCCTTGGGTTCCAGAAGCCGGTCGCCGAGCCCTCGAGGGCCCGCTGGCAGCTCAAAAACCCGTTTGCCCGCCGGGCGTCGCAAGAAGGCCCCATGTAGGGTCCATCGGCCAAACGACTTAGGCATTGCTCCCTCTCCCTGTGGGAGAGGGCGGGGGTGAGGGACGCCGGGAACTGCTCGGCCGGTTGAGCCTCCTGGTACCCTGCCGCTACCCGGTCCGCCCGTTGTGGCATCGCGCCACGTGGCTTACCATGGCTAGCTGTGCCGGCCGCGGCGCAACTCGTTTGGCGGCTTCCCGTTGCTCCCAGGACCCTTCCGTGGATTCCGGCCCTTCGGTATTTGCCCGGCTGATGGCGGTGATTGAAGACCGTAAGGTCAATCCGCCGGCCAAGTCGTATACAACCAAGCTGTTTGCCGGCGGCGTCGATGCGATTGGGGCTAAGATCGTGGAGGAGGCCGCCGAGGTCGTCGAGGCCGCCCGGCTGGCCGGCGATGCCCGCGAGCAAGAGCTACGGCACGAGGCGGCCGACCTGATCTATCACGTGTTCGTGATGCTCGGGCATTGCGGCGTGCCGCTCACGGCCGTGGAAGACGAGTTGGCTCGGCGCTTCGGCATCTCCGGCATCGACGAAAAAGCCTCCCGGCCGCCTAAGGGCGAATCGACCGCGAATTGACCACTGAGACACAGAGACACGGAGATGAACAATCGACCCTCTCCGTGTCTCTGTGTCTCCGTGGTGAATTTAGTCTCTGAACCGAATTTGACTGACGATGGACAACTTGCGGATTGGCATTCCCAGTAAGGGCCGCTTGGCCGAAGTGGCCGGCGAACTGCTCAAGGAGGCGGGCCTCAGCTTTCGTCGGCAGGAGCGGAGTTTGTTTGCGCGCTGCCGGGAGATGCCGGTCGAGATCACCTTTCTTCGTACCGAAGACATTCCCGTGCTCTGCGCCGAAGGCGCCCTCGACATGGGCATCACCGGCGGCGACCTGATTCAGGAATCGGGCGCGGAGCTCATCGAGCGGCTGAACCTGGGTGTGGGACACTGCCGCCTCGCGCTGTGCGTGGCGGAAGACAAGGCGATCCAGTCACCGGCCGAGCTCGACGGCGCCCGCGTGGCCACCAGCTTTCCGCGGATCACGCAGCTGTTTCTCGAGAAGTTCGGCGCCAAGGTGCATCTGGTCGATCTCTCGGGCTCCGTCGAAATCATGATCGCCCTCGGCGTGGCCGACGCGATCGTCGACCTGATCGAAACCGGCAGCACCCTGGCGGCCAACCGTCTGCGCGTATTGGCCGAGATCGACCGCTACGAGACGCTGCTCGTGCAAAACAAGGCCGCGCGGCTCCCCGAGGTGGCCGATCGCGTGGTTCGCCGCCTCGAGGGCGTCGTGATTGCCCGCAGTTATTCGCTGCTCGAGTACAATGTACCGCGGGCCAAGCTGCCGGAGGCCGAGCGGATTACGCCGGGCTTCAACTCGCCGACGATCAGCGCCCTAGAAGACCCCGCCTGGTGCGCGGTGCGGGTGATGGTGCGGCGGGACGAAGTGATCGAGATCATGGAGCGGCTCGAATCGCTGGGCGCCTCGGCCATTCTGGAAACGCGGATCACGAACTGCCGGCTGTAGGGCGCTGGGGCGCGACATCGATGTTGGGCGCGATCACAACGAATCGACCGCATGCCGGCTTCGCGCTCTTCCAAGTTCTCGTTCTGTTCGTCGCGATTCCCGGAGGAGCCGGAGTGGCCCGCGCCGCCCCAATCTACTTCCTCGTCGCGGAAACTCCCGGCACGGAAAAGCACCGCGATTCGTTCGTCGTGGGGCTCGAGGATCCGCTGCTCGTTGCCCATGCCCGCGATTTGATTGCGCGGGGCCCTGCGGAAGCCGGCGACGCGATTCTCGTGGCGTCGATCGCGGCCGGGGCCGACGGCCTCAATCGCGACTATCGCGCGCCCCTTGCGCCCCTGTGGAACTGGCACATCACGGGCGTAGAGGGCTTCTTTGGCTCGACGGCCGAAATCCTCGACGGCTGGCCGACGTTCGTCGAGAGCGACATCGAAGGCTGGATCCGCAACACCAGCGGCAAGATCGGCTTCTGGGGCTACACGGTGGTCGAGGAGCTCGCCGTGCCGGAGCCGGCGGGCGTAGCGCTGGCGGCAACCGGCGCGTTAACGGCGCTTGCAGCGATCCGGCGTAGGGTGGGGCGCCAGCCCCACGCGGAACCACTGTGAGACTCTTACATCGTCAGTGATCCTGCGGCCCCGTAGCGCTAGATTGGGCGGTGGGGCTCGCAGAGCCTCGCCCCACCCTACGCAGAGGTTGTCAGCGGCGGCGAGCGATCCGCGCTTTTCGGCCAGACACGTCGTAACCAACCCGCCTTCTGCGTCTCCGCAGCCGGCGGACGATCGTGGAACCGGTTGGCCAGCAGATGCTCCGCCCCGAGCACCAGCGCCACGAGCGCGATCAAAAACGGAAACAGCTCGAGCCCCACGCGCCCTAGATTCACGCTGCGGTCGATTTGGTCGCGGCCGCGGGCCACGCGGATCGGCAGGCCCTCGGTCAGCGCCGTGATTTGCTCGGCGTCGAGCCGCTCGAGCTGCGTCGCCGCCGGCGGCAGGTTCACGCTGAAGCCGCGGGCAAAACCCCCCTGATCCGAACCGCTGCGCAATTGGTAATTCCCGGGCCACTCAGTGGCGCTGATCGTCACGGCGTTCTGCTCGCCGCCGGCGGTCTGCCGCAGCAGTTCGCCATTGGGAGTCGCCAGCAGATACATGCCCAGGGCCTGCTCGCCTCCTAAGGGCACCACCGCCGATTCGCCCGGCAGGTAGTTGAGCCGCGCGTCGCCGCCCCCGGCCAGGTATTGTGTGGTCAGGATCGTGAGCATCATGCCGGGCCACGGCGCGGTTTGGCCGGCGCCCGTCATGATGTAGTTCCAGGCGTCCTGCCGCGTAGAAGCGTCGGAAAGGCTGGTGGTGAACAGGAGCACCCGGCCCTTGCCCACCGGTCGCTCGACGACCGCGGGGTCGCCATTGGAGTAGGGCACGAGCACGTTGGCGCCGCTGGCCAGTTCGCCAAGCTGCCAGTACTTTTCGACCGGGAAATCTTCCCAAGGCAAGCTCCCCTGCCGGCTGCGGAAGGGGGCCAACGCCGGATGGTCCAGCGTCTCGGGCGCGAGGTACACCAGGCGTCCGCCGGCCCGAAACTGCCGCGCCAGCGGCGCCGGCAAGAGCTCCTGCGCCGCCGGCTCGTTGAACGCTTCGACCTGGGCGTTGCGCCCGAGCGCGAGCGCCAGCCCGCCGCCGGCGTCGACGAACTCGTCGAGCCGCCGCCACATGCTCGAGTCCAGCGGACTCGGATCGAGCAGGAACACGGCCGCGAACTCCTCGAGCGGAATCGCGGCCAATTCCTCGAGCCCCACCACGCGGCAGGCGAAGTAGGTTTCGAGAGCGCTTTGTACCCACAGGGCATACTCCGCGGCCGGTTCAGGCGCTGCCAGCAGCACCTTCTGTTTGGGCTCGGTGGCGACCGTGAAATAGCGGACGTCGTCGGCCGCCAGGCCGTCTTCCCCCACGACGCGCAGCACGCCCTGGTGGGTTCCGGCCGGCAAGTTGCCGAGCGTGAAGGAGACGCTTTGCGGCTGTCCTCCCACCAAGGTGCGGCTTTCCTGGCCTCGTTTCTCGAGCTTGCCATCGGTCCCGGCCACCAGCAGCTCAACCACCCGCTCGCCGTCGCCGCCCACTTGGGCCAGCGAGGTCTCGAGCGAGAGCCGGGCGCCTTCCGACACCGTCTGCCGCGACAGCCGCAATTCTCCCAGGCTCGCGTTCTTCGGTTGCTCGACGCCGACGTCGATGAGATAGACGCCGATCTCCGGGTGCTCCCGCAGTCGTTCGCGCCAGCGGGCCGCCGCATCGCCCGACCAGGCGCCCTGCGAGAGGTCGCTGAACACATAGACTTCCTTGCGCTGCTGAGCGCTCTCCTGCACGAGCTTGAGAGCGTCGTCAAGCGCTTCGCCCACAGGTCGAGGGGCGGTGGTTCCGCTGAGCCGGCCGACGCGTTCGCGGGCGGCCCCCACGTCGAGTTGAAATGCCCCGGCAGCCAGGCGCGAATCGAGCACCCACACCTCGCTGTTGCCGGGGAACTGCTCGAGCAGCCAGTCGGCCGTCTCTCGGGCAGCTTCGAGCCGGTTTTGGTTCCCCTGGCGATACTCCATCCGCGGGGCGGTGTCGAACACCAGTGCCGCGGCCACGGGGGCTTCTTGGTCAGGCAAGATCCCGCCCGACTGCAGGCTCGGCCGAGCCAACGCTAGGGCGAGCAGCAGGATGGCGGCGCAGCGCAGCAGGAGGAGCAGCAAATTGCGAAGCAGCAGTTTGCGGCGGTTGGTTTCGGACCGGGCCATGAGCAGCCGCAGCGCCGGAAACTCGAGCCGCTTGGGCTGCTGGCGCATGATCAAGTGCAGCACGATCGGCGCGGCGATCAGCAGCGTGCCTAACAGGATCGTAGGAGCGACGAAGGTCATGCGCTAGCGAGCGGGTGGATTGAACCACGGAGACACAGAGGCACGGAGAGAACAAAAGACCTTTTCTCGCCAAGGCGCTAAGATCGCAAAGCTTGGCGGCTCTGCGCCTTGGCGAGAAACGAATTTGACCTCTCCGTGCCTCGATGTCTCCGCGGTGAGAAAGCCCACCTCATTATAGCCAGGGGCCTCGTGTTAGCAGCGGGCGCGGCGGCTGAGGAGGTATTCCATGAGGGCGCGGTCGAACTGCATGCTCGTGTCGAGCGGCACGTAGTCGACGCCGCTTTGCCGGCATTCCCGACGATAGGTGTCGCGAAAATTTGCCAGCTCCGCCAGGTAGGCTGCCCGGTAGCCCTCGGCGTCGACCTGCAGGGTCTCGGCCTCCTCGGGTTCCTCGAACTCGATCATCCCCTCGAACGGAAAATGGACTTCGGCCTCGTCGAGCACGTGGAACAGGATCACGTCATGCCCGCCGTGTCGCAGGCGGCGGAGAGCCTGGATGATGGGCGCCGGCTCGGCCAGCAAATCCGAAAAGATCATCACCAGGCTGCGATGCTTGAGCATGGCGGCGATCTGCGCCAGGCTCTTGGCCACGTCGGTGCGGCCGGTCGGCTGCAGCTTGGCCAACAGCGACATCAGCCGCCCAAGTTGCGTCCGCTTCGACTTGGGAGGCAAGCTGTCGCGGAGCTTCTCGTCGAAGGTGATCAGCCCCACCGGATCCTGCTGCTGCACCATCAGGTAAGCGAGCGCGGCCGCCAGGCAGATCGAGTAGTCGAACTTCGAGAGCTGTTGGCGGAACGTGTAGCCCATCGAGCGGCTCAGGTCCATCGCCAGATAGCCGGTGATATTGGTCTCGGCCTCGAACTTCTTGATGTAGTACTTGTCGGTCTTGGCGTAGACCAGCCAGTCGATGTCCTCCGGGTCGTCTCCGGCGGTGTACTTGCGATGCTCGCTGAATTCGACCGAGAAGCCATGAAAGGGGCTCGCGTGCAGCCCCTGCAAGAAGCCCTTCACGATGAACTGCGCGCGCAGATCGAGCCGCGCGATCTGCCGCACGACCTCCGGCTTCAGGTACTTCTCGACGGTGGACATTCAGGCGAATTCTCTAGCCGCAGAGAACGCAGAGGACGCAGAGTAGAAGAGTCGCTCTTCTCTGCGTCCTCCGCGTCCTCTGCGGTAAAAATGAACTTATCAATTCGGCCTACCCGCCGAACTTCGGAATCTCCGGCGTCGGCAGCTCCTCCACCAGCCGGCGAACCACGTCCTCATTCGTCATCCCTTCGGCCTGAGCCTGGAAGTTCGTGCTGATGCGGTGGCGGAGCACCGGCACGGCGATCTTCTGCACGTCGGCGATCGCCACCGAGAAGCGGCCCTCCATCGCGGCGAGCGCCTTGCCGCCTTGGATCAAGAACTGCCCGGCGCGGGGCCCCGCGCCCCAGTCGACCCATTGCCGCACGTATTCCGGCGCCGAGGGATCCTTAGGACGCGTGGCCCGCACGAGCGCGGCCACGTACTTCACGATGTACTCGCTCACCGCAACCGAACTCACCAGCTTCTGCACGTTCAGAATCGCCCGGCCCGACAGCACCTTGCGGATCTCCGGCTTCTCCCCCCGGGTGGTGCTGGCCAGGATCTTCTCTTCCTCCTCGCGCGTCGGGTAGTCGACCTTGATGTTGAACATGAACCGGTCGAGCTGCGCTTCAGGCAGCGGGTAAGTTCCCTCTTGCTCGATCGGGTTCTGCGTGGCGATCGTGAAAAACGGGTCCGGCAGGGCGTAGGTCGTCTGGCCCACGGTCACCTCGCGCTCCTGCATCGCCTGCAGCAGGGCCGCCTGCGTCTTGGGCGGGGTGCGGTTGATTTCGTCGGCCAGCAGGATGTTCGAGAAGATCGGCCCCTCGACGAAGCGAAAGTTCCGCCGGCCGTGCTCGTCTTCCTCGAGCACGTTCGTGCCCGTGATGTCCGAGGGCATCAGGTCGGGCGTGAACTGAATCCGCTTGAAGCCGATGTCGAGGATCCGCGCGAGCGTGCTCACCATGAGAGTCTTCGCCAGGCCCGGCACCCCCTCGAGCAGGCAGTGCCCACGGGTGAAGATGGCGGCGAAGAGCTGCTCGATGACCTCGTTCTGGCCGATGATGACTTTCTGCAGTTCCTCCTGCATCAACTGGCGATGCTGGCTGAACTCCTGCAGAACGTCGCCGAGACTGCGGGGCTTGCTGCTCAAGTGCGCGAATCCTGGGGGGCGCGGGAGACGGAGGCCGATGGCGGCCGGGCAGCGCACCGAAGCGCCTCCTTCCATCTTACGGCCGCCCCTCCCCAAGGAGCAACGAGGCAGCCCTTTGCCCGCCCGCGGTGGGGCGTCTACGATGGAAGGGTCGGAACGTGTTTTTCGAGCGAGTTTTGCCCCAATGTCTTTCGCTCGCCCCTTGGTCTTGGCCGTCGCGCTCGGTGCAGTGCTGGCGCATGCGCCGGTCGTGCGGGCCGAGCTCAATCCGCAGCAGGTGCGGGCGGCCATCGATGCGGGCGTCAAGTATCTGAAGCGCACTCAGCTTCCCAACGGGAGCTGGCCCGACTACCAGAACCATGAAGGGGGCGTCACGGGGCTCTGCACGCTGGCGCTGCTCAACTGCGGGCTCACGCCTCAGGACGAAACGGTTCGCAAAGCCCTGCAGTGGCTGCGGACCCAGGAGTTTCGCGGGGTGTATGCCCGCAGCGTGCAGACGATGGCCTTGGCGGCTGCCGAACCGGCGAATCCAATAGGCTACCTGCCCCGCATCACCAAGAACGTCGAATGGCTCGAGGCGGCGCAGCTCCGGCAGGGGAGCGCCACGCCGGGCGGCTGGGGCTACACGCAGGACCATGGGGCGAGCGACAACTCGAACGCCCAGTTCGCTCTGCTGGCGCTCCATGAGGCTGAAAGGGCCGCCGAAACGGTCGGCCAGACGCTCGTGAAGCCGAACACCTGGCAGCTCGCGCAGCGCTACTGGCGCGACCAACAGAACCAGGACGGCTCGTGGAGCTACCTGCCCAACGGCGGCGGCTTCGACCAGGGAACCGGCAGCATGACCTGCGCGGGCCTGGCCTCCCTCGTGATCGCCAGCGACCAGCTCAACAAAGGCGATGCCGATGTCCGCGGCGACGAAGTCCTGTGCTGCGGCCAGCAAGCCACCGATCAGGCCATCGAGCGCGGGCTCGATTGGCTGGCCCGCAACTTCACGGCCCAGTCGAACCCAGCCAACCGGGGGTTGTTCGACCGCGCCGGCGCGGCCGCTGGTCAGTATCACTTCTACTTTCTGTACGGCGTCGAACGCGTGGGGCGGATGACGGCCCGCCGGTTCATGGGCCGCCACGATTGGTACCGTGAGGGGGCCGATGTCTTTCTCAACGATCGCCCGCCGGACAGCCTGTCGGGCTTTTGGAAGGGGGTGGGGCACGGCGAGACCGATCCCAACGTGTCGACGAGCCTGGCGCTGCTGTTCCTCAGCAAGGGGCGGCGCCCCGTGGTAATGGCCAAGCTCCGGCACGGCCCCGGCAGCGATTGGAACCTGCACCGCAGCGACGCGGCGAACCTCACCCGCTATGCCGAAAAGAAGTGGGGCCGCGACCTGACCTGGCAGGTGCTCGATCCCAAGGGGCAGGTCGAGGTCGAGGACTTGTTGCAGACCCCGGTGATCTACATTTCGGGGCGCGAAGGGCTCGATCTGACCAAGGGGCAGGCCAAGCTGCTGCGGCAGTACGTCGACCGCGGCGGGTTCATCTTCGCTGAGGCCTGCTGCGAGGGGAGCGGTTTCGACACGGCCTTCCGCAAGCTGATGAGCGACATCTTTCCCGAGCGGGAATACAAGCTATCGATGCTGCCGGCGAGCCACCCCGTGTGGCGGGCGGAGGAGCCGGTCGACCCGGAATACGTGAAGGCGCTCTACGGCATCGATGTCGGCTGCCGCACGAGCGTGATCTACTGCCCCGAGAATCTCTCGTGCTACTGGGAGTTGGCCCGCCCCGGCCGCGGGCGGAAGTTTCCCGACGAGGTGCAGCGGGCGATCAACGCCGCGCAGACGCTGGGGGTAAACGTGCTAGCGTACGCCACGAACCGGGAGCTCAAGTACAAGGACGAGATCCCGACCGAGGCCGAGTCGCACCCGATCGGCAACGAACTCGTTCGCGGGCAGATTCGCGTGGCCAAACTGCAGCATCCCGGCGGCTGCGACGCAGCGCCGGTGGCCGTGAGCAACCTGATGAGGGCAGCCGCAGCCAACCTGTCGGCGCCCACCGACGCCGAGGTGAAGCTGATCCGGCTGACCGACCCGGCGCTGTTCAACTACAACCTGGTGTTCATGCACGGCCGCAACGCCTTTTCGCTCTCGGCCAACGAGCGGAAGGCGCTGCGGACCTTCGTGGAGCGCGGCGGCACGCTGGTGGCCGATTCGATCTGCTCGAGCGAAGCCTTCAGCGATTCGTTCCGCCGCGAGATGGCGGCGATCTTTGCCGACCATTCGCTCGGGCCGATTCCGGCGGATCACGCTATGTTCACGCCGCAATTCGGCGGCGCGGACCTCAAGCAACTCCGCCGCCGCGACCCGCAAGCAGGCGCAGGGGACCGCCTTGAGGCGGCCGTCCGCCAGGTGCCGCCCGACCTCGAAGGCGTGCGGATCGGCGAGCGCTACGGCGTGATCTTCAGCCGCTACGACATTAGCTGCGCCCTCGAGAGCCACGAATCGCTCGAGTGCAAAGGCTACGTGCGGGAAGATGCTTCGCGGTTGGGGCTGAATTTGCTGTTGTATGCGCTGCACCAGTAGGTGCGCGACGCAGGCCGACATTGCTTGCGCAAGGCCGGTGCTGCAACGGGGCCCCATTCCTGTTCAGCAAGTCAGTTGCAAATGGGGGGGGGGTAATATGCATGCTATGGGGCTAATGGAGGCGTAAATGCGGTTAAGAAATGGGCGGACGTGGGCTGTGTCCCCGAGCGCAGCAAAACGGCTGCGTCTAGACCCCCTCGAATCGCGGCTGCTGTTGGCGGCCGACATCTCGCTTCTCAAGGACCTGAATTCGCAGCCCCTTGATCTCGAGCCTGAGTTCTTTGGCGTCGCCGGGGATTACGCCTACTTCTCGGCTTCTGATAAAGCCCATGGTCGCGAGCTTTGGCGAACCGACGGCACTTCGGAAGGCACGCTGCTGGTCCGCGACATCCGGCCCGGCCCCCAGGGCTCGAATCCAAACGGCAACGTCTTCATGCCCGTCGCTGACCGGGCGTACTTTCGCGCTTGGGACAGTTCGGGCGCTGACGGACTGTGGGTCACGGACGGCACGTCCGAGGGCACCAAGTTGCTGAGCGACACTGCCCCTACCCAGGGCGGTTGGGCTTTTTTCCAGGGCCGGCTCTACTACGAGGCGGGATCGAACGAGATTTGGTCGACCGACGGAACGCCAGCAGGCACGGCGCCCTGGACCGGGCTCGACGGGAGCGGCCTGAAGTACGTGAATTCGGGCATTCGCGTGTTGGGTGGCTCACTTGTCTTCTCAGCCTGGAGCGAGCAAAGCGGCTACCATCTGATGAAGAGCGACGGTACCGCGGCCGGCACCTCGGCCTTGGTCGATGGACGGGCCGGGTTGCAGACGAATGCGTCGCAGGTCATTGACGACAAGCTGTACTTTTTCGCCGAAGCTGAGGGCGGCCAACGCCTTTGGACGACCGACGGCACGATCGCCGGCACACAACCCGTTTCGACGGCGATCTTCGGATCGGTCATGGAGTCAGCGACCGTTGGCAACAAGCTGTTCTTCACCGAAGGAACGCCGTCTGCCCAACTCGATCTGTGGGTTAGCGACGGCACGGCCGCCGGCACGCAGCAATTGCCCGCCGGCAACTACCCGACACGGCTTGCTGCCTCGAGCACGCGCGTGTTCTTCGACGCGGGTTCCGACCAATTCGGCCGCGAGCCGTGGACTAGCGACGGCACAGCGGCTGGCACATCCGTAGTGAAAGACGTTCGAACCGGTCTCGACGATTCCCTGAGTTGGAACGGGCCGCCGGGCTTTGCCGTGACGCTGGGCGACGAATACTACTTCGTGGCCAACGATGGCGGCGGCTCCAAATTGTGGCGCAGCGACGGCACCGAGGCGGGAACTCAGAAGGTCAGTGATCAGACCGACGCGGTCTCCTGGAGGTACGGAAACCTAAACGGCCGGCTAGTGTTCGACGGGAGCCTCGCTGGGCATGGCGAGGAACTGTGGATCAGCGACGGCACGCCGGCCGGCACCAACCCGGTGACCGCCGATCTAAGCGAAAGCGCCGTCCCGTCGCCGTTCATCGCCGCCGGGGCTCGTGCGTACTTTACCGCAGACGATGGGGTCCACGGTCAGGAGCTGTGGGTAACCGACGGCACAACGAACGGCACTCACATGGTGAAGGACATTTTCGCCGGTCCTAGTGACAGCGTCGTGCCCTTTAGTCCGCAACTGCCGCAGTACTACGCGGTGATCGGCGACACGTTGTTTTTCTACGCCTTCGATCCTGGCCACGGTTGGGAGCCCTGGAAAACCGATGGTACGGAAGCCGGCACGGTAATGCTCGCGGATGCGTGGCCCGGCCCCGAGGATGACATTCCCGACGATGTGGGCAATTTCACGAAACTCGGCGACTACATTTACTTCCGGTCCCGCGGTCCGCAGGGCTGGCAGTCGATCTGGCAGACGGATGGCACGTCAGCGGGTACTCACTTGTACATTGAGAACGTGGCTTCGATGGCCTTTCGAGCATTTGGAGATCAGCTGTACTGGGTGGCAGGAGGAACGCTCCATGCAATCGACGGCGTCACTCCGCAAGCTGCGGCCCCGATTTTCGGCGCCCCTGTTTCGGCGCAAGGATTTCTGACGAGCGCGCTGGGCAAACTGTTCTTTCGCGGCCGCAGCAATGCTGAAGGGTCCGAGTTGTGGGTAACCGACGGCACCGTGGCCGGGACGCAGCTCGTGAAGGACATCAACCCGGGGCAGGCAAACTCGACTCCCGGCTATCTCACCGCGTTTGGTGACGCCCTCTATTTCCTGGTCACTGAGGGCACTGAACGCGGTCTTTGGAAGACCGATGGCACTGAACAAGGAACTTCTAAACTCGCCGCCACGAGCGGCTCGACGGGTCTGCTGCGACGCGAAGGAAACAACCTCGTTTTTGTCGTCGGCACTCACCTGTGGAAGAGCGACGGAACACAGGCGGGCACGATGCCGCTGCAGCAAGGCGCCGAAGCATTCGTGCCCAACAGCGCTGTTTCGCTGGACGACACGCTCTACTTCGTCGGCGACGACGGGCAGGGAACCGTGCGGCTGTGGCAGCAGACGGGGAACACTCCCAAGGCGGCAGTCTTTTTGCCGGAAAACCTCGGCAACCTCACAGGAATTGGCGTCGTGGCAGGCAAGCTCGTGTTGTTCACCGACAACGCAGCTGGTGAACTGTGGAGCCTAGCGCTCAATCCTTCCTTGGCGGGTGACGCTAACGGCGATGGCCGCGTCGACCTCACGGACTTCGGCATCCTCAAGGCGAACTTCGGCACGGGGACAACCCGCGCCGAGGGAGATTTCGATGGGAATGGACAAGTTGATCTAAGCGACTTTGGCATCCTGAAGGCAGAGTTCGGCGCAGGCGGAACGTCCGGCTCAACCGTGGTCGCGGCGGTGCAAGCTTTGGACTCAGCATGGGCGGCGCTAGGCTTGGCTATGGATGCCGAGGAAGCTAAAGGAAGCAGCGGCGTTCGGTAAGTAAACGCACAGCGCACTTTCTCGCCGCTGGAACCGACGAATTCCGCAGTCTGCTAGGGGCTGCTTCTCTTCAGCGCCAGCCACCCGCGCCAAACGACAAACCCTAGGCACCCGCTGCCGATCACCGCCGCCGCCGCAGCTAGCACTTCCGGCTTGCTCGTCGCCAGCAGAAACACCCACCCGCAGAGCGCCAGCAGGCTTGGCAGGGGGTAGAGCTTCATGCGGAAGGGGAGCGGCACGTCGGGACGCTTGGTGCGGAGCACATGCAAGGCCGCGATCTGGCCGATGAACTGCACGCCGATCCGCACGGCCACCGCCGCGTCGATCACGGTCGCCAACTCCACGAAGCAAAAGGCCGCGGTCAACGCGCCGAACGCCGCCAGCGACACCAACGGATACCGCCCCGTAGGGTGCAGCCAGGCGAAAATGCGGAAGAAATCGCCGTTTCTAGCAGCGGCAAAGAGAATGCGCGAGTACCCCAGCGTCATCGCGAACAGCCCCGCCAGGATCGTCCACAGGATCAAGAGCGTGAAGCCGACCGCAGCCCGGCGGCCATAGAGCTGCTCCATGAACTGGCCGACCACGTTTTGGCTCTGCATCGCCTGCCGCCAAGGGACTACGCCCATGATGCTCAGGTTGATGAGCAAGTAGAAGCAGGCGACGAGAACGACCGAAATTAGCACGGCCCGAGGGATGGTGCGGCTGGGGTCGCGCACTTCGTCTCCCAGGTGACACACGTTGTAGTAGCCCAGGTAGTCGTACACGGCGATCGTCATCGCGGCGCCCAGGCCGAACATGAACTTCCGCGGGTCGGCGAACGCGTCGGGCGGGAGCGTCAGCAGCGAGGCGTCGAAGTTTGCGAGCCCGGCGACGATGATCGTCAGCACGGCCGCCATCGTGCCGGAACAAAGGAACACGCCGAGCTTGCCCAGCGAGTCGATCCGCCGGCAGAGCGCGATGGTAATGAGCACCGCCGCCGCCGCGCCCACCCACTTGAGGCCGCCAGGCAGACCCCAGGTCAGCAGCCGCTCTTCGAGCGTGGGAAACAAGTAGCCCACGAATTGCGAGCCGCCGATGTAGCCGGCCGCGGTCTCCAGCGTGCCAGAGATCAAGAACTGCCACACGAACAGGAAGGGCGCAATTTGGCCGAAGCGATAGCGGCCAAAGATTTCCTTGAGGAAGTGGTAGCTGCCGCCGCTGCCTGGCAGCGCCGCGCCGAGTTCGGCCCATACGAGCCCATCGCAAATCACGAGCACGAGCGCGATCACCCAGCCGATCAGGCAGTGCGGCCCGCCGAGCGTGGCGATGAACAGCGGGATCGTTATGAAGGGCCCCGCGCCGATCATGTTGGCCACGTTCAGGCTGGTCGCCTGCAACAGGCCGAGGCCACGCACGAGCTGGGGGGAATCAGGCGGGGAAGAAGATGGGCCAATATTCACACGACGGTCCAGACACTGCGTGCGCGCTTAGCTGGTCGCAAGCGTACCGGCAACCTGGTGCTCCGTCGAGTGCGACGTAGGGTGGGGCGAAAAGAATGAGCCCCATCGCTAAGGCACTAAGACCGTGGAAGATGGTGGGGCTATCGCCCCACCCTACTGCGAAGTTGGCCTTAGTCCCACCACCACTGGCCTTCGGCCAGCTTGGGCACGCCTTGGCCGCGGGTCTTTTCGACCTGGCCTTTGTCGTCGGCCAGCAGGTTGCTGGATTGCAGGGCCTTGTCGGCCGAGATTTCCACGCCACCGCCCACCGGGGTCATCAGCCGCTTGTTCTTCCACAGGCTGGCGACCGCGGTCTCCACCTGCTTCGGCGTATTGAGCGTTTCCACGGGGTAGCGGCCTTCGTTCCCGAAGGTCTCGAGTTTCCAGTCGGCCTGCTCGTAGTAGCCCTGCTCGCGGATGAAGGCGGCCGCCACCGAAAGGTCGATGATGTTCCGCAGTTGAGCGTAGATCGGCGAGCGGGCCGCCAGGTTCGGATACGCCTTGGTGAAGCCGGTGACGAAGGCTTGGCTCGCGCGACTGGCGCCGCCCGTCTGCTTGCGTTGCCCGTTCGCGGCGACGATCTCGTCTTCGCCGACGAGCTTCACACCGTCGCCGACGAGCTCCATCGCCAGTTTGTCGTCGCTGACGCGCACACAATGGTACTCCGGCAGGAACCACCAGCGCTGCAGGGCATTGCGGCTCACCGTGGCGGGATTCGCCTGCGACACGTAGCTCGCCAGCCGCACCGGCGGCTGCTCGAGCCCGATGCCGATCAGCTTCATCCGGTAGTCCGCCTCCACCATCACGTGGGCGAAGTGCGTATTGGCCGGCACTCCGCCGACGCTCACGTTTTGCATGCCCAGGCTCGTTCGCAGCCCTTCGACAATGTATTGCGTTTGCGAGGGCACGGCCGTCGATCCGACCGATTGCAGGAACTCCTGCATCCGGGCCAGGCCTTCCCGAGTGGGATCGATCGAGCAACTGATCTGCGGCGAATCCTTCGAGCCGGGAGCGAACGCCCGCAGCGCGACGACCAGGTCTTGCAGCTCCACCACAGGGCGGCCGCTCTTGACGCCGCACAGGCGCCCTTCGGCGTCGACGTCCCAGGCTTCGGCGGGGCCGGCGATCACAATGTCCTTGGTCTCGGGATAGTAGAAGACGTACTTCACCCGGATCAGGCCGGCCAGGCAGTTCATCTCGTCGGTGGGGCGGCTGCCTTGATCGATCGACTTGGCGACCGCGGCCTCGAGCCGGTTGAGCGAGATTTTGCGCAGCGGGCTGCTGCCGTCGGCCTGGGCCTGGCCGCGCGACGTGCGGCGGCGATTGAGGTTACCGCTGGTGTCCCCCACCTGACGGCGGCGGAGCACGCCGTCGGCGTCGACCATCACGCCCGCGAACGGATTTTGGTTATTTGTGTTGCCCGTGTTGACGCCGCCGCCGGCGCCCGTGCCGCCGGTTGTTTGAGCAGAGAGCGAGCCGGGCGCTGCGGCGACGAGGGCCAACAGCAGCGACAACAGGCCAAACGGCAGGCGAGGGGCAATCACCGGAAGGCGCTCCGCGATGAGGACGAGGTCAGGGGCCCGAATCTGTTCCGCGCTCGGAGCGCCGCGCCGGCGCTCAAGGGCGCCGGCGAAATCGACACAACTCCGCTCGCAGTCCCCTTGATCTTAATCGGGATAAATGGGCAACGCAAGGAAGCTGCGGTGACTCTGGCGGCCCCGAGCCAGTCCCGTCGGCAGAGCGCAAGGGGTTGGGGCATAAGGGCCAACCGGCTCTCCGTTCGGCGGTTCGTGGGGCGTCAAGGCCTGAGTAGTTCCGCCGCTACTCTAAAACCGCCGTAGGGGCTCGTGGGGTGGAGCCAACGTCGGGCAGCCGAACGCGTGTGTTCCGGTGGGTCGCTAAAGCCGCCGCCCCGTTTGATCCGATTCTCGAACCGCACCGCCTCGCGCAAGTCGGACCGCTCCTCGAGCTTGTCGAGGCACCACTCCGAGAGGTTGCCGTGCATGTCGAACAGCCCGAAGGCATTCGGCCGCTTCTGCCCGACAGGCTGAGGGCCGCGTGCGTTGTCGGTAGTCCAAGCGTACTCGCGGAGCAGTTCCACTTGCTCGCCGACGGTCCAGCTCCCGGAGTTTCCTGCCCGCGCCGCGAACTCCCATTCGCGCTCCCAGGGCAGCCGCACAACGAGTGCCGGCAGCGCGGCCTTTTGCAGGCCGCTGGCCCAATCGCAATACCGCACCGCGTCTTCCCAGGCGATGTTCATCACGGGCAAGTGGTCGGTCACCTCCAGGTCGCCCAGGTGGCGCCAGGAGTAGTTGCGGTCGCCGTTGTCGTATTGCCAAATCTGGGCGGCCTGATTCCACCCGTAGCCCCGATGAAAACGTTCGGCGCTCGTGCGATAGCCGGTGGCCTCGGCAAAGCGGCGGAACTGAGCGACGGTCACCTCGGTCTCGCCCAGGTAGAACGGGCGCTCGAAAACTACAGACCGCTGGGGACCTTCGGCCCGCAAATAGTCTCGATGTCCATCGCTCAGTGCGCTTTTCAGCAACTGAGGGAGTTCCTCGTCGGAAGTGCCCATCAAGAATTCGCCGGCCGGCAATAGCCGCAACTTGGGTCCCGCCGCCAGCTCGATCTCGAGCGGCAATTGCTCGGCCTTGGCCCAAGCCCGTTGCTCGTCGGCCGCTTGCTCGGACGTGAAGAGCCGAGGCGCGAGCGCGGCAGCCTGCGTTAGCGAAGGGCTGTTTTTAGTCGGCGAGGTAGGTCGGCCGGGCCCGCTCGAATTCCATACAGCCCAGAGCGCCGCGACGCCCAAGATCGCGCCACCGCTCCCCGCGGCCGTCTGCCAGCGTGGCCGAGCGCGCCCTCGCCGCGGGCGGGCAGTCGGCGCGCAGGTCTGGAGCGCCGCCGCCACCTCGCCCATGCTCTGCGGCCGTTGTTCGGGGCGCTTCGCCAGCATCCGAGCATACAACCGAGTCAAGCTCGCAGGCACGGCGCCGTGCGGCGAAACGAGCGGCGGAATTGGCTGGTCGCGATGGGCGATCAGCAACTCGAGCGTCGATTGGCCGGCGTAGGGCGCGCGGCCCACCACCAGGTAGTAGAGGGTGCAGCCCAGGCTATAAACATCGCAGCGGGCGTCGGCCGAGCGCGGCCGCAGGGCCTGTTCCGGGGCCATGAAGCCAACCGTGCCGGCCAGGTCGTTGGCGCCAGTCAAGTCATGATTCGTGCGGCTCGTTTCGGCGACCGAGGACGATTCATCGCGGGCGAGGCCCAGGTCGAGCAACTTCACCACGCCTGCCCGATCGACGATCAGATTCGAGGGCTTGACGTCGCGATGCACCAGGCCATTGCGATGGGCATAGTCGAGCCCGCGGGCCGCTTGAGCCACGAAGTCGACCGCCTGCTCGAGCGGCAGCGGCCCGAGGCGGCGCACGAGGTGCGCCAGGTCCTCGCCCGTCACCAACTCGCATACCAGGTGCGCAACTCCCTCGTGCTCGCCGGCGTCGTAGGCGGCCACGATGTTGGGGTGCGAGAGCCGCGCGGCCGACTCGATCTCGCGGGCGAACCGGCGGCGCATTGCCTGATCGTCGCGGAACTCAGGCCGGAGCGTCTTGAAGGCCACGTCGCGCTTCATCGTGCGGTGAGTCGCTCGATAGACGACCCCCATGCCGCCGCGGCCCAGTTCCTCGGCCAGCAGGTAATCCCCCACGCGACGCCCGGAAGAGCTTTCGCGTCGCGCCACGTAGTCAGCCGCCAACTCCTCGAGAGCGCGGCGCAGAACCGAGCGCGCTGGCTCTTTCACGTCGCTGAGATAGCCGGCGAGCGGCGGCGTGGCGCCGTCTTGGCACGCGCGCTCGTAGCGGTCGCACGCCCGGTCGATCTCCAGCATCTGGGCAGACGTGAGATCCTCGAGGCGGGGCTCGTGGGCGTCGCTCACGCCACGTCCTCCTCCTCCCACAGCCGAGCGATGACCTGCAGCTTCCGCTCGACGGTGCGGCGGACGCAGCCGAGCCGGCCGGCGATGTCCGAGGTCGAGTCCCCCTCCATCCGCCACAAGGCGATCCGCGCCAAGCTCTCGTCGCCGGTCGCCGTCAGCTTGTCGAGCAGTTGCCCTAGTTCGTCGGCTAAGTGGGCCGCGAATTCGGGGGTCGGCTCGCGGCTGAGCAGGGCCAGCGGGTCGGGCGCAGCTTCGCCCTCCGGAGAGAGCTCGACCAGCGTCACGCCGCCGCCCCGCTTAGCGCGGTTTTCCCGGCGCACCAGGTCGACCGATTTATGCACCGTGATGCTCACCAGCAGCGGCCACAAGCTGCTGCGGTCGGCGAGCTGCTCGAACTGCCCCGCCCGGGCCCCCAGACAGAAGCTCTTGAACGCGCTCAGGGCAACGTCTTCCTCGTCGGCCCCGCGGCGGGCGCCGGCGCCGAGCTTGCGGCGGGCGAGCTCGACCATGGGCGCAAAGTACAAGCGCCACAGGCGTTCTGCCCCCTCGTCGTCGCCCTGCTTGAGCTGTGCGATCCAGCGGGTAATGGAGCCTTCGGCAGTCACGGGCGCTGCCATCCTGTCGGCAAGAAGGGCCTGATTAGCTCAACACGGCCGGGGAGCGCACCGACGCCCCCGCCGGTTCATGGTACTTACCTAGCCGCGGGGACGCCAATCGGCGGCGCCTTCGCGCGCGGGCGCATTTTTTCTTGCCTGCTTGTCGCAGGACCGGCCCGCTTAGCGAGTCCCTTAGGAAGAGGCCTTTCTCGCAGGGCAGCGCGGCGGCCAGTCTCGTCTCGTTCCCGCTCGCTCGTTCCCGTGGCCAATCCCATGAACCGTTCTCGCCGCTCGCAACGCAAACCCTTTCGTCCCCTGTGGATCGCCCTGGTCTGGACCACCGTGGTGGGTGGCTCGTCGGCCATTACGATCGATCTCACGTTCAACGACTCCGTGCTCCCCAGCTTCGATCCCACGGGCGCCGAGCTCAAGAAGATCGTGCAGGCGGCGGCCAACGTTTGGGAAGACATTCTCGAGGACAAGCACGTTGTCGAAATCGAGTTTGGCTACCAGGACCTCGATGCGGCGAAGTTGGGCCTCGCCACGCTCAATGAAACCAAGGGGGGCCGGCCCACCAAGGGCCAAATCGCCTTCGACACCAAGACCAATCCGCAGGAAGGAATGCCGGTCGACCGCCTCTGGTACTTCGATCCCACGCCCGCCAACAGCTCCGAATTCGACCTGCAGCAAACGCTCGTGCGCGATCTGACGCCCGCGGCGAAGGGCCTGTTCTACGACGGTTCGCCGCGCGATCTGCTCGAGGCGGGCTATCGCGGCGACGCCCTGCCAGGGGCGCCAGCAGCGGCCCAGAACGGCTACGACCTGCTCACCGTTGCGATGCACGAGCTCGGGCACACCCTTGGCTTCCTGGGCCCCGTGTCGGCGGGCGAGACGGCCGACAACGTCTACGACGTCGATCCGCTCAACACCGGGTTGATGCCCATGGGCGTCAAGGTGTTTAGCGATGGCGGGGTGTTCGACGGCGAACACCTCCGCTGCGTCGACTGCCTGATGTTCGATACCGCGGACAAGGGGACGCGCACGATGCCGAGCGCCACCGACGTGTTGGCCCTCGCCACTGCACCTAGCAACCCCTGGAGCGACATTGATTTGCCGCGGAAGGAATCTTGGGGGGGCGGCTTCTGGGGCACCAGCCTGAATTGGGCCGGCAACGCCGTGCCGGACTCCGGCGACCAAGTCTTCGTCCGCCATGGCAGCACGGTGCAGGTGACCGAGTCGGGCAAGGCCCACGATCTGCAAGTCGCGGAAGGGAGCCGCGTCCGCGTGATCGACACGCTGCTCGCCACGACCTCGGCCACGGTCGAGCGCACGAACGAGGATACGCCGCGCATCTCCGTGGAGGGAACCGGCGAGCTCGACGTCAATGATGAGCTGCGACTGGTCGGCGGCGATGCCCGCGTCGACGGAGGGCATATCGTGGCCAACCGCATCCTCACGCTCCCGCACGACGGCGGCGACGGACGGCTCACGGGGCACGGTCTGATGCGGGTGAGCCTGGGGCTGAACACGCCTGACGCGGCGCTCGTCAACGACGGCACGATCCGCCCCGACGGCGGCACGCTGACCCTCGACTCGTTCAACGCCGATCCGATCATCGACCTCGACGGCAAGTCCGGCAACGGCAAGGTCGACGCGACCGCCGGCAACCTGGTGGTCCAAGACGCACTGACCGACGCCTTCGACGGCCAGATGACCGTGGGCCCCGATCGCACCGTGACTTTTCAACAGCCGTGGGGCCTGGGCCCTAGCGGAACGATCGACTTCGCTGGCGGCGCAGGTTCGGGCGACGCGGCAATCCTCGATGGGCCGGCCAGCGACTTCCACGGCAACGTGCAGGCCACGGGCTATGGCCGCGTGGCGTCGGACGCGGCCACGTTCGCCAGCGACTCCCAACTGTCCGTTGGCCCCGCCGGCACGCTCGAGGTCGACGGCAAGACGAGCTTCGCGAGCGGCGCGCAGGTGGCGCTCAGCGCCGGGGGGCGCATCTATCTGGACGGCGCGACGACGCTGCAAGGGCCGTCGTTCACGGGTGAT
Source organism: Pirellulales bacterium (assembly GCA_046349955.1). Lineage (GTDB taxonomy): Bacteria > Planctomycetota > Planctomycetia > Pirellulales > JBGAPH01 > JBGAPH01. The sequence goes on along the minus strand of JAXMBI010000012.1, from coordinate 79,604 downwards.
GGCGAAGTGATCTTTCACGGCCCGCTGACCGTTTCGAGCACCACCACGATCAACGCGGAGATCGCCGATCTCGACGGCCGGCTGGAGCTGGGCACGCCGCAAACGCACAAGCTCAACGCCGCGCTGACTCTCAACGTGGCCAATATTGAGTTGCCCGGCAGCCAAGAAGGCTTTGGCCACGACACGCTCGAAATCAATGGAACGCTCGGTCGCTTGACGGTGAACTTGAATGGCGGCGCCAAGAGTTGGACGGTGCATGAGTCGGGCACGCTCGACATCAACGGCAACAATCTCTTCGAGGGGGTGCACCTGGATGGCTCGTTGATGCGGTTGAACGGGACGGCGCTCGTGAACAACCTTAGCCGCTGGGACGCCCCCGCGGACGTGGCCGGCACGCTGACGCTGGAGTCGGCCGCCACGAAGCTCCGGCTGATGTCACCAGCGGCCAGTACGATTCGGGCGTCGGCCGACGTGAGCGGGCCAGGACAACTGATCGTGGGCCAGTCCGGCCTGTTGCGCCTCGAACAAGGGGCCAACGTGCAAGTCCCTCTGACGAACGATGGCCGGCTCGAGCCCGGCACGGCCCTCGGCGCGGCGATCGTTAGTTCGCTGACTCAGTCAGACACCGGCACGCTCGCCGTCCAAATCGGAGGGACCACGCCCGGCGTGCAGTACGACGTGTTGCAGGTGGCCGACTCGGCCAAGATTGCCGGGACGCTCGAGGTCAGCCTGGCCAACGCCTTTGCACCCGTCCACTGGAACACGTTCGACGTGCTGACGACGACCAAGGGTCTGGCCGGCACGTTTGAGGAGCTCGCGCTCCCCGGCGAATTCAACCATCTCAAGCTCGACGTGCAGTATCTGCCGCTAGGGGTGCGGGCACGCGCGATCGCCGCGCTGCTGGGAGACGCCGACGCCGACGGCGACGTCGACCTGAGCGACTTCGGCGGGCTCAAGAACAACTTTGGCGTGGCAGGCTGGGGAATCGTCGGCGACGTCGATTACGACGAAGACGTTGACCTCAGCGACTTTGGGATTCTCAAAGACAACTTCGGCAAGTCGGGGGCTATGGCCGTGCCGGAGCCGAGCGCTTGGCTGCTCGCAGTGTTGGGCCTCGCGTTGCTCGGACTCGCAAGTCAGCGCCGTCGCCAAGCGATCGGTTCACGGTGATTGTCTTGGGCGCCTGTCGCAACCGACTCAGCTGCCTTTCTCGAAACAGTTTGCAACCTTAGGTACTTCATGGCTCGCGTCCGTCCCTTCGTTTACGCTCTTTTCCCACTGGCAGTGTCGTGCGTAGTCCTCCTCGCCGCGCAATCCGTTTGGGCCGTCGACAAATCTTGGCACTCCGACAAGGGCGATTGGAGCAGCGCGAGCAAATGGACCCCGCTGGGCGTCCCGCTCGCCGGCGACGTCGTGTACCTCGGCAATCTCGAGAATGTGGCGAGCCAACCGGTGTTTCTCGACATCGACGACGTCGTCGCCGGCCTCCACATCACCGACGGCATGAACCTGCAAATGTCGGGACACTCGCTGCGGGTGACCGGCGACACGACCGTGTCCGGCGAAAACTTCGTGCTGCCTGATCTCGCGCAGGCGACTTCGCGCATCGCAGTTACGAACGGCGCCGCCCTGGTCGACTTCGAGACCGACGACCTCACGGTCGACGACCGCGCGAAGATCGGGCTGTTCGACGGCAGCCGCCTGGACGTCAACGGCACGTTTCAGGTGCTGCAAACGGCCTCACTCGAAGGCGCGGGCGAGGTGCACTTCGCGGGGGCTGGCACGACGTTCGTCAACAACGGAACGGTCCGGGGAAGCAGCCAAGGTCCGCTCGAACTGTTTCAGACCGCAGGCGGCCTCTACGATCTCGACGGCGCCGGCGGCGGCACGCTGTCTCCCTCTCACGACCAACCCCTCGCGTTCCACGGAGAGGGACTCAGCGACCCATTCAGCGGCGAACTTCGCCTCGCTCCGCGCGCGCGGTTGGAGATGGATCTCGCCAACGGTTGGGCGATGGACGCCCAGGGCAAAATCAGCGTCCTCGGTTTCGTCGCGGGAGACGCCGCCCGGATCACGGGAAGCAGCTTCGAGTTGGGAGGGGAGGTGAACTTTGGCGCGGGCGCCGATGGTTATTTGCGAGTAGAGGCCGAGACGAAACTCGCCTCGACGGCCAAGGTCGACATTCCGGCCGACGGCGTCCTCGAGTTCGACGGGAAGACTGCAGTAACGACCGGGGCGCAGCTTGCTCTCGAATCGGGCGGCCGCCTCTATTTCGACGGCGCTACGACGCTGCAAGGGGCCACCTTCACCGGCGACGGCCAGGTGATCTTCCACGGCCCGCTCACGGTGTCGAACGCCACGACGATCAACGCCGAAATCGCTGATCTCGACGGCCGGCTCGAACTGGGCGTCCCGCAAACGCACAAGCTGAACGCCGCGCTGACGCTCAACGTGGCCGATATCGAACTGCCGGGCAGCCAAGAGGGTTTTGGGCACGACACGCTCGAAATCAATGGCATTCAGGGACGCCTGAACGTGAATCTCAATGGCGGCGCCAAGAGCTGGACCGTCCATGAATCAGGAACACTGGACATCAACGGCAACGCACTCGAAGCCACGCATCTGACGGGCTCGCCGCTCCGGCTCAATGGCACGGCGCTCGTGAGCAACCGCAGCCGCTGGGACGCCCCGGTCGACGTGGCGGGCACGCTCACGCTCGAGACGCCTGCCACGCAACTGCGGCTGATGTCGCCGACGGCCAGCACGATCCGCGCGTCGGCCGAGGTGACCGGGCCGGGGCTGTTCATCGTCGGTCCGCCGGCGCTGCTGCGGCTCGAGCAGGGGGCCAACTTGCAAACCGCGCTGCGCAACGATGGGCGCCTCGAACTGGGCGTGCCTTTTGGCGCGGCGCTCGTGAGCCAGTTCGAGCAGACCGACGCCGGCTCGCTGGCGATCGAGATTGGCGGAATCACCCCCGGAACCCAGCACGACGTGCTCCAGGTGGCTGACGCGGCCAAAGTTGCGGGCAAACTCGAAGTGTCGCTCGCCGGCGGCTTCGCGCCTGTTCATTGGAACACGTTCGATGTGCTGACGACGACCAAGGGCTTGTCGGGAGCCTTCGACGAACTCGCGCTGCCGGACGAATTCAACCACCTCAAGCTCGACGTGAAGTACTTGCCGCTGGGGGTTCGCGTGCGGACGATCGCGGCGTTGTTGGGCGACGCCGACGCTGACGGCGACGTCGACCTGAGCGACTTTGGCGTGCTCAAGAACAACTTCGGCGTGGCGGGCTGGGGCGTGGCGGGGGATGTCGACTACGACGAGGACGTCGACCTCACGGACTTCGGCATCCTCAAAGAGAACTTCGGCAACTCGGGAGCCGTCGCCGTGCCGGAGCCGAGCACGTGGCTGCTCGCGGCCTGGGGGTGCGCTGCCCTACTCACTGCACGCCGTCTCAGAACCCTCTCGCTCCGGGAGAGGGCAGGGTGAGGGCTCGGCGCTAGTTTCGCGAACGATCCGCCCCTTGGCTACTTGGTGGGGCGCCGGAATCGGCCGACGCACCGGCTGCACCGGCACGCAACCAAAGCCGAAGCCAGGCCCGCGTGGTCCGCGCGGACCACGCGGCGGTAGTGGCCGACTGAACAAGAGCACGGCCACGCCGAGAATGACCATCAGTTCTGTCGTCCCAAGTCCATCCATCAGTGCAATCTACGCTGTCAACGCGCGACTTCTCAGCTATCCGAGCGCCCATCCCCCCAACACCCGACAAAACAAAACCACGAGCGCGATCCCGATCCAATTGAGCCAGAATCCTGCCCGCACCATGTCGCCCACGGACACGCGGCCCGTCGAGTAGGCGATGGCGTTGGGGGGCGTGGCCACGGGGAGCATGAAGCCGCAGCTCGCCGCCATCGCCGCCGGCAACAGGAGCGTCAGCGGCGGAAGCCCCATGTCGCTGGCCGTGGGAGCGATAATCGGCATGACGAGGTTCACCGTGGCGACGTTGCTCGTGAGCTCCGAGAGATAGGTCACGCCGGTGGCCACCACCGCTTGCATCGCCAGCGGCGAGAGTCCCTGAAGTTGGGCGGCTACCTGTTGGCCAAGGAGCGCATCGAGCTTGGTCACCTCGAGGCCGCGGGCGAGAGCCAGCCCCCCGCCGAACAAGAACAGAATCCCCCAGGGAACGCGCTGCGTGGCCGTCCAGGAGAGCAGCTTCTCGTCGGGCTTTCGTCCGGAGGGGAAGAGGAAGCAGACGATCGCCATCGCCATGGCCACCGTGCCGTCGTCGACCCATTCGACGCGTCCGCCGGTCGCCGACTTCGCGACGCCAAGCCCGAGCAGCGGCGCCCAGCCCCAGCCTGCCACCGGTTCGCGGAAGATCCACAGCCCGGCGGTGATCAAAAAGATCACGAGCACGCGCCGCTCGGCGCAGGTCATTGGCCCCATGGCTCGCAAGTCTTCGCGGGCGCCGCTCCCTCCGCCCAGCAGCGGCCCCCCGCCCATCGGGAAGGTCCAACCCACCAGCAGCGCCCAGGCCGCCGCCAGCATGGCTGCCGCCAGCGGAGTCGCCACGAGCATCCAGCCCAGAAAGGTCACCGGCGGCGCGTCGGGGTAGGTTTGCTCGTAGAAGCTGCGGAAGGCGATGTTCGTGGGCGTGCCGATCAGCGTGCCGAGGCCGCCGATCGTGGCCGCATAGGAGACGCCCAGCACGAGCGCGGCGGCGAACCGCTTGCGGCGCAGCGGATCGCCCCCCGCCCGATCGGCATGCCCCACGACGCTGAGCGCGATCGGCAAGATCATCATCGCGGTGGCGGTGTTCGAGGTCCACATCGAGAGGAGCGCCGTGGCCGCCATCACGCCGCCGACGATCCACCGCGGCCGATCTCCCATCGCCGCCACGATCGACAGCGCAACCCGCCGGTGCAGCCCGCTTTCTTCAACGGCGAGCGCCACCAAGAAGCCGCCGAGGTAGAGAAAGATCTCCCGCTGCGCGTAGATCGGGGCGACTTCGCGCCCCGGCAAGATCTGCCCGAGCGGAAAGAGCACGAGCGGCAACAAGCTGGTGACCGCCAGCGGCGCGGCCTCGGTGAGCCACCACACGGCCATCCACACGGCCACGGCCGCCATGCGGTTCATCTCGGGGCGCGCGGCGTCGAGCGCATAGCCCGCCTGCGGCGCAAACCAGAGCACCGCGGCCAACAGCGGGCCGATCCAAAAGCCCAGTTGAGCGAGCCAACGAAACGGCGCGGCTTCTTCGGACATGGCAGCTACGAAGGTGAGGGACTCTTTCGTAGCCCGCACACTCCGTGTGCGGAATGCTGAAGCGGCGCCAGGGCGACCGGGCGCGCTCGGCGTATTTGCCAAACATCGTCTGCGCCGCTCCTGCATTCGGCACACGGAGTGTGCCGGCTACGTTTGGTGAGAGCCTACCTTACGCCGCCGAAGGCCGCAAAGCAGAGATGCTTGTGCAGCACCTCCACGCCGCGGAAGCCGACCGCGCGGAGCAGATCGAGCTGATAGACGAGCGGCCGCGGACTGTCTTCCTCTTCGATATAAGCCAGCACTCCGGCGCGGTACTCGGGGCCTTGCAAGCTCTCCAGGTAGTCGCCATAGCGCCCCCAGAGGATCGGGCGCACTGCCGGGAGGTCGCATTCGATGAGATCGAAGATCCAGAGCGAGCCTCCGGGCGCGAGCGCCGCGTGCAGCTTGCGAAACACCGCCTCCCATTCGCCGTCGTCGCGGAGGTGGTGCAGCACGGCGCCGGCTACGATCACGTCGTAAGCCCCAGTCGGGAGCTCGGCCTGGCGAACGTCGGTCTGCAGCGTCCGCACTTCGCCGGCGGTCGCTGCCTGCACGCGGGCGTGGGCGCGCTCGAGCATGGGCGCACTCAGGTCGACCAGCGTCACGTTTGCGCCGGGGAACTTCCCCAGCAGCTTGAGCGCGTAGTTGCCGGCCCCGCAGCCAATGTCGAGCAGCCGCGTGGCCCCAGGCGACGCCGCCGCCGCGGCTTCAGCCACCAACTCGAGCGCCAGCGGCGAATCGATCGCCGTCGTCTGCCCCGTCTCGAGGTTCGAGAACTTCTCCACGAGTTGGTCGAAGCGGGCACGGATTTGGTCGGGCGTGGATTTCAAGCGGCAAGGCCCTAGTGAGGAACGTCAATCGACCCCACGAACCGCCGAGGCCGAAACGGACGCAGTCTACTCTCCTACCGCGACCCTTGGCCACAAGGACCTCGGTTACCGAAGTTCAAACAGCGGCTACTGGGGCTTCCAGTACGTTCGCCAGCCCTGATTCTGGACGATCGCGCGGCGCGGGATTTGGGCAAGGATCAATAGGAGGCCCACCATGTCGCCGCAGGCGAACAGCGCGTTCCAAATCGAGAACGAGGCCAGCACGGGCGTTGACCAGGCCGGCAACCAACCCAGAGCCGCCAACAGGAGCGGCAGCCCCGTGATGACCAGCAGCGGCATGACGAGGACTGCCAGGAACCGATCTCGCGAGAGCGGCCCGCAGTAGTGCGCGTAGAAGAGCAGCCGACTGGGCCAGGCTCGATGACGGTCGCAGGCGAAGTTCCCCAGCCTGGATGCACCACGGCATGGAGCAGTTCGTGGACCACGACCAAGACCGGGAACGAAAGAGCCATGCCGAGCGTCAGCCAGTTGCTTTCCGCAGTGCTGAACGAGACGGCAGCGGGGGCTTTGATCCACACCCAGCATGCCGCGACGGAGATGAACGCCCCAATGCCGATCGGCGCCGCCACCACCTGCATCCAGAGCGGACTGGGCTCGCGGATGGGCCACCATGATTCGTCAGGCGAGAAGTCTTCGGGAATTGCCCCGAGGCGGAATTTCATGAGCGGCCTTCCGGTTCCCGGGCGGTCAAGGAGAATCCGGCAGCTGAGCGGATTCAGTCTCGCGCGATGCGCAGCCCTTCAAGCAGGCGGTCATCCTAGCCGCCGGCGGGGCGTCGATGAACGGCTTGTCAGGCAAAATGAGCGATTTGCCGGACAAAGTTGCATCCGCCGCGGCAGGGTGGCCCGTTTACATAGCCGCTCCTAGCGGCCAAACTAGCGAGGTAAATTTGGAGCGCTAGTCGCACGAGGCGACGTGGGCCTTCGCCCAACTGGGGGCCGGTCGCCCGTTTCCGCTCTGTCCAACCCTGTCCGGAGTTTCGCCACGATGAAGAAAGCCCTTATGTGGGCCCTGCCCTTGGTGCTGGTGTCGTTTTCGCTGGTCGTCGCCGAAGAGAAGGGCGACGACGGCTGGAAGAGCCTGTTCGACGGCAAAACGCTCAAGGGCTGGAAGGCCAGCGAGCGGCCCGAGCAGTGGAAAGTGGTCGACGGCGCGATCGTGGCCCACGGCGAGCGCAGCCACCTGTTCTACATGGACGACGAGTTCGAGGATTTCCACCTCAAGGCCGACATCATGACGCTGCCTGGCAGCAACTCCGGTCTCTATGTCTGCACCAAGTTCCAAGACGGCGGCTGGCCCGAGATTGGCTACGAAACCCAGGTCAACAACACGCAAGGCGACCCGGTGAAGACCGGCAGCCTCTATAACGTGGTGAAGATCTACCAGGCCAACGCGCAGGACAACAAGTGGTGGACGCAGGAAGTGATCGTCCGCGGCAAGTCGATCCGCGTGCTCGTCGACGGCAAGGTCCTCTATGAATACGCGGAGCCGGACGGCGTGACCGGCACCCGCAAGCTCGGCAAGGGCACCTTCGCCCTGCAGGCCCACGACCCGGGCAGCACCGCGATGTACAAGAACATCATGGTGAAGAAGCTCGAGAAGGAAGATCGCTAGTCGTCGATTCGACTTCGGGAATGAACTTGGCGGCCCTTGGCCTCCGCATGGCGGGCCAAGGGCCAGCCTATTTAGCCCCCGGCGAGTCGCCGGGGGGATTCGGGTTGATGCTCAGGCTGCCCGGATCAGTAAGGCCGCCGCAGAGGTCCCCTCCGCGACTCGCGGGGGGCTAAGGGGGCTGGTTACAAGTTTACTTGTTCACGAACGGACTCACTCATGTTCGAGCGCGAGATCACGCTCTACGCTTTCAATCTGGCGCATCTGCAGCGCGTCGCCGCTGATTTGTCCGACGACTCGCTCGACCAGCAGCCGGCGCCGGGACTCAAGCCGCCCCGCTGGGTGCTAGGGCATTTGGCCATCGCCACCGACCTAGGGCTGCGCTGCCTGGGGGTGGAAGAGCACTGCCCGCGCGAGTGGCACGAGGCGTTCGGCCCTGGCAGTCCGCTCGGCGCGCCGGGTCCCAAGCCCTCGAAGGCGGAACTCGTGGCTGCGATTGAAGCGGGACACGGCCACCTGACGGCGGCCTTGCCGAACGCCGATCCCGAGCACCTGGCCGACCGGCACAAGGTGGCGATCCTCCGCGGCACGCCGCTCGTCACCTGGGGCGACGTGGTGGGGCACATCATGACCAATCACGCGGCTTTTCACATCAGCCAGCTCTCCGCCTGCCGCCGGCAAGCGGGGCATGCGCCGCTGTTCTGACGCGGCCTGCTTTGCGAACAAGTGTCGCGCGTCCTCCCCCTCGCTCACCCGTCGGGTTAGGATGAGCGTTCACGACCCGACGCGTGAGCGAAGGCGGAGCGGCGCGACCATTCGACGCGCCAGCGGCCCCTTGCATTTCCGTTTCTCCGACCCCTGCAGCGCAGCCCCTCAGTCCATGCTGGCCAAAGAAATCAAGACCGGCGCCGTCGTGAGCTACAACGACGCCCCCTGCATCATCGAAACGATCACCGTGCAGAGCCCTTCGGCCCGCGGCGCGGCGACATTTTATAAGTACCGCGCGCGGAACCTGATCACGAAGCAAAAGGTCGACATCACGCTCCGCGGCGGCGACTCACTGCCCGAGGCGAACTTCGAGCGGCGGGCGATCAAGCTGATGTACGTCGACGCCACGCACGCCCACTTCCTCGACCAGGAAGACTACAACCAATACAGCCTGCCGCGCGCCGACCTGCAGCATGAGATGCAGTTCATCACCGAGGCGCTCGAAGGTCTGCAGCTCATGGTTCACAACGACGAGCCGATCGGCGTGCAGGTGCCGCAGACGGTCGAGCTCAAGGTCGTGAAGTGCGACCCTGGCGTCCGGGGGAACTCGGCCACCAGCCGCACGAAACCGGCGGAGCTCGAAACGGGCCTCTCCGTGCAGGTGCCCGAGTATCTGTCGGAAGGCGAACTCGTGAAGGTCGACACCCGCACCGGCGACTATCTTTCACGCGCCTGAGCTACTGAACCACGTCGATGGCGAGCGGCCAGCGTAAGCTGGCTGACCTCTGGCCGAAGGTCTTAAACCCGTCTACCCCCGAAATCGTTTGAACGCGAGCGCCCCCAAGCCCAGGAAGACGGCGAGCACGATCAGTTGCGCCACAACGAACGGGGGCTCGTTCTGCTTGGGGGCCAGGGCCTTGAGCGCGGGAACCTTCAGGAAGGCCTGCACCACGAGCACGAAGACGTTGAGATAGAGCGACAGCACGGCCGTCGCCACGTAGGCCTTCACCCAACCGCCGACAAACGGCCGCCCATAGCGGGCATAGATCGCTACGCCGAGCGCGACGAGCGAAATCACGGCCAGCGTGTGCGACGGCAGCCAGCGCTGGAACGGGAACAGAAAACCCGTCGCGCTCGTGGCCACCGTGGTCGCCAAGAAGAGGGCGGTGGCCCGGTCCAGTCGCTCGTTGCGGAGCAGGCCGTAGAGCACATAGCCGCCTGCGCCGAGCGCCACCACGCTGATGACGACGTGGACCAGCGTAACGACGGCCAGATAAGCGCTCATGGGGCGGAATCTCGAGGAAAATCGGGCTGAAACAAGGGCGTTTCGCGGCTCCGCCGGGCCGCCGTCGGCCGCGAGGAACGTCGCCGACACGCATGCGAATGATCGGCGCCGCCCAGTAGCCTGTCAACCAGCCTGCCGCCCCTCCGGGGGAACCAGCACGCCGGCGGGTTGCCTCGATAAAGCCTGGATGCGAAAATCGTCGCAACCCTCCTTGGCTTGAAACTCGTCCGCATCCCGCCCGGTTTCTCATGCTTCGCTGTTCTCTCTTTCTTCTGCTGGCCTGGGGTCAGGCGTCGGTTTTGCTCGCGCAGGCAGAGGACAAGCCAGGCGCGTTGCCCCCGCCCGCGGAGCGCAAGATCGACTTTCACAAGGACGTCGCGCCGATCCTGATCGCGAGCTGTGCGAGCTGCCACGCCGGCGGCAAGGCGGAAGGGGGCTTCGCCTTCGACGATCGCGCCACGCTGCTGGCCGGCGGAGACTCGGGCGCGGCCGTGGAAGTGGGCGACAGCGCCGCCAGCCGGCTCATCGAGCTGGTGGCCGGTGTCGACCCCGAGCTGGTCATGCCGGCTAAGGGGCCGCGCCTCAAGCCGGAGCAGGTGGGCATCCTGCGGGCATGGATCGATCAAGGGCTCGGCTGGGAAGAAGGCTTCCGCTTCGCCACCCGGCACCCGCGGGCCAAGCTGCCCCCGCGGCAGGTCGAGCTGCCCCCGGCCGCCCATGAGGGTGAAAACCCCATCGACCGTTTGTTGCGGCCCTACTACGCTGAGCACGGAGTGGAGATCGGCGATCCCGTCGACGATCGCACGTATGCCCGCCGAGTGTGGTTCGACACGATCGGACTGCCACCCGATCCGGCGGCGCTCGCCGAGTTCGTAGCAGATTCCGCCCCCGACAAGCGCCAGCGGCTCGTGAAGCGGCTGCTGGCCGATCGCCGCAACTATGCCGAGCACTGGCTGACGTTTTGGAACGATGCGCTGCGCAACGACTATGCCGGCACCGGCTATATCGACGGCGGCCGCAAGCAGATCACCGGCTGGCTCTATCAAGCGCTCGTCGACAACCTGCCGTTCGATCAGTTCGTGCGGCAGCTCGTGAACCCCACGCCTGAGACCGAGGGCTTCTTGAACGGCATTGTCTGGCGTGGTGTGGTGAACGCCAGTCAGGTGCCTCCCATGCAGGCGGCGCAGAACCTGTCGCAAGTGTTCTTGGGCATCAACCTCAAGTGCGCGTCGTGCCACGACAGCTTCGTGAACGATTGGAAGCTCCGCGACAGCTACGCTTTGGCCGGCATCTTCGCCGAAGGCAAGCTGGAGATGCACCGCTGCGACCAGCCGACCGGCGACTTCGCCCCGGTGGCGTTTCTCTTCCCGGAACTGGGCCAGATCGACGCCGCCGCGCCGCGACCCCAGCGGCTGGCAAGCCTGGCCGACGCCTTGACCTCTCCAGAGAATGGCCGGCTAACCCGCACGATGGTCAACCGCTTGTGGGCACGGTTCCTCGGCCGCGGGCTGATCGAGCCGACCGACGAGATGGACATCCCCCCCTGGAGCGCCGATTTGCTCGATTGGCTGGCGGCCGATCTGGCGGCGCACGACTACGACTTGCAGCACACGATCGAAACGATTCTCACGTCGCAGGCCTATCAGCTCGCCAGTGTGCCGGCCACCGAAGGGCGCAAGGTCGATTTCGTGTTCCGCGGCCCGGTGGTGAAGCGGTTGTCGGCCGAAGCGCTCGTCGACTCGGTGGCCCGGCTGACCGGTAAGTCCTATGAGAAGCGCGTGGCCCCGCTGCCAGACAGCGTTCCGAGCGACGGCCTGGTGCGGGCATCGCTCGTCACCGCCGACGGCTTGCAGCGGGCGTTGGGTCGACCCAACCGGGAGCAGGTGATCACCGAGCGTCCGTCGGCGGCCACCACGCTCGAGATGCTCGAGCTCACCAACGGCGCGGCGCTCGCCGACTGGCTGCACGCCGGCGCGGAGAGCTGGGCCCAGCGGCAGCAGCCGACCGACGAGCTCGTGCCGGCCGTCTACGTGCAGGCATTGGGACGCGAGCCCACCGTTGTAGAGCGGCAAGCGGCCCAAGAGCTCGTAGGCGAAAAGCCCACGGTCGAAGGGATTGAAGACCTGCTCTGGGCCGTAGTGATGCTGCCTGAGTTCCAACTGATCCGGTAAGAGTCGGGTTCCCCTTCCCTGTGGGAGAGGCGAGAGAGAGCCCCGCTCCCTCTCCCCGTGGGAGAGGGTTGGGGTTAGGGCTGGGGTGAGGGTCGGCCAACGAGCCCTGCGGTCGCAACCGCTTGAGCCGGAGCGTGACGACCAGCCTTACCCCGCCGTCGCGGCGGCGTTCCGCTCGCTCCAGGCAGCGAGCTCGGCCATCCCTTGGCGGTGGCAGAAGTCGCCGAAGGTTTCGCCAGGCTGGCGGGCTTGCTTGAAGTACGCGAACACAGGCACGAGCGTGCTCACGACCTCTTCGGCCGGCACCTGATCTTTGTAGATCTCGTTCAGGCGGTTGCCGAGCAGCCGGCCGCCGAGGAACACGGTGTACTTGCCGGCGGTGCGCCCCACGAGCCCCACGTCGCAGTTGTAGGGGCGGGCGCAGCCGTTGGGGCAGCCGGTCATGCGGATCGTGAACTGCTCCGCTGAGAGCCCCAGCCGCGCGAGTTCCCCCTCGAGCTGGTCGATCATGCCAGGCAATGCACGTTCGCTCTCGGTGATCGCCAGGCCGCAGGTGGGCCAGGCCACGCAGGCCATCGACCAGCGGCGGGCTTCGGAAATGTCTTCGCTCAGCGTGACCCCGTGCTCGCGGAGAATGCCGGTGAGCGTGTCGCGGTCGGCCGCCGCGATGTCGCAGAACAGAATGCTCTGGTGCGATGTCAGCCGCAGCGGCGGGGCAAGCTGCGTGCAGATTTCACGCAGGGCCGTTTTGAGCCGCAGGTTGTCGACATCGTGGATGCGGCCGTTCTCAACGTTCAGGCCGTAGAACCAGCGGCCATCGCCTTGTTCGTGCCAGCCGATGTGGTCGTCGAAGCCGTGGACGTCGGCCGGGTGGGGTTCCGGCAGCGGCCGCCCGAAGTACTCCTCGACCTTGGCCTTGAACTTTTCGAGACCCCAGTCGTGAATCAGGTACTTCATGCGTGCCCGCTTCCGGTCGGAGCGGTTGCCGAAGTCGCGCTGCACCTTGATGATCGCCTCGGCCACGGCGAGCACGTCGTCGGGCCTCACGAACGTGAGCCGCTGGGCGAGCGCAGGGAAGGTGTTGGCGTTGCTGGGAGTGGTGCCTTGGCCGCCGCCGGCCAGCACGTTGAAGCCGATGATCTCGTCTCCCTCGGTGATCGCCAGAAAGCCCAGGTCCTGCGTATAGATGTCGACGCAGTTGTCGCTGGCCAGCGCGATGGCCGTTTTGAACTTGCGGGGGAGATACGTGGGGCCGTAGATCGGCTCGTGGTCGGGCGGCCCCCCGGCGACGAGCTGGCTGTCGCCCGTCTCGGGGTCCTTCACCCAGATCTCATGGTAGGCGCGGGTGCGCGGGGCCAGATGATCGGTGAGCCGGTCGGTGATCTCTTCGAGCTGCTGCTGCACCTTGCTCGCGCGGCGCGGCGCCGGGCAGCACATGATGTTGCGCTCCACGTCGCCGCAGGCGGCCAGCGTGGTGAGCTGCACCTGATTGATGCGGTGAATCGTTTCCCACAGGTGCTCCTTGGCGATGCCATGGAGCTGGAGGGCCTGGCGGCTGGTGATCCGCAGCGTGGTGTTGCCCAGTTCGTCGCACAGGTCGAGCTCGGCCAAGAGCTGCGCACTCGAGAGCCGCCCGCCGGGCACGCGGGTGCGGACCATGAAGATGAACTCTTTGTCCGACTTCTTCCCGCCGCTCGCGCGACTGGCGGCGCGGGCGTCGCGGTCGTCCTGCTGGTAGGTGCCGTGGTGCTTGAGGAGCTGGGTGTTGTCCTTCGAGAAGAACGCCTCGCCATCGAGCAACTCGCCGGGGATGGTTCCCCGCAGGTAGTTGCTTTCGATCTTGGCGATTTCGACGGGACTGGGCTTCGAGTCGGCCATGGGCGGGGCTGGCAGGGAAGGATGGGCAAATCGAGAGACAGGGCCTTAGGCGACCATGCTGATTAACATTGTCGTCATTTTGCGGGCCTCGGTCCAGGCAGTATAACCGCTGCGGCCGCTCTCGAATATCGCGACTTACGGCTCAAAGGCAATCGCGGCAGCACCTTGCACCCCGACCTCACGCCCCCACAGCCTGACCCAGTTCCGCTGGACAGCCCGCCGCCCCCCGCGCGGTGGACGCCGCTCTTGCTGTTGGCCACCGGGCTCGGCGCTGGCTACTCGCCGATCCTGCCGGGCACCTGCGGGGCGCTCTGGGGATTGCCGCTCACGTGGTTGCTGCTCGCACTGCCGGCGCGGTGGGAGCAGGCTGCGGCGATGGTGGCGCTGGCGGCGGTGGGGCCGTGGATCTGCGGCGCGGCCAGCCGCGCGCTCGGGCAGAAAGATCCGAGCGCGGTGGTCTACGACGAGATCGCTAGCGTGCCGCTCGTGTTCCTGCCGCTCGCTCCCGACGCCCTCGAGAAGCCTGCGGTGTGGGTGTGCGGCTTTCTGCTGATCCGCGTGCTCGACATCGTCAAACCGCCGCCGGTCGGCCAATTGGAAAAGCTGCCAGGCGGCCTCGGCATCATGGCCGACGACCTGGCGGCGGGGGCCATGGCGGGGCTGGGGATGTGGCTTGCGCAGCGGTGGTTATAAACGGCGTGCAGCCAGACGGTGAGCAGAAGCGACTTCTCGCCAAGGCGCGAAGCTCGCAAAGAGGTTCGCCGCCGAAGGACGTGTCAGCGGTTGCGGGTCGGCCGAGAAACAAACGTGCCCTCAGGGATCTCTACGTCCCAAACTCCGGGCGCCGCCGCAGGAGTTGGTTTTGCAGCCGTTGCACGATCGAGCTGTGCATCTGGCTGACGCGGCTTTCCGAGAGATCGAGCGTCGCGCCAATCTCCTTCATCGTCAACTCTTCGTAGTAGTAGAGGATGATGATCAGCCGCTCGTTGCGGTTGAGGCCCTTGGTGACCAACCGCATCAGGTCGGCCTTTTGGATCCGCCGCGTGGGGTCTTCCCCCTTCTTGTCCTCAAGGATGTCGATCTCGCGGACGTCTTTGTAGCTGTCGGTCTCGTACCACTTCTTGTTCAGGCTGATCAAATTGACGGCGTTGGCGTCCGTCATCATCTTCTCGAGCTCTTGGACCGAAATCGCCATCTGCTCGGCGAGCTCGACCTCGGAAGGAGAAC
Source organism: Pirellulales bacterium (assembly GCA_046349955.1). GTDB lineage: Bacteria > Planctomycetota > Planctomycetia > Pirellulales > JBGAPH01 > JBGAPH01. The sequence goes on along the minus strand of JAXMBI010000012.1, from coordinate 64,533 downwards.
GGCCCAGCTTGGCCTCGAGCGTCTTGACCGCTTCGTTCAGCTTGCTGGCCTTCGAGCGAACCAGGCGCGGCACCCAGTCCATCGTGCGCAGCTCGTCGAGCATGGCGCCGCGGATGCGGGGGACGCAGTAGGTCTCGAACTTCACGCCCCGCGTGAGATCGAACGCGTCGATCGCGTCCATCAGGCCGAACACGCCGGCCGAAATGAGGTCGTCGAGCTCCACGCCCTCAGGCAGCCGTGCCCAAATGCGTTCGCCGTTGTACTTCACCAGCGGCAAGTACATCTCGACCAGCCGGTTGCGCAGCTCTTGATTCGTGATGTCGACCTTGAAGGTCTGCCAAATCTGCTGCACGTCTTCCGGGGCCAGAGTCGTCGCCATGCCATCCTCCATGATCGCGTAGCAAGCCGCCGAACCAAATCTTCTCGCGCGTCGAGTCCGCCGGCGTCTTGCCGGCTAAGACCCTTGCGGTGTCATGCTCTGCCGAACGCCTGGCTACCCAGGCGGCCGACCCTGTCCCGTACGTTGTTCGCCCAGCTCGGCGAGCTCGGCGAGCAGTCGTTCGCGGATCGAGGCCTCGACCGCGCTGCCGGCGATCTTGCCGACGACGTAGCCGATGCCGGCGAAGGCCACCAGCGCCAACCACCCGGCGTACAGCGTGCCGTTGACGCCGCCGCCGTGCAGCAGGCCGCGCCCCAGCACGGTGAGCAAGGCCAGCGGCCCCAGCACTCCGGCGTAGATGCGACCCACAGCCGACCTCCGCAGCCGGCGTCAAACCGGCCGCAACCCGCAAACTTTAACGCACCGGTGCACGACGACACCGCGGGGTTATTATCGGCCGTCCCCGAGCGAACCTTGAGCCGAGCCCCGACGACGAGCGAATCGCGCTGATTCACGTTGCAAACATTGCCCAACTTCAAACGAGCGAACTCCATTCTGCGTAGATTCTCTCCCTGAGAAGGTGGCTTGTTAGGCGGCCGACGCCGTGGCCGTGCTGCCCAACCCATGCCCTTCGCCCTGCAACAGGGGCAACAGCGCCTCGACCACGCGGTCGAAGGCCCCGGACGCCATGCCCGCTTCCTGAGTCGCGGGCGCCTGCACCGTGCGAACGAGGGCGGGGTCGCGGGGCACTGCCCCGAGCGCCGACACCTCGCGCCCCAAGAATCGTCGGCAGGCCTGCTCGAGCCGCAAGTGCACCTGCTGCGCTTCGTCGGGCGAGCCGGCCGCGTTCACGAGCGTGAACACGCGCGCCGTCGCCCGTTCTCCCAACACCTTGACGCACGCATAGGCGTCCATGATGGCGTTGGCGTCGGGCGTGGTGACCAGCAGCACGAGTTGCGCCTCTTGCCAAAAGCGGTGGCTCACTTCGCCAATGCCGTTGCCGGCGTCCACGATCACCACCTCGGCATAGCGCCCCAAATCTTGCAATTCGGCCATCAACCGCCGCTGCGCCGCGGGCGAGGCCAGCCGCTCGCTGTCGCGCCCCCAGGCCCCCGGCACCACCTGCACCCCAGCCGGACCGCGCTGCATGACTTCGTGAACGGTGAGCCGGCCGGCCAGCACGTCGGCCACGCTTTCATGGGCGTCGAGCCCGCAGAGGGCCGCCATGTCGCCGCCGCGGAGATCGGCGTCGACCAGCACCGGCCGACAGCCTAGCCGCGCGAGCGAGAGTCCGATTTGCACGGCCACCGTCGTCGTGCCTACGCCCCCTTTTCCGCCGGCCACCACCAGGAGCTTGGGCGCAGGCGCTAGCGGCAGCGTCCCGCGGCGGGCCGCCTGCAACACGAGCTGACGCAACTCGTCGGCTTGATCGTGCATGGATCTCTTCAACTTCCGAGGAGACAGACTCGCCGCGCGAGCCCGGGAGTGCGTTACGCCACCGCCGCCAGGTCCAGGCCGAGCACAGCTCGCGCCAGCCGCCGCCGCTCGGCCGGCTCGATGTCCTCCGGCACGTTCTGGCCGTTGGTCAAATAGCTGAGCGGCAGCTTGCTCGCCCGCAAGAGCGGCAGCAGGTTGCCCAGGCCGCTCGACTCGTCGAGCTTGGTGAGGATCAGGGCCGTGGTGCCGACAGGGGCGAACTTCTCGGCGGTGCTCGCCAGGCTGGCCGCGCTGGCCACGCTGCTGAGCACCAGATGCACTTCGTCGGCCTGGGCCTCGCCGAGCATCGCCTTCAGCTCTTGCAGCTTCACCTCGTCGCGCGGGCTGCGCCCGGCCGTGTCGATGAGCACCAGGTCGAGGTTCGAGAGCCGACGGGCCGCCTCGCGCATCTCTCGCGGGGTCGACACCACCTCCATGGGCAGATCGATGATGTCGGCGTAGGTGCGGAGCTGCTCGACCGCGGCGATGCGATAGGTGTCGACCGTGATGAAGCCCACCCGTCGCTTCTCGCGCAGCCGGTAGATGGCGGCTAGCTTGGCGATGGTCGTGGTCTTGCCCACGCCGGTCGGCCCGACGAGCGCCACCACACGGCAGCGCCCCGGCGAAACCGCCAGCGGTCCCGACACGCTCAGCTCCTGCTCGATCTGGCGGGCGATCCGCGCCTTGAGCAGCACCGGATCGTTGAGCTCGTCCCCCTGCACCTCGCGGCGGACGCGTTCGACCAGCTCGCGGGCGAGGTCCTCGTGAACGTCGGCCTCGATCAAATCGGTGAACAGTGGAAACAGCGCCGCAGGCAGTTCGTGCCCTGGAGCATGCGCGGTGCGGCGGCAGAGGTCGGCCACCATTGACTGCAAGTCGGAGAGCTGCGACTTGAGGTCGTCGCGGTAGCGGGCGCGAATCTCGTCGCTGCCGGGCCCCGCATCGGCTGCCACGGGGAGCGGCGCGGGCGCCGGCTCCTGTGCCGCAAAGCGGCTGGGCACGTGTACCTCGGCCGAGGCCGTCACTTCGAAGCGGCGCCCGGCGATCCAACCCCACACGCCGCTCCGGCCCACCTCGCGGGTGTGCAGCACGGCGGCCTCGGGGCCCAATTCCTTGCGCACCTGTTGCAGGGCGGCCTGCAACGAGGCGGCGCGAAACGTGCGAACATCCATGTTCAGTTTCGTTCGTGCGTTGGCTAAGGGATAACGTTCCGGCGGCTAACGGCCGGGGGCCGAGTCGCTGACGATTCCCAGCGACTCGAGCTGCGTGTCTCGCGTGACTTCGTTGTAGCTAAGCACCGCCAACTGGGGCAGTTGCCCCGCGGTGATCTGCTTCATGCCGGGACGCACTTGCGGGCTGACAAGCAGCACGCCTGGGCGTCCGGCGACGACCAGCTTCTCCACTTCCTTGGCGATGCCGCGGCACAGCGCGTCGATCGCCTGCGGCGCGAGCCGCACAAACAGGCCGCGGTCGTTGTGTTCGATGCCTGCCCTCACCCGGTCTTCCACGGCCGGATCGAGCGTGACGACGAACAAGCGGCCCTGCGGATCGCGGTAGCGTGAGCAGATGGTGCGCGCCAGGCGATGCCGCACGTACTCGGTGAGCAACACGGGGTCGCGGGTGCGGCCGGCGTAGTCCCCCAGCGTTTCCAAAATGGCGCTGAGCTGGCGGATGGGCACGCCCTCGCGGAGCAACATCTGCAGAACGGTTTGCACCTCGGCCAGCTTCATTTGGCCAGGGATCAACTCCTCAACCACCGCCGGCGAGGTTTGTTTGAGCTCGTTGACCAGATGCCGGGTGGCGTCGCGGGTGAGGATTTCGTCGGCGTGCTTGCGCACGATCTCGGTGAGATGCGTGGCCAACACGCTGGCCGGCTCGACCACGGTGTAGCCGTGCATTTCGGCCTGATCGCGCACGCCGGGATCAATCCACAAGGCAGGCGTGTTGAAGGCCGGCTCGCGCGTGGCGATGCCAGGCACCTTGCCGCTGGTGGCGCCCGCCTCCATGGCCAGCAGCATGCCTGGCTGCACCTGAGCGTCGGCCACCGGCACGTCGGCGATCTTGATGCGGTAGCGGGTTTGGTCGAGCCGCATGTTGTCGCGAATGCGGACCTTGGGCATGATGATGCCCACCTCGGCGGCCACGTTGTGGCGCACGCGCTGAATGCGCTCGAGCAAGTCGCCGCCGCGTTTGGGGTCGGCCAGGCGAATCAGCCCCACGCCGATCTCGAGCTCCATCGGATCGACGGTCATGTAATCTTCGATTCGCTCTTCCGGCTTCTTCGTGGCCTCGGCCTTCACCTTGGCCTCGCTGGCGGCCTGTTCGTTGCGGGTGCGGCGCGTGAGCATGAGCGCGAGGCCCCCGCAGCCGGCGCCGAGCGTCAAGAGCGGGATCGTCGGCAGATTGGTGAAGACCAGCACGCACAAGAACGCGCCGGTGACGTAGAGCGCTTGCGGGCGCGAGAACAATTGTTGCAGGAACTGGACCGGCAGGTTGGTCTCGGTGGTGCTGCGGGTGACGAGCAAGCCGGCGGCCAACGAGATGAGGAACGCCGGCACCTGGCTCACCAGGCCATCGCCGATCGTCAGCTTGGTGAAGAGCGAAGCGGCTTCCGACAGCCCCATGCCGGCGCCGATCATGCCGATGAGCAGGCCGCCGACGATATTCACGACCGTGATCGCGATGCCGGCGATGGCGTCGCCGCGAACGAACTTGCTGGCGCCGTCCATGGCGCCGAAGAAGTCGGCCTGGTGCGTAATTTCTTGGCGGCGGCGCTGCGCCTCGCGCTCGTCGATGATGCCGGCGTTCAGGTCGGCGTCGATCGCCATCTGGCGCCCCGGCATGCCGTCCAAGGCGAAGCGGGCGGCCACTTCGCTGATGCGCGTGGCGCCTTTGGTGATCACCAAGAACTGAATCAGGATGATGATCACGAAGATGATGACGCCGACGACCACGTTGTCGCCGGCCACGAACTCGCCGAACGCGCGGACCACGCCGCCGGCCGCGTCGAGGCCGTCGGTTTCCGCGTGGGTCAGGATCCGCCGCGTGGTGGCCACGTTGAGCACCAGGCGAGCAAGCGTCGTCGTAAGCAACAGCGAGGGGAAAATGCTGAACTCGAGCGGCGTGCGCACGTAAATCGTGGTCAGCAGCACGAGGATGGCCACGCAGATGTTGCCTGCCAGCAGCACGTCGAGCAGCTCGGCCGGCAGCGGGACCATGATCACGAGCACGCTGGCGATCATCGCCAGCGGCAAGATCAGGTCCTGGCGCTTGGCCAAGACGGACAACAGGTTGCCGCGGGCCGCAGTCCCCGAGGCCATGCATCAACTCCCAGTGCCGACGAACGAAAAGTGCGCGAAGCGACTGCCGATAAGGGGCGGAACCGTACTTTAAAGAATGATTAAAGTCCAGGGCGCTTGCTGCCGAGCGGGGCATGCTGAAACCGGGCCGCTTGCCGCGGCCCATCGTGCTAGCACCGCGCGTAGCCGGCACACTCCGTGTGCCGAATGCTGAAGCGGCGCTCGTTCTATTTGGCGCGATTCGCCGCAAACGTCGAAACGCTCCAAACGAGCCCAGACGGCCTAACCCGCCCCAGCATTCGGCACACGGAGTGTGCCGGCTACGAATGCGGAGTGCCGAATATCTTCCCCTTCCGCGCCGCGCGATCCCCCGCTACACTTCGCGGCCCAATTTCGCTCTCAGGGCATGGCGGCCCGGAAAGCGCGGAAGAGGCAGGCGCACGCGCGAGCTCTCAGTCGGCGCTCGCACTCCGCGTTCGATAAACCCAACGTTGCACCTTGGATTTCCCCGGATCCTCTGGGCCCTGCCCAGGGCGTCACGCCGGGCACGCGACAAGGAGGTCGCCTGTGCTCTCGCGCTGGCCTATTCGCGATAAGCTGCTCATCGGTCTCGGGCTATTGCTCGTGATCGTGGGCAGTCTATCGGCCAGCGGCATCGTCGGGCTTTACAACTACCGCGCGCTCGTCAAGAGCCTCAGCGATCGCGCGGCCGAGTTGCGGCCGGCTGCCGAGTTGGGGCGCGAGGCCGGCGAGTTGCGGCTCAACCTCAGCAAACGCCGCGCGCTGGCGGCCATGGTCGACTCCGAGCTCGAGGCCGCCCTGACCCCTGCGGCCGCCGACCCCAAGAAGCTCGAGCGCGAGTTTCGCGAAGGCCTGCGCGACTTTCGTCAGGCGCTCGCCCGCTATCGCCTTCAGCTCGGCGCCGAGATGCGGCATCGCTCGCAGATCAACGACCGCGGCCGCGAGTGGGCCGACGTCGAGCAGATCGAAAGCTTGCTCGCCGAAATCGAGCGCCTCGAGCCCGCGGGGCAGTGGCAGTTCGACGACGAAACAGGCGATCCTCTCGGCAGCGCTCTCACCGAACTGCACGAGCTGACCGCCGAGCTCCCCAGCCACTTGCACGAGCGCATCCACGACCTGGCCGGCGGGGTGCGGCTCAAGTATCGCACGCTGATCGTGCTCACCTGGTTCACCACGCTGGCCACGGCCCTGTTCCTCGCCGTCTTCGTGCGGCTCTTCTACACCTGGGTCTTCCGCCCGCTACGGCTCCTGGTGAAGGGCTCGCGGCGCGTTGCGGCCGGCGACTTCGACTACCGCATCCGCCTCGACAGCCGCGACGAAATGGCCGAGCTCGCCGAAGCCCTCAACGACATGACGGCCCGCTTTCAGGAGATCCGCGGCAACCTCGACGATCAGGTGCAGGAGCAAACGCGCCAGATCGTCCGCAGCGAGCAGCTCGCCAGCGTCGGCTTTCTCGCGGCCGGCGTGGCCCACGAGATTAACAACCCGCTGGCCTCCATCGCCCTCTGCGCCGAATCGCTCGAAGGGCGGTTGGCCGATGAGTTGCCCGCCGACAGTCCGCAGCAGGGCGTCGTGCGGCAGTACTTGCAGATGATCCAGACCGAGGCTTTTCGCTGCAAAGAGATCACCGGCAAGCTGCTCGACTTCTCGCGGGCAGGCAGCCCGCAGCGCGAGCCGACCGAGCTTCGCGAGCTGGTGCAAAGCGTCACCAGCGTGATCAAGCATCTCGATAAGTACCACGATCGCCAGGTGGCCCTGCTCGACGGGCCGCCCGTCGTCGCTCCGGTCAGCGCGCCGCAGATCAAGCAGGTCGTGCTGAATCTCATCACCAACGGGCTCGACAGCGTCGAGCCCGGCGGGCAAGTGAACATCGAAGTCCGTGCCCGCCGCGGCATGGCCGAGCTCGTGTTCACCGACAACGGCTGCGGCATGACCGACGAGGTGCGCGAGCACCTCTTCGAGCCGTTCTTCACCCGCCGCCGCTCGGGCCAAGGCACGGGCCTGGGCCTGTCCATCTCGTATCGCATCGTCGCCGATCACGGGGGCTACATCGAAGCCACGAGTGAAGGCCCAGGCCGCGGATCGCAATTCCGCGTGGGCTTGCCGCTCGCGGTCCGACAGAAGGAGACCGGCCATCGCCACCAAGCCGCCTAAAAAACTCAAGCTGCTCTTCGCCGACGACGAACGCTCGCTGCAAGAGCTGATGAGCCTGGAGTTGCCGCGCCTCGGGCACGAAGTGACCGTCTGCCCCGACGGCGTCACCGCCGTCGCCGCGCTCGAACGCAATAGCTACGACTGCCTGCTCGTCGATCTCGACATGCCGGGCCTTTCGGGCATCGAGGTCATTGCGCGGGCGAAGGAGCTCGCGCCCGAAGCCGATGCCGTGGTGCTCACCGGCAAGTCCTCGCTCGAAACAGCCGTGGCCGCGCTTCGCCATGGGGCCTTCGACTATCTCACCAAGCCCTGCAAGCTCACCGAGCTACAGGCTCTGCTCAACCGCGTGGCCGACAAGCGCGAGCTGACGAACAAATACCGCGCCGCCAAGCGGCAGCTCGAACGCCTGGAAGGCAAGTCGCAGCTCGTAGGCGATTCGGGGCCGATGCACCGCGTGCGGCAGCTCATCGCCAAGGTGGCGCCCACGAACAGCACGGTGCTGATCCTCGGGGAGACTGGCACCGGCAAGGAGTTGGTAGCCCGCGCGCTGCACGACCAAAGCCTGCGCCGCGAGCATCCCTTTGTGGCGATCAACTGCGGGGCCTTGCCCGAAAGCCTGATCGAGAGCGAGCTCTTCGGCCATCGCAAGGGCGCCTTCACCGGGGCCGACGAGCACCGCGTGGGGCTGTTCGAAGTGGCCAGCGGCGGCTCGCTGTTCCTCGACGAGATCGGCGAGTTGCCCAAGGCGATGCAGGCCAAGCTCCTGCGGGCGCTCGAGAGCCGCGAAATCCGCCGCGTGGGGGAGAACCAGTCGATTTCCATCGACGTGCGGGTGATCTGCGCCACGCACCGCCGCCTCGACGAAATGGTCGAGACCGGCGACTTCCGCGAAGATCTCATGTTCCGCGTCAACACCTTCGAGATCGCGCTCCCTAGCTTGCGGGAGCGGATCGAAGACGTGCCAGAGCTCGCGCGGCACTTGGCGGGGCGTTTCCGCCAAGGCTTGCGTCCCGGCGACGAGGTGTTCACGCCTGAGGCGCTCGAGGCGCTCAAGGCCTACTCGTGGCCCGGCAACGTGCGCGAGCTGGCCAACGCGATCGAGCACGCGACGATCCTCTGCGAACGGCTGCCGATGGCGGCAGAACACCTGCCCGACAAACTCGACGGCCGCCGCACCCGCCCCCCGCAAGCGCTGCGGGCAGTGGGCCCCCTGAGCCTGCGCGAGATCGAAATGCAGGCGATCCACCAAGCCCTGGAGCGCCACGCGGGGAACAAACCGCGCGCGGCGGAGGAACTGGGGATCAGCCTGAAGACGCTGTACAATAAGCTGAATCAGGCGAGCGCGCTGGATCGGACGGCTTAGGGGAAGGACGCCCCAACGAGCGGTTTCGTGCAGTCCTCTCTACTCCAATCCGCTCGGTCTGCTCCGAACCTCGTGTATCAGCCCCGATAGGGGCGCCAGAGGTTAGCCCAGGGCCAGCGAAGCGCAGCCCTGGTAAGGCGCCCCACACGACCAAAGAGCCCCAGCGGGGCGACATAAGAAAGCGCCATGACCCCGCGCTTCACCCTCCGCGCCCTCCTCGTCGCCTGCTCCCTGGCCTGCGTCGCCGCGGCGATTGTCGGCGACGCCTACTTTGGCAAGCGGCGGCAGGAGCGGTTGTTTGCCGAGGCTGAGGCGGCGCTGCGCGCCGACGGCGCGGGGTGGTCGTTTCACGATTTGAAGTCGGGGGAGTACTGGCTCTACCTCCGCGGCGAGCGGCTCTCGCCGCGTTCCGCTCAGGCGCTCGGGCCGGCGATGAAGGTTTCGCATCTCGGCGTCAGCGGCAGGGTCTCTCCCGAGGTCCGCCAGCTGCTGGCCGAGCGGTTCCGCGAGCGGCCCACCGGCTTCATGCAAATGAACCCCTCCCCCCAGGCGCCGAAGTTCGCCGTGTGGGAGCGGCGTTGAGGCGCCGGCTTGGGAAAGGGCGTTCTATCGCCCCTCCGGGGCTTCAAACAGGCCAGATCGTCCGCGCAACCCAGGGCTGCGCTGCGCTGGCCCTGGGCTATTTTCGGTCGCCCCTCCGGGGCTGCATCCGGCTCGGCATGCCGACGCTGTAAAGCGGTGGCCGAGTTAGGGGGCACCGGGCAATGCAGTTTTTCGGCCGCCCTTGGTGCCGCCGCACACGTAATACGGGAGAGCAATCCTTAGAGCTTCACACGGCCGCGGAACCAACCGATGAACCTCTCCGCTCTCTGGCAAATGGTTGCTGACCGCCGCGGCCGTGAGTGGGTTGGCTATCGATCGCCGCGGGCGGTGGGCTTCGCTTTCGTCGACGCTCGTTTCGGTGGTTGTGGTGGGGCTGCTGATCGCCGCGCTCTTCAAGGTCGGACGAAGTGCCCCGTTCTGGAGTGGGTTTGCCCTGGCGGGCTGGGCTGCACTCTTGCTGGGTTGGATCGGCAGCGAGCGGGGAACCTGGCTCCTGGTGCGACTCGACGATTGGCTGACTCCGCCGGGGGAGCGCAGCGGCTGCCTAACCTGCCAGCTGGAGATTGCAGGCGACACATTTCGCTTCCTCTGGGGCGGCGCTGTCGTGGCGTGCGCAGCGGCCGGCGGCTGGGGGGCGAAATGCTTTGAGCGAGCGAAGGGGCGGAGGCTGGCGGGGTCAGTGGTTGCCCCTCAAGAGTAGAGCGCTCGCGCGTCGGTGTGAGGGACTGGTTCTGTCGCCCCGCCGGGGCTTCAACAAGCCAGATCGCCCGCGCAACCTGGGGCTGCGCTGCGCTACTTTCGGTCGCCCCTCCCGGGCTGCATCGGCTCGGCCTGCGCAGCGCTTCCCCCTATCGTCGGCTTTGGCATGCCTGTCCTTCCGGGCTGCGTCGATTCTGCAGCGCGGTCTGCCGGCCGTTGACCCGGCTTGCCAGCGGGCTAACCTTTAGAAGCAATTGCTCGCCGCCCTCTCCCTCGTCGAGGAGCCCTGGATGTTCCGCCTGCCAACCCGTTCTCCCCTGGTGCTGGCCCTCCTGTTGCTCGCGCTGGGTGGCCTCTCCAGCCTCGTCCGCGCCCAGGAGTCCCCCTTGCGCTATCCCCCGGCCCGCCAGAGCGATCAGGCAGACGACTACCACGGCGCGATCGTCCGCGATCCATTTCGCTGGCTCGAAGACACCGACAGCCCCGAAACGCGGGCTTGGATCGAAGCCCAGAATCAGCTCACCGAAGGATACCTGGCTAACGCGCCGGGGCGCGAGTGGCTGCGGCAGCGGCTGACGAAGCTTTGGGACTTCGAGCGCTTTGGCGTTCCCCTTGCCCGCGGCGGGAAGTATTTCATCACCCGCAACGACGGGCTGCAAAACCAGAGCGTGCTCTACGTGCAGTCGTCGCTTGAGGGCGAGCCCCGCGTGCTGCTCGACCCCAACACGCTCTCGTCCGATGGCACCGTGGCCCTGGCCGGCTGGGAGCCCAGCGACGACGGCAAGCTGTTGGCCTACGGCCTGGCCAACGCCGGCAGCGACTGGCGCGAGTGGAAGGTCCGCGACGTCGAAACCGGCCAAGACCTGAGCGACCACCTGCAGTGGGTCAAGTTCTCCGGCGTTTCCTGGACGCCTGATGGCAAGGGGTTCTTCTATAGCCGCTACGACGAGCCGAAGCCGGGCCAAAGCCTGCTCGAGGCCAACTACTTTCAGAAGCTCTACTACCACAAGCTGGGCCAGCCACAGTCGGAAGACAAACTGATCTACGAGCGCCGCGACGAAAAGGAATGGGGCTTTGGCGGCTACGTGACCGAGGATGGCCGGTACCTGATCATCAGCGTGCGCCGCGGCGCCGAGCCCAAGGATCAGCTCTTCTACTTGAACCTCGAGCAGCCCGACGCCAAGGTGGTCGAGCTGATCACCGGCTTCGACGCGCAATACAACTTCCTCGGCAACGAAGGCCCGGTCTTCTGGGTGCACACTGATTGGCAGGCGCCGCGGGGCCGCATCGTGGCCGTCGACACCCGCAAGCCCGAGCGCGACGCCTGGAAGGAAGTGGTGCCGGAGGCCGCCGAAACGATCTCCGCCGCCACGCTGGTGGGCGAGCGGTTCATCGTCAACTACCTGCGGGACGCTTACTCGCAGGTCAAGCTGTTCGAGCTCAGCGGCCAGCTCGAGCGCGAGCTGCCGCTGCCAGGCATTGGCACGGTCGACGGCTTCTCCGGCCGCCGCCCCGATAAGCAGACCTTCTATGCCTATACGAGCTTCACCACGCCGACCACGATCTATCGCTACGACTTCGCCGCGAAGCAGCCGAGCGTGTTCCGCGCGCCCCAGGTCGACTTCGACTCGGCCAAGTACGAGACCAAGCAGGTTTTCTACACGAGCAAGGACGGCACGAAGGTGCCGATGTTCATCACGGCCAAGAAGGGACTCGAGCGGAACGGCCAGAACCCTACGATCCTCTACGGCTACGGCGGGTTCGACATTGCGATCACCCCCAGCTTCTCCGTGAGCAACGCGGTGTGGCTGGAGCTGGGCGGCGTCTATGCCGTGCCGAATCTCCGCGGCGGCGGCGAGTATGGCCGGGCATGGCACGAGGCGGGCCGGCGCGGCAAGAAGCAGAATGTCTTCGACGACTTCATCGCCGCGGCCGAGTTTTTGATCTCCGAGAAGATCACCTCGCCGGAGCGGCTGGCAATTATGGGACGCAGCAACGGCGGCCTGCTGGTGGGCGCCTGCATGACTCAGCGGCCCGAGCTGTTCGCCGCGGCGCTCCCCGGCGTAGGCGTGATGGACATGCTGCGGTTCCAGAAGTTCACGATCGGCTGGGCCTGGGTGCCGGAATTCGGCTCGGCCGACGACCCGGAAGCCTTCAAGTGGCTGGCGGCCTATTCGCCGCTGCACAACCTGAAGCCGGGCACGCAGTACCCGGCCACGATGGTGGAGACGGCCGACCACGATGACCGCGTGGTGCCGGGGCACAGCTTCAAGTTCACCGCCGCCTTGCAGCAGGCCCAGAGCGGCGGCGCGCCGACACTCGCGCGCATCGAGACCAAGGCCGGCCACGGGGCTGGCACGCCGACCTCGAAGCTCATTGACGAGGCGACCGACCGCTTGAGCTTCCTGCTCAAGGTGATGCAGGTGTCGCCGCCGGAGTAGCTTTCAGCCGAGCGGCTTTGAAGCGGCTTCCAAGTGCTGCACCACGCGTTCAGCCGCGGCTTCGCCGCTCGCGACGCACTGCGGCACGCCCACGCCGTGGTAGGCGTTGCCGGCCAGCGCCAGCCCTGGGCTGCGCTCGAGCGCTTGTTCGATGCGCGCGATCCGATCGAGATGCCCCAGGTGATAGAGCGGCATCGCCTGCGGCCAGCGGATCACCTGACGCCACTTGGGGGGCGCGCCGATCTTCAGCAGCTCGGCCAGTTCTTCCTCCGCAGCGCAGGCGAGCGCTTCGTCGGGCTGCTCGAGCAACTCCGGCTGCAGTTCGCCGCCGAGAAACGCCCGCACGAGCACCTGCCCCGGCGGGGCGCGGCCGGGGAACTTTTCGCTGGCGAAGCTGCCGGCCAGGATCCGCCGCCGCTCGCACGCCGGTACGACGAAGCCAAAGCCATGCAGCGGCCAGCCAAGGTCGCTACGGTCGTAGGCCAGCGCCACGACGGCGCTGCTGGCATGGGCTATGCCGCCCAGGTCGGCGCTCAGCGCTGCGTCGATCGTGCGCAGCAAGGTTGCTGCCTTGGGCGCCGGCGCGGCCAGCACCACGGCGTCGAAATCAGCCGTTACGCCGGCGGCTGTCAGCCGCCACGCGCCGGAGGGCAAGCGCTCCAAACGCTCGACGGGCGTGCGCAAGCGCAAGGCGCCTGTCGGCAGCCGCGCGGCCAGCGCTGCGACCAGGCTCTCCATTCCTTCTCGCGGCGCGACGAACAGCGAGTATCTCGCTCCGCTCGTCGCGCGATCCGCATTCGCGTCGCCGGCGCCGCCGCGGAGGGCCGCTCGGGTCAGGCTGCCGTACTGTCGCTCCATCTGCGCGAATCGCGGCAGCGTGGCCAGCAGGCTGAGCCGCTCGGGGTCGGCCGTATAGATGCCCCCCACGAGGGGCTGCACCAAGCGCTCGTAGGCCTCGGCCCCCAGTCGGCGGCGGGCGAACTGCGCCAGGCTTTCGTCGGTCGTCTCCTGCCGCGGCCGCACGAACCGCTCGGCCGCCAGCCGCAGCTTGCCGCGAAGGCTCAGCGTGGGAGTGGTGAGAACCGGCCAGAGCAAGCTCGGCGAGAGGAGCGAGAAGCCGGCCGGCACGGGCTGCAGTTGCCCCCGAGACACCACATAGGCCCGCCGCTCGCCGGGCGTGGTCTCGATCAGGTCGTCGCCACAGCCGATCCGCCGGGCCAGCTTCGTGGCCGCCGGCAGGCTGGTGAGGAAATTGTCGGCGCTCAACTCGAGCAAACAGCCGTCGCGGCGAACGGTTTGCAGGAGACCGCCGGGGCGGTCGGCCGCCTCGAAGACGGTGAGTTCGCAGTCGGGCCGAAGTTCTCTGAGGCGATGCGCTGCGGCCAGCCCCGAGATGCCAGCCCCGACGACGGCCACGCGCGGCCGCCCCCCGGCGGGCGGCCGAGCGACTTCAGATTCCTCCTGCGAGCGATGCATGATTTCCATTGAACCATGAGCAGGCAAACCGAAACAACCGGCTGCACTGGGGCCGAGGCTCAACCTCTGGTCCGCACAGCGGACCCTACTTGCGAACCAAGACGCGGACGGCGGACATTCACCCTAAGCCCCTGCGCCGGCTTCGGTTGCCGGCAGCGCGGCCGCCTCCTATGATGACCCGTTCGGGCAGCCGCCCTACCCCTACTCCCACCCCGGGCTAGCGACGCTTGAACGATCTGATCCTGCCTTGGCACTGGGCTGCTTTCGCCGCGTTTGTCACGGCGATGCTCGTCCTCGACCTGTTCGTCCTCCACCGGCATGCCCACGAGCCGACGCTCCGGGAGTCGGCCGGCTGGACGATCATGTGGAGCGCCCTGGCCCTTTCGTTCTGCGGCCTCATCTGGTGGTGGCTGGGGCACTCGGCGGCCAGCGAGTTTCTCACCGGCTATCTGGTCGAGTGGTCGCTGTCGATGGACAACGTGTTCGTCTTCGCGGTCATCTTCGGCTTCTTCCGAGTGCCGCTCCAGTACCAATACCGGGTGCTGTTCTGGGGCATCCTGGGCGCCGTGGCGATGCGGCTGACGTTCATCATCGTGGGGGCCGAGTTGATCCAGCGGTTCAACTGGATCATGGTCATCTTCGGCGCCTTCCTGATCTACACGGCCTTCAAGCTGGCCTTCAGCGGCGACAACGAAGTCCACCCCGACAACAACATCCTGATGCGGGTTGCCCGCAAGTTTTTTCCGGTGGCCAAGGGGGACCACGGCGACAAGTTCTTCGTGATCGAAGACGGCCGCCGGGCAATGACCCCGCTGTTCTTGGTGCTCTTGGTGATCGAGAGCACCGACGTGCTGTTCGCGGTCGACAGCGTGCCGGCGATCTTCGGCGTGGTGAACAAGCAGGCCGATTATTTCCGCTTCATCGTGTTCACGTCGAACGTGTTCGCCATCCTCGGCTTGCGGGCGCTCTATTTCCTGCTGGCCGGCGTCATGGGCATGTTCCGCTACCTCAACTACGGGTTGAGCGCGGTGCTGGCGTTTGTGGGCATCAAGATGCTGGTCGAGTTCTTCGTACCGCACGAGCCAGGGCATCACCTGATTCCCCCCTGGGCGTCGCTGGCGGTGATCGTGTCGCTGTTGGGGATTTCGATCGTCGCCTCGCTGCTGGCCGGGCCAAAGCAGGAGTCGGCCGAAGAATCGGGTCCCGAAGGGGCGCCAAGAGGTTAGCCAGGAGGTTGGTCGGTTTGCGGCCGCACAACCGTCATCACCGGCCCGCCGCGGTTTATCCAAACTTCCGCATCCGCACGTTCACGTTCGTGCAGGCGATCCGTCGATAGACTCTACGGGCTGCACAAACTCTGACACCCTGGACGCGGATGGCCACTCGCTCGTTTCGGCGTCGTGACGCGCACTTCGTGCTCCTGCTCGAACAGGATCGGGCACTTGCCGACGAGTTGACTGCCGGCTTGCGGTCGGCGGGCTTGGTCTGCGGCTGGGCCGGCGACGAGGCGGCTGCCCGCGCGGCCGTGCTGGCCCGGGCGCCGGGCTTGATCGTGGCCGCGACCTGGGTGGGCAAGCGGCGGGGCTGCGAGATTTGCGTGGCGCTCGAGGCGCCGTCGGTCCCCGTCATCTACCTGTCAGAGAGCCAAACGGCCGACGTGATCTGCCGCCGCGGTCCCGCCGGCGGCGTCTACAGCCTGCGGAAACCCTGTTCGCCGGAAGTCCTGGCGGCCCTGGTCAACGGCCTGCTGGCGGTCGAACCGACGCGCCGCGTCCGCCGCCCTCGCGTGCGGTCGCTGCCGGTGCTCGTGCAGTAGGCAGAGGAGAAGGGCCGGCCGTCTTCGTGGCTCAGGTCTCTTCTCCCTTCGCGCATGCCCTGCAGCGCGGTTGCCTCGCAAAGTAGGCTTTGAGGCCGCTTATGCGCTGGCCGCACAGCGGGCACACCAGGCCGTAGTGCTTGGCGACCGTCGCTCGGCCCAGGCCGAAGAAGGCGGCCAGCAACACGCTGCCGAGGATCGCGCTCACGCCCATGAGCCAGATCCAAACCGGACCGTGCTCGTCCTGGTATTGCCCGACGACGGCGATCACGGCCCAGAGATAGAACCAACCGCTGCCCAAGAGCGCGGCGCAGCGTGCGGCCAGCAGGGCCCAGCGCCGGCGCTTGAGCATGCCCCAGATCAACAGCACGGTGGGTGGGAAGAAGAACAGGCTCTTGGCCACCTGGCCGTTCTCGCGGAAGTAGCCGTGGCTGATCTCGAGCGCGAACAGGCTGAGAAAGAGAATGGCTACGAGCACGCCTACGAGCAAGCCGGCCGGGAGCGCGGAGGTCGAGGTTGCAGCAGCCGAATCGTGACGCGTGTTCATATTGCTCTCGCGAAAGGAAAGCGACTGGCCTACGTAGCCGGCACACTCCGTGTGCCGAATGCAGGGGCTTCGACAACGTCTCCTGGCGAATTCGACTCGCCGAACTTCGCAATCGCCGCTTCAGCATTCGGCACACGGAGTGTGCCGGCTACGTTAAAGGCCGGCGGAGGGGTTCCTCCGCCGGCCGGCCTCTTCTCGGTTCCTTGCTTTTAGAAGCGGCCTACCGCCGCTGAAGGGTTGGCGGAGTCGTGCCAGGTTCGCCGATCACTTCGCCCCCGGCCCGGGTGATCAAGGCCCGCAGCGACTGCTCGTCGACTTTGTCCAGAATGAACCGCACCGAGCCGTCGCCGAAGCCGGCGTTGAAGCCGCCGGGGAAAAAGCCGCCCAGCTTGGGCAGCGGCTGCTTGGCGTCGTACTCGATGTCCTCCGGCTTGGTCCAGGGGACCTCGCGCTTGGCTTCCACGATCATGAGCGTGTTCGACGTGCCGTCGGTGATGTCGGCGAAGGTCGGCGCCTTGTTGTCGCCGAACATGGGACCGGCGCCGGTGAGCACGAAGTAGGCCGTGTTGGTGCTCTTCGCGTCGTCCCCCGGGTTGCGGAAGACGGCCGGCATCTGCGCGAGCACGCGGCGGTTGGCCTCGCTGTCCCAAGGCTCATCGAACTTGTACTGCTGGTACAGGGCTTGCTGCTCGATGTACGGCAAGATGGCCACGCGCCAACTGTGGGGCGTTTTGCCGTCGGGGCCAACCATGACCGCCGAGGGCAGCTTTTGATTGACGTCGGCGAAGATGTGCATCGCCAGGCCCAGCTGCTTCAGGTTGTTCATGGCCTGCGTGCGGCTCGCCGACTGGCGGGCTTGCGCCACCGCCGGCATGAAGATGGCCGCGGCCACGGCGCCGTTGTAGCGGCTGGTGGTCGAGATCCGCACGAGCTTGTCGTCGGCCTTGATCTCGGTCTTGGTGAGCAGGTCCTCGGCCAGGGCCAGGAGCTGCGGCACGCCCTCGGGGGCGTCGGGCTGACGAAGCAACGTCTGCCGGAACTGGGTAGTCAGGTTCTTGAGCAGGACTTTGAGCGCTCCGGCGGTCTCGGCCACGCTCGTCGCCGCGTCGTTGGAACCGGTCACCGCCACCGCCGAGATTTGCATCCCTCCGTTGACATGCGCGCTGCCGACGAGCGACTGCGTGTTCGTGAGCAGCGGCCCGACCGCGGCAATCACCGATCCCGCGTCGCCCGGGGTGCGGTGCTGCTGGATCATGGCGACTGGATCGAAGCCCGTGGCGGCCTTGATCCCGTCGAGGTTCACCGCGAAGCGGGCCTGCCCGGCCGGCTGCGCCTTCCACTCCTCGGCCCACGACGGGCCTGGTAGGCCGTCGAAGCCGCCCTGAGCCGTGGTGATCGCCAGGCGAATCTGCGGCTCGCTGCCGACGATCAGCAGATTGTCGCTCGCCTTGAACGCCGCGCCGGGATGCACGTCGGCCGCGAACTGGTAGCTGGTTCCGCCGAACTGCCGAGTCTCCACGCTGGCCTTCTTGCTCATCAGGTCGGCGATGCCCGAGACCCCCGCGCCACGGAAGATCAACAGCGGCTCCGTCTGATGGATGTTCCCCTGCACCGTGGGCAGGACGAACATCACCTCTTCGAGCTCGCTCAACTTCATGCCGGTCTCGCGTTCGACCTGGGCCGTCCAGTCGAACTTCTTCACGAACTCCCCAATGCCCGGCTCCGCCAGCAACTCCGCCGGACGAACCGCCAGCACCGCCAGCGCCTCGGCCGGCACGAACTTCAGGCTGAACTTCTCGGCGCTCGCTTGCCCCGCCGCTGCCCCGCCAGCGCCTGCCTGGGCCAGGGCGGAGTTGCTCTCGGGTCCGCGCAGTCCGGCCACCAGCAGCGCCGCGCAGACCACGGCGCTCACGGCTGCCAGCCGCGTGCGCCAGGGGGTCGCCCGCCAGGGCTGATTCTGTTGATGACGCAACATCTCGATCCTCCTCAAGAAAGTGTCCCGACGGGGAAAAAAGGGCCGAGCGGCCCAGACGACCGGTTGAGTGTCGCGCCGCAGCGCCAGTTGGGCGAGTGCCCGCAAGTAGGCGGTGCGGCTGCCTGCGACCTGTGCGCCCCATTCGTCGGCGGCCAGTTCCTGCTCGAGCCGCAGCCGGCGCACCAGCCAGTGCACCAGCGGGTGGTAGAAGTGCAACGCCAAGCCCAACTGCGAGAAGAGCCAAGCCGGATAGTCGCCGCGGCAAACGTGTGCGAGCTCATGCGCGAGCACGGCCCGCCGCTCGCCGTCGCTCCAGGTCCGCCAGTCGAGCGGCAGCAAGAGCAGCGGCTTCCGCCAGCCGACGACCGCCGGCGACGACACGAGCCCCGACTCGCGCGGCTCGATCGGCCGGGGGCAGCTCATTTCGGCCTGCAGCACGACGAGCTCGTCGAACAGCTCCGCATCGACGATCGGCTGGCTTTCGCGGCGATAGCGACGCACCGCCCACAGACCGACGAACAACCGCCCGACGCAGAGCAGCGCGCCCAACCCGAGCACGATTGCCGGCCACGGCGTGGCCCGCGGGGCATCCAGGGGGGCGGGGCGGAAGCCGGTGCGCAGCGTGTTGGCGAGGGCGGTCCACAGCGACGCATCCTCTGGGGTGAAGGCCTGCCGAGGCGTCGTCGTGGCCGGCACGGTGGCGGCGCCAACCTCGGCTGCCGGCTGCCGCGGCGCGGCCGCGGCGACTTCCGTCGCCGCCTGTGGGGCTGGCTGCGCAGACCAATCGACCGTGTACCACCGCGGCCAGGGGCTGACCGCCAGCGCCGTGGTCAGCAGCACTCCGGCCGAGCCGGCCAGGAGTACGGCGGAGCCTACCGCCGGGGCACGCCGGCCGACGGCGAGGTAGACGAGCGCCGTGAGCAGCGACAGCAGCGTGACTTGCAGGGCGCACCAGAGCAGAACGAAGGTCAGGCTGGTCATGAGCGCGGCTCCCGGTGGGCTTGCGGCTTCGACTTGGGGGTCTTGCCGGCCGTGGCTTCGGGTTGGGCGTCGGCCAGAATCGACTCGAGCAGCGCCCGCTCCTTGTCAGACAACGTTTGCTGCTCCATCAGCCTCACGAGCAGTAGCTCGGAGGAGCCGCCGAAGACCTTTTCCACCAAGTCCCCTAGCAGCCGGCCGGAGACCTCCTCATAGGAGCGGGCCGGTTGGAAGCGGAACGGGCGCTCGCCGTTGGTCTTCGCCAGGAAGCCCTTCTCGTCGAGGATCCGCACGAGCGTTGCCACGGTGGTGTAGGCGCGGTCGAGGCCGGCGGCGGCCAACTCGTCGCGGACCTCCTGCACGGTCCGCTCCCCGCTTTTCCAGAACACGTGCATGATCTCGAGCTCGCGCTCGGTAAGCTCCTTGGCGGCAGGGCGGGCCATGGGCGGTTTCCTCGGGGATCCCTTCGGAAGTCGGGCGAAGCCAAGGGCGGCCGCACGACATTTGGTTTATTAGATTTGGTTTTATAGTACTGGTCGGCAGGCGTCAAGAGTCGGCTGCACGGTTTTTTTGACGGAGCCGTGGACGACCGTGTTTTCGCGAGCTGGTCAGCGGCCGCTTCGGGGCTCTTCTGCGATCACGCACCTATTCCCAGGGGCTTCCGCCCCTGGCTAACATCGGTGCGCCCCTCCGGAGCTCAATCAGAGGTGCGAATCGCCATTCTGTCCCCCGCGAACTGACCTTGCCGCGCGGTCGGCGGCTATCTATCCTCCCCCGCCCCATAGGTTCCGTGAACGAAGTCCCACCGAATTCGAACGCGCTGAACCTGTGGGAGCGAGCGGGGCTCGCGGCGCTTGCCACGGCCTTGAGCTTGGCGCTGGCTGCGGCCGTTGGGCTCGAGCCCGACGGGCGCGGCTACGGAACGCACGAACAACTGGGGTTTCCGGCCTGCACGTTCTTCCGCATGGTTGGGCGGCCTTGCCCTTCCTGCGGCATGACGACGGCCTGGGCCAATGCGCTGCACGGACGACCGCTCGCGGCGCTGCAAGCGAACGCAGCGGGCGCGCTGCTGGCCGCGGCGGCGCCCCTGGTGGTCGTGTGGGTAGGAGTATCGGCGGCAAAGGGAATTTGGTGGGGCGGGCGACCGCGGCCGCAGTGGTTGCTGGCGGCCGCAGGGCTGCTGACCGCCGTGGTGTTGATCGATTGGGTCCGCAGGCTGACCGGCGGATGGAATTGAGTCGCTCGCTGCATCGACCGCGGGCAACAGACGCGAACCACGAACCATTGCAAGGATGTGTGCCATGGACGGCGCCGCTCGCGCACGACGTTGGGCAGCTTGGACTCTTCTGTTCACCGTGAGCCTGGCCCCGCTGCACGGCTGCACGCTGATCCAGGGCGCCCTCATCGTCATGAAGGGCCAAGACGTGAGCGCCGAATACAACGGCCTCAAGGACAAAACCGTGGCCGTAGTCTGCCGTCCCAAGGACACGCTGCAATACTCGAGCGCCGGCGCTGCCCGCGAAATCTCGCGGCGCGTGAGCCAGTTGATCGGCGAAAATGTGCGGAAGGTGACGATGGTCGACCAGCGCAAGATCGCCGAGTGGACCGACG
This sequence comes from Pirellulales bacterium, assembly GCA_046349955.1. Taxonomy (GTDB): domain Bacteria; phylum Planctomycetota; class Planctomycetia; order Pirellulales; family JBGAPH01; genus JBGAPH01. The sequence continues at coordinate 43,695 of JAXMBI010000012.1, read as the reverse complement.
AGAACTCCTGGGAAGAGTACGCCGAACTCGGCAAGGCGCTCGACGCCGACTACGTGGTGGGCATCGACTTGCACCAGTTCAGCCTTCGCGAAGGAACGACCCTGATGCAGGGCAAGGCCGACATCCACGTGGAGGTCTACGAGGTTGCCACCGGCGACTCGCCCTGGAAAAAGGATTTGCCCTCGACGCGCTTCCCGACGACGCCGATCTCCTCCATGGAGAAGACCGAGCCGGCGTTCCGCAAGCAGTTCGTCGAGGTGCTCTCGCAGCAGATCGCCCGCCACTTCTACACGCACGACGCCTACATCGACTTCGCCAACGACTCGACCGTGCTCGAATAGCGCGCGGCATGGCTTGGTCCGCGGAGCGGACCCTACAGAGGCCAGGGCGCTGGCACGCGCCCCTCGACGAGCGCCACGAACAGGGCGGCCGCCACCAGGTCGGCCGTTGTGCCCGGGTTGCGGCGGTTGCCGTCGGAGCGGAGCCAGAAATCGAAATCGGCGAGCGCGCCGTAGTAGACCGCCTCTTCGCCGCTCGTCTCGAGCACGGCTTGCGCCCAGGCGGCCGACTGCTCGGCTAGGGCCTGCCCGCACTTGCGGGCAATCAGGCTATCCGGATGTTTGGCCATGAGCCGCAAGTGCAAGCGCACGATCGCCTCGATCAGCGTGCGGCCCTTGTTGAGTTCGGCGACGAGAGAGGGCGTGGCTTCGTCGAGCACGAGGGCGAAATCCGTCACGTATTGACGAGCAACCAGATCGCGCTCGGCGGCGGCGGCCATTGCCGTGAGCAAGCTCGGCGGCGGCGCGTCGCTCACGTCGTGCTCGTCGACGCGGCCGAGGCCGCCAGGCTGCGCGCGGCGGATCGCGGAATAAACGCATTCGGCGTCGTCGGCCGAAAGAGCGGCAAGCACTCCGCCGATCTGTTCGCGAACGCTGCCGCGCCCCGCTGCCGCGGCCAACGGCGCGAGCAACAGGAGCGTGCCTAGATAGGTGTTCGAAGCGACGTGTGTTGCGATTGTTTCCACTGCCTGGAGGATGCACGCGCCGATCGGCGCTCCGCACGCGGCTTGCTCGAGCGGCGGCCCCAGCACCACTGCGCTCGTCGCGAAATGGGCGAACGTCACATCGGCGAAGTCGGCCCCACGGTGGACGTTGCCCGGCTTCGGCGCCGTCGCCTCGAGGAGGCAGGCGAGCGAAGCGCACTGACCAATCGACAAGGGACGTTCCTCAGGCATGCTCGTCTCGTGGCGGCTACTCGGCCAGGGCACGTTTGATCCAGGCCAAGAGATCGGCACAGTCCTGCGGCGAGAGCGCCTCGGCAAAGCCGTCGGGCATGAGCGACACGCCGGCGCCGACGAGCGACTCGAGGTCCTTGCGAAGCAAGGTCTTCTCCGTGCCGTCGGCCAAACGCAGTGTGACGCTCGTCGCCGATTCGCCGGCCAGCACCCCGCTGAACTGCTGGCCGTCGGCGGTCGCCGCCACATAGGCGTCGTAGCCGGAGGAGAGCTTTTCGCTCGGGGCCAAGATATCGCGCAGCAGAGTGACTTCCGCTCGCTGGAACGCCTGCGATAATTCGGGGCCGACGACGCCCCCCTTGTTCTTCACGCGGTGGCAGACGGCGCAGTGCTTTTCGAACAGCGGGCCGCCGCGATCGGCATCGCGCGGGCCTGCGAGCGCTTCCTGGAACTTGGGCAACGCCGCCTCAGCGCTCGGGGGGGCGGAACTCGCGAAGAGCTTTTCGAGCCGTGCGCGCTGATGCGAGTCGGCCTGCTCGAGCAAGCGGCTGCGATGCCCCGCGGCGAAGGCGCTCGCCGACAGGCCGCCTTGCTCGAGCGCCGCGGCCACGGCAGCGATCCGATCGCCGCGGGAGGCCAGTGCATCGAGCAGCGTTGCCCGCAGGGCAGGCGTCGCCGAGGGCCAGGCGGTAAGCAGCGTGTCAGCCGCATCGTCGCTCAGGGCCACTAGCGCCACGGCCGCCTGACGACTTGTTGCCGGGGCCGCGGGGTCGGTCAGATCGGCGGCGGCTTGCGCGAGCAGTTCAGTCACCTGCGGCGAGTTGGGCAGCTTGAGGGCGGCGGCCACGCGGGCCGAGAGCCCCTTCACCGCCAAGTTGTCGCTCACCAGCAGCCGTTCCAGGGCCGCAACCGCAGCCGGCTCGAGGGGCATGGCTTCGATCGAGGAAAGCAAGCCGTGGAGCGCGGCGATTTGTGCGGCTTGATCCGGCGTGGCAGCCACGGACACCAGGAGCGATTCGAGCTCGGCCGCATTGCGGCGGACCGCGATCGCCGCGGAGAGCGGGCCCAGCACCGCGTCTCCCTGCGGACCGAGGTTGGCCAGGAGCGACGTCGCCAACGCGACATCACGGCCGCGAGCGCCGGACAGAATGGCCGCCGGCAGCCAGCGGATGTGCCCATGGTCGCGCGCGAGCGAGACGAGGGCCGCGGCTGCCCGTGCGTCCGCGCTCTCACCGAGGCTGAGAGCGAGCTGCAGCAATAGCCGCGGGTCGTCGCTTGTCTCGGCCAGATGCAGCACGCGTTCGAGGGCCTGGTTGTCGGTCGCCAGCACGGCGTCGTGATTGCGCAAGAGTTCGACTGCCCGCGGTGTGGGTGTGTCGGCCGAGAGGTCGGCGAGCGATCCGCTCCGCGCGGCGAGCGCTGGAGCCTCGTCGCCCTGCCGCTCGCGCAGCAGACGCTCGGCGGTTTGGCGGCGCCAGAAGCTGCCGGACTCGAGTTCGGCGGCGAGGGCCGGGTCATCCAGCCGCGACAGGTCCGCAGGCTTCGCAGAAGGCGCTTGGTCATGCGCCAGCCGCCAGAGGCGGCCGCGGTCGAGGCCGTTGTTCACGCCGTACTGTTGCTGCATGAACCGCGGGACCGCCGAATAGTCTTCGATGATTTCGCGGTACATGTCGACGATGAAGAGCGCGCCATCCGGCGCTTCGGCAAGCGCAACCGGCCGGAACCACGAATCGCGGCTGGCTAGGAACTCGCGGCGCTCCTCGCCAGGCGCGCGATGGACCGAGAGCTCGGGTCCGTGCCGCTCGATCACCGCTCGATGCACGAGCGACTGAGCCGGCTCGCACACGAACAGATTGCCGCGACAATCGGCGGGAAAGGCCGAGCTCTGATAGACGAGTGGGCTGCAGCACGAGGTGAAGTAACCGCTGGCCGCGCTCTCGGAAGTGCCGTACCGGTCGTACAGTTCCTTCCACCCAGGCTGATTGCTGCGGGCAAGCTTCCAGGGATGCACCGGCGCGAGCGGAAACACGGTGGTGTAGTCGGCCGCGTCGGCCTCGAGGTCGCCGTAGGCCGCGTCCGGATTCCGCGCGAGGTAGCGCCAGGGGATCGGCGCGGCGTACAGGCTGTGCTTCCAGGTCGTGGCGACGAAGCGGTCCCCCTCAGGCGTCAGCGCGTGGCCGATCGTGTGCGTGCGGCCGAGCACGGGCTCGATCGCCGTGCCGTCGGGCTTGACGCGGAAGTCGGTGTTCGGCAGCTCGACGGCCTCGGCCAAGTGCGGCCCCGTGATGCGCCCGCCCCCCCAGCCGCGGCCCAGGTAGATCCAACCATCGGGGCCCCATTGCGGGGCATTGATGCCGCGCTCGAGCATGCCGGTGGGAAAGCCCGTGAACAACGTCTCGCGCACTTCGGCGCGGCCGTCGCCATCGCGATCGGCCAGGTACACGATATCGGGAGCGCAGGCCACGATCAGTCCGCCGCGGGCAGGGCAGATGCCATAGACCGGCGGCAGGTCCGCGGCCAGCACGTCGGCGCGGTCCATAAGCCCGTCGCCATCGGTGTCGTACAAACGCTTGACCACTCCGTAGGTGCCTGGCTTTGCCGCTTCCTTGAAGCGCTCGTCGGCTTGAATTCGCCGCACGGTGGTGTCGAGCTGGCCCGACTTGTTGAGCTCGTCGATTTCGAGCTGTCCCTCGAGGTTGTAGCCGTGCAGCTCACAGACATAGAGCCGCCCCTCCGCGTCCCAGCAGACGCCGGAAGGCTCGGTGATGAGCGGCTCGCTGGCCACGAGCTCGAGGTGAAAGCCCGGCGGAACTTCGATTGCCTTGGCTTCTTCCGCGGGAGCAAGAGCCGGCGGAGCATCGGTGGGCTTGGGAATTTCAGCCAGGATGCCGGTAGTGGCCAGAAGCAATAAGCAAATCGCCAGGGCAGTCCCGCGACGACCAGCGGCTTTCTGCGTTCTGGCTTCGCTCGACCCCAGCCACCCCTTCTTCCGATCCCTGCCTGTAAACGCCAAACCCAAAGCAGCTCCCTGTTCTCTCTTGTATTCTCCGCGTCTCCGCGCCTCGGCGGTTCGTAAATCCCTCACGCCAAAATCTCCTCGATCACCCTGCACGGCTTCACCCCCACCAGCTTTTGGTCGAGTCCCTGGAAGGGATAGGCCAGCTTGTGGTGGTCGAGCCCCAGCAAGTGCAAGAGCGTGGCGTTGACGTCGGCCCATTGCACGGGGTTCTCGCCGACGCGGAAGCCGATTTCGTCGGAGCTGCCATACTGGTGGCCTCCTTTGATGCCTCCGCCTGCGAGCCAAATGGTGAAAGCGTCAGGGTGGTGGTCGCGGCCGAGGGTCTTGGCTTTCACGCCGCCGCGGTTCTCCTGCATCGGCGTGCGGCCGAACTCGGCTGCCCACACCACGAGCGTGTCCTCGAGCAGGCCGCGCTGCTCGAGATCTTGCAGCAGCGCCGCCACCGGTTGGTCGACTTCCTTCGACTTGTTCGGCAGGTTCGTTTCCAGGTTGTCGTGATGATCCCAGCCCCAGTCGAAGAGCTGCACGAACCGCACGCCGCGCTCCATGAGCCGCCGAGCGAGCAGGCAGTTGTTGGCGAAGGCCTCTTTGCCGGGCTGGGTGTTGTAGAGCTTGTGAACGTGCTCCGGCTCGTCGGCCATGTTCATGGCTTCGCTGGCGGCCATTTGCATGCGGAAGGCCATTTCGTACTGCGCGATGCGGGTGAGCGTTTCCGGGTCGCCCGACTCGGCGTGGGTTTGCTGGTTGAGCTGGTTGATCGCCTGCACGACCTCGCCGCGGAGCTTGCGCGACACGCCCGGCGGATCGGAAAGGAACAGCACCGGATCGCCTTGGCTGCGGCACTGCACGCCTTGGAACACGCTCGGCAAGAAGGCCGAGCTCCAGAGCGCCTTGCCGCCATCGGGATTCTGGCCGCCGGAGATCAGCACCACGAAGCCAGGCAGGTTTTCGCTTTCGCTGCCCAGGCCATACAGGGTCCAGGCGCCGAACGAGGCGTAGCCAGGATTGGCGTTGCCGGTGAAGGCCAAGAGCTGCGCCGGTGCGTGGTTGAACTGCTCCGACTGCATCGAGTGGAGGAAGCAGATCTTGTCGAGCGACTGCTCGAGATGCGGCAGCCGATCGGAAATCCAGTGCCCTGTCTTCGCTTCCTGATGGAAAGGATAGACGGGCCCCAAGAGCTGCGGCGTGCCGCGGATGAAGGCGAACCGCTTGCCCTCGAGGAACCGCTCGGGGCAGTCCTGGCCGCTGTACTTGGCCAGCTCCGGCTTGTAGTCGAACAGGTCGAGGTGACTGGGAGCGCCCGAGAGATGGATCACGATCACGCGCTTGACCTTGGCAGCGAAGTGCGGCGCACGCGGCGCTGCGGGACGCAGCGGATCGAACGACACGAGCTCGGTCTCGGCTTTCGCGCGGCGCGGCGATAACGCCTGCTGGGCAAGCCACAGTCCTCCCAACCCTGCACCACAGTGCCCCAGAAAATGGCGCCGCGTCTGGGCCTCGACCGTGCGATAGTGCAGCTCGCTGTGCAGATCCATCGATGTTTCCCGCCAGATGCAGGGCTACTTGGTGAGCGTGAGGTCGAGGTTGAGGATTGCGTTGGCCACGAGCGCGAGCGCGGCCTTCTCGGGAGAATCACCCAGCTTTGCGGCCAGCTCGGGTTGGGCGCGATAGTCGGCCAGGGCCGTGTCGTAGAGCGTTGTCAGCACCTGCGCGTTGGCTGCCGAAGGCAATCTTCCGGTTGCCCGTTCGTAGCCATAGGCGATTTGCGCGGCCGCGTCGCCCGGCGCGTGCTCGAGCATCCGCTCGGCGAGCGCCACCGCGCACTCCACGTAGGCCGTGTCGTTGAGCGTGGCCAGCGCTTGCAGCGGCGTGTTGGTGGCCACGCGGCGGGCAGTGCAGACCTGCCGGCTCGTGGCGTCGAACGTCACGAGGCTCGGATAGGCGTTGGTGCGACGCCAGAAGGTGTAGACCGCGCGGCGATTACGGTCTTCCCCCTGGGCGTCGACCCAGCGCAGGCCGTTGTAGGGGGGCTGTCCCAGCCCCTCCGGCTGCGGCGGCATCACCGACGGGCCGTACATCTTCTTCGAGAGCAGGCCTGAGACGGCCAGCGCGTTGTCGCGCACCATTTCGGCCGGCAGCCGGCTCCGTGGACCGCGGGCAAGCAAGCGATTCCGCGGGTCAACACTGAGCAACTCCGGCCGCACGCGATTGGTCTGCCGGTACGTGGCCGAGAGTACGAGCTCCTTGAGCAGCTTCTTTACGTCCCACTGCAGGTCATGTTGGAAGCGCAGGGCCAGGTGGTCGAGCAGTTCCGGATGCGACGGCGGCTGGCCGCTGGGGCCAAAGTCCTCCAGCGTTTCCACGATGCCGAGGCCGAAGAGTTGCTCCCAGAAGCGATTCACCGTTACGCGGGCGGTCAGCGGGTTGCCGTCGGCCATCAGCCACTCGGCCACTCGCAGGCGGGCGGGGGCGCCCGCGTCGGGCAAGGGGGGAAAGACCTTGGGCGTGCCGGGCGCGACCTCGTCGGCCTTGTTGAGCCAGTTGCCGCGGACGAAGACCGAGCTGACGCGCTGGAACGGCGGCTCTTGCTCGGCCATCACCACGAGCGGAGCGGTCTTCATGGCGTCGCGCTCTGCCCGCAGCTCACGCTCGCGCTGGCGGGCGCCGGCGAAGTCGGCGTCGGCGGCTAGGCGCGACCAAGCTTCGTCGGTGGAGACTGAGTAGCGGCTGCGGCCCATGACGAGCGGCAGCATGTCGTTGGGGGCGTCTTCATGGCGGATGACGAGCCGCAGCTTCGCGCCGGCCGGAATCTCGAGCGGTTCGGCCGGAAGAATGATCAGCCGCCGCGCTGTCGTGATCCGCGGCTCCGCGCCCCAACCTTCGGTGTCGGGTTCGAGCGATTGCTGGCCGGTGCCGAAGGGCTCGGCCTCGTCGCCGAGGCCGTAGAGCAGTTCGACGCGGTGGAAAGCGCCGGCCAGCTCTTGCTCGGTCAGATCATCGTCGGCCGACGGCACGAGCGCGCTCTCGGGAGCGTCGGGATCCCAGCCAACCGGCGCCAGAAACGCTTGAATCTCGGAGACGACGAAGCCGAGCTCCGGCGTCAGCCGAGCCTTCGCGGGATCACGCGGCGACACGTCGATCCGCAGCGCGGTGATCGCCGAGCCGCCCGCAGGCGGGGGGAAATCGAGCGTGAACTTGGAGTCATGCGAGACGGTGCCTTCGGTCCACAGCTCTGGCGCGCCGTCTTCGGCCGGCTTGACGACGAGCTGAGTTTGTCCCGTCGTGGTGAACTTGGCCGGCGCGAGCGTTTGCCACTGCGTTTCCTTGGACAGGCGATTGGTCTGGGCGATCTCCTGTTCCTGAAGACGGCGGAGCTCCCGGTCGATCTCGCGCGCCCGGGCAAAGTTCGCGCGATCGACTGGCACCTGCAACTGCGGCACGTCTTCGTTCAGGTCCCAGTCCTTGGTGGTGTTGAACGCCGCCAGAAAGGCGTAAAACTCCTTCTGCTCGATCGGCGCATAAGGATGTGAATGGCACTGAGTGCACTTGAAGGGCACTCCCTGCCAAACCTCCCACGTCGTGTTTGCCCTGTCGATGGCCGCCACGACGCGGAACTCCTCGTCGTCGGAGCCCCCCTCGGCGTTGGTCTGTGTGCAACGATGAAACGCCGTGGCGATCACGTTGTCGAGCGTGGCCTCTGGCAGCAGATCGCCCGCAAGCTGCTCGAGCGTGAAGCGGTCGAAGGGCAGGTTGTCGTTGAACGCGCGGATCACCCAATCGCGATAGGGCCACATCGAGCGCACGTGGTCGCGCTCGTAGCCTTGCGTGTCGGCGAAGCGAGCCAGGTCGAGCCACAGCGCGGCCCAGCGCTCGCCATAGGCCGGCGAGGCCAGCAGGCGATCGACAGCGCGCTCGTAGGCGTCGGGCGAGGCGTCGGCGGCAAAGGCGTGCAACTCGTCGATCGTGGGGGGCAAGCCCGTCAGGTCGAAGCTCGCCCGCCGCAGCCATTCCACGCGATCGGCCTCGGGCGCGGGCGACAGTTCGTCTTGCTCCAGTCGCGCGAGTACGAAACGGTCGAGCGGCTGCCGAACCCAAGCGGCGTTCTTTACCTCAGGCAGCGGCTGCGGCTGGGGGCGGACAAACGACCAGTGTTCTGCCCACGGCGCCCCTTGAGCAATCCAGCGGCGGAGGATCTCGACTTCCCGCGCCGGCAGCGGCGGCCCGTGCTCCGGCGGCGGCATGCGGTCGTCGTCGGTCGAAGCCACCCGCGCGATGACGTACGACGACTCGGGCTCACCCGGCACGATCGCCGGCTCGCCGGATTCGCCGCCGGCGAGCGCCTTGTCGCGATAGATGAACGACAACTCGGCCGACTGCTTCACCCCGCCGTGGCAGGCCAGGCAGTGCGAATTGAAGATCGGCCGCACGTCGCGGTTGAAGTCGATCTGCTCCGGAAGCGACTCCTCGGCCGAACGCGCGGGGCCGGACCAGGCCAGCAGGGCCGCGGCCAACGCGACAGAAGGCACGCAGAAGGCAAGCAAACTACGCATGATCTCGGCGTCCGCTGGAGAACGGAATACCCGACTGCCGCGGGGGAGGGCTGAAAGGCGGGAGCCTGCTCCACGGCCGGAGCAAACCAGCCGCGCGTCAGGCCGTGCCCCCGGAGTCGATGATACCGAGCGGCGCGGGGGGATTCTACGGGGCGGGACCGCACGCGAGCGCGCCCAATTTGGCTCACCGGAAGAGTAGTTTTTTCACCGCCGAGGACACAGAGGACGCAAAGAGAGTTTGTCGTGAGTCTCTGCGTCCTCTGCGGTAAAACCTCCGTAAGCCGCCTACGGCAACTCCCGAATCCGCAACCCCCGGAACTCCACCGGCGCCCCCTCCGACTCCAGGCACAGGTAGCCCTCGGCCGGCTGGCAGTCGGTTCCGCCCGAGACTTCTTCGCCGTTCACCCACAGCCGCACTTCGCCGTTGATGGCGCGGACGTAGTAGTGGTTCCATTCTTTTGTGCCGCGGCTCAGGTTCTTTTTGGGAAAGCTTCGCTGGCCGTCGGGGGCGACCGGCGGGAAGGGCTTCATTTTGGACGTGCCGACGGGGAACACGTCGCCGTGCGTCGTGAACCAGTCGGCCTTCTTGCCGGTCGCTTTCTCGAAGAGTTCGGTGTAGCCGACGTCGAGCACCTGCACTTCGATGCCGTGCGGCAGGGCATCGCGCTTGAGCGTGTCGAGCGAGGCCTTGGGAACCCACACGAAGATGCCGGAGTTGCCGCCGTGCTCCAGGTGCCGCCACTCAGCGACGAGCTCGAAGTTCTTGATCGGCTTCCGCGAGCGGATGACGCCGACCGGGCGGCCGGTGCAATGCGCTACGCCGTCTTTCCAGGTCCAGGTGTCGGGATCGAGATTAACGTTCTCGAAGTCGTCCTCGGCGAGGTCGCGCCAACCTTCGCCCTGGCCATCGATGAAGGCCTTGGGCGGTTCGGCCGACAAGGTGGAGGACAGCAATGCCAACGAGAGAAGCGGGAGGGCGAGTCGCAGGTTGCGGAACATAGTGGTCTCGGCGAGGGCAAGGCAGGAGAGCGTCGGCGGAAATGCCAAGCTAACGGGTGAGGCGGCCCTCGGCAAATCCGGCGACCCGAACAGCCTCGCGTGTGGCGTTGGTGGCATCCCCTCGTCCAGCCGACTATGCTGGCCCACGAACGGACGGAGCATCGATTTTCCCGAGTCCAACCATGAATCGCCTTGTGCCCGCAGCGCTGATCCTCCTTGCCCTGGCAGCGTCGCTGCCGCCGGGCGTGGCTGCTGCCGAACACCCCAACGTGATCGTCATCCTCGTCGACGATCTCGGCTGGGCCGACCTGGGCTGCACCGGCAGCAAGCTAAACGAAACGCCCCACCTCGACCGCCTGGCGGCCGACGGCGTGCGCTTCACTCAGGCCTATTCTGCCTGCACCGTTTGTTCTCCTACCCGCGCGGCGCTGCTGACGGGCAAGTACCCTGCGCGGCTGCATCTCACCGACTGGATCGCGGGCCATCCTGCGCCCCAGGCCAAGCTGTTGCCGCCGGAGTGGACCAAGCGGCTGCCGCTCGAAGAGACGACGCTGGCCGAAACGCTGCGCGCGGCCGGCTACGCCACGGCCGCCATCGGCAAGTGGCACCTCGGCGGCGAAGGCTTTGGGCCGCGCGAGCAAGGCTTCGACGAGAACCACGGCGGCGACCATCGCGGTCAGCCGCCCAGCTATGTGTCGCCCTATCGGCTGCCGCAATTGACGGACGGACCGGCCGGCGAGTTCCTCACCGATCGCGAGTGCGACGAGGCGGCGAAGTTCATCCGCGCGCATCGGGAGCAGCCGTTCTTCGTCTACCTTGCGCACTACGCGGTCCATCAGCCGATCGCCGGCAAGGCGGAGGTCGTCGCCAAATATCGGGCCAAGGCGCCTGAGCTGCCCCCCGCGCGCGCCACGTATGCGGCGCTGCTCGAGAGCGTCGACGACAGTGTGGGTCGCATTCGGCAGACGCTCGAGGAGTTGGGGCTCAGCGGGCGAACCCTCATCGTCTTCACGTCTGACAATGGCGGCCTCTCGAGCGGTGATGAGCCGACGACCGACAACGCGCCGCTCCGCGCCGGCAAGGGCTCGCCCTACGAAGGGGGCGTTCGCGTACCGCTCTTGGTGACCTGGCCGGGGCACGTCAAAGCCGGGCTCGTCGACGACACGCCGGTCGCATCGATCGATGTCTTTCCCACGGTCGCAGAATTGGCAGACGTGTCGGCGCCGGCGGGGCTCGATGGCCGTAGCCTGGCGCCGTTGCTCACGGGCCAAGGCCGCCTCGAGCGCGAGGCCCTCTTCTGGCACTACCCGCATTATCACCTGGGGAATGGCCGCCCCTACGGCGCGGTGCGCTCAGGCAATCTGAAGCTGATCCAGTACGACGAGGACGGGCATCTCGAGTTGTTCGATCTGGAGAGCGATCCCGGCGAAGCTTCCAACGTGGCCAACCAGCGCCCCGCCGAGTCCGCGGCGCTTGCGATGAAGTTGGCCGATTGGCGAAAAGAGGTCGGCGCGCAGCTCCCCACGCCCAATCCCAACTATGACCCGGCCGCCGACGAACCGCCGAGCCACGTCGTCCGCACCGGCGCCGACGGTGCAATCGTGCTGCCGGCCAGCCGCGTCGAGATCCACGGCGATCAGGTGCGCTACGAGCCCCAGCCCCACAAGAACACGGTCGGCTATTGGACCAAGGCCAGCGACTGGGTGAGTTGGGACTTCGTGGTCGAGAAGCCGGGGAAGTACGAGGTCGAGATCCTGCAGGGCTGCGGCCCCGGCAGCGGGGGGAGCCAGGTCGCCTTCGAGGCTGCCGCGCAAGCGCTCGAGATCGCGGTGATCGAAACGCGCGGCTTCCAAGACTTCCTGGCGCGGAAGATCGGCGCGTTCGAGTTCGAGAAGCCGGGCCGCTACCGCCTGACGGTTCGACCCCAAAAGAAGCCGGGTGTGGCCGTGATGGACCTCCGCGAGGTCACGTTACGGCCGGCGGACTAGCTTACGCCTCGGGTTGTGAATAAGGCGCGAGCGCCGTGGCGCCGTTGCTGCGCAGTCCGGGTTCGAGCCGCAGCGCTTCGCTCCGGTCGCGCTGGGCCTCCGCCGAACGTCCGAGACGCTCATTGATCAGGGCCCGATTGTAGAACGCCTGGGCATCGCGCGGATTGAGTTCGACAGCGCGTGTGTACGAGGCCAGGGCCTCGCGGTCTTGGCCCAGGTACGACTGGGCCAGCCCGCGAGCAAAGAAGCCGCGCGGGTCTTCGGGCCGCAGGGCGATGAAGTAGTTCAGGCTGTTCACCGCTTTGGCATATTCGCGCAGCGCCAGGTTGGCCAATCCGCGGTTGTAATGGGCGTCGTAGAAGTCGGGCCGCAGCGAGAGCGCCCGGTCGTAGGCCTGCAGGGCCTCGGCCATGCGATTTTGCTTGGCCATCGACAGGCCGTGCCACAAATGCACGCGGGCGTCGTCGTCGGCGAGCGCCAGTCCGACCAAGAAGTCGGTTTCGGCCATGCCGTAGTCGCCCAGGTAGTACCAGCAAATGCCCCGGCGCAGGTAGCTTTCGGAGAAGGTTTGCGACTCGGGGGAGATGTGGTGGATGCCCTTGGTGAGGGCCGAGATCGCTTCTTGATACCGATCGAGAAAACGCAGCGCCAGACCGAGATTGAAGTAACTCGAGCCTTCCTCGGGGCGGATTTCGATCGCCTTTTCGCTGTCGGCGATGGCCCGCGAGAAGGCGTCGCGGGCGGCATCGGGAGACTTGGCCTCTTTCCCGAGCACGATGTAGGCCGCGCCGCGCGCGACATAGGGATCGGGATACCCCTTCTCGAGTTCCTCCTCGGTCTTGCCTTCGGTCGACTCGGCCTCGGTCAGTTCGATCGCCTTGGTCAGAGTCTTGACCGCGTCCTCGGGCTTCTTGTCCATGTAATAGAGGACGCCCAGATCGGTGTAGTATTCCTTTTTGTTGCCATCGAGGTCGATGGCCTTTTCGAGGTCCTTCTGAGCCTGCTTGACTTGGCCGCCCTGCCGCCGCGCGACGCCGCGCTGATGGTAGGCGTCGGCGTAGCCCTCATCGAGCCGGATCGCTTTGGAGAGGTCGGCCGCCGCATCGCGGTATTGCTGACCCTCGACCAGCGCCTTACCACGGTAGAAGTAGTATTCCTTCGGAGCTTCCTTGGTCTCGCTCTCGGTTTCCGCCAACTGCGTGGCGTTGTTCAGCAGTTGCAGCGCTTGTTCCGTCTGCTTGAGCTCGAGCGCCGCACGACCCTGATAAAATAGGCCTTCCGGCAGATCTGTCTGCGGAGAGGCCTCCTGGGCCAGACCGAACTTCTCGAAGGCGTCTTCGTACTTCTTCTCGTCGAACAGCTTTTTGCCTTCGGCCATGTACTCCTCGACCTTGGCCGCGTCGCCTTCGGCGGCGGGCTCACCCTCGCCCTCTTCCTTGCCCGCTTCCTTGCCGAGGATCTCGTCGATGCCGAGATCCTTGAGGTCTTGGTCTTCTTCGGCCGGCTGAGCGGCCTTTTCTTTGGCCGGAGTCTTTTCCTCGGCCCCCTTGTCCTGGGCGATGGGCTGTGCCGCCGCCCACGGCTGCCCCGCCGCCACGGCCAGGGCGACCAGCACCAGGCCCGCCACGCGCCGCGACGCCGAAAACTGGGTGAACCACAAACGGGAACGGGGCGTCTGCATCGGAAAGCGCCTGGCCGACAGGGAAAGGAGAGAATTCCAGGTGATTTATCGGAGCGTCCTTGCGGCCGGGGAAACCGAATGTTGGCCCCTCAGGCTATGTTGCGTCGCTCGGCCCCCGAATGTTCGGACGGTCCCCAAACAGCCGCGCGCACTGCGCCCGCGGACCTTCCGGCCCGGTCGGCAGTTTCCGAACGACCGGGCTCGGTTGCGGGCGGCCGCCTGCCTGCGTACCCTGCCGTTTCCCGTGTTTTCGTTCCAAGCCGCAAGATCCCTATGCCCAACTCCTGGATCGCAGCCCGCACCGCCTCGTTCGAGAGCTCCGGCATCCGCAAGGTCTTCGACCTGGCGGCCAAGCTGGCCAACCCGATCAACCTTTCCATCGGTCAGCCCGACTTCGACGTTCCTCAGCCGGTCAAACGAGCCGCGATCGCGGCGATCGAAGCCGGCAAGAACGCCTATAGCCCAACCCAGGGCATCGCCCCCTTGCGGGAGGCGATCGACGCGCGGACCAAGGCCGAGTTCGGCCACGCCGACCGTAAGTGCTTCATCACCAGCGGCACGAGCGGCGGACTAGTGCTGGCGATGCTGGCCCTGGTCGACCCCGGCGATGAAGTGATCTTCTTCGATCCCTACTTCGTCATGTACCCCTCGCTCGTGGCGCTGGTCGGCGGCAAGAGCGTGATCATCGACACCTACCCCGACTTCGCCCTCGACCTCGACAAGGTGCGGGCGGCCATCACGCCGAGGACCAAAATGATCCTGGTCAACAGCCCGGCGAACCCCACGGGCCGGGCGGCCAGCAAGGCGGAACTGCGGGGGCTGGCCGAGTTGGCGGCGAAGCACAACATTGTGCTCGTCAGCGACGAGATCTACCGGCTGTTTCAGTACGACGAACCGTTCATCTCCCCGGCGCGGTTCAACGAGCGGACGCTGGTGATCGACGGCTTCAGCAAGAGCCACGCGATGACCGGCTGGCGGCTCGGCTTCGCTCACGGCCCGGCCGAAATCATCGACGCCATGACGAAGCTGCAGCAGTTCACGTTCGTTTGCGCGCCGCAGCCCGTGCAATGGGCAGGGCAAACGGCGCTCGAAGTCGACATGCAGCCCCACATCGACGAATACCGCGGCAAGCGCGACCGCGTGGTCGCCGGGCTTGCCGATCTCTACGAGATCGTGAATCCGGGAGGCGCGTTCTACATCTTCCCGAAAGCCCCCTGGGGGACCGCGAGTCAGTTCGTCGCCCGCGCGATCGAGAACGAACTGCTGATCATTCCCGGCAGCATTTTCAGCCAGCGCGACACGCACTTTCGCATTTCGTACGCCGCGAGCGACGCCACGCTCGACCGCGGCATCGAGGTGCTGAGGAAGCTGGCGAAGGCCGGCCCGTAGTCTCCCTCTCCCTGTGGGAGAGGGCCGGGGTGAGGGCCGGTGACCGAAGCCCTCCACGATTGCAGCCCGGGCGCTCTTGTTCGTGCACTATCCGCCTCGGGTACGGCTCGGCCCAATCACCGTCCCTCACCCCCCCCTCTCCCGGAGGGCATTGGTATCTACACATCTTTGGCGGTTCGGTAGGATGGGCGGGATGGTATTCTGTTACCGCCGATGGATCGGCGCCTGCAAGCGCGTTATGTGAAGCTGGTGGAGTCGCAAGCGAAGGCGTCAGCGCGGACTGCGGCCGGGCCGGCGTTGCGGCCTGGCCGGGCTTCGGCGGAGGCGGCGACGCAAGCGGCCTGGCGGTTCTACAACAACGAGCGGATCGGGTTGTCCGCGCTGGTCGAGCCGTTGCGGGCGGCTGGGCGCGAAGCCTGCGCCCAGAGCGCCTCGGAGTTCGTGCTGCTGGCCCACGACTGGTCGAAGCTGGATTACGGCACGCATGCCTCGAAGCGAGACCGCAGGCAACTGACGCACCAGCACGATGTGGGGTACGATCTCACCACGTCACTGCTGATCGACGCCGCCAACGGCCAGCCGCTGGCCCCCATGGAGTTGCATCTCAAGACGGCCACGACGGTGCATAGCACCAGTCGTTGTCCGCCGCAGGCGGCAGATCATCACCTGGATCAACTGCTGCCGGTGATGGAGAGCGTCGGCTCTTGGGAGTTGCCGCGGCGGGTGGTCCACGTGATCGATCGCGAGGCCGATGCGCTAGGCCGTTTCCGCAGTTGGGACGCCGCCGGCCACTTATTCCTGGTGCGGTGCGATGATCGCCGCGTGCTCTGGAACGAAGGCGACTGCCTGATCTCGGAGATCGTGGCGGAACACGATCGGCAAGGTGGTTTTCAAGAGGTTCGCCAGTTTCAGGATCAGGGCCAAACGGTTCAACAGGGAGTGGCCGAAGCCCAGGTGACGCTTCATCGACCGCACAAAGCGCGGGTCGACGGCACGCCGCGCAAAGTGGCCGGCGCGGCCTTGAAGCTGCGGCTGATCATGACCCGGGTCGTGGACGCCGCAGGCAACCGCCTGGCCGAGTGGACGTTGCTCACCAACGCGCCGGTCTCGGCGGACGCCAGCCAGATTGCCCTGTGGTACTACTGGCGGTGGCGGATCGAGAGCTTTTACAAATTGCTCAAAAGCCATGGCCAGGAGATTGAGTATTGGCAGCAGGAAACCGGCGTCGCTATCGCACGAAGGCTGCTGGTGGCGGCCATGGCGTGCGTGGCGGTGTGGACGCTGCAGCGCGACGACACGCCGCAGGCCGAGGAAACCAAACAACTTCTGCTGAGACTCAGCGGACGAGCCCGGAAACGGAACGCGGCCGCCACCGCTTCGGCCCTCCTGGCAGGCTACTTCGTCCTGCTCTCCCTCACCGACCTCCTCGAGAACACCGACCTCGACCTCCCCAAACTCCAAACCCTCGCCGCCCGCGCAAACCCCTTCCCAAACACCTCCTAGAGATGTGTAGATACTAATGCCCGGAGGGAGAGGGGAGCGTGGCGGCGTCATTCCGAGTTCAGCAGATCGATCAGCAGCCGCAGGCGGCCCAGGCTGCGGCGATTGAAGCGGAAGACCAGCCGGGCCAGGTCGGCCAAGGCGGGCTCGTCCTTTTCCTCCGCCTGCGGGCCCGTCGCTTCGAACTTGCCAGCGCTCAGAATGTCGCTGAACTCCGCGTTGATGCGGTCCAGTTTCTCCGCGCTGGGCTTCTCGCGCAGGCGGAAGATCAGCCGGTTGCGGGCATAGCGCATGCTGTGATACACGCGGTAGAATCGCAGGATTTCAGCCACGGCCTCTTCGAGCTTGTCGGTGATCTTGTAGAGCGAAAGGTCCTCCGGCGAAATCATGCGGTCGCGGAGCAGGCGCCCCTTGATGAAGTCCTGCATCGGCCCCCAGAAGTCACCGCCGGGGGCGTCGAGAAAGACCACGGGCACCATGTCGCGCTTGCCGGTTTGCAAGAGCGTGAGCACCTCGAGCCCTTCATCGAGCGTGCCGAAGCCGCCGGGGAAGAGGGCGACCGCGTCGCATTCCTTCACGAACATCAGCTTGCGCGTGAAGAAGTACTTCATGTGAACGAGCTTGGTGTCGCCGGCGATCACGGGGTTCGCCGATTGCTCAAACGGGAGCATGATGTTCAGCCCCATCGAGTTGTCGCGCCCGGCGCCCAGGTGCCCCGCTTCCATGATGCCTGAGGCGGCGCCCGTCACGACGAGCCAGCCAAGTTCAGCCATGGCCCGTCCGAAGGCGACGGCTTGCTGGTAAGCCGGGGCGTCGGGCAGGGTGCGGGCGGAGCCGAAGACCGTGACTTTGCGCTTCCCCCGATAGGGGGTGAACACCTTGAAGGCGTAGCGGAGTTCCCGCAGGGTGCGGCTAAGAATCTTCAGGTCGCCGCGGGTGGTGCGGTCGCTCGCCAGCTTCTCAACAGACTCTTTGATCTGGGCGATCAGGTCGCTCACGCGGTCCGGATCGACTCCATCGGGCAGGCTGACGCCGGCGGCTGTCGGCAACGGCGGCGGGGTGGGCAGGGGGGGCTCCGCGGGAATACCCCCCGCCAGCGAGTCACTCCGAATCTGATCGCTCAAGCAAGTCCCTCCGCCTTGGTTCAACTCAGCCGCGACGGGAACCCCGGCCGCGGCCTTCAGTGACATTTCATTATAGTCCACCCGCCCCGTGCCCTGAGCGAGCGAGGCGGGCTGTCACCTTGGCAGTTCGGTGCAATTGACGGGTTTGGGGGCGACCGATATCATTCCAAGGTGACGGAGTGAGTTTTTGTCAAGGCCCTTGACGCCCAGATTTGCAACTGCGATTCGCCCACATGGCTTGAGCCTGGTTTTTGTGACCTGTGTCTTTTCCTCGGCTCCGCATTGACGCGGGCCAAGACGCAGGCAGCCGCCACCGACCGCAAGCCAAAAGCGTAGCGGGGAACGGCAGGGATGTTTGTCCAACGGCGACAATACGGCGTTCTGATTCAGGCTCCCGCCAAGCTGAATCTATTCTTCGAGGTGCTTGCGCGCCGAGCGGACGGTTTTCACGAGATCGAGACGCTGATGTGCCCCATCAGCCTCTTCGACACGCTCGTCTGCCGGCCGAATCCTGAGGGTGCGTTTTCGCTCTCGGTTCACGCCGGGGCCGGCGACGGCGCGAGCCTGCTCGAGGACGTGCCGAGCGACGGCCGCAATCTGGCCCTCCGCGCGGTGCTAGCCCTGCGGGCGGCGTCTGGAACCCAGCAAGGCGCGGATCTCAGTCTCTGCAAGCGTATTCCGTCCGCCGCCGGGCTCGGCGGCGGATCAAGCGACGCCGCGGCCGCGCTGGTCGCCGCCAATTTGGCCTGGGGCCTCGATTGGCCACGAGCCCGCCTGGCCGAATTGGCTGCTCCGTTGGGGAGCGACGTGCCGTTTTTCCTCGAGGGCGGCATGGCCGTCTGCCGGGGTCGCGGCGAGCGGCTGGCGCCCGTCGAGGGCGGCGGACACTTGCATTTCGTGGTGGTGCGGCCGCCCGAGGGGCTTTCGACTGCCGCGGTTTATGGCCGTTGCACGCCGGCGGCGCGGCCGCGGAGCGTGGAGCCGCTGCTCTCCGACCTGCGGGCCGGACACGACCCGTCGGGCTCGTTGCACAATCAACTCGAACCGGCGGCCGGCGAACTGTCGGCCTGGATTGACCGCTTGCGTCAGGCCTTCGCCAGCGTCGGTTGCCGTGCGCGGCAAATGAGCGGCAGCGGATCGAGCTACTTTGGAATTTTTCCCACCGCCCGCGCGGCGCTTAGCGCCGCAAACCGGCTGCGAAGCCAGGGATTGGGGCAGGTGTCTAAAACGCGGAGCGCCGTTTCGCGCTCCGTCCCGTGAAACAGGAGTTGGGACGTGGACATCACCGAAGTTCGCATCAAGCTCATGGAAGAAGCCGGGGAACGGCTCCAGGCTTTTTGCTCGATCACCTTCGACAACTGTTTCGTAATCCGGGACCTGAAGATCATTGAGGGAGCCAATGGTCCCTTCGTGGCCATGCCCAGCCGCAAGCTGACGGCCCACTGTCCGCAGTGCGGCACGAAGAACCACTTGCGGGCGTTGCACTGCAATCAGTGTGGCCTGCGGCTCGACAACGACCACAACATCAAGGAAGAAGACGGCCGCGCGAAGCTCTACGCGGACATCGCGCACCCGATCAACTCATCGTGCCGCGAGATGATTCAGGAGCGGGTGATCCGCGAATTCCACTTGGAAAAGGAACGCGCTAAGCTGCCAGGGTACGTGTCGCGGTACGACGACTTCGATCACGAGGACTTCATCGCGCCGCCCCACTCGCGGTTCGAGCGGCGCGAATCGTCGGCCGCGCCTCGCCGTTCGGCCGCTGCGGCCGAAGGCCCGCACGTGCAGCCGCCGTCGTCCCGTCCGCAGGGGCCGCATCAGCCGCAGCGCAAACCGCACGCGAACCAAAACCAAGTGCGGCCGCAGCAGCGCCCGCCAAGCGGGGGTGAGTTCGGCGCGGGGCTGTTCTAAGAATCGCAGTGCGGGCTGGCAGCCGGCGGCCGCAGCGTTTAGCGAGCGTCGCTGGTTCGCCGCGCTAGGCGGCGGAGGCGACCCTGCCGCTTGCAAGACAGGGCGGGCAACGGAGCGGGACGTTACCGCCCCTGCGCCTTCTCCGGAAACACCACGATCTCCACGCGCCGGTTCCGCGCTTGGCCCGCGGCGGTGCCGTTGGAGACGACCGGGTGGTTGGCGCCGTGGCCGGCGATGAAGAGTTGGGCGGGGGAAATCTGGCCGCGTCCCACCAAGTGGTCGTAGACCGCGGCCGCCTGGGCCAGCGAAATCTGCTGGGCGTTCGGCGCCACCGCGCCGCTCGGGTCGCCCGCTACATGCCCCTCCACTCCGATCCGCTGCGACGGGTAGTTGTGCGCCATCTCGCTGGCCACCGCATCGAGCAGCCGCGCTCCCTCGGGCGAAAACTGCGACGTGCCTGGGGTGAAGATCCGGTCGGCCGGCAACTCGATGCGGACGACGTCTTCGTCGCGGCGGACTTCGACGCCAGGCAGCTCGAACACGGCCAGCGCTCCCCCTAGGCTGCTGTTGGCCGTGATCGTGGCCGATGACCGCCGCTCGAGCGAGGCCATCAGCGATTGAGCCTTCTTCTCGGTGGTGTCTTTGTCGAGCCGGAGCTGGGCGAGCTGACCGCTGGTGCTCCGGAGCTGGTCCTGCACCGCGGCGAGTTGCTCTTCGACCAATTGGGTGCGCTGGCGAGCCTGGGCAAGCTGGGCTTCCAGGTCCTGGTTGTCTCGGTCCAGAGTCTGCGCGCGGGTCTCCAACTCCTTGCCCCGTTGGGCCAGGCTCGTCTGGTCTTGCTGCAATTGCTTGACCTGCCCTTGCAGCATCAAGGAGTTTTGGGTGAAGGGGTTCTCCTTGCAGCCCAAGAAGCCGAGCGCAGCGCCGCCGAGGCACAGTGCGGCGAGGCGACGAATGAGCAGCTGGCGCGACATCTAGAAACTCGACTTCGTATCGGCAGGGATCCTGCCAGCCTGGAGCTTTGGACCCGGCTGAGCGCGCAATCCTGCCTTTCAAGGGGCCGGATGGTAGTGGCCAGGGGCAAGATCGACAAGAGCAGTGGCTAGACGCTCGGCGGCCGCTCGCCAAATGCTGGCGTCCGGATCCCCGAGCGCCCAGAATGACAGTCTTTGCGGCCCAGCCAGATTCCCCGGCGGAACTTTCCCAGGTGGCGCCCATGGAGCTGGCATCAGCAGCGTCGACAAAACGACCTTGATTCACCGACCATACAGGCGGCTCGAACCGCGGCGGCTGCTGGCCGCCGATCCCTTCCTTTCGCGGTGGAGTTTCCGCAGCCTGCGCCGGAGAATGCGGCACAGGGACAGGTTGCAGCCGTAATCTCGTCGCCGATCTACAACCGCGGCTTGGCGGCGCTGGTGTATCCCGACGGACGAGCGTCGCTCAAGAACACCAATGATGCGCCCCTGTCGTTTCAAGGCTATATGCTGAAGCATCGGATATTGCCCAAGGAGGGGGCGACCTGGATCCCGTTGGCTGGCGGGGCATTCATGACTACGCGGCTTCCAGCCGCTCTACCTCATCGAGCATCTCGGCGCCGGGCGCCCTGACCTTCGGAGATGCCGGCGGCGGCGGCGACGGCAACCTCGTTGAATTCAGCTTGGCAGGCGGCGGTGCCAGCCTCACGCCGAATTCGCCATTGGCAGGCCTTTCACGGCGTTTCCGCCGGTGGTCGCCTTTAGCTATCTGCCTGCTGGCCAGAACGGTCAGGTGGAAGGCGAAGTCGTGCTCGCCGATCCGCGGCGCTTCCGGCCGAACTCACGTTTTTCACTCCTCGATTCGGCCGGCGGCCGCTTCCGACTCGAGGGCGGAACCGTTATGTCAACCAGGCGGCCTTCGACTACGAAATTGAGCCCGTGGTCACGGTGCGGCTGCAGGTCACGGCGCCCGGCGGGTTCGTGCATGAGTTCGATCTGCCGATTCCGATTGGCAACGTTAACGAGGCGCCCAGCATCCTGCCCTCCGCCGGAACTCAGTCGGTTGTGCCGGGGCGGCCTACGAAACTCTGGGCTTTGGGAGTCTCTGACCCTGATTTGCCGGGCGAGCTGGCCAACGTCAAACCGGTGTTGGCCACGCTCTCGGCGCGGCACGCTCGAGGCTCGAGGATTCGAGCGGCTTGTTGGTGACCCAGCGTTCGCCCGATGGTCGCCGGCTCGATCTGCTGGGGCCGCCGGAAGCGATCAACTGGCCTCACAAGGGCTGATCTATCGCAGCGATGCGGGATTCGCAGGCGCCGACGCGTTGACGGTGACCATCAATGATCTTGGTCAGGTGGGAGCGGGACCCGCCCTGTCAACACAGCAGGAGCGACCGCTGCTGGCGCCGGCGACCCCCTTGGCGACCGCAGACCGCTACTACGTGGCGGCAGGCGCCCGCGAACCAGGGGACGGTGATCGACAACGATTTCCGCTGCCAGGCTCCTTCGTAGAGCTCGTGGCGGGCGCCAAGTTTGGCCAGGTCGTGCTCGAGTCGGCCGGCCACTTCACCTACACGGCATGGGCAACTTGGGCCTGCTGGGCGCCGACTCGTTCCGCTACAAGCTCGTGCATCCCACGGGCGACTCCGAAGTGGTCGAAGTGACGTTGTATACCCTGGCCGGCGACGCCAACGGCGACGGCAGGGTCGATCTGGTTGATTACGCCGAACTGAAGGGCCGGTTCAGCCGCTTGCGCGCGCGCGGGAGCCGACTTCAACGGCAACGGCCGCCACGATCTGGAGGATTTTGCCATCCTCAAACAGCACTTTGGCGAGGTGGACCAGACCGTCATGCCTGCGACGAACTGGACTTGGCAGGCGGCGGCGATCGGCTTAGCGCTGGCGATGGATCGCCACGACGACGCCGACTGAGGCGCAGCAGGGCCGTTCCGCCAAGGCCTCGTTGGCGGGAAGGCTGCGGCGACGCGTTCGGCTTCCGCCAGGATGGGCCCCAGTTCGTCGACGAAATCCTGCACGTCCTTGAACTCGCGGTAGACGCTGGCGAACCGCACGTAGGCCACCTGGTCGAGGTCGCGCAGCCGCTGCATCACCAGTTCCCCGAGCCGCCGGGTTTCGACCTCGCTGTCGGCCTCCGCGAGCACATCGTTTTCGATCGCCGAGACGAGCGCCTCGATCTGCTCGTCGCTGACCGGTCGCTTGTAGCAGGCCTTCTCCAGCCCGCGCTTGATCTTATCCCGCTCGAAAGGCATCCGCAGGCCGTCCTTCTTGACCACTTTGAGGGCCGGCTCTTCCAGCTTCTCGTAGGTGGTGTAGCGCCGCTTGCACGCCAGGCATTCGCGCCGCCGGCGGATGGCGAAGCCGTCTTGGCTGGCGCGCGAGTCGATCACGCGATCGTTGTCGACTCGGCAGAACGGGCAACGCATGGAACGGGTCTCGCTCGATCGGACGTACGGGGCCGCCGGGCCCAATATACCAACGTGGCCGGTCCGCCTGCGACGCCGCGGGCTGGAAAACGCTCGTCAATCTCGGCCGCGGTAGCCCAGTGCTAGCTTCGGTTGACGAGGGTTTTGCTGCGAGAGCCGGTAGGCCCGCTCGATCGTCTCGCGGCCGTAGCGCCGCTCGAGGGCCACGATGCCGAAGTGATAGTTGGCCACGCGGTTGAAGTGGTCGGTGAACGCGGCGTTGATCAAAGCGCCCAACGCCGCCCCCACGATCGGCACGCTCTGGGCGGCGAACTTCTCGGTCACGGCCACTTCGAACCGCGCTGCCACCGTGTTGATCAGCCGCAGCAAGGCGGGGGCCGTGCCATTGGCCAAGGCTTCCGTCACCTGCTGCGCCGTGCGGCCGGCCACGAAGTGGCTGGCCTGCCGCACCGTGGTGGCCACGGCCAACCGCGTGCTGAAGTAGGACAGCTCCATGTCCTCCATCGGCTTGCTGCCGTAGCTCAGCACCGCCAGACACTCGAGCCGGGTTAGGGGGTCGTTCAAATCCGCGCCGCGCTCGGCCGCGATGCTGGCGATCGAGCGCAGGATCACCGTCGTCGTGGCCGGCAACTCCACCACGAGCCCCGGCATGCCGAAGAAGCCGCCCCCCGCGCCGCTGAGAGCCGCCAGCGCCGTGTGCCGATGCCGGCGCCAGGCGCCCGCTAGGCCGGGTTTTTCCGACGGAACGAGCGAGCCGGCGGGCAGCGCCGTTTTGGAGTCCGCCGGCAAACTGCGGATTGCCCAGTGCAGGCCTGTCTCGAGCGCATCTTGCGTGGCTTGCGAGATGGCGGTGCGCGCCTGCTCGGGGAGCGCGGCCAGCAGCTTTTCGATCGGCTTGCCCACCAGGTTCGCGATCCGGGTAAGCAGGCTGGGGTGCTCAAGATAGGCGGCCGCCTCGAGGAGGAAACGCTGGTCGGCCTCGCTCAGGGGAAACTCGTTCAGATCGGTCACGCGCGTCGCTCGGGAGGAAGGCTGTGGATCTGCGCCCCAATGTTCATTCGCTTGGACACACGCTGAATTGTAGGCAGAACGGCGGCGCTCTGCTGAAAGCGGCGGTTGCCCGGCCTCGTTCGCTCCGCTAGGGTGCAGTCGAATCGACGAACTCGACCTTGGCAAACAGCCCACATGGCTACCTGGTTCAACAGCCCCTGGTTTCAGCGCCTGGGTGGCGGCGCGCTCGAGCGGCTGGCGATCGGCACGATCTCGGCCATCCAACTCCGCGTGCTCGCTGCCCACAAAGACCCGCAGACCCTGCGGCTGATTCGTGACATCCGCCGCCAGCGCCGCTCCCTGGTGACGGCCTACGAGGCCTACACCATCCATTCGTTGGCCAAGGCGCAGTGCCGGCTCGAAGGCGAGTTGGCCGAGGTCGGCGTCTACGAGGGAGGCACCGCGCGGGTCATTTGCGAAGTCAAAGGGGCTCGGCCGCTCCACCTCTTTGACACCTTCGCCGGACTCCCCACCAGCAGCGCCGCCGACCGGGCGATCCACCGCGAAAACCAGTTCGCCTGCAGCCTCGACTCGGTGCGGGCGTATCTCCAGCCATACCCCGGCGTCGAGTTCCACGTGGGGCGGTTTCCCGAGTCAGCCGCCGGACTCGAAGACCGCCGGTTTTCCTTCGCCCACTTCGACGTCGACCTCTACGAGAGCACCCGCGGCTGCCTGGAGTGGTTCTATCCGCGGATGGTCAGCGGGGGGGTGATGATCTCGCACGACTACTCGGTCCTCTCCGGAGTGAAGCAGGCATTCACCGAATTCCTGGCCGACAAGCCGGAGGATCTGGTCGAGCTCCCTTCCACACAGTGCCTGGTGATCAAGCGCTAGGCCGCAACTGCGCTAGCCATATGGCCCGCAGCTTGCCTATCTTTAGTGTGTGCGGCGGGGCTGCTGCACGCGGCAGCTCAGCGCTTCGTTGCCGTTCTATGCTTCGCGGTTCTAGGGCACACGCTTCATGACGAGTCTGGCCACCTGGTGGACCATCCTGCGGATCTGCCTGGAAGAGCGGTTGGTCTACCGCGGCGACTTCGCCCTCGGCACGCTGATGCGGTTCCTGCCGATCATCACCCAGATCTTCCTCTGGGGGGCGGTGTTCGCCGCGTCAGGCAAGTATGAGATCGCCGGTTACAGCGAGCGCGACTTCATCGCCTACTATCTGCTCACGATGGTGGGGCGGGCATTTTCGAGCATGCCGGGATTGGCCTCGTCGATCGCGGCGCAGATTCGTTCGGGGGAGGTGAAGAAGTTCCTCATTCAGCCCATCGACATGATCGGCTTTCTGTTCACGAGCCGCTTGGCGCACAAGCTGGTGTACTACGGCGTGGCGGCGGGGCCCTTCGCCTTGGTGTTCTTTTTGTTCCGCGGCTACTTTGCGGGCTGGCCGCCGCCGACGGTGCTGGCCGCGTTCGTGGCGTCGCTCGTGATGGGCTTCCTGCTGGGCTTCTTTCTCGAGGCCTCGCTGGGGATGATCGGCTTCTGGTGGCTCGAGGTCAACTCGCTGCTGTTCGTCTACATGCTGCTGAGCTTCTTCTTCTCGGGGCACATGTTCCCGCTCGACATGTTGCCCGAGCCCTGGTCGACGTTCGTCAAGTTCACGCCGTTCAAGTACCTGGCCTTCTTTCCCGCCGCCGTGTTCCTCGAGAAGATCCCGCCCTCGAACTTGGCCAACGAGCTACTCATCGAGCTGGCCTGGGTGTTGGGGTTTGCCGCGCTCTGTCGCATGGCCTATCACCGCGGCGTGCGGCGCTATAGCGGGTTCGGAGGCTAATCCCATGCACGATCGACCTCCCAGCTACGGGCGGGTGTTCCTCACCTTCGCCCGCAACAGTCTGATTCGCGACATGACGTTCCGCGGAAACTTCCTGCTCGACAGCGTGGCGTCGCTCTCGTGGGTGGCGATGAACCTGGGTTTCTACGTGCTGATCTACCGCTACACGCCGGCGATCGGCGCGGGGGACGCCTGGGGGAAGTATCAGTTCTTCGTGTTTCTGGCCACCACGCTGTTCGCCAACAGCATCGTGCAGGCCTTCTTCATGCCCAACGTGGAGGAGTTCAGCGAACTGATCCGCACCGGCGGGCTCGATTTCGCCCTGCTCAAGCCGATCGACACGCAGTTCCTGGTGTCGCTGCGGCGGATGGAATGGGCGGGGCTGGGCAATTTCGCCTTCGCCGGAGGGCTGCTGGTTTACGCGCTCGTGGAGCTCTACCGCCGGGAGGGCTTCGTGCCGGCCCCGATGGCGTTCGTGCTCTACCCTCTCTACCTGCTCTGCGGGGTGGCGATTCTCTACAGCGTGATGATCACCCTGGCGGCGACCAGCATCTGGCTGGGGCGGAACCAGACGCTCTACGACTTCTGGTTCTACATCACGAACTTTTCGCGGTACCCGATGGAGATCTACCAGGGGCCGTTCGGCACGCCGCTGCAGTGGCTGTTCACGTTCATCGTGCCGGTCCTGGTGGTGGTGAACGTGCCGGCGCGGCTCTTGGCCTGGCCGCTCTCGGCCGAGCAGTGGCCGCTGGCGGCGTTCGCGGTGGTGGCCACGGCGGTCAGCCTGTGGGCCTCGCGGTGGTTCTTCCGGCTGGCGCTCGAGTCGTATCGCAGCGCGAGCAGCTAAGGCGGCGGGCCCGAGGGGCCCCTAGAAAAACTTAGAGCCGCCGAAGCCTGGGAGCTTCTGCGGCTCTTTCTCGTCGTTGTCCGCATGTCCGCCCGACCGCTAGGCGGTCAGGCCGGCTGAGCGAGCCAGAGGGCTACTTCTTCTTCGAAGCCTTCTTCTTGGCGGCTTTCTTGGGGGCAGCCTTCTTAGCAGCTTTCTTCTTGGCCACAGTCACGTCCTCCGTTAGAGAGTTTGCGGCGAGACGGCTCACGCGCCTCGGCAGCCTGCCGAGCATCGCAGCCGCGTCCCACCTTGAACAAGAAAACCACTTCCCATCCTGGAAAGCCGCGCTCGCGCTGCGACCGAGGTCGTTGTGGAGCGCGGCAAACTCACGTGGTCCATGGAACTCATGCCTGTACTGTACGCAAAGTTTCGAGTTGTGCAACATCTGTTGATGAATTTTTGTGTGTCGCTTGCCCCCGCGCGGCGAGCCTCTCCGTGCATAGCGCGGCGCACGCTCATTGGTCACACGCGCTCGCGCGGTGCGCTCGGGCACGAGCCGCGTCCATGCGCTCTTCCAAGTGCAGCGCGCACACTGCGCGATCGCATCGTGCAAGGATCGCGAGCGCTCGTTTGCATCAGCGCGGGCCCGCGCGCCGCGCGACACGCGTAGCGAAACTATCGGGAAAACGCGGCTCAATCGCACTTCGACCGCTTCGTGCCAAGCACGCGTGCGATGCGTTGCCGGCGCGTTAGTAGAACGCGATCGTGGTGCCGTCGCGCAGCGTGGCGGCCGGTTGCGCGCGCCGTTGCATGACGCCCCATAAGCGCCGTTCGTGTGGCACGAGCGAGCGCAGATAGAGCCAACGCACGGCCGATCCGCGTCGCGCGAGAGACACTTGGGGGGCCGGAAAGACTCCGAAAAATTTTTCCCAGATCTCGCCCCACGAGCCGCTCCGCCAGTGAATTGGATCGCGCCCGTACCACTCGGCGCTGGGCTCGAGCCACCGCGCGCCGCTCCGCGCGGCGCTCGCGCGGAGGTGTTCTTGCAGCGCCGCCGCGCGGCCCGCCAACTCGCCGAGCGACAACCGGCAGCGCGGAAAAAAGAGCGCGCGATACGCGAGATAGCGCCGCTGCGAGAGCCCCGCCACGTTGGCCAGAGGCAGGCCGCTGAGCAAGACCTCCGGCGCCGTCGCGCTCAACCGCCCGAGGCACTCGTCGACCCACCCGGCGATTACCTCCGGCTCGGCGCCGTAGAGCAGATCGTTGCCGATGTCGGTGATCACCGCGGCCGCGGGGCACTCGGCCGGCCGCTCGAGCGCCGACCACAGCCCGCATTGGCCGATCCCCGGCAAGACCCGGCCCAGCCAAGTCGTCGCCCGGCCGTAGGACCGGCCGTGCCCCAAAGCCATGAGCGTCTCCACCGGGCCGCCCCAGGCAAGCTGCGCCGTCGCGACCGCCGTCGACACGCTGCGGGCAACGTTGCTCGCCCCCAACACGATTAGCCGCCGCGCTGGGGGCGGCGCTGGCTCCCTTCGCCGCGCCATGGCTACCGCCAACTCCCGCCGCCGTACTGCTGCAGTTCCTGGTAGCTCTGATAGGCCAGGTAGCCAAAGAACAGCGGTAGAAAGAAGCTGCGCGACTGCTGCGACAACGCATAGAGGACCACGCTCCCTGCCACCGCGATCGACAGCCAGAGCGATTGCTTCAGCCCTTCGCCGCCGCCGAACTGCAAGAAGAGCGTCCGCGTGATCTGGCCGCCGTCGAGCGGAAAGACCGGCAGCAGGTTCACCAGCCCCCAATAAATGTTCACGAAGAACAGCATCCACACCAGCTCCCAGGCACGCTCGTTCTGGAGGTCCGTACTCCAGTAGAGGCCAAAGGGGGGGGTGTAGCCGAACTCCACACGATGCCCAGCGGCCAACAGCGCCAAGGCAATGACCGCCGCGAAGGCGAATCCGGCGAGTGGACCGGCGAACAGAATCGCGATTCGTCGGCGCCAATCGCGCACCGGCGGATCGTGCATCGCCAGCCCGCCGAAGCTGTAGAGCACGATCCACGATTGGCTGCCATAGGCCCGCGAGGTCAGGGCGTGCCCTAGCTCGTGGATGAGCACCGAGATGAACACCACGCCCACCCACATCAGCACATCGACCGGCGGCGTGTTGGGGCGCGCTCCGAACAGGAGCGCCATCACCCAGAACATCGGATGCACGCGCACGGGGACGCCAAAGACCGAGAAGCGCAGATCGCCGGCGGTGACAGGCGGCTCGTAGAACATCGGCGCTCGAACGTGTAAGGAGGGAGGCGAGATAAAAGCTTAGGCTGCAAAATAATAGCCCGCTCGAGGCTGCGAAGCGAGAAGGCTACCCGCGCGGCGCGGCCAGCCGCTGCTTCAGGCCGTGCAAACAGCGCTGCCCTTCGGACCAATTCGAAGCGAGCGTAAAGCGCCTTGTCTGGTCCCCCGTCGCCTCCACGAAAACTTCGACGAGCTCGCGCGGCAGGCTGCCGGCGATCCGCTCGGCCCACTCGATGAACACAACGCCGGGCCCGCCGAAGTGTTCCTGCTGCCCAAGGGCCTCGAACTCGTCTTCATCGTGCAGCCGATAGGCGTCGACGTGATACAGGCTGCGGCGGCCGTGGTGCTCGGTGGCCAGCACGAACGTGGGACTGACCACCTCGCGCGGATCGATCCCCCAGCCGGCAGCCACCGCCTGCACCAGCCGTGTCTTGCCGGCGCCCAACGTGCCATGCAGGGCGACCACCGCGCCGGGCGGCAATTCGGCCGCGAGCGCCGCGCCCAGCCGCGCCGTGTCGGCTTCGCTCTCCGCGAGGAACACGTAGCGCTCGCTCATGCGAAGCGGTGCTCCCAGCCGGTGGCGGCCAGGGGCGCGAGGCCCGCCGCGGTCTGCTGCCACAAGCCGTGCTCAGGCACGAACTCCCCCAGGCAGGTCAGCGGCACATCGAGCGGCACCTCAGCCAACAGCCGCCGTGCCTCGTCGGCCGGCACGGCCAGCAGCAGCTCGAAATCTTCGCCGTCTCCCAGCGCGTGATCCAGCGGCTGACGGCCCGAACTCCTTGCCCGCTCCACCGCCGCGGCGCTCACCGGCACGCGCTCGAGGCGCAGCGCGAGCCCGCAGCCACTCTCCTCGGCCAGATGCGCCGCGTCGCGGGCGAGCCCGTCGCTGCAGTCGATGCCGGCATGCAGTTCATAACGCTCGTGGAGCAACAGCGCCTCGCGCACGCGGGGGACGAAGTCGAAGTGGCGACCCAGCAGGCTGCCGCCGAACTCGCCGGTGGCGAGCAGCCAGTCGTCGGGCCGAGCGCCGCTGCGCCGCAGCGGCCCCCGTGGGCCGACCGCGCCAAGCGCGGTGACGCTGAGCACGAGCCCCTCGTCCCAGGCGTTCGTGTCGCCGCCGGCGATGGCGATGTCGAATTCCTTGGCCAACGGCAGCAGCCCTTCGTAGAGCGACTTTGCCAGTCCCAGTCCCCATTCGCGCGGCAACGCGAGCGACACGAGCGCCGCCACCGGGCGCGCCGCCATGGCGGCCAGGTCGCTCAGGTTCACCGCCAGGGCTTTGCGCCCCACACGCCGCGGATCACACTCGGCCAAGCGGAAGTCGACCCCTTCCGTGAGCAGATCGGTGGTGGCGACCAGTCGTCCGCCCGGCGGCAGTTCGAGGAGCGCCGCGTCGTCGGTCAGCCCGAGCGGGGCGCGCGGATCGTCCGGCAAACGTTCGCGCAGCCAGTGGAGGAGGTCGGATTCCATGGCCGCTGTACTACTCTTCTGACGCGGAAACGCGCGTCGGATCCGCCGTCACGGCTCAAGCCGGCAACACCGCGACGCGCTCATTGGCTACATGATCATGGGCGTACAGCAAGCATGCCTGAAGGTCTTCGCGCTCGAGCCACGGGTAACTCTCGAGGAGCGACTCCGCAGTTTCACCGGCGGCGAGCAGCCCCAGGACGTGCTCGACTGCCAAGCGGTGGCCGCGAACGATCGGCTTGCCGCCAAAGATGGCGGGATTGAACGTGATGCGTTTGCGAAGATCGGACTCGTTCATGAGAGACGCCTGCAACGGCGGCGAGGCTGCCCCGCCTCCCTATTCTACTGCGCCGCGCACGAAAAAGCCGCCCGCAGGCGGCTTCCCGCTCATCCTAGATCGGCAGCCGTGCGACCCTATTTCCCCACCGCCAGGTGCCCGTAGTAGGGCTCCGCGTTGCGGAGAATGTAGTATTTCACCGGGGTGATGGTCGCCAGGTTGTCCATCTTGAGCACGTACTCGAGGTCTCCCAGCGACACGGTCTCGAAGATGTGCATGCCCACGAGCACGTCGCCGCGGCGGATGCCCTGCTTGGCGGCGGGCCCATCGGTGCGGACGCCGGTGACCTGCAGGCCGCCGCGATACTGCGTGCTCGTCTGCCGGAATTGCTTGGCTTGAATCGGCGACAGCCGGAGTCCCAGCACCTCCCAAGCCAGCTCTTCGATCGAGTGGCTGGGCTTGGGCGCCGGCGCCACCACCAGGCTCAGCTTCACCGGCTTCGAGTCGCGCTCGACGAGCACTTCCACTTTGTCGCCGTCGCTACGACCGAGCAAGGCCCGCTCGAAATCGAGCGGCCGCGCCACCGGCTGCTCGCCCACGGCCTGCACCACGTCGCCGGCGGCCAAGCCACCCTCGGCGGCGGGGCTCCCCTCGGCCACCGCCTTCACGGCGACGCCGCGGCCGCGCTCGGCGCTGTCGTTCCAGCCCGTCACGCCGTGCCAGTGATTCTCGAGCCGCCGGACGTTGAGCAGATCGGCGGCGATCTTCATCGCCTTGTCGACGGGGATGGCGAAGCCGATGCCATGGGCGCCGGCCCGCACGGCCACGTTTACGCCGATCATCTCGCCGTCGATGTTCAGAAGCGGGCCGCCCGAGTTGCCGGGGTTGATGCTGGCGTCGGTCTGGATCAGGTCTTCGTAGTCCTGGGTGTCGCTCACCCGCACATTGCGGTGCAGCGCGCTGATGATGCCGCGGGTGACCGTGTGCTCGTAGCCATAGGCGTTGCCGACGGCGATCACCGGCTCGCCGATCATCAGGTCGCTCGACACGCCGATCGTGATCACCTCGAGCGGCTTCTCGACCGGAATCTTGATGATCGCCAGGTCGGTCGTGGCGTCGTGCGCCACGGTCGCGGCGGTGAATTTCTGGCCGTCGGCCAGCGTGACCTGGATCTTCTTCACGCCATCGACGACGTGGTGGTTGGTGAGAATGTAGCCGCGGCCATCGACCACGACGCCGGTGCCCATGCCATGGACGCGGCGGGGTTCGTCGCCGGCGACCGCTTCTCCTTCGGCCACCGTCTTCTGCCCCTCGATGTTGACCACCGCGGGGCGCGCCGCCTGCACTGCCTTGACGAACGCCGTGCGGCGCAGCTCCGAGCCCTCGAGTCCGCGCGCCACGGGCAGCAGCGAGAGGGTCACACCGAGAGCAGCCAGGAACCGGGCGGGTCGGACGGAGAAACTTCCATCCGCGCAGGCATGGAGCATGGGGAGACTCTGGGCTCGGGGGCGAGGCTCGGAAGGCGGGTCATCGGCCAGGCGGGAGCACCCCAACCCCCGGGCGGGTGGGCGCGGTCCTGCGGATTGCAGCGGTACGCTGGTGTCATCGACCGCCAGCAAAAACCGGCTTCACGCCGCTAGCGGCAGCAGGCACAGCTTGCCTGCCTTAACCCTGGCAGGGGAGAGAATGCTTGACGCCGCCGCATGCTCTTTAGGGCAGCGGCGGCGAGCGAATGCTAGCGAGTCGAGCGGCGCCGCCAAGCATCCTGACGGGGACGCGTCGGCACTTGTACCGGGGGCGCGAGGCGCGGGCCTACCTCTTCGGCCTCGACGACTTCGACCGCCAGCGAAACCTGTTCGCCGCTGGCCGGGGCCGATTCGGCCGTCCGCGGATCGGCGGGCGCCTGCATGGGAATCGCCGGCGCTCCGTTGGGACGGCGCGGTCCCGGCTTCCGCAGCATGGGCGGCCCTTCCGCTTGTGTCGGAGGTTCCGCGGCCGGCTCGGGTTCCGGAACGGGCGTCAGCGATTCGGTCGGGGCCGGCGTCGGCACTCCGCCGCGCTCGAGCACGACCTCGGGCTTGGGGGCGAAGACCGGCCGCGTCGGCACGGCGTGGAACCGCCCACGGACCTGAATGATCTCCTCGCGCGAAATCGACGGCTGCTCCGCCCCGTGGTCACGCGCCCAGGAAGGCTGGGGAATTGCGATGGCGCAGGGAATCTCGACGCACTGAACCGCATGGACAAGGCTCCGCAGCGGACCGGGCCGGCAGGTGTCGCATTCACCGCCGTTCGTCCCGGCAGTCCACGTCGCGCACCCCGAGCATGGGACGAGCAACAGCACGGTCATTGCCACACGACGCGTTGGCGACAGTGCCCCATTAAGTTGTCGCACGCGTTCCAACCGCATCGTGCCGCACCCCGACCCCAATGACCATTACTTATGGTCGCATCGACGCCGGGCCGTGGCAGAATGCAGGAATAACCGGCAAGGGCCGCCTAACAAGACGACTCGCCGCGACAGGGCATCTCGACCAACTCGACTTGTCTCTCCTCGTTTGCCAACGGTCGTTAGTGACGGTCATCGTCCGCAGCTTCCCCAACCTCCGACGAGACATCCGCGCCGGCGGTGGCCGCTGCCGGGTCGACGATCACCAGCCGCAAGCCTTGGAGGATCAGGAAGAGGATCAGGATCCCCAGCAGCCACCAGGGCCATTCCCCGAGCCGGGCGGCGAGCCAAACAAAGCCGAGCTTCTCCGCCACCTTCTGGCCAACAGCCGCCGCCACGATCGCCACCAGGCCGAACACCAGCAGGCCGCACCCCAGCGCCGTCATGGTGCTCTTGAAGTTCGACTCCTCCGGGTTGTCGTCCCAGCGGAGCTCCACCTGCTTGCCGCGGCGCAGACTGCGCTCGACCGCTTCGACAAGTTCGACCGAGCGCACCGCGTCGGTCCAACTCGGCTCCACTGCCTCGCCTGCAAGCGCGGTCTCCAGCGACGCGAACACTTCGCCCGCCGGGCTCCAGCCGGCGAACGATTCGGTCGTCGCGCCGAGCGTCAGCTCCCAGTCGCCGCGCTCCGGCATTCGCAACACCCCGCGCGCTTTCGGGCCCACCAGCAGCAGGCGCCCCTCCGGTTCGCCGGCGGCGCGCTCGAGCGACCAGCGGATCGGCGGGCCGTGCGCGGCGGAAAAGTGTGCCGTGAGATGCGCGAGCGCGGCCTCGCTCGGCTCCCGCGGACCGGTGGCGAGCACGCGATTGACGTCGCCTGCGAGCGCCCGCAGGAGGTCGATGTCATGCGCGAGCCAAGCCCATACCCGATTCGGGCTGCGGTCGGCCAGAGCGCGCTCGCAGATGATCTGCTCGATTTCGCCCAGCTCGCCGGCGGCGCCATCGTCGATCAGGTCGGCCAACCGCTCGAGCCACGGATGATGGCGATCGGGGAGCCAGGGAACGAGGGCCGCTCGCCCGTCGCGCTGCGCCAGTTCGATTTCGTAGAGATCGAGCGCCGAGCGACTCAGGGGGTGCGCGATCACGAGCGGCACGCCTTCGGCCGCCAACCGCCGCACTTGGGACACGCGCGCCTGCTCGCTTTCGCCGCGAGCAACCAGCACCGCGTCGATCCCGCCGGCCAAGAGCGATTCCCACGTCGCGTCGCCGGGGACGCCGGGCGCTGCCTGGGCGAGGGCCGCTCGTTCAGCCGGAGTTAGATCGGCCGATGCGACCACGGTCGCGCCTTCCGGCGGCGCAGCGGCCAGCGCCAAAGTCGAGGCATCGACGCCGAGCAGGGCAAGCTTCATGACGGGCGAAGGAGGAGCCGTGAGAGGACTAGAGGCGTCGGATGTGCAGGCCGCCGTCGACGCGAATGCGTTCGCCCGTGCTGTAGGGAAACGCGCCGCTGGCGATCGCGCCCACCGCGCGGGCAACGTCGTCCGGCGTTCCCCACCGCGCCACCGGGGCAATGCCTTCGGCGAACAGGCGGTCGTACTTCTCCTGCACGCCGGCCGTCATGTCGGTGGCGATGATGCCGGGGGCGACTTCGTAGACGCCGATGCCGTGCGCAGCCAAGCGGACCGCGAAGACCTGGGTCATCATCGCCAGTCCGGCCTTGGCGATGCAATAGTCGGCTCGATTGGTCGACACCGCCTCGGCGGAGATCGACGAGATGTTCACGATCTGCCCACGGGGAATGCGGCCCGCCGCGATCGCGGCCACCATCTCGCAGGCAGCGAGCTGCGCGAGGAAGAAGGGCCCCTTGAGATTCGTGCCGAGCACCTGGTCCCAGCTCGCCTCGGTCGTCTCGAGCAAATCGAGCCGCCCCGGCGAGGCGATGCCGGCGTTGTTCACGAGCAGATCGAGGCGTCCGAAGCGCTCGAGCGTGGTCCGCACCAGCCGCACGCGGTCCGCCGCCTGAGCGACGTCTGCCTGAACCGCCACTGCGTCGCTGCCGGCGGCCGCGATCTGGGCCACGACTTCATCGGCGGCTGCGGCGTTCTTGGCGAAGTTGACGACGACGGCATACCCCAACCGAGCCAACTCGAGCGCAATCGCCCGCCCAATGCCGCGCGAGGCGCCGGTGACGAGGGCGACGGGGGTGGGGGGCGGGGGCATTGGAGCGGCCATGGGAGGTTGAGCATACGTTGGTTAGCGGACCAGGGCTAGCGCCGAGTGGCTCGCCATGGAGCGCGGGTCACGGCACACGGAGTGTGCCTACTACGTAGCCGGCACACTCCGTGTGCCGAATGCTGAAGCGGCGCTCGCGCCGTTTGGCGAACTGCGCACCGCGGTAATCAAGAGGCGATCGCGGGCCGGCTCCCTACCGCCCCGGCATCCCCTTATTCTTGAGCTGGTACACATACGCCAGCACTTCAGCCACCGCCGCGTAGAGCTTGTCGGGAATCGGCTTGCCGAGGTCGACGTCTTTGTAGAGCGTTTGGGCGAGCGGCTTGTTTTCGACGATCGGCACCCCGTTTTCGAGCGCCAGTTTGCGGATGCGCTGGGCCACGACGCCGGCCCCCTTGGCCGCCACCACGGGGGCCGCCATCTTTTCGGCGTCGTACTGAATGGCGATCGCCAGCTCCGTCGGGTTCGTCACCACCACGTCGGCCTTGGGCACGGCCGTCGACAGCCGGTTGAGCACCAACTGCCGCTGCACCTGCCGGCGGCGCGAGGCCACCTGCGGGTCTCCCTGCAGTGTTTTCATTTCCTCGCGCATCTCCTGCGTCGTCATCCGCAGATCCTGTTCGAGGCGATACCATTGCCAAGCGTAGTCGGCCGCCGCGAGCACCAACAGCGCCGCGGCGATCTTGATCGCGATCCAGAGCGTCGTCTCGCTCAGGTAGTGCGCCAACTGCGGCGGCTCGAGTCCCACGAGCCCCAGGATCGCCTCGGCCTGCCCGGCCACGCAGACATAGGCCACGCCGCTCACGACGGCCAGCTTCAGGAAACCGAAGAGCAGCCGCATGGCGTTGTTGAGCGAAAAGATCCGCTGCAAGCCCTTGAGCGGATCGAGCCGCGACAGGTCCGGCATGAGCTTGTCAGGCAGCCAGAGAAAGCCGACCTGCGAGATGCCGGTGACGACCGCCAAAAGGAGCGCGACGCCCAAGAGCGGCAGCAGATAGCGGGCGAGCTCGCCGATCAGCCCGCGGGCTAGGGCCACTTGCTCGACCGGCGAGGTCTGCACGTCGAACTCGCCGAGCCGTGCCCTCATGAGCTCGAAGAGAAAGCCCAGCAGCGCCGGGCCGAAGATGAGCAGCGACACGAGCAGGCCGAGCAGCAGCACGCCGGCTGACATGTCTTGGCTTTGCGCCACCTGACCGTGCTCGCGGGCCTCTTGGCGGCGATGCGCGGTGGGGTCGTGTGTTTTGTCTCCTTCGTCGTCGTCCATGGCCTACCCCGACCCCGCGCCGGCCGACGATGCCTCGCCGTCGAAGGCGTCGAACAGGGTTTCCATCAGCGGCTCGACGTAGTCGTCGAAGGCCATGGCCATCGGCTCGATCGCCAGCGTCATCGCCGCCAGCGTCAGCCACACGCTCACCACGAAGCCGATCACCAAAATATTGAGCTGCGGCATCGCGCGGCTGATGAGCCCGAGCACGATCGTGGCGATCAAGAGCGCGGCCATCACCGGCGCTGCCACGCGCACCCCCAGGGCAAAGCTCTGCCCGAGCGTGAGCGTGAAGACATCGGTGAGGGCCGGCGAGCGAGCGAGAGCCGTCGCCGCGCCGGGGGGCAAAGCCTGAAACGTGTCCAGCAGGGCCACGAGCGCCATCCGGTGTCCCCCCAGAAGCACGAAGAGCGCGACCGCCAAATGGAACAGAAACTGCGAAAAGACGGGCGCGTTGTCGTTGAAGCCGGGGTCGAACACTTCGGCCAGCGACATCCCGCTGAGCTGGCCGATCACCTGGCCGGCCACCTGCATGCCGGAGAGGAGGATCATCACCCCCAGGCCGAGGGCCACGCCGACCAGCATTTCGCCGGCCACGAGCAAGGCGGCGTCGACCAGGCTCTCCGGCGCGGCCGGCGCGACCGACCACTGAAGCGGCGCCACGATCAACGACACGGCCACCGCGAGCAGCGCCCGCACCTGCATGGGGATTTCGAGCGACGAAAACATGGGGGCCGTCATCAAGAGGCCGCCCACGCGGCCGAGCACGAGCGTGAACAACAGCACCGCCTGGGCGAGCAAGGTCTGCTGCTCAGCGAACAACACGGTCCAGTTCATCGTGCGTGTCCGGCGACGGGCGTTTCCACCACGGAGACACGGAGGCACGGAGAGGATGTGAAACTGCGTAGTGTGCGGGGCGATGCGGAACGCAGTTCTAGTGCCGCCTTGTGGAGAAGCGCCATCTCTGCTCTCCGTGCCTCCGTGTCTCCGTGGTTCATAACATCCTCACAAGCGCTCGGCGAGGCCGGCGAAGAGGTCGCCGCAGTAGTCGAGGAATTGGTTGAGCAGCCAGGGGAGCGTGAAGGCCAGGGCCACCACCATCGCCAGAATCTTGGGGACGAAGGCCACCGTTTGATCCTGAATCTGGGTGAGCGCCTGCAGCAGGCCGACGCCTAGCCCCACGAGCAGTCCGGCCGCGAGCGCCGGCGTGCTGATGATAAGCGCAACGAGCAGCGCTTCGCGGGCGAGATCAACGGCGTCTTGCGGATCCATGGGCCGCCCTCCTTGGCGTGCCAAGGCTGTTTCAACCACGGAGACACGGAGACACGGAGAAGAACTCGAGCATGGAACCACAAAGACACCAAGACACCAAGGACTGGCGGTAGGCTCTCCCGCTCTTGCTCGATCCCGTTCTTTGTGTCGTCGTGTCTTCGTGGTTCATGATTTCTTTTGCCTCGGAGGCTCGTTAGACCACGCTTTCGAGCAAGCTGCCGACGATTAATCGCCAGCCGTCGACGAGAACGAACAGCAGCAGCTTGAACGGCAGCGAGATCAGCACCGGCGGCAGCATCATCATGCCCATCGAAATCGTGATGCTCGCCACCACCAGGTCGAGGATCACAAAGGGCAAGAAAATCTGAAAGCCGATCAAGAAGGCCGTTTTCAGCTCGCTCACCATGAACGCCGGCACGAGCGCCGCCAGCGGCACCTCGTCGTAGTTTTGCGGAGGCCGTTCGCCCTGCGGCGAGTACCGGTAGAACATCCAGACCGCGTCGTTGTTGCCGGTGCGCTCGATCTGGCGGCTCATGAAGTCGCGCAGCGGCTGCACGCCCCGGTCCCAGGCCTGTTCGAGCGTGATCTGCCGGGCCGTGTAGGGAGCCACGCCGTCGTCGTACACCTGCTTCCACACCGGGGCCATCACGGCCAGGGTCATGAACAGCGCAAGCGACGTGATCACCTGACTCGGCGGCAACTGCTGCGTGCCGAGCGCTTGCCGGATCAGGCTGAGCACCACCACGAACCGCACGAAGCAGGTGGTCATTAGCAGCAGGGCCGGCGCCAGGCTCAGCACCGTGAGCACGAGCATCACTTGCAGCGCCGAGGTGAGGCCTTCCGGGCTCGTCCAAGCCTTGGGTCCGCCGCCCAGGCCGGCTGGCAACTCGAGCCCACCCGGCTGATTGGGAACCGTTTGCGCGCCAGCGTGACCGGCCAGCAGCATCAGGCCCGCCGCGGCCAACAGCGCGAGGATCGCGAAACGGGGAGAGCATCGTCGTCGCGGCAGCTTAAGCATCGCGTCCCTCCCGCGGCTTGCGGCCGAGGCCGCGCATCGCCAGTTCCAGGTTGCTCGCCTGGCCGCCGGCCACGAAGCCGGGCGCCGCCGGCTCGCGGGCAAATTGATCGATCACCTGACGAAATACCGTCGTGGCAGGCCCCGCGGGCGTGCGCTGGCAGAGACCAGTGAGCCGCTCAACCTCGGCCGGATCGGTGATCTCGGCCAGCGACTCGGCCCCCAGCGGCGAAACCGCCAGCAGCACGAGCTTATTGCCGAACCGCACAACCTGAGCCTGTTGGCGCCCGAGGAGCGGTTTGCGCCCCAACACCTGAAACACTTCGCCGGGCAGGGCGCTCGCGTCTTTGGGAAGCAACTTGCGCAAGCCCCACATGGCGGCCAGCAGCAGTCCGATCACAGCTCCCAGTGCGGCGAACATTCCGAAGATCGAACGCAACGCGCCGGGCGCCCGGCTGGGGCCGCTCGATTCGCTCTGCGAGATTGCCAGCGGCGTGCGCTCTGGCTGATGGGCCGCTTGGGCGACGGGCCGATGTTGCTCGGAGGCTGGCGGCAGCCGCCGGGGAGCGTCCTTGCTTTGCGTGGGCTCGCCTGCGCGCCGTGCGGCCGACGGCAGATCGAACTGCTGCTTCGGCGGTGGGTCAGCACGCAGCGGATCGCCGGCCATGAGCGCGCCGACGAGCGCCAGCAAGCGGACTGAGGCGCGATGTCGAGCGGAACAAGGCACGGCGAACCACCTTTTGTTTTGCGATCCTTAGGCGGCCGCAACTTCGGAGGTGACCAACTCGGCTACCCGCACGCAGAAGTTGTCGTTGAGCACGAGCACTTCGCCGCGGGCAATGAGCCGGCCGTTGACGTAGATGTCCACGGGGTCGCCGGCCAGCTTGTCGAGCGGCACCACGGCGCCCTTGCGGAGCTTGAGCACGTCCTCGAGGTACATCTGGGTGCGGCCGAGTTCGATCTGCAGTTCGAGCTCGACGTCGCGGATCAACTCGAGCGTGGCGGCCTCGGCGTTGGCCGGAGCGCCGCTAAAGTCTTCGAGGCGGAAGGGGGCCACGTTCGGCGGCGGCGCGTCGCCCGCGTCGATCGAGGCCAGCGCCTGTTCGGCCTGGTGGAGCAGCAGTTCGATGTCGCGCGGGGCCACGCCGGAGGTCGATGCGGCGGCGGGCGCCTTGACGGCCGGCCGTGGTGGGGGCGGCGGAGCGGCGGGGGCAGCGGCGGCGGTGGGGCGGGCCTTTTGTGCTAGCAGCGCTTCGATTTCGTGCTGCGGGATCGCATGCGATTCTTCGGCCGGCGCCTTGGCTGCCGCGGCGGGGGGGACGCCGCCGCCGAGCAAGGCGTCGATTTCGTTCTGGCCGAGCGAAGCTTCGTCGGCGCCGGACGCAGAAGGGGCCGCGGCCGAGGAGCCCGGCGCGCCGGACTTGGCCTGGCGCAGCAGTTCCTCGATCTCGTTCTGGCCAATTTGCTGAGAGTCGTCGGCCATCGGCATCCGTTTCCGATTTGCGGGGCGGCCGAGCGGCCGCCACGAACGCCGGAAGCGGCGTGGCGGAGACTAATGCTCGACGAGAGAAAACTCGCTGAAGACCACATCCTTGAGCAGCGGCTTTCCCAGGGCGCGGTTAGTTTTCTCCAAAACCTTGCGTTTGATCAATCCCAACCCGGCGTCGGTAAGATCGGCAAGATCGGAGCTTCGCACAATCACGATCACCGACTCCCGGAAGCGGTGGCGGTTCTCCTCGAACAGCTCGTGGAACTCCCCGTCGTCGGCCTCGAGCACGGCGCCATAGAGATGGAAGTTGATGCTCAGCGTCGTGCCGCTGACCGGCTGGAACGACGTGACGCTGAACTCGCCCAAGTCCACTTCCTTGCGCCCTTCGTGGCTCCCCTCGGGCGCCAGCGGATCGGCGGCGGCGTGTTCCCCCTCGCCCTTTTCCCCGGCCTCGGCCGTGGGCTCTTCTTCGTGGCGCGGAAACAGCATCCAGGCGGCCGCCCCTTCGAGCCCTACGACGATCAGAATGCCGACCGCGACCAAGATGTACCGCAGCGTCGACCGCTTGGCAGGCGGCGCGGCGGCTTCAGGGGCTGGAGCGTGAGCTTCCGTCGCGGTCATGGCATTCGAGAGCGGGTTGACGTCGCGGCGGCCGGGGCCTGCGGCGGCTGCGCCTGGTCAGGCCGGGCGTAGTCTTCCACCGTTTCTCCCAGCAGAAACACCTCGACGCGCGAGTTCTTGGCCAGCTCCGTCGGATCGGCGCCGGTGTGCATCGGTTCGTAGTTGCCGGCCGAGGTCAGCCGCATCCGCCGCGGCTCGAGACCTAATCCGACCAGATAATTCAACGTAGCTCGGCAGCGGGCAAAGGCGAGGTCCCAGTGGTCGCGATAGGGACTTTCGGCCGGCAGGGGACGGTTGGTCGTATGGCCGCGAATCTCGATCTTTTGCGGCTTGCCCACGATCTGCTGGGAAATTGCTACGAGCTGCCGCTCGATTTCCGGCGTCAGCTCCGCCGTTCCTTCGGGAAAATAGAGCACCCCGCCCATCACGATCTGGTCGCCCGACCGCAATGCCCGCGCGAACGGAAAATTCCCTACTTCCGTCTGCAGCCGCACTCCCCCGCGCGCCAGCTTGGCCCGCGGTGGGCGGGTGCGCTCGCTCGTGCGCGCAGGCGCTGGGGCCTCGAAGGGGGCCCCGAAGCCGGGGTTGAAGCTGGTGAGCAGCGGGTGCGGCCCAAAGGTCTTCCGCATCGAGGTGAGCAGCGACTGGATCTTGCGGTCGGTGCGGATCTCGCTCATCGAGACCAGCATGATGAAGAACGTGAGCAACAGCGACATCATGTCGCCGTAGGTGAGCATCCAGTCGGGCGCCCCGGCCGGGGCCTCTTCTTCCTGAATCATCGGTTAGGCCGCCTGCTCGTGCGCGCCGGCCCGTGCGCGCGGCGGCAAGAAGGTGCTCAGCTTCTGCTCGATGATCCGCGGGTTGTCGCCCGACTGAATCGCCAGGATGCCGCGAAGCACGATCTCCATGGTCTGCAGCTCCTGGCGATTGAGATGGCCCAGCTTCTCGGCGAGCGGCAGGCAGATGACGTTGGCGATCACCGCGCCATAGAGCGTAGTCAAGAGCGCGACCGCCATGCCGGGGCCGATGGCCGCCGGATCGTCCATGTTGCCGAGCATGATCACCAGGCCGATCAGCGTGCCGATCATGCCGAAGGCCGGCGCGTATTTGCCGAACTGGTCGAGCAGCAGCTTGCCGTCGCGATGGCGGGCGTTGACCGCTTCCATTTCGCTGCGGAGCACGTCTTCGATCACATCGGGGCGGGTGCCGTCGACCGCCATCTGAATGCCGAGCACAATGAAGGGGTTCTCGATCTCGGCGAGGCGGTTTTCCAGCGCGAGCAGGCCGTCGCGGCGGGCGGTTTCGGCCATGCTCACGATCTGGTCGATCAACTCGGCGAACTCCTCGCTGCGACGGAAAAAGGCCTTCCGCACCACGCGGCCCAAATTGAACATCGAACTCAACGGCGCGCACACGAGCACCGCGGCCAACGAGCCTCCCACCACGCAGATGACCGAGGGGTAGTCGACGAACGCCGCGAAGGACGACCCGGCCACGATGACCGAGAACACCATTACGGTAGCTCCGCCGATGACGCCGATGACGGTCGCCAGGTCCATGCTTCGCCGTTAGTTCGAGGCCACGGTGCATTCGCCCCCCGGCGCCCGATGCGCCAGCGGGGGCAACCAATGCTTGCTGCGCTGATACTCAACCGCTCGCTCGACCACGAGATCGAGCGACTCGCGCACGACCACGCGCTCTCCGCCGACCAGCGTGACGAATGTGTCGCCGCGAGCTTCGACATATCGGATCAACTCGGCGTTGACCACGAAGGCCTCGCCGTCGAGCCGCGTCAGTTTGATCATGGAGCAGCCTCCGGGTGGCAGGGAACGCCGTCGATTTAGCGACGGAGATTCATCAGCTCGTCGAGCAATTGCTGGGCGGCCGTAATCACGCGCGTGTTGCCGCGGTACTGGGTGGACGCGA
This sequence comes from Pirellulales bacterium, assembly GCA_046349955.1. Classification (GTDB taxonomy): domain Bacteria; phylum Planctomycetota; class Planctomycetia; order Pirellulales; family JBGAPH01; genus JBGAPH01. Next base: position 986 of record JAXMBI010000012.1, on the reverse strand, counting down.
GAATCAGGTCGATCAAGTTCTTGCCGATGTCCGTGTTCGACTGCTCGGTGGCGCCGGCGACGATCGTGCCGATGCCTTGTTGGCCCGGGTCGCCTTCGATGGGGAGGCCCGAGTTGACGCCCGCCGCGAAGGCGTTTTCCCCCTTCGCCTCGAGGCCCGCGGCGTTGGCGAAGCGGGCCAGGCGCACTTGCCCCAGGTCGCGGGTGGTGCCGTTGGTGAACACGCCGCGGATGCGGCCTTCCTCGCCGATGATGAAGCTCGACAGCGTGCCCGTGCCGAAGCCGTCTTGGCGGTCGGCGTTGAGCGAGCTCTTGTCGGTGGCGAGCCCCGAGACCTGGCTGAAGTCGAGGTGGAACTCGAGCGGGCTGGCCGCTGACACATTCTCGCGTTTGATCGCCACGCTGTCGTTGGTCACCGAAACGAGGTTGCCGCCGCTATCGAACCGCAGCAATCCGGTGCCCACGTTGATCTGTACGCCGGTCCCGCTGCGCGGATCGTTTTGCGGCGAATCGGCGAACCAACGATAGGTCGTGGTCGTGCTGTCGCGGGACTCGAGCACCGTGGTCACGCGCACGTTAAGCGGGATGCCCAACGAGTCGTAGGCGATGAAGTCCGCGGCTGCGCTTTCGCCTTTCGCTGCTTGCACAGACGAGAAGTTCAGATTGACCGATTGGGTCTCGTTGCCCACCGTTTGCTTGATCGACGAGAGATCGATGTCGATGGCGTTGCGCTCGCCGTTGTTGCCCACGAACTGCAGCCTGCTCCGACCCTGAGCGTCGAAAACCACGGTGCCGCCTGCGCCGAGGGTGTCCCCCAAGGCGGAGGTCAACAAGTTGTCGCTTTGCGGGAGCGGGTTCACCGAGTCGCCCGACTGGGTGATGATGCCCATCGACTGCTCGGAGAAGTTCAGCAAGTCCTGCACGGTCGTCGTGTTGGTGACGGCGAGCTGCTTTTCGCCCAATCGCTGGCCACCCTTCAGGCCCGCC
>JAXMBI010000011.1:0-205174 GCA_046349955.1 Pirellulales bacterium | reverse complement strand
TTCTGAACGGAGCGCCCCCCTTTAAAGGCCGACCTGGTAAAGCCAATTCCGGTCGAGCGAGTCGGCGTTCAGGAACCCAGAGGAAGACGCCGCACTCGATGCCTTGCATCCTCGATCACGACGATTGCACCGGATTCGAGATCGACCTGCGATTCTTGCAGCACTCTTGCCAGCCGAGCAATCGTGTTGTCGGCTCGCGCGTTGTGAAGACGAAACAGGACAACGCTCACGCAAGTGCCGGACGAGCCGGCGACGATTTCGCCGAAATCGAGATCAAACGTAAGAACGCATCGACGTTCTCGGTGGGCCTTGCAGAATATCTCGCCGTTGGGCAGCCGCTGAAGTCCCTCGTCTCGCAGATGCACGACATCGTGTCCGGCCGCCCGCAGATGGGCCGCAACTCGCTGCGAAACGCCCATGTCGAGGAGGAATCGCATGGACCGGCTCACGAAACGGGCCACACCTGCTCTTGAGCGAGCCAAGCGGCATATTCGAGCGCTTGCTTGATGTCCGCGCGCTCCAGGTCAGGGTACTCCGCGAGCACTTCGTTCCAGTCCGCGCCGTGGGCAATCTGGCCGACGATGACGGAGACGGGAATGCGCATGCCCCGGATGGCGGCGCGGCCGCCGAGAATCTGCGGATCAAACGTGATGCGATCGAACATCTGCAGCGAAGCCATGGGTTTCCTCCAGCCGCATTTTCCCACGGCCCACCTACCCGCGCCTAGAAGTGATTCTGCCGACCGTTGCCCAATTCCTGCCCGCGGGAGCGGTCAGGTAGTCAACGAGAAGGCCCTGCCGGTCACGACAGGGCCTTCGCTCGCTCCACTGCCGGCGTCCACCAGGAAATGGACGCCGGCCAAACCACCTTGAGCAGAGGAATGATTGCACGCGGCAGCTAGCGGAGTACCCTCAAATGGGGGTCGCGCTCGAAAAACGCGGGAAATCACGCATCGAGAGGGCACGGCGGGGGTGAACCCCGCCGCTCGCTGGGACGCTGATCCTAAGTCAGACGCAAGTTGGTTGGATTGGGCGGAATCAGCTCCTACCCCTGCGGCTCCGTCATGCTCCACGGATCGAGCGCATCGCGAAGCACATCGTGCGGCAAGACCTGCTGCTCCTCGCACAAGTGCCGGATCGTCTTGCCTGACTTGAACGCCTCTTTCGCCAAAGCCGCCGCCTTCTCGTAACCCACCAGCGGGTTCAGGCTTGTCACCATCGAAAGGCTCTTCTCGACACCGGCCTCGCAGGCCTCGGGGTTGGCCTCCATTTCCGTTGCGCAGAAATCGACGAAGGCGTGCGTGGCATCGGAGAGCAGCGAAATGCTCTCGAGCGTCGTCTGCCCCATCACCGGCATCATGATGTTGAGCTGGAATTGCCCGCCCGCCGCTCCGCTCACGGCCAGCACCTGGTCGTTCCCCATGACGCGGGCGGCCACTTGCATCATGCTTTCGCACATCACCGGGTTCACCTTCCCCGGCATGATCGAGCTGCCCGGTTGCCGGTCCGGCAGCTTGAGCTCGTAGAACCCGCAGCGGGGGCCCGAGCCGAGCCAGCGGATGTTGTTCGACACGTTGAATAACGTAACCGCGATCGTGCGCAACTGGCCATGGCACTCGACCAGGCCGTCGCGTTGGGCGTTGCCTTCGAAGTGATTCTTGGCCTCGACGAACGGGATGCCCGTTTCCTTGGCCAGTTCTTGGGCCACCCGGAAGCCAAACTCCGGATGCGTGTTGATGCCCGTGCCGACGGCGGTTCCGCCGGCCGGTAGCTCGAGCACCGCCTCGACGGCCCGATTGGCCCGGCCCACGGAAAGCTCGATCTGCCGCGCCAGGCCGCCGATTTCTTGGCCCAACCGCAGCGGAGTGGCGTCGGCCAGGTGGGTGCGGCCGATCTTCATGATCCGGTCCCACTGCTGGGCCTTGTCGGCCAGCGTTTGCTGCAGCCGCTCGAGCGCCGGGGCGAGCCGCGTGCGAATTTCGCGGGCGACGGCCACATGGATGGCCGTGGGGAACATGTCGTTGGTGCTCTGCCCCATGTTCACGTGATCGTTGGGGTGAATCGGCTTCGCGGCGGCGAAGCGGTCTCCCCCGATCAGCTCGATCGCCCGATTGCTGATCACCTCGTTCACGTTCATGTTGCTCGACGTGCCCGAGCCGGTCTGAAAGACATCGATCGGGAACTGGTTGTCGAACTTGCCTTCGATCACCTCGCGGGCGGCGGCCAGCAGGGCGTCGATCTGGGCCGCCGAGAGCGGGTTCTTGCCGGTGCCGCTGAGTTTGCCGAGGTCGCGGTTGGCGACGCCGGCGGCGTACTTCACCATGCCGAGCGCGTGGATCAGCGCCGGCGGCAGCTCCCAACCGGAAACGGGAAAGTTGTCGACCGCCCGCTGCGTTTGGGCGCCATAGTATGCCTGAGCGGGGACTTGCACGTCCCCCATACTGTCGCGTTCGATGCGGTGTTCGGACATGTCTCTCGGTTTGGCAGTGGGAGTGCCGCAGAGCCAGGAAGGGTTCGACGGGCAAGTGGGTCTGTCGTAAGCCGTCATCATAGCGGCCACCAAACGGGACTAGAAGTTGGCGCCGCCAGCGCGGCGGGCGCCCCGCATCCGCGCGACACCTTGACCGGCCCGATTGCAATCCCGCGAGTTGTCTCAGGCTTGTTCTGGCAGGTGGGATTCCGGCGCCGTTCCTGCCGCCAACCACCCGTTCCGCCGCGACTTCAGGTTCCGTTTCTGCTTGCCCCGTGGGTAAGGTTATCGTAGACTTTTGCCTCTCCCCGCGGGGTCAGGGGAAGCCTCTCTAGCCGGAGTGGCGGAATGGCAGACGCGCCGGACTCAAAATCCGGTTCTCGCAAGAGAGTGTGGGTTCAAGTCCCACCTCCGGCACTCAATTCAAGACGTCGACATCTCTGCAGTCGGCCAGCAACTACCCTCGCCATGCATGGTTCGCCCGGCCATCTCACCGTCGTCGCGGTAGACGATCTCGCCAACGCTGCCGGCGCCTGGCGCTGCCGTGAAGCTGCTCCGTTTTGCCCCAGATAACCACCGTCTGGTTGCCGGGCTCGCCGACGGGTCGCCCGTCGCAGGGCGGGCGAGCTCGAGTAGCGGTCGCACAGCGTGATCCTGAGTTCTCACGCGGCGCTTAGTGACCTTCCCCAAGGATTGTTGGGGGCGGGGGAGAGGAGCCATGCCGGACATCGTACCAGACGGCGCACGGCGGGAAGAGTGCGAGTGAGTTCCGGCGCCCAGGCTGGGAAAGGCGGCGGCAAACCCGGCAGCAATCCCGCGGGCAGATTTACAGCGATCCGCAGAACGGTTACAGTGCCGTCGCGAACTAGCTCCTGCTTCAACGATGAGACAACCATGAATAGGGCTCGCCTGGCTTCGGCGCTGTGCCTCTCCGTCCTTTGCAGCTTGACGGCGCCCAAAGAGGCTTGTGCCGCTGCGCTCGCATCGGGTGCAGTGCTGGTAACGCCGCTGGGGGAGACCGACCCGATCGGAGGCGCGCCAGTCGATGTTCGGATTCAGCCGTTTAGCTCTCCCGGCTCGCTGAGTGGCAGGCTCATTTCTGAAGTGCTCTCCGGTGATCCTTCCAATGCGCTTGGAGGGCTGACGTTCGTCTACACGCTCGTGAATGACGGAGCTTCCGGCCCCCATTCCATCGGCCGGCTGTCCGTCGACGATTTCGCAGGGTGGCAGGTGGATGCCAGTTACCAAACGACGAGCGTTGGAATCGCTCCGGGCTCTATCGATCGCCAGCCGTCAGGCGACGTCGTAGGCTTCAACTTTTTGCCCACGGCGTTCGATCCGCTGACAGGCTTTTTAGCGCCCGGCGATACGAGTCGCAAGCTCGTGCTGCAAACGAACGCTCTGGCCTACACGAGCGTCTTGGCCTCAATCATCAATGGCGGGGTTACGCAGGCTGCCAGCTTCGGCCCCGCCCCCGTTCCTGAGCCCTCCGCCTTCCTGCTCGCCGCCTTGGCGGGGCTGGGGCTGCTGGGGTTTCGTTATCGAGGCACGTCCGGCTAAGGGGGTAGAACGAGCAGGCGGATCAGATCGACACGCTGAGCGATGCGGCCAGGTCGCCCGTCGAGGGGATCGCCGGGAGCGCGGTCTGGGAAGGGGCGTGTTTTGGGACGCGGCTGCCGGGGTTTGTGTTTCGGTAGGAAACGCGGTTGCACTCTTCCCGACCGTTGCACGCTTCTCCCCCAGGTTGGACGCGAAACTGCCTGACGGTCGCTCAGTCAGGCAACCCTGATCCGGCCTTCAAAGTTGGCAAGAGTTCGTTCACGGGCGCCGGCGGACGCTGGGATCAGCGGGCTTGGCCTCTCGGAACCTTCCTTCCGAAGAGTCGGAGTGCTCTACGCCGCAGTTTTTCGGTCGGCGCCCTTGTTCGCTCGCCCTGATTCCAGCCAACGAATGGACTCACCCTCTCCCTCCTGGAGGTCGGCCGGGTCGGCCGCACCGTCCGCAGCAAAGAATCCTCCGAGCGGCCCGAGCAGCAACGCTGGCATCAGAATCAGATCGCCTGCGAGGGCCAGCGCAAGCAGCATCGCGATGCTGGTGGCGAAACGGCTCGTGGGCAGGAAATCGCTGGCCGCGAAGACGAGCAGCCCGAGCCCGCAACTCAGCGAGGTTTGTGCCATGGCGGGGCCGCAATGCCTCAGGGCATAGCGCACGGCCCTTTGACGATCGAGTCCCTGGGCGAGTCCGCCGCGGAAGAACGTCAGCAGGTGCAGCGTATCGTCCACGGCAATTCCCAGCGCGATGCTGGCCGTCATCACGGTTCCAATGTCGATGGGCGTCTCTCTCCAGCCGAGCCAGCCGAAGAACACCGCTAAGGGAAACACATTCGGCAGCATGGCGATCAGCCCGGCGAAGAAGCCGGCCTGGGCCAGGGTCATCACTGCGGTGATCATCGCCAGCGCGGAAACGAAGCTGGCCAACAGATCTTGCAAGAGCTGCCCCTGAATATGGTGCACCAGCGGCATGATGCCGGTCACCTGGACTCGAACGCCGGCAAGCTGCCCCAATTCGGCCTGGGTATCGGCGCGGATGGCGGACAACAGAGCCGCGTAGTCGACGGATCCCAGCGCAGAGGTCCGCGCCGTCAGCCTCCAAGCTTCCGAGGAACCCTGACGATGCAGGAGCCGCATCCGCTCGAACTGCGACGCCGCCGCGGGCAGCGCTGCATCCATCACCTGGGCCCGTTGAGCGTCGGTCAACTCGCCGAGTTCCCGCGTGTCGGGAGCGCAGGCGGCCGCGGAGAATACGCCTCGAATGGCGTGGTGTCGTTCCAGACGTTGACCGAGCTTTTGGACGAGGCCGAATCTTTGCGAGGGAGATAAGCCGCACCCGCGGTCGAACGTCAGCACGACCTCGAGAGGCACCATGGGCCCCACGTGCTCCTCGAACCACCGGTAGTCCGAAAGCACGCGATGGTCGTGGGAGAACAGTGTCTCGATCCGCACGCTGGTCGTGAGGCGCGCAGCATACCAGGTCCCTCCGACAATCAATCCGATCGCGCTCAACGTGATCACCGCCTGATGCGCGCCGAGGAAGTCGGCGAACGCATGCCAGGCGGAAGGCGCGTGCCCGGACGAAAGGTTCGGGCGTGCTTTCCCAGGCCAGACGCCGCGACGTGGCGGGGCGAACGAAAACAGCGCCGGCAGCAAGGCGAGCAGGGCGCCGGTGGTGAACAATAGACCGGCTGCGGAATAGGCGCCGAAGGAGCGAATGGGCGACAACTCGCTGGCCATCAACGACGCCATGCCCATTGCCGTGGTGCCGCTCGAGAGCACGCACGGCAACCATCCCATGCGGAACGCCTGCCGCGCGGGGTCGGCAACCGTCGTCGCTTGGGCGTCGAAGAAGTAGTTCGACAAATGGATCCCGCCGGCGATCGCCAACACTTGAACCAGCGGCGGCAGCACGATCAGCAGTGCGCTCATCGACTCGCCCCCGAAGTAGATCATTGCCAGCGTGGCGGCTTGGCAGAACACCGACAGTCCGAACACCACGAGGGTCGCCTGGAGGGAACGCAGGCTCAACCAGCACAGGACGAACAGCACCAGGGCCGATGGCAGCGCAAACCGCGTCAGGGCTTGCCCGCTGGCTTCGTCGACGGCGAGCCCGTCGATCACGGGCCCCGCCAGCCGCAGCTCTTGCTGCCTGGCGCCACAGAATTCCACGGCCGCCTGGCGGATTTTCTTGACCAACCGGCTGCGGTCGGGCAACGCCTCGGGCTTGAACGTCACGCAGACGACGGTGGTCTTCTGGTCGCGGCCCACCAGGCCGCCCCCCAGCCGCGCGACCGCCTCGGCGCGGGAGTTCTGCAGCGAGATTCCCTCGATCGTGACTGGGGCCGAGAGGGCGGCCACGGCCTCTCGCCCAGTCACCACGCTGTCGAAGAGCCAGCGGTTCTGAGCGTCGTAAAACACTTTGGCGGTGCGGAGGATCTTCGCGAGCTGGTCAAGTCGCGCTTCGTCGAGCGTGCATTCCGGCCAGCTCATCACGACGACGTCGCCAGGACCGAAGCGGCGGCAGAACTCGGCGTATTCCGCCCGCGGCGGATAGTCCGCAGGGACCCAATCGAGCGGCGAATTGTGGTTGCTCTGCAGCGTGCGCCATGCACCCCAGGACACGGCCGGCAGCGCCAAAGCCGCGTAGACTAACAGCAATCGCAGTTGACGACGCCTGGGATCCATGGCTTGCACTCACGCCGCCTGGCGACTGGGTAAACCGACAGAGTCTTCCGTTGGCGGACGCGACGGAGCGCGCCGCGCGAGGGGCCCCCAGGGAAGCAAGGGGTAGCCCGAGACGTGTTCTTGGTACTTGCGGTAAGAATCGCCCAAGTAGAACGCCAACCGCTCGTCCTTCAGCCAACTGCCGACGAAGAGATAGGCGGTCCAGATCACGGTGAGGATTGCGTGGTCCGCCGTCATGCGGGGGGTGAACCAGATAAGGCCCAAGAAGCTCAGATACACCGGATGCCGGAGATAGCGATACGCGCCGCGCGGCGTGAATCCGCGGCGCGGCGTGGGACGACCCCGCAGCCAATGCCACCAGGGAGTGAGCCCCGTTTGATGCCCGAGGCCCGTGAGGTGCAGGCTATAGAAGAGCGCGATCCAAGAGGCGGCGAAGGCCCACTCGACCAGTGCGGCTGGCCGTCCTTCCAAGGCCCAGAGCGTGCGCGTGCTGCCCGGCCAATAGCGGAACAAGAGCAGCAACGACAGGCAGGTCGCCACGCAGTAGAACAACCCATAGAACTCGGGCGAGAGGAAGCGTCCCAGACGCCGACGAACGGGGGGCCAAAGCAGCAGGCTATGGGGCACGGCAAATTGCAGGGAAAGCGCTCCGGCCAGCCATGGGCTTGCCGCAGGGACCGCGGACGAACCGACTTTCAAAAACCAAAACAGGCGCCAGGCCGTGACCAGAAACAGCGCCTGCGTGGCCACGCCGGCGATCACTCCCAGCGCGCGACGGCCGCGCGAAGCAACGAATGACTTCCCTGTCATTGGTCTGGTCAGTAGCTAGCTTGGCTTGCGGGCGACAAAGCAACCGTAACGCATCGCGCCGCTGAGATAGGCGTCCAGGATGGTTTGGAAGCGATCGAGGAAGAGCAACTGCTGGCCGTCGACGACCTTGGCCAAGGGGCGGACCGCCAGGCGCTGCACGCGGTCACGGCAAATCTCCCAAGTGCGCGTGACCCTCTCGGTCCAGTCTTGGTAGACGTCGGGCACGAGCCCCGCGTCCACGAACCACCGCTCGTAGTCGCGCGCGCTGCCGAGCGACGGGCAAAAGAACCCTTCGCAAACGTCGAATACCTGTTGGCTCTGTGCGCGATCGAGATCGTTTCCCGCCAGCCAGGCGCAAATCGCCACCGCGCCCCCGGGCTCGAGCCAAGCGGCCGCTCGGCGAAAGAACGCCGCCTTGTCAAAAAGGTGCTCGGTGCATTCCACGCTCCAGATGAAATCGAACGCCGCCGCAGGCAGCTCGAGCGACTCGATGTCGGCACAGAGGAACTCGGTGGTTCCCGCCAGCCGCTGACTCCAGGCGGCCGCCTGCGCCCAGCGGCGCTGCACCCAACTCAGGGTTACGCCGGTCACGCGGCACCCTCGCAGCGCCGCAAGTCTCCTGGCGGAGGCCCCCATTCCGCAGCCGACGTCGAGGATTCGCTGTCCGGCGGCGATGCCGGCGGCGCTGGCCAAGCGGTCGGTCAGTTGGTCCTGAGCGCGACGCGGGCTTTCGTTTCCTTCCCAATAGCCGTGGTGAATGTGGGCGCCCCACAACAGTCGATAGAAGGGAGTCGCCAAGTTGTAGTGGCGGCGAATCGACTGCTTGGCAACGGCGGGACAGGAAATCATCGGGCAACTCGCCGTTGAAAGAAAGGCGGCTCTTGGTCGGCAGGACTCGAAGTCAACGCGGTGCGGCGGCTCGGGCGACGCCCGCCCCAGCAGCCACCAGCACATCGCCCCAGATCGTCAACCGATCGGCGACCCCGATCGCGCCGAAGGCCTTGGTGAACGGCTTGATGCCGAAATCGGTCTGGTTGATCGCAAAGCTGCCTCTCACGCGCTGCCACCCTTTCACCGGCTCCGCTTCCGCCAGGACATTCAGCGGCCGCGTCACGCCGTGCAGCGTGAACTCCCCCTGGAGTTCATACTGCGGCAAGTCCCGTCGACTGCGCTTGGGATGGAGGCGGGCTGACGCAATCTTGAAGACGGCGGTCGGGAATTCGTCGGCGTTGAGGACGCTGCTTCCCAACATGTTGGCGGTCGTCTCGCGCTGGGCAGACGCAGACGTAGCGCCCGACAGGCCCAAGTACTTGCGCGCCGCTTCCGTGTCGGCGCGAAACGACTGCATGTCGAACACGATTTCTCCGGCGTTGTCCTCGGCGCCCAAGTTGAGCGAGCCCTGCGACACGCCGCCGATCACGGCGTGCTCATGACCAAGACCCGTCTTGCTGACGTGGACGAACACGCGGCTGCCGGGCAGATACAGTTCGCCCGGCCGATACGCCTTTCGTTCGCCCTGGGTCGCGCTCCCCGTCTCGACCTGCCCGTCGCGAGCCTGTGCTGCGGCGCTCCGAGCGTATCCGGCCAGCAACACGGCCAAGGCAACGGCAGCAATGATTCTCATGGGGCCATCCTTGAGTCGAATCCCGCCGATTCAGTCGTTGGTTGTCGTGACTGCTCCTTCGGCTGCGTGACTTTCTAGCCAAACGATCGTCATCGCAACAGGGCAAGAAGGGTTTCAAGGCGCGCGGATCCGCCCTTTCCGTTCGACTTGTCCGAGCACGTTGGAAGACTAGGAAAGCGACAGGCCGATCCTTGCGGGGTTGTAAGGGTGTCGCGCGAGTTGGCGGGTGGGAAGGGCCGCGGCAGTCGCTTATTCTGGACCACTCTCCGACGAGCGGGCTCGCAAGGAATCGGGACGGCATGGAAGTCAGCCGGCGTTGCCGACAACCAGAGTTGATGGACCAACCGGGGCTGGAGCCGGCCGCGCATCTGCAGGCCTTGGCAGGTCTGCGACGCATCAATTGGTGGAGCCGGACTGCGCGCCAGGTCGGCCAACGAATCGAAGGCATCGCCCGCAGACGTGATCTCGAGTCGGTGCGGATCCTCGATGTGGCCTGCGGCGGCGGAGATCTTGCCCTCGATTTGGCCTGCCGCGCCCGTCGGCGGGGGCTCGATTGCCGAGTCGTGGGTTGCGACGCCAGCGCCGTCGCCGTTGGGCACGCTCAGAATGCAGCGCGCGCTCGCGGCATCGAAGAAGCGCAGTTTTTCGTCTGGGACGCCCTGGGCGAGACTTCGATCGACAAAGCCGACTTCGTGACGTGTACGCTGTTTCTCCACCATCTCGCAGACGCCGAGGCCGTGGCGCTCTTGCGGCGGATGCAGTCGCTCGCCCGAGTCGCGCTCATCGTCGATGATTTGCTGCGCACGAAGAAGGGTCTCTGGATGGCCCACTTGGCCTGCCGTGCGCTGACCCGCTCCCCCATCGTGCATGCGGACGGCCCGACCTCGGTTCGCGGCGCGTTTGCGTTCGACGAAGTTCGCGAACTTGCCTCGAAAGCCGGGCTGCACGGGTTTTCGTTGCGCGCTCATTGGCCGCAACGGTTCATGCTTTGCTGGGAGCGTGGTGCGTGAGTTCGCTCCGCCAGCACGAATCGTGCGGTCGTCGACCGCTGGGACCTCGACCGTCCGCGGATTGGGACGTCGTCGTGATCGGCGCCGGTCCGAGCGGGTGCGTCGCAGCGCATCAGGTCGCAATGGCTGGCTTGCGCACGCTGCTGATCGAGGCTCGTGAGTTTCCTCGGCAGAAAGTTTGCGGCGGCTGCCTCAACGCCGACGCCGTGTCGGGGCTGATCCAGAGCGGACTGGGGCCGGCGCTGGCGTCTTGTGGGGCAGCGCCCCTTCACGGCATCGACATCCATTGTCGTGGACGAACACTGTCGGTTCCGCTTCCCGCGGGCCTGGCGGTGTGCCGCGCGGAGTTGGACGCCGCCTTGATGCAGGGCGCGGTCGGCGCCGGGGCGGAAGTCCTCACCGGCGCGACGGCCACGGTTCTCCCCACCAGCGACGCCGACGCTCGAACCGTAACGGTTCGCAGCCGCGCGTTTGGATCTTCGGTTTTGTCCGCCCGCGTCGTCCTGGCCTGCGACGGCTTGGGCCGACCTTCGTTGCGCCGCCTTCCCGATTTCCGCGGCAAGAGCGCCGCTGCTTCGCGCCTCGGCGTCGGCGCTCGTTGGCAAGGCAGTCTGCCCCAGAGAATCCCGCTGGACACGATCACCATGGCGGTCGGCAAGTCGGGATACGTCGGGCTCGCCCGGCTGGCCGACGGGTCGGCCAGCGTGGCCGCCGCGGTGGATCGTCGGCGCCTCGGCCAGTGCGTCGCCGCCGCGGTGGCCGAGATCCTCGAGGAAGCGGGAGTGGCGGAACTGCCCGCGCTCGACGCCGTCCGCTGGCGCGGTACAGCGCCGTTGACTCAATCGGCGCCAAGAGTCGCCGCGCACAGGCTCTTCGTGCTGGGAGATGCGGCTTCCTACGTGGAGCCCTTCACCGGCGAAGGCATGGCCGCTGCGATCCGGTCGGCGATTCAGGTTGCGCCCTTGGCGCTTCAGGCCGTCGTCGGCTGGCGCGAGGAACTGGCGGCCGAATGGGCACGCTCCCGCCGTCGCGTTCAGTCCCGTGAAAAAAGCGTTCGATTCCTGGCGGCCGTGCTGCGGCGTCCCCGTCTGACCGCAGCCGTATTCAGCGTCGCTCGCCGCTGCCCCCGCGTAGCGGCCGCGGTGGCGCGACGCATCTCCGCGCCAGCCGCTCCGCCGATCGCCAGCGCAGAGAGGCTTCGATGGGCATCGTAATTAGGGGCCTGGGAACGGCTGTGCCGCCGCACGCCATCGAGCAGGAGGACGCGTCCGCGCATGCCGCAACAGTGTGCGGCGTGAGCGGTTCACAGAGCCGACTCGTCGCCCGCCTCTATGCTCGGTCCGGGGTTCAGCGGCGCGGCAGCGTTCTCCTGACGAGCACCACCAACGGTCATCCGGCCCAGCAGGAGTTCTTTAGGCCCGCGACCGCCGGCGACCCGTCGGGACCGACCACCGCCACACGGATGCGCGCCTACCGAGAGTTCGCGCCCCCGCTCGCCAGAGAAGCGGCGACAAGGGCGCTGGCCGACGCTTGTGCCGCTCCCTCCTCCATCACCCATCTGGTAACCGTCTCGTGCAGCGGCTTCGACGCACCTGGCGTTGACATCGACTTAGTGGACGCCTTGCCCCTTCCGCCGACCGTGGCCCGCACGCACGTCGGATACATGGGCTGCCATGGAGCGCTGAACGGCCTGCGCGTCGCCCAAGCCTTCGCGGCGGCCGCGCCGCAAACCTGCGTGCTGCTCGTGGCCGTGGAACTGTGCAGCCTGCACTTCCAGTATCCCTGGAACCCCCAAGGCATGGTGGCGAACTCGCTCTTCGCGGACGGCGCGGCCGCACTGGTCCTTGGGCGGCGAGAGGAATCGGACCACGGGTTATGGAACGTCGATCAGGGCCTGTCGGTGGTGTTCGCAAATTCCAGCGACGCCATGACCTGGCGGATTGGCGATCATGGGTTCGAAATGGCCCTCTCGCCCACGGTGCCCTCCTTGATTCGCGATCATCTCCACGCGCAGATTGCACCCTGGCTTGCGCGGCAGGGACTGACCATCGGTGAGGTCGCAAACTGGGCGCTCCATCCGGGCGGGCCGCGTATCTTGGACGCTTGCCGCGACGCGTTAGGCCTTGGGGATGCAGATCTTGTCGCCTCGCGGAAGGTCCTCGAGGACTATGGAAACATGTCCTCGCCAACCGTGCTCTTCGTTCTCGACGAACTGCGCCGACGTGTTCCCACGATGGGGCCGACCGTGCTCATCGGATTCGGTCCCGGATTGGCGCTCGAAGCCGCGCTGCTCTCCGGCGCCTTCTGACGACCGATGCGTGAGGCTGAATCTCGCGCCGTCACGCGCCCTAGCGGCGTGCTCTCATCCCGAGCGAAAGGGCGGACATTGCGGCCGCAGACCTCTGGAAGACTTGTTGTGGCGACGGCGGCTTCCGATACTGAGGGCTCGCCCGTCCCTCCCCGGAGAATCCCGCCATGCTCCGCTTGTCATGTTCGTTCCTGCTGGCAGTTGCTGCGATCGCCAGTTACACAACCTTGTTCGCCGAGGAAGTGCTGTTGCGGCGAGGCGACCAGGCCGTTGAGGTCCTGGTCGGCGATCAGCCGTTCGCCACGTACGTGTTCGATTCAGGCGGCAAACCGATCCTGTGGCCCATCCACGGACCCACCGGCGCCCTGATGACGCGCTCGTACCCCATGGCGCAAGCCGCCGGCGAGAAGACCGACCATGTGCACCAGCGCTCGCTCTGGTTCACCCATGGGGATGTGAACGGTGTGAGCTTTTGGATGGAGGAAGGAGAGCGGGGCACGATCGTGCAGCGCGATCTCGAGATCAAGCCGGGGCCGCCGGCCGTGATCGAAACGCGCAATGACTGGCTCGACCCGCAGGGGCGCAAGCTGCTCGAGGACCGCCGCGTGCTGGCGTTCGCCGCCGACGGCGACCGCCGCGCGATTGACTTCAACATCACGCTCACCGCGTCGGCCGGCCCGGTGAAGTTCGGCGACACCAAGGAGGGAACCTTCGGCATCCGCGTGCCCACGAGCATGGATGTCGAAGCGCAGCGCGGTGGCAAGATCGTCAACAGCGAAGGCCAAACCGACGTGCAGGCTTGGGGTCAGCCCGCCTCCTGGGTCGACTATCACGGCCCCGTCGGCAAGGAAACGCTGGGTGTCGCCGTGCTCAACCATCCCAGCAGCTTCCACTATCCGACACGCTGGCACGTGCGCACCTATGGTCTGTTCGCGGCCAATCCGTTTGGCCTCAAGGAATTCACCGAAAACGAAGCCGCCGACGGCTCGGTGACCTTGCCCGCCGGCGAATCGCTGACGCTGCGGTATCGCGTGGTCTTGCACCGGGGCGACGCGGAAGCTGGCCAAATCGCTGACCAATTCAAGCAGTATGCCGAGCTGTCCGCCGACGAACTGACGAGCGCCGCTGCCGCGAAATAGCGAGCGCTAGCAATCAGCGTTGACCTTGCCGGCTCGGCAGAGGCTGCGGCTAGTGCGCGTCGTGCGCTGGGAATTCTTGGCCCAGGAAAACCGCAGTTCGACGGCTGTCGAGGACTCGCCGGCGCTAAGTGGCGGCCGCCAACGCAGCTTGGGAATCGCCGCGGTCCACGATTCGAAAAAGGCTCAAGGTATCGCGGTCGAAGGCCCCGGACGGTCCGGCCGATATCCGAGGATGGCCGCCGTTCCCCGACCGATCTGAAGCGGCCACATGCCCTACCCGTTTCGCACACCCCTGAGCCCGCCTGCATGGTCACCCTCTCGGAGCCGATTCGCGATCTCGACGATCTCCGCAACTACGTGCAGGGTGCGATTTGCCGCCGCGAACAGTTCGAGCCGGGGGCCTTTCCGCTCACGCAGCGGCTGCTGACCCGTGACGGAGCCCCCTGCGGAGTGTCCTTCTGCCTGCATGGGCCCCGCGAAGTGCAGTTCACCGCCATCTGGGAGGCGGTCGGCAACACCGTGCTGTTCTACGACTGCCAAGGAGAGCGGATCGCCCGGTCCCAATTGGCCGGGCGCGTACGTCTGCCGGCTTGAGTTCTGCGGGCGCGGCTTGCCGGGGGCGCGCGGATGGTCCTAAGATGCTCCCTTCCGCTTAGGGAAGGGCCGTCGCATCCGCGGCGGCGCCCGCTCGTGGAGCTGAAGGACCGACCATGCCTGCTTCGATCGTCATCTTTGGGGCGTCGGGGGATCTGACGAGCCGCAAGCTCATTCCCTCGCTCTACCACCTGTTCCGCAAGAAGCGCCTGCCGACGCCGACGCGGATCGTCGGTTTTTCGCGGTCCCCCTTCACCCACGAACAGTGGCGGGCTAGCCTGCGCGAATCGACAGCCAAGTACCTGGAGGGAGACTTCGACGCCAAGGTGTGGGACGAATTCGCCGCGGGAATCTACTATCACGCAGGCGACATCGGCCAAGCGGGCGACTTCGCCAAGCTCGGCGAACTGCTCGACGAACTCGAGACCGGCCAGCAGGCGACGCGAATCTACTACCTGGCGACGGCCCCGCGGTTCTACGAGCCGGCGGTGACCAATCTGGGCGCTGGCGGTTTGGCGGCCGAGAACCATGGCCCCCGGCGGATCGTCATCGAGAAGCCTTTCGGAACCGATCTGGCGTCTGCCAAGCGGCTCAACGAGCATATCCACCGTGTGTTCCGCGAGAGCCAGGTCTATCGCATCGATCACTACCTGGGCAAGGAAACGGTGCAGAACATGATGGTGTTGCGGTTCGCCAACACCATCTTCGAGCCGGTGTGGAACCGCAACTACGTGGACCACGTGCAGATCACCGTGGCCGAGGAGGTGAAGGTCGGGCGCCGCGGCGATTACTACGACACCTCCGGCGTGCTCCGCGACATGTTCCAGAACCATCTCTTGCAGTTGATGATGGTGACGGCGATGGAGGCGCCGGTGAAGTTCGACGCCGACCAGGTGCGGAACGAAAAGGTCAAGGTGCTGCAAGCGGTCCGCCCCATGACCCGCGTGAACGTCTCCCAGGACACGCTGCGAGCCCAGTACGACGGCTATCGCAAGGAACCAGGCGTGGCGCCGAACAGCCAAACCGCCACGTTCGCGGTGCTCAAGCTCAGCGTCGACAACTGGCGCTGGCAAGGAGTTCCGTTCTACCTGCGGAGCGGCAAGGCCATGTCGTGCCGGACGACGCAGATCGTGATCCAGTTTCGCGAGCCGCCGCACCAGATGTTCCCCAAGCATTCCGAGGCCAACCGCCTCGTCATCCAGGTGCAGCCGGCCGAAGGCATTCAACTCCACTTTCAGACCAAGGTGCCCGACGCCGGCATGGACTTGCGGCTGACGGACCTCGACTTTAGCTACCAGCGCGAGTTTCGTGGCATTCTGCCCGAAGCCTACGAGCGCCTGTTGCAAGACGTGCTCGCCGGCGACGCCAGCTTGTTCGCCCGCGCCGATGAAGTGGAACTGGCCTGGGGAATCATCGACCCCATCCTGGCAACGTGGGACGCCACGGGCGAGCCCCCGGTGCTGACCTACGAACCTGGCCTGTGGGGTCCCACGGAGGCCATGGAATGGATGCACCGACAGCGGCGCGCATGGTTCGACGCCTGCCCGGTGCTCGAGTAGTCCCGCGTTATGGAGACGCCGGGCGGGGGGCTGCCAGGCGGGCGAGCACACCGCTGGGCCTGGCGGCGGCAGCGGACGTCGGCGATCAGCCGCGTGATCTCACAGCCCCGCGCGGGCTTCGGAAGAAACGCGTCGCAACCCATCGCGCGGTACCGAAATTCGAGATCCTGGTCGCAGGCGCCTGTCCAACTCGCGATCCACAGCGGCGAGAGCGACAGGCCTCGCAAGCCTTGGGCAACAGCCAACCCGTTCATGCCGGGCATCTCGTGGTCGAGCACGGCCAACTCGGGTTTGAACAGGCGCGCCAGATCTAACGCGCAGCACGGGTCGACGCAGGTCCGCACTTCACAATTGAGCTCCGCCAGAAACCTGCTGAGCAGCAGGAGATTCTCAGCGCGATCGTCAACCACCAACACACGCAAGGGCATAGAGGCCCTCCTTTCGAGACAGTCCGTCGTGAGACCGCCTACGCGGAACTCTACGGCGGCAAGCTCGTAGCGCCAAGGGAAATCTCTAGTGCTTACGGGGGGGGCAGGGGAAGAGGCCGCTTAAATACGCGCCCTGGGCGGATTCGCTCACTCAATTGCCTTGCTGCGTGCCGAAGGCGGCTGGAGAATTTCGAGCAGAGTGAGGAGGATTGAGGCGTCGGACGCTTCGGTCCGATCCCCCGTTTGCGAATTACCGAGTCTGGACGAAGTCGGTCTGTGCATAGCGACTGCCTGATTGTCGGCGCTGGTGTGATCGGGCTATCGCTGGCCTGGGAGTTGGCGCAGCGCGGTGAACGCGTGCGCGTGCTCGATCAGGGGCAGCCCGGGCAGGAGGCCTCGTGGGCCGGGGCCGGCATTTTGCCTCCGGGAGGACTTGCCGGAGCGCGGACGCCCGTCGAACGGCTCTTGGGCCTGACCAACGAGTTGCACGTCGAATGGAGCGCCCGGCTCCGCGAACTCACAGGCATCGACAACGGCCTGCTGCGATGCGGCGGGCTCTACTTGCCGGAGACCGCGACGGATTGCGCCGGGTTGTCGCAGGCGGCAGAGTCGTGGCGCGGTTGGAACGTGGAAGCGCAGTTGCTCGCTCAAGAATCGCTCGCGGCGCTCGAACCGCGCTTGCAGCCGACCGTTGCGTGCGGCGGCGATTCCGCGGCGCTCTTGCTGCCCGGCGAGTCTCAGGTCCGCAACCCCTGGCACCTCAAGGCGCTGCTCGCAGCTTGCGAATGTACGGGCGTAGTGATCGAGCCGGGCGTCCAGGTCCGCGGGTTCGCGCGGCAAAACGGTCGGCTGATCGCGGCCGAGACATCTGCCGGTTTGCGTTCCGCGGATCGCTTCTGCGTGACGGGCGGGGCCTGGTCCGCGACGTTGCTCGAGCCGCTGGGCGTCGCGCTGCCGATCGTGCCGATCCGCGGGCAGATCGTGCTCTTTCACGCCGCCGAGCGGTTGTTTACGCGGATCATCAACGTGGGCAAACGCTACCTCGTGCCGCGTGGAGACGGCCGCGTGCTGGCCGGCTCGACCGAGGAATTCGCCGGCTTCGACAAGCGGAACACCGACGAGGCGGTCGCCGAGTTGATCCGGTTCGCGCGCACGCTCGTGCCGGCGCTGGCCGGGGCGACCGTCGAGCGCACGTGGGCCGGGTTGCGCCCCGGCACGCCGGACGAGTTGCCGTACTTGGGGCCCCTGCCTGGTCTCGAGAACGCTTGGGTGGCTGCGGGGCACTTTCGCGCGGGCTTGCAGCTTTCACCGGGCACGGCGGTGGTGATGGCGAGCTTGATGCGCGGAGAGGCGCCGCCGGTGGAGCTCGAGCCGTTTTCGCCGCGGCGGGGAACGGGTGGAGCGTGAATTCGGCGGAGATCGCGATCCAACGGCCCCTCTCCCCGGCGACTCGCCGGGGGCTAATAAGCGCCGATCGAGGCCTCGATCTCGGCCAGTACTTCGGCATCTTGCTCGTGGGTCGCGGCCGTCTGGAGGAGCGCATCGGCTTGGGCGTTGCCAAGCTGGCCTAGCGCCCATGCGCACGCGCCGCGCACCAAGGGCTCGTCGTCCGTGAGGCCGTGGGCGAGCGCCGGCAGCGCGGACTCCGCCCGCTGGTTGCCGAGGACGATCGCGGCGTTCCGCAGCAACCCCCGGCGTTTGGGCCGCCACAGCGGCGTGCCGCGGAAGCGGCGGCGGAATTCGGCTTCGTCGAGCCAGAACAGCTCCGCCAACTCAACGGGGTTCTGCCCAGCCCGCGGCGCGAACGCCGGCTCGCTCGACTCGGGAGCATGGCGATTCCAAGGGCACACGTCTTGGCAGACGTCGCAGCCGAACAGCCACTCGCCCATGCCAGGCCTGAGTTCGCGCGGAATGGGGCCGCGGAGCTCGATCGTCAGGTAGCTGATGCACCGCCGGGCGTCGAGCACGCCGGGGGCGACGAACGCCGCGGTGGGGCAAGCGTCGAGACAAGCGGTACACGAACCGCAATGATCGGCTTCGTGCGGGGAGTCGTATTGGAGTTCGAGGTCGGTGAGTAGCGCCGCCAGAAAGAACCAACTCCCGCGCCCCTTGTTGAGCAGCAACGTGTTCTTGCCGATCCAGCCCAGGCCGGCGAGCTGAGCGAACTCGCGTTCGAGCAGCGGCGCGGTGTCGACTACGCCGCGAGTCTGGGCGCCGGGAACGGCGGCGCGCAGGTAGTCGGCGAGCGCGTGCAGCCGGGCGCGGATCAGGTCGTGGTAGTCGTCTCCCCAGGCATACCGGGAGACGCGACCCTGCCCCAGTACCGGCGACTGCGGGGCCGCCGTGCGGTAGTCCATGCCCAAAATGACGATGCTCCTGGCGCCCGGCAGCACCTGGCCAGGATCGGCGTAGGCCGCCCTGCGGTCGGCTAGGTAGTGCATCTCCCCCGCGTACCCGGCCGCGAGCCACTGGTGCAAACGGCTGACGCCGTTTGGAGTTACCGCGGGCGCGACCCCGCAAAGTCCAAAGCCAAGCCGCCGGGCGGCGGATAGGACTTCGGAAGTGAGCGTGGCAGGGTCCATGCGAACGAGCGGCGATCCTTGGCCCCAGCCACAGCTCAGCATTGCCGAGCCGGCAGGGTGTGTTTAGGCTGGAAAGATGGAGCGAGTACAGAAACTTGGCAAGGCATCCTCTTCGAGGTCTACATCATGAGTCGGCTGCGTAACCGTGTCGTTCTGCTGGTTTGCCTGGCGGCTGCCGCTTCGTCGGCCGGAAGCGCCCAGGCTCAGGGCTGGGGTTTTGGAGGCGGCTGGGGCTGGGGTGGTGGCTGGCCGAGCGTCTACTCGATGGATCAGCCGCCATATTTCTCGCTCCATCCGCCGGTCTACTACAGCATGCCGGTGGCCCGCACTTACGGCTATAGCCCGTTCGCGTACCCTGGCTTCGTCGAGACGCCAGGCTGGGAAGGGGCCGTGGGCTACGCCCCGCCGGCCGCCCCCGCGACCCCCAAGATGATCGTCAATCCGTACGTCGACCAGAAGGCCGCGCCCGCCGCCAAGGCCGCCCCGGCCCCCAATCGTCAGTCGCGCGTGCAGGTGATCTACCCGATCCGCGAGTTCTCGGCGCCCCGGGCGATCGCGCTGGCGAACTAGAACCTCGCCGAATCCCTACGAGATTGCGGCCCGTGGCGGCTGGCACGAGCGCCGCCGCCACGGACGCCGCGTCCTTGCCCGCTACGCATCTTTGCGGGCCTCTCCGCTCCCGCTACATTTGAAGGCAAGTGTGCGTGGCGCCTGCGGAGGGCTCACTCGGCGCGGCCTAAATCGGCCGTGAACCGAGAGATCCGCTGAGGCCGCGCGATGGTCTTCCCCTGCGGACGGAGCGTGACTCATGGCGTTCGGCGCCCTTCGGCTGGTGTTGCTCGTGGCGGTGGTTCTGCTCGGCTGGACCCAGTCGGCTCACGCCCATCCGGGCCACGGCGGCCACGACTTCTACGACGGCTTCACCCACCCGCTCTTCGGGCTCGACCATCTGCTGGCCATGGTCGCTGTGGGCTTGCTCGCGGTGCGCATGGGGGGCCGGGCGCTGTGGATCATGCCGGCCTCGTTCTTGGGGTGCATGCTGCTCGGCGGATTGGCCGCTGCTTGGGGAATGCCGCTCCCCGGCGTGGAATACGGGATCATGCTCTCGGTGCTGATCCTTGGGGTGCTGATCGCGGCGACCAAGGTCGTGCCACTGCCTGTGGGTGCGGTGCTGGTGGGGCTCTTTGCCGCCTGCCATGGCCATGCCCACGCCGCGGAGATGGCCAGCGGCGGCTCGCTCAATCAGTACGCTACGGGCTTCTTGCTGGCGACGGCGCTGCTGCACGCTTCTGGCATCGGAGTGGGCCTGCTTGCCGCGCGGCTGCTCGATACGAAGGCCGTGCGGTTCGCCGGCGGAGCGATCGCTGGCGCGGGGGCGCTGTTGCTGGCAGGGTGGCTGTAGCGCAAAGGTCAGCGATTTGATGTTGGTTCATGGGGGTGCCTGGGGTCGAGCGAAGCGAGCCCCCAGCAATTCACGCCCAACTGGGCAATGAAAGTTGCCCCCAAGTTGCCGTCCTGGGGGCTCGCCTTTCGGCTCGACCCCAGGCGCCCAATGCGCTGCTGCTCGCGGGGCGGCTGTAGTTGGCGCCCCGTTTACGGAGCATCCGCGACGCGCACTCAGCCCGAGGCAGTTCCCACGAGCCGCGTGGGCGCTGATCGCCAGGCAAGTCCTTCGACGATCGAACGCACAACGACTCCGACCGCCAAACCCGCCGTCGCCGCGCAGGCTACGAGCACGACGGCCGTATGCACTGGCATGCCGGGCCCCTCGTGCAGGGACCCCCATAGAATGGCTAGCGAAGCCGCCGTAGCGCTGCCTCGCATGGCGGCCAGCACGCTGGCCCATCCGCGGCCCCACAGCGTGAGAGCCGGCAGCACGCAGGTCGCCAGCCACATCGCCACGTAGCCTGGCGGCGGTTCGAGCCGCGTCCAGCGCCAGGCCACGGCGCCGAGCAAAGGCAGCAATGCCGCCGCGGCGAGCCGATTCCAAGAGACTCCCGGGTTGCGCCGCTCGAGCACGGCCCAGTGCTCGCGGACCACCGTCGCAGGGAGTTCACGGAGCACCGTCTTCCAGGCGTCGATCAGCCCGAGCGCTCCGCGCGCGGTCAGCCGCGCTGCGAGTTGTGCGCGGAACAAGTCGCACATCTCCCGGCCGAACTCGCGCCGCAACTCGCGGGGGTAGAGATAGAGCAATCGCTCGTAGGTGCGCACTGAATCATTGAGCAGAAACTCGTGGCGATTCATCAGGCCCCTCCTCGCGCGAGCAACGCGTTGAGATTCACGAGCCCCTTGGCCGAGGCCGCCTGCACCAGGTCGGCGAGTTGCCGGGCCTGCTCCCGCGCGGCGGCCCGCCCGGAACGAGTCAACCGGTAGTAGCTGCTGCGGCGCGGATCGTCGGCCGGATCGACGGCGGCCTTTTCTTCGAGCAGCCCGGCGGCCAGCATCCGCTTGATCGCGCCGTAGAGCGTGCCGGGGCCAAGCCGCACGGCGCCCTGCGAGCGGCGTTCGACCTCCTGCACGATGCCATAGCCGTGGCGCGGCTCGTCGGCCAACGCCAGGAGAATGGCGAACTCGATGGGGTTGAGCAGGGTTTTCGAGGATCGAGCCATGGCCGAGACACCAACGGGTCGCTATCGGATATGTCGTATAGCGATATATTATCGCGGCGGCCGGCGGCGTCAAGCTCCGCCGCGAAAAAGCGCGCGGCCCCGCCTACGCAAGGCGTTCGATTGGCGGAGGTTTTCGAGCCCCATACACAGGTTTTCCCCATTTCACAAGAATCTCATGGCCACTTCATGCGCCCCGAACAGCGCCGGCCGATACTTCGTAGGTCGACAGGGAAACAGCAGGAATCAGAGGACGCCGCCGATGCGAGATTTCGACACGGTGCTCGTCAGCGATTTGCACCTCGGAGCGCGCAACTGCCGCAGCCAGGAATTTGCTGCATTTCTGGGCTGGGTGCGCACGCCGCGGCTGATCGTCAACGGCGATCTATTCGAGTGCAAACGGGCCAGCGGCCTCTCGACCGACGACGTGGCCGCGCTCAAAGCGCTGCGGTCGTTCGCCCGCGAGCACCATGTCGACTGGCTCCGCGGCAACCATGATCCGACTGACGATTGGTGCGCCGGCCTGGTCGGGCTCGAAATGCAGCCGAGCCTGTTGCTCGACGTCGGCTCGCGCACCTACCTCATCGAGCACGGCGACCGTTGGGACAGTTCGCTTCACTGGCCGTGGATGCTCGTCACCGCGGCCGAAAGCGTTTATCGCTGGAGCCAGCGGCTCGACCGCTCGCACCGCCTGGCCCGCCGGCTCAAGCGGCACTCGAAGCGTTTCAGCGGCGTGATTGGCGCGATGCGCAAGGGAGCCGTGGCCGAGGTCCAAGCGCGCGGGCTGCACGGCGTGATCCTCGGTCATTCGCACGTGGCGGCCGACGAACGTGACGAGGGGGTTCATTACCTCAACTGTGGCTGCTGGACCGAGCGGCCCGCGGGATTCGTCGGCGTGCGTCGCGGCGTTGCCCGCACGTACGTTTGGGACCCCGGCTCGCAGCTCGCCCGCCCGCTGGGGGCCAGCGAGCAGTCCGCGGTGGAACCCTCGATCCCGTCGACGTTCGGTGAACTGCAACCCGCCTAACAACGTCCCCGGCGAGCGGCCGGCGCAAGCCGGCCGACAGACCGCCGAGCTTCGACGGAGAAGATCAGCCGGCTTATGCCGGCCGCTCGCCGGAACCGTGGAAGAAGAACCGTTCGCGATCCTGAAAGTTTAACCATGTCCTTGTCCGATTCCTTGAGCGCCGCCTGCTTCCGCTTCGTGCATGGCCGGCAGCTCGTCTACAACACCTGCTGGGAAGACCCGCGGCTCGACCGCGTGGCCCTGGGGCTTGGCGCCGGCGACACGGTGGCCATGATCACCTCGGCCGGCTGCAACGCCCTCGACTACGCGCTCGAATCGCCGCGGCGGATCTACGCCGTGGACATGAACTACCGACAGAACGCCCTGCTCGAGCTCAAGCAGGCGGGCATCCGCCGGCTGGACTACGAGACGTTCTTCGACCTCTTCGGCCGCGGCCGGCATCTTGAACATCGCGACGTCTACGCCCTGCTGCGACGCGACCTCTCGCCGGCGGCTCAGCGCTATTGGGATGCCCACATCGACTTCTTCCGGGCAGACAACGTGCGCGAGAGCTTCTACTTTCGCGGCAGCTCCGGCATGTTCGCCTGGCTGATCAACCACTACATCGATCGCGTGGCCAGGGTTCGCGAGGCGGTGGAGGCGGCCTTCGCCGCGACGACGCTCGAGGAGCAACGCGCGATCTACCACGGCCAACTCTGGCCGGCGTTTTGGAAGCGTCCGCTCCGCTGGACCGTCGGCCGCGACAGCACCCTCTCGCTCCTCGGCGTCCCCCGCGCCCAGCGGCAACAGGTCGACCGCCACTACACAGGCGGCATCGTCCGCTTCATCGAAGACTCGCTCGAGGCGGTCTTCGCCTGGCTGCCGCTGCGCGACAACTACTTTTGGCGGGTCTATCTCACCGGTCAGTACTCGGCCGATTGCTGCCCCGAGTACCTCAAGCCGGAGAATTTCGCCCGGCTCAAGGCGGGGCTCGTCGACCGCGTGAGCACCTGCACGAGTTCGCTCACCGAGTTCCTCGAAGGGCACGCGGAGCAGATCAGCCGCTACGCGCTGCTCGATCACATGGACTGGCTGGCCGCCCATCACCGGCCGCTTCTCGAGCGAGAGTGGCAGGCGATTGTCGATCGCGCGGCCTCGGGCGCACGAGTGCTATGGCGTAGCGGCGGGCTGCTGGTCGACTATGTCGACGACCTGAGCGTGCGCGTGGCCAACGAAGTCTGCTCCGTCGGCAAGCTGCTAACCTATCAACCCGAGCTCGCCGCGGAACTGCACGCGAAGGATCGCGTCCACACCTACGGCAGCTTCTACATCGCCGATCTGAACGTCGCCTAGGCCCTCCTCACGATTCTCGCATGTCGCTGGCCGCCGATCTCAAAACGCTCGCCCACCTCGCCCTTTCGCCCATCCGTGGGCAGACGCATGCCGAACGGCTGGAAAGCTTCTACTCACGCCAAGCGGCCGGCTACGACGCCTTTCGCGCCCGCTTGCTGCACGGCCGCCAGGAGCTTTACGAGGCGCTGCCGGCGCCGACGGGCGGGCTCTGGCTCGAGCTTGGCGGCGGAACGGGCGAAAACCTGGAGCGGCTGGGGCCGCGGCTCAAAGATCTGCGCAAGGCCTACGTCGTCGATCTCGCGCCGAGCCTGCTGAGTGTCGCGCGGCAGCGAATTGCGCGGCACGGTTGGGGCAACGTTTCCACGGTCGAGGCCGATGTCACCCAGTTTGCTCCAGCCGACGGTCCGGCGGACGTGGCGACGTTTTCGTACTCGCTCACGATGATCCCGGATTGGTTCGCCGCTATCGACCGAGCGATCGAACTGCTGCGCCCCGGCGGCCACCTGGGCGTGGTCGATTTCTATGTTGCCCGCAAGCATCCGACCGAGGGGCGATCACGCCATGGCTCGCTGAGCCGGGCCTTTTGGCCGTGGTGGTTCGCGCACGACAACGTCTTTCCCAGCGCCGATCACTTGCCGTATCTCACGAGCCGTTTGGAGACGGTGCGGCTCGTTGAAGGGCGGAGCTCGGTCCCGTATTTGCCTGGCGTGCGCGTGCCGTATTACTGGTATGTCGGCCGCAAGCGGTAGTTGGCTTGCCGCGCGCCGCGCATGCGGGCGAAGCCGCTAGCGGGCAAGTGATTGCCGCAATTCGGCAAGGGCCTTCGTGAGCCGCGCCCGCTCTTCTGCAGTTTTGGCCGCGTCGGCTTTGCGCTCGAGCAACGATGCCGCCTGGCGGCGTTCGCGGACGTCGAGATTGAGCAGCGTCCCCTGGCACATCGTCCGCAGGGTGGCGGCGAGCGTCGAAGGGCGTTTCGGCGCCGGGTCAGCCAATAGCTCCACCAGGCCCGGCACGGCTGCGCGGCCCGCCTTGGGCAAGACACGAAACGACCTGCGCAACCCGGCGAACTCCCATTCGCTCCAGGCGCCCTCGTGGAGCAGTTGCCAATCGGTGGCCACCAACAGATTCGCGTCGCGCGGATCGCGCGTGAGCGGCGCGACCTCGAGCCGCACGATCGCCCGCGAGGCGGCGCCGCTGGGACGAGTCGCCAGGCGCTCGAGCAGCAGTCCGCCGAAGGAGCGCGGCAGATAGGCATAGGCGCGAGCGCCCGTCGGTTTGCCCCGTTCGTCGAGCGGCGTGAACTCGAGCGCTAGGTGGCTCTGCGCCAACTCCGCGGCGGGTCCGCGGTAGTTGTTCGTCACGCGGATCGAGCCGACGAGAGCGTGTTTGCGGTCGGCGTGCTTAGCCGGATCGGCGAGCAACTGGGCGAGCGGCGTCTCGTCCCCCACGAGCGGCACGGCGTCGGCTTCGTCGGCCAGCTCGAGCGGTCGCTCGAGGGCGGCGATCTCCGACTCGACGAAGGTCCACAGCGGCGGGACGAGGTCGGCCGGCAGCCGTGTTTGCTTCTCGAACTCGGCGAGCGCCGCGACCTTTTCGCTGCGAGAACCCTGCTCGAGCGCCTCCCGGAATTCGGCGGCCGCGGCGCCACTGGAACACGCCACTGCTATGGCCACCCAAGCAAAGCCGACGCGAGATACGCACATAGCGGACGTTCCCACAGATGTGACGACGCGAGCACAGGAGCCAGCAGTTTCGCGGCCGGGGCCAAAAAAAGACAGACCCGCGGATCGCCGAAGTCATTGACAATATTTTTTGTCAATGATAGAACGTCCGCATGATCGAGGTCGAAGTGATCGAGGACGCCGCCGCCGCCACCGTCGCCCTGGAGCCGGTGCGCAGCCGGTTGCTCGCCGAGTTGGCCAGCCCCGCCTCGGCCGCGGCGCTGGCGGGTCGGCTCGGCATGCCGCGGCAAAAGGTGAACTACCATCTGCGGGCGCTCGAATCGCATGGCCTCGTGCGCGTGGCCGAGCAGCGGAAGTGGGGCGGCCTGACGGAGCGGCTGCTCGTGGCTACCGCGGCGTCCTACGTGGTTTCCCCCGCTGCCTTGGGACCGGTTGCGGCCGACCCCGGCCGCACCGCCGACCGTCTATCCGCCGGCTATCTGATTGCACTCGCCGCGCGGGCGGTGCGCGAGGTGGGCGATCTCCTGCGGCGCGCTCGGCAAGTGAACAAACGGCTGGCGACGCTGTCGATCGACACCGAAATCCGCTTTCGCTCGGCCGACGAGCGGGCCGCGTTCGCCTGCGAACTAACGCAGGCGGTTGCCGGGCTCGCCGCGCGCTATCACGACGCGTCCGATCCGAAGGCGCGGGCGCATCGCCTGGTAATCCTGGCGCATCCCTTGCCGCAGCAACCAGCCGACGACGTAGCCGTCCCCCCCGTCGCAGAAACGCAGGACCCCCCATGACGCTCGAGAAGGAACCTTCGGGGCGCCGCTCCGTTGCTGTGCAGATCGAAGTGCCGGGCACGCCGGAGGAAGTGTGGCAGGCGATTGCCACCGGCCCAGGCGTGTCGGCTTGGTTCGTGCCGACCGAGGTCCGCGACGATGGCACGGTGGTCGCGAACTTTGGCCCCGGCATGGAATCGAAGGCCCAGGTCATCGCCTGGGATCCTCCCCACCGCTTTGCCGCCGAGAGCGCCGATTTGGGCCCAGAGAATCCCACGCTGGCGACGGAGTGGATCGTCGAGGCGCAGGCCGGCGGGACGTGCATCGTGCGCGTCGTCCACAGCTTGTTCGCCAGCAACGACGACTGGGACGACCAACTCCGCGGCTTCGAAGCGGGCTGGCCGTGGTTCCTCGAAATCTTGCGGCTCTACCTCACGCATTTCCGCGGGCAGCCAAGCGCGGCCTTTCGGCTGATCGGCGCGGCAGCGCCGCCGGCCGCTGAAGCATGGGACAAGCTGGCGGCGCTGCTGGGCGTCCAGGGATCGCGGGTAGGCGAGTGGCGCATGGCGAGCGCCTTGTCGCCGCCTCTGGCGGGCGTGGTGGAGCGAGTCGGCGGCGGAGGACACCCCAACGCGGTGCTCGTGCGCCTCGACGAGCCTCACGTCGGCGTGCTCTCGTCGTTCGCCCATCCGATGGGCGGCCAGGTCGTGCTGGCGATCGATGTCTATCTCTACGGCCCTGGTGCGGCCGAAGCGGCAGCACGGGCGGAGCCGGCGTGGAGCGCCTGGATCGCCGAGCATTTCCCGCTGCCTAGCTTGCCGCCCAATGTGTGCTGACTTTTGGCCGCCATCTTTGAGAAGCAGCCGATTTCGCTCCCTATTTGCTCCAGGAGAAGCCTTCCGTGCGCAGATACTTGCTCATTGCCCTGGCTCTGTTCGTCGTGCTCATCGCCGGAGCGTGCCTCGTGGTGGCGCTGCAGCCGGCGGAGTTCGGCATCCAACGTTCAGCCCGCATCGCCGCGCCGGCGGACAAGGTCTTTCCGCTGGTGAACGATCTGCGGGCCTGGGAGACGTGGTCCCCGTGGTCGAAGCTCGATCCGAACGCGCAGACCACGCTCAGCGAACCGGCGGTTGGCAAAGGCGCGAAGATCTCTTGGAACGGCAACGAGCAGGTGGGCGAGGGAAGCATGACAATCGTCGAGAGCCGGCCAAACGAGCTCGTGGCGCTCGAGCAAACGTTCGTGCGCCCGATGCCGGGCTCAGCTCAATTCGCCTATGAGTTCGTCCCCCAAGGTCCCGGCGAAACGGAAGTCACGCTGCGGATGTCAGGCAAGAATGGCTTCCTCGGGAAGGCCATGTGCCTGGTGATGAATATGGAGACGATGCTGGGGCCGAGTTTCGACGAGGCGCTCGCGAACCTGAAGAAGCAGTCAGAGGCCTCGGCGCCCGCTGCGGCCACGGGGGACCAAGGCAAGTAAGAATCCCGCAAGCAACTTTGTTCGTCAAACGGGAGCGCCAAGAAGGGTGGACCGGCCGGCGAACCTGTGGCATTCGCGCGCCGGCCGGTCCGTTCGTAAGCCTAGGGGGCAGTAACCCGGCTCAGAGCAAACCTAGGCCAAGGCCGCGATTCTGCAATCTCGGACCGCGAAAGCGCATAAGAAAAGCCGGCGGCCGCATTGCCACCGGCTTTTCTGAACTGCCCAAGGGTGTGGCCAGCTTCGCACAACACCGGTCAGCCGGGGAACTGCCCCCTTCTGCTAGTATCTAGGTCCAGGGAATCCCCTCGGCAACTCGGATAAAATCTGAATCGGACCGAGACCGGTCCGGCATCCTACGATCGCTGTTCAAGGCACGGGGCCACTCGTTTTACTGCGAGACTCGTCGAATTCGCGTTCTTCGGCACGAGTGCTGGGGCGTCGCGCAGCCACAACGGGCGTAACCGGCCAGCCTCAGCCAGTCAGACCGCTCATTTCGCGGGGCCGGCGGCTGCATCCGCGGGCCGGTGCCGCGGCAACTCTGCCTTGAAGTCGCCCAGGCTGTTCCAGTGCAGCCGTGCGTCGAGGTCGACCTCGGCGACAGCCACCGTGCCCCATTCCTTGGCTTGCACCACCGGCGCGCCAGTGTGGTCGTAGACGGCCGTCAGCATCCAATTGCGCGAAACGTCTTCGTAGGTGCTGCTCACGACGTACACGTGGTTCTCACAGGCACGCGCCGCCGCGAGCGCTGGGTTACAGCCCCAGACGGGCCAGGCAATCACTTCGGCCCCTTGGTTGCTGAGGGCGCGCGCCGCCTCCGGAAAGAACCCGTCGTAGCAGACCATCATCCCCAGCTTGCCGAAGCGCGTATCGAAGACGGGAAAACCTTCGCCGGGGGCGATGCCGGACTCGATTTCGCCGCGCGGCAGACAAACCTTGCGATACTTGCCGACGAGCGCGCCGTCGGGCCCCAGCAGCACCGCCACGTTGTAGACGAGCGGTCCCTCGCGCTCGAGTAGTCCGGCGACGATGTACAGCCCATGCTCCTTGGCCAGCTTGCCGAAGTACTCGGTCGAAGGGCCCGGCACGGGCTCGGCGCATTCCACGTAGCTCTTCCCCGTGCCAGGATAAGTGAGCGTTTCCCCGAGCACGACTAAGTCGGCCCGCTGCCGCGCCGCTTCGGCCACCAGGGGCGCGTACTGTTGGCGATTCGCCTCGGGCGTAGGGCCCTGCGGGCGATAGTGGACTGTGGCCAGCCGCACCTTGCGGCCGGCGGGAACGGGAGCGGGCTCGAACGAGACGCCGCTCCATTCGATGCGGCCGCCCGGCGCCCACTGGCCGTGCAGTTCGATCACCGCGCGCGTGGCGCTCCGGGGCGCACGGTAGGTGTCGGCGACGAGGGTCCAGCCGTCGCCATCTGTCTCGCGGTCGAGCGGATGCTCGGCTTCGGCCGTGGGCGTGGAGCCCACGAGATAGCCGGCGGCGACCGGCTCGTCGCGCGGCACAGGCTCGCCGCGATCATTCCGCCAGAGAATACGGGCGACTCCGCTGCGGCGCGGTTCCGCGACGCCGCTGGTCCGCCGATAGGCCTGAAAACGGTAGTGTCGCCCACCCTCAACCGGCACGCTTTTCTGCCAATATCCGTCGAGGCCGGGACGCTGATCGTGCTCGATCAGGAAGCGGCCTTGGCCCGCGAACCCCTCAGAGGCGTAGCGCAGCGTCGGGCGGATTTCGTCGCGGACCGCGCGGGACGTCCAGCCAGCGGGAATCTGAACGTCGTTGGCCGCGACGCCGCCGGCGAGCAGCCAGACAGAGCAAAGAACGGTGAGCGCGCTGAGCGATCTGCGCATGACACCACCTCGCGTTCGAGCAACGGGTCGATTTACTGCCCGGCCCGTCATCCTAATCGGCCGCGTTTCCCGCCGTAAGCTCGAGCCCAGCCGCGGTGAGAACAAGTTCTAGCTCGCCGGCAGCGTGAACCAGAAGAGGCTGCCCTGGCCGGGCTCGCTTTCGACGCCGATTTGGCCCCCGTGAGCCTCGACGATTTCTTTCGCGAGCGAGAGTCCCAGGCCCGCGCCGCCGGCGGCCGCCCCAGGCACGCGGTAAAACTTGCCGAAAACAGCCGCCTGATGCTCCGCCGCGACTCCCGACCCCGAATCGCGGACGCCCAGCCACACAAAGTCTCCCCGCCGCTGGGCGAGCAGTTCGATTCGGCCGCCCGTGGGCGTGTGACGCACGGCGTTCGAAAGCAGGTTCGAGAGCACGAGCTGCACCCGCGGCGGATCGGCCAGCGCGGCGAGATTCGCCGAGTCCTCCGGCGCCACGAGATCGATCTGTTTGTCTTCGGCCGCGGTGCGAAAGGGGGGCAACGTGCGGGCGAACAGGGAGGCGATCTCGAGCGGCTCGAGCGCCAATTGCACGCGGCCCGACTGGATGCGCGCCAAGTCGAGCAGCTCGTCGACCGTGGCCTGCAAGCGCTCGCAGTCCTGCCGCGCGGCGTAGAGCAAGTCTGCCTGCTTCTCGCTCAAGGGCCCGGCTACCTGTTCTAGGCAGAGATGGATCGCCATCCGCAGCGAGGTGAGGGGAGTGCGGAACTCGTGGGCCACGGTGGCCACGAGATCGTCCTTGAGCTCGTCGAAGCGCCGCAGCCGCGTGACGTCTTGCAGCACCACGGTGGCGCCGCCGATGCGGCCTTGCTCCTCGTAAACGGGCGCTGCGCGGAGCAGAAACCAGCGCTGCGTCGAGTCGCCGCCGACGGCGAAGGCGTCTTCGAAGCCTTGGGGTCCAAGCGGCCCGCGGCCGTGCAGCACGTGTGCCCGCGCAGCGTCGAGCGCACCCCGCAGCGCCGGCTCGGCCGTGGGGAGCAAGTCGGCCGGCTGCCGGCCGCGGCCGGCGCCGAGCAACTCGCCGGCGGCCGAGTTGGCGTCGAGCAACGCGCCGTCGGCCGCGAAGACGAACACCGGATCGCTCAAGCTGTCGATCGCCGAACGCGACGACTGCTGGGCAAGCAGCAGTTCCCCCAGCGAGCTGCTGCGATACTCGGCCAAGTGGTCGGCCATAGCGTTGAATTGGCGGGCAAGCTGGCCGATTTCGTCTTGGCTTTCGGCCGCAGCGCGGGCCTGAAAGTCGCCGGCGCTCAGCCCTTCGACGGCTTGCGCGAGCGCCGAAAGGGGTCGCAAGATCCGGCGCGTGAGCAGGCTCGAGGTGAACCAACCGACCACGAACGCGGTTCCCGCCGCGCCAATGAGGAACGCGGTTGCCGTGCGGGCAGTGCGCAGCGCCCGGTTGCTCTTGCGCAGCATGGCGTCCTGGTTGATTCCCAGGATTTCGTCGGCCGCCTTCTTGACCGCGCCGAACTTTGGTTCGAGTGCGGAAAAGTATTCGCTACGCTGCTCGGCGATTGACCGGCCCATGTACCGCTGCAGTTCGGCCTGGTAGGCGCTCCAGGCCTTGCGCAACTGCTCGAGCGCTAGTTGCTCGCCGGGCTCGGTGATGTTGTCCTCGGCGGCCAGCAGTTCGCGTTCGAAGACCGACCGCTGCTCGGCAATTTGCTGCGCGGCGCGTTGCGGCTGCTCCGCCACGTAGAAGAGGGCCGCACTGTCGATGCGTTCGATCGACTCCTTCATTCGCTGCGCCGCCAGCACGCTCCCGTAGTTGTCGCGGAGAATGCCTTGGGCCGCGTCGTCGACGGTGCGGAGCGAACCCACGCCGACGACGCCGAGCACGACTACGGCCACGGCCACCGGAAGCTGCGCGAGCCAGAGCTTGCGGCCCAGGTTCATGCGTGCTCCTCCCGCTCGAGGGCCACGATGTGGACATCGCAGTCGTTGGCCTCGCGCACGAGCCGCTCCATCACGGTGCCGCCCAAAAGCCTTCGCCACCAAGGGGCGGTCGAGCGGCCGATCACCAGGTGCCCCACGGCGTGGGAGCGGGCAAAGTCGAGCAGAGCCGCCACCGGATCGACCGCGCGCAGCCGCACCACCTCGGCGCCCAACTCCTTGGCCTTCTGAATGGCGGCCAGCAGGCGGCGCTGGGCTTCGGCGTCGATCCGCGTGGGCCCTTCTTGAGGTGTCTCCACATACACGGCGAACCAATCGGTGTTGAGCCTGCCCGCCAGCCGCGAGCCGCGGCGCAGCAGAGCCTCGGCCCGCGGCGAGTTCGAGGCCATGCAGACCATCACCCGCGAAGGCTGCAAGCTCGGCTCACGCGTGCGGGCCGGACTCTGGCCGGCCGTGCGATCGACGCTTTCGGCCACTTCGCGGAGCGCGAGCTCCCGGAGGGCCGACAGGTTGTCGGGCTGAAAGAAGTTCGTGAGCGCCGAGGGAACCTTCTCGGCCGCATAGATCCGCCCGCTCTTGAGGCGGTCGAGCAGATCCTCGATCGCCAGGTCGAGGTTCACCACTTGATCGGCCTGCCGGAGCAGCGTGTCAGGCACGGTTTCGCGAATCTTGACCTCGGTCACCCGCTCGACCAAATCCTTCAGGCTTTCGAGATGCTGAATGTTGAGGGCGCCGATCACGTTGATGCCAGCTTCGAGGATTTCCTGCACATCCTCCCAGCGTTTGCCGTGGCGGCTGCCGGGAGCGTTCGTGTGAGGCAGCTCGTCGACGACGACGATCTCGGGACGCCGGGCGAGAATGGCGTCGACGTCCATCTCGTCGACCGACAACCCGCGGTAGGTGACGCCGCGCCGCGGCACGATCTCGAGCCCCTCGAGCAGGGCCGCGGTTTCGGCGCGGCCGTGGGTTTCGACGAAGCCAACCACGACGTCGACGCCGCGCTTCTTGAGCGCGTGGGCCTCTTCGAGCATGCGATAGGTCTTGCCGACGCCGGCCGCGAAGCCAATGTAGAGCTTCAGCCGCCCGCGCTTGCCGCGTTCGACGAGCTCGAGAAAGTCTTGAGGGCGGCGCGGCGAGTGCGTGCTCATGGAGAGGGAGACCGCAGCGGGAAGCGCCGATCGAGTTCGAGGTTCAAGAGCAGTACGTTGACTCGCGGCTCGCCCAACAAGCCGAACGTGCGCCCTTCGGTTTGCTCGGCGATCAAGCTTAGCACGCGCTCGTCGCGCACTCCGCGGGCCGCGGCAATGCGCGGCGCTTGCCAAATCGCGCCGGCGGGCGAAATATGCGGGTCGAGTCCGCTCGCCGAGGCCGTGACCAGTTCCGCCGGCACGGGGCCCACGGCACTCGAGTTTTCCCGCTGCAGCCGTTCGAGATCAGCGCGGACGCGATCGTGCAGCTTTTGCGATGTCGGGCCCAAGTTCGAGCCCGACGAAGCCGCGGCGTCGTAGCCGGCGCCGGCCGCCGAGGGCCGCGGCTGGAAGTACTCAGTCCGTGTGAAGGCTTGGCCGATCAGCTCCGACCCGACGACTTTGCCGGCGGCGTCGGTCGCCAGGCTGCCACGGGCCGCGTGAGGAAAGAGCGTCTGCGCGAATCCCGTCATCACGAGCGGGTAGGCGAGCCCAGTGAC
Source organism: Pirellulales bacterium (assembly GCA_046349955.1). Taxonomy (GTDB): domain Bacteria; phylum Planctomycetota; class Planctomycetia; order Pirellulales; family JBGAPH01; genus JBGAPH01. Next base: position 172,062 of record JAXMBI010000011.1, on the reverse strand, counting down.
GACGAGCGTCAACACGGTGGCCCGCAGGGCGATCCAGAATTCGGTGATCACTTTGTTCTCCTATTGGATCGCTTCATTCGCCCGTTGGGCCCTATTCGGCGACGATACGGTGGATTTCCCCCCCGTCATTGACGGGGGGCTAAGGAGCAGGGGAACGAACTAATTAGCCCCCGGCGAGTCGCCGGGGGGGAAAGATCGTTGTGGCGAAAAAGGCGGTAGAAAACTTCTCTAGTGGCCCTTCTACACGAGCCGCAGGGCGACGAGCCCCAGGTCGATCAGTTTGATGCCCACGAACGGCGCTGCCACGCCCCCCAAGCCATAGATGGCCAGCGACCTCGCGAGCAGCGCCGCAGCGCCTACGGGCCGATAGCGCACGCCGCGGAGCGCCAGGGGAATGAGCGCGATGATGATCAGCGCGTTGAAGATCACCGCCGACAGGATCGCGCTCTGCGGCGACGCCAGGCTCATCACGTTCAGCGGCGCGATTTCGGGGAACACGCCCATGAACAGGGCCGGCAGGATGGCAAAGTATTTGGCCACGTCGTTGGCGATCGAAAACGTGGTCAGCGCGCCGCGGGTCATCAGCAACTGTTTGCCGATCTCCACCACCTCGAGCAATTTGGTGGGATCGGAGTCGAGGTCGATCATGTTGCCGGCCTCTTTGGCGGCCTGCGTGCCGGTGTTCATGGCCATGCCGACATCGGCCTGGGCAAGCGCCGGGGCGTCGTTGGTGCCGTCGCCAGTCATGGCCACCAGCTTGCCGCGCTGCTGCTCCTCGCGGATCAGCCGCATCTTGGTCTCCGGCGTCGCCTCGGCCAAATAGTCGTCGACGCCGGCCTCGCGGGCGATCGCCGCGGCGGTGCGCGGGTTGTCGCCCGTGATCATCACGGTGCGAATGCCCATGGCGCGGAAGCGGTCGAAGCGTTCGGTCATGCCGAGCTTGACCACGTCCTTGAGTTCGATGATGCCCAGCACGCGCGGGCCGTTGGCCACCGCGAGCGGCGTGCCGCCGGCGTCGCCAATGCGGGCGGCGACCTGGGTGAGTTCCTCCGGGAACGCGCCGCCCAGTCCACTGGCGAAACCGCGGACCGCGTCGGAGGCGCCCTTGCGGATCGCCTGGCCGTCGAGGTCGCAGCCGCTCATCCGCGTGTTGGCGCTGAATGGGATGAAGGCCGCCTCGCGCGGATTGGCCAGTGCCTGCTGTGGGTACTGTTCGCGCACGAGCGCCACGATCGAGCGTCCCTCGGGCGTTTCATCGGCCTGACTGCCGAGAAAGGCCGCTTCAGCCAGTTCTTCGGCTCGGACCTTGGGGGCCGGCCAGAAGGCGGTCGCCATGCGGTTGCCGAGCGTGATCGTGCCGGTCTTGTCCAAGAGCAGCACGTCAACATCGCCGGCGGCCTCGATCGCGCGGCCGCTGGTGGCGAGCACGTTCTTGCGAATCAGCCGGTCCATGCCGGCGATGCCAATGGCGGAGAGCAGGCCGCCGATCGTCGTGGGAATCAGACACACCAGCAGCGCGACCATCACCGGGATCGACAGGTGAATGTTCGAGTACTGCGCGAGCGGCACGAGCGTGGCGCAGGCGAGCAGGAACACGATCGTCAGCCCAACGAGCAGGATATGCAGGGCGATTTCGTTCGGCGTCTTCTGCCGCGCTGCCCCTTCCACCAGGCCGATCATACGGTCGAGGAACGACTCGCCGGGATTCGACGTGATCCGCACGACGATGCGATCGCTGAGCACGCGCGTGCCGCCGGTGACGGCCGAACGGTCGCCGCCGCTCTCGCGAATGACGGGCGCCGATTCGCCGGTGATCGCCGACTCATCGACGCTGGCGATGCCTTCGGTGATCTCGCCGTCGCCGGGAATGAACTGACCGGCTTCAACCACCACCAGATCGCCTTTGCGGAGCGCCGAGGCGGGAGTGGCCACCTCGCGGCCATTATCGAGCTTGCGGGCTTGCGTATCGGTGCGGAGCTTGCGCAACGAGTCAGCCTGGGCCTTGCCGCGGCCTTCGGCCACCGACTCGGCGAAGTTGGCGAACAGCACCGTGAACCACAGCCAGAGGCAGACCGAGCCGGTAAACACGAGCGGCGCGGCATCGCTCGCCGGCGACACCAGATCGCGCAGGAAAACAAAGGTTGTCAGCGCGCTGCCGACCAGCACCACGAACATCACCGGGTTGCGCCACTGGTGCTGGGGCAGCAACTTCACGAAGCTGTCCCAGCAAGCGCGACGAAGGATGCTCGGATCGAACAGTGAAATCGCCTTGGCGCGGGGGCCGCCCATGGCTGGAAACTCCCGTTAGTACAAGCGGCCCGCCTGGGCCAGGAAATGTTCGACGATGGGCCCCAGGGCCAGGGCCGGGAAAAACGTCAGGGCGCCCACGATCACGATTACGCCCACGAGCAACGCAGTGAACAGCGCGCTGCCGGTCGGAAACGTGCCGGGACCCGGGGGCACGGTCTTCTTGCCGACCATCGACCCGGCCAAGGCCAGCACCGGCACGATCATGAGGAAGCGGCCGGCGAGCATGGCGAGCGCCAGGGTTACGTTCCACCAGGGCGTATTGGCGTTCAGCCCGGCGAAGGCCGAGCCGTTGTTGCCGGCGCCGCTCGTGTAGGCGTAGAGAATCTCCGTCAGCCCGTGCGGCCCGGCGTTGTTCAAACTCGAGACGCCGTAGCTGGCCACGCTCGACCAGGCGGCCAACACCAGAATGCAGAGCGGAAAGATCAGCACGTAGAGCATCACGAGCTTCATTTCGCGGGCTTCGATCTTCTTGCCTAGGTACTCAGGAGTGCGGCCGACCATGAGCCCGGCGATGAAGACCGCCAGGATCACGAACACGAGCATGCCATAGAGCCCAGCGCCGACGCCGCCGAAGATCACCTCGCCGAGCAAAATGTTCACGAGCGGCACGAGCCCGCCGAGCGGCGTGAAGCTGTCGTGCATCGAGTTGACCGCGCCGCACGAGGCGCCCGTGGTGACCGTCGCAAACAAGGCTGAATTGGCCACGCCGAAGCGGGTCTCCTTGCCTTCCAGGTTGCCGGTCGATTGATCGATCTTGAGGCCGTTCAGCTCGATGCCGGCGAGCGCCGGGTTCGGGTGCGACTCGGCCCAGTAGGCTACTCCCACGCCGACCAGGAACAGCGCGGCCATGGCGGCGAAGATCGCCCAGCCTTCGCGCTGGTTGCCAGCCATGCGGCCGTAGGTGTAGGTCAGCCCCGCCGGAATGGCGAAGATCAGCGCCATTTCGAGGAAGTTCGTCAGCGGCGACGGACTCTCGAAGGGGTGCGCACTGTTGACGTTGAAGAAGCCGCCGCCGTTGGTGCCGAGTTCCTTGATCACCTCTTGCGAGGCCACGGGTCCCAGGGCCAGCGTCTGCTTGGCGCCTTCGAGCGTGGTCAGCTCCAAGTACGGCGCCAAGGTTTGAATCACGCCTAAGCCGGCCAGCACCAGGCCGATGACGAGGCTCGCCGGGAGCAACACGTAGAGCACCGCGCGGATCACATCGACCCAAAAGTTGCCGACGGTCGCCGGCCCCTCGGGCCGCTTCCGCGTCAGCCCGCGGGCAATCGCCAGAGCGACGCCGATGCCGGCCGCGGCCGAGGTGAAGTTGTGCCAGGCGAGCGCGGCCATCTGCGTGAGATAGCTCATCGTCGACTCGCCGGCATACGACTGCCAGTTGGTGTTCGTCGTGAAGCTGACCGCCGTGTTGAACGCCAGCTCAGGGCCGACCGCCGGCAGCCCTTGCGGATTAAGCGGCAATAGGTGCTGCACGCGCTGCAAGGCATACGTCACGAGCACGCCCAAGGCGCTGAACAGAAGCAGCGCCACGGCGTAGCCATACCAGGAGTGCTCCCGCCGTGGGTCGACGCCGCACAGCCCGTAGCAAAGCCGCTCGAGCGGTCCGAGCAGCTTCGCCCCCGGCGGCGTCCCTTCGAAAACGCGAAACAGGTACGCACCCACCGGCCGCGTGATCGCCAAGATCACCAGGCAGAACAGGGAGATTTGCAGCCAACCGTTGACGGTCATGGAAAGAGACTCGGGGGGAGACAGCCTAGAACCGCTCGGGCACGAGCAGCGCGTAGACCAAGTAGGCCAGCAGCAGCACGGTGAGCAGGCCGCCCACCCAAGATTCGAAGTTCATGGCGAGGTTCGCAAGTTCGAGGATCGCAAGCTAAGTCACCCGGCACAGCCAGGCATAGCCAATTGCCAGGGCGAAAAACACGAGGGTCACGAAACAGAAGACAGCGTCCATGGCGATTGTCTGGGCTCGAGGTCTCTTTGCAAATCCGCTCAGGCAGCGATCTCCGGGCGTGTTGAGTCAATGCAAGGGCCGCGCCAACAGGCCCGTTAGCGTCGGAAGTGTCAACCGGCCGCTGGCTTAGGCGCGGCTGGTCACATTTAGGCGAAGTCGTTCGTCGTGCAAATTGCAGGAGCGTTTCCCGTGTCGCCTGCAACTTGCATGGCTCGCAGCCAAGGAAGCTCTTGGGGCTCGAATCGCCCGCGGCGGTCCTCGCAGGCCGTTTTCGTTGCCGGCAACGGTGTTGCGCCCGAGCCCCACAAGCCCTGCGAGTCGGAGGCACGGCGACTGCAATTGTTTCCTGCGTCCCATGAACCCGCCTTCGGCTTCCAGAACGTGAAGCCGTGACTCACGGGTGCGAACGGAGGACGAAGTGATGTTTGGCGATATTCTGCTACATCCATGGAAGCGGCCGCTCAGCCTGATCGAGTCCGATCGGTTCGACGAGGACGGGCTGTGGCTCGGCGGTGTGATCTGTTTGTACTCAGTAAAGATGGAACAGCGCGCCGCGGCCCGCGGCGCCTGGAGTATTCAGGTGCAACGCCTGCGGGCTGCCGCGACGAACTGGCTGCTCGCCCCGATCGGCTTCCCCATGCAAACCCACGGCCAGTAGCAAAGCGTGTTAGCCGCTGGCCGACGAGCCCTGTGCCGCCCGCGCTTGGTCGGCGAACACCTCCTCGAGCAGCCTGCGCGGCACGCCAATCTCGAGCACGTGCAATTGCCCGACGAAGGGCGCCGCGGCCGGCTGGCCGAAGCCCGGCTTGGCCGCGACGAAGGTGGCCGTGTGATCCGCGCGGATCGTGTGGCGGGCCGGCTGGCCCGTGTCGCAATCGAGGCCGCTCGGCAAATCGACCGCCAGCCGCTGGGCGGGGCGGGCGTTGAGCGCGTCGATCACGGCGTCGAATGGCGGCCGCGGTTCGCCCGTGGCGCCGGTGCCGAGCAGGGCGTCGACGATCCAATCGGCCCCGGCCAACTTGTCGGCCAGAGTTTGGGCATCGAACCGAGGGCCGCAGCAAAGGAGGTCGATTCCGCACTTGGCGAGGATCGCGAAATTGGCCCCGGCGTCGCCGCGCAGTTCCTCCGGCTCTGCCCACACGAGCACCCGCACTTGCCAACCGCGGAAATCGAGATGCCGGGCGATCACGAAGCCGTCGCCGGCGTTATTGCCTCGGCCGCAGCAGATTGCGACCGCTCCGGGCGGCGACAGGGAGCACAGAAGGTCGGCGACGCCGCGGCCGGCGTTTTCCATCAGCACTAGTCCGGAAAGGCCAAAGTCGGCCAGGGCCTGGCGGTCGACCTCGCGGACCCAAGCGCGAGCCAGCGTTGGATCGGGTTGGCGAGGCGCAACTTCCGGCATTGGAACAAATCCTCGTGCAAGCTTTGCGCAGCCAGCAAACTGGACTATGATCAGAATACTTTATGCAGGCCACCTAGTGTATCGGGCAATCAACGCCGAGTGCGCTCGGCTGTCAGGCGGTTCGGATGTTCCAACGTCGCGGGTTCAGCCTCGTCGAGCTGCTCGTCGTCGTGGCGATCATCGGGGCGCTCGTGGGCCTGATGTTGCCGGCGGTGCAAGCAGCACGCGAATCGACGCGGCGGCTGCAGTGTCAGCACAATCTACGTCAAGTCGGCCTCGGATTGCACATCTACGCCGAGCGGAACAAGCAACGGCTGCCGGCGCTCGGACGCGGCGACCCAAATTGGACCTTCTGGCACTCCTGGCGCGGCACGCTGCTGCCGTTCCACGAGCAGCAGGCGCTGGCCGACCAGGTCAACTGGAAGCTGAGTCCGGTCGACCCGGCGAACGCCGCGGTGGCAGCCACGCGGATGCCGATTCACCAGTGCCCCGTAACGCCAGGGTATCCACGTTTGGAAGCCAAGGTCACCCGCTCGGCCGAAGCGGTGCTGGCCAACCTCGACTACGTGGCGCCGTTCGGCGTCTTCTTCGACGAGAGCTTGGGGGGCGGCGCGCTGCGGACCATGTGGACTCCCCCGAGCTACGAGGGAGGGCCGCGGTACTCGGTGTTTCCGCAGTTCACCACGCCCGTCAGCTTGGGCGAGTGCGTCGACGGCCTCTCGAACACCATTCTCCTGCACGAGGAGGCAGGCAACCCGTTGCACATGCACGGCGGCGGCGAGCGCAGCCCGCACTGGATGGGCGCCTGGCTGCCGATGGAGTCAAACGACTTCGTCTACCAGAAGGTCAACTTCTGCAACGCCCACGGGATCTATAGCTTTCACGCCGGGGGCGCCAACGTCGTTCTGGGCGACGGCTCGACGCAGTTTTTGGCGGAGCAAACCGACGTTTCCGTGGTCCTGGCGCTGATGACCAGCGACCAGGGCGAAGTAAACGCCGCGGTTCGCTGAGCGGGCCGGCTTGCGGGCGGGCAGCGCGGATCTCGCATTGCCCGATCGGACGCTCGCGGCCTAGGATCGAAGCAGTTCGCGGCGTGCGCGAGCGTCTTCTGGGTGAGGCATACCCTGCGATGGCGTCGAAATCGAGTTCTTCTGCGCCGGGCCCCGCCGCTGAAAGCGCCCCGCTGTCGGCCGGTCGGTTCGTAGCGGCATTCGCCAAGCTGCTGGGAGGAAGCGCTCCCGCCGGCGAACATCTCGCTTCGGACGTGGCCGCGCCCCGCGACGCCGCCGATCCGCCGGCCGACCCGTCGGTGTCGCCGGCCATGATCTTCGAGGGCCTACTCTTCGTGGGGCATCCCGGAGGCGAGCCGGTTACGTTGGAGCAGTGCAGCGCGGTGCTGCGCGGGCTGAATGCCGCCGACTTCGGCGAGCTTGCCCAGGGCCTCAACGACCTCTACCGAGGCCAAGGCCGGCCGTATGAAGTCGAACGCCTGGCCACGGGGTACCGCCTGGCGCTAACCCACGAGTTCGTTCGTCTGCGCGACCAGATCCAGTCGCGCTCGCGCCGCGCCCGGCTCTCGCGAGGAGCGCTCGAAGTTCTTTCACTCGTCGCGTATCGCGGTCCGCTCACCGGCGAGGAGATCGCCGAGCGCTGCGGATCTGCGGCGAGCGGCGTCTTGCGACAACTCGTGCGTCGCAACTTGCTAGCAGTCAGCCGGCCGCAAGGGGGGCGCGGTCCGCGGAGCTATCGCACGACGGACCGTTTCCTCGAGGTCTTTCAGCTGGAAAGTTTGGCGGAGTTGCCCCGCAGCCACGAGCTCGACCCATCAGCGGATAGCCCGTAAGTCGCTTCCTCGAAAAGCGTTGCGATTCGAGTCGCAGCGGCCGGCTGGCCTTTTTACGTGGTCGGTGCATAAAATCGTCTCTTTCCCCCAAATCGCTGGCCCGCGTTTCAGCGGGTGTCGGTGAATAATGGAGAAGGGGGCCCAGGGCTTTCCCAGTTTCCATATCCACCGTGCCGCGGCTTCTGCTACGATCCGCGGCCAAGGGGATGGGTTCTTTTCGTGAGGACACTGTCAGCGTGGCCGAGCCGGTTGCTCGGTGTAAAGCCACCGCTGTACTCGAATGTGCAAATTTGCGCTGATTCTCCCCGGGGCAACCGACTACGACTTACAGGGGCGCATTCAAGGAACGCTCGACGTGCCGCTCAACGAGCGCGGGTGTGAGCAGGTTGACCGCCTGGTCGAAGCCCTCCGCGGCCTCGAGATTTCTGTCGTCTACGCCGCGCCTTGTGCCCGCTCGCAGCAAACCGCCGAGCGGCTGGCCGTGGCCCTCGATGTGAAGACCGTCGTCCTCGACCAGTTCGACAACCTCAACCAGGGTCTCTGGCAGGGCATGCTGGTCGACGAGGTCAAACGTAAGCAACCGAAAGTCTATCGCCAGTGGCAGGAGCAGCCCGAGGCGATCTGTCCGCCGCAGGGAGAGACCCTCGAGGATGCCCGCGAGCGCGTGCGTCCGGCCCTGCAGAAGATCCTCAAGAAGAACAAGCAAAACGTGGTGGGGGTGGTGGTTCCAGAGCCGCTGGCCAGCATCGTCCGCAGCGAACTGGTGGGCGCCCAACTGGGCGACCTCTGGAAGGCCTGCTCCGAAAGCGGCCGCTGGGAACTGCTCGATCCAGCCGCCCACGCCCTGACGAACGGACACTGACCCCTCAGCCCCCGTATGACGCGGGCGGCCGGAACCGGGCGGTTGGTTTCCCGACCGCGGAAGGATACACTGGCGTCCGAAGCGATGAGTGAAATCCCCCAACCCGAGCGACCGGCGATGTCTAGCATTCAGACCTCGGCCAGCAACAGCCCGGCCGTGCCGGCGGACAGCGTTCCAGGCGTCAAACGGGCCAAGCGCGGAGTGCCGGAAGGACTGTGGCAGCGCTGCCCCGGTTGCCAGGCCACGATCTTCCGCAAAGAGGCCGAGCGGCGGCTGGGCGTTTGCCCCGAGTGCGACTATCACTGGTACGTTTCGGCCCGCGATCGCATTGCCCAGGTGCTGGACGACGGCACGTTCGAGGAATGGGACGGACATCTCGAACCGCTCGACCCGCTGGGCTTCGCCGACAAAAAGCCCTATCGCGATCGCCTGGTCGACGAGCAAGCCCGCACCGGGCTACGCGAGGCGGCGCTCGTGGGCCAAGGCATGATCCGTGCCCGTCGCGTGGTGTTCGCGGTGACCGACTCGGCGTTCATCATGGGCAGCATGGGCTCGGTGGTTGGCGAAAAGCTGGCCCGGGCGATCGAACGGGCCACCGAAGACCGCTTGCCGCTGATCATCATCAGCGGCTCGGGGGGCGGCGCCCGCATGCACGAAGGCATCCTCTCGCTCATGCAAATGGCCAAGGTCTCGGCGGCGCTGGCCCGCTACGACCAGGCGGGGGGCCTATTCATCTCGGTGCTCACGAATCCCACCATGGGGGGCGTGGCGGCCAGCTTCGCTTCGTTGGGCGACCTGGTGTTCGCGGAGCCCAAGGCGCTGATCGGCTTCGCCGGCCCGCGCACGATCAAGGCCACGATCCGCATCGAACTGCCCAAGGGCTTCCAGACAAGCGAGTTCCTGCTCGAACACGGCTTCGTCGACCGCATCGTGCATCGCGCGGATCTGAAGACCGAAATCGCGCGGGCAATCGACTACTGCGGGCTGTAGTCGGCGCTCTGGCTTCTTCTTGCGTCAGACCTTCCTCGGCCGCGCTTTCCTCGGCGGCGGATCGACATGAGACTAGCCGCGCCGATCGCCAGCAGCGCCCAGGCCGGCGGCTCGGGAACATGAGCCAACAACACGGCTTCCGTGAAGTCCGTAAAATGCGCCCTGAAGACGAGGTCGCCCCGCTCGTTGAACTGGTTGCCCGGCGGCCAAAGTTCCTTCACCACCCGTAGATCGCCTGGCGCCACCTCCACGGTGTCGCCCACCATGGCGATCTTCGTCCACGCGCCAGCGACGTCCCGCACGAAGAGCCCCGCGCGGGTGTCGTTGGGAAAGACGACATCGCCGAACATGGCGATCTGCCCGAGCGCATTGACGCTTGGCGAAATGGCGCTTCCCCAGTGCCCGTCCGGCACGCCTTCGATTGAATCGCCGGTTCGCAAGACGAGTTCGATCCCGCTCGGCGAGCCCAGCCAGACGGCGCGCATGGTATCGATCGTGACTCCGTGGCCCAGCACTTGGCTCTCGAACAGGGTTTGGCCGCCAGCGATCGCCAGCGGCCCCCAAGCCGACCCGAAATCCGCGAAGTGGACGCCCGCCGGAAGGCCGGGCGCGGCGTCGCCCAGTCGGGCGATCATCTGCAGATTGCCCGGCGTTCCCTGGAAGATGGCCGACGGATTCTCGACGGCCACCCCCGCTCCGACCAGGCTCGAGCGAAACGCCAGTTCGCCCGTTGGGCTCAGGCTCGGCGTAGAGAGCGACTCGAGAAAGCCCATCTGAAAGAAGACGCCGGGCGGCGCGCCGGGCGCCTGCTCGCGCGAGCGGGCGACCAGTTGCAAATTGCCGGGCTCGCCAACCCAGATTCCCCGATCGTCGAAGGTGGCGGTGATGCCCGGCCCCATCACTCGACCGACGAAAGCCGCCTGCCCTTGCTCGTTGAACGCGAAGTCCTGGGACGCGAGCAGCCTGAACGTAACGCCTGGGCCAAGCTCGGGGGCCGGTTGTCCCGTGCGGACCAAGGGTTCGACGTTCGTGCCGGTGGCTCGCCAATAGGCACTGTCGTTGGTACTGCCGACGCCGGGGCCCTCGAGCGGCGCATGGAAGAGGAACTGACCGTTGTCGTTCCAGCCGACGAGATCGAGGCCCACGGGAAGGGTTCCTGGGGGAAGGCCTGGCAAGGGCCCACCCGTACGCGCGAGGAGCTCGAGACTGCCGGCTTTTCCCCACCAAAGGCCGAGGTCGTTGTCGGGCGTGACCCCGTTCCCCGTGAGATGGCTGGTGAATGCGACCTGGTCGTCGCCGGTCGCCAGGGGCGTTTGCCACAGGGGATCTACGAACCGCGCCGGCCCGCTCGTGCCCGGCGCAGCCGTGTCGCTGCGGACGACGAGCGTGGATTGGGCGTCTCGGGAGGAATAGATTCCGTCGCCAGAGAAGCCGGGCCCCTGGAAGTTCGCGCCATAGAGCACCTGACCGCCGGGGCTCACTTGCGGCGAACTCAAACCCGTGTAATGAACTGCCGCCGGCGTGGAGGGCGCTCGCTGATCGGGCGCCAGAGCGACGACTTCGAGCGACACGGACTGGGCGAAAGCGCCGGCAGCCAATCCCACGACGGCGAATAGTGCGGCCGCAACAACCCGCATCAGAACGGCTCCTCAGGTGCGCGGTCGGGCTCGCCGCCCAAGTTCGCGAACAGCGCATCGGCCGCAACGCTCCAGGCAGCGGCTGGCAAGAGCGATGCGGCTGCGGCGGGCGTACTTCGAACCGTTTCAACCTCGGTTTCGGCAACGGCGACTGCCGGTGTTGCGGCTGGCCAAACCGCGCCGAAGTTTTGCTTGAGCATGCCGAAGTCGCTCAGGTCGATGCGGCCATCGCCGTTGAAGTCGCCGTCTTCGTGAGGGCCAGGCTCTCCGAAATGAGCCTTGAGCACGCCAAAATCGCTGAGATTCACGCTCCCGTCGAAGTTGGCGTCCCCGGGCAGCGGCGTAGCGTAACTCAGCACGAAGGGCATGCGCTCGAGCCCCGGCGTCAGGGCCGAAAAGTACAGGCTGCCGCCCAGATAGCTCAGATCGAGCGGCCGCGAACTTTGATCCCCCGGCCACAAGTCAGCCACACGATCGGCGCCCGATCCCAGAACGTCCGTGCGCCAAAGCTCGACCCCGAGCGTGCGGTTGGTGGCCGTGAAGTAAAGCCAATGGTCCACCGCAGTAAGTTGTGCAGGTTGGTCGGCCGTCGACTTGCTGGGATCGACGTCGACAACGAGACTCGTGCCGCCGAACTCGCCGTTGGTCCGCCAGATCGCCGGTCCGTGCACGCCATCGTTGGCGACGAAGAACACCTCGTCGCCCAGCACGGTCAACTCCGTCGGTTGAGATCCAGCGGCGCCGGGATTGATGTCCGCTACGATGCCAACTTTGTTCGTCCCGAACGGGCTGGTGGTGCGCCACAGTTCTTCCCCCGCGAACTCGTTGCTCGCCGTGAAGTACAAGTGGACCCCCGAGATGACGAACCGCGTCGTTGGCAGATCGATTCGCGGGCGGCTCGCATCCGCCGCATCGACCTGCAGGAAGGCACTGGCCCCCAGCGCGTCGGTTTGCCAAAGGTTGGCGCCTGCCGGCGTCTGCTGCAGGAAAAATAGACTGGGGCCCGTCGCGGCCAACAGACGAAGTTCGCCCCCAGCTGGCTGTGCCACGGAGTAGACGACGTTTTGCAGCGAGCCGATGTTGCCGTCAGTGGACCAGACCTCCGTGCCCCGCGCTTCCGTATGCGCTACGAAGTAGAGCCGGCCCGCGGCGCTCGTAAGCTGCGCGACCTGGGAGAGCGGACTCTCCTGCGGCTGCAGCTTCACGGGAAGCGCCAGGGGGTCGACGCGGCGATCCAGCCGCCACAGCTCTGCCGTTGCGTTGTCGTCGGCGACGAAGAACAGTTGCCCGTTGGCCACCGTCAATTCCCGCGGTGCGGCGTTGACTGGGAGGTCAACCACGAGCTGCGTGCCAGCGGCTGTACCATCGGTCTGCCACAGTTGCCGGCCCTTCACGGCGTCGTAGGCGGTAAAGTAGAGCAGTCCTCGGTATTCAGTCAGGGATTCGGGAGCGGCGCCGTCGGAGCCCGGCGCCAGGTCGATCAGCAACCCCGTGGTCTCGGGCGTACCGGCAGTCTTCCAGAGCTCGGCGCCGGAAACGCTGTTGAGCGCGGTGAAGTAGACGTAGTCGCCGGCGGCCACGAAGCCGTCCAAGTAGCGTCCCGATTGCACCCGGCGTTTGCCGATGTCGCTGACGAGGGCCGGCGTTTGCGCGTCGGCGGCGAGGGTCCAGGGTTCCTGGCCCGCCACGCCGTCGTTGGCCGCTAGCCACAAACGATCGCCCGCCAGCGCCACCCGCTCGACGCCGTCGGCCCCGCCAGGATTCAGATCGGCCACGTTCACGGTGCCGGCGGTCGAGCCATCGGTGCGCCAGAGTTCTCGGCCGAGCGACGAAGTCTGGGCCGTGAAATACACCGCGCCGTTCCAGGCAACGAGCTGCTCGGGGCGCGCATCCTCGGCGCCTGGGGCGATGTCGGCGACCATTCGCGTGCCGGCAGCCGTGAGGTTGCTCACCCAAAGCTCGAGGCCATGCACCCCGTCGTCGGCGACGAAGTACAGGTTGTTTCCTACCGCCAGCAGGTCGCGGCCCGCGGAGGTAGGCGTTCCAGGGGCGATGTCGGCCACCAGGCGCGTGCCGGCTGCATCCCCCGTGGTGAACCACAACTCGGTGCCGTGTGCTCCATCATTAGCGCGAAACGCTAATCCTCCGGCCACGGGCGTCAGCGAGCGCGGCGAGGCAGAGTCGGGCCCCTCGAGCAGATCGGCCACCAGGTTCGCTCCGCCCGGCAGACCGTTGGTTCTCCAGAGTTCGGTTCCATGGACGCCGTCGTCTGCGGCGAAGTAGGCCCACTCGCCGACGATGGCCAGCGGCGCTTCCCCCCGCGTCGCGGGAAAGGCGTGTGCCGCGCCAGGGTGAAGATCCTGGAGCAGTTGCACGCCCCCATCGGGCGAGGCGGCCCAGAGTTCGCGCCCGTGAACGCCGTCGTCGGCCACGAACAGGAGCTTGTCGCCGAAGACCGTGAGGCCGCTCGGGACCGATCCGATGAGACCCGGCTGAAGATCGGCCACGAGCGCGGTCTTGTTCGCGGCGGGATCGTAGACATAGAGCTCGCGCCCCAGGGCCTTCGTCTCCGCCGTGAACGCCAGGCGCGTACCCCACACGGTCAGCTCTTGGGGCTGGGCGCTGGCATTGGTGGCCAAATCGACAACGAGTTTGGTTCCCGCGGCCGTTCCGTCGGTTTGCCAAAGTTCTCGACCGAAGGGATCGGCGAAGGCGGTGAAAAAGACGCGGTCACCCAATCGCGTCAGTTGGTCGGGATCGGAGCTGTAGTAGCTTGGGTTGATGTTCAGCACCTGTTGCGTGCCGGCAGCCGAGCCATCGGAGCGCCACAGCTCGCGGCCGTCCTGGCTGCTGGCGGCGAACAACGTGAGTCCGCCGAGCTGCATGAACTCGGCGGGGCTCGACCAGGCGTCGGGATACTCGGTCAGTCCCACGTTGGCCAGCATCTCGGGCGCCACCGTGAGCAAGTCGCGGCGCTCGAGCGGCTCGCCGCCGGCCAGCCGAACCGGCCGCTTGCGCCGGGCAGTCCCCAAGACCGCCAGCCCCCCGAGCGACATGAGCAACCAGGCGCTCGGCTCGGGCACTTGCGTCAGATTTGGAACCGACGGCAACTGTACGACGAACACGCCCTGGCTTCGATCGGAGAAAAACGCCTCGAAGGCCAATTGCCCGGCGTCGTTGAGCGGAGACCGCCGGCCGTCCTGCGTGGCGCCCGCAATGGCCGCGGAGAGGTTCTCGGGCGTGGCGAGCACGAGGTCTGTCACGGTGCGGAAGACGTTGTCGGCGACTTCGATTTCGTCGCCGCTCTTGATTGACCACAAGTAGTCGCCGAGCACGCTGTAGGCGAAGATGCCTTGCGATCCGTTGATCCCAGGCGAGATTCCCGAGTGAAACACCACGTGCCCCGCGTTATTGATCTGCGGCTCCGGTCCGCCGTAGAACGTTGAACCCGCGGGCGCCTCAGGCACGGGCATGCCCGCGTACATGATGCTCCGGAGCTGGCCATCGTGTTGCACCCAAATTCCGTTGTCGAGTTCGGGGTTCGGCAAGGCCCCTTTCAACTGAGCACGGAACGCCACGTCGCCGCGGTCGTTGATCGCGGGATCGCCGAAGTAGTCGAAGTCGATGTCGCCTGCGATTCCTGGCGGCTGCTGATGACGGTAGGCGACGAGTTCGAGTTGACCGTTGTGGGTGCGCCACACGCCGTTCTCCGCGGCGCCTTCCACATAGGCTTGGAACGCGACGTCGCCCGCGCCGTTGAGCGAGGGCAGCCTCAGGCCGGTGAACCTCCGGCCATCGGGCGCGCCGGGGGCGACTTGGTTGGAGAGAGCGACCGGAGACAGCGCGTCTCCGCGGTACGTCCAGATTCCGTTCCAGGGCGCGGGGCCCTGAGCATCGCTTGCCGCGGCGAAGAACGCCAAGTCCCCTGCGTCGTTAAAGGCAGGCGTCAGGAACTCGCGCGCCGTGAGCCCCGCGGGCATTCCCGGCAGCGTTTGCCCCACGGAGGCCACGGTGACGTCGGCCCCTGCTATGGAACGAACGAGGCGCTGGTTGTCGCCCGTAACGTAAGCGAGCCCGCCGGCGTCGTTGACCGCCAGGAGGTCGTAGTTGATCGACTTCAAGGTCGTTTGATAGTTGCCAGGGCCGCCCTGGACATACTGAGTTGGCGTCGTCGCGAACGAGAGCCGCCCATCGCCATAGACCTGCCAACGGGAGTACGTAAAGAAGCTGTCGGGAGCGGCAACGGGCAGAGCTGTTCGCTCCCGCACCATGAGCTGCAGGCGGCCTTGATACTCCGACCAGAGCCCCTGGTCGTGGTCGAAGTCGGTTCCGCCGAGTTCTCCTGCAAACGCTACGCGGCCGGCAGCATCGATCACCGGCGCCGAGAACTTGCCGCTGCGATTGGCTGTGCCGGGAGCGTATTCTCCCTCCAATGCCACGGTGCGCAGCAGAGGCTCGGCCAGCAATCGTGGGGCGGCGAGCGTGGCAGCCAGCAGCGCCGCGGCCCCCAGCAACGCTGGGCGAGCGACGAAAAACCGAGCAGCAGACATAACAGTGCCCCAACGGAACTGGCGGAGATTCGGAAGAAACCGATCCAGGCTCGGCCAAGCCGTCTAGTGTAAGTGCGGATTGCTCAGGCAACAACGATTTGGTTGGCTCGCGGGGGCCGGTCGCGGCCCCTTTCTCCGCCGGCACGCGCGCCCTACGATAGGGCGCAAGGATTCTGAGCCCCGCCGCCCCGAGAGCGTTTGTCATGGCCCTTACTCCCAGCACCATGCTGCCCCTGGGCACGCTTGCCCCCGATTTCTCGCTGCCGAACGTCGACGGCCGCACGGTGTCTTTGGGAGATTTCGCCGAGGCGCCGGCCTTGCTCGTGGTGTTCATGTGCAACCACTGTCCGTACGTGAAGCACGTGGCTGCGGAGTTGGCGGTGCTCGGCCGCGAGTATCAGGCTAAGGGGGCGGCCGTGGTGGGGATCAGTTCGAACAACCCGGCCTCGCATCCAGGCGATTCGCCCGAACAGATGGTGCATGAGGCGGAGCAGCGGGGCTACACGTTCCCCTACCTGTTCGACGAGACGCAGGAAGTGGCAAAGGCGTACAAGGCGGCCTGCACCCCCGACTTCTACGTCTTCGACAAGGACCGTACGCTGGCCTATCGGGGACAGATGGACGCCAGCCGCCCCGACAGCGGCAAGCCGGTGACCGGCGCCGACCTGAGGGCGGCCCTCGACGCGGTTCTGGCAGGCAGATCGGCCCCGGCCGATCAAAAGCCGAGCATCGGCTGCAACATCAAGTGGAAGCCTGGCAACGAGCCGGCGTACGCGAAATAAGCCGGGGGATGCGCGGCGCAAGGGCCTGTGCCGCTTACGCGCCTCGGCGGCGGCGACCGCATTTTCGTCATGGCCCATCCTGTCCCACCGCCAGGGCCGCTTGCCCTGCCTGCCCGCAACAGGTCCAGCTTGTTCGCGGCGATCACGCGCGTAAGCTAATGTTGATGGTTCGAAAGGGGCTGTCCGACCGCGTCTTACAGCAGCCATGGGAGCTTGCAGCCGCGGCTCCTCCAGCGATTGGCGCCGGCGTCGGTCCCCTGAGGCGGGAACAGCAAAGGCGGCCGCCGGAAACCCCACGGCGAACGCCTGGACATGTCGAGGATCTTCTGGGATGAAGACGCAAATCTCGAACTTCTTGCGGCGCACCGCCATTCGCGCGCTGCACCGCTTCAATCCCGGCGACATCACGCTGCGGCATCACTGGACAGGCGAGCCGCTGCGGCTCCACTCCTTCCTCCACAAGGACTATTGGTTGCACGGCAAACGCCGTGAGCGCGCGAGCATGGAGCTCCTAGCGCAAATCGTGCGGCCAGGCGACGTCGCCGTCGACATCGGTTGCCACATTGGTTACATCGGAATGTTCTTGGCCAGCCGCGTAGGACCGACAGGGCACGTCTACTGCTTCGAGCCGGGCCGCAACAATTTTCCGTACACCTCGCAAAACTTGGGCGGTCGAGCCAACGTGACGCTTTGGCAGCAAGGAGTCGGCGACCGTTGCGGACAGCTCGAGTTCGTGATCGAGAGCCTTTCGGGGCAGAACAACTCGTTCTTGAAGAACTATGAGTGCGTCGACCTCCAACAAACCAGTCAGGGATTGCCGGCCAACGTACAGGTCGATCTGATCGATGTGGTGACCCTCGACAACTTGATGGATCGGGTTGGGCGGATCGACTTCGTGAAAATCGACGCCGAAGGGTTCGAATGGCCGGTCGTGCAGGGCGCGCAACGTCTGCTCTCCACTCAAGCGCCGAAGGTCGTATTGGAGATGCAGTACGACCGACAGGTTCTCTTCGAGAACCTGTCGCGGCACGGCTATCGACTCTTTACCGCGGGGCTCCGCGAGATCAAATCTCCTGAGGAGTTCGCGCCGAACATCGAGAACGTGTTCGGCTTCCATCGGTCGCGCCACGCCGAGTTGCTCGCGGAACTGACCGGGGCGGCGTAGGCTGTCGGCCGGTGATGCATCGCGAGCAGGGCCCGACTCGGCGAGTGCTGCGCGAGTTCGCATCGGGCGCCTGGCGTTCTATTCCTCGGCCGTCGTCCGCCCTGTGGCCACGTCGAACTCGTAGATCGCCGGCACCAGCATCGCCAACGTGGCGAAGCCATACGTGCCGACGATCACTAGGAACACCGAGAGGGTGAAGTTCAGCAGGAAGCTCGTGATCGCCCAGAAGGTGAAGAACGGCGTGAGGAACGAGGCCACGCCGATCGCCGGCGAGGGATTGCGGTAGCCAAGGGCCGCGTAGAGCCCAAGTGCGCCGGCCAGCACGATGGCCGTAAAGGGCGCGAGCTGTGTAATGAAGTCGCCGGGGAAAGCCACCATGATCCGCATGCAAGTGGCCACCCCGAGGAACAGAAAAAACACCGTGCCTAGGCTCACGGCGATGGCGCTGCGGCTGTTGTCGTACGACATGCCGGCGTGCAGGCCGAGCACGGCCGCGAACAGGTTCATCACCAAGAGCCCCAGCAGCAGATAGGCCAGGTTCTCGCCATCGAGGCGCCCGGCCCACCACAGATAGCCGCAGAGCAGGAGCGGCAGCACCACCATTTCCTTGGCGTTGAAGAACACCCCCCAGAGCTTGCCGAACACAAACTCCTTGGGCGTGATGTCGGTCACGAGCAAGAGGTCGAGCGCCTTGCCGTCGCGCTCCGTGGTCAACGACGTGACCGCCAGGGCGTTGATCAGCACCAGGCTCAGGATGAACAGCGGCGCAAGCGCGAGCGAAATGGCCGCTTTGGCGCCGGCGCCTGGATTCTGCACCGCCACCGCCACCCCGGCGGCAGCCGATCCGGCCAGCAGCAGGTAGCCCAGCCGCACCGCCAAGGTCTTGCGGCCATAGGCCCAGGTGCAGATTTCCCGCCAAAGGACCGGGTTGTCCCACACCTCGCGCACGCGTCCCGGCGCGGCATGCACCGACGGCTGGAGCGCCGCCGTCGGCTCGTAGAGGGGCTCGCCCTGAGTGCGCGCAGCGTCATGCTCAGCGCCCCAAATGCTGGCCGGCGCCGACGATTCTTCCTGCCGAGGCGCCGCCTCACGCGAGGGGTTCCACACGCGCACGAGTCCGATCGCCAACCCATTGGCGACCACGGCCACGCCCAGCGCGGTGAGCAAGAAGCCGTAACCATGGAACCACCCGGCGGCCTGCCCCGCGGCGTCGAGCAACGGGGCGCTCGCGGCCACGATCGCCTGCCAAGGGCTGACAACCGGCGCCCACTCGGCGCCTTGCGGACCGGCGACGCCCAGCCGCAGGGCTTCGCCCGTGGCCAGCCAAACGACGAGCAGGAGGGATACGATCGCCAGCGTTTGAAACGTCTTCTCGCGCCACAGGGCCACGGTCGAGCCGATGCTGCCGGCGGCGATGGCCGTGGCCAGCGTCACCGCCGTGGCTCGCGCCACCTGCCCGAACGAAACGCCGCCGAAGAGCACGGTGAACAGCAAGAGCGGCAGCCCGGCGGCCACCAGCATGAGCACATTCAGCAGGCTCGCGGCCAGCCGGCCAAGCACCAACTCGTGATTCGAGAGCCGCGTGAGCAACAGCAGCACGAAGGTCTTCTTGTCCTTCTCCTGCGCCACGGCGCTGGCGGCCAGCACGGCCGAAAAGAACATCGCCAGGGCAAGTTGCAGCGCCGCCAACAGTTCGAAGGCGAAGGCGCCGAACCGCGAGTAGTCGCTCAGGCTGCGGACCGGCTGCGTGCCGTTCAGCACCTGCCAGCATACGGCCATCAGCACGCCGAGCGCGGCGACATACACGCCCCGCAGCCAAAACAAGCGGTCGCGCCGCGGGGCCGTGACCACCTCGCGGGTAAAGACAGGTCCAACGAACAAACGCTCTCTCCGCCGGAGCAAGACTTCGCCGGCCAGCCGCGGGCGGCTCGCTGCGCTGCCCAAGAAGGGGCTAACCGGTCGAAACCGGAATTATAAGCGCGGATCGAGCCGCGACGAGAGACGTTCTGCGGGCGGCCGCGCGGCCCTGCGCGGCGCCCCCCTCAGCAACCGTTCAAAGCGGGATCGACTACCAGTAGTAGCCGCCGTACTCCACCGTCACGCAGCCGCCGCCGGCGCAGGGCGTGATCGGGAAGCCGCCGTAGCCGTACGTGCCGACATAGCCGGGGAAGTAGCCCGGCCAGCCGAGCGGACCCGCTCCCCAGTACGGGCTGCCCCAGAAACCGGGGCCATAGTAGTAGCCCTGCGGGTAGACGCCGTACCAGTAGTACGAGTTCCAGTAGGCCGGGTAGAACGGCCGGTAATAGTAGTAGTTCCAGCGAACCGGCTGGGCGTACCAGGGCCAAATGTTCGCCCGGTAGGCGTGGGAGCGCGAGAGGATCGAGTCGGTGCGGGCTTCGTTGGCTGTCACCGCGGCGTAGCCCGCCGGCGAATAGGGGCCGAAGCGGCGCTGGTAAGTCGTGCCCGAGGCCGCGCGGGCCAATTGGGCGGCGGTCGAATACTGCGGCCGGTGGTTGAGCCGTGAGGCATACGACGCGGGGCCGAGTTGCCGCTCGGCGGCCGACGCTCCGGCCGAGCCGCCGACGACCACGAGCAACACTAGCAAGCTGCGAAACATGGTGGAAACCGCCCAGGTTGAGGCCAAAAAGTCGCTATGGCCGTATCTTGTCCAGCCGCCCTAGTGCATGTCAAGTTTTGCAGTCTCCTTATTTTGACATGGGCTTGTTTCGGTCGCCATTTTGTGGCGCCGGGCACTTAAGTTGACTCGCAATCCAGGCCTGAGTATAAATTGGGGACAGAATCGCAATCCAGTTGCAAGAACAGCCCATGTTCAGTCGCCGGCAACTTGCCGTCCTCGCTCTGCTCGCCTGCTACGCCGTGCCGGCGTTTGCCGGCCGCGGACTGCACGGCGCTGAGCGCTGCGCCTGCCTTCCCCGCGAGGCGCA
Source organism: Pirellulales bacterium (assembly GCA_046349955.1). Taxonomy (GTDB): domain Bacteria; phylum Planctomycetota; class Planctomycetia; order Pirellulales; family JBGAPH01; genus JBGAPH01. The sequence goes on along the minus strand of JAXMBI010000011.1, from coordinate 151,625 downwards.
GACCCACGCCGGCCACCGACATGGCCCCTGTTCGCACGATCACGCCCGCCCCGCGCCGTTTGACGGCGCGGCCCGCGTAGAGCACGCCGAGCCGCCGCACGGCTTGACTGCCCATCAAGATTGCGACCTCTGCTCTTACCTGGCGCAGGCCCAGTGCGCCCTCGACCCAGCGGCCGATCTGCGTTGCTCCGAGCCTGTGGCTCCGGCGCCCGCGGCACTCGTCGGCCAACCCGCGGCCCCCGTCGTCGGCGGATACTCGCCGCGCGGCCCGCCGGCGTTCGCTGCCTGAGGACGCGCTCGCGTCCTTGGGGTCGCTCCGTGCGTCCCGCGCCGGCAGCCTCCCTCGGACGCGGGTTTTCTCTCCGGCCCGCTCGCGTTTGGTTTCGAGGATTCCGCCTGACTTCATTCCGCCGACCGGCGCGCAAGTGCGCCCAGGCGGGTAGGGTTATTCGCCATGGGCCATTGCCCCCCTTCCGTTGCTTCTGCGCCTCCACGGCGCGGGTTCACCTTGGTCGAGTTGCTCGTCGTGGTGGCCATCATCGGGCTCTTGGTGGGCCTGCTGCTGCCGGCGGTGCAGGCCGCGCGGGCCACTGCACGCACCACGATGTGCAAGAACAACCTGCATCAACTCGGCCTGGCGCTGGCGCAGTTCGCCAACGTGCATCGCGGCCGCTTCCCCGAGAGTTCCCACACCGCCGAAGGGGATGAGAAGAAGGCCTGGATCTACACGCTGGGCCCCTTCATGGAGAGCGTCGACCGCATCCGCATTTGCCCCGACGATCCCCGCCGCGACGAGCGGCTGGCCGCCAAGGGGACGAGCTACGTGCTCAACGGCTACATCGTGGTGCCGCGGCCCGACGCCTGCTTGCGCATCGACGATTGCCAGGCCACGTCGCGGATGATCACCGTCTTTGAAGGCGCCGACGCCTTGGAGATCGGCGGCGAGAGCGACCACGCCCACTCCTACGATTGGTTCCGCGACAGCAACTACCAGCGCGGGATCGTCTGGGAGAGCATCACGGCCGACATCCAGGTCGATCGGCACGGCGACGTGTCGAACTACCTCTACGCCGATGGGCACGTGGAGACCCTCTCCGCGGGCCAGATCCGCCAGTGGGTGGATCAGAAGTTCAACTTCGCGCAGCCGCCCGAATAGGCGCTCCGCGCCCCGCCTGACTTTTCCCGCGCGCTTGCTGCGCGCGCCCACCTGGAGTCGCCCCCCATGCGCCCTGCCGCTTTGCTGTCCGCCCTCGCGCCGCTGCTCCTGAACCTTGTCATTTCGCCCCAACCTGTCTGCGGACAAGGTCACCCTTTCGACGTTCATCCGGCCGTCTCCGACGGTCGATTGACCACGAACCAGAGCGTCTATGCCGACGCCTTCGATGAGCTGGACGGAGTGCTCTTCACGCAAAACCCCGGCTTCGAAACCGGGACCGGCGTGTTGGCCGCCGGCGATCAGCTTGGCTTTGCGCTCGTCGACAAGCTTTGGTACTGGGATGGCGCAGCCTTGGTCGATCCCCCGCCGGACACCGCGGTGTCGATCTCCCGCGGCCCGCAAAGCGTCACGGTCGACGCCGCGAGCGGCCCGCGGCCGGGCTTCACGCTGGCTACGGCCGGGGCGTCGGGCTTCATCCACGTGCATCCCAGCTATACGCTCGAGTCGCCGGAACCGGCCGCCGGCGTGTATGGCCTGGTGCTCGAGCTCACGTCGCCGCAGTACGAGCCGTCCGACCCGTTCGTGATCGCGCTCGGTTGGTTCGGAGATTCGCTGACGGTCGAGCAATACAACGCCGGCGTCGCGGCGATCGGAACGGCGGCGCTGCTCCCGCCGCTGCCAGGCGACGCCAACCTCGACGGCCGTGTCGACCTCACCGACTTCGGCATCCTCAAGCAGAACTTCGGCGCCGGCACGCGGCGAAGCGAGGGGGACTTTAATCGCGATGGCCAGGTCGACCTGTCGGACTTTGGCATCCTCAAGGCAAATTTCGGCAGCAGCGCAAACGCCACCGCCGTGCCCGAACCGGCGACCTGGACGTTGACCCTGGCGGCTCTCATTGCCGCATTTGCGGGGCGAAGAGTTTGGCCGCGCTCGTCTTAGCCACCGGTCTGTCCACCACGCGTCATTCGTTCCGCCAACGGGAGTCAGCATCATGGGGTTCCGCTTCTCAAAGATTCTTGCATTTGCCGTGGGAGGGCTCGCACCCATTGGTCTCACGGCGCTTGCCCAGGACGTAGACGTCGCGTTCGAGGTCGTCGGCGGCGTGCTCAGCGTACCGGCCGTCGAGACGGGCCGGCTGTTCCTGAGCGAGTTCCCGCAGCCCCCCGATCCGCTGGCCTACTTCGCCGACGAGCCGGGCTTTGAGGCCGAGGATGGCGTCTTAGGCGCCAGCGACAAGATTGGCGCCGCACTGCTCAGCGGCCTGTTGTTCTCGAACGGTTCATCCGTCGGCCCCGCCCCGGCAGGCGTTGCCCTCGAAATCGCCAAGGGCCCCCTCGCGCTGGCAAACCTGAGCGGCAGCGGACCGCTCGTGGGCTTCTCTTTTGCCACGGCGGACGACGAGGGAGGCGTCCACCAGCACCTTGGCTTTTCTTTGCAGCACGAAGATCCTGGAATGCCCGGCGCGTTCCTGCCAAGTGGACCAGCGGGCGTCTATGGTCTGCACCTGCGGCTCATGTCGCCAGAGCATGGTCCCTCGCAACCGCTGCTGATCGCCTTCAACAACGGTCTGGCGGACGACGACTTCGCGGATGCGGCCGATGCGCTGGCGGCCTACGCAGGCGTGCCGGTTCCGGAACCGGCGGCTTGGCTGCTCGCGGCCCTGGGGAGCATGGCCGCCGTGGCGATGCGACGGCGCCGCTAGGCGTAGCCCAGCTTGCGGAGGTCGTCTTCGCTGAGGCCGTGGTGATGGCCGATTTCGTGGAGCACGGTGATCTTCATTTGCCGCCGCAGTTCCGGCGTGGCGATGTGCCCCGAGGCATCGGCCGCCTGACTCAGCACTCCTTCGCGAAACAGCATCACGCGGTCGGGCAGATTGCGATGCGCTCGGCTCTCAGGCTCCGAAAGCGGAATGCCGGTGTAGAGCCCGCACAGTTCGTCGATGTATTCGAGCCCCATCTCGTCCATGATGTCGTCCGACGGGTAATCCTCGACCACCAGCGGAGTCTCCTCGAGCAACTCGTGGATGTGCGGCGGCAACTCAGCCAGCACCGATTCCAGGAGACGATCGAAACGTTCGCGGAGCTTGGCGTTCATGGGCGCGGCTCCGTCGCGCGAACCCTTACCCGCCGCCCTTCCACGCTGACGCTGCCCTGAGCGATCAGCGCCAACGCCTCGGGAAAAGCAATGCACTCCGCCTCGAAAACGCGGGCGGCCAGCGCGTCGGCCGTGTCGTCGTCCTGCACCGGCACGACGCGCTGCAGGATGATGGGCCCGTGGTCGTATTCGTTGTCGACGAAGTGGACCGTGCAGCCACTGACCTTTGCGCCGTAGTCGAGCACGGCCTGATGCACGCGGTGGCCGTAGTAGCCGTGACCGCAAAAGGCAGGAATCAAGGCCGGATGGATGTTCACCACGCGGTTCTCGAAGTCGGGCGGGATCGGCACGTATTTGATGAAGCCGGCCATCACCACGAGCTCCGCACTCGCGGCGCGACAGGCGTCGAACACCGCCCGGCCATAGGCGTCGAGCGAACCGAAGTCCTTAGGCAAGAGCGTCTGCGACGGAATGTCGGCCTCGGCGGCAATCACCAGCCCCCGCACGCCCGCGTGGCTCGAGACGACGAGCACGAACTCGACTGGCAACGCGCCCTCAGCCCGCTTGGCCAACAGGTTGGCCAACGTGCGCCCCGATCCAGAAAGGAGCACGGCAATCCGCAAGGGCTTGGGCATACGTGAGGAGTGCCTGGAGCGGGCTCAGGCCGGCTGCTTGGCCGCTTCTTCCACAACCGCTGGCTTGGCCGCATGCGGCTTGCCGGCGGGCTTGGGCGCGGTGATCAGGACCGTGACCGCGCCGACGACCACCAAGATCAGTCCCGCGAAGAACAATGGACTTGTGTCGCTCCAGCGCCCGGACATGTAAATCGTGAAGAAAGTGTTGACTACGGGGGCAAAGCCGAACACGAGCGGCATCACCACGCTCGGCGCGCCGCCTTGGGTCAGCGCGATCACGATGCCCAGAGCGCCGATGGCGCCGGCGGCGCCGGCGGCCAGGCTCCACACCGTGCCGGAGAAGGTCCAACCATGCGTCAAGCCGCCCCGCAGCATCAGCACCGGAATGATCACGGCGATCACAAAGTAGGCGATCCCCACGCACAGGAACGGCCGCATCTTGTCGCCGGGCGTGGCCATCGTTGCCTGCCCCCTGTGCAGCACGGGGCCATAGACCCCCCAGCAAATCGCGGTCAGGGCAATCGCGGGCACGACGTACAGCAACAACTTGTTCATCAGCGTGCGGCTCCAGACACTGCGGGTGGGCAAGCGAACGGGCCTCAGTGTAGCAGATGCCCAAGCCGCCAGGCAGGGCGGATCGGCGCCCCAGGCAAAGCGCCGGGCGGGGCTGGACGTCGACCTGACCTGCGAGAAACCGGCGCAAGAAACGAGAAAAACTCTTGCGCCGAGTATACTGAAACCCTACTCGAGCATTTCACCCTTACTCCATCGCGGCCCTCAGCCCAGTTCGGCACCGGGCCGCGTTAAGTTGCTCAATGTCCAATCGTCGACCGCCCCGCAAGACGCTTCGCGGCCCTGAGACTCTCGAGGTGCGACGGTTGCTGACGCGCGTCGCCTGGCCAGTCGAGGCCGGCGGCAACGGCCACGAATATGAGCCGGTCGCCGACTTCGTCACCTGGGAGGAAGCCCGCGCGGTGGCCGCGGCCCGCGGCGGGCACCTAGTCACGATCACCTCGGAGGCCGAGAACCAGTTCGTCTTCGGGCTGATCAACGCGCCGGAGTATTGGCACCCGGTCGTGCCGGTTTGGGGACCCTGGATCGGCTACTACCAAGCAGACACCGCGCTCGAACCCGACGGCGGCTGGCAATGGGTGACCCGAGAACCGTGGGTGTATCACGATTGGCGGGACAGCGAGCCCAACGATTATTTGGGAGAGCACCAAGCCCACTACAACGCCGATGGCTTTGCGCCCGAGGGACGCGCCGCCGCCTGGAACGACCAGGGCCCCCTTGCTCCTCTGGCTTTCGTGATCGAGTACGATGAGTTCGCGGACACGCGCGACTATCGGCAAGGAGACCGCCTGGAGCCCAACGACGGCTTCGCGCTCGCGACGGATCTCGGAGTGGCGAGCCAGTTCCCGGTGAACGACCTGGCCCTGGCGGACTTAGTCGATCGCGATTGGCTGCGCTTCCGGCCCCAGACGAGCGGCTACGCGCGGATTCGCGTCGAGGCGCCGGCCGGCAGTCGAGATCTGATCGACGGCGTCTTTGATTCGCAACGCCGGTTCGTGCCCTCGTCAAACGAGGAAGGCGTGAATACGCGCTTGCTCTATCTGTCGACGGAGGAAACCTATTACGTTTCGATCCACTGGGTCGAGGCCAGGGCTGGGGAGCACCTGGCAGGGCCGCTTCCCTATCGGATCGTCATCGAAACTGGTCTCGATCTGGCCGCTCCCGACGTGCCTCTCTCCCAGGCGATTCCTCTCACCGTGGGTGACAGGGTCGTCGCCAACGCTGATGGCTTCTTGCGGGGCAACGAGGCCCGCGATCTCTACGCGTTCGACCGCGGCAACCGCACGCACTTCGACGCGGCAATCACCGCCCCCAACCTCGAACAGGCGGTATTCCATCTGCTTGACAGTGCGGGTCAGCCAGTCGATCTGCTGGCGACCCTGGCCAACGGTCGGCTGCGTCTGGCAGGCGAGCTGCCGCCGGGCGACCGCTTCTACCTCGAGGTCTCGCACGCGGGCAGCGGCGGCGACCTGTTTTACGACCTCGAGTTCGCGCTCAGCCGAGTTTTGCCCACGCCGAGCAACACTTCCCCGGACACGGCGACTGCGCTAGGTCCGCAGCAAGAGTTTACGATCGAGGCGGTGCAGCAAGCCAACGCTTTCGAAGGGGTCTATTTCACCTTCACTGCGCTGGCAACCGGCCCGCATTGGCTTTCAGCCAGCACGGATGGCTCGGGGCAAGTCGGCATCGAACTCCGAGGGCTCGATGATCCCGCGGCCCGCGCGCAAGCGGACCAGATCGTCGAACTCGCGCTGCAGGCCGGTCAGCGCTATCAGGTTCGCCTCACCGGTTCCGACCCAGGCATGTTGACCATGCGGCTGAGGCCGGCAACCGCGGCTGTGCCCGACCGTTTTGAAGACAACGATTCGCCGCAAGCGCCAGGCTTGCTCGAGGTCGTCGAGTTGGCGGTCTACGAAGGGCTAACGCTGCACTATGACCCGCAGCCGTTCCAGGGGCCGGACCGAGATTACTATCGCATTGCGGCCCCCGAGACAGGCCTGCTCGTCGTATCACTCGAAGGGCTCGAGCTCGCCGGGGCGGCCGAACTGGTTCTGCGCCGGTCGGATGGCCTTTCGGCGCCATCGTTTTACGCGCGCGATCGCACGCGCGCGGCGCTCCCTCTGGCGCCTGGGCTCGAGGTCACGCTGGAAGTCGTCCCGCGCCGCTCGATTTCGATCGGCTACCGGTTGCGGCTCGAGGTGGCGGCCTTGCCGCCCAACGAGCCTTCCGAGGCGCCGCTCGACTGGGGCGTGTTGGGGGCGCTCCCGGCAACTCACTACGCGCTCGACTACGACGGCGACGTCGACCGTTACCGCTTCACCGCCGCAGAATCGGGCCGGGCCATCGTCTCGTTTCGCCGCGACGATGCTCGGCCCGACATTAGCGCGAACCTAGGCTTCAGTTCGGCCGCCGGGCGGCGAACCTCGTACGGCCGGCCCCGCGGCGACGGTTGGGTCGACTACCCGCTGACGGTGCTCGCCGGTGAGACGATCGAACTCGCACTGGAATCGGCGCCGGGGGGCTACCAACTGGCCGTGGCGACGGGTCCCGACGACCCATGGGAACCCGACAACACGTTGGGCGACGCCGACAAGACCTACTCATCGTCCCCCAGCGAGCACTTGTTGGGCCCCGGCGACGATGTCGATCTCGTCACGGTGTTCCGCACCAATGGCTACGCCGGCTCGGCCACACTGACGTTCGACCAAGCGGAACTCGGGCTCGATCTTGCGCTGGTCGACCGCCGCGGAAACGTGCTCGCGCAAGGAGTCGTCGGCACGAATCAAGCGACCGTGGAATTGCCGTTTGCCGTCGTCGCCGCAACCGAACCTGCCTTCCTCCGCGTCACGCGCCTCCACGGCCAAGGGCGCTACATCGCGACGCTGACGCAGCGCGACCTGTTCGCGGCCGCCACGTCGTTCGGCACGGCCGTGGATCGGGGCGTTCTCACCGAGCTGCCCCGCGAGGTCTGGAACCTCGGACGCAATCAGCCCCGCTATTTCAAGTTCACCGCCGGGGCCGGGGGAGTCTTGCAGGCATCGATCACTAGCGCGGCCTTCGGCGCGGCTCTCGAGTTGTATGGCGCCGATCAAGAGCTCTTGGCTTCCGCGCGGTCGGGGCAACCGCTCGTTGCGCCGGTCGTCGCCAACCAGGCCTACTATTTGCGGCTTTCCGTGAGCGCGTCGCTGGCCTTCGCGGTGCAGCCGCCGGCGGAGAACCTGTCCCTCGAAACCGCCGTCGATTTGGGCCGCGTGCAGCTCGTTCGGCTGCCGCCGCTGCCGCTCCTGGCCGGGCAGGCGGCCTGGTACCGCTTCACTGCGGCCATCTCGGGCAACGCGCGAATCTCCACCGGCGGAGAACTCTACGAGCAGGTTGAACAGCAGTGGCGGCTGCTCGACCCGGTTTTCAGCAACTACCAGGTTCGCGAAGGAGCGAGCTACGCGCTGAAACTCCCCGCCGCACAGAATCGGCTCGTAGGTCCCAGCATTCGGCTCGATCTCGGCGACGATCTCGAACCCAACGACACGCCCGCGGCCGCCTCGTATTTCGGCAAGCTGTTCGCAACCGGCGGCCGCGCGTCGGTGTTGCTGGGACCCAACGACGTCGATCACTTCGGGTTCTTTGCTGGGCGGGCAGGCCTCCACCGCCTGACCTTCGACGGCGCCGTGCCGCCTGGCAGCAGCGTGCAGATTCTCGAGGCCAGCGGCGCCGTGTTGGCCACAGGCCAGGACTCGGTGCAAGCAGTGCTCGACCAGGGAAAGGTATATCTGCTGCGCATCACAGGCGCCGATGTGCAACAACCGACGCCCTACGCGTTCGTGCTGTCCTGGCTCGGCGACCGCTATGAGCCCAACGACTCGGGCGCTACGGCCGCCGATTGGGGACAGTTCGCCTTCCGCCGCGAGGAGGGGCTGAGCCTACACGAGCCGGCCGACGTCGATTGGTTCTCGTTCGTTGCGCCCAAGGCGGGACAAGCAACTCTGGGCGTGAACCATGCGGGCGGCGCGTTGCAGTTCGAGGTGCTGGACGCGGGGGGCGCCGTGGTCGCCAGCGCCGGACCGGCGGCCGAGCGGCTCGAGGTCGCTTGGAACGCGGCCGCGGGCGCACGCTACCGTCTGCACGTCTTCGCGGCAGCGGCGACCGACGTCGCCGAGTACTCCGTGGAGCTCTCACTCCCCACGATCACGGCCGACTTCGACGGCAACGGCTTGGTCGATCTCAGCGATTTCGGGCTGCTCAAGGCTGCCTTTGGCCGCCTCGACGCCAGTCGGGCCGCCGGAGACGCCGACGGCGACGGGGACGTTGACCTGAGCGATTTCGGGCTGCTCAAAGCCAATCTCGGGCGAACCTAACGCCCGCCGCGTGACTGGACCAGCGACGCGGCCGGCGCGACGCCCACCGCCCCGCCTTGCCCCGAAAGCGTTGCCTGACCTAGACTAAGGCATCGCCCTGTCCGTCCGTTCAACCCGTTTGCACCGACCATGCCTGCCGCCGCCGACCGCGCCTTTCAGCGCTGCATCAGCCCCGCCTGCGCGCGGACCTATGGGGTCGACGAGGTGTTGGTTGGCTGCCCGGCCTGCGGCAACCTGCTCGACGTGGCCTACGACTGGGACAAGCTCGCGCCGCCCAAGAGCCTGAAGGATTTCGAGGCCAAGTGGAGTCGCCGGCACGATCCGCTGGCCTTTAGCGGCCTGTGGCGGTTTCACGACCTACTCCCCTTCGCCCCGCCCGAGGCCGTGGTCACGATCGGCGAGGGCCAAACGCTGCTGCATCGCTCTGCCGGAGTCGGCAAGTACGTCGGGCTCGACACGGGCGAACTCCACCTGCAGTACGAGGGCATGAACCCCTCCGGCAGCTTCAAAGACAATGGCATGTCGGCCGCCTTCACGCATGCCCGCACCGTGGGGGCGACGCGGGCGGCCTGCGCCTCGACCGGCAACACGAGCGCCTCACTAGCGGTGTATTGCTCGGTCACCCGGCTGATGCGGGCGGTGATCTTCATCGGCTCCGGCAAAATCTCCTACGGCAAGCTCTCGCAGGCGCTCGACTACGGCGCTCTCACCGTGCAGATCACCGGCGACTTCGACGACGCCATGCAGCGCGTGCAAGAGGTGTCGAAGAAGCTCGGCATCTATCTGGTGAACAGCGTGAATCCCTTCCGCCTGGAAGGGCAGAAGACGATCATGTTCCGCGTGCTCGAGGCGCTGCGCTGGGAAGTGCCGGACTGGATCGTGGTGCCCGGCGGCAACCTGGGCAACTCGAGCGCGTTTGGCAAAGCCTTCGCCGAGTTGAAGATGCTGGGGCTCATTCCGCGCGTGCCGCGGCTGGCGGTGATCAACGCCGCCGGCGCCGACACGCTTTATCAGCTTTATGAGCAGCGCGGCGTGCGCTGGAACAAGGGACAGCCTGACACGCAGACCATCGACGGCTACTTCGCCGACATGGACCGCGAGCGCCGCCGAGCGTCGACCATCGCCAGCGCGATCGAGATCAATCGCCCGGTGAATCTGACAAAGTGCCTGCGGGCGCTGGAGAATTGCAACGGCGTGGTTCGCCAGGCGACCGATCAAGAGATCCTCGACGCCAAGGCGCAAGTAGGCGCGAACGGCCTGGGCTGCGAACCGGCCAGCGCCGCCAGCGTCGCCGGCGCGAAGCAGCTCGTGGCCGAAGGCGTCATCGGCCGGGGAGAACGCGTCGTCTGCATTCTCACCGGGCACCAACTCAAAGACCCCGACGCCACGGTCGCCTACCACACGACCGACCAGGACCAATTCAACAAAGTCCTCGGCAGCCGCGGCGTGCGGCGAGCGTCGTACGCCAACCGCGCGGTTGCCGTGCCAAACGATCTGGACGAGATCGTCAAGGCAATTCAGCTCTACGGGTAGCTCAGCCCGGCGAGCGGCCGACGAAAGTCGGCCGAGTACTCCGGCGAGCGGCCGGAAACGCCTATGACCTCCCCACCGCAAGCAGCTACCGCCGAACCCCAAACCCCAGCAGCACATTGCGAAAAGGCGCAGGAATCAGCGGGCTCAGCCGGGCGGCGATCTGGAAGGCAGCGCCCTTGCCCAGGTACGACGGCTCAGGCTCGTGCAGGTAGACCGCCGCGTGGAAGCCAAAGCGCGCTTACGGCGGCTGCTTAGCATTGCACCGCATCCAGGTCACGGTTTCGCGCACTCCTTCTTCCATGCTAAAGGGCAACTGCGGCGCAACCTCCTGCATTGTCTCGAGCGGGGTTCGCGACGTATCAGCCCACATGTTGCGAAGGCGAAAGGACGTGAGCGGTGGGTTCTTCAGACCGGCCTTTTGGAGTACGTCGCCCGCCTTTCCTCCGGCTCGACAGAGCCAGCGAGGCAACGTCTTCGCCGGCGGGAGCCCCATTGAGCGGCCGATCGAGTCCGCCCAACCGCGGATCGTGTACGGTTCGTAGTCCGCCAGATAGAAGACGCGGCCTTGAATACGCTCTCGTTGGGCGAGCATGAGCTGTTCGAGTTGGTGCACTGAGTTGCCTACGTAGCCGAAACGCTTGGATTCGTCGGCGCGGCCGAGATGGAAGTAGCGCCGGCGGGCGATGGCTTCGAAAAAGCCGCGGTAGGGAATGCCGAACCACGGCCCCCAGATCGACGTCGGTCGCACGAAACACCAGGCGTAGGGCAGCGCTCCCGCGGCCCGCACGATCCGCTCGCCTTCCACCTTGCTTTCGCCGTACAGCGTGTCGGGGCAGTAATCTTCGTCATGCCGCGGGCAATAGTCGGTAGGGCAAACGAGCTTCGTCGAAACGAACAGCACGCGCTGCAGGCTGGCCAGCCCGTCGAGCGCGTCGAGCAGATTGCGCACGCCAGTCGTGTTTGCCGCGTAGCCTGCAATGGACGTCGTCTCCGCCAGGTCGGTGCGCGCGGCCAAGTGGACGACTTGATGGGGAGCGAACTCCCGCGCGTGCCGGCGAAGCGCCGCCGCGTCCAGCAGATCCACCTGCGCGAAATGTTCGCAGTGGGCGGCGGCCTGCGGGGGCGCGCAGTCGAGGCTGCGCACGCGATGCCCTTGCCCTACCAAGCGCTCCACGATGTTCGTGCCGATGAAACCCGAGCCGCCGGTGACCAGAACGCGCATGCAGTCGTTTTCCGCAAAGCCAGGAATGCGTGGACCGGCGGGCGTTAATTCGTCGGGTAAAAAGCCCACACGCCAGAAAAATCCTTGCGCGTGTAAGCAGCCCCGTTGGCGTGCTGCGCGGGATGCTCCTTGCGCTCCGACCAGGGGCCGATGTAGTACTCGCCGAGCGCAAGCCCCACTCCGGCGCCGATCAGCCCGGGTGGAGTTCGCTGGAAGTTGCTGTTCCACCAACGCTCCGAATAGAACAGCGCGCAATAGTCCAGGCTCACGAACTCGTCGATAAAGACGTAGCCGGCGTCGGCCAGCCGGGGCCAGATGCAGCGCACGCAGGTGTCGAGGCTGCTCTCCAAGTCGACGTCGATATACGCCAGCAGTACGGGTTCCGCGAGCGCAGGCAACGTTGCATCGAACCAGCCCTTCCGGAACTCGCAGCACTCGATCGCGCCGTAACGCGCCAGGTTCGCTCTCACTTCCTCGAGCGTTCCGCAGTAATCGCCGGCCTTGTAGGCGGCCGCCTCACGGTCTCCAGCGACGGCCGAGGGGAGCCCCTCGAACGAATCGTAGATCAGGAGCTTGCGCCCCGTGAGCTTGGCCACGAGTGACAGGTTGACCGCGCTCCCGCCCTTCCAGGTTCCGCACTCGACGATGGCTCCCGGCACGCTCGGCGGCGTTTCCAGAATCTTGAGGGCCATGGCCAAGTGCGTTTTGTAGGAGCTGCCGCTCTGAATCCACAGTCGGTTCCAGAACATCCGAAACCCCAGCACGTAGCGACGCCACCAGTTCAAGCGATACTCGGGCGCGATCCGCCCCGAACAGAGGATGAAGAAGATGGCGATCGGAGCTTGCAAGATGAAGTGAGCCTTCATCAGGAAGCGGGCGAATGCGGTCATGTTGATTCTGCGATCAAGGAAGGGGAGCAACTTCGCCACGAGAGTCGAGCGGGGCGTCCTGCAAGGTTCGCGGGCGAATCGTTCGCGCCGGATTGCCGGCCACCACCGTCCAAGCGGGGACATCCTTCATCACCACGGCGCACGCGCCCACGACCGCGCCGGCGGCGATCCGCACGTTGGGCCCCACGAACGCGCGGGTGCATACCCAGCAGTGCGGCTCGAGGGTAATCGGGCCGACCACGAGCGGCTTGTCGAGCCGGGAGATGTCTCGGGTGGCGGCGCAAAGGAACGCTTCGGGGCCAAGATTGGCGTCGTCCCCCAGCGCCACCGGGGCCACACAGTAGCAGTTCGAACGCTCGCTGAGGACGCTGCGCTCGCCCAGCTCCAAATTCCACGGCGCCCATATCCGCGCAGAAGGGTAGATTACGGCCGAAGGGGCGACCCTCGCGCCAAAAAGCCGCAGCAGGGCCCGCCTCCAAGGATCGCAGGCGCGGATCCGCGGGCTCGGCCGAAACAACAGCAACCACACTGCCTCCCAGAGCAGTCGGCCAAGTACGTTCTTCCGCGCCTTGGGATTAACCCGCCAATCGCGGTCGGCCGGCAGGGCAGCTTGTGGTGCGGGCACAGACATCGACGCGGCGCTCGACCTCAGGGACACAATACGCACTGGGGAGAACGCCCGCCCGAGAGCAGCCATTCGTAAACTTCCAACATCGATTGAGACGTCGAGTCGAGCGAATAACGCTGCTCGATCAGGCCGCGGCCCCGCGCGCCCATCTCCCGCAGTTCCTCCGTTGACGACCGCGTGGCCTCGCGCAGCGCCGCGGCAACGCCGTCGACGGTCGGCGGGGTGGACCAGCCGCAACGTCGCGCAGGCAGTTCTTCCCAAGGGGCTGCCGTGGTGGTGAGCACGGGCGTCTCGCTGGCCAGCGCTTCGGCCACGACGATGCCGAAGTTCTCGCTCAGCGTCGGCAGTACGAACAGGTCGGCGGCGCGGTAGAGATCCCACTTGGCCAGGCCCGACACGCTCTCGCGAAACTCGATCGCTCCGTCGACGCCCAGCCGCCGGGCCAATTCCCGGCACTGGTTCGCATGATCGAGCTCGTCGGGCCCAACGATGAGCAGCCGCCAGTTGGCCGGGCGCACCTGGCCCCAGGCCTCGATCAACAGCGGGAGGCCTTTCTTGGGGTGGATTCGCGAGAGAAAGAGGGCGGTGCGCGTGGACCCCGGCGCGGGCCGCGGAGTCAGGGCGGGCAACGTCAGCCCGTTGGGAATCACGGCGATCGGCCGGCCGGGCACGAGCTTCCGCAGGTTCTCGGCCTCCATGGCCGAGGTTGCGTGGAGCGCAGCCGCGCCGAGCAACCGTTTGCGCTCGACGAGGGTCCAAAACAGGCGCTTTCGGCCGCCCCGATACTCGAGACACCAAGGCTCGAGCGTGCCGCGCGGCGAAACGATGTACGGCCGTCCTTCGCGCCGCGCATACGCGGCGGCGGCCACGAGATGGCCGCGCCACATCATGTGCAGGTGAAACAGCGTTTCTTGCTGACTCGCGGCGTGACGGAGCGCGCGAAACACGGCGGCCCCGCAGCCAAGCGACCAGCTTGGCGTAGCACAGTACCGCACGACGACCGCAGGATCTACCTGCGCGCGGTCGCCGTCGCGCGAGGTTTCCGGCACGATGATCTCCGCGGTGTTGCGGCCCGACCACGCGAGCGCGGCCGCCAACTGGCTGACCGACTGCGCCGGTCCCCCGGTTCGCTGGTGCATCGATTCGGTTACGTGAACAACGTGCATGGCCACGCCCTAGACCCTTCGCCCGAAGGCGAGCAGCACGTTGCGGAGCGGGGCCGGGATGAAGGCGTTCAGCCGAGCGCCGATTCGAAATGCGGCGCCTTTGCCAAGATAGGACGGCTCCGGCTCGTGGCGATATACGGCGGATTTGAACCCGGCCTGTTCCAGCGCGCGATGCAGCCGCCGCGCGGTGTTGCAGCGATACAGGGTCGGAAACGTGTCGGCCTCGTTGCGGCCGGCCACTAGGCGCACCACGCGGCCGTGCAAGCGGTTGGGAACCACCCGCGCGGCAAGGCTGACGTATCCCAGTGCGTTCGGCGTCCGGATGCAAAGGTATCCTCCCGGTCTGACCACTCGCGCCGCCTCGCGGAAGAACAGGTCGGGATCGGGCACGTGCTCCAAAACGCAATCGGCAATCGCCAGGTCGATTTCAGCGTCGGGCACGTCCCAACCGCTCTCGTTGATTCGGAAGAACTGAGCGATCGTTGGGTTTTGCTCGCCCACGGCATCGACATCGCAACCCCAGACAGCCCGGCATCGACCGCGGAAGTCGCGGAGCCGGCGAATGTAGTCAACGGGATGTTCGGAATGCGCGCCGCGCCCGCAGCCAACGTCGAGCACGACGTCGGTTGGCCGCAACAGCGCGTCGATCCGCGTGTAAAAAGCCACGGTGCCATTGCACCGCGTGAAGCCGCCAAACTCGGTCTCGGGGTACAGGCTCATCGTTGCATCCGCGCCCCAAGGCCGAACACAAAGAGCAGAGTCACCGCGACCACGCCCACGGAGAACTGGACGATTCGAATGTTGCTGAGAGCCAGCCCGAACATGGCGTACTGGTAGAGGAAGATCGAGAACAGGCTCTTGCGAGAAACCATGAGATACTCGAAGGCGGCCCGCAGAAGACTGCCCAGCACGAACATTCCGGCGACAACGCCAGGCAAGTGGAAATTCCAGTACATGGTTCCCAGCGTTTCTGTGGGCCAGCCCGCGGCGTTCTGATCTCGCGAGGGCATTCCGGGGTACACCTGTCCGCCTTGGGCAAGCGTGTAGATGTACATTCCCTCGTCGAGCGCCGGTTTTTGGGGCATCAACTGCCGCGGGACCGGCGCCTTGAGCAGATCCAAGTACGTCTGCCCCATCCAAATCGAGTCGAGCGTGAAATAGTTTGTGACGAAGAGATAGGTTTCGCAGTAGCTTAGTTGCCGAATGAAATCGCTGGAGTTGTCCACGACATCGGACACCAGGTCCGCGGGCCGCTCCATGTAGATCGCGAGCGCGTTGCGGTTGCTGCGGATGAGCGGCATGGCGACGAAGTAGGGCGCGATGGCCAGCACGACGACGACACCGAGACGGACCGGATGCCGGATGGGCCGAACGCCCCAATGCCAAACCATGAGCAGCGACACCACGAGCCCCAACGCCAGCTTGCGGCCGCCCGTGGTCGAGAACATGGCGGCGGTCGACAAAGACAGGAAGCACACGAGCGCCAGTCTCGTGTGGCTGTAGCGGAATCGCAATGTGTACGCCAGGACGACGCAGCCGACCGCCGCGAGCGTCATCAGGCTGATGTATACGCCGGTGCCTTCGAGCACCTGCACTCGCATGTCCAGCGAACCGAGCAACTCAGAGAGCCCGCCCACATGACGCAGAACCTGAAGGTACGCCACGAAGCCAATCATCAGGGCGCCCATGGCGGCCAGTTCGAGCATTTGGGGAGAAATGCGATACCGCAGCACTGGCAGCCGCGCGGCGATCGCAGGGCCCGCGCCGCCGGAGATGCCCAACATGCAGGCGGCGAAACCGCACAACTCGACGAAGCCGTACCAGAGAAAGGCCGAATCCAGGTCCGGAAGGCTCTCGACGATCGCCGGGTGGACGTAGGCTTCGGGGTCGGTGGACGCAAGGAACAGAAAGGGAGAAGTACGTAGAAGATGCAGCCCGGGCACCAGACACCAAGGCGAAAACGCATCTCGGCCGTTGCGCAAGCCGACCGCGAGCGACGCGGCGAACACGGCCGTAAGCGTGGTCGCGACGATGAAAATGACCGCGTTCATCGCAATTCTTTTTCACTTCGCCGCGGCTGCCGCAGCAAAGAAATACGCCGCCCGCGGTTGTTGACGCGTCGCCAAGTCGTGGCAAGCCTGCTCATGCGACACAGCTTGGTTCGGAAAGTCACGGAATATCAATCACGGCCTGTCGGCTAGGGGCCGATCGCTTCCCGAGCGATCGGCACTTTTCAGGCTAGCCGGGCATGGTCGAATGGGCAAGAACGCGACCGGATTGGCAAACGGGCGTCAACGATTCTTGACAACCATCCCCAACGCGAGCGCGTTGCCGAGCAGCCGGACGATCATCCCGACAATCACACTCCAGGCGGCGCCGGTCAGGCCATGGCTTGGCATGAGCAGGTAGCACACCACGCCTGTCACGCTCAAGGAGGCCACCATGATCGGCATTTGGATGCGAAAGCTTCGCGTTGCCGTCACCGCCGTCGAGAAGATCCCCGCCACGTACCAGATCGCCGCCGCCACCATCAGCCAGGAGAGGACGTCGGCGTGGGCTGCGTATTCGGCCGTGTAAAGCAGCGTTAACAACTGTCGGCCCCAGAGGAAGCAGATCAGCCAGGCCGCGGCCCCGCACAGGCCGGCTAGGAACGCGATCCGCAGCACCAGCCAGCGGAAGCCCGGCAGATCGTGGAGGAACAGCTTGGCCAGTCGGGGGCGGGCGGGGGCCGCCATGGCGTCGATCGCCGCCGCTCCCAGAAACATCATGTAGGCCGCCGCGGCGAAGAACGCCAAGGCTTCCTTCCCCTGAAAATGCTCGACGATGTACCGCGGCACGTTGACCGTGAGCGAGTCGAGCCCGGCCACGATGCCCAGCGGCAACGCTGTCCAAAACAGCCGCCGCGTGTCGACGAAGCTCCAGGTCGCCAACCCGCGTTGCACGGCCGGCACGAGCGGCAGCGGGGCCGCGCCGTCTTCGGCCAGCATCTGCCGGGCACACGAGGCGTCATACGTGAACGTAGTCAGAGCGACCGACGCGGCGCCCGCCGCCAGGGCCCAGAGCAGGTTGCCGGTCGCCCAGAAGGCGAGCGTGATCGCCGCGAACTGGCAGACCGACTGCAGCGCCCGCGAGCGGCTCATCAGGTCGAGGCGTTCGTGGTTTTGCAGCAGCCCGGCGATGACGTCGCTGACGCCGTCGAACGCGCGAGCCAGGTACACGAGCATCACCGCCGCCAGACTGACCGCCCCGACGCGGCTCACGAGGCTGATCGCCACGCAGGCAACGGCTGCCGTCAGCAGGCCGCAGAGCCGCAGCC
The DNA here is from genome assembly GCA_046349955.1 of Pirellulales bacterium. Classification (GTDB taxonomy): domain Bacteria; phylum Planctomycetota; class Planctomycetia; order Pirellulales; family JBGAPH01; genus JBGAPH01. Next base: position 134,057 of record JAXMBI010000011.1, on the reverse strand, counting down.
CTACGTATGACACGAAGGGGTTTTCGTGCCGCGCGTCGGTGGCCTGCACCGCCCGCAGGTTCAGATTCGTGAGCAGAATGACGGGCCCGACCATGGCCACGGCCAGGGCATATTGGCCCACGATTTCCGGGGTGCCCAGCTTGGCCAGGGCCATCATGATGCCCCCCTGGGCGGCCATGGCGACCGTGGTGCCGAGGAAGGTCCAGGCGGCGCCAGAGCGCAACGAGGGCCCGTAGTTGATGGGAGGCGCGACGCGTGGGGGAAGCGTAACCGTGGGCCGCTCCATCACGCTCGAGGCCGGTTCACTGGTCATTTCGAGAAGCGAGTCCGAGGTGGCATTCCGAGGGCGCTTCCGATCGGCGCGTAGTATGCCCCGCGGCGGCTCCCGTCGTGGGAAACCGCAGTGAATGCAGGCGCGCCAAATCGCCTTCTTCTCAGTAGACCTGCCCCGAGGCGCCTTTCGCTGTGACTGTTCCGATAAGTTTGATCGTAATCGTGCGTGCGGTTACCCGCAAGCAACGCACGCAACCTATCGATGCGCGGCGACCGCGCACAACTCATTAGGTACTAGCACTTTGCGAAGCCCGCAATCCCCCCGCAGGCGTAGCTACGGACCCCGCTGCGGCTTACGAACCCGCCAGGGTTTTCTCTGCGGGTAGGGTTTTTCCGCGGTTCAAAGAGCCACGAAGTTCGCGGCCGGCAGATAGCCGCGATCGCGACGTTCGAGCACCGCGGCCAACGATCCGTCGGGCGTGAAGGCCGCGTATTCGGCCGGTCCCAAGGGCTCGTGGGGCAATGCTTGGCCGCGTTGCACGCAAAACAACTCCGCGGCCGAAAGCTCGCGCCGCGGCAGCCCGGTGACGGCCCGCGCGGGATCGAGCAATGCGGCGCCGATGGAGGCGGCCGACAGCTCTTCGAGCGGGATCGCCTGCGCGACGGAGAATGGGCCAACGGCCTGCCGCTCGAGCGCCGCCATCACCGCGGCCGAGCCCACGAGCTCGGCGAGGTCGCGCCCGAGCGAACGGACATACGTGCCCGAACTGCACTCGATGTCGAGTTCGAGCTGGGGATAGTCGTAGTGGAGGATTTCGAGGCGGTGAATGGTGATCACGCGGGCCTGGAGTTCGACCTCGTGCCCGGCGCGAGCCAGTTGGTAGGCTCGGCGGCCCGCCACCTTGAGCGCCGAGTAGGCGGGCGGACGCTGCTGAATCGTCCCGGTGAGCCGCCGGGCAGCCACCTGCAACTCGGCGCGCGTCGGCACGGGCGGATCTGCGAGCAGGGTGATCTCGCTGTCGACATCTTCGGTGGGACTGTGCCGGCCAAGCAGAAAGGCGCCGCGATAGCGCTTGGGCATCTGCTGCACGTATTCGACGAGCCGCGTGGCGGGGCCCAGGCAGACGACCAGCACTCCGGTGGCCAGCGGATCGAGCGTGCCCGCGTGCCCCACCTTGGCCGGCCTCACCAGCCGCTGCACGCGATTGACCACGTCGCGCGAGGTGGGACCGGCCGGTTTGTGAACATTGAGCAGACCAAACATGCAGGCGATTTAGAGCCAGGACAGGAGGACAACGAGCGCGAACAACAGTACGAGGCCAAACCCGAACAGCAGGGCGTTTTTTTCCAGCCGGCCGCGTTCGCCCGACCGCTCAGACTCCCAGCGCTGCCAAGGCTGCGCGGCAAACTCGGGGCCGTCCTCGGCCGGATCATCCGGCGCGAGTCCCACAAGCGGGGCCGCGCCGCCGAACGGATGCGTCGGCATGTCCGCCACCGCGTCGGGGCCGACCACTTCAGGCAGATCGTAGGCGGGCGGCAGCCAGTCGTCGATGGCTTCGGCCTGGTCGGGCGCCTCGACGTCGCTGGGGACGGGGGCGGCAGGCGCGATCGTCGGCGGAGGGACGAGCGAGGCGCGTACGCGCGGGGGCGCGCGGCTCGCCTCGACCTTTGGCGGCGCAGCGACTTTGGGGGGCGCGAGCTTCCGTCCGCAGGCCGGACAAACGGCCAGGCCGGCCGGGTTCTGCGCGCAGGCAGGGCACGGTCTCGGGGGCGCCTTCATAGAGCGCCTCCGAAGCCGAAGCGGCTGCACACGCTGCTACGGCGGATCATCGGCAAACTCCGCCTCGGGACGCACCGTGCGATACCAGGCCTTCCAGCGGCCGATCAACTTCTCGCGGGCGGCTTCGTCAGGCGTTTCAGGAAGGTCGAAGCCGCTGAGGCGGCGGGCCATCCGGGCAAGGCCGGCATTAGCCTCCTGCACCACGCGCCACTCGGGATCGCGCAGAGCGGTGATCAATCGCGGGACGTTGTCGAGGTCGCGGGCTCGCGCGAGTGCCCGCAAGGCGACGAGCCGCGCTTCGACCGTGCCGGATTCGGCCACTCGGTCGAGCTCCGCGCGCTGGGCCGAAGTCAAGTTGCCCCCCTTGGCGTTGGGGTTTACCTGATCGAGGTTGTCGGCCAGATAGAGAATGTCGGGATGGTTGGGATCGTTGAGGATCTCGAGCAGGCCGGTGGCGGGGCCGGTGAGCTTGCGGGACACGACGCGCCCCTGCTTGAGCTCTGCGTCCGCGGTGTTCGACGGCAACCCTCGGCCGCCGGTGAGCGTGCCGTCGCCAAAGTTCTTCGCCTTCTGGATGCTCTTTTTCATCGACCGCAGCAAGAACAAGATGGCGAAGGCGGTGTCGGCGTCGACGCCGCTGTTGCTTCGCCAGGTTCCATCCTCGGCCTGCGTGCGCGCGAGATACTCGACCCCCTGGTTGTACCAGAGGGGCTCGGCGACCGGCCGCCGCTCGGCCACCTCGCGCAGGCTCTGATAGCGCTCGAGCGCGTAGAGGTAGTAGTGGGTGTAGCCATCAGGATCGATGCGGTACTGATTGTTGAACCAGGTGGTCCCGTTGCGCAGCGTTTGGCGAAGCTGCGCGCGATCGATCCGCGCGCGGGAGCGGCCGGGAGTTTCCACAGGCTTGAGCGCCGGCGGCAAGTCCCGCTCGACCGACACCTTGCCCGTCGAAAGTTCCAGCAGATCTGCGCACAGGTAGATGCTGCCGAGCGCCGCGGTAGCCAACGACAATCGGACCTCGGTCTGCGGAACGAGTTGGAACGAGCCGGGATCGTCGGCGTGGTAACCCCACCCGCCGCTCGGGTCTTGGGTTCGCATCAACCAGCCCAGCGTGCGGGCCACGCGATCCACGGGCAGCGGATATCCGCTGGCCGCGGCTTCCCACATGCCGAGCGCGCCGTACTGAGTCATCGAAGTGTCGCCCACCGCCAGCGATTCGTAGGTCCAACCGCCTCCCGAAAGCTGCCGCCGCTCGAGCGAGCGGACCATCACGCCGATCTCCTGACGATAGGCGCTGCCGTCGACGGCCGACAGGAAGATGATCACCAGCCCGCTGCTGTAGATGTCGCAGACGCTGGTGGTGATCTGCTCGGGTCCCTTGGCGGTGAGGTCGCGACACGCTTGGATCGCTGCCTTCACCGTGGGGTGCTCCGGCTGCCCGGCCTTCACAAAGGCCAGCCCCGCCAGACACAGCGCGCCGAGCCGGCTAAAGGTCTCAGGGTCCTGGCTGCCCAGGTACTCGAGCCCCTTGGCCACCATTTGCTTCACTTCCGGGCTTTCGGGCGTGTAGGCGCGAGACGGAGCGCCGACGGCGAGACAACTCGCCAACACCACGGCCACGGTCGATCGACCCCGCAGCGAATGCATTGCAAACCCGCCCATGTAAGTCTAGGAATGCCCTCAACTTCGATCCTAGCGCCGTCGGAAAGGAGCTGTCAAGCAGGCCCCCAGCCGTCAGGAGCCCCAGAAAAAAGGATTGTCAGGTCGCGACATGACGATATAATGGTTGTGGAGGCTGCGATGGCGAAAACACTGCAACTCACTGATCTGAAGTCCCTGGAGCAGGCGGCCGAGTGCCTACGCATCCTGGGGCATCCGCATCGGCTGCGGATGATTCAGATGCTGCTGCAGGGGGATTACACCGTGGGGGAACTGGCCGAAGCGTGTGAGCTGCCCAGCCCGATGGCCTCGGAGCATCTGCGGCTGATGCAGCGGTGCGGCTTCCTGAGCAGCGAGAAGGAAGGCCGCAAGGTTTTCTATCGCGTCGCCGAGCCTCACTTGAAGGACATCCTGGCCTGCATTGAGTCACGCTTCGGCGGCATGAGCAAGCGCTAGGACCGCAGTACGCCCAGCCTCTTTTTTTCGCCATATATATCGATTAGTTCCGACCCATCGACATACGTCTCCGCAAGACCACGAGACAAGGAGTGCGAGTCATGAACGTGCCCACCATTTCCCCGCAGTCGCTTCACGACCTGGTGCAGGCCGGGCGCGAAGTCGAACTGATCGATGTCCGCACGCCCAAGGAGTTCCAGGAAATCCATGCCAGCCTTGCTCGCAACGAGCCGCTCGAGCGGCTCGACCCGAAACGGCTTGCCGCGCGCGGCGCGGCCGCCCCAGCGCTCTACGTGATCTGCCGGTCTGGCGGCCGCGGGCGTCAGGCGTGCGAGAAGCTCGCCGCCGCCGGCTGCACGAACGTCGTCAACGTCGAAGGGGGCACGCTGGCCTGGGAGCAGGCGGGACTGCCCGTCGTGCGCGGCGCCAAGACGATGTCGCTCGAGCGTCAGGTGCGGATTGCGGCGGGCTCGCTCGTGCTGGTTGGCGCGCTGATGGGCTACTTCGTGCATCCGTATTGGATCGCGCTGTCGGGCTTCGTCGGCGCGGGACTGGTGTTCGCCGGAATCACCGACACCTGCGGCATGGGGCTGCTGCTCGCACGGATGCCGTGGAATCGCGTGCCGGCGTCAGCCGCGCCAAACCAACCGAACGCCTCCTCGTCCTGCTGCACCCCGTAGCCCCTTTCGTTGCTCTTCCATGCAAGGACTCGTGCCATGATCCTGAAACAATACTACCTCGGCTGCCTGGCGCATGCCTCGTATCTCATTGCCGACGAACAGTCGAAGCTCGCCGCCGTGGTCGATCCGCAGCGCGACGTGGAGCAGTACCTGCGCGACGCCGCGGAGGCCGGCTACACGATCAAGTACGTCTTCCTCACGCACTTCCACGCCGACTTCCTGGCCGGTCACATCGAACTGCGCAACCGTGCCGGCGCCGAGATCGTGATGGGCGCCCGCGCCCAAGCGGAGTTCGCTTTCCGCGCGGTTCGCACGGGCGACCGGCTCGAACTCGGCGACGTGCGGATCGAGGTGCTCGAGACCCCGGGCCACACCCCCGAAGGCATCTCGCTGCTCGCGTTCGCCCATGCTCGAGACACAGCGCCGCGCGCCGTGCTCACCGGCGACACTCTGTTCATCGGCGACGTGGGGCGGCCCGACCTGTTGGCGTCAATCGGCGTCACGGCCGACGAATTGGCCGAGATGCTGTACCATTCGCTCGACCAACTGCGCAGGCTCCCCGACGCCACGCTCGTCTACCCGGCCCATGGCGCCGGCTCCATGTGCGGTAAGAATCTCAGCAAGGATACGGTGTCGACGATCGGCGAACAGAAGCGGTTCAATTACGCCCTGCAGCCGATGAGCCTCGACCAGTTCAAGCGGCTGGTCACGAGCGAGCAGCCCGAGGCGCCGGACTACTTCGTCTACGACGCGATCAAGAACCGGCAGGAGCGAGCGGATCTTCAATCGACGCTGAGTTCCGCGCTGCGGCCATTGACGGTGGATGAAGTGGTGCGGCTGCGCAATCAGGGCGCGCAGCTCGTCGACGTGCGCGAGGCCGTCGACTTCGAGGGCGCGCACTTCGCCGGGGCGACCAATATTGGCCTGCAAGGGAAATACGCCACCTGGTGCGGCTCGATTCTCCGCCACGACCAGCCGATCGTCGTGATCGCCGAGCCCGGCAACGAAGAAGAGGCGGTGATGCGGCTGGGTCGCATCGGCTTCGACAACGTAGCCGGGTACCTGCAGGACGGCATGGCGGCGCTCGAGACGCATCCCGACTTGATCCGCGCCGTTCCGCGAGTCACGGCCGCCGCCCTGGCCGCACAACGGGCCGCCGGCGACGCGCCGTTCGTGCTCGATGTTCGCGCGGAAAAGGAGTGGAACGCCGGTCACATCGACCGCAGCCACAACCTTCCGCTGCCCCACTTGCGCGAGCGACTGGCCGAAGTTCCCGTGGACCGGCCCGTTGTCGTGCACTGCGAAGGGGGCTATCGCTCGGCGATCGCCGCCAGCCTGCTGGCCGCGGCGGGACGCACGAACGTGTCGGATTTGGTCGGCGGCTACAAGGCCTGGGTCGCCTCGCAGTTTCCGACCGTGGCCGCAGGCGCCGCTTGCGGCCAGGGCTGCGGCAAGTAACGGAGCGGAACGAACGCCATGAGCGGCGAACTGCTGCCCCTGAGTCTGCTGTTCGGCGCCGTCGTCGGACTGTCGTTGGGACTGACCGGCGGCGGCGGCGCCATCTTCGCCGTGCCGCTCCTGGTCTACGGACTAGGCATGTTGCCCCAAGAGGCGGTCGGCGTGTCGCTGGCGGCCGTCGGGGCAACCTCGCTGGTCGGCTTCCTGCACCGCTGGCGCCTCGGGCAGGTCGAAGCGCGGACCGGCCTGCTGTTCGCCGCCGCCGGCATGATCGGCGCACCCGTGGGATCGTGGATCGCCCGCCTGCTGCCTGACGCGCTGCTGCTGCTCCTGTTCGCCGGGTTGATGGTCGTCGTGGCGATCCGGCTCTGGCGGCAAGCCGCGCATCCTGCCGCCGCGGAGTCTTCCAGCGATTCCGAGGGCCCGGCCTGCCGGCGCGATGCGGCTGGCGCGCTCCTGCTGACCTCGCGCTGCGCGCTGTTGCTGCTGATCGTCGGGCTGCTCACCGGCGTGTTGTCGGGCTTGTTCGGAGTGGGCGGCGGATTCGTCATCGTGCCCGCCTTGGTGCTGTTCTCCGGCATGCCGATCCAGCAGGCCGTGGGCACGTCGCTGATGGTGATCGCGCTCGTGAGTATTTCGGGCGTGACCGCCCACCTGTGGGGCGGCCGAGCGATTCCGCCGCTAGTGACGCTGTGGTTCGTCGGCGGCGGGGTCGGCGGCCTGTTCGCAGGACAGCGGATCGGCCGCCGGCTCTCGGGGCCGGCGCTGCAACGAGTCTTCGCGATCGCCATTCTGCTGGTCGCCGCGTACGTCGCGCTGCGCAATCTCTGTTTCTGAGCCAACCCCAAGAGGCCCCGTCATGCCCAACGCCAGCCATCATGAAATCGTCGTCGTAGGGGGCGGAACCGCCGGGATCACCGTCGCCGCGCAGCTCACCAAGGGTTGGCGCGGCCGCCGCGATGTCGCAATCGTCGAGCCGTCCGACAAGCACTACTATCAGCCCCTCTGGACCTTGGTCGGCGGCGGCCTCGCGCGTAAGGAGGCGACCGAACGCCCGGAGCGTTCGGTCATTCCCCGCCGCGCGCACTGGATCCGCGACGCGGTGAGCGGGTTCGAGCCCGCACAGCATGCGATTCATACCCGCGACGGGCGAACGATCACCTACGATTGGCTGGTCGTCGGGGCCGGTCTGCAACTCTACTGGGAGAAGATTCCCGGGCTCGAGGAATCCCTCGGCAAGGACGGAGTCTGCAGCAACTACTCGTACGCGACGGTCGACTCCACCTGGGAGGCGATTCGCAACTTCCGCGGCGGCAACGCGATTTTCACCAACCCCTCGGGCGCGGTGAAATGCGGCGGCGCTCCGCAGAAGATCATGTACCTGGCGGACGACCGTTTCCGTGAAGCGGGGGTCCGCGACCAGGCGCGAATCCTCTATTTCTCCGCGCTGCCGAACATCTTCGCGGTCGAACCCTACCGGGCCACCCTCGAGCAAGTCGTTGCCCGCAAGCAAATCGACTGCCGCTTCCGCCACGAGTTGATCGAAGTACGGGGAGCGTCACGGGAGGCGGTGTTCCGGCACCTCGACACGCGGGAGACGGTCGTCCTGCCCTACGACCTGCTGCACGTGACGCCCCCGATGGGGCCGCCGCGTTTCCTGGCCGAGAGTCCGCTCGCGGATGGCGAAGGCTGGGTCGACGTCGACCAGGACACGCTCCGACACAAACGCTTCGAGAACGTCTTTGCCTTGGGGGATTGCAGCAATCTTCCGACCTCGAAGACCGGCGCCGCGATTCGCAAGCAGGCGCCGGTGGTGGTGCAGAATCTGCGCGCGGCGATGCAAGGGAAGCCGCTCGCCGCCCGCTACGACGGCTATACCTCTTGTCCGTTGGTTACGGGCATCGGCAAACTGGTGCTGGCCGAGTTCGACTACCGGAAGCTGCCGGCCGAAACTTTTCCGGTGGACCAATCGCGGGAGCGGTTCAGCATGTGGCTGCTCAAACGCTACTTGCTGCCGCTGCTCTATTGGCAGGGCATGCTCAAGGGGCGCGCGTGACGGCGTGTAGGCGAGGCACGGCAGACGTACGGCGGACGGATACGGCAAGTTCTTGACACTCGCCCGGCGGCGTGTTCTCTTGCCAGCGCGACTGACGCTTCCGCACCTCTTCTCCAACAAGGACCGCCCCCATGTTGCGCTCGCTCCGTTTCGCCGCCGTTTGCCTTGCCTTCAGCGCCTTGGCCTGTCCGCTCCGGGGGCAGCAACCGCAGACTCCCGGGCCTGAAATGGAAGTGCTCGAGAAGAGCCTGGGGACATGGGACTGCGAGATCAAGATCCCCGGCGGCGAGACAACCAAGGGAGAGGCGGTCTACAAGAAGGGCCCGGGCGGCCTGTGGGTCGTCTCGAGCTTCAAGGGCGCGTTTGGCCCCACGGAGTTCGAAGGGCACGGCGTCGATGGCTACGATCAGGGCAAGCAGAAGTACGTGAGCGTGTGGGTCGACTCGATGTCGAGCGCCCCGACGATCTTCGAAGGGGACTTCGACGCCGACACCAAGACGATGACCATGCTCGGCGAGGCTAAGGCGCCTGGCGGGCAGACGGTCAAGTTCAAGAACGTGACCAAGATCAAGGACGCCGACCACCAGACCTTTACCATGGCGGTGGTGGGGTCCGACGGCCAGGCCGTCCCGATGATGACCATTGAATACACGCGGCGGAAGTAGGCCAAGCCGCCGGCAAGCGTCAATAGTTCGGCGTGGGCGGCCGGTATTGGCTCCAGTCGAGCCCGCGGAACCACTCGATCGTTTTCGCCAGGCCCTCGCGCAGCGGCACTTGCGGCGCCCAGCCCAGGCTTTCGCGCGCGCGGGTGATGTCGGGGCGTCGTCGCGTCGGGTCATCCTGCGGCAGCGGCTCGAACACCACAGGAGATTGCGAGCCGGTTTGCGCAACGACCATCTCGGCGAGTTCGCGGACGGTGAACTCGTCGGGGTTGCCGAGATTCACGGGGCCCACGAAGTCGTCGGGCGTGTCCATCATCCGCAACATGCCTTCGATCAGGTCGTCGCGGTAGCAGAACGAGCGGGTTTGGCTGCCGTCGCCGAACAGGGTGATCTCTTCGCCGCGCAGCGCCTGGCGGATGAAGTTCGACACCACGCGGCCGTCGAAGGGGTGCATGCGCGGACCGTAGGTGTTGAAGATCCGCACGATCTTCACTTGCACCCGGTGCATGCGGTAGTAGTCCATGCACAGCGACTCGGCGACGCGCTTGCCTTCGTCGTAGCAGGCGCGGGGACCGATCGGGTTCACCGCGCCGCGGTAGGTTTCGACCTGGGGGTGGACTTCCGGATCGCCATAGACTTCGCTGGTCGAGGCCTGCAGCACCTTGGCCCTGCAGCGTTTGGCCATGCCGAGCACGTTGATGACGCCCATGACCGAGGTCTTGGTCGTCTTGATGGGGTTGAATTGGTAGTGCCCGGGCGCGGCGGGGCAGGCTAGGTTGTAGATCTGGTCGACCTCGAGCAGGATCGGCTCGATCACGTCGTGCCGCAGCAGCTCGAAGTTCGGCCGGTCCAGTAGATGCGAAACGTTCGTCTTCTGGCTGGTGAAGAAATTGTCCAGGCAAACGACGTCGTGCCCTTGCTCCACCAGGCGCTCGCACAAGTGCGACCCGAGGAAGCCGGCGCCGCCGGTGACGAGAATGCGTTTGATGCTGGCCAAGAATAGGTACCCAGAAATCGGTCGGAGCGAGCCAGGCTTGGTCGCGGCTTCGCTGCGGTAAGATAGCCTTCGCGAGGACCGGCGGACAGCCAGGGTCGACTTGAAACGACCTCGGCGAATCGCCGCGTTGACGGCGGCGCGCGGCGCCACGGATAATAGGGGTGAGAGGGTCGCAGGGCGGCCCCGCCATGCTACGTTTTCCCGAGCGGCATGCGCCGCCCGTCCGGGCTGTGCGACCGCTCAGTTTGCCAAAAACCTATCGCTTTTGCTGCTCAACGGACCGCGCGTTATGCCGATGTTGCCCACCGAACCGACGCCGGCCGGCGAGCAGCCGCGGAAGAAGATCAAGCCGCTCTACGTGCTGGGCGCCTTTTGCGTGGTCTCGGCCGTGATGATCGGCGTGGGCTTGCTGCGAGACGTCCCCCGCGGCGAGCCGCTGGTCCGCTCCGAGTACGACGCAGCGCTCGCGCGCTGGCAAGCCAAGCGCCCGGCGAGTTACGACATGGACATCTACTTCTACAGCCAGAACGCTCCCGTCGACGTCCATCTCGAGGTCCGCGACGGCGCAGCAAAGCTGCTGACCAAGAACGGTGTGGCCATGCAGCAGGCGGCGCGGCGCGAAGAATGGACCGTCGATCGACTGCTCAAGCAGATCGGCGAGGATCTGCACATCCAGGAAGATCCGAATTTGGATTTCGCCGTGAAGCCGGGAGTTCAGGTCAAACTCGAAGGCAAGTTCGACGAAAGCTGGGGATATCCGCTGTTCTACCGGCGGCTGGCGCACGGCTCCCCCGTGCAGTATCAGTACGAAGTCCGCGCGTTCAAGCCGATCGAGTAGGGGCCAGGCCTTAGCGGCCGCGGAGCGGGTTCGCCCGCCATTGCGACACGCTGGTCGCCGCTGGATCGCCGGGGGTGGCCGCTGGCTTGCTGGCCGCTTCTTCGATCCACGCGGCGGTGGGCAGAATCTGCGGTCCTTCGCCGTCGTTCGACTCTTCGACTTGCGTGGGCGGGTTTGGACGAGCCGCTTCGCTTCCCCTCCGCAACGGGTTGCCGGCGGCCGCACGAGGTCGGGGCGTTGGAACCTTACGCGCCGCCGTCGCCTCGAGCTTCTTGGGTTGTTTGGGAACTCCGGCCGCATACGACACGGGGCGCGCCGCCGGAGGCGCGAGCAGCGCCGGCGGCTCGAGCGCGAGCGAGCCGAACACGTCGCTCGGGTCTGAAAGATCGGTTCCATCGTTGATCGGCCGGCGCGTTTCAGGCAGTCGGTTGCCGCGGGGGTCCTGAAACACCCGCGGACGATCCACGGGGGGGCGTCGGGGCGCCCCGGGCCCTTGCCGCCCGCCGCCATTCCCCTGTTCACCCGACCCGTCGCCTTCCCGCTCAGCCCCCGGAGGACCAGCGGCGGGGCCCGGCAGCGGTTCGTATTCGCCTTCCGCCGGCGCCTGCGCCGGCTGCCGCTGCGGCAAACGCTCGAACGGGCTGCGAATTTCGTCTTCATTCACCGGCGGAGGCTCGTTCGTCGCCGGCGGCTGCACGCCCGCCCTGGCAGCGGCCTCGGGGCCGGCGTTGGGGGCCGGCGAAATGGGCCACTTGCGCCAGCGGGTTGGATAGTAGCCGAACGTCATGCGATTGGGGACGCAGGCGCCGTTGGGGCAGGGCAAGCGGTTGTTGATGCCGATCTCAGCCCAGGCGGGGCCGCTGGCGAGCAGCAGGGCAGCCGCCGTGCCTGCAACTTTTCGCCACACGCGGTTGGTTTTCATGCGCAGTCTCCTCTTCCGCAGCTCGGGTCCGTCGATCGAGTCTCGTGGGTGCACGCTAGGCTAGCGCCCAGTCCGCCGTGCTTAGGGCTTGAACCGGAGCCCGTCGGGCAGGCGATTGAACTGTTGGATCGTTTGGATGCCCAGCAACGTGGTGCCGAAGATGCGTTCGGCCGGGCTGGTCATGCGATCGATAAAGTAGTCGAGGGCTTGCAGCGGATGGCCTTGCACGAACAAGCGGTCGCCGGGAAACAACTGGTAGTTGGTTTCCGTCGAGCCCCGCCGAACGATGTCGTTCCAATTCACCGGGAGGATCTGATCGCAGTTGCCATCGGGACTGGGACGGGCGACCCAAATGTGATCGCGGCTGGAGAAGGCGGTCAGCCCCTGAATTTGAGCGATCGCGTCGAGTACGGTCTCGTTGCCGGTGGTCGGCAGGGTCACGATTTGCTGCCCGCGCGTCGGCGTGTCGAGGATCACTTTGTAGCTCTTGCTGTTGAGCGAGTAAACTTCGACGCCCACCTTGGGCATTTCGAGCCATTGCTCGAGATGCGATTCGATGGCGGCAGTCGCTTCGTCGAGCGTCATGTCGTTGACGTAGACCTTGCCATACACGCCGATGATGATCGTACCGTCGGGGCCGACGGTGTGTTCGCCTTCGATCTGCTGCACGGCCACGGCCTGCGCGAGCGAGATGCTCACGTCGGGCGCCAGGCCGTACTTTCGCAGCCGGCTGTTCAAGTGTCGCAGGATGGCGGCCTTCGCCTCGTCCAGCGTTTTGTCCATGAGCTGCACCGCCCCGTAGCTTGTGCCCAAATCGACCGTGCCGTCGGACTGCACCAGGTACGTGCTGGAGATCGGCTGATCGGGCAACACGCCGGCGGCCATGATCGTCAACAGATCCGCAGGCTGGACGCGGTAGGGAGCTTTGGGGATGGCCCGCACCGCTTCGACGACGAGCGAATCGGTGGGGCCGATCCGGTACTCCGGCAGGGTCACCATGTCGAGCTCGCGGGCGACGTCGCCCGGCGGTCCCGCGGTGGGGGCGGGGTGCGTGCGGACCATCGGCGCCAGGCAACCGCTGGCCGCGGCGATCGCGAGAGCGGCCGTAGCCGCCAGAGATCGTCCTCGAAGGTTCGCTTGCATTTCTCGGCCGGACCCCCAAAAAGTGGGCGACATCGCTCCCTGTACTCGAGCCCCGGCCTCTTGGGCGCCGGGCGCGCTCGATGCGGCAGGCTAAATCATCGGCCGCTCAGCCGGCAAACTTTGCGCAACCGTTCGAAAAAGCATCAATCGACAGTGTCGACGTGACAAGAAAACTTTATGCACACGACCCAAACAACCCATTTATACCTGCCTTCCGGTCTCCGGATTGAACCGTGCGCCGGGCTGTCTCCCGTCGGAAACGCGTCGACCGTTGCGATTGCCTAGCACGAAGACCGCAGACGCCCACTCGACGTGCAAACTCGTTGACAGTTTCCGGGCGCGACGTCTATCGTGAATCTTGGCGATCCGGGCGGACCGCCGGCGGGGCTCCGTTGAGCGTCGCTTCCCAGGTCCCCCTCAGGGCAGCCGAGCCGCGGTCGATCGGTTGCGGGCTCGGGAAGGATTTGCCAAGGTGGTTTGGACCCACAAGCGCCCCAGGGCAGTCCTCCGGCCCCGCCTTCTGCTTCTCCCCGTCACCGCTGTCTAATCAAGCTTTTCTTGCCTCGATCTAGAACCTTTGACCGATCGGCTGCGTAGCATCGGTCGGTGTGACCAAGGATCGGGCGTCATCCAGTTCCCACTCTTCGTTCATGACCTTGAATGCCCGTTAGGGGATCGCGGAGTCGATCCTCGAATCGTGACGGCCGACCCCTGACGCTTTCCGAACCGCGGTAGCGGAAATGGCAGCGAGGGCGCCCCGGCGTCGGCCTCGTTCGATCCCACGCTTCTTTTGCAGGTGCCGCCTCGATGTCTGACCCCGCTTCGTCCGTCAAGCAGCAGCTCAAGTCGTTCGACTACAAAGAGCATGGTCCGCTGATCATGCTCGGCGCCATGCTCGTCGTGCTGATCTGGGGCTACTGGAACACCCTGGCCTACCTGGCCGGCTTTTGGAATCTGCCCGAATACTCCCACGGCTACTTGGTGCCGCTGTTCACGCTGGCCCTGCTGTGGATGCGCCGCCAGCCGGTGACCGACGCCACCCCGCTGGCTCGTTGGTGCGGCCTGGGCATTCTGGGCCTGGGGCTGGCGATGCGGATGGCCGGATCGCACTTCAACTACCAATACGTCGACGCGCTGTCGTTCTTGCCGAGTCTGGTGGGCATCGTGCTCATGACGACGGGCTTCCCCACGTTGCGTTGGGCCGGGCCCGCGATCGCCTTCTTGATCTTCATGTACCCGCTGCCGGGCTTCCTGCACCTGCGGCTGCTTGCGCCCTTGCAGCGTTTGGCCACGGTCGCCAGCACCTACGCGTTGCAAACGATCGGCATCGAGGCCTATTCCGATGGCAACACGATCCACATCGACGAGATCGCCCTGGGCGTGATCGATCAGTGCAGCGGCCTGCGGATGCTCACGATCTTCCTGGCCTTGGCGGTCGCCATCACCCTGGTGCGCACCGGCCCCTGGTGGGAGCAGTTGATCATCGTTTCGAGCGCGATCCCGATCGCTTTGATCGTGAACATCACCCGCATTACCGTGACGGGCATTTTGCACCTCACGGTGGGCACCCAGGTGGCGGACGCCGTATTCCACGACTTCGCGGGGTGGGTGATGATGCCCATGGCGTTGGGGCTGCTGTACTTAGAGATTTACGTCCTCTCGCAGTTGTTCGTGGAGGAGCAGGAGAGCGACATGCCGTTCGCCTTTGGACCGCAGGTGGCGCCGCGTAAGCCCGCTACGGGGGCCTAGGCGCTCGACCCGGAGGGTGGCGCCGATCGTAGGACCCGCAGGGATCTGTTGATCGCGCCGGCGGGGGCCAAACCGGATTTACTTGCGCCCAAGGCTGCGATAGGACGGGAGATCGCCGAGTTGGCGTGGCCCGATGGGCCGTAGGGAAAACAGGGCGCCCATGTGGCTCGGGCACTACACGCTCGCCCCGGCGCCGGTGGCGAATGGACAACAGCCGGCCTAAGGGAAAGGGCCGGAGCCGGCCACGGAAGGCGAAGTGAGACAATGAGTTGGACCGCGGCGGGCACGCCGCGGCGGAGATAGTGGCCTGTCAGTTGCTTTGGAACCACGGCGTTCGTTCCGCTGGTTCGCTTTTCACGCCCCGCTCGACTCTTCAGCCTGGTTTTAATTAGGGGGACTTCTTCCGTGCTACCTCCCAACGCTGGCGACGCTAGTTACTCGAACGGCACTTCCTCGCCGCCGCAGAACGGCAACGGGCACGGACAGGGGGACTTGGTTCCCATCGGTTCGGCGGGCGGGCAATTGAGCCTGCCTGGCCTCTATGGCTGGTCCGGGGCGATGCCCATGCGGCCCGAACTGCTCACCGCTCGTCCGGATCCGATCTCGCTGGCGCGAGCACTGCGCCGCCGCTGGGCCCTGGGGGCCGTGTTGGGCTCGGTGATGGGGCTCACGGCCGCCGTTTTGGCTTGGTTCTTCCTGCCCTTGGGCTACGAGGTGGCGGCCTGGGTGCAGGTCGACCGCACGCCCCCTTCGGTGATGGGCCAGCAGGGCTACATCGATCCCAAGGAGTCCGACGCCTTTCGCCAGAACCAGGCGGTGTTGGTCAAGAGCGATCTGGTCCTCCTGCAGGCGTTGCGGAAGCACAACAACCGGTTGCGCAACCTGCCGCTGATCCGCGAGCGGCCCGACAAAGTCAAGTGGCTGCAAAGCAATCTGCGGGTCGGTTACAGCGGCGAGTCGGACGTGATGTCGATCTCGATGCGCGACGACTACCCGAACCAGATGATCGAGATCGTGAACACGGTCACCGAGACCTATCTCGAAGAGGTGGTCGACAAGCAGCGCAACCAGAAGGTCAATGAGATCAACACGCTCAAGACGCAGTTGAACCAAACCCTCAAGGCGATTCAGGCGGATAAGGATAGCCTCAACCAACTCACTAAGAGCGGCGGCACCGCGGAGCCGGAAGCCGCGGCGGCCCGCGAGCAGATCGCCCTGCACCATCTGGCCAGCTTGCAGACCTCGAAGAACATGATCGACGAGAGCTTGCGGCGGGCGAAGAGCAAGCTGCGGACGCTGGCAATCCAGAAGCGGTTGGCCCTCGATCCGGCCAAGCGGCAATCGATCATCGAGTCGTACATCGACGAGGATCCCTGGGTCTCGAGCATGAATCGCGACCTGATGGAGGCCCAGCGCGACGCCTCGCGGATGAGCAAGAACCTGGTGCCGGGCAAGAAGTCGTCGGCCGGCACGGCCATGATGTACTCGCTCAACAGCCTGAAGCGCGAAATCGACCAGCTCAAGCAGCAGTTGCGGCCCGGCGTGGAGAAAAAGTTCGATCTGCAAACGGTCGACGCCATCAACGCCGAGTTGCAGGTGGCGACCGCCGATGCGCGGGCTCTGCAGGCCGAACTCGACGACCTCACGGAACGGTACGACGAGCAGGCGGAAGAGGTGCAGAACATTCGCACCTACAATAGCGAGATCGAGGCCATTCGCGCCCGTATCGAGCCGCAAGAGAAGCTGGCCGATGAACTCTCGCAGAAGATCAGCGCTCGCGACCTGGACCTCAAACTGCCTTCCCGCATCAAAAAGATTCAGTTGGCCGAGGCGCCCGAAGGCTACTCGAACAAAACCCGGTACGCGCTCGTCTCCTTCTTCGCCGTGTGCGCCTTCGGCCTCACGGTGGCCGGCTTCGCCTACCGCGAGTTCCTCGACCGCCGCGTCCTCTCGGCCAGCCAGGTTGCCGAGGGCCTGGGCGTGCGGGTGATGGGCTCGTTGCCCGACTTGTCGAACAAGGCCCGCAAGCGTTTGGCCGGTCGCTCGGGCGACGGCGCCGCGCTGATCTCGGGCCTGATGTCGGAGTCGATCGACAGCGTGCGCACCATGCTGCTGCACGGCGTGCGTTCGAAGAACACCCAGGTGATCCTCGTCACGAGCGCCATGGAGCAGGAGGGCAAGAGCACGGTGGCCAGTCAGTTGGCCGCCAGCCTGGCCCGTTGCGGCAAACGCACGCTGCTCGTCGACGGCGACCTGCGTCGCCCGGCCGCCCATCTGCTGTTCGACATGTCGAACGAAGCCGGCCTGAGCGAAGTGCTGCGGGGCGAGTCCGAACTCGAGGAGGTCGTGCAGCCGACGCAGGCGCCCGACCTCTGGCTGTTGCCTGCCGGCCAGTGCGATCTGCAGGCCGTGCAGTCGTTGGCCGCTTCGAAGGCCCGCGAGGTGTGCGAGAAACTGCGGGCGCGGTTCGACTTCATCATCGTCGACTCGGGCCCCGTGCTGGCCTACGCCGACACGATGCTGCTCGGCCAAATCGTGGATGCGGCGATCCTCTCGGTGCTCCGCGACGTCAGCCGCACCCCCAAGGTCTACGAGGCCTTCGAGAAGCTCGCCTCGGTCAACGTCGAGGTGCTGGGCGCGGTTGTCGGCGGCGAGGCCACCTTCAACTCGCGTCGGCGGCTGCCCATGGCCGTGAAGAACTAGTAAAACGGTCGTGGCTGGCAGCCAGCGGTCGACGGACCAAGTCGGCTGACAAAACTAACTTTTCTCGCCGGATCGAAATCGAGATCGAACCATGAATCGCATCTTAGTGCTCTCCGCAGCGGTGCTGCTGATCATTGGCGCCGCCATCTATCAAGGGTCGATCGAAGGACGCTGGGGCTCCCGCGGCGCCAGCGAGGCAGTGCAGGCCTTCGCCGCCCGGCTCGACAACATCCCTGAGAACATCGGGGATTGGGAAGGCAAGGACGTTGCCGTAGATCCCCAGGTGCTGGAGGTGTCAGGGGCGGTGGGCGCCCTCTCCCGCGTCTACACCAATCGCTATCGCCCGGATGAGCAGGTTTCGATCTACCTGATGTGCGCCAATCGTCGGGCCGTTTCGACGCACACGCCCGACAAGTGCTACGCGGCCGCCGGCTTCAAAGCGACCGACTATCCGCAGCCCTACCACCTGGCCGCCGAGTCGATGGCCGGCGGGGCCAAGACGGACCAGACCAAGGCCGCCCAAACCGAGGACGCGGACGGCGACAAGGCAACCGGCGAAGTGGCGCTCCTTAACAGCGCCTTCGTGAAGGAAACGCCCCAGGGCGTCGAACGGCTGCGGGTGTTCTGGGCCTGGAGCAAGGATGGCGACTGGATCGCCCCCGAGGGCGACTCCCGCTGGGCTCTGCAGGGAGGCGATGCCTGGTACAAGCTGTATATCATCTCGTCGGAGCAGTCTGACGGCCGCGCCAGCCTGCAGCTCGACCAATCGCCGTGCGTGAAGTTCGCCCGCGATTTTCTGCCGGTCGCCCAGGACAAGCTCTTCAACGCTCCTGCCCCCGCGGCGGCCCCGGCCGCTGGCAATGCTCAGGCTGCAGCGCCGGCTGCGGCGCCGACGACCTAAGCACCGCTCTCCCTTCGATCAGCCGGGTCGCTCTTCCCCCGCGACCCGGCCCGAGCGCCGGACCAACCCTCCCCCGTTGGTCGGCGCTTTTTTCATGCGCCGCAAGATGCCTACGCCACGGCTTCGGCCGCCTCCTGTTCTACGCCCGCCTGGTAGTGGCGGTTGATCAAGTCGTTCTGCAGCCAGAGCAGCTTGCCGAACGCGCGGAGCGTGCGTTGTTCCGCGTCGCGGTCGAGCCCCAGGCCAAGGATCGTCGCTGTCAGCGCGTCGGCCACGAAGCCCAACAGGGCGTTCATCTGCACGAGCGGCACGTCGAGTTCCGCGCTGCCGGCCTGCGGAGTGTGCATCTTTCCGACCAGATCGAGATAGCTGACCAGCTTGGCGTCGTAGGGCTTGGTTACGAGGTTCACCAGATAGCGGCTCAAGTGTTGCTTGCGGAACTGGATCATCGCGTGATCTTGGGACAACTCGTCCATCGAAGCGGGCGCCGGCCCCTGATAGCCCGACTGCCGGGGAACGAAATGGCGTTTCGTGGCGTCGTAGCCGAAAAGCTTTTCGTAGACCGCTTCCACGAGTCCCGGCACGTGCGGTCCGAGCGGTCCCGCCGCGGCGTGGATCGCTGCAATGTCGGCCGGCCCAAAGCCCATGAACTCAGCCAGGTAGCCAAAACGATAGCCAAGGTCCGCTTCGAGCCGCGCTTCGTCGATCCGTTTCATGGTCGAACTCCCGTGTCTGCGAGTCCCCTAAACAGGACAACTGCATCCTGTTTGCTTTGGGAGTATACCTTGGCTATACTGGATGTCAACGTCCTGTTTTTCGAGGGGTTGGAACGCCCATGTTTTCACAGACCGTAGAGTATGCCCTGCGGGCAGTCGTCTTCCTGGCCAGCCAGGCGCCCGCCTCCCGCACCACGGGGCAGATTTCGGCAGCCACCCACGTGCCGGCCCCTTATCTGGCCAAGGTGCTGCAGGGATTGGTCAAGGCCGGCGTGCTCCACACGCAACGGGGCGTGGGGGGCGGCGTTTCGCTCGCGCGTCCGGCTGAGGAGCTCACCATTCTCGAAGTGGTGAACGCCGTCGATCCGATCCAACGCATCCATACCTGTCCGCTCGGCTTGGCGAGCCACGGCGTGCGACTCTGCCCGCTGCATAAGCGAATGGACCGTGCGCTGGCGAGCGTCGAAGACGCGTTCCGGGCGACGACGCTCGCGGAAGTGCTGGCCGAGCCGACTCAGAGCGTGCCGCTGTGCGACTTTCCGGCGCCCTGCGGCGAGCAGCCGGCAGGCCGCGCGGTCCCCTAACAGCCGCAGGCGCCTTCTCGCTGCGTCCGCCCGAGCCGCTAGGCGGATCAGAAGAACCCTACTGCGCCGTCGAGTCGTAGATCGGCAAGTGACGGTACGTCACCTCCAGCGACAGCAGGTTCATCGTCGTCACGTAGATCCGCCCCGCCTGCGGGCCCCAACGGTCGGGCACGGGGCGGCGGGGGTCCCAGCTTCCGGCCAAGGGGCCGCGCTGCAGTTGCGAGCCGACGAGCAGCGGGTGCAGCCGCTCGTTCCAATTCTTCCAGTGGTCGCCCCGCATGTGGAACATCACCTGCGTGGCGTAGTACCAGTAGTAGGTGTCGCGACTTCTGCTGGCATACGTGCCCAGGTCGGGCAGGTTTCGCACCAGCACGTCGGCCCCGCGGGCGAGTTCCGGATCTTCGCGGTTCTTTCCCAGGTAGAGCCGCATGAGCAGGCCTACGGCCGTCATCGTGTTCGAGGGCTGTCGACCCTGTCGCTGCTCATCATCCGCGCGCGGGTTGTAGACGTATTGCCCTTCGCGGTTGGCCTGCGCGGAGTCGAGCCATTTGCGCACCCGCTGGTAAGACTCTTGGGGAACTTCGAGCCCGGCCAACTCGCCGCTCTTGAGCGCCATGAGCATCCAGCCGGTGACCGACGTGTCGGCCTCGAAGCCGGGGCGATAGCGCCAGCCCCCGAGGGTTTTGTGTTGCGAGGCGACCGCAAAGTCGAGCGCCCGCTGCGCCGGCTCGCGGAGCTTGACGTCCCCCGTCATGCCGTACGCTTCGCAGAGCGCGATCGTGGCGATGGCGTGGCTATAGAGCCAGGCGCTCTCGTTCGACTTGGCGTCCTCGCGGACGAAGAGGTCGCCGTTGTTCTGCTGCTGGCTGACCAGATAGTCGAGCCCCTTGGCGACCACCGGCTGATGCCGGTCGCCGGTCACGTGGTCGTAGCCGGCGCCCAGGAAGGCCAGGAGCGCGAGTCCCGTGGCGGCCGAGTCGGAGCGGAGCGCCGCGGCGTCAGACTCGTTGGGATAGCCTTCACGCCCTTGGGCATAGTTGTGCAGACTCCAGCGGCCGTCGGGCGATTGATGCCGGGCGAGGAAATCGAGCCCCAGCTCGATCGCCCGCTCAGTGCGCCCACCGGCCGCGCCCGGATTGGCCCCCGGCGGCAAGTTGCCGCCGCGTTGGCGGCCCGCGAAGGGAGCAGCGCTGTCGAGGGCCCGGGTGTCGATCGCTTGCGGAGCGCCCGCGTCGCGGCGCAGGAAGCGGCCCGTGTTGGCTTGGATCAGATTGCTGTCGCTGCGCGCCAGGCGATTGGGCACGCCGGCGTTCGCGCTCGCCTGCGGCCCGAGCCCGCCGGGACCATCGACGGCGGCTACCTGCACCGGCAGCCCGCCCGAGGTGCGGTGGTCGGGCTGATCGCCAGGGGCCGGAGCACCGCCGGCCGTGCCGTCGGCCGCGGCAGGGCCGCCCTCGTCGGGGATGTCGGCGATCATTTCGCTCGGCAAGGCCGAGGCCGTGCGGCGGCCGCCGCTGCCGGAACCACCCGCGGCTACCGCCGGACCGGCGCTCGAACTAACGGTCGCCCGCGACGGGCCGCCCCCTAGGAGCGCTCCCGGCGCAGCGCCGGAGTTCGGAGAGGAGGGACCGCCGCCCAGATCGCTGGGAGCTCCGGTCTCTGCGCGGGCGAGGCCCACTTGGGCCGCCGCGGGACCGCCCGAATCGGCCGTGGCCGCTTCGCCCACGTCGGGCGCGGCGGCGTCGGTGTCGATGGCGCCTGCGGCGCTCGCCGCTGAGCGGCGGCCGGAACCGCCGCCCACGGCCGCGGTTTGCGGGCCGCCTGCCGCGGCGTCTGATGATCGCGCGAGGCCGCTCGAACCGGCGGCCGGGCCTCCGCCGCCGCTGCCGGCGAAGCCGCCAGCGGCGGGTTGCGCGGCGCCGCCTCCGCCAGCGCGGCCGATGGCGGTGGCCGTCGGCGCCGGGGCGCCGGCGCCGCCTCCGGGGCCTGACCCGGGATCAGCGAGCTCTGCGGCGCGCGAGCTAATCGATGTCGCCGCGCCCAAGCGGCCCACCGAACCGCCGCCGAGCGAGACACCGGGCGAAAGCGCTCCGACGGCCGCTTGCGGGCTGCCGGTCGCCAGCGGTTGGCCGGGCGAGGGATTGAGGCCGTCGTCGGCAGCGTTGGCCGATCCGGCCGCGGGACCGCTCGAGGCCAGCCGACCAAGTCCGCCGCCGCTCGCGGGGGCGAGCGCCTCAGGCACGCCTGCCGCTTGATCGGCGGCCGCGGGGCCTTCGTCGCCGGGCGTGGCTTGCGAAGGGAGATCTGCCTGGGCGACCGACCGTCCGACCGCTGCCTGCGAGCCGAGCGCCGCCGATGGCTGCGCGGCGTCTCCCTGTCCGCTGGCCGCGCGGGCGATGGCCGTGGGCGACGCAAGGCCAGGGCTCCCGCCAGCGCCGATTTGCGTGGCCGCCGCGGTGCTCGCGGGGCTGGTGCTTTCGCGGCCCACGGCGGTTCCGGCCGGACCTTGGGCCACGGCGGCGCCCGTGTCGCTCGAATCGCCTGGGATCGCGGCGTCTGTCGCCGCGCCGGCGACGGCCCCGCTGGCGGCGGCCCGCGCGCCGCCCGTACCGGCGGCCGCGGCAACGCTCGGAGCCGCGGAACTACGCCCAGCGGCCGACACGGCGGCCGGCGAGCCCGCTGCGGGCGAATCACCCGAGGCCGCGCCGATCATTCCGCCTGCCGCGCCGGCGACCTGCGAGGCCGATTGGCTGAGGGCGGTCGACTGCGCCTGCGGCGCGCCTCCTCCTCCCGCTGCGCCGGCGAGCGCCGGAGCTTCGATCGGCGTTTGGCTGGCTGCGCCCCCGGCGGCTGCCCGCGCGCTGGCCGAGCCCCCGGCGGATACCTGCGGCGCTCCCGCAGCACCCGCGGCGGCGCGGGCGAGCGACGCGGCGGCCGAGGGTTGGCTCGACTCCGAGGTCGCGATGGCGTTGGGCGCAGCGCCGCCGGTCGCCTGCCGCGCAAGCGCCGTGGAAGCGGCGCCCGGCTGCTCGGACGGCGCGGCGGCGGCAGCGGCCGACTCCACGTCGGCAGCCGCGATTTCAGGCGCCGCTGCGGCGGCCGCCGCGCGGCTGGCCGCCGGCGAGGCGTCGCGCGTCTGAGGAGCGTCTCGAGCCACGGCCCGCGCGGCCGCCGGCGCGCTCGCCGACGGGCGCTGCGAATCGTTCGTCGTCGGCTGCGCCGGCGCGCGAGCGCTGGCGGTCGCCGTGCGCTCGAGTTCCGCAGGCGCTGCGTCAGGCCTTGCAGAAACCTGCTGCGGCTGCTCGACCGGCGGGGCCTCGGCGGCTTCTCCGGCCACGGTCGCGGTCGTGGCCTCGCGACGGCTGAGCTGCCCGGTGTCGGGGCTGCGGCGGGCCGCGGCCTCGGCGGCCCGCGACATCTCCGCGGGGCTTGGCTCGACCGTGCTCGACAGTTCGGCCTGCGAGGCGGCCAGCGCCTCGGACCGGTTGGGCGTGGTCTCCTGTTCCTGCCGCGGCACCTCGGCCGCTTCGGCCTCCGGCGTTTGCGTGGCGACCGGACGCTCGTACTCGGTTTGCTCGGGGGTCGCCTCGACGGTCGGCGGAACCACCGCTTCGATGTAGTACTCTTCGACCGGCGCGAGATTCGGCGTCGGCGCTTCGCGCTCGGTTTCCGCCGGAGGCACGATCGAGAGCGCCAGGCTCAGCCGCTCCATCGCCACCGCCCCCCACAGGTGCAGGAGCAGGCTCACGAGCACGCCCACCTGAAAGCGGCGCATGTTGCGCCCTTTGAGCCGCATTGAGGCCCAGACGAGCGCGGCCGTGGTGAGCGCAAGCCCGGCCAAGAGCACCCAACCGTTGCGCCAAGGCATGGGGTCGGCGAAGTCGGCCTTGGTCCAGACCACCCAGGCCACGCCGGCCGCCAGCGCCGCGAGCAACGTCCAGACGGCCCACCCCCGACCGTCAGGCGGCTCCACCGGCTCGAGCTTGCGGATGACGCGGGGCATGGCAGGGTCCGCTATGCGGACCAATGTTCAACGGTGGACGAGCGAAAACGATGCGTTGCGATGGCGTCGTGGTTGATTGGTCCGCGAGAGCGGACCCTACAGCCCTACCTCGAGGGCGCGGTTTCCAGCGGGTGATTGCGGATGCCGGCCCGTTCGCAGAGGTTGATCGCCGTGGTGACGAACTTCACCGGGCAGCGCTCGTCGGCCCGAATCCGCACCGCCTGCCCCGCCGGATTGTCGGCCGCGGCTTGCAGCAGCAGCCGGCCGAGTTCTTCGGCGTCGACCAATCGCGGCCCGACGAAGTAGCGTCCTTCCTGATCGATGTTGACCACGGTTTCCTTGGGCTTGGCCACCAGCGGCTGCGCTTCACTCGCCTTGGGAAGCACGATGTCGAGGCGGCGCTCGTCTTCCTCGAGCCGCGTGGCGACGAGGAAGAAGATCATGAGCTGGAACACGACGTCGATCATCGGCGTCATGTCGATGCCGCCGAACGACAGGCCTTTCTTGATGCGGACCGACATGCGCGGCTACTCCGTGGTCTCGGCCCGAGGACGGCGCACTTCGCCGGGGATGCGCGGCGCTGCCGCGGCCGCCGCCGGGCGGCGTTCTGCCCGCGGCGCTTCGCTCTCCGCCAACTGGTCGGGGCTCACGCGCAGCCGCCCCTCGTAGCGCTCGAGCTGCGGCAGCAGGCTTTGGGCCAGCGCGTCGATGTCGCGGAATAGTTTGACGATGCGCCCTTCGAAGTAATAGGCCGCCACTGAAGCCGGAATCGCCACGGCCAGCCCGCCAAACGTGGTGACGAGCGCCACGTAGATCCCGTTGGCAAGGTTAGCCGCCTTGTTCACTCCCACCGGGCTGTTGGCCGTGACATAGAAGGCCATGATCATGCCCTGCACGGTGCCGAGCAGACCCAGGAGGGGAGAGATCGAGATGGCGAGCGCGATCGGCCGCACGTTCGTGTAGAGCTTGCTCGCTTCGCGCTCGCTCGCCATTTCGAGCGTGTGCTCGACTTCGGAGTGAGGACGGCCGACCTTGAGCAGCATCTCGCGGATTACCCGCGAGGCGGGCGAGGGATACTGCTGACACAGGCGATAGGCCTTCTTGGGATCAAAGCCGGCGCCGGCCGAGGCCATTTCGCCGAGGCCGTCGACCAGGCCGCTGGGAATCACGCGCCCGCGGCGCAAGGCGAGCCACCGCTCGACGCTGAAGACCACGGCGATGAAACTCATCGCCGTGATCGGGTACATCAGGAACCCGCCTTGGAAGTACAGGTCGAGCAGATCCAGGGGCTTGGTCGTCGGTGCGGGCGCGGCGGCTTCGGCGGCTGGTTCGGCCGCTGGCTGCGCCGCGAGCGCCTCGTTTGCGCGCCGTTCGGCCTCGCCCGGCGAGACCGGCT
Source organism: Pirellulales bacterium (assembly GCA_046349955.1). GTDB lineage: Bacteria > Planctomycetota > Planctomycetia > Pirellulales > JBGAPH01 > JBGAPH01. Next base: position 109,081 of record JAXMBI010000011.1, on the reverse strand, counting down.
GTTGGGCCTGCGCTGCGCCAAGCAGTGAGAGCCAAAGTGCCGCAGCCACCGCGGGCCGGCGGCCAGCGAGCATCCGCCGAAGCGTGGGGGATGCCATGGGAAGCCTCGTTCTCTAGGGGTGTACTTGCGAACCACCGTTCCGGCGAGCGGCCGGGGCGTTTCATCGATCGCTTACCCGCCCAGCTTTTCCAGCCGCTGCTTCGCTGCCGCGGCCTTGTCGCTCTGGGGAAACTTTTCGAGCAGTTCCTGATAAGACTTCTTCGCCTGCGGCACGTTCTCGAGCACTTCGAAGCAGCGAGCCGCTTCGAACGTGGCGTCGGCCTGCCAGCGCGGGGCGTTGTAGCCGTAGGCCGCCTTGAAGAACTGCCGCACCGCTTCCTTGTGGTCCTTCTTGGCGAAGTAGATCTCCCCCATCATGAAGCGGGCGCGGGCGCCGACCTCGCGATTAGTGGCTTCGGCGGCCTTCTCATAGAGCGGCAACGCTTCGTCGGGGCGCTCCTGATTTTGCCGCACCCAGCCCAGCTCGTACCAGGCTTCCGGCAAGTATGCCGAGTCGGCATGCCGGTCGCCCAGGGTTTCGAGCAGCTTGCCGGCCTCGTCCCATTGCTTGAGCTGCGCGGCCGCCTGACCGGCGTGCAGCAAGGCGAGCGCGCCGAACTCCTTGTTCGAAGTCTGCGTTCCGGCAGCCTGCTTGTAGGCGGCGAGCGCGGGTTCGAATTCGCCCGCCTTGAATAGGCACTCCGCCTGCATGAAGCGGCCGTCGGCCGCCAGTTCGCCGCTCGGCTTCGCTTCGAGCTGCCGCTTGAACGCGGCCTGGGCCCCGGCGAAGTCTTCCTTTTGATAAAGCGCCCAGCCGAGCTTGTGCGCGGCCTTTTCGATCAGCTCCGGTTGCTTGGCCGCGGCCAGCACGGCGCGATAGGTGTCGGCCGCGGCCGCATAGTCCTTAGCCTCGTAGCGCCCCTCGGCCACGTGGTACTGCGACTCGGCCGCCAAGTTGCTCTGAGGGTAGGTCTTGGCCAGCAGCGCGAACAGCTCTTGCGCACCGGCCGGCTCCTTGGCCGCCTTGAGCGCCCAGGCCGCCTCGTAGAGCACCTTGTCGGCGGCGTGGTACTTGGGGTCCTTCTCCAGGATCGCTGCGAAGAGCTTGGCCGCGTCGGCCGAGCGCCCCAGCCCCACCAGGCAGAGCCCGCGCACATACTCGGCGTCGAGTTGCTCGGCGAGCGCCGGCTTGCCGGCCAGGAAGATCTGGAGATCGGCGATCGCCGCTTCGAATTGCTCCAGCTGTTCGCGGGCCACCGCCCGACCGTAGTGCGCCTTGGCCGCCAGCTCATGCTTCTGGTGGTTCTCGATGAGCCGCGTGAACAGCTCCTCGGCCGGCTTCGGCTGATTCTGCACGAGTCGTACCCAGCCGAGGCCGAACAGAACGTGGGGCGTAAGCTCGCTCTGCGGCCACTTCGAGAGCACTTGATCGTAGGCGCCGGCCGCCTTGGGATAGTCGCCGGCGGCGTAGGCCGCTTCGCCCAAGCGGAACCAAGCGCGGTCGAGCAGTTTGCTCTGCGGGTATTCGCTGATCACCCGCTGCGCGGCCGCCGCGGACTCGGGCAGCTTGTTGTCGAGCCGCAGGGCGCGGGCCAGGGCGAGCAGAATCTCGTCGGCCTGGCGGGCCTTGGGCTGGGCGGCGAGCGCCGCCTCGAGCTGGGCGGCCGCGGGCGCCGCCTCTCCTTGCTCCACGAGCGCGCTGCCGACGATGTAGTGGGCCTCGGCTTGGGCGTCGGGGGATTTGAGCTTCGGCAGCACGGCCTCGAGGGCCGCAATCGCTTGCGGATACTTCTTGGCGAGGAAGAGCGCCAGGCCGCTGCGCACCTTCCAGGCGTCGGCCTCAGGGCGCTCGGGGTTGGCCTTGGCCAGCTTGTCGAAGAGCGCGGCTGCGCGGTCGTATTCCTGGAGTTGAAGCTGCGCTTCAGCGAGCACCAGGTTCACATCGGGGGCGAGCGAATGGTTGGCGTGCGTCTCGAGGAACTGCACGGCCGAATCGCGGGCAGTCGAATAGTCGCTCGCTCCCAGCGCGGAGAAGCCCGCCATGTACAACGCCTGGGGCGCTTGGGCGTCAGCGGCGTACTTGGCGGCGATCTCGGAGAACAGCGCCGCCGCTTCCTTGCGCTTCTCCGGTTGCTCATAGAGGGCGTCGGCCCGGTCGAGCAGCAGGCTCACGTGGTGCGGGCCGCTCTTGGTCGTGGCCAGCGCCTTGTCGGCCGCGGCAAGCGCTTCGGCGGGCTTGCCTTCCTTCAAGTAGCTGCGGGCCGTCCAATGCGCGGCTTCGGCCGCCACGTCGCCGCCGGCCGAGAGGGCCTGGGCGAACCACTGCCGGGCCTTGCCGTAGTCGCCGGCCAGGTAGAGGCTGTTGCCGGCCGACAGCCGGGCAGCCGCCGCTTCGGGCGCTTGGGGGAACTTCTCCACCACCTTGGCATACGTCGCCGCCGCTTGCGGGTATTGCTGCTGTTGAAACTGCGCCGCCCCAAGCCGCAAGAGCGCCTGCGCGCCGCGTTCGAAGCCGGGGGCCGCGGCCGCAGCGGCAAAGCGCTCGGCGGCTTCCTTGGGTTTGCCAGCGGCCAGCAGCAGATCGCCGCGGCGGAGCACGACGTCGGCCTGATCCTTGTGCTTGGCGTAGTCCTTCAAAAAGGCATCGAAGGTGGCGGCAGCCGCGTCGTTCTGCCCCGACTCTTGCTGGGCCACGCCGAGGGCATAGAGCACGTCGGGCCGCGAAGCGTCGCGGGGGAACTTCTCGAGTTGGTCGCGGTAGCTCTTGATCGCCTCGTCGCGACGCTCGAGCAGATACTGGCTCTCGCCGCGGAGGAACAAGGCCTGCGCCGTGTGCGGGCCTTCGGGGTAGGCTGCGGCCAACTTGGCGAAGGTTTCGGCCGAGCGTTCCAGGGCCGCCTTCTTCTCGTCAGGTTTCTCGGCAAAGCGACCGCGGTCGTACTGGGCTAGACCCAAGTAGTGCCAGGCGCTTTCGGCCAGCTCGAACTTGGGGTGATCGGTCAGGACCTTGGTGAACGCCTGCTCGGCGTCGGCGTATTTGGCGAGCTTGAGCTGGCAGACGCCAAAATAATGTTGCGCCTTGGGGGCCAGCGGATCGGCCGCGTGATCCTTGAGGAACTTGGCCCATTCGTCGACCGCCAGGTCGAGGACCTCGCGGTTCTGCAGGGCCACCGCCGCGCGATACTGCTGAATCGCGGCCGGCGACGACTTGGGCCCTTCCGCGGCTGGCGCCTTGGGGGCGCTGGCCGCCCGCTTGGTTTGCGCCATGCCTGGCAACGTCCAGGCGGTCGAGAGCGCAGCCGCCACAATCCCCACGCCGATTCGTGAGCTAGGTCGCATGCGGAGATCCTTGCACTGTTCCGGCTCGAAGAGCGCACGCCGAGCCAGCGGGAGGCGCGCAGTTTGGATGCTGTTCGGCGGCGCGGCCCAACTCTTGGCCTGGAGCGCAAAAGTCGGAACGACGCCGAAAGTCGCTGCTACGTGTTATACCGTAGACGATCGCCGCTGCCTAGCGTTTATTGCCTAGCTCCCCCGCTTTGACGACCGCCGCGGCCTGGCCTCCCCGCGGCCCACCGTAGTACGCATCACACGCGGGGTTGGATCGTCTGACACGGAGTGTGTTCTGATCCGTTGGAGGTTGCTTCGCTAACTATGCATCCGCGGCAACCGGTCGCCGCGCTCGATGATCTCGGCCTCGGCGGTCGCCAGGGCGTCGAGCCGTTCACGAATCTCTTCCTCAGAGCCCAGCTTCCGGGCGAGTTGCACATAGGTCGAATGGTGCCGCGCCTCCGACTCGAACAGGTCGTCGTAGAACTTCGCCAAGGTCTTATCCGGCAGATGCTCGCGCAGCAGGCCGAACCGCTCGCAGGAGCGGGCTTCGATCAGCCCCGCCACCAGCAGGCGGTCGATGGCCCGGCCCGGCTCCTCCAGACGAATCAGCGCGTGCAACTGCTGCCCGTAGTTGCTCGGCTTGATTCGGCGGAAGGGCACGCCCCGCGCCTCGAGCAGACCGAGCACCCGGTTGAAGTGCTCGAGCTCCTCGACCACGATTTCGGTCATCGCCCGCGCCAGGTCGACCTGGTCGACATAGGCGAACAGCAGGTTCATCGCGGCGCTGGCCGCCTTCTTCTCGCAGTGCGCATGGTCAATGAGCACCTCGTCGAGATGCGTTTCGACCTGGGCGAGCCAGCGAGCGGGAGTGCGGGACTTGAGACTGAGCATGGCGGCCTTTTGGCGGAGGCAGACTTCATCCTAGCGAGAAGGTTCGTCGCAGGCAGCCCTTCCGCGGCGACGATCAAAGCACCGGCGCCGCCTGAGCGAAGTCACGCCTACCAACAACCAAAGTGAACTCGGCCGCATCCGCCACGCCCGCGATGGCGGCCGAAACCAGGAAGACGATCGGGACAGAAAAACGCGGTAACCGCTGCCAAGAGCCGGGTGCCCGCGGAGCCGGGCGGCGAATTCCGCCAGCGCGCCCCATGCGAAGAACCGAGAGCGGCACGGGTCCGGAAGCGCAACTTCAAAGTTGCCGCTACGGATCGGTGTTTGCGGCACTTAGCCGTGCCCGTTGCGCAGCACCGACACCACGACCGAGGCGTTGTGTCCGCCGAAACCGAAGCTGTTCGACATGGCGGCCCGCACGCGGCGCTCCCGCGCCTTGTGGGGCGTGTAGTCGAGATCGCACGCGGGATCGGGGTCGTCGAGGTTGATCGTCGGCGGGATCAGCCCGTCGCGGATCGCCAGCGTGGCAAAGACCAATTCGACCCCGCCGCTCGCCCCCAGCATGTGGCCAAGTTGGCTCTTGGTGCTGGAAACGCTCACCTGCTTGGCATGCGGGCCGAAGACGCGCTTGATGGCCGTTGTTTCGGCCTGGTCCCCCAGCGGCGTGCTGGTGCCGTGGGCGTTGATGTAGTCGATCGCCTCGGGCGTGAGCCCGGCGTCGTGCAGGGCCCGCTCCATCGCCCGGCCGGCGCCGGTGCCATGTTCGTCGGGCTGGGTGATGTGGTTGCCGTCGCCGCTAGCGCCATAGCCCACGAGCTCGGCATAGATGCGGGCGCCGCGGCGTTTGGCGTGCTCGAGCTCCTCGAGCACGATCAACCCCGCGCCTTCGCTGAGCACGAAGCCATCGCGGCCCCGGTCAAAGGGGCGGCTGGCCTGGGCCGGAGAATCATTGCGGGTGGAGAGGGCCCGCATGTTGCTGAAGGCGCTGATGCCCATCGGCGTGATCGCGGCCTCGGAGCCGCCGGTGATCATCACGTCGGCGTCGTCGTATTGGATCGTCTTGAAGGCGTCGCCGATGGCGTTGGTGGCGCTTGCACAGGCGGTGGCTACGGCTGCGTTCGGCCCCTTGAGGCCGTAGCGGATCGAAACGTGGCCGCTGGCCGCGTTGACCATGAGCTTGGGAATGGTGAACGCCGAAACCTTGTCGGGCCCCTTGCTCAGGAGCCGCTCGACCTGGGTTTCGATCTCGTGCAGCCCGCCTACGCCGGAGCCGAGGATGACGCCGCAGCGGAAGGGGTCTTCGCGCTCGAAGTCGAGCCCCGAGTCGTTCACGGCGTCGATGCCCGCCACCATGGCGAACTGCGCAAAGCGATCGAGCCGGTTGCTGTCCTTGGGAGGCAAATAGCCTTCGGTGTTCCAATCGTAGACTTCGCCGCCGAAGTGGACTTTGAAGTCTTGCGAATCGAACAGCCGCAGCTCGTGAATGCCGCTCTCGCCGCGCAGCATGCGCGACCAAAGGTCTTCCAGCTTATTGCTTAGCGACGTGACGGCGCCAAGTCCGGTGACGACAACCCGCCGTTTCATGCGCGCCTGCTAATCTAAGCCTGGGCCTTTTCGATGTACTCGATGGCCTGACCGACGGTTTGGATCTTTTCCGCCGCGTCATCCGGGATGTTGATGTCGAACTCTTCCTCGAGCTCCATGACGAGCTCGACGGTGTCGAGCGAGTCGGCGCCGAGGTCGTTGACGAACGACGTCTCCGGCGAGACCTTTTCCCGGTCCACGCCCAACTGCTCGGAGACAATGTCGATCACGCGATCTTTCACGGAGGCCACGGCCATAACTCTCCTGCTCACATGTACTTTGCCAGCGGCCAGCGTCACACGGGGCCGCATCGTTTCAGGGTTGGTTGCAAACTTCCGGGGCGACGCCGCCCTGAAAGCGCTTCAAATCGAAGAAGATAGAGCAATTCCGCAAGACAGGTCAAGACTTATAGCGGCTCGGGTTGGGGCTGTCCAGGGCGATGTGCGGCCCCGGCTCGGCACGCTTTACTGCCAGCGCCCGGCTAGGCGGTCATGCCGCCGTCGACGGTGATGACCTGCCCGGTAAGGTAACTGGCGTCACGACTTGCGAGGAACAGCACGGCCGCGGCAATGTCGGCCGGAGTGCCCAGCCGCTTAGCCGGAACCCGCTTTTTCACCTCGTCCACCACCAGGGGGCCCAGGGCGGCCGTCATTTCGGTCTCGATGAACCCGGGGGCGACGGCGTTGACCGTTACGTTGCGGCTGGCCAGCTCCCGGGCCACGGTGCGGGTCATGCCGATCAGCCCCGCCTTGGAGGCCGAGTAGTTGGCCTGGCCCGGATTGCCGATCAGCCCCGACACGCTGGCCATGTTGATGATCCGGCCGTACCGCTGACTCATCATCAGCCGGCTGGCGGCGCGGGTGAACAGGAAGGCCCCCCGCAGGTTCGTGTTGATCACTTCGTCCCATTGTTCGTCGGTCATCCGCGGAATCAAGGTATCGCGGGTGATGCCGGCGTTGTTGACCAGGATGTCAAGCCGGCCGAGCGTGGCCTCGATCTTCTCGATCAGCTCGTTGACACTGACCGACGAAGTGACGTCGCAGGGAAAGGCCTCGGCGGCGCCGCCGGCGGCGATGATCGCCTCGACCGTGTCGCCCAGCTTTTCCACGTTGCGGGCCACGCAGACCACGCGGGCGCCGCTAGCCCCGAGGGCCTTGGCCACCGCCTCGCCCAAGCCCCGGGAGGCCCCGGTGACCAGGGCCACCTGACCACTCAGGTCCACCTTCAGCGGAGCGGCGTTCGGTTCGTTCTTCGCTCGTGCCATTGTCTTTAACAGGCCACGCTTTCGCAGGCCGCCTTGCGATCGATCCGCTTCATCAGGCCCTTCAGGACCCGGCCCGGACCGACCTCGTAAAACTGGGTGAATCCCGCTGCCAACAAATACCGCATCGAGTCTTCCCAGCGGACCGGGTTGACCAACTGCTTAACGAGCAGCTCGCGAATTTCCTCGGGGTCGTCGTGCGGCTTGCCGTCGACGTTCGACACCACTGGAATCTGCGGTCGCCGCATCTCGACCCGCGCCAGCGCGGCCGACAAGCGCTCGACGGCCGAAGCCATGATGTGGGTATGAAAAGCGCCGGCGACCGGCAGTGGCACCGTCTTCATGGCGCCGGCCGCTTCCGCCGCCGCCGCCGCCCGTTCGCAAGCGGCATTGGAGCCCGAGATCACGATGTTTCCGGGGCAGAGGTAGTTGGCGATTTGCAGGGTGTCGCCGCCACGAGCCTGTTCGCAGACCGTCTCAACCTGAGCGAGTTCGAGCCCCAAGATGCTGACCATGCCGCTGGGGTGGTCATCGGCGGCCTGCTGCATGGCGGCGCCGCGCTCCTGGACGAGCCGCAGGCCGTCTTCGAAGCTCATCACCCCGGCGAAGACCAGGGCCGGATATTCACCAAGGCTCAGTCCCGCCGCCGCCTCGCAGGAGAGGACGACGTCGGGCGAGGTTTGCCGCAAACCCTCGAGCGCGGCGAGGCTGCTGACGAAGAGCGCGGGCTGGCTGCGGACCGTGGTGTCGAGTTCTTCGGCCGGTCCCGAGAAGCAAAGCTGGCCCAGGTCGTAGCCAAGCACTTCCTGGGCCCGAACGAACAGCCCTTGGGCCGCCGGCGAGGCCTCGGCCACGGCGCGGCCCATCCCCACCGACTGGGCGCCCTGTCCGGGAAACAAGAAAGCGATCCGCGACACGACCAACTCGCTCTAGGTTCCGGGGAAAGCTGGGGACTGGGGCGCGAGTTTCACCGACGAAACGCGCAGCAACGCCGCCGGACCAAGCCCCGCTTCGCCGACCCGCACCCCCTGGAACCGCTGCCGAGAGCAGGCTATTCGCCCGACTCTTCCACGATGGTGCGGCCCATGTAGAAGCCGCAATTGGGGCAGATCACGTGCGTAGGCAGGGCCGTGCTGCACTTGGGGCAGTACGTGAGCTGCTTCGGCTTCTTGTGATCGTGAGCCCGGCGGCTGCCGGTGCGGGCATTCGACTGACGTCGCTTCGGTACGGCCATGACGGTTGCACCCAGGTTGGCTGCACAGGCCGCGCAAAGGGCCGTTCGCCAAGTAGTTAACGAGCTTGTGGGAAACGTGCGATGCTAAAAGTCTGCGCCCGATGTGTCAAGGGCCAAGCTGCAAACGTGCTGCGATGGACCGGCCGAGCGCTGCGAGGCAAGAAGCGCTGGTGGCTCTGCTTGCAAGAGAGCAAGGAGAGCTGGGGAACTAGGATTCGAACCTAGACTAACTGGTCCAGAGCCAGTCGTGCTACCGTTACACCATTCCCCAAGTAAGCCCTGATGATCTCCAACGTTAGGGCCGCTGCATCCTTCCGTCAAGGCCGGCCCTCGCGTTGCCGACTCGGCGCGGCCTTCCCGTGGTGGATTGTGCTGGACGAAGGCCCCTGGCGATTCTCTAATAAGGGCAAGACGTGCGTAGCCAAGGTTTCCTCGAGAAACCGGCGAGCGCTCTCCCGTGGGGCGCGTCCCGAGTCACCTCGAGCGTGGTATGAGCGATGAAGTAGTCCAGGCGCTGCGCGGGATTGTCTCCCGGCTGGCGACCCTGGTGCTGGAAGACGAACCGTTGCGTACAGGTCTGCGGCAGTTTGCCCAGGCCATCATTCAACTCGACCAGGCGGCCCCAGCGGCGCCCGCCGAGGAAATCTTGGCGGAGCAAGCGGCCGCGCCCCCGGTGTCGGCCGAGCCGCCTTCGGAGAACGGCGTCGACGAGCCGCACCCGGCGCCCCCCAAGCCCGAACGCCTTCCGCCCCTCACGTTGGGCCGCGTCCGCACGGGTTTTTCCGGCGATACGACCGAACGGTATGTTTCGACGCCGCGCGCGAACCTGGCCGGCGAGCGCGACTCCAGCTTCGCCTCGAGCGACCGCTCCGCGGGCACATCCCGTATCCGTCCTGCGCTCTCGCGCTGGACGCCGGTGACGAACGAGGATCTGCCGCTGATCGAAAACCGCTGCCGGCTCAAGGCCCGCGGCGCGCGCTGGGCCGCCGAACGCAGACGCCGGCTCAATGAAGGCGCCGACTATCACGAGGAAATCGAGCCCAAGGATCGCGAGATCATCGAGACCGCGCGGGCGATTCCCGATTGCTTTCTGTGGATGAACCACCCCAGCGGCCCCATGCCGGCGAACTTGGCCACCTACGAAGACGTGGCAGGCAGCTTCGAGACGGTGGCGGCCGGCGTGGCGCTGGTGCGCGATCTGCTCGAGGCGCCGGACGGCCCGCGCGACGGCTTCGAGCAAGCGCTCGATTTGCTGGCCGAGGCCCAGTCGACGTTGCGCTCGAGCGTCAACGTGATCGACGGCGGCAACGATTCCGACCAGACGCGCATCTATCAGTGGCTGAAGAACACCGCGTCGGAACAGCAGATCTTCATCCAACGCTACATGCGTGTCGATGATCCGGCCGACGCTGGCTCGTGGCCGCAGGTGCGGGCGCGCATCGACGCCCTGCACAGCAAGTATCAGAGCTCGCGCGACCAGGGGCGCAAGCAGCAGGCCCGCCTCAAGCGGATCCGCTACCACCTCAAGGTCCTTCAGGCGGGAACCGGCACGGCGCATGATTGGGAGGTCATCGCCACCACGGTCGACGAACTGGTGACCGACGGCCTGCCCCCCAGCAATCGCGAGCTGCGCGAGTTGCTGCTGCCAGTGCTCGAAGACGTGCCCGAACTCGATCCGATGCCCGCGGGCTTTCAGTTGGCGCTTCGCGAGGCCGATCGCTACCTCGCCGAGCGCCCCGGGGCCGAGGCCGAGGCGGCGCCCTCGCAGCCGAGCCGCGAAGTGCAGGAAGTGGCCGGTCTGCTGCGCGGCAAGTGCATGGTGCTGATCGGCGGCGAGTGCCGGCCTCATTCGCAAGCGGCGCTGGAAAACGCCTTCGATCTCGAGGAACTGGTCTGGGTGGAAGCCCGCGAGCACGAGTCGCTCGACAAGTTCGAGCCCTCGGTGGCGCGTCCCGACGTGGCGGTGGTGGTGCTCGCCATCCGCTGGTCCAGCCACTCCTACGGCGACGTGAAGATCTTCTGCGAGCGGTACGGCAAACCCTTGGTCCGCTTGCCGGCCGGCTATAACCCTAACCAGGTGGCCGCGAACATACTTTCGCAGTGCAGCGGCCGACTTGTGTAAGCTCGCCTCCCAGCAACTCGCTGACTTCGTGCAGCGCCTCAACACGCTTTTCTCGGATCCGGTGAATCTCCCGCCGGGCCTGCGGTTGTCTCCGTAGCGGTCCGGCAGCCCGTGCTGCCGGTCAATTCCGTTGACTACGGTCAAACACGCGGGCGTCGGCCGATGAACGCCGTTTTGCTGGGAGAAGGTTGGCAGGTCATGGGCGGCCTGGCAATCGGGGTCTACGCGCTGTTCAAGGCAGTTTCTTGGCGGATCGCGGGGCGCCCTGCCGCCGATTGGAGGAAGCCGGCCTATCTCTTCGCTTGGCCCGGCATGGACGCGGCTCAATTCGCGTCTCCTTGTGCCCGCGTGCAGCAGCCTTCTTGGAACGAATGGTCTTTCGCGGTCGCAAAGCTCGGGCTGGGCCTCGGCCTCGTGCTGTGGTTGGCGCCAGTCGTGCCTCCCTCGCAGCCGCTGCTTGCGGGCTGGGTGGGCATGATCGGCTGCGTGCTCGCGCTCCACTTCGGACTGTTCCACGTGCTCTCGTGTCTGTGGCGGAGCTTGGGCCGAGGAGCGGCGCCGCTGATGGACTGGCCCATCGCCGCCCGCAGCGTGGCGGAGTTCTGGGGGCGGCGTTGGAATCGCGCCTTTCGCGACCTCGCGCATCGGCTGTTGTTCCGCCCCCTCGAGCCGGCGCTGGGCGCGCGCGGCGCCCTCTTTGTCGGGTTCTTAGCCAGCGGGCTGATCCATGAACTCGTCATCTCCTTGCCGGCCGGCGCCGGCTACGGCGGCCCTACGCTGTACTTCCTGCTGCAAGCCTTGGGCATTGCCGTTGAACGGCAGCGGCGTTGGAAGGAGGGACCGTGGCGTCGAGCGTTTACGGCGCTGGTGGTTCTGGGGCCCGTGGGCCTGCTCTTCCATCAGCCCTTCGTGTTGCAGGTTTTCGTTCCCCTCCTGCAAGCTCTGGGAGTGCGGCCATGAACGCCGAGCTGGGTCGTTGGATCTTTTGGACGGGCGCGGCGCAGTTCTGTGTGCTATTCGCTTCGGCGCTGGTTCCCTGGCGACTCGAGTGGCGGCGAACCCTGGCCCCGCTGCCCACCTTGGTGCGGCAGCTCTTTTGGGTGTACGGCGGCTACGTCGTGCTCTCGATCGTTGCGCTGGGAACGATCTGCCTGGGTTGCTCGAACGAGCTTGCCCAGGGGAGCGCGCTGGCCCGCGCCTTCTGCGGCTACGCGGCCGCGTTCTGGGGAATCCGGCTCTGCCTGCAGCCGGTGTTCGACTCGCGACCGTTTCTCACCAGCGCTTGGCTCCGGGCTGGCTATCACGTGCTGACAGTTGCCTTTGCCAGCTTCACGCTCATCCTGGCTTGGGCCGCGTTGCGCTAGGATCGCAGGGTCAGCGGCGCTCGAGCAGCGTCACCCGGCGGTTCTCGCGGGGCAATCGTGCAAAGCCGAACGCCCGGCACACGTAGTCAAAGGTCTGGTCGTGGTAGAACGCCACGTGCGTGGGATCTCCCATGTAGTACCACGTGGGCAGTTGCTCGAGATTGGTCCAACATTCCGTCATGATCGCCAGCGAGCCTCCCGGCCGTAGCAACGCGTGCAGCCGGGCAAACTCCTCGCACGGTCGAAAGAAATGCTCCACGCATTCCGTGGTGAAGATGAAATCGTAAGGAGGCGCGAGCTCGATCGGACGAAAGATCGGGTCGTAGTCGTCGCAGCGTAGGCCGTGGGCCGTGAGCAGGACCGAGAGCGTGGGCCCCGGGCCGCAGCCATAGTCGAGGCCGCGCATCCCCGGCGTCAGCCGCGGCAGCATCGGGGCGATGGCCTGCCGTAAGAACGCCACATAGCCCGCGTCTTCCGGGCTGTTCTGGTGCAGTCGGTAGCGGGCCGCCTCGTCGGCGGCTGACAGGTGGTGCCGCGGATCCACGAAGACGAGCCGGCAGGCGGGACACAGAGAATATGCCCGCGCGTCCGATCCTCGCACGGCGGAGAGCCCGTCGTCAGTCCCGCACAGCGGGCACCGCTTCGTCACGAGGTCGCCGGGCATGGAAAGGGCGTTCCGGGGACTTTTTCGTCTTGCGGTTCGTTGCGATAAACAATGCCTGGGCAGGCATTTCGGCGGGGGCTTCGACGGTCTCGTCGGGTTCACCGCGGACCGACAACCGGCAAAGTCGTGGCCACCGGCAGAATCGTTAACTACGATAGAGCCATCGCGTTCGCGAATCGACCGGGGCTTTGGCGACCCGCTCTCTCCCCATTAGTCAGGCTATGTCGTTCACATTTCGCCAGGCCGCCCGCGCGGCCCTGATCTGCTGTTGTCTGCTGGCGACGGCCGCGCCGGCGATTGCTCAGCATCAAACTGAGACGATGAGCCCCGTGGAGCTGGGCGGCGGCCTCGACGTCGAGCTTTCGCTCGTCGACTTTGGCGACACCGCGCTGCCGACGCTTCACTCCGCGGCCCGTGCCACCTACAACGGCCAGTGGGTGCTGGTGGCCGGCCGCACCAACGGCATGCATAGCATCAGCAGCCTCGATTTCACCGGCCTTTTCTCCTTTCCGCCGAGCTCGCAAAACCGCGAGGTTTGGGTCGTGGACCCGGTCACCAAGCAGGCTTGGCATCGCTCGCTCGAAGATCCCTCCGCCGGGCTCACGCAAGCTCAGGTCGATACGCTCACGCCCAGCAACGCCCAGTCGTATCAGGATGGCGACCGGCTGTATTTGCTCGGCGGATATACCTACGACCGCACGGAAACCCAGTTTCGCACGCTCAACACGCTGTCGGCCTTCGATCTTCCGGAGCTTGTCGACTGGGTCAAGGGGGGCTCAGGCACGGCGGCGGAACATATTCGCCAAACGAGCGATCCCGCCCTGCAGGTCACGGGGGGCGCCCTCTCGGAGATCGATGGCCGAGCGCACCTGGTGTTTGGCCAGAACTTCGACCGCGCTTATTCCCCCTACGCCAGCGGCATTTATACGAAGCAAGTGCGCAGCTTCGACATCGTTGACGATGGTTCTTCGCTCTCGATCGCGAACCTGACAACCTCGGCCCAGAACGACGCCTTTCGCCGCCGCGACCTGAACGTCCTGCCGACCATCTCGCAAGGCTCGGGGGGTAAATTGGAAGAGGGCCTGGTGGCCCTCTCTGGCGTGTTCACCCCGACCGACGGCGCCTGGACCGTGCCGGTGGAGATCGACGCCCAGGGACAGCCGACGATGGCCGATCCCACGGCGGCCGACACCTTCAAGCAGGGGATGAACAACTACACGTCGGCCAACGTGGGCTTGTATTCGGCGGCGGAGGGGGCAATGCACATGCTGCTCTTCGGCGGCATCAGCCTCGACTCGATAGACCGCGGAACGGGCGTCGTGACGCAGGACGACCAGATGCCGTACATCAATCAGATGACCGACGTCATTCGGACAGACGACGGCCACTACACGCAGCATCTGCTGTCGCAGGACTTTCCGCTGCTCACCGATCCCAGCGGCAAGGTGCTGCGGTTCGGCACGAACGCCGAGTTCTTCGCCGTGCCGGGGCTGGCCGCCTATCAGAACGGGGTGCTCGATCTCGACGCGATCACGGAGCCGACGACCATCGGTTACATCTTCGGCGGCATCGTGGCCGACGCCGGCAACCACGGCAAAACGGTCGCCTCGGACCTGGTGTTCGAGGTCAAGCTGTATCCGACACCGGAACCGAGTTCGGCGCTGCTGGCCGGAATGGCCGGACTGGTGGGAGCTTGGGCCGCTCGGCGAACCCGCGGAAATCCTATGTGATCGGGCCGGGGGCTCGCGCCAGAATTGCAGTTCATCAAGAATATCATGGGCTGGCGCTGAGAAGGAAAGTCTTACCCTCGCCCGCCGTAAATCAGCGTCATGATTTCCGAGCGGCTCGAGAGGTTCGAGCGGAAGATGCCCTTCATCGCCGACGTGACGCAGAGGCTGCCGGGCTTGCGGACGCCGCGGATCGTCATGCAAGAGTGCGTGGCTTCGATAACCACCGCCACGCCTTTGGCTTCGAGTTCGGTCATCAGCATGTCGGCGATCGTTTCGGTCATCCGCTCCTGCACCTGCGGGCGGCGGGCCACGCCTTCAACCACGCGGGCGAGCTTGCTGAGCCCGATGACGCGCCCCGCCGGCATGTAGCCGATGTGGGCCTTGCCCATGAAGGGGAGCATATGATGTTCGCACATGCTGTGAAAGGCGATGTCCTTGACAAGCACGACCTCGTCGTACTTTTCCGTGAAGAACTTGCGGAGGTGAACGCGAGGGTCGTCGTGCAGGCCGCTGAACAGTTCGGCGTACATGCGGGCCACGCGGGCCGGCGTTTCGCGCAGCCCCTCGCGATCGGGATTTTCGCCGATCGCGGCCAGAATCTCGCGGACCGCCCGCTCGATGCGCGGCTGATCGACGGGGGATGCGCCCCCTGCGGAAGAAGAACCTTGGTCGTCGTGGGCACAACTCATAGAGCGCTGTCGTCTTTTTCAGAAGCAAATCGAGGGGAATAGGGATGGCGCCCGGCGCGGCCTAAGGGGAGGCGAGGCTCAGTTGGCGCTAAAGTCAGGTGGAAACCGTTCGGCGCCGTCGCGTCCTGCCGCACTGCGATCGAGCAAGGCCAGCAGGGCGCCGGCCCGCCGTTCGGCGTCGAGCTCGTCGAGCAATGCCTGCTTGTGCTCGGGCGCGAGCCGCAGGGCAAAGGAGACGATGTCGGTGAGTGCCCCCAAAGGAATTTCGTCGTCCAAGAGCCGCAGGAGTTGCTCGCGGATCTGGGGCAGCTTGGGGAGCAACTCGCGGAAACGTTCGAGGAGCGAGCGTTGCAGGCGTGCGCTGACGGTCGCCTCGGCAACCGGACGGTCGTGGCACAGTTCGACTCGAGCTTCGCGAAATAATCTTTCGGCAGGCAATTCGCGCACGATTCGCGCCCGGCTCACGCCGGCCAACAGCAGATTGTAACGGCCGTCAGGCAGTCGATGATGCGCCGTGATCTTGCCCACGCACACCATGTCGTAGAGCGGGGGCCGCTCCTCGTAGTGGGGCTCCCAGCCCGGCTTGAGCAGGGCCATGGTGATCAGGCGGTCGGTGGCCAGCGAGGCCTCCATCAGGGCTCGGTAGCGGGGCTCGAAAATGTGCAGCGGCTGCACGACGTGGGGAAACAACACGAGGTTGGGCAAGGGGAACAGGCGCGCGATCCCTCCGAACTCGTGAGGGTCGAAAGGGTCGTCGTCGGTTGCCATGCCTCGCGCACCTGAATCGGCCGCGGAAGCCGGCCTTGCCTGTTTCTTAGAATAACCCGCTGGCGGCAGGGCCGGGAGGGGCGTCGCGTGTTCCCTCGCCGCACATCGTAGCCGGCTAGCGTCGGGCGGGGAGGCCTCCTTAGGCCAGGAACCGCGAACCTTGCGGGGAACAGGCCGGTCCGACTCCTCAAGGACTACGGTAAACCCAAAAGCGGTGCGGGCACAACGTTCCGTTGACCCCTCGGGGCAGGGTCCCTATAGTGTGGTTTCGGTTCGACGGTGGCTGTAGCTCAGTTGGTTAGAGCACCAGGTTGTGGTCCTGGGGGTCGAGGGTTCGAGTCCCTTCAGCCACCCCTTTTCTTCGCAAGTTCTTGCGAATTTCCTCGCGAGTTTGGGTTCGCGCGGCGCCCGCTTCGTGACCTACCCTTGCAGCGCAGGCGCTCCCGCGCCCGTGGTGCGGCCGTTCGGGTCGTGCCGGATAGCGCGTTTGCTCGGGAAGGACCTGCGCCCATGGCCACCGCCGCCGCCGAAGTTCGTGAAGGTTTGCTCGCCGAGCTGCTCTCGGACGACAGCTTTCGCCCCGCCGAGCCCAAGAGCATCGAGGAGACCGGGCTCACCGCCACGCTGCTCGAGAATCTCGTGATTAAGTACGTGCTGGTGATCGGATCGGTCACGGGGCGCGAGATTGCCGATCAACTCTGCCTGCCGTTCGGCATCCTCGAAGACTTGCTCCGCAGCTTGCGCACTCGGCAGATTCTGGTGCATACGGGATCGGCGCAGTTGGGCGACTATGTCTACGCCCTGACCGACCAGGGCCGCGCTCGCGCGCAAGCTGCCATGGACGCCTGCGCCTACGTGGGGGCGGCGCCGGTGTCTCTGTCCGAGTACGTGCTCTCGGTCGACGCGCAGACGATTCGCGCCGAGAGCCCCAAGCGGCATCAACTCGAGAAGGCGTTCGCGGAAATTTCCGTCAACCCGGAGTTGTTCGACAGCCTGGGCCCGGCGGTGAACTCGGGCGCTGGCTTGTTCCTGTACGGCGAGCCGGGGAATGGCAAATCGACCCTGGCCAAACGGATCACGTCGTGCTTTGGCCAGCAGATCATGGTGCCGCACACGATTGTGGAAGACGGGCAGTTCATCAAGGTGTTTGACGCCGCCTACCACGAGCCGGTCGGCAACTCCAAGACCAGTTTCATCAAATCAGCGGACTACGACCGCCGCTGGGTGCGCGTGCGGCGGCCCACGGTGATTGTGGGCGGCGAGCTGACGCTCGACAGCCTGGAGATCCGCCACGATCCGCGGAGCAACGTGAGCGAGGCCCCGCTGCAGATGAAGAGCAACTGCGGCTGTTTGCTGATCGACGACTTCGGCCGGCAGCGGATCGAGCCGCTCGAGCTCTTGAACCGCTGGATCATTCCGCTCGAGAACCGCATTGATTTCCTAACCCTGGCCACCGGCAAGAAGATTCAAATTCCCTTCGAGCAGTTGATCATCTTCTCGACGAACTTGGAACCGCAGGACCTGGTGGACGAGGCGTTCCTGCGGCGGATTCCCTACAAGATCGAGATCGGCGATCCCGACATTGCCGAGTTTCACTACCTGTTCGAACTCTACGCCCAGACGTTTGGCATCGAATGCCGGCAGGAGGTCGTCGACCACCTGCTCGAGCGTCACTATCGGCCCCGCAACCGCGCGCTGCGCCGCTGCCATCCGCGGGATCTCTTGAATCAGGTGCGGAACTTCTGCACCTACAACGGCTTGTCGCTGGAGATGCGGCCAGACTACTTCGACCGCGTGGTGAACAGTTACTTTACCGTGGTCGGCGGGGCGGCGAAGTAGAGACCTAGACCGCGGTCGAAACTTCACCGACCCTCACCCCAACCCTCTCCCACAGGGAGAGGGAGCCAGATCTCCCCTCTCCCGGTGGGAGAGGGGCCGGGGGTGAGGGCCCCTGACGTGGGCGCCGCGCGGACCTCGCGATCCCCGCACTCAAACCGGCGGCGGATTCCGCTCGGCGAACCCGCGCTGGTGCCAATACGGATAGGCCGGCGTCACTTTGCTCGCTTCGTCGAGCCGCGTGATTTGCTCGGGGGTGAGTTTCCAGTCGACTGCGCCCAAATTCTGCCTCAGCTGCTCCTCGTTGCGGGCGCCGATGATCACGGTCGACACGCTGGGCCGCTGTAGGAGCCAGTTGAGGGCGATCTGCGGGACGGTCTTGCCCGTCTCCCGGGCTACGGCGTCGAGGGCGTCGACCACCCGATAGACGTGCTCATCCGGCACGGGCGGCCCTACGTCGCGGTTCTTTTGGCTTTGCAATCGCGTGTTCTCGGGCAGGGGCTGGCCGCGGCGGATCTTGCCGGTCAGGCGTCCCCAGCCGAGCGGGCTCCAGACGACCGTGCCCACGCCCTGATCGAGCGCCAGCGGCATCAGTTCCCACTCGTAGTCGCGGCCGATGAGCGAATAGTACGCCTGGTGGGCCGCATAGCGCTCGAGCCCCAACCGCTCGGAGGCGGCCAGCGACTTCATCAGGTGCCAGCCAGAAAAGTTCGAGCAGCCGAGGTAGCGAATCTTGCCGGCACGGACCAGACCATCGAGCGTGTCGAGCGCCTCCTCGACCGGCGTCAGCGCGTCGAAGGCATGGAGCTGGAACAGGTCGATCGTTTCGACCTGCAAGCGGCGCAGGCAGCCGTGGACCGCATCGAGCAAGTGATAGCGCGAGGAGCCGACGTCGTTTGGCCCTTTGCCGGAGCGGAACGTGGCCTTGGTCGAGATCAACACCTGGTTGCGGCGCCCCTTGATGGCCTGGCCCAGAATCTCCTCAGCCGCGCCGGCCGAGTAGATGTCGGCCGAATCGAACATCGTGAGCCCTGCCTCGAGGCAAACGTCGACCAGACGCGTGGCCTCGGCGACGTCGGTTTGGCCCCAGGCCTTGAACAGTTCCCCTTCGCCGCCGAAGGTGCCGGTGCCCAGAGTCAGAGCGGGAACCTTGAAGCCCGAGCGCCCCAGTTGACGGTATTCCATTGCAGAGCAGCCTTTCGCCTATGCCGGAGAATCCAAGGCCCGCCGCCGAGGGTCGGGCGACCGAGGCGTGGCCATTATTGCGATCCGCCGGCGAGAGGGAAGGGGCTGGTCGTCCACCTCGCGCAAGACTACTCGAGCGGACGTAGGTCGGGCTCGACCCATTCGCGCCGCGCCGCCGCCGATTCGAACCGTTCCCGTGAGTAGAATTCGCGCAGCAGCCGTTTGTCGCCTAGCTCGGCAATCAAGGCTTCTGCCAACTCGTCGATCGGCGCAGCGGCGTCGCGTTGACGGAGAAACCAAGCGATCCGCTGCACGTAGAACCGCGTGATCGTTTCGTGATAGCCGCTCTGGTCGGAGTTCACGCCGCCGGTCGCTTCGTTGTAGGCGCGAATTCGTCCCCGCAGCAGCCGCAACGCATCGTCGGGGCCATGCTCGAGCACGTGCCAGAGGCCCACCTGCAAATGGGCATGATGCGTCCACTCCGACTTGGGAAGGGTCCGGGCGACAAACTGCTCGACCAGCCGCTCGGTGTTCACGGCGTTCCTCGGCTGCGGGCAGCACAGCCTAGAAGCCCGTGCCACTTACTTGTGCCCATGATCATGGGCTTCGTGTGCGTTCGCGCCGTGGCCGTGATCGTGGCCATGATTAGGCCCTTCGAGCAGGCCGATGGCATAGGCGGCGGCGAGGCCAAGGACAAGCAAGAAAGAGAGCTTGGTGCGGTCGTGCGCGTGGAACTCGACCTCGGGAAGCAGGTCGCCCAGCGAAATGCAGAGAAACATGCCGGCCGAGAACGCCAACGCCCAGCCAACCACGAGGTGCTGATCGACGGGCACGAGCGACGTGCCCAGATAGAATCCGGCCGCCCCCAGCGGCACGACCAGGGCAAACGCCAGGTTCACCGCTTGCCGGAACCCGGCCGACCAGCCGCCAGCCGAGAGCAGGCAGGTGATCGACATGGCATCCAGCGGCTTGTGCAGGGCCACGGCCAAGAGCGTGCCCAGGCCGGCCGAGCGCACGCCGCCATGCGCCGATTCGGATTCCACGCTGGCTGCCAGCGCCACGCCGTCGAGAAACGTATGCACCGCCAGTCCAATGGCGATGCCGAGCCAGCTAAAGCGGTGGACGCTGGCCGGAGCGCAAGAGTCGCCATGGGAGTGGCCGTGATGATGGTGGTCGTGCGTGTGGTGCTCGTGCGGGCTGTGCTCCTCGCAGTCAGGCACCGTGCCGCCGGGGCCGTGCTGATGGAAATGCAGGAAGCGAATCATGAAGAACATGGCCAAGAGCCCGCCCACGAGCCCCAAGATTGCCTGATCGAGCGAGAGCCCTTCGGCAACGGCATGGGGCAGCATGTGGAACAGGGCCACGCCCAGCATCAGGCCGGCCACGAAGCTCATCAGCATTTGCATGCGGGCATGCGTGAGCTGCGTCCAGAAGGGGACCCAGCCGCCGACGAGCGAGGCGGCGGCGACCAAGACGCAATAGGCCACCAAAGTGAGATTCGATTGCATGACGGCATTTTAGCGGGCCAGGCGGGGGCTCGATACGCCAGTTGGCTGGCGTCCGCGGCGGGGAATTGTCGGCCGGCTTACGCCGGGCCGCTCGCCGGGGAGGTGGTTGGCGGGTCGAGGCGCGCTAGTCGAACCACTCGTCCGCCGGGTCGAACTTCGGCGTCACGAAGATGAGCACCGTCATTTGCCCGACCGCCCGATGCCGCACGCCGGGACGGATGACGACGGCCAGGCCAGGCCGCAGCGCCACGGCTTCGCCATCGAGCTCCATGCCGGCCTCGCAACCGCACTCGAGCACGAAATAGGTCTCCGTCAGCCCTCGATGGTAGTGCGTGCGGGCATCCGCTTCGATCTGCGTGCGATGGAGCGTGAACGGCAGATCGGCCGCGTCGGCCAGCGCCCTCCGCGCCGTGCCGCAGGGGCAGGGAACGCCGGCGATTTGATCGAAGTCGATAAGCTCCCAGCGCGGCGCGGTCGCAGCAGGCGTCATGGGCGCTACTCGCTCTCGCCGAGCGCTTCCTTGATGATGGCCGCCAGGTCGATCGAGCCGCTGCCGATCGAATCCATGATCGAGTCGTGCTGCGTCTCGAAGTCGTAGCGCTCGAGCCGGGCCATGATCTTTTCGATGTCGGCCGGCGAGTGCCCCGCGCCGCGGAGAAACTCGATGAGCTCGTTCTGGTTGTCGCTGGAAGGCATGGTCGCGCCGCGTTGAGACAGTAGAAAAGGCACCCCCGTTACCCTACTCGCCCCACGGCAGTCCGACAACCCGACGCAGCAGCGAGGGCATGCGTAGGGTGCGTCAAGCGAAGCGCAGACGCACCAACAGGCATTGCGGGGGAGGATGGTGCGTCCGCGCTTCGCTTGACGCACCCTACGGCGTCGCCGGACAATTGCCGCAGCGTTCGCATTCCGCACCGTCCCCTCGGCTCTGATCATGCCCCAGAAACGCATCCTGATGCTCGTCGGCGACTTCGTGGAGGACTACGAGGTCATGGTCCCTTTCCAGATGCTGCTGATGGTCGGCCACCGCGTTGACACCGTGTGTCCTGGCAAGCAGGCGGGCCAGACTGTGGCCACCGCGATCCACGACTTCGAGGGGGATCAGACCTACACCGAGAAGCGCGGGCACAACTTTCGGCTGAACTACGCCTTCGAGCAGGTCCGCGGGGAGGACTACGACGCTCTGGTGATTCCCGGCGGCCGGGCGCCTGAGTACCTGCGGCTCGACCCTAAGGTGCTTGCGCTGGTGAAGCACTTCGCCACGGCCGGCAAGCCGATCGCGGCGATCTGCCACGGCCCGCAAATTCTGGCTGCCGCCGACGTCCTCCGCGGCAAGAGTTGCTGCGGCTACCCCGCGGTGCGGCCCGAGTTGCAGGTGGCCGGCGGCCAGTGGGCCGAGCCTAGCCCCGGGCTGGACAGCGCCCACGTCGACGGCAACCTGGTGACCGCGGCCGCCTGGACCGCTCACCCGGCGTGGATGCGGGCGTTTCTCGAGGTGTTGGGGACGCCGGTGGGCGTGTGAGACGTTCGTGTCCCTAACCCACGGCGCCGCGGAGCAGCCATGCAAATTTGGGTCGACGCAGACGCCTGTCCCGGCGAGATCAAGGAGTTGCTCTACCGCGCCTCGAAGCGGGGCCAGGTCGACGTGACTCTGGTGGCGAACCAAATCCTGCAAGCGCCGCGGTCTCCACGCATCCACACCCTGCTAGTCCCCGGCGGCATGAACGAGGCCGATCGGCGGATCGTGGAGTTGGTCGCTCCCGGCGATCTCGTGATCACCGCCGACATCCCGCTGGCGGCCGAGGTCGTCGGCAAAGGCGCTCAGGCCCTCGATCCGCGGGGCGAACTGTACACCGACGTCAACGTCGGCGAGCGGCACGCCGTGCGGAATCTCATCGACGAGATGCGCGGCGCCGGCCGCACGATGCACGGCCCCTCCGGCTTCACTGCCCGCAATCGCCAGGCCTTCGCCAACCAGCTCGATCGCTGGCTGGCGCGGGCCATGAAGGAAGCGGCTGCCAACAACGAGAGCCCGCCGACGGGCTGAAGCGTATTTCCAAGCTAAACACCGCTCGACAGTCTCGTCAAAGCTGCCGGACGGGTGAAGTTTGGCCCAGCGTGCCCGCGGGTTCGCCGGTGGCCGGCCACCTCGAATACCGTGGGGATGGCCCTACCACTTTCGTCGTTCCCTTGGTCGCCCAAGTTCGTTGTGCCGTCGAGGTTCGCGTCTCCCTCGAGCAGCTAACGCGTTTCCACGTCGAGCACGGCTCGCCAAACGGAGCGGTGGCCCTCGGGATCAATCCCAGCGCCGGCGACCACGGTTCCATCGTCCGAAATCGTGTAGGCAGCTTCTAGGCGCCAACCCTGCACGGCGGCCTTCGTTGTGGCGTCCGCCTCGAGCAACGTTTGCAAATCTCGGAATCCGTGGAGTTTGTCCCAGAGAAAGCTGTGGCCCTTGCCGGCAATCGAAGTCGAGCCCACGATCCGGGCGCCGTCGGCTGACACATCGAGCGCGCGGGAGCAGCAGGTGGCCCCCGCCGGATTGCCCAGCTCAACCAATCCGGTCTCCTGCGTCCATCGGAACGGGGTTTCCAACACCTGATCGTTGACGATGCGAGTGCTCGAACCAACGACGACCTTGCCGTCGCCAGAAATCGCTTTCCCAAAGTTGGCTCGAACGCCGTCAGGGTTTTCGATGCGTTGCATCGGTTCTGATCCGCGGACGAGAAACGACCAATAGGCATTCCCGCCGACGAGGTAATTGTGATTGTCTTGGGCAAGCATGGCCTGGCCGTCCCCCGACACGCCATAGGCCGCACTGACGTTCGACCATCGCGGCCATCCGAGCCCTTCGATTCCGGCGGAAGCCGTCCACCGAAATGCCTCGTACCCGCCTTTGACGGACGAAACACCCACGACCACGCTTCCATCGGCCGAGACACCCGTGGCGGAGCTATCGATCTCGCCTCCGGGGAGTTCGCCAAGTGCGACCATACCTCCGTCTCGCGTCCAACGAAACGCTTCGGAGTGATTCGTTGGCGTGTCGACTTTAGCCGAGCCGCCTACAATCACCTTTCCATCGGCCGAGATCGAGGTCGCCGCGGAGAACCTGTTCGGGGAAAGCGACCCGAGAGACTCGATGCCGCCCGCATCGGTCCAAAGGTAAGCCCGGGGGCTGACTTCTTGGTCAGAAATGGTGTAGCCGACCATCGCACTGCCGTCCGCCGAAATCCCCGTGACTTCGGTCTGCTTGCTGCCTGGCAGCGTCCCAATGCCCCTAAACTCGGCTGCCCTGCCAACCGAGTCCCAGACCGTCAGCCCCAAGAGACTGAGCGCGGCAAATGCCAACCTTAGCACGCGAATCATTTGGCTGATGTCCATTTTTCACCTCGAACACCCGCGTTGATCAAAGTCCGACCTTAATCAGAACTGCAATCCGGTCTTCGGGGCGGCAAGTTTTTTTGGCGCGGCGGACGCTCGCGCAGAAATGACGAGAACCAGCGGTTCACGCCAGAATTCCGCCCATCACATCCCCCGCCACATTCGTCAGCCGCCGCTCGATGCCGTTGTGGTAATAGGTCAGCCGCTCGTGGTCGATGCCCAGCAGGTGGAGCACCGTGGCATGAAAATCGTTCCAGTGGGTGCGGTTCTCGACTGCCTGGTAGCCGACGTCGTCGGTTTGGCCATAACCCAGGCCGTGTTTGAGCCCCGCGCCGGCGAGCCAGACGGAGAAGCCGTATTGGTTGTGGTCGCGCCCCGTGCCCACCTCGTCGGCAGCCGATTGCGTGAAGGGGGTGCGGCCGAACTCGGTGGTGAAGAGCACCAGCGTGTCGTCGAGCAGGCCGCGCTGCCGGAGGTCGCGGAGCAGGCCCGCCACGGGGCGATCGATGCGCGGCGCTTCGCGGCCGTGGTTCTCGCGCATGTCCTCGTGGCCGTCCCAGTTGATCCGTGGAGAACCGAACGAGCCCCCCGAGAATAGTTGCACGAACCGCACGCCGCGCTCGAGCAGCCGCCGCGCGAGCAGGCAGCCCCGGCCGAAATCGGCCGACTCCGCCTGGTCGAGGCCGTAGAGCGCGTGCGTGGCGGCCGTTTCGGTCGCCGGGTCAGACACCGCAGGCACGGCGAGTTGCATCTTGGCCGCCAACTCGTAGCTGCGGATCCGCGCGGCGAGGGCGTCTTCGCCGCCGCGCTCGGCCAAGTGGCGGCGGTTCATCTCGAACAGCAGCCTGCGCGTGGCCTGCTCGCGGTCGGCGGCGATCGGCTGGGCCGGCGACAGATCGTCGATTGCCGCACCCTGGCTGCGAAACGGCACGCCTTGGTGCCGGGCGGGCAAGAAGCCGTTGGTCCAGTTGATCGTGCCTCCGGCCGGATAGCCGCGGGCATCGGGAATGACGACGAACGCCGGCAGCTCGTCGGTCTCGCTCCCCAGGCCGTACGACAGCCACGAGCCGAGCACGGGAAAGCCATTCAGCCGAAAGCCGGTGTTCTGCTGGAACGTGGCCGGCGTGTGGTTCGAGGTTTCGGCGTACATCGAGCGGATCACCGTCAACTCGTCGGCGACCTCGGCTAGGTGCGGAAACAAGTCCGACACCCACAGCCCGCTTTCCCCCCGCTGCTTGAAGTTCCAGTCGTGCTTGCGGAGCAGGCCCACTTGGCCGAAGAAGACGTCGGGCTTCTCCGAGCTGGGCAGCGGTTTGCCATGCAACTTCTCCAGCAGCGGCTTGTAGTCGAACGAATCGATGTGGCTCAGCGCGCCGCACAGGCAGATATGGATCGCGCGCTTGGCCTTGGGCGCAAGATGCGGCGGCGGATCGTGCGCTTCGCCGGCGATGCTGGCGGCGCGAACTACGCCCTCACGCGCCAGCAGCCCGGCGAGCGCCGCGCCTTGCAGCCCTCCGCCGACCCAGGAAAAGAAATCGCGGCGGTCGATGCGCTCACTCGACATAGAGGAACTCGTTGCTGTTGAGGAGGGCGCGGGTAAAGGCCTCCAGGCCATGCTCGCTTGCCACTTGTTCGGCGGCGGCCAATTCGTCGGCGCTGGGCGGGCGGCCGTAGGACAGGCGGTAGGCCCGCTCGAGCTGCGCCGCGCGGTCGCGGGGGCGCTCCTGCTCCAATCGCGCCGCGAAATGCTCGGCCATTCGCAGCATGAACGCGTTGTTGAGGAGCGCGAGCGCTTGCAGGGGGGTCGTGGTCACGGCTCGCCGGGGTGAGATCGTCGAGGGATCGGGGCAATCGAACGTGTCGAGCAGACCGCTGCGGCCGCCGCGCGCCCAAGTGCGATAGACACTGCGCCTTAGGGCGCTTTCGTCCGTCGAATCGGTCGGCAGATATGACCACGATCCTGCCCGGTTGACCTCTTGATAGTCGAGATACCCGGGGCCGCCGCGCTGGGGGTTGAGTTGGCCGGCGACGCCGAGCGCGGCGTCGCGCACCGCCTCGGCCTCGAGCCGCCGCAGCGGCGCCCGCCACAACAGCCGGTTGCCAGCGTCGACGGGAGCCGCGTCGGCCCGCGGTAGCGACACTTGCTGATAGGCGGCCGACGTAACGATCAGCCGGTGCAGCGCCTTGAGGCGCCAGCCGCCCTCGATCAGCTCCGCGGCCAGCCAGTCGAGCAGTTCCGGATGCGAGGGCCGCCCGCCGTTGAAGCCAAAGTCATTGGGCGTGTCGACGATCCCGCCGCCGAAGTGGTGATGC
The DNA here is from genome assembly GCA_046349955.1 of Pirellulales bacterium. Lineage (GTDB taxonomy): Bacteria > Planctomycetota > Planctomycetia > Pirellulales > JBGAPH01 > JBGAPH01. The sequence continues at coordinate 83,182 of JAXMBI010000011.1, read as the reverse complement.
CAGAGGCGGTTGACGATGACCCGCGCGAAGAGCGGGTTTTCCGCGTTGGTGATCCAGCGGGCGAGCGCGGCCCGCCCTTGGCCCTCGGGGGCATCGGGGGTCAGGCCGAAGTCGCTGGTCGGGCCGGCCACCGCAGCCAAAGCGCCGGCCGAGACAACATCGCCGGGCGTCCGCGTATCGCCGCGGAGCAACACGTGCGCGGGTTCGGGCTGACGCGGTGCACAGGCATAAGTCATGCGCTGCGGCGGAGACGCGAGCTGCGCTTGCAGCGCAACGATTTGACTTTGCAGTTCGGTGCGCCGGGCCCGTTGTGCGAGGGAGAGTCGCTCGACGAGCGCTTCTTCAGAAACGAAGTGGGCCGACGCGGCGACCTCTTCTGGCGAGAGGGCCCGGTCGTAGAGCTCTGCTTGTTCGATGGCCGCGGCCAGCAGCTTGCCTTCGCCAACGGGAGCATGGCGGAGCCCAAATACGACCTGTGCCTGCCCTGCGGGAAACGTCGCCAGACCGCTCTGATAGGGCTGCCCATAGGAGCGCCCGTTGCGGTAGCAGGTGATCGCGCCGTCTTCGCCGTAGACGATCGCCACGTGGACGACGCGGCGGACGGCCTCGGTTTCGGGCTCGCCGCCGAACGGCTGGGTGCGCGCAAAACCTTCGCTTCCGGCCATCCAGTGGCCTGGCTCGCGTTCGCCGAAGACGAGGGCGTCGAACAGGCGGCCGTCCGGCGTCTGCACGCCAATGGCTGCGCCGCCGCGCTGGTTCAAGTCGTCGAGCCGCACCCAGGCGGCCAGCGTTTTGGCGCGCAGATCTCGCTTCAGCGGCCCGGTCGCCGCGTAGGCTGCGCGGCTGTCGACGCGCAAACTTCCCTTTTCGAGCGACGCACCTCCCTGCGCGGTAGCGTGCAGTTCGCCAATCTGGTCCTGCAAATCGTGGTCGAAGTCCCAGCGGGCTATCGGCGCCGGCAGATCGGCAGGTTTGCTCTCGCGCTCGTTCAGCAGGGCTGATTTGACCGGTTCTTCAATCGCCGCCAGTTCTGCCCGCGAGGCCTCCAATCGTGTCTGCACGCTAGCGACGCCGCGCGCATGCTCTGCCAGCTCGGCCGCCGGCGTCACGTCGCGCTCGCCGTGCCGCACGCCGCCGAGGGCCGCCGTCAATCGGTAGTATTCTTGCTGCCGGATCGGATCGAACTTGTGGTCGTGGCAGCGGGCACAGTTGACCGTGAGACCGAGAAAGGTCTGCCCAACGGCAGCGACCAGATCTTCCAGTTCATCCTGCCGCACTACGGCCTTCATCGCCGCGCTTTGTTGGTTTTGGCCGGGCGTGTCATAAGGTCCGGCGACAAGGAAGCCGGTCGCGGTGATCGCGGCCGGGTCGTCGGGTTGCAGCACATCGCCAGCAATCTGCTGGCGGGCGAACTCATCGTACGGCAGATCGCGGTTGAACGCCTCGATCACCCAATCGCGATACGGCCAGGCATTTCGGCGGGGCTCATCGTATTCGAAGCCGTGGCTTTCGCCGAAACGGGCCAGATCGAGCCAATGCCGTCCCCAGCGCTCGCCGTAAGCCGGGGACGCCAGCAGCCGATCGACCAGATTCTCGTAGGCCGCCGGATCGGCGTCGTTTTCGAACGCGCTTACTTCCTCAGGCGAGGGCGGCAGCCCGGTCAGGTCGAACGAGAGCCGGCGAATGAGCGTGCGCCGGTCGGCCTGGGGAGACGGCGAGAGCCCGGCCGCACTTAGACGCGCGAGGATAAATCGATCGATCGGCTGCTCCCAACCGGTGGGCACAGCTTGCTCTGGGGGCGCTGGCCTGCTCAGCGGGCGCAGCGCCCACCAGTCGTAGCCTGCCCGCGCGTCGCTCGTGTAGCGGAAGCGATCGATGGGCGCCTTGCCCCATTCGCCACCGGCTGCGATCCACTGGCGGAGCAACTCCTTCTCTGCGGGGGAGAGCGGATGCTTGGGCGGCATCTCGTCCTGTTCGATGCGCTCCCAGAGATAACTCTCCTCGAGATTGCCCTGCACCAGGGCCGGCCCGCTGTCGCCGCCGGCCAGGGCGCCTTCGGCGCTCGTCAGGTCAAGGCCCCCCTTCGTGTCCGCCGGGTTGTGGCACTCCAAACAGCGCCGCGCGAGCAGCGGCGCGATTTCAACGTCGAACGAAGCTGCAGTCACCGGCGGCGCAAACCACGCCCAACCGACGAGCGCGCAGTGCGCGAGCACCAGGTAGTTCGTTTGACGGCGAAGGAAGGGGAGCATGCGTACCTCGCGACCGTTCGACCCGACGCCATTCTAATCGGGCGCGGAGTGTTATGCAGAGTGAGGCTGTAGTTTTGACCTCGCCCCTTGGACACGCGCTCGGCGCCGGCGATTTGACCTAACGGTTGCCGCCTTTGCCGGCAAGCACGCTACTGAAGAGTGGATCATCCCAACTAGCTCGACAGCAGCGACACCAGTCAACAAGGTCAAGCTCGTAGCGACAAGCGAGGTCCTTGAGACGCTCGACGGACCGCATGTCGTACTTCCCAATCGACTCCCAGTCCAACGCCAGCACGCGAACCCTTCCAGCGGGAGCGAGGCCATAGAGAACGGGGCCCTCAGGCAACGCAAATGCAAACCCGTCGACGATTCGTGTGGAACAGCCACGATAGGTCACGCCGGCCGGCCCCGTGGCGTCTTCAAGCAGTTGCACCACGTCGGCAAGCGCGAGCGAGCTGACAATGGGAGGCTCTGGCGTCTTTCGCACATGAATCTCGCGAAAGCCGATCCCTACTTTGGCTTCGTCGTGGATTCGGCGAATGCCTTCGATCTCCTCGTCGGCAGCAGCCGCCAGCTTCCGCTCGACGAACTCTACCTGTCGCCAATCGTCATCGGCTAACTGGTAGTCGCCTTCTGAGACCGGGGTTGTTCCCAACCCCGGAATGGCATCGCAGATCGAAGCCAAGCTGAAAAGGATCTTGCTCGGGTCGATCTTCAAGATCCGGTGAAGCCGGAGCGTCAGCCTCTTGGCGGCCGAATACTGCTTGCGCGTGGTTGGAGACGCGGATACGACCGACCACTCATCCCCTTGGAGATTCATCGTCGTGTCCAGATTCTCGAACGTCTCGGGCAACTTGTCCGGCGTTAGCTCGGCGACACCGATCGTCTCGTTGGTGGAGTCATCGATGAAGGTGACCGCGATTTTCCGCGTAAACCACGACATTGGTCGTTCATCATCCAGATGGCTTGCAAGGCAAAAGGAACTTCCTGCCCCAATCGGCCCCTCTTGCCCATGATACCGCTGCAGCAACGTTTTGCGACTATGACGCGAACGCGCAGAGGGCCTCGCAGTTCTCCTCTAGCGTACGTGCGGTGCTTGACACCCCGCCGACCATCGCATCAAATTCGGTCCATGCGTTCGAGGCGGCTGCGGGCCGCGAGCGCACCCCGCCAGATTCCTCCCACCTTTAGTTCGCCACGCATTGCCCGCCGGGCGACGGTTTTCTCCACTCCTTGGCTGATTCGCCAAGTTGCTGGGTAGACCGCGCCTGACAAAGTGCGGGGCTTGGTTCCCTCGAGGCGTTTCATGCGGCCGCGCCGTCACGCCCTGTTGTTGGCTCTTTCGGCTCTGCCTGTGGTCCTGGGACTGCCGGCCAGGTTCGCGCGGGCCGACGAGCCGCAACCCGCCACCGCCCTGCGCGATCAGATCGACGCCCTGGTGGACGCGTCTGCCCTGGGGCCGGCGGCGCCGCCGGCCGACGACGCCGAATTTCTGCGGCGCGTCTATCTCGATCTGCACGGCACGCTCCCCACGCTCGCGGAAACCCAAGCGTTCTTGGCCGACGCGGCCCCCGACAAGCGGGCGGCCTTGGTCGACCGGCTGCTCGCCCACCCGCGTTTCGCCCGGAACATGCAGTATGTACTCGACGCCATGTGGATGGAGCGCCGGCCGAAGAAGCACATTGAACCGACCGAGTGGCGGGAGTTCCTGCGGGCATCGCTGGCGGCGAACAAGCCGCTGCACAAGTTGGCGGCCGAGATTCTGGCCGCCGACGGCGACGCCGCGGGAGTTCGCCCGGCGGTGCGGTTCTATCTCGATCGAGACGCCGATCCCAACGCGGTGACGCGCGACGTGGCCCGGTTGTTCTTCGGTCGCGACCTGCAATGCGCCCAGTGCCACGATCATCCCTTGGTCGACGACTACACGCAGGCGGAGTACTACGGTCTGTTCGCCACGCTGACGCGCGGCGTCCTCTTTACCGATAAACAGAGCCTGCCGTTCTACGCCGAGAAGGCCGACGGCGAGGCGTCGTACAAATCGGTGTTCACCGGCGATGCGGGCGAGAGCGTGCCCCCTTGTCTGCCGGGGGAGGAGCCGATCGAAGAGGTAATTCCTGCCAAGGCCGAGGAGTATGTCGTCGCGCCGGCTGATGGCGTGCGCGGAGTGCCCAAGCAAAGTCGTCGGCGGCTACTGGCCGAGGCCGTGGCTAGCGGCCACAGCCGGCAATTCAACCGCAACCTGGCCAACCGGCTGTGGGCGCACCTGTTTGGCCGCGGCCTCATCCAACCGCTCGATCTCGACCACTCCGAGAATCCGCCTTCCCATCCCGAGCTGCTGGAATTGCTGACCGCAGGGCTCGCGGCTCAGCAGTTCGATCTTCGTGCGTTCCTTCGCGAGTTGATTTTGTCGCGCGCCTACCAGCGCACGAGCGACGCCACGCTCGTGCCCACGCCGGCGGCCGCCGAACTAGAGGCCGCGCTGGCGGCGGCTGAAGCCGAGGCAACGGCCAGCGAAGCGGCCGCCAAAGAAGCGACGGCCGCTGTGCAAGAGGTCGTCGCGCGACGCAGCGCTGCGAGCGACGCCCTCCACAAGCAGTTGGGCCTACTGGCCACTGCCCGCCGTGCAGCCGCCGACGCCACGGGCGCTCGCGAGAAAGCCGTGCTCGAAGCTGCGCAAACGCGGACCGAACTCGAAGCGCAGCGCCCGGTCGCCGCGGCGCTCGAAGCAGCCGCCGTCGCAGGGCAGGCAGCGGCGGCGAAACTCGCCCAAGACGAAGCTTTGGCCAAGGCTGCGGCCGAGTTTCGTGCCCGCGCGGATGAGTTGTCGCGCAAGGTCGGCGAGTTGGACGGCCAATTGAAAACGCGGGAACAAGCCTCCGCCGAGGCGACGGCGAAGGAGCCGCCAGCGCTCGCCCAGGTCGAACCCGCCGCCGCAGCGCTGGCCGCCGCGCGGCAGGCCGCCGACGAACAACGGCCCCCCTCCGCGGAAGCGGAGCAAAAGCTGAACGCGGCGAAAGCGGCCGCTCAGCGACAGACGGCCCGCCGCGACCATGCCCGGCTGCAGCTTGCCTATCGCCGTGCGGCGGACGAAGTCGCCCGGAGCCAGCAGGCGTTGATTCCATTCGATCAGGAGCGCGCGAACCTCCAAGCCCAGTTCGACCAATTCCAGACAGCGCTGGCTGCCGCGCGAAACCAGGCCGCCCAGCGCAAGCAGGCAGTGGACGAAGCGAACGCTGCCCTCGCCGAATCGCGGACGGCGCTCGCCGCCGACGAGGCCCTTGCGACTCAGGTCTCCGCCGCGGCCCAACAGGTGGCCGGCGTCGCGGCAAAATTCGCCGACGACTTGGGCCTCAGGCACGCCGGCGAGCAGCTCGCGCGCAAGCAGGCCGAACTCGCGGCGGCTGTTTCCACCCGCGCCGCCGCGGCGCAAGAACGCCAGACGGCGCTCGAGGCCCGGCAAGCGGAGCTCGCGCAGTCGCAACAAGACGTGGCAACCGCCGAGGCCGCGCTGGCCGCTAGCCAGTCTCGCCTGCAGGGCGCTAGCGAGCAAATTGCTGCGGCGCAGCAGAAACTGGCCGCTGCCGAAACGGAAGCCCAGAGCCGGTTCGTCGAGCTAAGCGACTTCTGGGCCGTGCATTTGGCGCTCGGCCCGCTCAAGGCCATCCCGCCCGAACCGCTGGCCTGGTCCGCGATGCAAGCCCTGGGCGTGGTGAGTTCGAATCAGGCGGCGGTGGAAGCGGAGCTCGACAAACCGGCTGCGGCGCAGCCCATGCCGGCCACTGCTGAAGGGCAGCAGCCCCAAGCGCCGACCCCGCCTCCGCCGCCGGCGGACCGAGCGACACTCGTCGAGAACAAAGTCCACGAGCGGCTCCAGGGGCCGGTGCAGGAGTTCGTAGCGGCCTTTGGCAGCTCGCCAGGCGCACCGCCGCAAGATTTTCAGGCCACGGTGCAGCAGGCGCTCTTCGTCGAGAACGGCGGCTCCCTCACGAGCTGGCTGGCCGCCGGCGGCGAAACACTGACGGCGCGCTTGGCAGCCCTCGAAGCGCCCGATCGCCTGGCGGAGGAGTTGTATCTCACGGTCTTGGTTCGTCGACCGAAGCCGGACGAGCTGCAACTCGTCGAGCAACACCTGGCGAGCCGCACGCAAGACCGAGCGGCGGCCATTCAAGAATTAATCTGGGCGCTGCTGAGCTCCAGCGAGTTTCGCTTCAACCATTAACGCCTGCAACCGACTCTCCGTGCCAAGGAGGTTTGGCCATGAACTGTGACTACGCCTGTCGAAACGCCTCGCACCTGGTGGCGCGCCGCACGTTTCTGGGCCAGCTCGTGGGCGGCCTGGGCGCAACGGCGCTGGGCTTGGGGAGCGGCCTGCCGCATTCGTTGGCGCACGGACTGCATCAGCAGCAAAAGCGCGTCCTGTGCATCTTCATGTCAGGAGGACTGAGCCAGCTCGAGAGCTGGGACCCCAAGCCAGGCGCCGACACCGGCGGGCCCTGCCGCTCGATTCCCACCTCGGTGCCAGGGGTTCACATCAGCGACCTGCTGCCGAAGACGGCCGGGCAAATGCACCGGCTGAACATCGTGCGTGGGCTGAACACCAGCGAAGACGACCACGGCAAGGGGCGCTACCTGATGGAAAAGGGGCGCCGCGAGATGCCGGGCTTCGACTATCCCCACTTGGGCGCGGTCGCGGCGCGGGCGATCACGCCGGCCGAATCGGCCCTGCCCGGCCACGTACACATCACCCCTGGCGGTGGCGGCGGCACGTCGAGCGACGCCGCGTACCTGGGTCCTCGCTATGCCAGCGTGGTGCTGGGGGGCGGCAACCCGCCGCAGAATTCGGCGCGGCCCGAGTCCCTCAGCGAAGCTATGGCGTCCCGCCGCGACGCCCTGCGCAAGCAGGCGAACGACCACTTCGCCCGCCGTCGCCGTACGGCCGAGACCGACGCCTACACCTATTCCTACGAGCAGGCAGCGCAGCTCATGCAGCGGCGCGACTTGTTCGACGTGGCGCGCGAACCGGCGGCCGAACAAGACCGTTATGGCCGCCACGACTTTGGCCGCCATTGCCTGCTCGCGCGGCGGCTGCTCGAGGCGGGCGTCACCTTCGTGCAGGTGTCGCACAGCAACTACGACACGCACAACGAAAACTTCAACTTCCACGTCGAGCAACTGGGCGAGTTCGACGGCCCGTTCGCCACGCTCGTGGCCGACCTGGCCGATCGCGGCCTGCTCGAGCACACGCTCGTCGTCGTGATGTCGGAATTCGGCCGCACGCCCAACATCAACCAGTACTATGGCCGCGATCACTGGAGCAAGGCCTGGTCGGTCGTGCTGGGGGGCGCCGGCATTCAGGTGGGGGGCGCCTTCGGCAAGACGAACGACCGCGGCACCGAAGTGACCGACCATCAGGTCGACCATGGCCAGCTCTTCCACACGTACCTGACTGCGCTCGGACTCGACTCGCGTGAGAACTTCGACATCGGCGGCCGCAAGATGCCTTTGGCCGATCCGGCGGCGGCGCCGATCTCGGAGCTGTTGGCATGAGCGAAGCGCCTCCCGCCACGTCCGCGCCGCCGACCGACCCCACGAAACCGGAGATCGTGTCGGACTGGACCCATGGCAGCCCGCTGGTCTCCTGCCGCTTCGATCCCGCGGGGCGGTTCGTGTTCGCCGGCGCGCAAGACAACAGCGTGCAGCGCTGGGACCTGGCGAGCGGCGCGGTCACGCCGCTGGCGGCCCACGAGAGTTGGGTCCATGCGCTCGGCTTCGCCAACCACGGAGAGACGCTGCTCACGGGCGGCTGCGACGGTCAGTTGATCTTCTGGCCCACGGCCGCCGAAAAACCGGCGCCCGAGCGGCGGATCGCCGCGCATCAGGGCTGGATTAGGGCATTGGCGGTCAGCCCCGATGAAACTCTCGTTGCGACCGCCGGCAATGATCTTGTCGTCCGCCTCTGGCGGCTCTCCGACGGCGCGCTCGAGCGCGAACTGCCGGGGCACGCCAAGCATGTTTACAGCCTGATGTTCCATCCCTCCGGCAAGTTCTTGCTCAGCGGCGACCTGGCCGGCGCGATCGTGCAGTGGGATCTGGCCGCCGGCAAAGAACTGCGCCGCTTCGACGCCGCGCCGCTCTGGAGCTACAACGGCGGCCAGGCGGTCGACTTCGGCGGCGTCCGCACGCTGGCCCTCAACCCCGCAGGCAACCGGCTTCTAGGAGGCGGCCTGCACGAAGCGAGCAATCCGCTCGGCGCCGTGCACGAGCCGCTGCTCGTCGAGTTCGAGTGGGAGTCGGGCAAGGCCCTGCCGACCCATACGACCAAGGAGAAGCTGAAGGGCGTGGTCTGGCGGGCGATGTACCATCGCGATGGATACATCGTCGCCGGAATGGGGGGCTCGAGCGGCGGCTATCTGCTCTTCTGGAAGCCGGACGAGGCCACGGAGTTCAGCGCCTTCAAGTTGCCGCACTTGACCCGCGATCTCGATCTGCACGCCGACGGCCACCGCTTGGCGACGGCCCATTTCGACGGGCATTTGCGGGTCACGCGGATCTAGCGCTTGGTGCTGTTCGTTCGCTTCCGCCGCCAACTACAATGGGGCTGACACCGCGGTTGCAAAGCCCAGCAGAGGACGTCCTGCTGCTTTCGCGGTGATTTCCGCCTACGGATCGCCCATGTCCTCGCGCAGCAACTGGCTAGCTACGGGTTCGCTCGTCGTGCTCGCCCTGGGCGCGCGATCGGTGGCTGGGCAGGAGCAGCAGACGGCCCAGCCGCTCGCTCCCGCCGAGGCCGCCCGAACGATGGTCGTGCCGGAGGGGTTCCGCGTCACGCTGTTCGCCGGCGAGCCCGACGTCGTGCAGCCCGTCGGCTTCTGCATCGACGATCGCGGCCGGCTGTGGGTGGCCGAGGCGCACAACTACCCGTTGCGCGGACCCGCGCGCGACCGCATTCTCATCTTCGCCGATGACGACGGCGACGGCCGATTCGACCGGCGGACCGTGTTTTGCGAGGGGCTCGAATACGTCACCGGCATCGAAGTGGGCTTTGGCGGCGCGTGGGTCATGTCGCCGCCGAATCTATTGTTCATTCCCGACCGCAATGCCGACGACAAGCCTGACGGCGCGCCGGTGGTGCTGCTCGACGGCTTCGGCACGCACGCCAATGCCCACAACCTGGCGAACGGCTTCGCCTGGGGGCCCGACGGCTGGCTCTACGGAACCCACGGCCGCACGAACTGGTCGCTGTTGGGCAAGCCCGGCACGCCGGAATCGCAGCGCGTGCGTTTCGATGGTGGAGTCTACCGGTATCATCCGGTGCGGCACGAGTGGGAGCCCTTTGCCGACGGCACGACGAACCCCTGGGGCATCGACTGGGACGACTACGGCCAAGGGTTCGTCTGCAATTGCGTCGACCCGCATCTGTTCCACGTGATTCAAGGCGCTCATTACGAGCCGTGGCGGAACCGCGACTCGAGCCGCTATGCCTACGAGCGGATTCCCACGATCGCCGACCACCGGCATTTCATCGGGCGGAACGGCGTTCGCGAAGGGCTGGGCACTTCTGGCGAAGACGCGGCCGGCGGCGGACATGCCCACTGCGGCACGCTCGTCTACTTGGGCGACAACTGGCCCGAGCGCTATCGCAACACCGTGTTCATGCACAACATCCATGGCCGCCGCATCAACAACGATTTGTTGCGGCGGGCGGGTTCAGGATATATCGCTTCGCACGGCCCCGATTTGATGCGCGCCCTAGACTCCTGGTACATGGGCGTGGGGCTACAAACTGGGCCCGACGGGGCCGTCTTCGCCAGCGACTGGTCGGACACGGGCGAGTGCCACAGCATGGTGAACACGCAGCGCGGCACGGGACGGATCTTCAAGATCAGCTTTGGCACGCCGGCCGCGACGAACGTTGATCTGGCGCAATTGAGCGATCTCGAATTGGTTGCTCTCCAGCTCCACCGCAATGATTGGCACGTGCGGCATGCCCGCCGGCTGCTGCAGGAGCGGGCCGCGGCGGGCGCGGATCTGATCGAGGTGAAGAACGCGTTGTTGGAAATGCTCGAAGGAAACCCCGCGGTCGACCGCAAGTTGCGCGCGCTTTGGGCGCTGCACGCGATCGGCGCGGCCGACGATTCGCTTCTCACGCGCTTGCTCGATAACCACAGTGAATACGTACGCGCTTGGGCCGTGCGATTAGTGACGGAAGATCGCGATCCGCCGGCGCCGGTCCTGGGCCGTCTGACGGAAATGGCGAAGAGCGACTCCTCGGCGTTCGTTGTTTTGCACTGCGCGAGCGCGTTGCAGCAGCTCATTCCCGAGCAGCGCTGGGACTTGGCGGCTGCGCTTGCGGGCCGCAGCGATTTGTCGAGCGACGCCAACGTGCCGCTGCTTACTTGGTATGGCCTCGAGCCGCTCGTGGAGCACGACCTGCCGCGGTTCGCGGCCCTGGCCGGCGCCGCGCGGATTCCTCTCTTGCGGCGGCACATCGCGCGTCGCGCGGCTTCGCTGCCGGCGGAGCGCGGCGCGCTCGAGTCAATCGCGAAGCTCTTAGCAAACACCGCTGCCGGCGACGTGCAGCATGATGTGCTCGACGGCGCCTTGCTCGGGCTAGCCGGGGTGCGTAGTGCAGCCATGCCGAGCGTTTGGCCGGCCGCCTACGAAAAGCTTCAGGCGTCGAACGACGCAGCCGTGCGCTCGCTGGCCCAGCGGCTCGCGCTCGTGTTCGACGACCCCGTTGCCTTGGAGTCGCTCCGGAGGCTGGCCAAAGACCCGCGCGCGGACGCCGCCGAGCGCAATCGCGTGATCGAGGCGCTTGTGGCCAAACGAACGGCCGACCTGCCGCCGCTGTTGCTGGACCTCTTGAACACGCCCGCGGTGCGGCGGTCGGCCCTCCGCGGGCTCGCAGCCTACGATCACCCTGGAACCGCTCAGGCGATTCTCGCGAGCTTCAGTTCGTTCGACGCCGACGCCCGCCAGGACGCCCTGCAGACGCTGGCCGCGCGGCCGACGTGGGCGCTCGAGTCGCTGTCGGCGATCGAAGCAGGGCGAATCCCGCGCAGCGAGGTGACCGCCTATACGGCCCGGCAATTGCGCAGTCTGGGCAGCAGCACAGTCCGCGCCCGCGTCGACGAGTTGTGGGGCCCGGTGCGCGAGACGAGCGCCGAGAAGGCCAAGGTCATCGGCCAGACCAAGCGTCTGCTCTCGCCGACGGCGCTCCGCTCGGCCGACGCCTCGGCCGGCCGCAAGGTCTTCGTCCAAGCCTGCGCCAACTGCCATCGCCTCTTCGACGCAGGCGGGGCGATCGGCCCCGACATCACGGGAGCGCAACGCACGAGCGTCGACTACCTGCTCGAAAACCTCATCGACCCCAGCGCAGCCATCTCGCGCGACTACCAATTGCAGGTGATCGCCACAACCGACGGCCGCGTGGTGACGGGGTTGCCGTCGGCCGAAGGAGAGCGGGCCCTGGCGGTGCAAACGGCCACCGTACGGATCGTGATCCCGCTCGACGAAATCGAATCGCGCCGGAACTCCGACGCCTCGCTGATGCCGGATGGGCTGCTGCAAAACCTCTCGGAGAAAGAGGTGCAGGACCTGTTCGCCTACTTGATGGGCCCCGAGCAGGTTCCGCTGCCGGAGTAGGATTGGTCCGCATAGCGAACCCAACGTAGGGTCCGCAGTGCGGACCAAGGGAGCGGTGTCGTCCCGTTGGCTTCAAGTTCCCCGCCGCAGCACCCTGCCGGGCTTCGCGCCGGTGTGTTCTCCCTTTGCCAACACGACGACGCCGTTCACGATCACATACTCAATCCCTTCGTTGTAGGCGAACGGGGCCGTGTACGTCGCTTGGTCGCGCACGCGGTCGGGCGCGAACAGCGTGAGATCGGCAAAGGCGCCCAGCCGCAGTAGGCCCCGATCGCGCAGGCCGATCTTGGAAGCGTTGAGCGAGGTCATCTTCCGCACGGCGTCTTCCAACCGCAGCGTCTGGTCGTCGCGGACGTAGACTCCCAGCACGCGCGGAAACGTGCCGAAGCTGCGCGGGTGAGGATTGCCCCGTTTCAGCGGCCCGGTGACGGCGAGGGCCGAGCCGTCGGAGCCGACCGAGCACCAAGGCTGCACGAGCGCGAGCCGCATGTCGCTTTCGGTGTGGTGCGCGTAGACGGTGGGGATCGAGCCGCCGCTCTCGATGAGCAGGTCGAACAAGACGTCGAGCGGTTCGCGCGGTCTCTTCTGCGTTTCGAGCGCGATCACCCGGTCCATCGTCAGGCCCTCGTAAGGCCCCTTGCCCGCCACGAGCATGCGGCTCCAATCGCGGCCGACGGCCGTGTAGTGGTTGTACCAGCCGTCGAGGCCCTGTTCGATGTCGCGCTCGAGCGCGGCCCTTTGCGTGGCGTCGGCGAGGCGTTCCAGCATCTTTGCGGTTCCTCCCTCGTGGCCCCAGGGAGGAATGATGCTCGCCAGGTCGTTGCTGCCGCGCGTGTAGGGATAAACGTGAGCCTGCACGTTCACGCCGCGCTCGCGAGCGGCGTCAATCAAGGCCACGAGCTCCCCCATCCGCCCCCATAGCTTTTCGTCGGCAATCTTCAAATGAATGATGTCGACCGGCACACGAGCCCGTTCACCGATGCTGATCGCCTCCTCAACCGCCGCGCGGACCCCTGTTCCCTCGTTGCGGATGTGGCTCGAGTAGATGCCCCCGTGCCGGGCGACGACCTGGCAGAGGTCGACCAGATCGTCGGTGGTGGTCAGCGAGCCCGGCGGCATGGCCAGCATGGTCGATAGGCCGAAGGCCCCGTCGGCCAGCGCTTCGTCGAGCAGCGCCTTCATCTCCTCGCGCTGCGCCGAAGTGGGGCGGGCGTGCGAGGTCCCCATCACCGCTTCCCACAAGTTATCAAGCCCCACGTAGGTAGCCACGTTCACCGAAGTCTGGCCCTGCTCGAGGGCATGAAAGTATTCGCCCAGCGTGGCCCACTGCGGCGCGCCGCTCGCCGTGCTGGCCCCGCGGGCGGCGAACTTTCCCTTGACGGGCGCCGCCGACGTCCCTTCTCCCAGCACCTCGGTCGTCACCCCCTGATGAATCTTGCTGAGCGCCCGACCGTCTTCGAGCAGCACGTAGTCGGAATGGGAGTGGATGTCGATGAACCCTGGGGCGACGATCAGCCCTCGCGCATCGATCTCGCGGAGCGCGGCCGCCACCGGCACGCGCCCGATCGCGACGATGCGGTCGCCGCGAATGGCTACGTCCCCGTAGAACCAAGGATTGCCGCTGCCGTCGACGATTCGGCCGCCGCGCAGCACCAGATCGTAGGCAGCTTCCTCGGACCGTGCCAAGGAAGCGCACGCCACAGCGACGACGAACGCGGTCCAGCCAAGCAGAGCGACGCGAGTTTTCGTGCGACACATGAGAAAGGACTACCAGGCGGGAGAATCGGAGAAGCCGGGCGCGGTTGATCGCAAGTTGACCAGCCTCCGAGCAAAATGGCAAGAATTGCCCTGGAAACTTGCAAGCGCCGCGAAAATCGACGACATTCGCCAGACCTGCCCCTCATCCTCCGCGCTCAACTCCATGACTGCCTTCATGCTCCCTTGTCAGACCGGCCCGGTCGGCTCGCTGGTTATTGCCCTGCTGACAGTCCTGAGCGCCGGGGAGTTGCCAGCCGCCGAGCCCGAAGTGCTCGACCCGCGGCTCGAGCTGACGCTCGTGGCCGCGCACCCTCAGATCGTCACGCCGACAGGCATCGCCTTCGACGCGCGCGGGCGGCTGCTGGTGATCGAGTGCCACACGCACTTCCGCCCCGAGGGCTACGAGGGACCGGCCAAGGATCGCATCCTCCTCCTGGAAGACGCCGATGGCGATGGGCGGGCCGAAAGCACGCGCACGTTCTTCGAGGGGACGGACGCCACCATGGGACTGGCCGCCGGCCCCAACGGCTGGATTTACGCCGCCACGCGCGCACAGATCTTCCGGATTCGAGACCGCGATGGCGACGGGAAGGCCGAAGAGCACGAAGACGTGGTGCGGCTGGAAACGCCTGGAGACTACCCGCACAACGGCCTGGCTGGCATGGTCTTCGATGCCCAGGGGCGGCTGCACTTTGGACTCGGCGAAAACATTGGCGAGCCCTATGAACTGGTGGGGCAAGACGGCCGCCGGCTGCGCGGCGGCGGCGAAGGGGGCAACATTTTCAGTTGCACTGCCGACGGCCGCGAACTTTCGCGGCTGGCCACCGGCTTCTGGAATCCGTTCGGCGTCTGCTTCGATCCGGCCGGCCGCATGTACACGGTGGACAACGATCCCGATGAGAGTCCCCCGTGCCGGTTGCTGCACGTCGTGCAGGGGGGCGACTACGGCTACCAGTTTCGCTACGGCCGTTCCGGGCGGCATCCGCTGCAAGCTTGGAATGGCGAGCTGCCCGGCACGCTGCCGATGCTCGCCGGCACGGGCGAGGCCCCCTGCGACGTGGTCGCCGTGGGAGACAGCCTGTGGGTGACGAGCTGGGGCGAGAACCGCATCGAACGCTACGAGCTCGAGCCGCAGGGCGCCTCGTTTCGCGCCCGCCGCACGATCGTGGTGCAGGGGGATCAGCACTTCCGCCCGGTCGACTTTGCCGTGGGGCCCGACCAGGCGTTGTATTTCACCGATTGGGTGGACCGCAGTTATCCGGTGCATCGCGCGGGGCGAGTGTGGAAACTCTCGTGGCGCGGAGGCGGGACCGAGGGGCAGCTTCCGCCGCTGAGCGCTGCTCAGCGGCGCGCGGACAAGCTGCGCAACAGCCCGGAACTCGCGGCGCTCGACGATGCCGATCCGTTCGTTCGCCAGGCGGCCGTGTGGGGGCTCGGGCAGCAGAAAGACCTGACCAGGATGGCGTGGCAAGACTTGCCGACGGGGCCGCAACGCCTCGGAGTGCTGGAGGCCCTCCGCTGGCAAGCCCGCGACGCGAAGCCGCTCGACGATCAATCGCTCGACCAACTCTTGCACCGGGCTCTGGTCGATCGCGAAGTGGCGGTCCGCGTGTTCGCCCTCCGGTGGGTGGCGGATGATCGGCGAACGGCGCTCCGCGACGATGTCGAACAACTGCTGCGCCGCGCCGATCTTGGCGAGCAGGAGTTGCTCGCGGCCTTGGCGGCGCTCGACTGGCTGGAAGCGAAGCCAGAGAACACGGCCCCTGCTCAGCAACGACGCCTGTTGGCGATGCTCGAAAACGCCGAGCTCGCTCCGGAACTGCGGGCATTGTCGCTGCGGCTGATTCCTGTCGATTCTGATCTGCTCAGCGTCGAACGGCTGCGGCAGCTCGCCGTTTCCGGTCTTGCGCAGCTCGACCGCGAGGCTGCCCGCACGCTCGCGCTCAGCGCGTTGCCGGGCGCCAAGCGGGTGGCGGCGGAGCTTATTGTGTCTGAAAAGCTCCCGGCCGAATTGCGGGCGGACCTCGTACTGGGGCTCGCCGACCAGCTCGAGCAGCGAGCGCTCCTCGAACGTCTGGCGGCCGACCCCGCCGCGAGCGTTCAGCAGGCCGCCCGGCAAGCTCTCGCGGAACACCCAGCAGCCCCGGCGTCCGGCGCGGATCGTCCGCCTGCCAACGACGTGGACGCGTGGCTCGCCCGCGTGGGCACAGGCGGGAACGCGAGCGCCGGCTGGCGCGTGTTTTTCGGCGCTCACGCGGCGAAGTGCGGCGCCTGCCACGCGTTTCAGGGACGCGGAGGCCTGGCGGCAGGCGGCTTTCGCATCGGCCCCGATCTGACGCTCGTGGGCCAGCAACTCACACGGCGGCGGCTGCTCGAATCGATCTTGCAGCCGAGCCGAGAGATGGCCCCGCAGTACGTGCCCTGGCTGCTGGAAATGGCCGACGGCAGAGCGCTGACTGGCCTGTCGCTCGCGCGGATCGACGACGAGCGCAAGGAGCGTTTCATCGGAACCGACGGCCTGCCTTTTGAGCTCGAGAGCGCCGCGATCGCGCATCGGCGGGCAGCGGACGGGTCGATCATGCCGGCAGGGTTGGAAAAGCTGCTCAGCGTGGAAGAGCTGCGCGATCTGCTCGCGCTGCTGACGGAGGGCAGCCAAGCGACGGCCGAGCAACACGCACGGCGCCAGTAAAACAGGGGCGCCCGGCTAAAACTTCGCCCACCCCAAGTAAATCCACAGGTTCGTCAGCCAGGGCTGCGTCCAGGGATTCCAGGTCGGGTAACTGGCTGACAGCACCGAGAGCGCGAGCAGCACGAGCGCCAGGCCGCGCGTAGCCCGGCGTTTGGCCAGCCAGTCGACCGCCGGCAGCGCCGCCACGAGCCAGAGGGGCGCGAGCCAGAACACCCAGCGGAAGCCGCTGGTCATGCCGCCGTAGTTGCGGTCCTGTTGGGGGCGCAGCAGGAAGAACGCGATGCAGACGGCTGAGAGCAGCAGGATCGCGGCGCTCAGCAGCTTCTGCTCGCGGCTGCCGGCGAACAGCCAGATGCCGAGCCCCACCGGCATCAAGAGCCACAGCGGCGTGAGCGAGAAGATGCCGTGGTGGCCGATCAGGGCGTTGAGGGCATAGACGCCGGGGTCTTCTTCCCCCTGGTCGATCTTGGCGCGGTTCTCCTTCCGCTTCCAATAGCTCTCGATCGTCCGGCCGTTGCGCTCGAACGTGTAGTCGTACCAGTTGTCCCAGGCCCGAACCGCTAAGGCATTTCCCTCTACGACGACGGCGGCCTTCTGCCCCGCCGGGCGGTCGAGGATCACCCAGCGCTCCCCCTTTACATGTGGCTCGACGATGGTCTCGGGGCCCAGCGTGAGCCCTTTCTCGGCCAGCCCTGCCCGCACTGGCTCCGGCAGTTGGCCTTCATCGAGCGCTGCGGCCAGCGCGGCGTCGACCTCGAACAGCTTCGCGCCGTCCTGCCGATGCGCGTACGGCGGCCGCAGGCTGGCATGCGCCCAGTAATTCGTGCCCACGTACGCCGCGGTCACGAGCAGCGCCGCCGGCGTAAAGCCGAGCAGCGCCAGTCGCGGCGCCCGCCAGAGCAGCACCGCCGCCACCAGGCAGAAGAACGCGAGGGCCGGCAACTCGTTGACCACGGTGAAAGCAGCCGCAACGCCGGCCAGTCCGGCGATCCAAAGCCGGCGGTCCTCGTCGAGCACGATCCGGCACACGAGCGCCAGCGTGATCGCCACGCACACGGCCGCCGGCAGGTGGTTATTCACCACCACGGCAAACGTGGTGATAAAGGTGCCAAACGCGGCCGCCGCCACGATGAACACGCGCCCCCAATCGGTGACGCCAAACCGCTCGGCCAGCCGCCCCACCACCCACAGGTAGAGCACGAGCGGCAGCACGTTGATGCACCACACCATCGCCCGGCCGATCTCGTAGGGATGCGTGCCGAGGGTCGCGCCCGTTGCCTGGTGGATCAGCCAATAGGGGCCGGCCATCAGCAGCGCGAAGATCGGCGGCTTGCTCGAATAGAGCTTGAGCTGGCCGTCGCGATCACGGTGCTGCACCATGTCGATCGTGTCCCAGCCCGGCTGGTGGGTGATCTCGTCGATGGCGAAGGTGCCGTGCTCCACGAGCGCACGCACGGTCGTCCAGCGGCTGCGGTCGTTCCCGCTCAAGAAGGGGCGCTGCAGGTTGCGCTCGGGCTGCTTCTGGCGAACCTGCTTTTCGAGCGCGATCTGGTCGACGGAATTGACCGCCAATACCCGGCCCGACATCGCGCCGGCGGCGATCGCGATCAACAACCAGTAGACGCTGCGGCGGAAGGCGGTTGGGTCGCCTGCAAGATTCATGGCGCGCTAGCGGGGTGATGTTCTTCGACCCGCGGCGTCCGTTCCACGATGGAATAGGGGGTGTTCTGATCGACCTGTCCCGACACCACGAGCTCGGCCAGCAAACCAGCCAACAGCGCGAGGGCGCCGACGACGAGCATTGTCAGCCAGAGGCCAAACCACGCCAGTTGGACATTCGTTCCCACGGCGCCCCCTAGGAGTTGCCCGAACACGCCCACCCCGCCGACCAGCAACAGCGGCAGGGCAATCGTGCCCAGCAGGTGCAGGGGGCGGCGGCCGAAGTCGGTGAGGAACTTGACCGTGAGCAGATCGAGAAAGCCCTTGATGAAGCGGCGGACGCCGTATTTGGAGTGACCGAACTTGCGCGGGCGGTGATGCACCACGAGCTCGCCGACGCGGTAGCCGCGGGCGGCCGCCAAGGCCGGCACGAAACGGTGCATTTCGCCGTAGAGCCGCAGCTCGCTCGTCACCTCGCGGCGATAACCCTTTAAGCCGCAGTTGTGGTCGTGCAGCTCCACCCCCGTCAGCTTGCTGACCATGGTGTTGAACACCAGCGACGGCATCGTCTTATGCCAGGGGTCGTGCCGCTTTTGCTTCCAGCCCACCACCAGATCGCGGTCGGCCTGCAACTCGGCCACGAACCGCGGAATCTCGCGCGGGTCGTCCTGGAGGTCGGCGTCGAACGTGAGAATGAAGTTGCCGCGGGCGGCGCGGAAACCGGCGTCGAGCGCCGCTGCCTTGCCGAAATTGCGGCGGAAGCGAATGCCGCGCACCCGCGGGTCGTCCGCCGCCAGCCGACGGATGGCGTCCCACGAGCCGTCGCGCGAGCCATCGTCGACAAACACCATGTCGAGGTCGTAGCCCTGCTCGCGGGCCACGGCCGAGAGCTCGCCATGGAGCTCGGCCAGGCTCTCGACCTCGTTGTACACGGGAATGATGGTGGTGATCGTCATCGCAGCGGGCGCCCTTTGCGCAACACAAGTCCAAGGTACAGGATAGCCGAAATTCCCAGCTCCGACACCAGCGACACGAGCCGCTGGAGCACCGCCACGGCCAAGGCCAGCGAGGGATCGATCCCCGCGGCGTCGAGCACCAAGAGCAGCACCGCCTCGCGGGCCACGAGCCCGGCGGGGAAGAACGACAGGAATCCGGCGACCACCGAAATCGCCACGGCGGCCGTGCAGAGCGGCAGATCGCTCACCGGGCCCAGCGTCGTCGCCCCCAGTGCCCTCAGCGTCGCCCACAGGCTCAGCCCCTGCAGGGCCCAGCCGAAGGCGATCCACAGCCACCCCGGCACGAGCACCTTCCAACCCAAGTCGCGCCAGGCCAGGTTTTCGAGCCAAACGGGCCGCTTGCGCTCCACCAGCTTGAGCGCGTGCCGCAAGGCCGGCAGAAAGGCCAACAGCCCCACGCCCGCCGCCACAGCCGCCAGCGGCATGAACCCGGCATAGGCGCCGCTGACGACGCTCGAGAGGACCGCGAGCGCGATCACCGTGCCGACGGCCATCATCGTGAGCGTTTCGAGGGCCACGCAGGCGGCGGCGACCTTGACGTCGACCTGGGGGCCGCGGACCAGCCCTGCCCGCAACACTACAACCAGCGCCTTGCCAGGTACGTACTTGCCCAGGTGCCCGATGAAGTACGCGGCCAGGGAGTCGCCAATCGCCGGGCGCTGCCCGAGGGCCTCCATCAGGCGGTGCCAGAACCAGCCCGAGGGGGCCAGGCCGAGCAAGTAGAGCGCGCCCGCGGCCACGAGCCAAGAGGGATCGATCGACAGCGAATGAACTTGCAGCTTTTGCCAGGCCTGCACGAAGGCATGGCGGGCGCCCAAGAGGACCAGGGCCACGAGCAGCAGCTTGACCCCTAAGATCCACCAATTGCGGCGGGTCCGGGGCGCGGCTGGATCGGCCGGGGGCTCTGCGCTAGCGGCAATGGTCGACAAAGTCTCGTCCCGTCAACGACTTGAGATGTACATTTTCCTAGTTTTCCCCGCGCGGCTCAAGGTGAGTTTGCCCGCTTGACGCCTGCTCCCGCCAGGGGTCTGCTAGAGTTTCCAACCCGTTGGCCAGGAAGGTTTCAGAAGGAGTCGGGCATGGCCCGTTGGGCATCGTTCATCGTGCTGCTGGGCATTTTGCTCGTCGTGGCCATCCTCTTCCTGCAGGTGATGCAGGCCTTCTTGCTGCCCATGTTCCTGGCAGTGCTGCTGGTGGTGATGTTCCGGCCGGTCCACCGCTGGATCCTGGCCGAGGTGCCCCGCTACCCCCGCCTGGCGGCAGGGCTGACCACGGCGGCGATCCTGCTGATCGTGCTCGTGCCGTTCGCTTGGATTTTGGCGCAGGCCGGGCTGGAAGGGGCGTCCCTGGCGGGGCAGTTCAAGACCGAAGAGGTTACGGAGAAGCTGGGCACGATCCGCAAGGACCTGCGCCTGCACATGCCGTATGCCGAGCAGTTGGGAACGATCGACACGGAACTGGGCAGATTGCAGCCGAAGGATTCCGAAGACGGCGATCCGGTCCCGCCCAGCAAGTTGCAGATCGAACGATCGCTCGGGGCGATCGCCGCCTCGCTCGACATGATCGCGCGGTCGCTCAATGCCTTGCCAGCGCAGGAAAAAGATGTCGAAACGACGAAAGCCCTGCAGGAGGCCACCAGGGTGCTAGGCGCCGTTGCTCAGAATGAGCTCAAGGTCAAACTGCCGACGCCTAATATCGAGGGGGAAAACGCCGCCTCCTTGCAGACGCTGCCGACGATCGGCAAGCCGAAGACTTTGAGTCCCGATGTGGCGGCCAAGTTGCTCACCATGGCCCAAGAGGTTCAGGATGCTGCGAAAGTTGTGCTCACGACCAATGCGGGCGTTGGAGCCGGCGACGGAGAAGCGGTCGCGGCGATCGCCGACTCTGCCGATCTTGCTCTGCGCTACCAATCCGAACTCGCGGACCTTAGCGCGAACTTTTTTGGCTTTCGTTCAACCTTGCTTGGCGGCCCGCTGATGGCCTGGATCAAGGCCTGGACGAACCCCACGCCCGAGAAGCTCAACCAGCTTCGCGCCGAAGTTCTCGGGCATCTGGAAAGCTGGTGGGCCCCCTTGGCCCTCGGCACCACGCAGTTCCTGGGCAGCCTGGTCATTGGCACGATCGTAATGATCGTGTCCCTCTACTTCTTCCTGGCCGACGGGCCCGGCATGGTGCAGGCGCTCATGCGGCTCTCGCCGCTGGATGAGCGGTACGAGCAGCAGTTGGTCGGCGAGTTCGACCGCGTGAGCCGCGCCGTGGTCGTCGCCACGCTCCTCTCGGCCTTCGTGCAGGGGCTGCTCGCCGGCGCCGGCTTCTACCTGGCTGGGCTCGAAGCGGTGTTTCTGCTCACCGTGCTCACGATGTTCCTCGCGCTCATTCCGTTCGTCGGGGCGACGGCCGTCTGGCTCCCCTGTTCGTTGTACGTGTTCTTCTATCAGGGGCGGCCGCTGGCCGGGGTTTTGCTTGCCCTCTATGGCGCGTGCGTGGTGTCGGTGGCCGACAACATCATCAAGCCGATCATTCTCCACGGTCAGTCGAACCTGCACCCGCTGCTCGCGCTCCTCAGCGTGCTGGGGGGCGTGCGGGCCTTGGGGCCGATCGGCATCTTCGTGGGGCCGATGGCCGTGGCGTTTCTGCAGGCGCTGCTCAACATCTTGAACGTCGAGCTCAAGAACCTGGAGGAGCGGCGCGAGGCGGGGGGCGAGGGGCCGCTGATTCCGCGGCTCAGCGGCCCGGGGTCGAAGCCGCAGGCCCGCGCTTCGTAGAATGTTCTGGTCGCTCGCGCGCGTTCCCTTTTCTCACTTGCCGGTTGGTCGCCATGCATCCTGCTTGCCTGATTGTGGCCCTGACGCTCGGCGTCGACGTCGGTTGGCGGCCGCTGCCTGAGGGAGGGCTCGAGTACATCATTCAGATCGAGCCGGAGCTGCTGCGCTCGCTCGAGCGCGGGCAGCCGATCGCCAGCGACGTGCCGCTCATCCTGCGAGACATCCGCCGCTACCGTATTCAGGTGGGCAACGGCCCGCTGCCGCAAGAGGGCCCGCTCGATGCGCCGCAGCCCGGCGCGGAGCCCGAGGCACGGCGGCCCGCGACCCTGCCGGGGCCGGCCGCCAGCGGCGAGCTCGAAGAGGCGCCGCGGTTCGTTGCCCAAGCGCCGCGCGCGGCGCCGCCGGCCCGCGCGCAGCAGCCAACTCCCGCGGCGGCAGCGCCAGCGTCTCCCCAGGCCGACGAGTCTGCGGCTGCAAACACGGCAGCGGCCGAGGAGAAAAGCGCGGCCGAGGAGACGGTCGATCCCTTTGCCGGAGACAACGCCGAGCCAACGCCGGCAGCCGTGGAGCCGACCGCCGACGTTCCTCCGCCGAGTGAAGACAAAGACGCCGCGAAGGACGTCGAAGAGGACGGCCCCTTCCTCTCGGCCAAGGCGGCGGAAGAGGCGGCCGCCGCGCCGACCGTGGCCGATCAATCGCCGCAGCTTCCGACGGAAGCCTCGGCCGCCGACAAGCTGGCCAAGAGCGACGCGCCCAGCGAGCGGACCGTGCAGAAGGTCACCGATGGACTTCCCGCCGGCGACGATCCTCCGCTGCGCGGCGGCGAGGCCGCCGGCCAGCGCGGCTCAGGCAGCGCCTCGGAAGCCGCTGCGCCCGCCGAACCCGACAAGCCGTGGGTCTGGCTGACGCTCGCACTCATGGGCCTGGCCGCCTCGACCACGGTGAACGTCTACCAGGGCCTCCTGCACCTGAACCTACGGACCAAGTACCGCGCCCTGGTCCGCAAGCTCCACGACGTCACGGCCCAGCGCGACGAGCTCGCCCAAGTCGACCCCGGCTGGCCGGACGAACAGGCGAGCATCGAGACGGTGCGGGCGGAGGATTACGAGGAGGATTAGGGGTATTCGATCTGCTCCGGCGAGGCGGGCAAGGTCGCGCGCTGTTGGAGTATGGGCGAACGGAGGCAGCGCGGCGACTCGCGACTTCGGTTCGCCCTTTGCGGCGACAGCTACTCCACCAGGTGCATCTTTACCGTAAGTTCAGGCGACTCCGGGTATCCGCCCCATGACAGTCCGCAGCGGAAGCGAATGGTGTCGCCGTCATGCACTAAGTCCCATCGTGGCTCCTCTTCCTCCGGAACCAAGAACGTAATGCGAGCCGGTTCGGGGAGAGGAGGAAGATCGAGTTCCACCGGCGCTCTGCGGCGACGCGGATTTGAAACGACTCGACCGGTCCAGGTCAGCTTGCCCAGCTTTTTTATCGCCTCGTCCGCTTCAGCGTTGAGCTTTAGGTACTTGTTCCCGAGCGCCCGCTTCTTTGCCGGGTCGTTTTCTCCCATAGCTGCCATTTGCGCTTCGCCCGTGGCATGAGCAAGTTCGAAGACGCGGGCAAATTGCTTCATCTGGCCCCAAGAAACCTTGCCATTCGCAACACTGACGTTCTTTCTAAACGCGTAGTAGTCAGTGCGCCATTTCGAGGGATCGGCTTGCTCAAGCGCGGTCTCTTGCTCCGCGTTCAACGCCGATGGAATTGCGCTTGATGCCGAGGGCGTCGAGGAGGTTGAGTCGGCGCGTGACGATTCGACAGTCGCCTCCGGAGTATCCGCCCGCACCGGAGATGGCGCCCTGCTCGCCGTCGCCGCAGCAGGTGGCGGCGGTGGAGGCGGCGAGGTCGCCGCTCCAAGGGAAGTGCGGGGTTTGGCGGGTTGCTGTGCCGAGTCGCAGCCCGTGCTGCCTGTGATCACGAATGCGAGGCAAACGCCGAAACTCATGCGCCAACTCCAACCATTGGCCAGAAGTTTCGTTGGCCTCGCATTGTTCCGTTGCGGACGATCATTTCCACCGCAATCGCGACAGCTCCGCCTTGTAAGTCGAGAAGGCCAGAAAGGGCAAAGGTTTGTCGCCGCAATCATGGGCCAAGCTCCTTGTTCTTGACTAAACCCCGCTGGGCAAATCTGGCGGCCGCCAAGAGCGGCCCCAAAAGTTGGTGCCTGATTCGCACATTCTACCATCGCCCGCCGGAGGGCACGACAACGGCGGCTTCCCAAGAATCATCTGCACGCGAAGCATGGGCTCGCCGTCCGACAAACGCCGCAGACCTCTGCGGGGCTTTCGGGGCTCGATTCGGTGGTTGATTAGTTAGCGCCTCAAGCGGGCTGGCCTGCTACCTGAAACCTGTTCCATGGTTTATGAAGGTCTTTAGCCCATGCGGCAAGGAGACCTTTTGATGACGACGAAGCCGTCGAAGCGGTATGCCGCTGGAGCAGGTAGCGTAAGCTTCGTGATGCGGACGCGCTGCTCGACGCTGGCAAGGATTTGGCGACGGTGCCAACCCTGGAGGTGGAGCGAGTCGATGTGGCCAGCGCTGGTTAACGCAGTGTACGGCGGGACAAGAAGGCCGGAGGTGAGGCGAAGGCTGAAGGAGCTGGAGATGAGAACCGTCGGCTGAAGCAATCTGTGGCGGACGCGGCCCCGGACATCCAGATGCTGAAGCCATCGGCCTGGAAACTGGTGAGCCCTTCCCGGAAGCGTGGGGCAGTGCGTGAGCTGCAGCGCAGTTTACGGTCTCCGAGCGAAGGGCTTGTCGGGTGTTGGATCAGTTGCGTAGCAGTCAGCGTTACGAGGCACAGCCGCGTGACGATGAGGGAGCCGCTTGCATGCAGCGAGGCTTGGCGGTATTGTCCGCGTTACGGCTATCGGCGGATCGCGGCGTTGTTGAGACGTGAGAGTTGGCGGTAAGCGGAGCGCGAGCCGGGTGTTGCGGTTGCGGGCGCCATGGTTGAAAGTGCCGCAGAAACGGCGAGTCGGTCGGGCGATCGGGCACGCGCCCAGGCCTGCCACGGTACGCGGGCGACCGCCAAGAACGAGGTGTGGTGCTGGACTTTGTGTTCGACTGACGCGCGGGGAGTTCGCTGGAATGGTTGTCGATCTCACGAGCACACGCGCGAGTGCCTGGCCGCCAGGAAGGTGGGGCGTGACGCGGGCCGAGGATGTGATCGACACGTTGGCCGAGCTGTTCTCCGCGCGCGGCGTGCCGCATGATCCGTTCGACAACGGCCGGAGTTCGGGGCCGCGAGTGATCAACGGTGGCCGCAGCAGGTGGAGGTGGCTTCGTCATATGTCGCGCCGGGCAGCCCGTGGCAGAATGGCTACGCGGACGATCATTTCCACCGCAATCGCGACTGCTCCGCCTTGTAAGTCGAGAAGGCCAGAAAGGGCAAAGGTTTGTCGCCGCAATCATGAGCCAAGCTCCTTGTTCTTGACTAAACCCCGCTGGGCAAATCTGGCGGCCGCCAAGGGCGGCCCCAAAAGTTGGTGCCTGATTCGCACATTCTACCATCGCCCGCCGGAGGGAACGACAACGGCGGCTTCCCAAGAATCATCTGCACGCGAAGCATGGGCTCGCCGTCCGACAAACGCCGCAGACCTCTACGGGGCTTTCGGGGCTCGATTCGGTGGTTGATTAGTTGGCGCCTGAAGCCGGCCCACAACCATTAGGTGATTCGACATCGACCTGCACCATTGGCAGGCGACGACGCATGCTCGGTGCGCACAACGGCCATCCTGAAGCACCATTCAGCCGGCTTCGACAAGGCTACTTCCCGTACTTCCAACTCGCCGCCTCCTCCCCATCCAACCGCAGCGTCAAGCACTTCGCGCTCCCGCCTGCTTTCACGAACTCCGAAAGCGGCGTTTCGTGCGGAGTGTAGCCGTGCTCCCGTAGCGCCGCATGCAACCTCGGGCAGCCCGTGTTCGTCACAACGTTCCGCCCCACCACCACGGCGTTGCAGGCGAAGCTGCGGGCTTCTTCCTCGGCCACCGGGATCAACGTCGGCGTCCAGTCGGCCAGAGCGCGGCGGCCGTAGTCGTCGAACGCCGCTGGGTAGTAGACCGCCAGGCCGGGCGCCAGCGGGCAAAAGCACGTGTCGAGGTGGTAGTAGTACGGGTCGACGAGCTCGAGCGGCAGCACGCGGCAGCCGAGCCGAGCCCCAATTTCCTGATGCCCGCGGGCATCGCTCCGCTGCCGGTAGCCGGCGAAGAGCGTGTCTCCGCAGAAGAGGGCGTCCCCCGCGCCTTCGAACGACATGCCGGCCGGCGGCCGTTCGACCGCGTAACCCGCCGCGGTGAGCCAGGCCTCGTCGTGCGGCTCCTCGCCTTGCCGCTGCGAATGCTTGAAGTGGGCCAGCACGGCTCGTTGCCGGTAGACGAGCGCTGCGTTCGCCGTGAACACCAGATCCGGCAGCCCCTCGACCGGCGTCAGGCACGAGATGCGGGCGCCGCACCCTTCTAAGATCGCCCGCAGATCGTTCCACTGCAGCACCGCCAGCGGATGATCAGCCTGCCGCGCGCGGCTCATCCAGGGATTGATCTCGTAGGCGATCCCGTAGTGCTCCGGCGGGCACATCAAGATGTGAGGCTGCGAATCCATCGGGAGCGGGCCTCGCGAGTTGTTCTCTGTTACGGGGCGGCTACTTGGTCGGCAAACCCAGATCGTGAACCAAGGCCCGCATGAAGGGCTCGACGTCGGTCACCAGCCCCACGGTTTGGAACGAGCCGCGGTCGTTGAGCTTGATGACGGTCGAAGGATTGATGTCGACGCAGACCACCTTCACGTGCGCCGGCAGCAGGTTGCCCACCGCGATCGAGTGGAGCGTGGTGGCGACCATCAGGCAGAACGACACCCCTTTGATCTTCTCGCGCATCTGCCGCTGCGCCTCGAGCACGTCGGTGATCACCTCGGGGAGCGGACCATCGTCGCGAATGCTGCCGGCGAGCAGATAGTCGACCTGGTTGCGGACGCACTCGTACATGATGCCGGACTTGAGCTCGCCCTGCTCCACGGCCTGCTTGATGCCCCCCAGGCGCCGGATGCGGTTGATCGCCCGCAGGTGGTGTTCGTGCCCCGCCTCGGCCAGGTCGCCGCGCTCTAGGTTTACGCCCAAGCTCGTGCCGAAGAGCGCCTGTTCGATGTCGTGGGTGGCGAGCGCGTTGCCGGCGAAGAGCACTTGGATGTAGCCCTCGCGAATCAACTGGCAGAGATAGGGTCCGCTGCCGGTGTGAACGATCGCCGGCCCCCCCACGAGCAATGCCTTGCCCCCTTCGGCCTTCACGCGCGCGAGCTCGCGGGCAATCTCGCGAATGGCGACTCCTTTGGGCTTCTCGGTCGAGACATTGCTCCCCATGAACTCGAAGTCCTGCCGCTCCACCGAGCGCTGCTCGGGGAACACGCGCACCCCGGCGTGCCCCACGACGAGTTGCTGGCCGAGTTCGACCTCGGTCATCGGCACGCAGCGCACCTGCTTGCCATCGGCCGACACGGCGATGCCGCAATCCATCTCTTGGTCGCCCACGGGCGTCCAGCGCCCGGCGAGCCGCACTTCGGTGCGCTGGTTGGTGGTGCTGTAAAAACCCTCGGGAAAGGCGCCCGCGATGTCTGCCGCTACCAGGCGGCAATCTTGCGCGGCGGTGGGGGCCGCGCCGTGGTCGCCGATCTCGGCCAGAATGCGCTCGAGCGACGCCTGGTCGGCGGCGCGCACGTCGATCAGTGCATGGCTGGGGTCATGTCGCCCCTGGCCGATCGCGATCTTCTTGATGCGAAACGAGCCGCCCCAGGTGGTGATGACGTCGAGGATTTTGGGAAGCAGCAGGCTGTCGATGATGTGCCCGCGTACCTCGACCTCTTCGACGACGCCTCCCGGGGGAGCCTGCGCTGGGGTTGCTTGGGCCATCGGTCCTCCTTGGCGGATGCAACGTTCGACGGACGGGGATCGAGCGAGCCGCGGGGCCCGCGAGTGGGGGAGATGCTCAATTCTACGACGCGCCGCCGGCGGGTCCAAAACCCGCGTAACCGGGGCTCTCGGCACGACTGGGAATCCGAGCCGAAACACGCTCTTGCGGCAGCCGATTCCCGCGCTTCCCCTCAATTCGCTGGGCCGATATAGTACGGAGAGCGTTAACCGCCCTAGCGACTGGGGCTTGCGGCCAGCCGCCGCGCCACCAGGGTCCGCTCTCCCTCTTGGCGGAACGCAGAAGGAAACGCGTCAGGCAAGTATGTCGAATAGCCCCAACCCCGATCACTGGAACAGTTTGCTGGGCGATCTTGGGATCGATGCCCCGGCTGCGGCCGATCCAGAAAAGCCCGCCGCGGCTTCGCGTGCGGCCCCTCCCGCCCGGCAACGTCCCGCAGCGCCCCCGCCCCCCAAGCCTTCGGCCGATTGGGGCGAGGTGGCCAAAGCCCTCGATCTGCCGCCTCCGCCGCCCGAGCCCGTGGCCACGCGCCCGGCGCCTCCCCCGCCGCCCGCCGCCGAGCCCCCTCCGCGCCGCAGCGAACGCTCGGAGCGGCCCGAACGCTCCGAGCGATCGGACCGTCCGCGGCGAGAACAAGGCGGCCGCGGTGAGCGGGGCGGCCGCGGCGAGCGTTCGGAGCGCCGTGGGCGCCCGGAGCGTCCCCCGCGCCCAGAGCCGGAGCCAACCTACCCCATCAGCTCGCACGGGCCGAGCGACTTCGCCGTCGACGACACCGGCTCGAGCGACCTGGACGACGAACTGATCGACTTTCAGCCGATCGACGACGACGAAGGGGAAGCCGAGGGCGCTGGTCGCCCGGAGCGCGCTGCCGAAGGCGAAGAGGGCGAGCGCCCCAAGCGGCGCCGTCGCCGCCGCCGCGGCGGGCGTGGCAATCGCGAGCGCTCGGCCCGCAACGCCGAGGCCCCGTCGGAGCCGGCCGGCGAAGGGGATGAACCTGAAGAGCTGTTGGAACCTGCCGACCTCGACGATTCCGTTCTGGAGCTGGAACGCGCCGACCGCGGCGAAAGCGCGGGCGATGAAGCGGCCGATGAGGGAACCGGCGATCGTCCGCGCAAACGCCGCCGCCGTCGCCGCCGCAAGCCGAAGTCAGGCGAGGAAGGCGCTGCCCGCGCCCCGCGATCCGACGACGAAGAGGCCCCACGGCGCCGCAGCCGCGCTGAAGCGGAAAGCGACGAGGAAGACGACGTCGATGATGACGATCTGGCGGCCGTAGGCTCGTTCGACAACGGCGAAGACGAAGGGGACGAGGACGACGACGCCCCCATCGACCGCTCCAGCCACCGCGGCATCCAGACCTGGGAAGAATCGATCGGCTACATCCTCTCGGTGAACTTCGAAGCCCGCGCCAAGAACCCCTCGAAGCCCAGCGGACGCGGCGGCGGTCGCGGCCGCGGGGGGCGCGGACGGGGCGGACGCGGCTCGCGCGAGTCAGGCAGCTAACACAGCCCGCGGCAGGAGCGGGCGAAAGGTTCTAGGGCATGGCCCGCTATCACCTTGTGCGCGTTGGCAAACAGGGGCACGTCGGGCGGTTTAGCGCCGTCGACGCCGCGCGCCATGCCCGCGGGGCCCAGGTGGTGGTTCGCACCGCCCGGGGACTGGAGCTGGGCGAAGTGCTCGCCGCGCCGGCCGAAGAATCGCCTCCCGGCTTGGGCGATGGCTCGCTGCTGCGGGCAGTATCTTCAGCGGATCGTTTGCTTGCGGCGCGGCTCGACCAACACGGCCCGGCGGCTTTCTCAGCCGTGGCGGCGCGGCTGGCCGAGCTGAACTCGAACGCGGTGCTGCTCGACGTCGAACCGCTGTTCGACGGGCGGACGCTCGTATTCCATTTCTTGGGAGACGTACCAGCCGAGGTCGAGAGCGAGCTCGCCGAGGCCTACGAGTCAGTCGCCCAAATCCGCCGCTTTGCGGAAACCCTGGTCACCGGCTGCGGCCCCGGCTGCGGCACGGAAGCAGCCCCCGGCGGCGGCTGCCAGAGCTGTTCGACCGGGTGCGCCGTGGCGGGGAGTTGCGGCACGCGGACGCTCCGGCGCGGGTGAGGCAGTTGCCGCGGCGGCCGGCGACGTGCGCTCGCCGACGGGGATTTCCCTCCCTCGTGATACGATGGAGGGGTGCGGCAGTCTCGCCGTGCAAATTCGCCCCGCCCTTCGTCGGTCCGCGACCATGCCCCCGCGTTCCCGCTGGCTGCGCTTTTCTCTCCGCACCGGAGGGGTGTTGATCACGATCGTTTGCGTGCTGCTGGCGACGCTCGGCCGCCGGGCGCAGCGGATCGTTGCTCAGAAGCGGGCAGTGGAGGCGATTTGGGCCGCCGGGGGCAGCGTGACCACGGACGCCGAAGATCGTACGGAGCCGCCGTTCTCGATCGCGACCTGGAAACTGGTCTGCGGGTTGGCGCCCGTTCCTCGGGTGACCAAGGTGAGCTACGCGGGCTCATCGGCCGATGCGCCGACCGTTCGCCAATCGCTCACGCACCTGGCGGTGCTCACCGAAGTCACCGAGGTCGAGGTTCGCAACCTTTCCGAGTTCGACTTCGACGATGCATGCGCTGCCTGCTTGACAACGCTCGACAACGTGGAGGAACTCTGGCTATGCGGCGACAAGAATCTAACCGCCTCGGGTTTTCGGCATCTGCTGCGACCAAAGCTGCGGCTGATTTGTCTTGATGAAGCGAATCTGCAAGGGCTCGCGCTTTCCGACGCCGTGTGGCCGAAGTCTCTGGAGACCGTCTTTCTCAACGAGTGCCGGAACCTGAGCGGCCAGGCATTCGCCCAGATGCTTCAGCCCGGTTTGATCCAGATTTCAGCCGACGCGGCGGAGTTCACCGACGACGATCTCGTTGGCGTGCAGGCTCCGCCGTCGCTTCAAGATGTCCAATTGACCAATGCCAAACATCTCGGCGCTCGCGGCTTGGCGCCCTTGTTAGGGCCAGGTCTCGAAGACCTCTTTCTCGAAGGCGCCGACTTAACCGACGCCGACGTCCATTCATTGCCGCTACCGTCATCCCTGGACAGCTTGTGCTTGGTTCCGTGTGAACGGCTGACCAACTCCAGCGTGCAACACATCGTGACGAGTTGCCCAAATCTCGGTTTCCTCAGCCTCGGGAGTCTCGCGCTCGATGACAGTGTCGTCGAGATCCTGGCCGGCCCGTTGAAGGGAGCAAATGTCGGCGTCTATCTGTCTTCTCCGCGGCTGAGCATCGCAGCGCTAAAGACACTCTCGGCGGCGCTCGGCCCCAACAGCAATGTCCAGCTCGAGCAAAGCGACGGAGGCCACATCCGGTTTGAAAAGGGAGAAATTACCTGGCCCTTTGAGCTGCGGACCCGCAGGCCGCCGGCCACACAACCCCAGCCGAACGGAGCTGTCCCATGACCACGAGCCGTCGGCGCTGGCTGCGTTTCTCTCTCCAAGCTCTGCTGGTGTTGCTTACCGCCGTCTGTGTGCTGCTCGGCCTCGTCGCACAGCGAATGCGACGCGGCGTGGCCCAAAAGCGAACCGTCGCGGCAATCCTGGCGGCCGGCGGGCACGTTGCCTATAGCTATCAACTTGATGAACGGGGAAACGAAACCCCGGATGCAGAGGCGCCGATTCCTGCTTGGCTCTTGCCTCTCGGCCTCGATACTTTCTTCCACGTCACGGCCGTCCACGTAGATCGCAACGCGGACCTTACTCCGGAGCGACGTGCTCGCCTTTGCGAAGGCTTTCGCGCGCTGCCGCACCTTCGCGATCTGCAGCTTTACGACATTGACTTTACGGAGGCGAATTTCGCGTGCTTGCGGTTTCTCGTTGACTTAGAGAGCCTGAGCCTCGATTCGTGTACGTTGAAGGATGCGTGGATTGAGCACTTGCCCAAGGGCGGCCGCCTGAAGCACTTGAATTGCGATCGTACGGCCATCGGCGATGATGGCCTGGCGCACCTGGCTGGCCAAAGCGGCCTGACGGCACTTAGTGTGCGCAGCACCTTTGTCACCGACGAGGGCCTTGGCCATTTGCTCGGCCTCCCCCTCGAGGACCTCGACCTCTCCCACAATGCGATTACTGATCGCGGACTGGGGATTCTGGAAGAGTGCTCCACCCTCCATCGGCTTCTGATCGGTGGCGGACCGGGGGTGAGTGACGAAGCCGTCAGGGCGCTCACGATCGCGGTTCCAGGTCTGGCCATCCCGCGCTAGTCAACTCTTGCTCCCCTGGGCCAGCCGCCGGCCCCTCGTGGTTGCCCCTCTATGGGTCGAGCGGAAAGGCGCGAGAGACCAGTGCTCAGGGGCTGCGCTACGGGAGCAGATGAGCCGATGTTCTGTTGGCCGCGTGACTTATGGCTAGCCTAACCGGGGGGGAGGTGAACAGAGGTCGCCGCGGGGCCATTCGCTAAGAAATGAGCTCGCAGTTTTTTCTTTGCCGCTTTTTCGCCGTCTTGCAGTTCCTAGGATAGGGCCCCCTCCTTGTGGCATTGGTGGGGGGTTCCAGGGAACCCGCCGGCAACTTTGGCGAGATTGCCGGCGGGTTTCTTTTTTCGCGCGGCTAGTCTTGCCAAGACGTTAGGTTGGGCTTCGGCGCACATTCGTGGAAGAATTGCCAGTTCCGTGCTCTACTAAAGCTTGGCACGCAACGGCCCCCTTTGCACCTCGGGGGGACCGAGCCATCGGCCCGCCGGTCGCCGCCCGGCGGGCCATTTTTTTCGCACGCTGAATTCCGGCGCGGATGAGCTAAGATTGCCGTAGCCGCGATAGCCTGCGCGCTCCGTGGCCAGCCCGTTGATGTCCCCGCAGAGAGACAGCCGGGCTTTTTTCATGCGCCGATTCGCAGTTGGTCGCCCCGAAGGAGGGATTGCTGTCGCACGCCGCGCCAAGCAGGCTCAAAAGAAGCGGCTCGTCCCGCGTGGCGAGGACCGGTCCGTCGCTCTGGCGAGAAGGGCGGACCGGCCTCGCGCCTTTTTTGGTCACCGGGCGTCAGCGAATGCCGTCGACCGGCGGCTGCAGGATCTCCTGCACCTTCCAGCGGTCGACCCGGGCCTCGGGGAACAGACGCGCCAATTCGCCGACCTCCGCCTGCGAACTGTCCGGCGGCAGCATGATCGCTTGCACCGGCTCGTCGCCGAACAGCCAGCCCCGCAGCCGAGGAATCGTGGCTAACTCTACGCCGCGCACTTCTTCGGGCGCGATCGTCACGAACAAGTACCGCTCGGCGTGCTGCATTCGGGCAGCCTTGCGGCGTTCGACGACGCTGCGCTCCCAGCCCAACCAGCCGCAAAGCGCCGCGATCAGCACTAGCAGCGTACGCAAGGAAAACGCCCAGCGGCGACCCGGCCAGCGCATCACGGCCCCTTCGCGGCACGGGCCTCGGGTGCGGCGCTGGACTTGATCACGACTCGCCGATAGCGGGTGAGGGGCGGTTCTCCTTCGTCGGCGACCCGCAGCATGAGGTGCAATTCCGCGGACCCAAGATCCGCGGGAACCAGGAACGGGAGTCGCGCGCCTCGAGTTTCCGCCAGCCTTTCGCGGCCGCGATACGAGCCCGCCTCGGGGTACTCGAACCAGGTGAACTCGAGCGCATCACCATCGGGGTCCGTGGTGGTCCCGGCGTCGAGCGCGATTTGTTCGCCCGGCGGCACGGCAATCGTTTGCGGCGCGAGCGCCGTCTCCCCGTTCACCACCACGCGCGGCGGGTGATTAGCCTCTGTGGGGGGCAGCACGCACCAGTCGAGGCGTGCCCGGAAGTCGTTTTGCAGATCGGCGGCCCAGCGCTCGAGCGTGTTTTCGCGTGAACTCGAGCTGTGCCAGGCGTCGGCCACGTCGGCCCAGTAGTAATTGCGTTCCGCTTGATCGCCGCGGTGCCCGTAGCGCCCCGCCCAGCTTCCCCAGGCTGGCCGCTCGGGATCGTTCATTCCGGTCGGCACGAGGTAGAGGAACGACATCGTGTCTCCCTCCTTTTGCTTGTGCGTGGTGTTCGTGGGGTAGAGGGCCCCCAGCGGGCCGTGCCCCGTGCGCACATCGCGCTCGAGATCGAAGCCGCCGGCGGTGGCCGTCAGCCGCGAGAACTGATGGTACCAGCGCCGCCCCGCGAGTTCCGGCTCGAAGGTGTCGACCCAGAGCGGAAAGGGCGGAGCGATTTCGTAGGTGTGCGGACCGAAGAAGTCGTTCGAAGCGAGCCGCAGCCGGCCTTTGAAGCGGGCATAGCCCTCCGGTCCCCGCTCGCGGAGCACCTGATCGAGCGCGCGCCAGAGACAGTTCTTCGCCGCCCCATGATCGGTGCCCCAATCGCCGTACCAGAGAGGGCGCGGGTCGTCGGCGTCGACCGCCGCGATGATCCTTTGTACCCCGTCCTCCACGTCGTCGTAGCCTGCCACCGTAACGCGGCGGAGCGCCGCCGGCGTGGGATAGCGAGGATCGTTCTGCACCAGGTTCGCGTAACACTGCTCGTAGGCCTCGAGCTGCCGGCGAACGATGCCTAGGCCCGTGCGCTCGGTGTTCTCGTTCTCGCCGTCGCGGGCGTGCGCGCGGTTGGCGATGATGCCCTGCACGTCGAACTCGCTCGAGTAGAGCAGGAAGCGGACGAGAGATTGCTCGTCGTCGGGATCGCCGCCGGCGTCGGTCTCGATGATGAGCCGCAGGCGGTCGGGTTCGGCCTTCAGGCTTCGCGCTGCTACGAAACCTGCACAAGCAACCGCGAAGAGGGCCGCGATCGTGAGAGGAGACTTCATTTCAGAGATCGCTCATCGCCCACGGGTTGCAGGCCCGCTTCGGCGCCAGCGATTTCCACGCAAGACTCCTGAGCGCCCTTGCGCCCTTCGGAGTCCGTGACCGTCGCCACAATGCACGCTCGACCCGCCGAAAGACAACGGCATTGGATGCGAAAGCGCTGCGTCTGCGATGACAGAAACGTTGGTAGGTCCCAGCGCAGTTCGCCGGTTGTGGGAATCCCCTTGGTTGCAGCTTCGGGCTTGAGCAGCGCGGAATCATGCTCTACGGAGAGCTTGAGCCCATCCAGCGGCGCGTCGCTCGCGCTCACTACGTCGACCACGAACTCGGCGACGTCGCCAACCGTGCGACTGTGAGGGCCAGTAACACGAATCGACACTCCCAAGTCCCCCTTGGCCGAAGCCTCAGGCTTGATTTGTCCGCCGACGGGAAACAACTTCTTCAGTTCCTCCGGCCCCGGCTGACGGCCGTATTCGCACAGCTCGAACGCCTCGGCATACCGCACCTTGCGCCCCTGTTCCTCGCCGTAGAGCTCGATCAGCTTGTCGCGGTACTGGTCGGCGATGCCGGAGAAGCGCTTCAGAAAACCCGAGCGCACCTCTTGTTCGCGCTTCTTCCGGTCGGCGTCGTCCTTGGGCATGAGCCCTGGATGCCCCAGCGCGCCTCCTTCCAAGAATTGCGATTCCATGATGCCCAGGGCCGACAGCTTGCGCTCGACGACCGCGTCGATCGAGAGCACCACATCAGGCTTGAACGGGTTCGGCTTCTGGAAGCGGTCGTAATAATAGAGGAACACTGGGTTCTCTTGCAGCGGCTTTGCGTCGGGGCAGAAGAACGGCACGGAGACCATGTAGGCCGAGTCCTGCACGAGCACGCCGGTGTAGCGATGGTCGGGATGGTAGTCGTTCGGCCGATGGGAGAGCACGACGTCGGCCTCCGCGGCGCGGATCTGCCGGGTGAACTCGCGGCGGTTCTCGAGCGTGGGGAGCAGCTCGCCGTCGTGGTTGTCGAGCACGATGGTGGTCGTGCCCAAGAGCTTAGAGGCCTGGCGGACTTCCTCGAGCCGCCGGCGGGCGAGCGCCCCGCCGGCGAGCTGCCAGTGGCCGATGTCGCCGTTGGTGGCCGAGACGAAGCGCACCTGGTCGCCGCGATCCGACCACAAAGCCGCTGCGCCGCCGGCCTGGATCTCGCAATCGTCGGGATGGGCGCCGAAGGCGACGATCTTGAGCGGCTTGCGGGCGGGCTCCACCGCCGGCTCTTCGGCAGTCAAGGAACCAACGCCGGCAAACGCGGCTACGGCGAACGCGAGCAGGAAACGGCAACAGCGGCCAGCGGAGCACGGCATTGGTGGACGCCTCGAGTGGGGGCACGGAGGGAGTGCCGCTCAATCTCTCACCGTCGTCGGCGGAATGCAAGCTTTTGTGTTGACTTGCTCGCCGCGCAAGATCATCCTGACGAGTCAGCATGCGGTCGGGCTCGCCGCGGTTGCAATGAGAGCCACCTCGAAGTCGCGATGGAGACATGCCGTGCTTGCAAGGCTTCGTCCTCAAGCGCACTGCCGAGGCCTGGGCGTCCGCCGCTTCGGCTCAAGACGCTGCCGACCAAGGATCGTGGAGGCCGCGCCGCCCGCGAACGCACCCAATGCGGTCCTGCCTGACATCTCTGTCCACTGGCACACGTATTTGATCGCCATCACGGAATGTTCGTCGCTTTCGGCGTCGGCGCTGGCCACGCTCGTATTCCTGGTCGCGCAGCGAAAGCAGCGCTGGCTCATGCCCTTGCTCGTCGCCACCGCGTGTTGGAGCGTCGCTCACGCAGAGTGGCTCGTAGGGCTCTGGATCGGGCCGCACTTCAACCCCTCGCCCGCGCTGGAATGGTCGACGTTGATCCTTGGGGTGCTGCCCAATCTCGGGGGCTATCTCGCGCTGGCATGGTTCTCGGTCACGCTGCTACAGCGACCGCGGCCCGACAGCGATCGTTAGCCTTTCCGCTTCGCCACCTCGCGCTTCATGAAGGCCAGCGCGTCGGCCGCGAGTTTCTCTTCGCTTTCGAACATCCGCCGCCAGATCTTGGTGGCCGCGGCCAGGGCCGGCAGGGCCAGGCCGAAGGCCTCGACCACCATCCAGCCGTCGTAGCCCACCTCGTGCAGCGTGTCGAAGGTCTCGTTCCAATGGACGTGCCCCTGCCCCGGCGTGCTGCGGTCGTTCTCCGAAATATGCACGAGCACGCAGTGCTTGATGCACGAGCGGATCGCCGCCGCGAGGTTTTTCTCCTCGATGTTGGCGTGGAACGTGTCGTACATCATCTTGCAGCGCGGGTGATTCACCGCCTCGATGAACCGCACCGCGTCGGCCGCGCAGGTGAGCAGGTAGGTCTCGAAGCGGTTGAGGTACTCAACGGCCAGCGTCACCTTCACCTTTTCGGCGTGCTCGGCCACCTTCTGCATGCTCTCGACTCCCCACTTCCACTCGTCCGGAGTCGGCCCCGTCCCGCTGAACAGGCCGAGGGCCGAGTGATAGGGCCCCACGAGCACCTGGGCCCCGGCCGCCTGGCAACAATCGAGGGTGAGCTTGGTGGCGGCGACGCCGGCGGCCCGCACTTTGGGATCGGGGCTGATCGGGTTGTCGGCCTCGGTCCGCACGGTCACGGCGGTCCGCTCGAGCCCGAGGTCGTCGAGCCGCTTGCCCCACCGGGCGTACTTGTCGACATCGAGCTCGAAGAGCGGCAGCTCCACCGCGTCCCAGCCCTGCTTCTTGAGCCGCTCGAGCACCGGCAACAACTCGTCGTTGAGCTCGCCGGTCCAGAGCAACAGGTTCATGCCGAATTTCATGGGCGGGGGGCTCCAAGCAGGGCGCGAAGGG
This sequence comes from Pirellulales bacterium, assembly GCA_046349955.1. Taxonomy (GTDB): domain Bacteria; phylum Planctomycetota; class Planctomycetia; order Pirellulales; family JBGAPH01; genus JBGAPH01. Next base: position 45,825 of record JAXMBI010000011.1, on the reverse strand, counting down.
AAGGTGCGGCGGGTTACGTGCCGGCGGAATCGCCGCATTATGAAAGCCGCACGCCGGGCCGGCAAGCGGCGCGAGCGGCGGGTAGTGGTACAGTTGCCGGCCGCAATGGCTGCTGGGGCGACGGATCGACTGTGGTCGTTCGAGGACTTGTACGACGGGGTGACGGGCCAGGGCTGCTAGCGGCTTCAGGTCATCTCGCCTTTTTTTCTTAGTAGCCTCGCCACGAGTGGTACAATCCGCGTGGAAGGCCTTGCCAATGCGAATACTGGATACGCTCGGAAATCTGCTGCTTGCTCTCATGGTGGTCGTTTTTGGCTTCTTCGTGCTGATCGCGCCCTGGCTGCCACCCGAGACTTTCCGCCTAATCTCCGGCCCTGCATTGCGGTGTTATGCAATCGTATTCGCTCTTCGCCGTAGGCATCGTCGAATCGGTCGTGCGTCGCAGACCAAGCGGGCGTTGGCCGCCGCCTGACGAGACTTTTGGCGGGGGAGTCTGCCCCACGACGAGTGACGACCAAAGTGCCAGGCCATCGCCCTTTCCGCCCCGCCGGCTGCTAGACTACAGGGCCATGAACTCCGAGACTGCTGCGATTCACGATTCGTGCTGGTGATGATCATGATCCTCGCCGTTGCTGGCTATCGCGCAGGTGGATACATACTCGGGTATCCGGAAGCTGAGGCGCGGTTCCTCTAAACCCGCCGGCTGCTAGGATGGTGGGCATGAAAGCGCCCCGCCTTGTCTGGTCGTTTCTATTGCCAGCCTGCATCGCAGCAATGTTCCTTGGTGCATGGCGTGGCAACTGGCCCCTCGTCGCCGTAGGCATCGGGCTGGGATTCTTTGCGGGCTGGAAGTTGGATTACCGGCACCGGCACATCCGCCCTCCGTCATGGCCTAGACAGGATTCTCCTTGACCGGCGGCCAAACTGTACCACTACCGAGCGGCGGCCCGCGCAGCGTTTCTCAGCCACGCACCGGCGAACGCTGTGCAAAGCTCCGCGGGTTGTAACGATCGCAGGACGGGCCGTCGACCGGAACCGCGCGGGAATCTTACCGTAATTCCTAGTTGGGCAATCGCCCCGGATCTACAATGCAGGTCGAGTTGGCTGCCGGGCCAACGTTAGTGGGATTGGCCGTCAGAAAGCGGTTGCCTTGAGTCTGCTGCGCTGGGGAATTGTGATCGCGGGGTCCGCCCCGTTTGTAGTCATGGCGGTCGTGGCGGCGCGTTGGGGTGAACCCGGCAGCGACGAGGTCGTCGCCGCCAATCAGGTATTGCCGGCGGTCACCTCGCCTGGCGTCGTACACACCGTCCGGCGGCCCCCCGCGGCGCCCGCCGAGCCTTGCTCGAAAGCCGATTGCCAAACCGTCGCCGATGCGCTGGAAAAACGCGTCGATGGGGCGCTCCGCCTGATCGTGCGGCCCCCCTTCGTCATCGCAGGCGACCTGCCAGCGACCGAACTCGAACGCTGGCACGCCGGCACCATTCAGCCGGCCGCGGCGGCAATGGACCATTGCTACTTCGACGCGCCCCCCAGCGCCCCGATCACCGTGCTGCTCTTCTCGGGGCAGGAGAGCTACGACCAATACGCCCGGCGGCTGTTCGCCGATGAGGGGATCTCGGTCTACGGCTACTATCGCCCGACCGAACGGACGCTGGTGATGAACATCGGCACCGGCGGCGGCACGCTGGTCCACGAGCTAACGCACGCCCTGATCGACTTCGACTTCCCAGCCGTGCCGGAGTGGTTCAACGAGGGGCTGGCCTCGCTCCACGAGCAGTGCCGCTTCCGCGAATCGGCCGACGGACCCTGGATCGAAGGCCTGCCCAACTGGCGACTCGCGGCGCTGCAAGAGGCGATCGAGCAAGGCCGCCTCGGCTCGCTCGAACAGCTCGCCACAACCAGCGACTTCCGCGGCCCCCAAGAAGCCTTGAACTACGCCCAGGCACGGTACCTGTGCCTGTATTTGCAAGAGCGCGGTCTCTTGAAGAAGTTCTACCGCGCGTTGCGGGAGCATCGCGAGAGCGACCCGCGCGGGGCGAAGACGTTGGCCGCGCTGTTCGCCGGCAAGGAATGGGGCGAGGTAGACGCGCAGTTTCAGGCGTGGGTGAAAGCACTTCGCCCGTAGAGGTCGTCTTGTAGACAAAATGGTTGGACCAGTCCTCCCGTTGTGGCTCTGCGAAGGGTGAAACACCCCAGCGTAACCCACGTCAGACGTGAGCGACTGGTCCAACCATTTTGTCTACGGGCTCACTCGTATGCTGCCACGTACTGGCCGCTCGCGGCTGCGAAGAACGCGTACTCGATGCCTTTGATCACCTCGCGCTGCACGGCCACCGGCTTCCCCTCGTGAGTCAGGGTCGACAACGCGCCGGCCGGCGTGCGTGTCGGAACCATGCCCGTCAGATTGCGTGCTCCTTCGGCCCCCTCCACGCGGAAGCTCGATCTGCCGTCCTGCCAGTCGAGCGCCGTGAACTTCGCTCGTTCGCGGCCGTCGAGCCAGGTGAGCATCTGCCGCGCGGAGATCACCGGCACGCCCCGCTGCCGGCACGACTCGACGATCGCGTCGGACTCGGGGTGGACCGCGTGGTCGGTGTGCATGTTGGCGCAGTAGGCGCCGTAGTAGCCCTCGGGGCCCAGGGCGCGGTCGAGCAGCGTGTTGGCGTGAAGCGGGTAGGTCTGCTTCGACTCGTCGGTCATCTGCGTGGCCACCTGGTAGCAGTCGATCGTCCGGCCGTCAGGCGTGGCGAACCGCATTGGCAGGGCTGAGCCGGTGAACACGCCTGGCACGTCGCGCACCCAGGGGGGCGGCCAATAGTAGTAGTTCGTGTCGAGACGAATGCCGTGCCGCAGGGCAACCTGCGGCTGCGTCACGTAGCCGCTCCAGACGATGCAGTGCGTGCGGTTGGTCGCCGGCGCAGGCAGGCTGGGGAACTGCCGGCTGAAGGCCAAGAGTTGCTCGGTATACGCCGCGTCGAGCGAGGCCGGCGTCCAGTCCTTGCACTCGGTGTTCACATGCACCGCCAGCTCGAAGCCGGCCTCGTCGAACGCTTTCGCCTCGGCGTCGCTCAGTTCCGCCTGCCCTTTGCCGGGATAGACATAGGAGGTCGCCCGCACGCATTCCCAGTCTGCGAGCGAGCAGCCGGCCGGGCTCTGGGCCTGGTAGCGGCGAAAGCGCTCGCGGGTGGCTAGGCAGCAACCGTGATGGTCGCCCGTCATGATCACGACGGCCTTGTGCCGCTTGGGAAAGTACCAAAACCTCGGCAGCGGCTGGCGGTCAAGCGTGAGCTGGTGGATTAGGTTTGCGAGGAGCCGCTGCAACTCGTCGGCCTGGGGGACCGCCACCTTGTCGAGATCGACCCAGTCGGGCTGCGGATCGAGCTTGGCGTTTCCAAAGAACAAGTCGTCGGAACGGATGGGAGGTGTGCCGTCGCGCTCCTGCCCTGCCCAGGCGGGATTGCCCTGGCGCGTGAGCACGATCGAGCGGGCGACGTCGAAGGCAAAAGCCGCCGCCTGCCCGCCGCGCGAACCGACCGCGTTCAGCGTGAGCGCGGGATGGTCGGTGGGCTTGTTGGCGTCGAGATACAGTGTGGCGAGGGTCTTTGCGGTCGTGGGCGCGTGGCGACTCGCGGCACCGTGGTACTGCATGGTTTCGCCGCAGATGCCAGCGCCGGGGGGCTGGCTAGCGTCGACGCGAAAGTACGCCTGCGGGCTCGACAGATCGGGCGCTTGGATCTCAACGCCCATCAGCTCAGCGAGCGGCGACTTGGGCCGCATGGCGATTAGGTTCCCACCCTCGGCGACCCAGTCGGCGAGCAACTTTGCCTGCGCGGGCGAGGGCTCGATCTCACCGAGCAACACGAGGTCGCACTCGGCGAGCGCCGTAGCGTCGAGAGCCGCCAGATCGAGCGCGGCGAACTGCGGGAAGCCTTCGGTCCGCAGGATTTCGGCGTAGTAGGCGGAGAAGGGGTTGGTGGGGGAGGTGAGGAGGAGGATTGGCTCGGCGGAACTGCTCGAGGGGCGAATGAGCAGCAGGGCGGCGAATAGACCAATCAGGCGAAGGCAGGATGGCACGGTGAGCTCCGCGCGCGGTTTGGGTGGATGGCGCCCACGATAGCGGAGGCCGCGCGCGGCTTCCAGCCTCCGGCGCCACGAGACTTCAACGACTGCCGCCAATGCGCGGGCCTTACAGCGGCTGAGACAGTTGCTCAGCGCTCAGTGCGAATTGCCCGGGCCGCTTGTCGGTGTGATCGGCTGGATCGACGAACAGCCGCGGGCGAAGCAGAGCCTCGACCTGTCGCCGCAGATCGGCCGGCACGTCGGAGACGGTTTCTCCCAAGCTCAAGGTCGCGCCCTCATCGAAGTAACCCTGGACGCCTTCGAGTTGAGCAAGGCGGTCTCTGCCGATGAACTTCACGTAGTGCGGGCCGAAGTACGTCAGCCAGAAGACGCCAAGGAGCTCGGCGAAGAGGTCGACCGAGCGGCCCGATGCCTTCCCCTTCGCTGACATTACAGGCTGCAAATCCGCGAACGCATAGAACGATTCGAGGCGACGATTGCCGAGACGGAACAAAGCCCGCACCTTGTCAGCAAGCGAGCAATCAGTTGTCGCGGGATTGCGAAAATACCAGGTGACCGAATTTGGCCAGACGCGCGTTTCGCGATGCAGATTGGTATCGAATTCGAGGCCGATGGACGCCATTCTTCCGAACACCTGGCGGCTGCTTTCGTGTTCACCGAATGCTATCGCGTACTCCCCTAGCGCGCGGGAGTCGCCCGGCTTCACTCGTCGACGGACCGGATCATTCTCGTCGAAATGACTAATGCTGGCGCCCAGAATGCGCTGTGCTTCCTCAAAGTAGGCTGCCCAGTCGTCCGCCGAGAGCAAGGGCTGACAGGAGAAGTGATATACCCATAGATCGACAGGTGCTTGGGACATCGTGCGAGTCACCTCAACTGTCACGCCAGCGGCTCACTCTGCCCTCGCCGCTGGTGTCGCTCGAGCAGTTCGCGATCCAACTGCTCCCAGAATTCCTCTGTGACTTCAATCGGTTCGCCGCTTTCGAGCCCTTCGATGAGCAGACGATCGAGCTCTGCGAGCGAAATCGGGCCACGCTCGGCAGGCGAAGACATCCTACATCGCCCCCTCATAAATCCCCAACAACTCCAACGCCCCCACCTTCCGCGGGTTGAACGTCCCGGTCCACTGCTGCGCCGCTTCGGAGGCCAGCTCGGCCAGCGCATCGCGCTCGACCGCCAGTTCGGCGAGCCGCGTCTTCAGGCCGGCCTTCGCGCAGAGCCTGGTCACGAAGTCGGCCAGGCCGTGGGCGCCGTCTTCCGGCGTGGGGAAGCCGTTCGAGCCGGCCGTCGATTCGAGCAGGCTTTGGTACCAGGGGGCCACCGCCGCCGCGTTGTAGCGGATCACGTGCGGCAGCATCAGGCCCACCGCTTCGCCATGCACCACGCCGTAGCGGGCGGTCAGCGGGTTGGCCAGGGCGTGGGCCGCGCCGAGCATCGAGTTCTCGATGGCCAGCCCGGCGAAGCAGGCCCCCAGCTGCATGCCGGCGCGGGCTTCGAGGTTGCCTGGCGACTCGAGCACCAAGGGAAAGTTTTCGGCTAGGAGCTGCCAAGCCTCGCGGCTGAAGGCGAGCGACACCGGGTTGCGGCGCGTGGTGACGAACGTCTCCAAGGCATGGGCCACGGCGTCGATGCCGGTGAGGGCCGTTACCCGCGGCGGCTGCGTGAGCGTGAGTGCGGGGTCCAAAAGGGCGACGCGGAACGCAGCCTTCCTGTCGCCGCAGGCCATCTTCACGTGCGTCTCGGCGTCGGAGATGAGGGCGTACGACTGCGTTTCGCTGCCGGTGCCGGACGTGGTCGGCACGGCGATCATCGGCAGCAGGGGGCGGCTGGCCTTGCCGGTCCCCCAGTAGTCCTGCATCCGGCCGCCATTGGTGTAAAGGAAGTTCACCCCCTTGGCGGCGTCCATCGAGCTGCCACCGCCGAAGCCGACGATCAGATCGGGGCGAAACTCTTGGGCAATGGCCAAACCTGCGGCCACGGTGTCGGTGGTGGGGTTCTCGACGACACGGTCGAAGAGCTGCGTGTTGATGTGCGCGGCGGCCAACGCGTCGAGCCCGCGCTGGGCATGGCCGGCAGCGACGATGCCAGGATCGCTGACGACGAGCGCGCGGGTGCCGCCAAGCTCGGCCGCCAGCGCGCCCAACTCGGTCACACGCCCCGGCCCGAACACGATCCGCGTCCGCGGCTGAAAATCAAACGCCGTCGTCGCGGGGGAAGTCTCTGCCACGCTCGACGATCCTCAGCGATTCCGAAGCGAGTTTGAACCACGGAGACACGGAGACACGGAGGGAGAATCTGAACCACAAAGACACGAAGGCACGAAGAAGAGGAAACACATACCTAAGCCACCTGCTCTCCCTCGCCTTCGTGTCTTCGTGCCTTCGTGGTTCAATCTCGTTGCCTGCTCTCCGTGCCTCCGTGTCTCCGTGGTAAAGATTGCTAGGCCGTGGCCAAGAGCTCGGGGGAGACTTGGCAGGCGCGGGCGCGGAAGAGGAACTCGACGATGTTGCCTTCGTGGGGCTGCAGCCAGTCGAGCTTGATGGTGGGGATCGGGCCGATGTTCAGCCGGTCGATGTGGGTGCTGTCGGTGAGCTGCCGCTGCCAATTCTTGTCGTTCGTGATGGCCGTGCCGACGAGCGTCGGCCCCATCGCTTCGAGCATCTGCTCCTGCGGGCATTTGACCACCGTGACGAACGGGAACATGTATTCCTTGCCTGCCATGGCCGCCTTGGGGGACTCGGCGTGCATGACCGTGGGCCGCAGGTAGGCGCAGCGCTCCATTTCCACCAGGCGCGGACCGTAGTCGGCCGTCATGTGCTTGACGCCTGGTTCGCGGAGCGCGGCCTCGATGTCTCCCCACACCGCCTTGGCCACGCCTGGCACGGTGAAGGCGGCCAAACCGGCTGTCGGATCCTGCGGCGGTTTGACTTCGATCGGGCCCAGCTTCTTGGCGAGCGCCGCGGCGATTTCTTCCGTGTGGCGAGAGGCCCACACGCCCGAGCAGTTGATGCAGCCGCGGCCGCTGTTCAGGTAGACGCTGTCGGCCATCAGATCGATGTACTGCTCCCAGTTGTCGACCTCGTCGTCGCCCAGGAAGATCTTGCTGAAGCCAGGGCCGTGCACCTGCACGCGGGGGTCCCCCTTGTAGCGTTCGACGGTGGCGGTGCCGCCGAAGATCATGGCGCGGCCGCAGTTGGCGAGCACCGCGGCGCCGACTTCCGGACCGCCGGGGTAGATGGAGATCGCCTCGCCGGGAATGCCGGCTTCGGTGAAGGCCGCCATCATGCGATACGGGGTCCAAGGTTCTTGAGGGCCCGGCTTGAGCACCAAGCCGACCTGCATCGGAATGACCGGCAGCCAGAGCGTGTGAACGCCGGGCGAGTTCGAGGGCAGCACCAGGCCCAGCACGGGGGACTGCACCTGATAGCTCACGGTGATGCCCCGGCTCTCCACGCCGAACCCGCGGGTGAGAATCCGCAGGTCGAGGCCGCGGGTGAGCGCCTCGAGCATCTTGTCCATATTCGTGAGCACGAAATGGTTTTTCTGCATGTTGCCTTTGCACATGTGCTCAGGCAGGCCGGTGCTGGCCGACTGCTGGCGGGCGAAGTCGTCGGGCGATTGCACGCCGTCTCCCAGGGGGAGCGTGCCGGAGAGATAGAGGTCGGCCGCCTTCCTGATCCGCGCGATCAACTCTTCGCAGGACAATTGCCGCAGGGCGTCGCGGGCTTGCTGGGCCTTGCGCATGTCGCGCTGCAGCAGGCCGGCGTTGGCCTGGCCGACCTTGGCGATCGGCTCGCCGGTCATGAAGTGATTGACCGTATCGGTCTCGAGCGACTCGTACGGCTTGCCCCAGCGAACGACGGGAATGTTCAGCACGGATCTAGTTCCCCAGTAGGTTATGCTTCAGCATAACGATGCATACGGTGGAAGATGGGTTGACGCGGACGGCGGTTCCGCGGCGCGTGTTATGCTGAAGCATAACCGACACGCATCTAGTACACGCCGACGGTGGTTGCTTCGGCCAGTTCATGGAAGGGACGCACGCCGCTTACGCCGTCCCAGGGGTACTTGTCGAACGGCGCCTCGCGCTCCCCTTCGTCGCGCTCCATGAAGCCGGGGACGAAGAACTCCTTGGTGAGCGTGGTCAGCTTCACGCGGCCGGTTTTGCCGTAGCCAACGACCTGGTTGTAGTCGTCGAAATCGACGACCTCGAGCACGGCCCGGGGCTGCGGCGCGTAGTAGCTGATCTTGTAACCCTCCTTGGCGGTCACCGGTTTCGAGGCCGCCAGGCCCATCAGCGTGTTGCCGTAGGTCGGGGTCATGTAGACCCCCTCGATCAACTCCTCCATGGCGAAGCGGGTCCACTGCGGGGTGAATTCGGTGCCGCCCGAGAAGATGCCGGTGATCCCTTGCTCGCGGATGCTGGTGCCCTTCTTTTCGAGCCCGGTCGCCAAACTCTCGAGCAGCTTGGGCGTAGTGAACATGCACTTGATGTCGTGGCCGGCCGAGAGGATCGTGATCGCCTGATCGATCACGTGCTGCTTGTAGGCCTCGAGGTGCTCCATCCAGCCCTTCTTGATGAGCTTGATCACCCAGCGCGGATCGAGGTCGACGCAAAAGCAAATGCCGCCGCGATGCTGAGCCAGGTGTTCCACAGCCAGACGCAGCCGACGCGGGCCCGAGGGACCCAGCATCAGCCAGTTCGCGCCGGGGGGGAAGTACTCATCCGGCAGGGTGTCGCTGAACAGCGAGTAGTCGGTGCGGAAGTCCTCGATGCCGATGCGGCTCTTGGGAATTCCGGTGGTGCCGCCGGTTTCGAAGACGTAAATCGGCTTGTTCGCCAACTGCTGCGGCACCCAGCGGCGCACCGGGCCGCCACGGAGCCACTCGTCTTCGAACTCGGGGAACTTTTTGAGGTCGTCCCAGCCCTTCACGTCCTTGAGCGGATCGAAGCCCAGGGTTTTCTTCTTTTCGAGCCAGAACGGGCAGCCTGTCGAGTCGTGGAAGTGCCACTGCACCGTTTCATAGACGTGGGCGTCGAGGGCCGAGCGGGCGGCGGCGGTCTTCTGATCCAGCGACATAGGGCGGGGTTCGAGCTCGGGGTACGAAGGTGGGACGGAGCCGCCTGCCGGCTGGTAGGGTCCGCTGTGCGGACCATACGGTCCCAAGCGGGCAAAATTGGTCCGCACAGCGGACCCTACGAGGGGGCAGAGGGCGGGGGCAGAAGCCTGCCAGCGGCCCTGCGGCCGCTCCCAGAAAAAATAGCCGAGCCGACCGGCGGCGGCAACTGGCCGCCCCCGCCTCGGACGGCCTAACTGCCACGGACACTTGAACCTGAGTCGCCCGCCGCTCCGTCCAGCTTACCTAGGCCTCACATGCGAGTGGGCGCTGAGGGGGCAGACTCGCTGCTGTACAGACGACGCAGGCCCTCGCGGGTAATCTGCGTGCCACCCACGCGGAGCGGCGTTTCCAGCTCGAACCGCGACAGCAACTCGATGCTGTCGTCGGTAAGTTGCGTCTGCGAAAGGCTGAGCGAAGCCAGCCGCTCATGCTCGGTGAGATGCACGAGGCCCGCGTCGGAAATGGCGGTCCGGTCGAGATTGAGCGACTCGAGCTCGCGGAGCTCGAGCATGGCGCGCAACCCCTCGTTGGTGATCCGCGTGCCGGCCAACGAGAGCCCGCGCAGCCGGCTGCACTTGGTCAACTCCGAGACGCCCAGATCGCCCACCGCGGTAAAGTCGAGCACGAGCTGTTCGAGCCCTGAGAGGGCCGCCACCGAAGCGGCCGCCCGATCGTCGATTCCCGCGCCCCCCAGCCACAGCGACTTCAGCCGCCCCAGGCCGCGCAGAGTTTCAATTCCGGCCGGGGTCACCGGGCAATCGATCACCACTAAATGTTCCAGGTTGGGGAACATGGCCAAGAGCGCCAGCTCGTCGTCCCCCACGCGGGCGCTCTCGAAACTGGCCGACACCACGCGGGCAGCATGCGAGACCAACGAAACGCCGAACGGATTGGCCCGCACGACTTGCCCATCGCGATCGCGCAAATACCCTCCGTGGGCGGCCAATTTCGCCAACACGGCCGCTTCCTGAGAAGCGCGCCACAGCTGGGGAGCCAGCACCGCCGCCAAGACGGCCAAAACGCAAAGTGCCGCGAGTCCCCTCGAGGCCGCTCGCAGCACGCGGGCGCGAAGCCCGCCAGCCCAGCTTGCGGAAGCCATATGCAACCCTCCTCCTCGTGTTTGAACGGCGTCCCCGGTTCCGAGGGGATGCGCCGCGAGTTATACGAGCGCCGAGGTTCGACGGCTCGGGTGTGGAGGCGTCCAACAGCCGATATTCGCTGTCAGGCGGGTTGTCTTGGGTGGTCGGTGCGAGATTCTACCGAGGCACGTCCCTAGGGCAAGATCGATTGGTCAGGACCTGCCGCCACCCGATCCACCGATTGACCGGAACGCAGAGAATACTGCAAACAGCAGGCTGCGCATCACTTAGGCGACGCAGCGGCGAACGCCACGGCGCAAGGGAATGCGCGTGCCACAGGGCCTCAGGTCATTCCCTAGCGCTGGATGGCCACCCGGAACCCGTAATCAAAAGGCCCGGACTCCTTGGGGTAGTAGTTGCGGAAGTTGGAGCGGGCGTAGATATCGGGCTGGCGGAAGCTGCCGCCCCGAACCATGCGCTCCTTGCCGGTCTCGTTGGCGGTGGTCGGATCGGTCACCGGGGTATCCGCCAGTTTCCTTCGCCCATCGAGGCACCATTCCCACACGTTGCCATGCATGTCGTAAAAGCCCCAGGCGTTGGGCTTGCGGCTGGCCACCGGCAAAGTCCCTCCAGGCTGCGACTCGGCCGTGACCGCGTACTCCGGATCGAGCTTGTCGCCCATCGCGTAGTTCGTGTCGGCGCCGGCATGGCTGGCGTATTCCCACTGGGCCTCGGTCGGCAGCGTGTAGACGCGGCCCGCGGCTTGCTCGTCCGGCAGCGCCGAAAGCTTCGCGCAGAACTCCCGTGCCGCTTCCCAAGACACGTTTTCCACCGGCAACTTCCCGTGATCGATGTCGGGGCGTTCGGTCTCCTTGCCCTTTTGGAAGTGGCTGGGGTTCTTACCCATTACTTTCTCGAACTGCTCCTGAGTGACCTCGGTTTGGCCAAGGTAGTACGGGTGCGTCAGGGTCACCGGCTGCACGGGACCGCCGAACTGCTCGTAATCCATGGGGCTCAGCTTGGGCCCATCGGGCCAACCCATCTTGAAGGAGCCGGGTTCCACGAGGATCAGCTTCATGCCGATCGAGTTGGTGAATTCCTTCTCGGCGGGCTTCTCGGCGGGAACGCCGTCGAACTTCTGCTGCACGGTTTCCTCGACCGTGGGGCCCTTGACCGGAGGATTATTGACACCGCTCCCGGTGCAGCCTGGGAACGGGAGTCCCGCCGCCGTGAACAGTGCCGACAGACCAGCCAAACGCAGAAAACGCGACGCCAGGGGCATGGGGACCCTCAATTTCTTCCGGGGCAGAGGTGTGCGAGCCAGACAGGGAAACACTTACGGCGCAGAAAGTTTGGCGGCCGCGGGCTTCATTAAAGCAGTCTGCCAAGGAATTTCAACGCTCTGCGGGCGAAATTCGCCCGCCGCTGCGGCGCGGTGTGCGCCGGACGTGCCGCGGCGTAGAATACGCGTTTTCCGCAGCCCAGCCTCCTCGACTCATGATTTCCGGCGAACAAGTTCACGAAACGCTCGTCGACCTCGGCATCGACCATGTGGTGTGGCTGCCCGACTCCGCCCTGGGCCCCTGGGAAACCGCGCTGGCCGGCTCGCGGCGGCTCAAGCTGGTGCGGGTCTGCCGCGAGGCGGAGGCCTGGCTGATCGCCGCAGGCCTGCAGATCGGGGGACGGCGGCCGCTCGTGGTCATGCAGACGACGGGGCTCTATGACTCGGGCGACGCTCTGCGCAACGTGTTCTACGACATGGAGGTTCCGCTCTTCGCCCTGATTGGGCACCGGAGCTACCTGCTGAAGGATTCGACCGACTCCGCCAAACGCTTCGCCGAGCCGATCCTCCAGGCCTGGGGCCTCGATGCTCGGCTCATCGAGCGGCCCGACCAGTGGCCGCTGCTTACCGAGCACTACCGGGCATGCACCGCCGCGGGGCGGCCGGGGGCTGTGTTGTTGGCGGAAGGGGCGATGTAGGCGAGTTCCTTCGCCGCAAAGGTTGCGGCGAATAGCTCGCGCATTCGCCGCAGCGGATCGATGGGGAGCATTTCTGATCCGGCGGTAAGTCGTTTTGCTACAATGATCTTGGTCTCCCAAAGTGAACACGGGAGTCAAGCGATCGACCAAGGCATCGTTCTGCAGTGACCCCAGTTCCCAAAGCCGTGCTCCTCCTCTCCGGCGGCCTCGATTCGGCCACCGTCGCCGCCATGGCGCGGGCCGCAGGGTACGAACTCTATGCCCTGAGCTTCGACTATGGCCAGCGTCACCGCTTTGAACTAGAGGCGGCCCGGCGCGTTGGCCAGGCCCTGGGAGTGGAGCGGCATGTCGTGCTGTCGATCGATCTCGCCCAGTTCGGCGGCAGCGCGCTGACCGCGAGAATCGACGTGCCGAAGGATCGCTCGGCCGCCGACATGGACCGCGGCATCCCCGTCACCTACGTGCCGGCGCGAAACACGGTGTTCCTGTCGCTCGCGCTGGCCTATGCCGAAACGCTGGGGGCGGCCGATCTGTTCCTGGGCGTCAACGCCATCGACTACAGCGGCTATCCCGACTGCCGACCGGAATACATCGCCGCGTTCGAGCGGTTGGCGAACCTGGCCACCAAGGCCGGGGTCGAAGGGACGCTGCAGTTCCGCGTTCACACGCCGCTCATCGAGCTCAGCAAGGCCCAGATCATTCGCCGCGGAATCGAGTTGGGCGTCGACTACGGCCTGACGCATAGCTGCTACGACCCTGCGGCCGACGGCGCCGCCTGTGGGCATTGCGACGCCTGCCAGTTGCGGCTGCGCGGTTTTGCCGAAGCGGGGGAGCGTGATCCGGCGAGGTACGTTCCATGAAGATCGCCGAGATCTTTCACTCTCTGCAAGGCGAAGGGCGGCTGGTGGGCACGCCCAGCGTCTTCGTGCGCGCGAGCGGCTGCAACCTGCGCTGCTGGTTCTGCGACACCCCCTACACCTCGTGGCAGCCGGAAGGGCATGATCTCTCGGTCGCCGAGATCTTGACCCGCGTGGCCGAGTGGGATTCTCCCCACGTGGTCCTCACCGGCGGCGAGCCGATGCTGTTTTCCGAACTCGTCCCCTTGTCGCACGAGCTGCGCGCGCGGGGCCGTCACATCACCATCGAAACGGCCGGCACGCTGCACTTGCCGGTGGCTTGCGACCTGATGTCGATCAGCCCGAAGCTGTCGGGATCGACACCTTCGGCCGCTCGCAGCCCTTACTGGCGGCGCCGGCACGAGCGCTCGCGCCACGTGCCGAGGGTGATCCACCGGTTGCTGGCGGAGTTCGACTACCAGCTCAAGTTCGTGGTCGCCGAGCCCGGCGATTGCGACGAGGTCGAGCGTTACCTCGAGGAATTCCCAGAGGCCGATCGCGGTCGTGTGCTGCTTATGCCCGAGGGAACGGACCTGGCCGAACTGGCGGCGCGGGGGGAGTGGCTCATTCCCTTGTGCCAGGAGCGGGGCTTGGCGTTCTGCCCCCGCCGGCACGTGGAGTGGTTTGGGGCGGTGCGGGGAACCTGATCCCTCGCCGCGCGGCCTCGATTTGCTTCGCTGGGGCGAGACGCCGGCACTCCCCTCCTTTGGGTAGGTTTCTTCGCGCGACGCGATCGCTCGCGCCCTCATTCTTATCAGGCGAATGAGCATGCCCTGTGTGTGCTGCGTAACACAGATAGGCTGCGGCAACAATCCGCGCAGATTGACCTAGCCTTGCGGATGGGCGGGGCGATAAGTATTGCCCCTTGGACGGCCGGCGGCAGAGCCTTCGGTTCAGGCGAGAGCATTCCAATGGGATGGGCGAACGCATGGGTGGCGATCGTGGCCGTCGAAGCGGTTGCGGCCTTGGTCGTGTGGTTCGAGGTGCGGCGGGCGCCCTCTCTGGACGAGAACCCGCGCATCTGGAGCCCCGCCTTCCTCCGCCGGCGGAGGGCTCGTCGAAGTGGTCGGCGCTTGGCAACAACCTCCCCCGTGCAATGCCAGGCACTCGCGGCCGGCGAATGCCGTGCGGAAGGTTCGCCGAACCAGAGTCTGGCGGCGTCTTCCGGGTGCCGAAGCGACTCGGCGACATCGACGACCTCGGGCGCGATCTGAATCGCTTTCGCGAGTAGCCGGCAGCCCGCCTACTTACCCGTCGGGAAACCGCGGCGCTTCAACAAGGCTTCGATTTGCGGATCGCGGCCCATTAGTTGGCGGAAGGCTTCGGAGCGGTCGTACGTGTTGAGCGGCGCGAGAATGTAGTCGCGCATGCCCTGGGCGAGCTTCGGGTCGAACACGTCTCCCGAGTCGACGAAGGCTTGCCAGGCGTCGGAGGCCATCACGTCGGACCAGAGATAGGAGTAGTAGCCCGCCGAGTAGTCGTCGCCTGCGAACAGGTGCAGGAACTGCGGCAGACGATGCCGGAGCGCGACCTCCTTAGGAGCGCCGATCGCCTCGAGCGTCTCGCGCTCGAAGGCCTTGGGATCGGCGATGCCCTCGGGACGGTTGTGCATGCGCATGTCCGCGATGGCCGCCGAGAGGGCCTCCGCCGTCGCGTACCCCTGGTTGAAGGCCTCGGTGGCGCGAACCTTGTCGACCAGCTCCTGCGGCATCGCTGCGCCCGTCTTATAGTGCCGGGCGAACTTGTCGAGCACCGGGCGGGTGAGCACCCAGTTCTCCAGCACCTGGCTGGGGAACTCCACATAGTCTCGCGGCGTCTCGCTTAGGCCCAAATACTTGGAGTTCGAGAGCAAGTAATGCAGGGCATGGCCGAACTCGTGGAACAGCGTCTTCGCGTCGTCGAGCGAGATGAGCACCGGCTCGCCGGGCGCGCCTTTCACGAAGTTGTTGTTGTTCGACACGAGCGGCGTCACCTCGCCGTCGATCGCTTCGTGGTACCGGTAGCCGGTCATCCACGCGCCCGAGCGCTTGCCGGAGCGGGCAAAGTTGTCGCCGTAGAACAGGCCAACGTGGCGTCCGGTCTTGGCGTCGGTGACTTCCCAAACCCGCACTTCGGGCTGGAAGACGGGGACCTTGCCAGTAATCTCGGTGAGCTTCAGGCCGTACAGGCGCTCCGCGGTCCAGAAGGCCGCGGCGATCATGTTGTTGAGCTCGAAGTAAGGCTTCAACTCGTCCTGGTTGATGTCGTAGCGCGCCTTACGGACTTTCTCGGCGTAGAACAGATAGTCCCAGGGCTCGATCGGCGCGGTGGCGCCTTCCTGATTGGCGATGGCCTGCATGTCGGCCACCTCCTCGCGCACGCGGGCCACCGCGGCCGGCCAGACCTTGTTCATCAACTCCTCGGCGCGGGCAGGGTCCTTGGCCATGGTGTCGTCCATGCGGAGGTACGCGTGGCTCTTGAAGCCGAGCAGCTTGGCGCGTTCTGCGCGGAGCTTGGTGATCTCGGCGATCAGCGCGTTGGTGTCGTTCGGGCCGCCGTTGTCGCCGCGGCTCTTGAACGCCCGCCAGATCTTCTCGCGCAGGTCGCGGCGCGTGGAAAACGTCAGGAATGGATCGACGCTCGAACGCGTGTTCACCACGGCCCAGCCCTCTTTGAGGCCGCGCTCTTCCGCGGCGGCTTTGTAGGAAGCGACCAGGCTCTCAGGCAGCCCGGCCAAATCGTCTCGCCCGAGCACAATCCAGGTTTCCTCGTCCTTGAGCACGCGAGCGCTGAAGTCGGCGAAGAGTTCCGCCAGCCGCTGGTTGATGTCGCCGAGCCGCTTTTTGCCAGCGGCGTCGAGGCGGGCGCCGGAGCGCACGAAATCCCGATACGTGCGGTCGAGCAGCCGCAGGTCGATGGCGCTCAGGCCAGCTCGGGCGGCCTTGTCGTCGTGGAGCGTGGCGATCCGCGCGAAGAGCTTGGGGTTGAAGCGGATCTCGTCGGCCAAAGCGGCAAGCTTGGGGGACCAGTCGCGGTCGAGGTCCTGCACCTCCTGCGTAGCGAGGTTGCTCTTGTAGAGATCGAAGGCCGCCTGCACGCGGCGCAGCGTGGCGCCGGCGCGTTCCATGGCCACGATCGTGTTGTCGAAGGTCGGGGCGGCTTTCTGGTCGGCGATTGCTTCGATTTCCTGCTTGTTCTCGGCGATCGCCGCCGCGAGGGCCGCGGGGAAGTCGGCGGCCTTGATCTTGTCCCAAGGGGGAACGCCCCCATAGGGGCCCGCCCAGGGAGCCAGGAGTGCGGCGGGATCGGCCGAGGCGGAGAGCGTGGTGAGAATTGCCATAGCGAAGACGACGAGGGCTTTCATGCTAGGTGAACCCGCTAGGTGTGGACGCTGGGCGGTGGTTTGGCTCGTGGGATCGCGCCGTTAAGCGTTACCCAGGCGACGGCCAAGGTCAACCGCTGCTGAGTCGGGCGAAGGAAGCTCAGGGGATTGAGCACCCCCGGCTGCGTGAGCGCGCAACTCAGCTCGAGCAGGCCGATCGAGGCGCTCGAGATCCTTCCAACGGCCGGCGGGAGAGGGGGCCGCGGAGTGTCCGTGGTTTCGGGCCGCGAAAGGCCTCAGGCGGCCTTTGCAACGGCCCGGTGCGGGAACGTGTACGGCCCTGGCCTTTCGTTTAGCGAAAACCAGTGCCAATCGGCAGTCAGCTCGAACAGGTCGCCGAGCCGCCGACACTCGGCAAGCTGCGCCGGTGTCATCGCTACCAAACTCGACTCAGCGGCATGGAACTGCACGTGGTTGCGCGTAGTGAATTCCAGCGCCGAAATGGCCTGCGGCACCTTCGAGAACAGGTTGCCCAATTGGAACTCACGTTCCCCAATCTCCCCCTTCCAGATCGGGCCTCGATACTCGCGACGTGCCCCGTTGTATCGCACGTCGGAAACGTCGTGCATGACGACAAGGTGCGGTTTGTTCGCGATGAGCGGCATCAGGTAGGCGAGCACCCACTCGGCGACCTCGAACCCGTGGGCATCCCAGAAGACGAAGACGCGCTCGCCCACTTCGACCATCTGCTCGGTAATCTCGCAGACCCGGATATCGGCGAGCGAGAACCACGACTCCGGCTTGCCGAGCCGCTCGCGCTCGAACGCATCGGAGCGGCACATACTGATGAGCCGGCCGCCGGTCTGGGCGCAGACCTCGAGGAACATGGCGGTCGAGTTGCCGTACCCGCGCCCAAGTTCGATGATCGTATCGGGCCGAAAATCGAGCGCGAAGGCTGCTAGCTGCGTCCACTGGCAGCGGCTCAAGTCCGTCGGACGATCCATGACGCGGATTAGGCGGCGCCACTCCATTTGCGTGCGGACGAAGAACGGAATCTGCGCCAGAAGCGCGTCGGCCGGCGTGCGCATAGTCGTACCCCTTTCCGGAGCGGGACCGTACACGAGCGCACGCGACGCGCCTAGACCAGTCGAACGTCCAGCGCCACTGCGTGCCCATCGCACGGTCGCGCAGGCCCGGTAGGAGCGCTACCTCCCCACCCGATTGTTCTTGGGCGGCAACCGCCGGAAGTCGTCCCCAATTCCCTCGAGAAACAAACAAACCGACCCCGTCGCGGCGTACTGCGACGGGGTCGGTTGCGTGGCGAGAGTTTCCCGCTCTTGGGCGAACCGCCCCTTACTTGAGTTGTCCGGAAAGCACGCTGTCGAGCTCCGACACGTGGATTCCGCGGTTGAGCACCTTGCCGTCCTTGCCCACGAGGATCATCGTCGGCAGGATCGGAATGCCCAACTCGTTGGCATAGCGGCTGTCGAGGCCTCCCTCTTCATAGAGCTGCGGCCAGGTGAGATTCTTGTCCTTGGCCATGTAGTCGTCGAGCGTCTTGCGGCTGCTGTCGAGGTTCACGCCTACGATCATCAGCCCGCGCTTGCCGTACTTGGCTTGCAGCTCGCGCAACTGCGGCAGCTCGGCCTTGCAGGGCTCGCTCCACGAAGCCCAGTAGTGGATCAGCACCAAGCTCTTGTTGCGGTAGGCGTCGATATCGAAGGTCTGCCCCTTGGTCGTCTTGCCCACCAGCTTGATCGGCTTGCCGACCGACTGCAGCCGCACTTGCGCGCCTTGGGCCTTCTTGGCGATCGGCGTCTGCGAGAAGTCGCTGGCGATCTGGCCATACCACTTGAGCGCCTCGGCCTCGTTGCCGGCAAACTCGTGCGTCGTGGCCAACTGCAGCATCGCCTCGGGAGCGTCGGGGCTTTGCGGATGATCCTTGACGAACTTCTCGAGATTGGCGAGCCAATCGGTTTGCGTCTTGCCGGCGTCGCCGCCAGGGGTTTGCAGCTTGAGCACGTAGTCGGCCATCAGGTGGCGGAACTCGACATACGTCTTCAGGTCGGCGTCGGCCGGGTCCGTCAGCTTGCCGGCCATGGCTTGCAGGCGCGCCACGCCGTCGGGATAGCCCCCCGATTGCACGGCCGCGCTCACCGTGTCGGCGAGTTGCCGAATCCAAGACGCGCGGTCCTCGGGACCGGCTTGCTCCACGAGCTTCTCGAGCAAGTCGGCCCGCTGGGCGTTCACCTTGGCTTGCTCTTCGAGCGAGGCCGCGGCGATCATCTGCTGGTCGAGCTTCTCGAGTTCGCCGAGCAACCGCTGGGCGTTCTCGCCGGGGGCGTCGGCCGCCGGGGTGTCGGCCGGGTCAGGCCCGCCCGAGAAGGAGGCCTTCGTGATGGCTTCCATCTGCGGCCCGTCGACGACGCGCCAGCCGTCGCCCACCCGCACCAGCGTGCCGAGGTGGATCTGCCCGGTCTGGCCGCTCGTGTCCATGATGGCCATCGTGTTGTCGTAGATAAGCAAGTCGGCGCCGCCGTCGTCCCCCGGCACGATGCTGGGGCGAAGCCCGCCGAAGTCGACCCAGCGGCTCTTGGGGCCGAGCACCTTCTGCTTGCCGCTGGTGGTCGTGAAATCGCCGACCGCCGCGGCGGTGCGCTGCTCGAGCTCCTTGGCCTTCACCGGATCGAGCCGCAGTTGGCCGAGCTCGTCTTTGGTCAGCAACACGCGCTGGAACCGTTCGGGATCGCGGTCGCGGAGGGCTTGGGCCACTTCCGCGGAAACTTCCTCCGCCGAGATCGACTTCCAGGCGTCGATCTTGCCGTCTTCGTTGGTGTCGACCCCCCAGCGGCTGCCGCCAATGTTCAGCCACCGGCACTGGTCGATTTTGCCGTTGTAGTTGGTGTCGATGTCGCGGTAGACCTCGATGCCGTCCTGGTAGAAGCTCCAGCGATCGACGACGTTGTCGCCATTGGTGTCGACGAACTTGCGGAGGATCTGCCCTTGCGGATCGCGGATCACCCAGCCCGTCTTGCCGGCGACTTTCTCGGCCTTGATCTGGCACTGGGCCATCTGTCCGGCGGACGGGGTGTCGAACTCGACATCCTTCTGGTTCGGCACGAGCTTGAGCGCCTGCTCCGCGGTGGGAGTGGCGGCCCAGGCAGTCGAGCCGAGGCCGGCGGCGGCAACCATGGAGGGCGCCAAAACCAAACGGCAAAAGGCCTTGCGTCTCATCAGCGATCCTCGCAGCCAAGATCGAACGAATGTTCCCATGCCCGCGCAGAGAACCCCCGCGGGCGATGCAGTCCTAGAATTCGACCGGCGCGGACGTCCGCCATGAGCAAAATCTGCCGGTCGTGCCGGTCGTGCCGGCGGCCGAGCTGGCCAATGGCCGGCGCCGAACACCCTCGATCAGGAGACTGCCTCTGTGGATCCCACCTTGACCGATGTGACCTACGAATTCCGTCGCCACCAGGCTTTGGCTGAGCGGGCCTTAGGCGCCCTCAGCGACGAGGCCTTCTTTCGCCGGCCGAGCGAAGTGGTGAACCCACCCGCGCTGATCGTCAAACACTTGGCCGGCAACCTGCAGTCGCGGTGGGGAAACGTGCTCGTCGGCGACGGCGACTCGCCGCAGCGCAACCGCGATCAGGAGTTCGTGCTCGAGCCGGCGGATACCCGCGAAACGCTGATGGCTCGCTGGACGTCAAGTTGGCAAACGCTGTTCGCTACTCTAACCGAGTTGGAATCGGTCGACCTCGGCCGCACGATCACAATCCGGGGCGAAGCGCATACGCTGCGGCAGGCGCTGCTCCGCGGGTTGACGCACGCGGCCTACCACGTCGGCCAGATCCTGTATCTGGCGAGGTGGTTGGAACCGCAGGGAGAGTGGCTGACGATCGCGCCGGGCAAGAGCGCGGAGCACCGCCCTGGCTATCGACGGGGGGCGTGATCGCGCGTCGTCGCCGAGGTCTCGCAGTTATTGAATCGGGATCGTGCCGCGCGTTACGATTCGAGCCGGAGACACCCTAATGGCCGTGCGACAGACTCTGAACGATCGGCAACGCCGCATCGCGCTTTGCGGCGTCGTGGCGGCTTTTGTGATCGGGCTCTTCCCGCCCCACACGAGCCACACCGTCTTGACGCGGCCGCTCGATGAGCTGCGCTCCACCGATCTCGACTATCACTTCCGTTTCGTCGGCGCTGGGAGCCAACCGGTCGCGGTCGGATTGCTGGCGATTGAGTTCCTGCTCTGTGCGGCGGTCGTCGCAGTACTGCTCGTCAAGACGAGGGACCGGCTGCCGAAGCCCCGCAGCTTCGAACTGCGATTAAAACAGCGCACCGGGTCGCTGGTTCCTTGCCCTGATTGTGGGCGGTCGCTCTCGCCGCGCGCGGTGTTCTGCCCGCAGTGTGGACGGCCGTTCGTGTAACGACGAAACCGCTAACGCCGTTTCATCACAAAACGATAGCCGAGCAGCAACACGATCGAGCCGATGATCGCGATGCCCAGACTGCGGAGGTCGAAGCCGTCGACGCGGCCGAACCCAAGCTGCGTGCCGATGAAGCCGCCCACGAATGCGCCGGCGACCCCCAGCAGAATCGTGACGATGCAGCCGCCGGGGTCGTCCCCCGGCATGATCAACTTGGCTAGGGCGCCGGCGATCAGACCAAACACGATCCAAGAAAGAACGCCCATCGCGAGGTCTCCAGCGGCAGGAACAAGAGCGCAAAGTGCGGATCGAAATCCGCAGTCCCTTGTTACTCTAGCCGCCCTGCCGGGGCAAACAAGCCGCCACGGCAAACGAACTCGCTTGGGGCCAGAACGCGCCAGCCCCAAGCGAGTCGGCGATCTTGGTTCCGACGGCTTTTACGGCGTCTCGATCCACTTGCGGGCAGCGGTCATCTTGCTCTGGTCGAAGTACTTGACGGTGGCCGAGGTAAACGGCTTGCAGAAGGCGGCCATGCCCTTCTGCCACTTCTTGTCGCCCACGATCGCCAGCCGCTCGATGTCGTGGCCGTGGCGGAAGTCGAACTTCATGTCTTCCCACATGGCCCCGGCGGTCCAGCCGTGGAAGTCTTCGAGCTCGAGCATGATCCGCAGCTTGCCGTACTGCTGAATCTGCCGCTCGACCTCGGGCACGAACTGCTCATAGAACTCGCGGGTCAACTTGCCGGTCAGACGCACCTCGAGCACGTTCTGGGTGGTAGAAATCTCGGCGCACGCGGTCATGGCAGGCTCCTTTTCGGTTCAGGAGGGTTCGAAACACGGCCAGGCAGCAGAGGCCTGGCCAGGCGGGTACACGAAAACCCTAGAACGGCGGCGGGCTCGCCAAGCGAGGGGGGGTGAGGGGCGGACGGCCCTAACCCACAGGCCCGCAAACGCTTGGCAGCCGCGAAATCGCAATCTCGCGTGAGGAAGCCACGGCCCTTAGATCGTTCTGATCGCCGCGATCGACACAACCCGCCGCGGGCGAACTCACACGATCATGAACTCCGCGCGGCTGCAGTCGGCGAGCTAGCCCGGCTGGATCATGCATGGCGCAGCCGAAGTCTCAGGGCGAGCGTCGAAGTGGTTGCCCGGCTACTAGTTGGACCTCCTGACCCCAGGTATACTCGAACCTGGCAAGGTCCGAAGCATTCTCGACACCCCGACTTTCGACGCGTGGGCGACGTCTCTCCTTCCTCGCTGCGGCGGACCGTGTGGTTCGCCGGGCGCGTGCAGGGCGTGGGCTTTCGCGCGACCGCGACCGGCATCGCGAGTCGTTACCAGGTGAGCGGTTGCGTCGAGAATCTGCCCGATGGCCGGGTGCGGCTCGTGGCCGAGGGAGCGGCGGCTGAGATCGAACGCTTTCTCAGCGAACTCAGGACGGGCATGCACGCGTACATCCGATACGAGCAGAGCGAAGACGGCCCCGCCACCGGCGAGTTTCACGGCTTCCGCATCCGCCGCTAGGAAAGCGGCCGCGCGGTCCGGAAAGCTCGCCTCGCGACGGCTGCTCGCAACCCAGGCAAACCCCTCGTAAGCGCTCGAGCCCAATGACCACGCTCTCCCTTTCCAGCTTCGTCCTATTCGGCGCCCTCGAGTGGATTGCCCCGCTGTGGCTGATCTCCGTGGGCGTCGCCGCCGGCTTCGTGGTCCTGGCGATCGCCTATGGGCTGCTCGCTCTAGCCAAACCGGCGGTTGCACGGGAAACGATGAACATCGTACGGCAAGGGCCGCTGGGGCCGCTGACCATCGTCGGCCTTTCGATGGCCGGTTTCGCGCTGGTCGCCACGGTGCTCGTCCCCTACCAAACGCTGCTCGCCTCCGCGGGCCGACTCACCAAGGTAGGCGACCTCGAAAAATCGGTGGTCATCGAGCCGGGCAAGGTGAACGAAGCGGTGCCGCTGGGCGTGCGCGCGAATGAGATTCGCGTTTTCCACCTGGTGAGCGACCGCGACATCACGGTGATGCCCAACAATGACCAGGGGGCCCCCGAAGAGACCTTCCTCTACAAGAAAGTCCGCGCCCGTAATCCGATCGAATGGCGGGAAGGGGCGGGCAACGACAAGGACAACAAGAACTTGGTGCAGCGGAACCCGTTCTACGGAATGGTCGACACGCTGTTCATCTCCAACCTGACTACGGCCCCGGCCAAGATCGACATCTCGGTGTCGACGCGGGTGGAATACACCGAGGTGCTGGTGATCCCGCAAGTGGCCTTGGCGGTGCTGATTCTCTATGCCCTGTACTTCGCCTTCCGGCTCTCGATGCCCAAGGTGGCGGCGATCGCCGAGGCGACGACGAAGGAAGGGACCAGCCAGCCGATCTTCTACGTGGCGCTGGCCGCGGGGGCGTTCTTCCTCGTGACCTTCATCTTCATCCCGTACAACACGTTCGGCGAAGACGTGAAGATGCTCAAAGACTCGGGGTTGACGCTGATCATGGTGCTCGGCATCTTGGTCGCGCTGTGGACCTCGAGCGTGTCGGTGGCGGAGGAAATCGAGGGCCGCACCGCACTCACCGTGCTCTCCAAGCCGGTCAGCCGCCGGCAGTTCATTCTCGGCAAGTTCTTTGGCGTGATCGGCCCGGTGTTCCTGTTGTTCGTGTTCCTCGGGCTGATTTTCCTGTTCTGCGTTTCCTACAAGGTGGTGTACGACGCCCGCGAAACGGCCAATCCCGACCCCACCTGGCGCGACTGCTTCCTGGAGATGCAAGGCATCATCCCGGGCCTGGTGCTCGCGTTCCTCGAAACGGTGACGCTGGCAGCCGTGAGCGTGGCCATCTCCACGCGGCTGCCGATGCTCGCTAACCTGATGATCTGCTTCTCGATCTACGTGCTGGGGCATCTTGTGCCGCAACTCGTGGTGTCGAGCGTCGGCAAGTTCCCCATCGTCACCTTCATGGGGCAATTGTTGGCGACGGTCTTGCCCGTGCTCGAGCATTTCAACATTCAGGCGGCCGTGGCGGCAGGAGCGCCTGTACCTCCTGCGTATCTGCTCTGGGCACTGCTCTACTGCGTGCTCTATAGCACCGTGGCCATGCTGTTTGCGCTTGCGCTGTTCGAAGACCGCGACGTGGCCTAGTTCGACCGCTCGGGGCCGCACTTTTTGCCAGGGAGGGCCGCGTGCCCAGCGCTCTTGCCGCGAAGTTCGACGTTGCCGCTTGCCGGGCCCAGTTCCCCGCGCTCGAGCGCCGGGTGAACGGCCATCCGGCCGCCTTTTTCGACGGCCCCGGCGGCACGCAGTGCCCGAGGAGCGTGATCGACGCCGTGGCCGGGTATCTCGCCAACACGAACGCCAACCACGGGGGCGTCTTCGCCACCAGCGTGGAGAGCGATCGGCTGCTCGACGAGGCGCACGCCGCGCTCGCCGATTTCGTCGGCTCCCCCGATCCCGACACGATCGCGTTTGGGCAGAACATGACGTCGCTCACCTTTGCCCTCAGCCGCGCGCTCGCCCGCACTTGGCGGAAGGGGGACGAGGTGATCGTCACTCGGCTCGACCACGACGCGAATGTTTCGCCCTGGAAGCTGGCGGCGCTCGACGCCGGGGCGGTTGTGCGCGAGATTCCCTTCGAACTGGAAACAGGCGTGCTCGACCTCGAGGCCTTTTCGCAGGCGCTCTCGCCGCGGACAAGGTTGGTGGCGGTGGGCTGCGCGTCGAATGCCCTGGGGACGATCAACCCGGTGGCCGAGATCGGCCGCCTGGCGCATGCCATGGGGGCCGAGGTGTTTCTCGACGCCGTCCACTTCGCGCCCCACGCGGCGATCGACGTTGTTGACTGGGACTGCGACTATCTGGCTTGCTCGGCTTACAAGTTCTTCGGCCCGCACGTGGGCGTGCTCTACGGCAAGCGCGAGCGGCTGGAAGAACTCACGGCGTATAAGCTGCGGCCGGCGACCAATGATCTGCCGGGCAAATGGATGACCGGCACGCAGAGCCACGAGGGAATCGTGGGTGCGCGGGCGGCGGTCGACTATGTGGCGAGCCTTGGCCAGACACCAGGCGAAGCGCCGCTAGCGCGACGACCCGCGCTGCTGGCGGCCTGGGAGCGGATCGGCGACTACGAGCGCGAGCTCATGCGGCGGTTGCTCGAAGGACTTAACGAGATTCCGGACGTACGCATCTGGGGGCTCGCGGATGCAGCGCGGCTGCATGAGCGGGCGCCCACCGTGTCGATCACGCACCGCCGCGTTGCATCGCAAGCGCTCGCCGAGCGGTTGGCCGAGCGCGGGTTGTTCGTCTGGCACGGGAACTTCTACGCCCTCTCGGTCACCGAGTCGCTGGGGCTCGAGCCGGCGGGGCTGGTCCGCATTGGACTGGCGCATTACAACACGGCCGCAGAAGTCGACCGCCTCCTCCAAGAACTCGCCGCCGCCTAAGAACCCTCTCCCCGTGGGAGAGGGCAGGGTGAGGGTCGGCAGGGATTTTTTGCACGCACACAGAACCTCGCACTTCGCTTCTCCAACATCCGCCGCCGTGTCCGACCCCACCCCCACCCAACTCAGCCGCACCCCCACCGGCATCCGCATCACGTGGAGTGACGGCCAGGTGCGCGAGTACACGGCGCACGAACTCCGCGCGGCCTGCCCCTGCGCTACCTGCCGCGAAAAGCGGAGTGAGGGCCCGGCGAAGCCAAATCCCCTGGCGATTCTGTCTCCGGCCGAGACGCGCCCCATGACGGTCGCCAGCCTCACCCCGGTGGGCAACTACGCCTACTCGGTCGCCTTCAGCGACGATCACGATACTGGCATCTACACGCTCGAGCTGTTGCGCGGGCTGGGGCGACCGGTCAGCGGCTAGTGTTGCTCGGCGACGATCGCCGCCAGCCCCTCGCGATAGCTGGGATACGCGAACTCCGGCTTCAACTCGCGCAGGAGCCGGGCGTTGTTCGCCTTGCGATCGCTCGCGCCGCGCTGCGGCGGACCATCGGCCGGTGGCGAGATGAACGTGGGAGCGGGCGCACTGAGCAGCCGCGCCAGTTCCGCGAAGTAGTCGCGCCGCAGCACCGGATGCCCATCGGATACGACATAGGTCCTGGGCGCCGCTGCTTGCTCGGCTAGCAAAACGATGCGGGCAGCGTCGTCGACGTGGATCAAGTTCAAGTGCGTGTCGGGATGGGCGGCGAGCGGCTTACCGGCCAGTAGGTCTGCCGCGCGCGGAATGCGGCCGGGGCCGTAGATGCCGGCCAGCCGGAGGATGATCGAACGCGGTCCGAGCGAGCTCGCCGCCAGCGTCTGCTCCGCCGCCAAACAGGCCTGGCCCCCTTCGCGGTCGGGATGGCACGGGGTCTCCTCGTCGACCCAACCGCCGTCGCCGGGACCATAGACGCCGGTCGAGCTGATATAGAGGAACCGCCGCGGCCGGTCGCCGAGCGCCGCGAGCACGCTGGCCAGTCCGCCGGCGTAGACTTCGCCGATCGAGCGGCCGCTGCCGCGATCGAAGCCGACAGCGAACAGCACGGTGTCAGTGTCG
Source organism: Pirellulales bacterium (assembly GCA_046349955.1). Classification (GTDB taxonomy): domain Bacteria; phylum Planctomycetota; class Planctomycetia; order Pirellulales; family JBGAPH01; genus JBGAPH01. The sequence goes on along the minus strand of JAXMBI010000011.1, from coordinate 19,417 downwards.
GGCAGAGGCGCAAGCGTTTCGGGGCGCGTGACGTCGGCGACGTGCGGCCGATATCCGGCTGCGGCCAGCGCTTCGGCCCGAGCCGCGGAGCGCGTAACGACGTGAACCTTGCGGCTGTCGTCTCGCCAGAGCGCGGCGACGCGCTGGCCAAGATAGCCGGCGCCGAAAATCAGGCACGTGGATTGCATTGTCCGGCGTCCCTCACCCTGCCCTCTCCCGGAGGGAGAGGGTTCGGATCAATGTGCCCCGGCGGCCGAGGGGCGTTGGCCTTCGTTTTCGAAGAAGGTCAGCAGGTCGGCGATCTCGCCGGCCGTAAACGTATCGAGCAAGCCGGCCGGCATCGGCGACACTTCCGAGGGGCGCTGCGTTTCGATGTCGGCCCGCGAGATTGCCTCGACCACCAGCGGCGAAAACGGATCGGCCGCGATCAAAACGGTCTCGTCATCGCCGCCGATCTCGCGCCCCGTGACGACTCGGCCCGAGTGAAGCTGCAGCACGACGTCGCGGAACTTGTCGTCGACGACCTTCGAGGGGACGAGAATTGTTTCCAACAGGTCGCGGCGCGAAAACCGGCGGGCGGTCGCCTGGAGGTCGGGGCCGATGGGCTGCCCTTCGCCGCCGGCGCGGTGGCAGCGCACGCACTGGGCGGCGTGGAACACCTGGCGGCCGCGGGCTGCATCGGGCGCGGCCGATGATTCGGCGAGGGCGCTTTCGAGATCCTCGAGCTCCCACTTCCGCAAGAAGGGCCGGGACGGCTGCGCTTCAGCGACGGTCTCAGCGGGCGGCGGATTCAGCAGATCGGCAAGCGCCTGGGCTTCTTCTCCGCTCAGCGAGCCACGGAACTCCGCTGCAATCGACCACAGTGCCGTTGGCAACTCACGGCCGCCGACGTCCTGCCGCGTCTTGGCCAAGTGGCCGAGGTAGCGGCGGCGCTGATCCAAGGTCCATCTCTTGGGGGCATTCCGCAACTCGAAGAGCCACAGCAGCCGCTCCTCTTGCGTATTGGCGGCGTCGAGCAAGGCGAGCGTCCGCTCGAGCACCACCGGCGAATCGAGCTCGAGCAGGAGTTCGCAGGCAAGCTGGTTCACCGGCGCGGAGCGGCTGGAATACAGATCTTCGACCCGTGCGCGCACCACCGCCGCGAGCTCCGGCGCCGGTCGCTCGAGGCGAATCAGGCAGAGTTGGTACGCGCGAAGTGCGATCAGTTGCTCCTCGGTGGTCGCTCCCTCGAGCGACAGCGTGTTGAGCCGTGAGAGAATCGCCGGCCCTGCTTCCGGCTTGGCCGAGCGAGCCAAGGCCATGAGCGCCGTGACGGACGCCAGCGTGTTCGTCTCGCCCAGCGCTCGCTCGCTCCATCGTTCGACTGGCTGATGCTCGATGGCGATGCGGGCGGCGTGGCGGAGCCAGGGGTCGGTGCTTGATAGGCTGGGCCAAGCGGCGCCGATTGCCGCGGGATCGACGCGGCTGTGGAACGCTTCGAATTGGCGGCGGCGCGCGCGGGCGGCCGCGGCGGCGGTTCGCTCGGAGGCGGAAACCTGCGGTGGTTTGGCTGCTGCACTCGGAGAGTGCAGGCTACTTTCATTCCACGACACGCGGTACAGAGCCGATTGCGTGGCGCGGCCGCCGGTGACGAAGTAGAGGGCGCCGTCGGGGCCGAACTCGAGGTCGGTCACGTTGAGGGGCATCCCTTCGACGAACACCTCGGCCGCCACGGCGTAGCTCGCGCCGCGCGGAATCAGCGGCAAGGCATAGATGCGGCCGTACGACCAATCAACCGCGAAGAGCGCGTGCTTGTACCGCTCGGGAAAAGCGCTGCGGCCGCCGTACTTCACGCCGGTGGGAGAGGTCTTGCCAATGTCTAGATTCGTGGGCAGGCTGTCGGGAACCCACGAGGGACGCATGCCAGTCCCTTGCCGCCAACCGTAGTCGCCGCCGGAAACGATGTGGTTGATCCGCGTGGGGCGGTACCAAGGCGTGCCCAGGTCCCCCTCGTTGTCGGCGTCGAACGTGAAGGCCTCGCCGTCGTCGTTGAACGCTAGGCCATAGGGATTGCGGAAGCCGCAAGCGAACAGCTCCCAGGGCCGGCCGCTCTCCGTAGTGCGAATCAAGTGCCCCGCCGGCAGCTTGGCCTGATAGTCGAACAACGCGCGGTCCCACCGGCACGTGCGGAGCCGGTCGACCGCCGCATGAACACAGCGGCTCGCCGCCGGATCGAAGTCCTCCGGCAGCCGCGTGTCGTTGCCATGGATGCTGTAGAGATGCCCGTCGGCGCCGAAGGCCAGGGCATTGCGGCCGTGGCCGACTTCGCCGGGCGATGTGCGGAGCAGCGTCTTTTGGGCGAAGCGGCCCTCGCCGGTGTCGGTCAGGCGGAACAGGCTCAGGTCGTTGTTGGCGTTGACGAAGAGATCCTGCCCACGGAAGACGAGCCCGCGCGGCTCACCCAGCGTGTCATCGAGCGATTCGGAGTAGATCGACTCGCCAGCCTCCTTAGGCAACGTCAGCCGCAAGAGGCCGCGATGCTTGTCGCGCCCCTCGCGGCCAATCACCAGCCGCCCCTGCGGATCGAAGGCCAGGCTGACCCAAGAGCTTTCGCCGGGCTGCGAATCGCGGAGCTTCTCGACCGTGAAACCCGGCGGAACCTGCACTCCGCCGGCGGGATCGGCGCCGTCGAGGGTTTTGGCCTTGGCCCACTGGTAGTAGTCGCCGACTTCGCCTTCGGGATCGCCCCAGGGCTGGACGCCGACCAAGCCCTGGCTGACGGCCGGCGCTTTTTCGGCAGCGTTCGCCTCGCTCGAGGTAGCCAGCCAGGTGGGATCGGTGACGATCGTTTCGCGGTGGCCATCGTCATATTCGAGCGTCAGCCGGAGCGCGACGCCGGCGGGGCCCAGGGCGTTCGTGGCCGAGATCACGAGCTGGTGGTCGCCGGCGGCCAGTGCTGTTGAGATATCGTGCGACAACCAGCGGCGGTGACCCTCAATCGCGGCAACTTCGCGGTCGTCGAGCAGCAAAGTCGCCTTCTCATCGGCCAGCGCTTCGAGCGTGGCGCGGCGGAGCCCCTCACCGACGGTGATCGTCGTTTCCAAACGAGCGCTTTCGCCGGCCAGCGGCCAGGCGCTCGACCAGATCCATTGCGGCACAGGGCCGACGCGGGCGTGGGCGGGCCAAGCGAGACCGCAAAGAAGCAGCAGCGCGACTACGCCGCTGCGGCGCCACGAGTAATGCGCAACCACCTCGACCGCCTCGCCCTGGGGGCGAACAAAGGACAGCCAATGTAAGAGCCCTGGAAGGATGACAGACGATGCTCTGTCGCCCTGCCAGGGCTTTGCTCTTTCGTAGTAGGCACACTCCGAGTGCTGCAACCACGACCGCCGCGATTTGCTAAGTGCGAGGTCAAGGCTGGCGCCGCTTCCGCATTCGGCACACGGAGTGTGCCGGCTACGATTGCGCGGCCTTAGCCCACCGGCTGCATCGCCAGGGCCTTGCGGAGCGACTCGAGCTGCCCCGCCGAGCCCAGGGCCACGTTCTTGTGGAGGATGAAGTCGGCGTAGGCGGCCATGAAGATCTTGCCGGGACCGCGGAGATCGAAATCGTCCGGCTTGTCGCGGAAGAACTCGCGGTGGATCGCGCACCACACCAGGCGGCCGTCGGTGTCGATGTTCACCTTGGTCACGCCCATCTTGGCCGCCGGCAGGTAGTCCTTCTCCGGTACGCCCGAGGTGTCAGGCAGCTTGCCGCCGGCCTTGTTGATGCGATCAACCCAATCCTTGGGCACGCTGCTCGAGCCGTGCATGACGAGCGGAAACTTGGGCAGCAGCTTCTGGATTTCTTGGATACGGTCGAAGTGCAGGCCCTGCGAGCCCTTGAACTTGTAGGCGCCGTGCGAGGTGCCGATGGCCACGGCCAGGCTGTCGCAACCGGAGCGCTCGACGAACTCGACCGCCTCGTCGGGGTCGGTCAGACAGGCGTGTTCGGCATCGACCTGGATGTCTTCTTCCACGCCCCCCAGCATGCCGAGTTCGGCCTCGACGGAGATGCCCTTGTCGTGGGCACGCTCGACGACGCGGCGGGTGATGGCGATGTTCTCGTCGAAAGTCTCGTGCGAGGCGTCGATCATCACCGAGGAATAGAAGCCGCTGTCGATGCAGTCGTAGCAGACTTCTTCGGTGCCGTGGTCGAGGTGGACGGCGAAGATCGCCTCGGGGAACACCTCTTCGGCCGTGCGGATCATCGCCTCGAGGAACCGCTTGTCGGAGTAGCTGCGGGCGCCGCGGGAGATCTGGATGATGAACGGCGCGCTCTTGGCGGCGTCGGCCGGCCCGGTGTTGCTGTCCTTCTTGCCTACGCAGCCGCGGAACAGCCCGATCGTTTGCTCCAGGTTGTTGATGTTGTAGGCCCCCACGGCGTATTTGCCGTAGGCGTGCTGGAACAACTCCTTCGTCGTAACGATCATCAGGCTTCCTCGTTGGCCGCCGCTACCGCCAGAGTACGGTGGGCTTGAAAGAGACAAGAAATGGGCAAAAACTAGGTAATTTCGACCCCCGATTGTAGCTTGGAGCCGGGGGGGCGGAAAGTGGCCGAGGAAGCGCCCCTGATCGCCGCTAGGGGGCGTCGGCCGCTGCGGGATGGCGGCCGGCATGCCAGCGACGCACCGCGGCGCGCCCCTCGTCGCTGGAGAATCGGTAAGCTGGCGGACAGCCAAAGGCCATAGCCTGGCGGTTTTCGACCGGCGTCAGCCGAAACGACGCTGTCTCCTCCCCTGCCTGGCGCAGCAGCCAGGCAGCGGCCGTCGCGTCGACTTCTCCCCGCTGGGGCGACCCAGCCTCGAGCGGCTCGCGAGTTCCCACTAACTGCTCCCAGGCCGCCTGCGACTCGGCGGCCTCGGGCGACCGCGCGGCAATCGCCAGCGCTGCGATCCAGGGCAGGGCGTAGGGCGTCTGAGTGTTGGCCGGCAGGATTCGCCCTTCGCTCGCGGCCTTGACGAGCCCCGGCAGCGCCGCAGGCGTGCCGCGCTGAGCAAGCAACACGCACAGAATCGCGTGCCGGCTGCCGACCAGGCCGGCGCCCAAGCCGCCGTCGGCGCCGAGCGCTCGGTCGGGCGCCTTCTGCAGATACTGGCCGGCGAACCGCGACACCTCTTGCGCGTCGAACTCGTCGAGTGCTTGCAGTTCGGAATCGGTCAGTTCGTGGTTCTCGGCCAAGTAGCGGTCGAGCGTCGAGCGGCAATGCCGGGCCCAGCGGATCGCGTCCGGCTCGCGAGCGATCGCCTCGTGCAACATCCGCTCGCGCGGCGTCGGCAGGTAGGCCAGCCGAAAGATGACGATGTAATTTGCAGCCTGAAACGGAAAAACCTGGCCGACTGGGTAGTCGCCGGGGGTCAGCGTGTTGCCGTTGGCCAGATGAGCGCTGTGCTCGTCGGCGCGGTCGAAGAGCGTGTAGGTGCGTCGAACCGGCGTGTCGGGCCATTGCGGCCGGCCAACGACCAGGTACTGGATCGTCACGTTGCTCCCTTGCCGCCAAATCTCGGCCGCCACCGTGGGCTGCGTGAGATCGAACAGGTCGTTGAGCGCAGGCAGGTTCTGGCTGTTCCCTTCCAGGGCGGCCGCAAGATGCTGCGTGACTTTGGCAGATTGGACATCGTCAGCCAGCCGCAGCTCGAGCTCGACTCCGGCGATCTGGCGCGCTCGCGCCCCGACCTCGGAGACAGGCCGTCTGAGCCGCCTGATCCAGGCCTCGATTTGATCGTCGCTCGCCTCGGGCAGACGCCGCGTGTCGGCGTCGGCCGCCAGCCAAGCCCCGCGGGCCCGTTGCCACGCGGGCCCCAAGACCGATAGCTCGGCCGCCGTGAGCGCAGGATCGACCATCCGGCGATGCAGCGCGGCGAACACGGGGCGCACGTTGTCGGCCCGCGACAGCAGCGCGAGCAGACGGGATTGGGACTTTGCTCGCTCGTCATAGCGTTTGCCCAACAATCCCTGCACCAACCCATCCGCTTCGTCTTCGGTGCAGACTCCCGGATCGGCAGCAGGCGCCCCCAAGCCTGCTTCACGCGCTAGCGCCAAGAGCGACGCTCGTGCTTCGAGCGAGAGGTCCGCGGATTGCAGCGTTTTTGCGAGCGCCTGTTCGAGTTGGGGGCGATGGTCAGCCTGGCGAGCAAGCACGCTCAGGCGGTCGCGGGCACGATCTCGCAGCTCGAAGGCGTCTGCGTCCAGATCAAGGATCAGTTCCCCCACCGTGCGCTCAGGGGCCAATGCACCTCCCGAGGATTGAGCCAGCGCCGGACGAGCCGCAATGGCACCCGCCACGAACGCCGCCGCGAACGCGGCTCGGCCGATTCGTCGCAGGAGGCGGGAGTGAGGCATTTTCCAGCTTCGCGCAAAAGGCGGGCGCCAATCGAAGGAACATCAACGTCCAGCATAACTTACCGGGCCAGAACGGCCAACGACGGTTCGGGCGGCCCACTCCTGTGCGGCCGCCGCTGGGATGCGCGCAAGTGCGTTCTATCCTTGAGCGAACGTTTGCTCACCCCCGGTCTCCGCCCCGAGGAACCCTGCCGTGCCGCTCAATCTGAAAACGCTCGTTGGAAAGCTGAACGAACCCACGCGGCGAGCGCTCGAAGGGGCGGCCGGGTTGTGCCAGTCGCGCACGAATTACGACGTCGAGATCGAGCACTGGCTGGTCAAGCTGCTCGAAGCGGCCGATAGCGACCTGGTGCGGATTTGCCGGCAATATGACCTGGACCGCGGCCGCTTGGACCGCGACCTGGCCCAGGCCCTCGATCGACTCAAGACCGGCAACGGCCGCACGCCGGGCCTCTCGCCGCGGATCGTCGACCTGGCGCGGGCGGCCTGGCTCTATGCCTCGCTCGAGCTGGGCGCACGGCAGCTGCGCAGCGGCCACTTGTTCGTGGCGCTGGCCACCGACACCGATCTGGCCCGTCTGGCGCATGAGATCTCGCCCGAGTTCGACAAGCTGCCGAAGGACGCCATCGGCCGCGATTTCTTGACGATCACGGAGGGGTCGCCGGAGCAGGATGCGCCCGCGAGTGCGGCCGAAGCCGCGAACGGTAGTTCGAACGGAGCAGCGACTCACAACAGCAAGACGCCGGCGCTCGACCAGTACACGATCGACCTCACGGCCCGCGCCCGTCGTGGCGAGATCGATCCGGTGCTCTGCCGCGATCATGAGATTCGCCAGATCACCGACATCCTCATGCGCCGCCGCCAGAACAACCCGATCCTTACGGGCGAAGCCGGCGTCGGCAAAACCGCCGTCGTCGAAGGCTTTGCCCTGCGGATCGCCCAGGGGGACGTGCCGGCGCCGCTTCGCGAAGTGGCCGTGCGGTCGCTCGACTTGGGACTCTTGCAGGCCGGCGCCGGCGTGAAGGGCGAGTTCGAGAACCGCCTCAAGTCAGTGATCGAAGAGGTCAAGCGCTCGCCCAAGCCGATCGTGCTTTTCATCGACGAAGCCCACACGATGATCGGCGCGGGCGGTCAGGCCGGTCAGGCCGACGCCGCCAACCTGCTCAAGCCGGCCCTGGCCCGCGGCGAGCTGCGCACGATCGCCGCCACCACCTGGTCGGAATACAAGAAGTACTTCGAGAAGGACGCCGCCCTCGCCCGCCGCTTCCAGGTGGTCAAGGTCGAGGAGCCGCAGGTGGAGCAAGCCGTGACGATGCTCCGCGGCCTGGCCGACACGCTCGAGCGGCACCACAAGCTGCGGATCCTTGACGAAGCGCTCGAGGCCGCCGCCAAGCTCTCACAACGCTACATTAGCGGCCGGCAACTCCCGGACAAAGCCGTGAGCCTGCTCGACACCGCCTGTGCCCGCGTGGCGATGGCCCAGGCCGCCACGCCGCCGGCGCTCGAGGACGCCCGTCGGCAGATCGATCAGACCGAAGTCCAGTTGCGCGTGCTGCGGCGCGAGCAAGCCGCGGGCACGGACCACGCCGAGAAGATCGTTGAGCTCGAAGCACAGCAGGTAACCGCCGAGCGCTTGCTGCACGAACTCGAGGGACGCTGGGAGCGCGAGAAGACGCTCGTCGGCCAGATTCGCGAGCTCCGCACGCAGCTCGAGACGCAGGCCGCCCAGCCGGCTCCGACCACCGCTCAACAGTCGTCCTCCTGTTCGACTCCCGCCCGCCGCTCTCAGCAGCAGGCTGGCGATGCCGAGGCGACCTGGACCAACGAAGGGGGCGCGGCCGTGGCGCTCGCCGACCCTCCGACAGACGGCTGCGGCGACTCAAACCCGGCAGACGCCAAGCAGACCGAAATGCGAACCAAGCTGGCCAATCTGACCGCCGAGCTCACGCGCGAGCAAGGCGAGCAGCCGCTCGTGCAAGTGTGCGTCGACAGCCAGATCGTGGCCGATGTCGTGGCGGCTTGGACCGGCATCCCCGTCGGCAAGATGGTCTCCGACGAAGTGCAGGCGGTGCTCCACCTGCCTGATTTGCTCGGCAAGCGCGTGATTGGCCAGAACCCCGCGCTCGAGGCGATCAGCCAGCGGATTCGCACCTCGCGGGCAAACCTCGTCGACCCGCAGCGGCCGGTGGGCGTGTTCCTGCTCGTGGGCCCGAGCGGCGTCGGCAAGACCGAAACCGCGCTGGCCCTGGCCGATGCCCTCTTCGGCGGCGAGCGGAACCTGGTCGTGCTCAACATGTCGGAGTTTCAAGAAGCCCACACCGTGTCGACGCTCAAGGGCTCGCCGCCGGGCTATGTGGGCTACGGCGAAGGAGGCGTGCTCACCGAGGCCGTGCGCCGCAAGCCGTATAGCGTGGTGCTGCTCGACGAAGTAGAGAAGGCCCATCCCGATGTGATGGAGCTGTTCTACCAAGTCTTCGACAAGGGGCAGCTCGAGGACGGCGAAGGGCGCGAGATCGACTTCAAGAACACGGTGATCCTGCTCACCTCGAACGCCGCCAGCGACACGATCACCAAGCTCACGATCGACCCGGCCAAGCTGCCGGCGCCGGAAGATGTGGCCGAGGCGATCCGCCCGCAGTTGCTGCAGGTGTTCAAGCCGGCGCTGCTGGCGCGGATGACCGTGGTTCCGTACTTCTCGCTGGGCGACGAAACGCTGCGGCGGATCGTGCGGCTGCAGCTCGACCGCATCGGCCAGCGGCTCGAGGAGAACCACCGCGCGAAGCTCACCTACAGCGAACAGGTGATCGAGCAGATCCTGGCCCGTTGCGAAGAGGTCGAGAGCGGCGCCCGCAACATCGACCACATCCTCACCGGCACGGTCCTGCCCGACATCTCAGGCGAGCTCCTCACTCGCATGGCGAGCGAGGAGCCGGTCCGCAAGGTCTCGATCGACATCAGCACCGACGGCGTGCTGAACTACTCGTTTGCCTGAAGCGCTTTCGCCGTTCCAGCATTCCGCACAACGGAGTGTGCGGGCTACGTAGTAGGCACACTCCGTGTGCCGTAACCCCAACCGCCGTAAGGCCGCTGCGCCCGTTTCGTGGCTAACCCAGCGCCGCTCTGCGCGGCACCGCGCGCCCCTCTCCAGCGCGCCAAACGATTGACCCCCGCCGCGCAAATCCGCTAGAATCGGCAGAACGGATCAACCTCTGCTTATGCGTCGGCGGCCCACTCCCACCCACGGCCGGCGCCCTTACCCGCCTGGAAGGAGTCAGTTCATGTTCCGCATTCATGCCGGGGCGACGGGCAACTACTGCGACGGGATGTCGCGACGCAGCTTTGTGCAGATCGGCATCGCCGGCATGGCCTCGGTCGGCCTGCCTGCCTTGCTCCGCGCGAAGGCCGAGGCCGCGGCCGCCGGAAACGGCAAGAAAACGGCCGTGATCCTCATCTGGCTCGACGGCGGTCCGAGCCACATGGACATGTACGATCTCAAGCCCGAGGCTCCCGCCGAGTACCGCGGTCTCTGGCGGCCCATCCGCACCAACGTGCCGGGCATGGAGATCAGTGAGCTCTTTCCCAAGCAGGCTGAACTCGCCGACACCTTCTCGATCATCCGCTCGCTGCACGTCGACACGGGCGACCATTTCGACGGCGCCCACCGCATGCTCACTGGCCGCATCGGCGCCAACGGCGGCAACACCGCCGGCCGCTACCCCTCGATCGGCTCGATCGCCGCCAAGGTGTGCGGCTCGCGGCAGCCGGGCGTGCCCCCCTATGTCGCCGTGCCGGTGGCGGCCAGTATTGGCATTCGCCCCGGCTACTTCGGCGCGAACTACCTGGGCCTGGCCCACAATCCGTTCGAAACCGAAGGGGATCCGAACAGCAAGGAATTTCAGGTCCGCAACATTCGCCTGGCCGGCGGGCTGACGGTCGATCGCTTGGCCGACCGCAACCGCTTGCTCGAAACTTTCGACCGCACGCGGCGGGCCGTCGACACCGAGGGGGCCGTCGAGGCGATGGACCGCTTCGAGCAGCAGGCCTACGAGCTCGTCACCGGCCCCGCTGCCCGCAAGGCCTTCGACTTAAGCGCCGAAGACGACGCCACGCGCGACCGCTACGGCCGCAACACTTGGGGCCAAAGCACGCTGCTCGCGCGGCGGCTGGTGGAAGCCGGCACCACGTTCGTCACCGTGCATTTCGGCGGCTGGGACCACCACTGGAACATCAAACAGTCGCTCGAGGATTACCTGCCCAAGGTCGACGCGGCGGTCGCCTCGCTGTTCCAAGACCTGCGCAGCCGCGGGTTGCTCGATCAGGTAATGGTGCTCATGTGCGGCGAGTTCAGCCGCACGCCGCGGATGAACGACGGCGGCAACGGCGGCGCCGCCGGCAGCATGGGCACGCCCGGCCGCGACCACTGGGGGAACGCCATGTTCTGCCTGATCGGCGGCGGCGGCGTGCGCGGCGGCCAGGTGATCGGCTCGACCGACCGCCTGGGCGAATCGCCGAAGGACCGCCCGATCCGCCCCGGCGACATCCACGCCACGATGTTCCACAGCCTAGGCATCGACCCCAAAACGACCTTCGCCGACCACAGCGGCCGGCCGCTGACGGCGGTTGAGGAGGGGAATGTGATTGGGGAGTTGGTGTAGGAGACACCGTTGCGCTCGTTACCAAAGCAGCGGCCGATACCGGACTGGAAGCTGTTCGAGCAGGCGGTGGCTGCGTTTGTTGCGGCGGCCGATCCTAATGCGCGCGTGCAATGGAACGCTCGGCAGCGTGATCGAGTAACGAATCGACTGCGCCAGCGCGATGTATGGGTTGAGGCCAAGCTCTGCGGCCTGTTCGACATTGCCGCTCTTATCAGCTGCAAGCGACTCAAGCGGAAGTTGCACGAACAGGATATCGAGCAATTCGACGGAGAACTTCGGAGCTCTGGTGCCCAAAAGGGTGTGATTTACGCCTATTCAGGCTTCAACCGCTCGGCGCTTGAGAAAGCCAAGTCGCTGGGGATCTCCTGTGGGCGACTTGTGGATGGCTTCTCGCCGATCTGCCCGAGTCCATTTCTCAAGTGCTATGCGTTCCACCCGAGGATTACGCTATCGCCGGCGGCTGGCGGAAGTCTCCCGATGGGACCAGCTACACGTGGGCGAGCTATTCGCCCAACCGTGCGGAAGTGATGGAAAGTCGCTCGCACAAGTCATCGAGCAAATCTTTCAGAATGGTGAGCTTCCGCGGTTCACCGCTGCCGCGAAACTTGAGCGCCCCGGCTGACTGGGAAAACACGATCGATCTCCAGCCGTCCAATCCTGCCGTTCCGCGGGTGCGAATCGGGATCGGAGGCTCGTGGCAAGGTACGAGGCGAAGATTGCAGGCCGCTGCCGAACGGCTCGTACCTGTTCACGGAGGATGAATTCAAGGGCACCTTCGCGACACCGCCCGTCGACACCGAGTCAACAGACCCCGGGCCTGGATGGCGCAGTTGGAGGTCATGCCGACTGAGATCAGCCGCCCACCGTCGTCTGTATCCGCGTGGAAGGTGGCTGAGTCAATCTTAGAAAAATACAGGGATCGGCCTGTTAGGTGTTCGGGACGACTTCCGGTCGAGGGGTAAGCAAATGATCCTGCGCGCGATCGCAATTGCCCTCGAAAACATGGACCAAAACTTCCTGGAACTATCCCGGCTCGACCTCAGCGAGACTGGCAATGTTCTTCCGGTGATTCAGGAGGCCAAGGTGCTTGAGCGGCCATTTGCCTACGAGTTCACCAGCAAATGCGGATGCTTCGGGCGGATCAACAATTCGGCACGCTGTTCGATGGCGTAGTCCTTCAAGGCGAAGTCGCGAAGCGGTACCAAGGTGTCGACCGCATGCCAGACTTCATTCTGCATCGACCGAACTCACATGAGAAGAATCTTGCGGCAATCGAATTCAAGCTCGGGTCCGCAGGGGTTGAAGCGATCAAGGATGACCTGAACAAGCTCGAGTCCGAATTCGGAAGGATCGGATATAAGCACTTGGTGGAGGTTGTTCTAGGGCCTACCTCGTTGCTTCGCCGTGCCAATTGCCGCGCGATAGCTGACTGCCCGAGGGTCACAATAGTCGCCTTCGATACAACTGAATGGCGGGCAACAGAAGCCCGGCCCTGCACCACGTCTTGCTGGTCTTGACAGGGGAGGCGGGTGCGTCCGCGCGTCGTTCGAGGCACGCTACGGGGCATTCGCGTTTTGGTCGGCCGGCTTACGCCAGGCCGCTCGCCGGCGACGTGCTAGCCGCTTTCATGGCGAGCGGCCAGCGTAAGCTGGCTGAACCATCTGGCAGGCGCGCGGCAGCGCGTTACTCCGCAAACAACAGCGGCCGCACCTCCACCACGCCGCCGGCGGCCAGCGTCGGGATGCGGAGCGCGTGGGCGACTGCTTCGTCACGATCGCGGCATTCGAGCACGTGGTAGCCGCCGACTTGTTCCTTCGTTTCGGCAAAGGGGCCATCGACCAGGAGCGGCTGGCCCGCGCGGCGGCGGACGCTGACGGCGCTGGCGCAGGCGTCGAGCTTGGCGCCGGAGAGGAGCGTGCCCTGCTCCTTGAGTTCGCCCACCCAGCGGCCGTACTCGGCCATCAGCCGGTCGCGCTCCCCGGCCGGGATCGCCCCCCATTGCGATTCGTTGAAGCAGCAGGTGAGGAGGAATTGCATGCGAGGCTCGTGGGCGGATGGACGGGAAGGATGGGCGCCCCCGGGGGCTGCGGCGGGGACCCGATCCACGATAGTGGGCTGATGCGCGTCGGCCAAGGCCCGAGCCTCCCCCAGACGGCAGCCTGCCATTTGCGTAGCCCAGGCCTTGTCCGCCTACGCCAGAATCCCCTCCACCACCCGCCCATAAACATCCGTCAGGCGGAAGTCGCGGCCGCTGTAGCGGTAGGTGAGTTTGGTGTGGTCGATGCCCAACAGGTGCAGGATCGTCGCGTGCAGGTCGTGGACGTGGACGCGGTCCTCCACGGCGTGCATGCCGAGCTCGTCGGTGGCGCCGTAGGTTAGGCCCCCCTTCACGCCGCCGCCGGCCAGCAGCATGCTGAAGGCCGTGTGGTGGTGGTCGCGGCCCGCCTTGCCCTCTTTTTGCGGCTCAGCGTAAGGGGTGCGGCCGAACTCGCCGCCCCAGACGACGAGCGTGTCTTCCAAGAGCCCGCGCCGCTCGAGGTCCACGAGCAGGGCCGCGGTCGCCCGGTCGCTGTCGGCGCAGAGCTCGCGGTGCCGGTCGTCGTTGTTCGAGTGGGTGTCCCAGGGCTGGTTGTTGTCTTTGCTCAGGTACATCACCTGCACGAACCGCACGCCGCGCTCCACCAGCCGGCGGGCGAGCAGGCACGAGCGGGCGAAGTTCGAGTCGCCGTAGAGCCCGCGAACTTCCTGCGGCTCGCGCTCGAGGTCGAAGGCCTCGGCCGCTTCGCTCTGCATGCGGAAGGCGGTTTCCATCGTTTGGATCTGGGCCTCGAGCGCTGCGTCGCCGGGGCGGGCCGCCAAATGCGCTCGATTGAGCTCGGCCAGCAGGTCGAGCTGCCGCCGCTGCGCCGAAGGCGAGGCCTCGGGGTGATGCAGGTTGGCCACCAGCTTGTCGACGGCGAAGTCGGCCGTGTGGACCGCCATCCCTTGGTGTTCTCCCGGCAGGAACGAGCTCGACCAGAGCTGCGGCCCCACCACCGGCCGCCGAGGGCACAGCACCACGAACGCCGGCAGATTCTGGTTCTCGTTGCCCAGGCCGTACGAAATCCAGGAGCCCAACGACGGCCGGATTGGCTGCTGGTTGCCGGAGTTCATCAGCAGCAGGCCCGGCTCGTGGTTCGGCACGTCGGTGTGCATGGAGCGCACGAGGCACAGCTTGTCGGCGCTCTTGGCAAGCTCCGGAAAGAGCTCGCTCATCACGAGGCCGCTTTGCCCGCGCGGAGCAAACTGGAACGGCGACGGCACGAAGCCCCCCTTGGGCTTCCGCTTGCCAGTGACCGTGGGCTGCTCGCCGGCGTGCTTCTCGAGCGCTGGCTTGGGATCGAAGGTGTCTACGTGCGAGGGGCCGCCGTTCATGAACAGGAAGATCACGCGTTTGGCCCGCGCCGGCAGATGCGTTTGCCGGAGCACGCCGGCCGTGCCGACGCTCGCGCCGCCGGCCGCCGCGGCTGAGCCTTCGAGCAGCCCGGCCGCTTGCAGCGCGCCCGCCAGGCCGAGCATGCCGAGCCCGCCGGAGGCCCGCAGCAGCATTTCGCGCCGTGAACAGCAAGCGTTGGCGAGCTGGCTCATGATCAGGCTCCTCAGTCGATGAACAAGAATTCGTTCGAAGCCAACAGCACGTGGGCGAGTTCTCGCCAGGCGCCTGGGGGATCTTTGGCGTCAGCACGAGCGACGAACGTCACCGCCAGCGCCCGTTCGTCGTCTGTCGGCGCCCGGCCCAGCACCGCGCGGTACACGGCGTCCACTTGCCCGGCTGAATCGAGCGAGCTCTCCCCTTCGGCCGGCGCCGTGCGCTCGGCTACCGCCTTCGCTTGGGCCACCAGGAAGGGACTATTGAGCACGAACAGCTTCTGCAACGGCGTCGTGGTTTCGAGCCGACGGTCGGCGTGCAGGTTCGGATCGGGATAGTCGAAGAGCGCGAGCAACCGGTTCAACTCCAGGCGGCTGACAGCCGCATAAAGCGTGCGGCGAGTTTGCGCGGGATCGAGCGGATCGATCGACGGCCCGCCGACACCGGGCTCAAGCTTGCCCGCCGCGGCGAGCACCGCGTCACGCCAGGCTTCGACTCCAAGCCGCCGGCGATTCATCCGCCCGAGCCAGCGATTCTCAGGATCGGCCGCCAGCGCCGCGGCGTCGGCCTGGCTCGCTTGCTGGTAGGTCGCCGAGAGCACGAGTTCGCGCTCGAGCCACTTGAGCGACCAGCCGTGTTGCATGAACTGCACCGCCAGATCGTCGAGTAACTCAGGATGCGAGGGCAACTCACCTGAGTGCCCAAAGTTGCTGGGCGTGGCTACGAGCGGCCGGCCGAAGTTGAGCGCCCAAATCCGATTGACGATCACCCGCGCCGCCAGCGGATTGCCGCGGCTGACGATCGCCTCGGCCAGGTCGCGGCGGCCGCTGCCATGGTTCAAGGCCGCAGGTTGGCCCACCGAAAGCACCTGTAAGAACCGGCGCGGGGCGACCGGCCCGTGATTCTCCACGTTGCCGCGGATGTAGATCGGCAGATCGCGCGGCGCTCCCTCGCGCACAACGTGCTCGGCTTCCTCGGACTTCTTCGCCTGGCCGCGCTCGTTGAGTTCGGCCGCCGCGTTGAGCGGCCGGTTGTACATCTCCGTGCCGGCGAAGACCCCCGCCAGGGCATAGTAGTCGCCCGTGGGGATCGGATCGAACTTGTGATCGTGACAGCGAGCGCACGACACCGTGAGCCCTAGCAACCCGCGCGTCACGGTGTCGACGCGATCGTCCCATTCCTCGGCTTGCACCGCCGGGTTGCGGCGGTCGTAGTACTTGGGCCCCAACCCCAAGAAGCCGAGCGCCGCGAGATTGGCCGAACTGCCCGGCTCGATCAGATCAGCCGCCAGCTGCAGTTTGACGAACTGGTCGTACGGCAGGTCGCGATTGAAGGCCGCGATCACCCAGTCGCGGTAGCGATGCGCGTTCGGATAACAAAGCGAGCGATCGTCCCCCACGATGTGCGCCTGGTCCTCGGCGTAGCGGGCGACATCGAGCCAGAGCCGCGCCAGCCGCTCTCCATAGTGGGGCGAGGCGAGCAACCGGTCGACGAGCCTAGCGTAGGCGTCCGGCGCATGGTCGGCCACGAACCGCTCGACTTCTTCGCTCGTCGCCGGCAGCCCCGTCAGATCAAACGAGACGCGCCGGATGAGCGTGCGCCGGTCGGCCGGCGCGGCTGGGGCAAGCCCGTGCGTCTCGAGCCGCGCGAGCACGAAACGGTCGATTCGCCGCTGCGGCCAGGCGGCCTGCTTCACTTCCGGCAGCGGCTGAGCGCGCGGCGGTTGAAACGCCCAGAACTGCTTGCCGCTCGCGATGTCGAGTTGGGCCGGCTGCGGGGGCGTGGTCGCCGGCGCGTCGTCGCGCGGATCGATGGCGCCTTGCTCGATCCAGGTCTGGAAGTCGGCGACGACCCGTTCCGGCAGCTTGCCGTCGGGGGGCATTTCGAGCCCCTCGTAGCGCATGGCCGAGAGGAGCAGGCTGGACTGCGCGTCTCCTGGTGCGACCGCCGGCCCGCTGTCGCCGCCGGCGCGGGCAGCTTCGCGGCTGTCGAGCCGCAGGCCGCCGCTCGGCTCGTCGGCCTCGGCCGAATGGCAGGCGTAGCAGCGTTCCACCAAGACCGGGCGAATCTTCTGCTCGAAGAACTCGGCCGCGCCAGGCGACGCAGTAGCCGGCGGATCGGCCTTGGCCATTGGCAAAGGAGCCACGGCCAGGATCCCGCAAAGCACCGGCCCTGCGAAACGCCAACGGCAAAGCGTGGTGCGAGCACGAAGCATGGCAAGCGCGGCTGCTGGTCGAGGCGGGAGGCTGCCCGGCGACGGCGCCGTTCGAGGCAGACGCCTCGCACGCCGGCTGGGCGGGGACCCGCATTATACCAGAGCCGCTCCCGCGACCAAGCGCGGGCCTGCCTTGTTTGGCAGGCTGCCAAAGAGCGCCGCGACCAACAAAAAAACCTCGGGGCGCCGGCCGCAGACCGGCGCCCCGAGGCTCGAAACGGGCGCACTCACCCAGGAGGAACGTCGCGCATTACCAAGTCAGCCCAGCCTCGACGTAGGCCCCGTGATAGAAGGGGCTGCCGCTCGTGCTCACGCCGCGGAGGGTATTCCAGTTGCTCACGTTGATCTGCTTGGCCGCCAAGGCGACGCCTTCGAGCCACAACACCTGGTAACCGCCGCGAACCGAGAAGCGATCGGTGACAAAGTAGGTGCCGCCCAAGCGGGCGTCGGCCTCGAAGGCCACTGACGTCGTGTTGTGCTGGAAGGCCAGGGGGCCCGGAATCGGCAAGCCGATGAGGGCGCTCTGGTTCTGAGCCAAGTTGCCGTAGATGCCCGCCTTGGCAATCCCGTCGAGGCGGAAGCGCCCCATATCGTAGAGCACGCCGTCGGCCCCGAGCTGGAAGCCGAGCAGGTTGTTGTCTGCCTGCGTGCTGCCCACGATGGCCGCCAACGGCGGAATCGTAAACAGGTAGCTGAACCGCTCGTTGAGGTTGATCCAGCGGAAGCCGGCCAGCAACGTCAGGTATTCGTTGACGTTCTCGCGAACGTTGAACTCGAGACTGTTGACGTTCGATTGCAGGCCCGAGAGCAGGATGCCGTTGGCCCCGATCGCGAGCGGAGTGGCGAACTGGATCTGCGAGCCGGCCGGCACGACGCCCGCGCCGCGCAGGTTGCCCGACAAGAAGTCGAAGCCGGCGGACGAGCCGAAGCCGAGGTAGGCGAACTCGTAATCGAGGCCGCACTCGCGATGTTTGATGAGCGACACGCGGCCGCCGGCCTGGAAGCCGACGCTCGGGGCGCTAAAGGTGGTGCCTGGCGTTTGCAGGAACACCGACCCGCCCGCCTCGCGCTGCAGAAACACGGCGCCCGCCGAGACCGTCCAGTTGGGGCAGGCCGTGTCGCAGCCGAGATCGCAGCCGCAGGCGCCGGAGTCACCGCCGCCGCACGTGGAGCAACCTGCGCTCAGCGGATCGGCCGCCGCCGCGGGGGCGGGGGCCGCGCCCGTGTCAGGAATCGGCGCGGGGGCCGCCGGGTCCTCGTCATAGAAGGACACGAGCGACGTGCCATTCTCCAGGTAGCCTGCTTGGGGAACGCCTTGCGCGGCCACCGGCGCAACTAGGCCCCACACGAGCGCGAGCGCTGAGAGCCCGCGGAACACACGAACGGACATGGGATCCCTCCTTGGTAGAGAACGGCGGGAAGCCCTGTTCCCGCTCCGCCTGGTCGCCCGCGAGGCTATAGCCCAGCCGACGCTGTTCGACGACAATCCTTCGCGACGAACCCTTGCTGTTCGATTCGGCTAACCCAGAATCAGGTTTCGCTCCAATCCATTCCGCTCGCTACAGGCGGCAGCATCCGGTTGGCCGGAACAATCGGCAAACCTTTCCAACCCCCCCGAGCGATCTGGCGGCTCCGTCTAAGGGCTAATTCAGGGCGGAGCAAGCATTTGCGACTGCACAGCCGATTCCGGCGGCTGCTACGAATTCGGGCCGCTCCCCGTCGACCACCGACCGCTCACCCGGGGGGACTGTGGGCCGCCAGGAATGAGCGATGCGCGCTTTCGCGCGCAGTTGCCATTGGGAAGCGGTTCGCGGAAATGCGCAGGTTCTGTGAGTTTTCCCCTGATAGTGCTTTTACTCAGGGGTCTTTTGCGTATAACTACGCGTTCCCGTACGGAGGCTCCCCCCGTCCGGCGGATTGACCGTGCGCCGTAAGCGGCTATTGTTGCCCGCGGAGATCGACCCCCCATTGATCCGGCTGCTTTGAACCTGGGTGAAGTGAGAAGGAGAACGACCGTGAAACAAATTGGATTCTGGCTCGCGCCCGTGCTGCTGCTCGTGACGCTGGTTGAGACCGGACGTGGCGAGTTTTTGGGCCGCCGGCATCGCGGCTACGGCTGCGGCGGCGTCGCCTCGTGTGGCGGCTGCGCGGACTGCGGCGCGCCCGCGGCCGGGTGCGGCGATTGCGCTCCCGTGGCGGTGGCCGACTGCGCCCCGACCATGGTCGAGAAGACCATCATGGTGCCCACGTGGGAAACCGAAACCCGCACGATCCAGGTGACCAAGTGTCGCCCCGAGCAGCGCACAAAGACGATCACGGTCAACGTGCGCCTGCCCAAGACCGAGGCCGTGACCAAGGCCTACACCGTGTGCGTGCCGGTCGAGAAGACCAAAACCGTGAACTGCACGGTGATGAAGCCCGCCTTCGAAGACGTGACCAAGACCTACACGGTCTGCGTGCCGGTCGAGAAGACCAAAACCGTGAACTGCACCGTGATGAAGCCCGCCTACGAGGACGTGACCCGCGAATACACGGTCATGGTCCCCTACCAGGAAGAGCG
>JAXMBI010000010.1:0-210847 GCA_046349955.1 Pirellulales bacterium | reverse complement strand
TGTTCCGCATCGATGATCCGCAATTCAACCACAACGCCGGCATGATCTCGTTCGGCGCCGACGGCTACCTCTATGTCGCGATTGGCGACGGCGGTGCGGCGAACGACGACGGCCCTGGCCATAGCCCGGGGGGGAACGCGCAGGACAATTCGAACCCGTTTGGCAAGATCCTGCGGATCGATCCGCACGGCTCGTCGAGCGCCAACGGGCAATATGGCATTCCGAACGACAATCCCTTCGCCGGCGCCACGCCTGGGCTCGACGAAATCTACGCCAACGGCTTCCGCAATCCGTTCCGCTTCAGCTTTGACGCGCCGACGGGCCGTCTCGTGGTGGCTGACGTCGGGCAGAACAACGTCGAGGAGATCGATCTGGCGACCCTCGGCGGCAACTTTGGCTGGCCGCTCAAGGAAGGGACCTTCAAGTTCCTGCAGGCTGATGGCACAGTGAGCAACGATCTCAGCGGCTTGCCGGCCGGCCTGATCGAGCCGGTAGCCCAGTACGACCACGATGAAGGGATCTCGATCATCGGCGGCTTCGTCTATCACGGTTCGGCCATTCCGGCCCTCGACGGCAAGTACGTGTTCGGCGACTTCTCCAAGACCTTCGACGGGCCCTCGGGCCGGCTGTTCTACGCCGATCTGGCGACCGGCGTGATCAACGAGCTCCAGTTGGGCGCAGCCGACCGACCGCTCGGCCTGTTCGTCAAAGGCTTTGGCCAAGGTCCCGACGGCGAGCTCTACCTAATGGCTGGGAAGAACCTCGGCCCCTTCGGCAGCGCGGGGCAGGTGCTCAAGACCACGGCCGTGCCGGAACCGGCAGCGTGGCTGCTCTTGGTTCTCGGCATGGCCCTGCTCACTCGCCGCCGAGCCCGATCTTAGCCCCCCGTCAATGACGGGGGGCAACGCCGGTCGATGCCGCGTGAACGCGCTGGTTGCCGCGATCGGTGGGTCGCCATGCTCCACCCCCGGCGACGCGCCGGGGGCTAATAAGCGCAAACGCCGCAAGCCGTCAGTTCCACCGCCGCCATTCGCGATCGTAGTAGCGCACGAGCGCCTGATTGTCGAGCCGGTTGATCTCCACCGGCACCGGTCCCAGGTCGGGCGAGAGCGTGAACATGGCCGCCAGGCTCTGCGAGTCGAGAAACTTTAGGTCTCGCGGCAGATCGCCCGCCGGCAACTCGAACGGCGTTGCCCGCGCGAGCGCGAACCCCCACACGCCGAAACTCGGCACCGCCACGTGATACGGCCGCACGTGCAGGCCGGCCGCCTCCATCGTCCGCACGATGCACCAATAGGCGCTGCGGGCGAACAGCGGCGACGTGCATTGCACGCCGATCGCGGCTTCGGGCGTGAGCGCGCCGCGCAGCAAACGGTAAAACCGCGTGGTGTAGAGCTTGCCGAGGGCGAAGTTGTTGGGGTCGGGGAAGTCGATGAGGACCGCGTCGTACTTCTCGCGCGGCGTCTCCAGCCACAGCATGGCGTCTTCGTTCACCACTTCGACGCGCGGATCGCGCAGGGCGCCGCCGTTGAGCTCGCCGAGCGGCGGAAAACGCTCAGAGAGTTGGGTCATCGCTGGGTCGAGGTCCACCAGCGTCACCCGCTCGACGCTCGGGTAGCGTAATAACTCGCGGGCGGCCAAGCCGTCGCCGCCACCGAGAATCAGCACTCGCTTGGGCGCGCCCGCCAAGAGCAGCGCCGGATGCACGAGCGCCTCGTGATAGCGATACTCGTCGGCCGAGCTGAACTGCAGGTTGCCGCTCAGGAAGAGCTGAAAGCCGGCGCGGCTCCGCGTGAGCACGATCCGCTGGTAGGGGCTCGTACGGGCATACACGATTTCGTCGGCGTAAAGATTGTCTTCGGCGAGCGATGTCAGCCGCTCGGCGTAGACGACTCCGAGGACCAACAGAGCAAGCACGGCCACGCAGCGAGCCCGCAGGCCGAGCACGCCGCGCGTAAGCTGCGGCCGCAGCAGCCAGGTGCCCCACAGGCCGACGGCCGCGTTGAGCAAGCCGAACACGAGCGAGGTGCGCACCAGGCCCAGCCGCGGCACAAGCAACAAGGGAAATAGCAGCGAGGCGACGAGCGCGCCCAAATAGTCGAACGCGAGCACGCGAGCCACCAGATCCTTGAACTCCATGTTGTTCCGCAAGATCCGCATCAGCAGTGGCAACTCGAGCCCCACGAGCACGCCGATCGCAAACACGACCGAGTAGAGCAGCACGTGGAAGTTCGACAGCCGCCCGAAGCCAAAGAACAGCAGCGGCGCCGAAAGGCCCCCCAGCAGCGCCACTCCCAGCTCGACCTCGATGAACGTGCGCGCGAGCCGCTCCTCGACATAGTTCGAGAGCCAGGCCCCCACGCCCATGGCCGAAAGATACAGTCCGATGATCAGCGAGAACTGCGTCACCGAGTCGCCGAGCACGTAGCTGGCCAGTGTGCCGGCGAGCAACTCGTAGACCAGCCCGCAGGTGGCGATGATTAGGACGTTGAGGAAGAGGAGCCAGGTGGTGTTCATCGAAGGGGCATTGTGGATTGGAAATGGTTCGCGACCTAATCGGGTCTGTGGAAAAAACACCTTCCCGCGTCGGCCGACATGACGAACCCTCGGGGCGAGCGAAAGTCTGGAACCACTCGCGCTTCGTCTTCGCGGACGACGAAAGCAAGGAGGCGCTCGTTGCTTGCGACCGTTTCTGCCGTTTCCGCCGAGATACGAGTCACGTCTCCCTCCATCGACACCATGAAACGCCGAGCGTGAAACGGCCCAATCGATTTGTCTCGTCGAACACGAACGTCCCTAAAGCCGTCACGCTCGAACGAAGCCGCCACGGCTTCCATTTGTTCGCGCGTTCGCTGATCTTGAACGCGTTCCCAGGCCGTGACCCCGAGCCAGGAAAATGCCAGGATGCCGGCCGCAATCGTTGCGTACACGAGCCGGCGTCGCGGAGAGTTGCGGGCCGGGCCGGGAGTGTCGGGCGGAGCAGATCCCATCAATCGATCGCTCTTTTTCAATGAATCGCCGCGGCCACGATCAGCGCAATCCCCAGCAGCATCGAGGCGATGATGATCGCCAAAGCCACGTTCTGATCTTCCTCGATCTCCTTCCGCACCGAGAACGGCGTGACCTTGAGCACGATCAGGAAGCAGACCGCGAACATCCCCAGTCCGATCGTGGCGAACACGACGGAGAGCACGAGCGGACGCAACAGCTCGGACAGGTCCATCTACTTTCCTCCTCGCCAGCCAGAGAACCAGAACGAACGATAGCCCCCCGGCGACTGCCGCGCCGTGCCTGCCTGCGCCACATGCTCGGGCGCCGACGGCTCCCAGCCGGTGAACCCGGCGTAGGCATAGCCGGCGAGCAACAAGCCGCCGACGATCAAATAGAGCCTGGGAAACACCTAGCGCGCTCCAAAATGCGAACAGAAAAGCGAACCACAAGGACACGAAGGCACGAAGTGGATCATGACCAGGAACGGGAGCATCGAACGTCGCCCTCTTTGCGGCTTTGCGAGAAACAATCCTTGCTCAATCATCGTCCGACTCCCAACCCGACGTCCACGACTCATAGGGGTTATATGCGCTATCGCTCCAGCGGCGCATGTCGAACGACAAGTTCCACACGGCCGTGAAGATCGCCGGCGCGCTGAGCAGCGCCACGAGCCCCCAGAAGCGCGACCAGCGCGGCACTCCCTGCTCCACGGTGACCTCGAGCGTTCCCCCCGTGGTGGGCTTCTCCCGCGTCACCTCCAGCCGCATGGTGTACTTGCCCGGCGGCATCCGCCGCAAGTAGGCCGAGCCTCGTCGGCTCCCTTCGGTCCAGGCTTCCCCCTCTTCTACGCCGTGGTAGAAGGACAGCGGCACGTAGAACGATTGCAGCAGGCCGTCGGCGTCTTGATGCAGATCACCCTCGACGTCCATCCAGGCATTGTCGAGCGAGGAGATCGCGGCCGTCACGCGAATGTTCCGCCACGAGCCCAGCTCGAGATCGGGCACGAAGAACGTTTGCGGTGCGGTCTCGACCGTCGGCTCGATCGCAAAGCTCCGTTCGAGAACCAGGCGGCGTCCGGAAGTCATCATTTGCGCCCAGAACAGCAGCGCGGCCAGGCTCACGAGTACAGCCCAACTCGCGTAGATTCCCTTGTAGCGGAACGGCTGGTTGGGCGCGACCTTCCAAGAACGCGGCAGCCCCGACACGCCAAAGGCGGCCTCGATCACGCCAGGTTCGACATACGTCCCCTTCGACCAGTTCACCTCGCCGGCCAGCGCCTTCTCGCGCCCCGGCTTGTTGCTGCGCAGCGCGGCCATCACCTCGGCCCCGCTGATCGACACCTCCTTGCTCAGCATGAGCGGCGGGGCGATATAGTCGAGCGCCTCGACCGTTTCGTTCACCTCGACCTTCCAGTAAAACTCCCCCAGCACGTGGTCGACCACGGCGTCTGCCCGTTGGAAGAGCTTGAACTTGTCGCCGCCGTAGCGGACGACGGTCGCCTCGTCGTCGACGTCTCCAGGCGGCACCGCTTCGACGAAGCTCCAGTGATCGTCGCTGAATACGAGCCAGCGAAAGCCGACTTTGGGCGCATAGAGCAGATACTCCTGCCAATAGTACTTCACGCCGCCGAAGCGAACATACCTGCGCAGGGCGCCGATGATCACGTACTCGACGCCGTACAGAGTCCCCTTCGCGCCCAGCGGGAGCGCGAGCTTGATCTTGGGCTTCTGCAGGGCCTTGAGGAACTCGAGATTCCCGTGGTCGCAGTCGAGCAGCGCGCCGCAGTAGGGGCACGCCACGCGCAACGTCTCGTCGGGCGCGCGCAAATCGAGCGAACCGCCGCACTGGGGGCAGCTCACCTGCAGGCCTTCGATGGTGCGAGGCTGGTCCTCGTCGGCGAGCGGGGCGTGTTCGAGCCCCAGCTCGGCGAGCGTCACTTGGCGGCCTAAGTAGGCGCGCGGCGGATCATCCGAATAGTCGAGCGTGGCGAAGACGCCGTCGCGCCCCGAGAGGTCGGCGTAGCGCAGGTCTTGGCCCGGCTCGACGCGGAACGGGATCTCCCCCTCGGCCGACGCCACTTGGGCCACGCCGATCTCGGCCACTTGCAGCGTGCCGAGCCCCGCCGAGCTGAACTTGCGGCCCAGTTCGAGCGACTCGATGGCAGGCAGCTTGGCGCCGAGTTTGGTCTGGCTCTTGGCGAATGTGAGGTAGAACTTGCCGGCCGCCTCGGCCAGCCAGCCCCAGCGGTCGCCGCGGAAGGCTGCGTACCACTCGTTCCACACGCCCCCTGCCTGATGGCGATACTGCACGCGGCCTACCAGTTCGAACGGGCGGTCCTTGAAATGCCCGTCGAGACCGACGGCCAGCGGCGAATCGGTTTCGACAAGCGCCGCCACCTTGCCCAGGCTTTCGAGATCGCGGTCGCCGCGGGCGATCACGGTTAGGCACTGCGCGCAGATCTTGACGATCGACGAGCCGATCTCAAACACCACCGGAGCGCCGCAAGTAGGGCAGGTCGCCTCGACGGGGCTCACCGCGGCGCTCCTTGCCCCGGCGCCGTCACGGTGGCCAACGCCTCGCCGCGCGCCACGCAGCGCAGCTCCACGCGTTCGGCGCCAAGCGACTCCGCGAGCCGCGCCTCCCAGGGCCACTCGGCGCGCGGTCGGCAGCAGTAAAGGTTGAACGTGGCCAGCCCATGCTCGGGAAAGGTGTGGCAAGCCAGGTGCGACTCGCTCAGCAGGTAGAGTCCCGTTACGCCTCCCGGCGCGGGGAAGCGGCGCCAGTGGGGCGCCCCCACCACCTGCAGTCCCAGGTCGCGCACAATCGCCTCACACACCGCGCGCACCACGCCCAGATCGGCCAGCCGAGCGGGCGAGCAGCCCAGGGCGTCGACAATCCACTCCTGGCCGGCATGCATGATTAGGAACGATTGGAGGCGGTGGGGTGGCGGATATTTGGAATGAGCGTTCGCCGGGCGGACGCGATTCTTGCCTAACGATTAAAGCGAAAACGGCTCAATCCGCCAAGCTGGCAAGGAGATAGGGCAAATCGCCGAAGTCGCCGCAGCCGCCAGAATTGTCTTGCCCAGGCCCAAGGATCTGCCTATCTTTTGGGTAGGCCTCCGTTTTTCTCGCTGTGCGTTCCATGTCTTCCGCCCGTCTGCCACGCCTGATTCGCGCCGCGCTTGCCGCCTGTTTGGCGGTAGTGACGACGATGCCCCCGGCGATGGGGCACGCGCATGCGGGGGGCGACCGGCCGCATCAGCACGCGCACGACCACGACGGCCAACGACACGCGGCCACTGAATCGCAGCAGCCCGCGATCGCCGCCGCAGGCTGGGCGTCCAACGGGGCCGGGCGTTTCGCCCACGTTCATTTCGCCTGGCTGGGGCTCGAAGTGACGTTCGCCTGGCCGGTCGGATCTTCTTCGAGCGGCGATGGCCAAGCGGAGCACATCGTGGTGCGGCTGCTCGACTCGGCCGCGCATAGTGACGGGCAGATCGACGTGCAGTCGCCGCTGGCCCCCGTCGGACCGTGGCTCTGCCCCGTCAACACTTCTTGCGGTCTAGGCGCGTCCTGCCCGGCCGAACTCCGCGCCGCCCAGACACGCGCGCCGGCTAGCGTGCTGCTGTGTGATGCCGCGCGCCATGAGCGTTCGGGCGTGCTGTTGGGCTAGCCAAGCCGCGCGGCCTTTTCTCTCGGTCCGCGCCTTCCGGTCGTCGCAAGTGAGCGTTCCTTCGCGCTGCGCTTGCAAAGTGCGTCCGTTTTCTCCTCGCTCGAGCGATTTCCGATGTTCCGTATCGGTGGGCTGCCGTGGCTCTTGGTCGCGCCCTTGCTGCTGGGCTGCGGTCGAGACGAGGCTCCGCACAAAGAAGCGCCAGCGGTCGCGGCGACCGCAGCTCACGCGCCGCCGCGCCGCCCTGCGATGCCAGACACCTTTGCCGACGCGGTCGGCTGGGTGAGCAGCCGCATAACCGAGATCCGCACGCACCTCGAGCGCAAGCAGCCCCACTCGGCGCACGACGCGCTCGATGAGTTGGCCGACGAGCTGTTTCGCTTGCCCAGCGTGGCCCGCGACAGCGGTGTGCCGCGCAAGCAATGGGAAGCAGTGAACGTTTCGGCGCGCTCGATCCGCAACGGGCTCGATCAGGTTCACGAGCGGATCGACGCCGAACAGCCCGTCGACTGGAAGACGCTGGGGGCGCCCGTCGAGGCCGCACTGGCCACCCTCACTGAAACTGCCAAGACTCCGCCGCCTAGCGAGGAGAGCAACTAATGCCGCGCTGCGTTCCTGTTGGGCTACGACTAGCACTAAAGGTAATCGCGTTTTCCTTCGCGGTCACTGGCATCGCCCGAGCGCACGGCGATCACGAGGCGCTGCCCGCCTCCGGCGTTTCGGTCCGTGGCAATTGGGCGACGCTCTCGCCGGCGGCCGTCAAGTCGCTGGGCATCGCCACCGCCAAGGTCACGCTCGGCGACCTCGAAGAGCAAATCACTCTGGCCGCGACCACCGAGGCGCCGTGCCATAGCCACGCCGTGGCGGCCACGCTCGCGCCAGGGCGCATCGTCGAAGTCCTTGCGCAGACCGGTCAGCCGGTCGAGGCAGGGCAGACGCTGGCCCGCTTCGAGAGCCTGGAGCTCGAGCGACTGCAAGGGGAGCTGCTTTCGGCGACGGCGGCCTTCGACCTGGCCGACAAGCTGCTCGTCGAGCGCGAGCGCAGCGCCGCGGCCCTGCCTGGCAAGGTGCTCCAGCAATCGCGGGCCGACCGCGCTCAGCGGGCGGTCGAGTTGGGCGTGGCCTGGCAGAAGCTCCTCGCGCTCGGCGCCACGGCCGAACAGCTCGAGCAACTGCGCGCGTCAGGCCAGCTCATCGCCAGTCTGCCGGTGCGGGCCCCGATCGCGGGCAACGTTTCGGCGGTCTCCGTGCGGCCGGGGCAAATTGTCGAACCCACTCAACCGCTGTTCTCGATCGTCGACGGCCGCGAAGTGTGGGTCATGGCTCAAGTGCTCGAAGCCCAAGCGGCCAAGGTGGCCCCTGGCACGCCGATGCACGCGGAATTCGGCGGCCGGACCTTTAACGGCCAGGCCGAGGCAGTCGGCGTGCGGCTCGATTCCCGCCGCCGCACCCTGCCGATTTGGTTCTCCGTAGAAAGCGCAGGCGCTCTGCGCCCCGGGATGGCCGGCCAAGTGCGGCTGCCGGTGGGCAAAGTCGCCGAGGCGGTAGTCGCCCCGCAGCGCGCGCTGCGCCGCGATGGAAAGAGCTGGTTCGCGCTCGTCGAAGAGTCACCGGGCAAGTACCTTCGCCGCCAGGTCGAAATTGGGCTGCGCACCGGCTGGCAAGCCGAGGTGCTCGACGGCCTCTTCCCCGGCGACCAGGTGGTGAGCACCGGCTTACAGGAGTTGGCCTCGCTGTTTGGCCGCGATGAGAGCGTTCCACCGCAGAGCGCCCCCAGCCCGGCGATCGAAACGCTCGTCAGCCGGCCCGAGGGATCGAGCGTGCTCGCGGCGCTCGCGGAGATCGAGACTCCTACCGATCAAAAAGCGTTCGTCGCCCCGGCCTTCGCTGGGCGGCTCGCGAACTTGCTCGTCGAGCGCGGTCAGTTCGTGCGCGCCGGCACGCTGATGGCCGAGGTCGAAAGCCTGGAGCTGACGAGCCTGGTGCTCGATACGCTGCGAGCCAAGGCCGAACTCACCGCCGCGCAAACCGCGGTCGAGCGCACCGCCGCCGCCAGCGTGCAAGCGGCGCTGCCAGGGCAGGAGCTCTGGCAAATGCGCTCTCGCCTCACCCAGGCCCAGGCCGCAGTGAAGGCCAACCAGGAACGCCTGCGCCTGGCCGCGCTCACCCCAGAAGAGTTGGCTGCGCTCGACCAGCTCGACTTGCAGGCGATGCAAGGCGACAAGCTGGTCGTTCCCAAGCTGCCGCTACGAGCGCCGGCCGACGGTTGGCTGGCCGACTTCGAACTCGCGGTCGGTCAACACGTGGCCCCGCAAGAGCGGCTCTTCGAATTGCACGACCGCAGCAAGTTGTGGGTGCGGGCCGATCTGTTTCAGGACGAGCTCGGGCGCGTGCAAGTGGGCGACCAAGCCCGCGTGTTCTTCACGGCCGATCCGGGGCTGCAGGTCGAAGGCCAGGTGGCGCGGGTGACCCCGGTTGTCGGCGAGACGGGCCGCACCGGCTCTGCCTGGATCGAAATCAACAACCCAGGCGGCCGACTCCGCGAGGGGATGCTCGCGCGGGCGCTGATCTTCGTCGCCACGCCACGATCCGAGCTGGCGGCGGACAAAAGGTAAGCAACGACAACTCAGTCTAAGCGAACAAAGGGTGCCTGGGGTCGAGCCGCAAAGCGAGCCCCCAGATACACGGTGGTTTGCTGGGGGCGGCCTGCCGCCCGACCCCAGCCACCCCGGTCGTGATCCATCTACACGCCCGACATCGATCTATGCTCAATCACATCATCATCGCGTCGCTCAAGAACCGCGCGGCCGTTGTGGCCTTGGCGATCGCCTTGCTGCTCTTCGGCGGCTACCAGGCGCTGCAACTGCCGATCGACGTCTTCCCCGATTTGAACCGACCCACGGTCACCGTGCTGACCGAAGCCCACGGCCTCGCGCCCGAGGAGGTCGAAACGCTTGTCTCGCTGCCGATCGAATCGGCGATGAACGGCGCGACGGGCGTCGAGCGCGTCCGCTCGGCCTCGGCGATCGGCATTTCGATCGTCTGGGTGGAATTCGCCTGGGGGACCGATGTCTACGTCGACCGGCAAATCGTGGCCGAAAAGCTGGGGCTCGTGCGCGAGCGGCTGCCGGCCGGCACGAATCCCGTGATGATGCCCGTCAGCTCGATCATGGGCGAAATCCGCCTGGTGGGCTTGCGCTCGACCGGCAAGACGAGCGCCATGGACGTGCGCACGATCGCCGATTGGACGCTCCGCCGCCGGCTGCTGGCGGTGCCGGGCGTGTCGCAGGTCACGGTGATGGGGGGCGAGCAGAAGCAGTATCAGGTGCTCACTTCGCCGGAGCGATTGGCCAAGTACGACGTGACGGTCGACGAGTTGGCCCGCGCCGTCAGCGGCGGCAACGTCGTTCGCGGCGGCGGCTTCTTGCAGGGCCCCAACGAGGAGTCGCTGATCCGCATCGTCGGCCGCGCCACGAGCCTGGCCGACATCGAGAACACGGTCGTCCGCGCCGGCGATCCGCTCTCGATCACCGTAGGGCAAGTGGCCGAGGTCAAGCTGGGCGGTCCCGCGCAGCGCGGATCGGGGAGCGTGAACGGAGAGCCGGCCGTCATTCTCTCGATTCAGAAGCAGCCCGGCGGCGACACCCTCACGCTCGACGCCCGCATCGACCAGGTGCTGGCCGACGTGCAGGCTGGGCTGCCGGCCGACGTGAAGATCGAGACAGAAGTCTTTCGCCAGGCCAGCTTCATCCGCGCCGCGATCGGCAACGTGGAGGAAGCGATTCGCGACGGCGCGATTTGGGTGGTCATCATCCTGTTTCTGTTCCTCTGGAATCTCCGCACCAGCCTGATCACGCTCACGGCGATTCCGCTGTCGATCGTCATCACGGTGCTCGTATTTCGCTGGTTTGGCGTGTCGATCAACACGATGACGCTGGGCGGCCTGGCAGTGGCGATCGGCGAGCTCGTGGACGATTCGATCGTGGACATCGAAAACATCTTCCGCCGGCTCAAGGAAAACCGGCAGTTGCCGCGGCCTTTGCATCCCCTGCGCGTGATCTATTTGGCTTCGAGCGAAGTGCGGAGCAGCATCGTCTACGCCACGCTGATCGTGGTGCTGGTGGTGATGCCGCTGTTTGCGCTGCCGGGGCTCGAGGGGCGGCTGTTCGCACCGCTGGGGCTGTCGTACGTGGCCACGCTCGTGGCGTCGCTGTTGGTGTCACTCACCGTGACGCCGGCGCTGGCGTCGTACTTGCTGCCGAACGCCAAGTTCCTGGCCCACGAACACGACCCGCTGCTCGTGCGCTGGCTGAAATGGGGCGACGAGCGGCTGCTGCGGTTCTCGCTCCGGCATTCTTCGGCCGTGCTCTCCGTAGTCGCGCTGTTGGTCGTGGCGTCAATCGCCAGCCTGGCTTGGATGGGGGGCGAGTTCTTGCCGGACTTCAACGAAGGGACGCTGACGATCGGCGTGTCGGCGCCGCCCGCCACGAGCCTGGCCGAGTCAAACCGGCTGGGGACGCGGATCGAGCGGTCGCTGCTCGAAATTCCCGAAGTCACTCACGTCTCCCGCCGCACTGGCCGCGCCGAGCTCGACGAACACGCCGAGAACGTGAACTACTCGGAGCTCGACGTCGGTCTGCTCGAACCCGAGCAGCCCAAGCCAGGTCTGCTATTCAGCCTGGTGCGGCTCGTGCCGGGGCTGCACTCCTGGGGAACGAATCATCAGGGGCGGGAGCGCGAAGTCGTGTTAGCCGACATTCGCGACCGGCTCACGCGGATTCCCGGCGTCGCCTGCAACATCGGTCAGCCGATCTCGCACCGCCTCGATCACATCATGTCGGGCATTCGCTCGCAGATCGCCGTGAAGATCTTTGGACCTGACCTGGCTCAACTGCGGCGGAGCGCCGAAGAGGTGCGGGCTTTGATGGCGAACGTACCAGGCGTCGTCGACTTGCAGGTGGAGCCGCAGGTCGAGGTGCCGCAGATCCGCATTACGGTGCGCCGCGACGAGGCCAAGCGGTTCGGCCTCTCGCCGGCGGCCGTGGCCGAGGCGCTCGAGATCGCCCTGCAAGGAAGCAAAGTCTCGGAGGTGCTCGAGGAGCAGCGGACGCACGACCTAGTCGTGTGGTTCGACGCCGAGGCCCGCGGCGATCTGGAGCGGATTCGCTCGACCCCGCTGAGCACCCCCAGCGGGGCGCGGGTCGCGCTCGGCAGCGTGGCCGAGGTGCTCGAGGCGACGGGCCCCAACACGATCAACCGCGAGAACGTGGTGCGGCGGATCGTGGTGCAGGCCAACACCGCGGGGCGCGACCTGGCGAGCGTGGTCGACGACATCCAGCGGGCCGTCTCTGAGAAGCTGCAGCCAAGCTTGCCGCAAGGGTACTTCGTGGAGTACGACGGCCAGTTCGAGGCACAGCGGCAAGCGAACCTGCGGCTGGCGGTGCTCGGCAGCTTCGCCATCGCAGGCGTGTTCTTGCTCTTGTGCAAGGGGCTCGGCTCGTGGCGGGCGGCCCTGCAGGTGATGGCCAACATTCCGCTGGCCGCGATCGGCTCGGTGGCCGCGCTCGTGCTCACCAACTGGCCCGAGTGGGCCGCGCTCTCGGCGGCCCCCTTCTGGCAGTGGCCGCGCGTGTGGCTCGAGACGAGCAGCCTCTCGGTGGCGCACTGGGTGGGGTTCATCACGCTGGTGGGCATCGTCTGCCGCAACGGCATCATGATGATCTCGCACTACATCCACTTGATGAAGTTCGAGGGAGAGCGTTTCGACGAGCACATGATCATCCGCGGCAGCTTGGAGCGGCTCGTGCCGGTGCTGATGACGGCGCTCACGGCGATCATGGGGCTGGTTCCCTTGGCGCTTGGCGGCGGGCAGACAGGCAAGGAGATTTTGCACCCCTTGGCGATCGTGGTGATCGGCGGCCTCGTCAGCTCGACGCTGCTCGACCAGTTGGTGACGCCTGCCTTGTTCTACAAGTTCGGCCGCAAGGTGTATGAACACCGCTACGATCACACGGAGCCGGAAGAGGAAGATCCGGAGGCGCTGTATGCGCCGCTGGCGGCGCACTAACGTTCCCGGCGAGCGGCCTGGCGTAAGCCGGCCGACCAATCGGCGTTTAGAGCCGAATTACCCCTCCGCCCCAGGCTCGGCCGGCGGCGGTTGGTCCTTGAGCTCGATGAACTGCTTGAGGTCGCCGAAGGTCCGCATCGGCTCGCGGCCTTGCTTCATTGCCTCGGAGATCGGCTTGAGGGGTTTGGGTTTGGGACGCGGCTGGACGACCACGGCCGGTCGCTGCTGAGGAGGCCGATCGCGCCGTTGCTCGCGCTGCGGCCGAGCCGGGCGCTGGGGGCGAGGAGGCCGCGGCGGCCGTTGGCCCGTCTGCCCGGAAGGTGGCGCGCTGCCTTCAGCCGGCGGCGTTGAGCCTGCCTGAGCCGGCGGGCCGCCGGGTTTCTTGCCGCGCGGCGGCCGCTGCCGCTTGGGCTCGGCGGGGGTCCGCGGCGTGCCGGGGGGAATCATCGTCAGCGAAACGCGGCGGCGGTTCTTGTCGGTCTCGAGCACCCAGACCTTTACGTTTTGCCCGACCGCCACGACTTCGTGAGGATCCTTTACGTAGCGGTTGGCCATCTGGCTGATATGCACCAGGCCGCTGTCATGCAGGCCGATGTCGACGAAGGCGCCGAAGTCGACGACGTTC
Organism: Pirellulales bacterium; assembly: GCA_046349955.1. Taxonomy (GTDB): domain Bacteria; phylum Planctomycetota; class Planctomycetia; order Pirellulales; family JBGAPH01; genus JBGAPH01. Next base: position 197,489 of record JAXMBI010000010.1, on the reverse strand, counting down.
AGCACCGCGCCGCTCAGCTCCATGCCGGGTTCGAGGTCCTCGAAGCGGGCCACCCCTTGCTTGAAGACCGGCGGCGGCAAATCTTCGCGGGGGTCGCGGCCAGGACGCGAGAGCTGCGCCAGCACGTCGTTCAGCAGCAGCGTGCCCATTTGCAAACGCGCGGCCAACTCGCCCAGGTCCGATTCCTTGGCCCGCTGCACGAGCTCGCTCAGCCGCTGCGGGTTGGCCAGGTCCTCGACCGTTCCTCCCAGGTCCGTCAGCAATTGCTGCACGACGGGGTAGGTTTCCGGGTGAATCCAGGTGGCGTCGAGCGGGTTCTCGCCGTCGCTGATCTTGAGGAACCCGGCCGACTGCACGAACGACGCCTCGCCGATGCCGGGCACTTCCTTGAGCTGCTCGCGGCTGCGGAAGGGGCCGTGCTCCATGCGGTGCTCAAAGAGCCGCCGCGCCGTGAGTTGATTGAGCCCCGACACATAGCCCAACAGCGCCGGGCTGGCCGAGTTCAGGTCGACCCCTACAAAATTGACGCACGACTCAACCACAGCGTCGAGCGACGTGCGCAGGTGCTTGGCCTTCACGTCGTGCTGATAGAGGCCGACCCCAATGTTGGCCGGATCGATCTTCACGAGTTCACTGAGCGGATCGAGCAGCCGCCGGCCGATCGACACCGCGCCGCGCTGCATGGCGTCGCAATCGGGCAGCTCTTCGCGGCCCAGCCGGCTCGTGGAATAGACGCTCGCGCCGGCCTCGTTGACGGTGACGTACGACAGCCCCTGGTCTTTCCATTCGTTCGACAAGAGCTCGCACAGCAGCTCTTCGGTCTCGCGGCTGGCGGTGCCGTTGCCGACGGCGATGAGCGAAAGCTGATGCTTTTCGCGCAGCTCCTGCAGCTTGGCGCGGGCTTCGTCGCGGCGCTGCTCCTTGCCTACCAGATGCACCACGGCGAACTCGAGCGGCCGGCCGAACTCGTCGACGGCCGCCAGCTTGCAGCCGTTCTTGAAGCCGGGGTCGATCGCCAGCACGCGCCGCCCGCGGACCGGCGGCTGCAGCAGCAGGTTGCGCAGATTCTTGGCGAATACCTCGACCGCGTGGTTCTCGGCCCGCTCGGTCAGTTCGCGGCGGAACTCGCGCTCGAGGCTGGGGAGCACGAGCCGCGCGAGCGCGTCGCGGGCGCAGTTCTTCAAGAACTCGGCGTGCGGATGTTCGGCGGTGGTGAACAGCTCGTCGGCCACCTGCTGCATCGCTTCGAGATCGGCGTCGATCCGCACGCGGAGCAGCTTGGCCCGCTCGCCGCGATTGATCGCCAGCACGCGGTGCGGCGGCACGCGGCTCAGTTCTTCGTGGTAGTCGAAATAGTCGCGGAAGCCCTTGGCCTGCTCCTCGCTGACCTCAGTCCGCACGCTCACCAGCTTGCCCGAGCGGCGCATGATCTTGCGCAGCCGCCCGCGGAACTCGGCTGACTCGCTGAACTCCTCGGCCAAGATGTGCCCCACGCCGAGCAGCACGTCGGCCACGCTCGTTTGTTGCTTGTCGGGGTCGACGAAGTCGGCCGCGCGGGCGTCGAGATCGAGCGCGGCGGGGCTGCCCGTGCGCAGCTCCTCGGCCAGCGGCTCGAGCCCCCGCTCGCGGGCTTGCGCGGCCAGCGTTTGCTTCTTCGGCTTGTACGGCAGATACAGGTCTTCGAGCAGCCGTGTGCTGTCGGCGGCTTCGATCTGCCGCGCGAGCGCCGGCGTCAACTTGCCCTGCGATTCGATCGAGCGGAGGATCGTTTGCCGGCGATCGGCCAACATCCGCAGCTTGAGCAGGCGGGCCTGGATCTCGCGCACCTGCTCTTCGTCGAGCCCGCCCGTTTGATCCTTGCGGTAACGGGTGATGAAGGGGACCGTGTTGCCAGCGTCGAGCAACTCGGCCGTCACCTCGATCTGGTGCGCGGGCATGCCTAGGTCGCGCGCGAGGCGCGCGAGATCGATCGATGGCGTGGCGACCAGACCGGCTTCAACCACGATGAATTTCTCGGCCGCTTCCAGCGGGATGCCCCAGACACGAGTGAATGGGCAATTTAGGGCTCGAAGCGGGGGCTTGTCAAGAATTTGCGTCGCGGCGCAAGGATTCCTTCCTGGCCCTGCGAGTGCGATTGCGCCCCTTGCGCCTTGCTGCCGGCCCAGCGCCGCATCATGCTGGATCGCAGCGTGCTCCCTGGGCGGGCACGTCCCACCCCCAACGCGGCGGCTCAACCATGACGCTCCTTCCGCCTCGGATGTTTGTTGGTTTTCGCGCCGCTTCGAGTCGTTTCTTTATCGCGATCTTGGCCGTCTGCCTCTCGGCGCCGGGACTCGCGTGGAGCGCCATCTCTTGGCCTGAGAAAAGCGGTCCCACGCAGGACGGACAAATCGCCGTGGCCGACGCCGCCGGCCTGCCCACCGAGTGGAGCGAAGAGCGCGGCGAAGGAATCGCCTGGAAGACCGGGCTGGATGGGCAAGGGTTGTCGACGCCCGTCATCGGCGACGGCAAGCTCTGGTTCACCTCCGCCACGGCCGACGGCCGGCAGCAGTTTGTCGATTGTGTCGACGCTTCAACCGGCCAAGTCGTGATGCACAAGCTCTTGTTCGAAAATCCCGAGCCCGAGCCGCTGGGGAATTCGGTGAACACCTATGCCTCGCCCTCCTGCGTGCTCGAGCCCGACGCCCTCTACGTTCACTTCGGCACCTATGGCACCGCGCGGCTCGATCCCTCGAGCGGCGACGTCGTGTGGCAGCGGCGCGACATTCATTGCCGGCACTTCCGCGGGCCAGGCTCGTCCCCCGTGCTCTTCGAAAACCTGCTGATCCTCACCTTCGACGGCATCGACCGACAGTTCTTGATCGCGCTCGACAAGACGACCGGCCGAACGGTTTGGCAAACCAACCGTTCGACCGACTACCACGACCTCGGCCCCGATGGCAAGCCGATTGGGGATGGAGACTTTCGCAAGGCCTATCAAACGCCAGCCGTGAAGCTGGTCGGCGGGCGTCCGCATTTAGTGTCCGTCGGCTCGCGGGCCGCGTTTGGCTACGACGCCCGCACCGGCGAAGAAATCTGGACGGTGGAGCATGAGGACTTCAACGCCGCGGCGAGACCGTTGTTCGTCAACGACCTGGCGGTTCTGGCCGCCGGGCACGGCGGGATGCTGGCCGTGCGGCTCGATGAATCGACGCGCGGCAATGTGAGCAACAGCCACGTCGCCTGGCGGCGCCCGCGCGGCAGCGCCAAGCTGCCGTCGCCGGTGCTGGTGAACAAACAGCTCTACATGATCACCGACAACGGCGTGCTCTACTGCCTCGACCCGGCGACCGGCGACGAAGCGTGGTCGAAGCGGCTGGGGGGCAATTTCGTCGCCTCGCCCATCGTCGCCGGCGACTTGCTGTATCTCTGCGACGAGCAAGGCCGCACGACCGTCGTCAAGGCAGGCGAGAAGTTCGATCAGGTTGCCCGCAACGAGCTCGAGGAGGGAACGCGCTCCTCGCCTGCGGCGGCCGGGGGGGCGATCTTCTTGCGCACGGACCGGCATTTATACCGGTTGGGGAAGTAAGCGAGTCGACGGCGTTTGACCCCTTTTTCTGTCGGGTTTTGCACTAGCCGTTCGGCACAGCGCCCGGACGCAGATTGCAACCCAACGGGCTGCCAGAAATAGCCGGGGGTCGCTGCCTTTGGGCAGCGACCCCCGCATCCCACGGGGAGAGGGGTTCGCTACTGGATCACCACGTTGCTGCCGGGGCCGCCGTCGAGGACGTCGGCGCCGGGGCCGCCGATGAGCACGTCGTCTCCCGCACCGCCCAGCAGGGTGTCATTGCCCGCGCCGCCGATCAGCACGTCGTCGCCGTCGCCGCCGTCGATCGTGAGCGCGATCGCCGCGGCCGCCAGGGCCGAGGCCTCGACCACGTCGTCGCCTGCCAACGCGTTCACCGTCAGGCGGTCGTTGGCCGCCTCGGCCCCCGTGATGTTCACGCGGGCAGCCAGCCCCAACACCTGCGTTCCGCTCGCGTCGCCCGTGACGAGCACCACGTCGTCGCCGGTGGTGGCGTTCACGATTACGCTGTCTGCAGCACCATCGCCTGCGCCCCCAGCGGCCGCCAGATTCAGGTTCACTTCGGTGACATCGGTTCCGGCGAGATTGTTGACCGCGATCACGTCGGCCCCGCCCAGGGCGTTGAAGTCGATCTTCTCGACATCGTTCAGGTCCATGACCACGTTGGCGACGTTGCGGAAGAATCGCGCGCGGCCGCCGTTGGCCGAGATGTCGATGTTCTCGGCGATGTTCGCGCCGTTGAACAGCATCTTATCGGTCCCGGCTTGGCCTTCGAGGATGTCGTTGTCGTCGCCGGGATTCCACACGAAGGTGTCGTCGCCCGCGCCCATGAAGGCCGTGTCGTTGCCGTCGCCGCCGTTGAACAGGTCGTTGCCGGCGCTGCCGGTCAGCACGTCGTTGCCAAGGCCGCCGTTGACCGTAAGGGCGATGCTCGAGGCCAAGAACATCGCGTTGATGGCGTCGTCGCCCCCCTGGCCGTTGATCACCAAGGCGTCGAGCTGATTCGCGTCGGCGTTGCGGAAGTTCACCGTCGCCGGCAAGCCTGTGACCGTGGTGATGCCGACCACCGTGGCGGTGTAGATCGCATCTGCGCCTTGTGTGCCGTTGACGGTAATCCGGTCGGCTGCGCCGTCCGGCGTGCCGGCGGAACCCTTGAGGTCGACGTTCACCAGCTTCATGTCGGTGCCGGAGAGATCGCCCACCACCAGGCTGTCGGCGCCTCCTAGGGTATTGAGGTCGAGAGTCTCCACGTCATCCATGTCCATGACGATGTTGGCGACGTCGCGGAGGAACAACACGCGGCCGCCATTGGCGGAGACGTTGACGTTCTCAGCGATGTTGGCGCCGTTGAAGAGCAGCTTGTCGAGCCCGGCCTGTCCCTCGATGATGTCGCTGCCGTCCCCCGGATCCCACTGGAACACGTCGTCGCCGGCGCCGAGGAAGGCCATGTCGCTGCCGTTGTCGCCCAAGACGAAGTCTTTGTTGTCGCCGCCGATGAGGGTGTCGGCGCCCTGCGAGCCGAGGAGCGTGTCGTCTCCGGCGCCGCCGTCGAGCGTGAGCTTGACCACGCCGGCCGGCAGCGTGGTGGCGGTCAAGGAGTCCTTGCCGCCCAGCCCGTTGACGACCAGAGCGTCATTGGCCGCTTCGCTGTTCGTCACGTTCACGCGCGTCGTCAAGCCCAGAACCGACAAGCTCGTGCCCGCTCCGACGATGTCGACTTTGTTGTCGCCGTTCGTGCCGTTGACGATCACGGTGTCGGCGGCTGGCCATGTCGCCGAAGCGCCGCCGCCGATCGTACTCGCGAGATTGGCGTTGATTTCGGTGAGCCCCGTCCCGGTCAGATCATTGACCGTAAGCGAGTCGACGCCCCCGAGCGCATTCAAGTCGATCGTTTCGACGCCGTTCAGGTCCATGACGATGTTGCCGATGTCGCGCGTGAACCGCACGCGTCCGCCATTGGGCGACACGTCGAACTTTTCGCCGATGTTGGCGCCGTTGAAGAGCAATTTGTCGGCCCCGTCTTGCCCCTCGACGGTGTCGCTGCCGTCGCCGGGGTCCCATTGGAACACGTCGTTGCCAGCGCCGAGGAAGGCGGTGTCGTTCCCCTGGTTGCCGTCGATGAAGTCGTCTCCATCGCCGCCGAACAGGGTGTCGACGCCGTTGCCGCCGAGCAGCGTGTCGTTGCCGGTTCCGCCGTCAACGGTGATCTTGATCAGCGCCGCCAGGTTGCCGGTGGCCGAGAAGCTGTCGTCGCCGCCGTTGGCGTTGAGCACGAGGTTTTCGGAAGTGCCGATGTCGATCGAGAACGGGGCCGGATTCAAGCGGTCGAAGCGCACGCGCGTGCCATTGGCGGTGGCGGTGAAGACCTCGGCGCCGTTGCCGCCGTTGACCTCGACCGTGTCGGTCCCATCGCCCCCTTCGTTGAGGTCGGTGTCGTCGCCGGGGTTCCAAATCATGCGGTCGTTGCCGCTCTCCCCGAACACCTGATCGTCGGCGTCGCCGCCCGTGAGCGTGTCGTTGTCGGCGCCGCCGAAGAGCAAGTCGGCGCCTCCCTTGCCAAAGAGCGTGTCGTTGCCGGCTTGGCCAAAGAGCAGGTCCGCGCCCGAGCCGCCGGTTAGGACGTCGTTGTCGGCGCCCCCGAAGATGTTGGCCTTGGGCAAGGCGCCGTTGGCCTCATTGAGCGACAGCGTGTCGTTGCCGGCTTGGCCGAAGATCTGGATCAGCGCGGTGTTGGCCACCGTGGGCGTGCCCCCTTGGACCGCCACGGCGCCGCCATTGACGAGCAGCGCGCCAGCGGCGTTGCGGCTGACGACGATGTTGTTGTCGAGGTTGTCGCCGAACACGGTCAGCACGCCGCCGGCCGGCGTGAACGAGGCGGTCACCGTCGGCGTGAGCCGCGGCGACAGCGTCTCGAAACGAGCAGAGCGGTTTCGCCCACGGAGGGATTGGGAAGCCGAGGCGCGCTTCGTGCGGCGAAGCCAATTCGTCCAACGATTATTGAACACGGGGGTCACTCCAAGGTTGGGCCTGAGGCCGACGGCGGTGATTGGGTCGGCGCGCAACGAGCTGCGCGACGGCCAGCTTGTTTTCCTCGTTCACGGAGCTCGAGCCGAACTCCGTATGCACAAGCGCCGTCCGGCCGGCGTTGTTACAAACCGAGAAAAGCGTGCGGACGGAAGCGGACGAACTTCCGCAAATGGTGACGCGCGCCGCCCACGAATGCAATGCACGGGCTAGCCACCGCCCCTTCTCGAGAGGGGGCTGGCTGGCTGCTGGTTGAACGCGGGCGCTGGAAGAAGTCAGACTGCCGCCGCGGCCGCTCCACGCGCCGCCGCCAACGTGTCGGCAAACCGCTCGAGGAACTCGTCGCACACCGCCTCGGTGTGCGCGAGCGACAGATAGAGCTTCGTGCCCATGGGGTTAAGAAAAATCCCCCGCTCGAACAATCCGAGCGAAATCTTCCGTGCCAGCGCCTTCTCCCGGTGCTGGCTCGAGCGATAGTCCACGACCTCGCCCCCTCCGAGCACGAACTGGGCGAGCGGTCCATCGCCAATCACCACCGCCTCGAGCCCCTCGTCGGCCAGCACGCGAGCGAGGCCCTCGCGGAGGTACTTGCCCAGGGCGTGCAACCGCTCGTACGTGCCGGGGGTTCGCAACACTTCGAGCGCTGCGCTGGCCGCAGTGCAGGAAATAGGGTTGCCCCCCAAGGTCGAAGCGGTCCACACATAGGTTGACTTGCCCAGCCGATCTTCGCGCACCAGCTCGAGCACTTCGCGGCGGCCGCCGAAGGCGCCGATGGGGTAGCCGCCACCCAGCGCCTTGCCATAGGCCACCAGATCGGGCACGACGCCGTAGTACTCCTGCGCGCCGCCATAAGCCAGACGGAATCCGGTGACGACCTCGTCGAACAACAAGAGCGCGCCATGCCGGCTCGTCAGGTCGCGCAGCCCTGCCAAGAACTTGGGCACAGGCGGCACGCAGCGCTGCAGCGGCTCGACGATTACGCCGGCCAGCTCGCTCGAGTGCCGCTCGACGATGGCCGTCGTGGCCTCGAGATCGTTGAACGGGGCGATCAACACCTCGTCATCCACCAGGCCGGCGCTCGTCGCCTGCGGCTGCGGGTAGTTGGCCGGGCCGCTCGGAAACAGGCTCGTCACGCCGATCTCGTTCGCCCCGTGATACGCTCCCTCGAACCGCAGGATCTTGCGGCGGCCGGTAAAGGCCCGCGCGAGCCGCTGGCAGTACATCGTGGCTTCGGTGCCTGAGGCGCAGAACCGCACGGCTTCGCAGGCGGGGCTCAACCGCACGAGCTCTTCGGCCAGCGCGAGCGACGGGGCCGTGACGTACGAGAAGTTCGACCCCAAGGCAGCCTGCCGCGTGACCGCCGCAACAACCTCCGGCCGGGCATGCCCCACGAGCACCGACCCCCAGCCGAGCGAGAAATCGAGAAACCGCTTGCCCGAAGTGTCCCACAGTTCGCAGCCCTGACCACGCTCGATGACGATCGCCAGTTCAGGAGGGAGATTGAATTCCCCATTGGAGCCGGCGGGGAAGACACTCAGCGAACGTTCGACGGGAGTAGGCACGCGGGGGCTCCGAAAACGGCAAAAACTGGGGACGAAGCCAGTTTACCGAAAACTGGTCCACGGGGGCAGTGCGCACCGAGAGGGCGATCCCGCAGCCGAGCAAGAGCGAACGAGCAACTCAGTCGCGGGCCGTCGCTTCACCGTGCAGCCGCCAGGCCCGCGCCAGCGAGTCGACCAGGCGATCCGCCTGGACTGTGCTCATCGCGCCGCCGACTGGGAGGTACAGCGTCGCTCCTTCCCGGCGAGCGAGCAGGCGATTGATGAGCACGGCGCGCAGCAACCACACCGCCACGGCCTCGTCCGCAGTCTCGACGCCGATCCAGCCTGCATACCGGGAAGGATCGACTTGCATCTCCAGCGCGCGGATGCGCTGCGTGATTCCGTCCAACGTCGCGCGATGCTCAGGCGTGTCGGCTTCCCAGGCCGCCGCCGGTTCCCACAGATCGCCCTCCCCCAAGGTCTGCTGGACCTCGCTCAGGTGCCCGTCCCAGTAGTGGTGCGACTTGGCTAGGGCGACCACGACATTCTTGATCTCTTTCTCGACGCGAAACGCTGGGCCGGCCGGGAGCTGTAAGACGTCGGCTCGCCGACGGGCCGACACGTTCTCCGCGGTGACCGCCAGTTGCAGCCAGGCCGCGTGGCCGGTCGACTCGCACTGCACGCCCAGCCAGCCGGGGGCGGAGCCGGGAGCGGTCGGGAGCTCCGCCGTCAACGCGATCGCGCGGCGCGTTTCCGCAACCACGCCTTCATAGCGCGCCGTATCCGACAGCGCCTCCGCCTCGGAAACGGGCTCGAGGAGCTGGCCGCGATGCGGCGGACCGCCGGCCAGGGCCAGGTCGCAAAACGTCGTCCAGATGCTGTCCCACAGAACCCGGCCGTCCGCGCCGTATTTCAGCGAGGCGGACCCCATCGAACCTGCCGGCACGGACGAGTAGCAGTGCTGATACCGTGCAGGCAGGAGGGCATTGACCTGTGTGTTCAGTTCCGCGAGTTCGCGTGTCTTGCTGAGTTGCTGGTTCACCGTGGGCCGGCCATCGAAAAGAGCGGGATGCGTGGCGCAACGCGTTGCAAGGTTAGCTCGTATTAAGGGGCCGACTCGAGGGCGGCGACAGACTGTGCCATGCCAACGCCGTTGGCTATGCTGCCGAGAGTGATGGATCGGCTGGATTATACTCAGCGTGCCTGCGGCGCGGCCGCCCGCACGCGCCGAGGATTCTCTCATCGAATCGACACCTGAGGCCCCCCGCGGACTCGAGCCATGCCTTCCCTCAGCCGCCGAACGGTTCTCAAGCAAGCCGCTGCCTTGACTCTGGCGCCGCTGGGCGCAGTGGTCGCCGAGGAAGCGGCTGCCGATCCCTATGCCGACGGGCTGCTGCTTGCCGGCGAGCCGCCGAGGCCCGCCCCCGGGTCGTTCACGGTGGTCGTCCTGCCGGACACGCAGAACTATAGCGAGGCCTACCCGGCCACGTACCTGGCCCAAACGCGGTGGATCGCGGAGAACCAGCGGGCTCGGAACATCGCTTACGTTCTCCACCTGGGCGACGTCACCAACCGCAGCACGCGGGGCGAGTGGGTCAACGCGTCGCGGGCGATGCAGGTTCTCGACGACGCCAAAATCCCCTACGCGCTCTGTCCCGGCAACCACGACTACAGTGCAGGCGGAGCGTGCCAGGATCGCAGCACGCTGCTGAGCGAGTACTTTCCAGTCTCGCGGTTCCGAGGCAGCGCAACGTTCGGCGGCGTGTACGACCGGGAGCCCGGCCGGATGGAGAACAGCTTTCATAGTTTCGCTGCCGGCGGCCGCAAGTTCCTGGTCCTGGCGCTCGAGTTCGGCCCCAGGGCCGAAGTGGTGCGGTGGGCCAACGAGATCGTTGCCGCGCACCCCGATCGCGAGGCCGTGCTCATCACGCACGCGTTCAGCTACTTCGACGACACGCGCTACGACTGGAAGAAGTACGGGCCCAAGCAGCACTGGAATCCACACGCCTACGGAGTGGCCCAGGCGACTCGAGACGACGTGTTCGACGGCCAGCAGCTGTGGGACGCGCTCGTGTCGAAGTACGAGAACTTCGTGCTCACCCTCAATGGGCACGTGCTGGGGGACGGGCTGGGCAGGCTGACATCGCAGACGCCCCGGGGGCGCGACGTGCATCAGGTGCTCGTGAACTACCAGATGCGGCCCAAGGGGGGCGACGGCTGGCTGCGGCTGCTCGAATTCAAGGCCGACGGAACCACCGTCGAGGTCTACGACTACTCCCCAACCCGCCAGCAGCGCAACGAGGGGCCGCAGAATCGGTTCACGCTGCAGTTGTCGGGGATCGAGAAGCCTCGTTAGCCCGGTTAGCGCTTTGTCCCTTGGCTGTCGCGGCTTCTTGACTCGGGCCGAAGTTCGGGGTCGGCGGCCTTCGGTCTGCGCCCACTTGCCGAAACTCGCTGGCCGCCCGCCAGTTGCACCGCCGTGCGAATCTGACAAAATGGCTCTTTGCATTCGCTGGGCCGAGCACTGCGGCCGAGGCGGCTGCGCGGCATTCCCCTCGGCATCTTCCCTTCCCAAGGAGCAACGCATGGCTCGTCCGATCACGCTGTTCACCGGCCAATGGGCCGACCTTCCCCTGGTAGACATGGCACGGAAGGCCAGCGAGTTCGGCTACCACGGCATCGAGCTCGCCTGCTGGGGAGATCATTTCGAGGTCGACAAGGCCCTGGCCGACGACGGCTATTGCGCGGCCAAGCGCGAACTGCTCGATAAACACGACCTACAGGTCTTCGCCATCAGCAATCACCTGGTCGGCCAGGCGGTGCTCGACATCATCGACGAGCGACACAAGCTGATCGTGCCGCCCTACGTGTGGGGCAACGGCAAGCCGGACGAAGTCAACAAGCGGGCGGCCGAGGAACTGAAGAACACGGCCCGCGCCGCCCAGAAGCTGGGCGTAGGCGTGGTCAATGGCTTCACCGGCTCCAGCATCTGGCACCTGCTGTATTCTTTTCCGCCGGTGTCGCCCAAGATGATCGATGACGGCTTCAAGCTGCTCGCCGACCGCTTCCACCCGATTCTCGACGTGTTCGAGGAGTGCGGCGTGCGGTTCGCCCTCGAAGTGCATCCGACGGAGATCGCCTTCGACCTCTACTCGGCCCAGCGGGCCCTCGAGGCGCTCGACCACCGCAAGGAGTTCGGCTTCAACTTCGACCCCAGCCACCTGATCTGGCAGGGGGTCGACCCGGTCGAGTTCATCCGGGCCTTCCCCGACCGCATCTACCACGTTCACATCAAGGACGCCATCGTCACGCTCGGCGGCCGCCAAGGGATCTTGGGCAGCCACCTGAACTTTGGCGATCCGCGCCGCGGTTGGGACTTCCGCTCGCCGGGCCGCGGGGCGGTCAATTTCGAAGAGATCATCCGCGCCCTGAACCAGGTGGGCTACGACGGGCCGCTTTCGGTGGAGTGGGAAGACTCGGGCATGGACCGCGAACACGGCGCCCGCGAGGCGGCCGAGTTCTGCCAGAAGCTCGACTTCCAACCCAGCGGCCGAGCCTTCGACGCGGCGTTCGCGGAGTAACGAACCGTACAATCTAGCAGCCGAATTCTTTTACCGCAGAGGACGCAGAGGACGCGGAGAGTTAAGAGCTCTGCGATCCTCTGCGTCCTCTGTGTCCTTTGCGGTTAATGGCTCCCTTAGAAAGCGCCGTTCATGCAGATCGTGATCACCGCCGTGGGGCCGGATCATCGGGGGTTGGCCGATCCGCTCGTTCACTATGTGACGAGCGCGGGGGGCAATATCTCCGAGATCCAGATGTACGACCACGATGAGCGGGCGCTCTTCGCCATGCTGCTGCGCGTGGAGATGCCGGCCGGCGCCTTGAGCGAAGTCCGCGCGGCGCTCACCGAGATTGGCAAGCAAAAGGGCCTTTCGGTGCGCGTGTGGAGCCCCGAAGAGCGGGCCGCCAATCCGCGGCTGGCGATCTGCGTGTCGCTGCGCCCCGAGCCGGCGCTGGCCGTATTGCGGGCCCTGCGCGATGGGCACGTCCGCGGCACGGCGGCCGTGATGCTGGGCAACCGGCCGCGCTGCCGATCGATCGCCGAGCAGTTCGGGGTGCCTTGGCATTCGATCGGCGACGAAGAGGGGACAGCCGACGACGAGCGGCTGATTTCGCTTTGCGACGAGCACGACGTCGACTACGTGGTGCTCGCCCGTTACATGCGCATCCTGCCGCCGGAGAGTTGCTGGAAGTACGCCGGCGGGCGGATCATCAACCTGCACCACGGCTTGCTCCCCAGCTTCCCCGGCATCCGCCCGTACCATGCGGCCTACGCGGTGCGGATGCTCACGTTCGGCGCCACCTGCCACTTCATCACGCCGGAGCTCGACGCCGGCAACCAGATCATCCACCAATCGACTTACAGCGTGCCGCCCGGCATGAAGCTCGAAGAGGTGATCCGCCTGGGGCAAGAAGACAACGAGCCGCGCTGCCTGGTGGAAGGGGTGCGGCGGGTGGTGGAGCGCGAGGTGCAGTTGCACTTTCACCGGGTGGTGGCGGTGAAGAGGTAGGTTATGCTTTAGCATAACGGGGCCGCGATTCGCGACGTTTCGTGGCGGGCCGGCGACTCGCTTAGGGCGAACGAATGAAATGGCTCCACTTCTCGCTGCGTTCCATGTTCGTCGTGGTGACGGTCGCCTGCGTCATCCTGGGGTTGTTTGCCGCCACTCACGGTAAGCAGGCTCGCGCGGTGGCCGCCTTTGCTAACGCCGACGGGTACGTGTTCCTGTACTTCGAGGCGGTCGATCGCAACAAGAAGATTACGGAGCGCGCCGACGAGGCGGTTCAGGTTTGGGGCGGGTGGCTGCCGCCGCGCGTGCGATATGCGTTCCTCGAATTCTCGAACAGCGACCCTTTTCACGCGCTGCCAGATCTCGACGGCCTTACCTCAGTGTCGATCCTCAGCTGCCCTCAGTTCGACGACGAGGACGCGAAGGCCTTGTCGCGCTGCACCTCGGTGGAACGGGTGCAGATTGCCGACACCGCGATGACGAAGCAAGGGCTGGAATACCTGGCCACTATGCCGCGGCTCCAAAGCCTGATCATCCGTTGCCCGCAAGGCGGAGATTTCGCTTCCTGTCTTGAAACGATGTCCCACCTGCACAGGCTCGAAGTTGAGGGGCTGTCGCAAGAAGAGTTTCTACGCGTCGCCACGAGCTTGCCCTTGTGCTATGTGGGGCGGCCGATGCGTGTGCACGTCAGTCCCTGAAGCGATGTAGATGGTGAGATCCTGGACGCCCAAATTCTCTCTACGCGCCCTATTCGCGATCACGGCCTTGTTGTGCGTTGCCATGGCCATCGGCGTAGCCTATTGGCCACGCGTGCCATCGTTGGCTGCGACAACGGCGGTGAAGACCGGAATGGCCGAAGCGGAAGTTCTCCAGATCCTCGGCCCGCCGAATGTGAGCACTACGGTGCATTACGAACCTTCAGGCATCCACACGGAGCTGCATTACCGAGCCGGGCGACTCTGGAAGTTCGACGTCGACATCGTCCTCGGGGTAGATGGCAAGGTTGAGGAAAAGCGGTATTGGTATTTGGGCAAGAGAGTGCCCGAACCCGCTCCTTAGACGGCTCGACGCCGGCGACCAGAGCATTTCCAACCGGCCCACAGCAGTATATTGGTTTTTTGGCTTCTCCTTCGTCGAGCGCGCTGCGCTTGTTCAAGATTTCGGAATGGCTCGTTCCCCCTCAAAATGGCTTCGGTGCGGCGTAGTCCTTCCCTTGGTCGTGCTGTTGGTCGATGCCCTGGCCATTGAGGGGCGTTTCGACTGGATCGGGGTGCGGGGATGGCTGTTTGTGGTTGGTTCGGTTGGCCTGGCCGCAATCTATGGGGCCCGGATCGACCGAGATCAGCGCCGAGGAAAACGGCAGCTCGCCAAAGCGTCGATCGGCCGCTTCTTCGCTTACGCCGTGTTCTTCTTCGCCACCGCATTCCTGCTGAACCAATGGGCGATCATCGCCGGCATCTACGCGGATGGCCTTGACTCGGCCGGCGGGGCGCTGGTCAGTGCACTCCAATCCGCGGCCATGTCGGTCCCCTTCTTCCTGATTTCCTGGTTGGCGTTCCATACGGACCGCCGCACCGAAGAAGAGTCTCAGCGTCAGTCGGAGCGAGATCGTGTGCTGCGCGAACGATTGCTGGCCGAAATGCGGTCGGCGCCCGACTGCATCGCGTCCTACCCGTTCCGCGCACGGAACGAACTAGGGAAAGATGGCGGCAGGACCGACGAGATCCTGAAGGAGATCGCGACGTGCGTGAGCGTCAGCGACGGCAGATACCAACTCAAGGCGGAGTTTCGCACGCCCGATGACTCAGCCAGTGCGCAGGCGGAGTGCGACGCACGATCCGACCAACGAACGTCCTGAGGCCGCGCCACCAGGATTCCGCTCAACCGCTTCACCAGCCGCCACCGCATGGCGGCGGTGAAGAAGTAGGAGGCGGGAGAAGTGCGGATAGCGGCAACGAATTGGTGCGCGGACCGCCGATGGAGGGGAATCGGATGAGCGGCGCAGCGGCGTGGTTGAGCAGCAGCGAACGCGATGGCCGACCGCCCTCACCCTGCCCTCTCCCGAGGGGAGAGGGTTCAAACGCGACGGGTGAACAAGCTTTGTCTGCGTCCTACTTTGCGGTGGGCTGAGCTTGGCGGTTCGCGGCCGCCTGTTCGGCGCTCTTTTGGGCATCAACCAGGATCTGCTGGCCTTTTTCCGACACGCGCTTGACGACCTTCTCGGCGCCTGCCTCGAGCCGCTTGGTGTCGACGGTGATCACCGCCTTGTCGCCGTCCTTCTGCACGTAGATGATCCCGGTGACGAACATGGCTACGACGGCCAAAACGGCCAACCCAATCAACAGTCGCATGGCTTGCGTTCTCGCGTAGTTCAGAATGCGTGGGCCGAAATGGCACACCTGCCGCCTAGCTTCATACGCAATCGCCCCGCTTCCGCCTAGACGAGTTGGTGACGCGTGCTAGCACTCGGGCGCTCTTAGGGCGCCCACACGCTCCGCCCCCCGTCCACGCGCAGGCAGTCGCCCGTCACGAAGTCGTTGTCCAACAGATAGAGCACTGCCTGGGCGATGTTCGCCGGGCTACCCTCACGGTGCACTAGCGTGGCGTTGATCGCTGCTTCGCGCTCGGCCGCCGGCAGATCGGCCGGCAGCATCACGGGCCCCGGCAGCACCGCGTTCACGCGGACCCGCGGGTTCCGCGTGCCGAGCTCCACCGCCAGGCAGCGGGTGAGCGTGGGGATGGCCCCCTTCGAGGGGAAGTAAGCCGCGTAGTTGAGATACGGCCGGTCGATCGCCCAATCGCCGAGCGTGACGATGCAGCCGCCGCTCGGCTGCCGCACCATGGCCAGCCCTGCGTGCTGCGCGCAGAGGAACGTGGCCAACGTGTTGGCCTCGAAGTGCTCGCGCACGTCGGCGGCCGTCACTTCTTCGAGCGGCTTCGAACGCCAGATCGCCGCGCAGTTTACCAGGGCGTCGAGCTGGCCGAAGCGAGAGAGCGTTTGTTCGATGAGCCGGCGGACGTCGGCCTCGTAAGTCAGGTCGCCCGCAAACGCCTCGGCCTCCAGTCCGCGGGCACGATACGCCGCCACACGCTCGGCGGCCTCGACCGCCGAAGAGCGATAGTGAACCGCCAGCGAGTACCCTCGCTCCGCCAGCGCATCGGCCACCGCCCCCCCGACGCGCTTGCTGCCGCTCCCAGTAATCAACGCCACAGGCATCGCGAAACCCTACCCAGGACTTTCACAACGGAGATACGAAGCAGAAAGTTGAACCACAAAGGCACGAAGACACAAAGGATTCAGACAGAGTTTCTCGCGGAGGCGCAAAGCTCGCCAAGTGGGCTCCTCGAGTTCTTTGCGAACTTTGCGCCTTTGCGAGAAAACAATCCTCTTTGTGTCTTCGTGCCTTCGTGGTTCAGTTTAACTCTAGGTCGCGCTGTCGCCGGCGGCGTCTTCCAGGGCTTTGTCGGTGCTGCTGGGGTCGACCTGGCGGCAGCTTGCCGTCAGCCGGTCGGCGAGGTCGCGGAGCTCTTCCTGCCAGGCCTGCGGGTCGACCTCAGGGGGCGTGAGTTGACCGAACTCCTTGAGCAGCAGGATCAGCCGCAGCAGGTGGCGGAAGATCACCCCCTCCTGCTTCTGCAGGCTGCGCGCGGTGACGTATTTGTTGAAGTCGCCGTTGAACTCGAGCACCTCGCCGGCCGCCCAGGCCGGCATGGTGAACAGCGAGTGGACGTGCGGGAACTCGGCGTCGAACAGCAGCCGCAGCTTCTCGGCGATCGAGAGCGGCCATACGCGCTCCTCGAACATGCCGGGGCGATCGCGAGCATCGTCGTCCTCGCGCGCCTGCTTGGGTCCGAGCTGTTCCGGCAGAGCCAAACCCATCCGCAGCAGTTCTTCGTCGAGCCGCAGCGTGGCGAGCGGACCTGGGGGAACCTCTTCGTAGCGGGGGGGGCGCACGAACTTGGCCACCGAGCCGGGCAACTCGAGCACGCTCTCGAAGGCCTGAATCCGTTCCTCGCGGCTGGCGATGCCAAGCTGGTTCACCAGGTACACGCCGTAGAGCGGGTTGACGCCGCGGAGCAGCAGCAGCTTGGTGAGATTCTCCGTGGGGTGAGCCAGCTCGGGGCGATAGGCCGGCAGCGCCGGCTCGGCAGGCGGCTCCTGCGCCGCGCGGCTCTTGGCTGCGGGCGGCGCGGAGGCGGCCGGCGCGAACAGCCCGCGCAGCACCGGCTGGCTCTCGGGCTTGGGGGGCGGCGCGGGTTTCTCACCCAGCGCCGGCTTCGGGGGTGGCGCCGGTTCGAGCCGCACGTAGCCGGCCGCCCACAGCGTCATCAGCATTTGCTCGAGCTGTTTCTGGGCCGCGGCCAGGCGCCCCGCGTCCATCAACCGTTTGCCCACCAGGCGGCGGAGCGGCTCGATCTCTGGCGAGGCGTCGAGCATGTAAGCCAAGAGCCGCCAGGGAATCGGGCCCCGGCTGTAGAGCTTCTGCGGCGGCGCGGTCTTCAGCTTCTCCCACTGCTGCTCGTTCCAATACTGCTCGGTGCTCCGCCGCGTCGGCATCTTGCGCTTGAGGTCCTTCTTGGCCCGCAGCAGGCCTGGGTCCTTGGTGTTCTCGGGGATTTGGTCGTACTTCTCCTTCCAGCGGGCGATCTTCACGTCGTCTTCGTGGGCGAGCGCGAATACGTAGCCCTGCGTGTCGAACTGGGGCCTGCCTGCCCGGCCGAAGATCTGGTGGGCGCTCGAGGGGTCGATGACCTTTTTCTCGCCGGGCTTGCCTTTGAGCAAGGTCGGCATCACCACGCTGCGGGCCGGCAGATTGATGCCGGCGGCCAGCGTTTCGGTGCAAACGCAGACGGCGAGCAGCTTCTTCTGAAACAGTTCTTCGACCACGCGGCGAAACTTGGGCAGCACGCCGGCATGATGCACTCCCACGCCGCGCTGCAGAATCGCCTTGAGCTTGGGGCCGGCGCCTTGCGACCAATCGTGCTTGGCGAGCTCGTCGGCCAGTTGCTTCTGCTGCCCGGAGGCCAAGAGCGGCTTCCCCTTGAGCGCCTCGGCGATGCTCCAGCATTCGTCGCGGCTGAAGCAGAAGAGCAAGGCGGGCGTGTAGCGGGTTTGCTCGTCGCCGTCGGTCATCTTCTCGATCTGCTCGACGAGGAGCTGATCTCCAACCCACTGGTAGGAGAGGGGCACCTTGCGCTCGCGCCCTTCCACGAGCTCGAGCGACCGCTCGTGCGAGGCCCTGAGCCACTGGCGGAATTCAAAGGCGTTGCCCACCGTGGCCGAGAGGAGCAAGAGCCGCACGTGCGGCGGCAGCAGCCCGAGGGCCAACTCCCAGACGATGCCGCGCTCGAGGTCGGCGAAGTTGTGGAACTCGTCCATCACCACGGCCGACACGTCGTGGAAGTCGACCGCCGAGGGGAGATCGTCGTCGGCCTCGTGGAACTTGTGCTGGTCGCCGGGCCGCGCGTGGAGCAGCCGGTTGAGCAAGATCTCGGCCACCACCACGAGCACCGGGGCGTTGGGGTTCACGCGGCGGTTGCCGGTGACCAGGCCGATCTGGTCGGCCGAGAAGCCCCAGCGCACCGCGGCCGCCTGCATCTCGACGAGCTTCTGCTCGGTGAGCGCGATCAGCGGCGTGGTGTAGTAGGCCCGCGTGCCGGTGTGCAGGGCCTCGAACAGGGCGGCCTCGGCAATGAGCGTCTTGCCGGTGCCCGTGGGGGCGCAAATCAGGGCCCCCTGCTCCGACATGAAGTAGGTGAGCAGCGCCTCTTCCTGCACCGGGTAAGGGGGAAACGGCAACTGATCGAGGTACAGCGACGCGATCTTATCGCGCGAGGGGATGCCGGAGGGAGGCAAGGACGAAGCAGCAGAGCCGGTCGCGGGGTTGGGCATAGAGAGCCATTGTCGCCGGGGAGGCGACCGGGGCAAGCCGGCGAGGTAGTTCTGGCGTGCCGCTTCGTTCAAGCGTAGTCTGAAAGTCGACCGCGGAGTCGACGATGCCAGAGCAGCCGAAACCGGCCCCCCTGTGGTCAGCACTGCTGATCTTCACCTTCGGAGCGCTGTTGTTCGCGCCCTTCTTGTTGATGAAAGCCGCCTGGGTAGGCCGCAAATCGTTGCCGGTCGAGGTGACGGTCGTCGACAAGGATTCGGGCGAACCTGTCGGGGGCGCCCAGGTGCTGGTCGGCGACGGGCACATTCGCTGGGAAGATTCGTTGATCCATTGGCGGGCAGGGCAAGCGCCTCAAGAGGCAGCGACGTCACCAGCGGGCGTTGCCTCACTCAACGTGTCGTTCACAACCGCCGGCCTGGACTACCTGTGGACGTACTCAGGGAGCGCGAGCTTCGGGCCGATTTGCCTCGAGGCCTCGGCGCCGGGCTACCGAACGCGAAGGGTTGAGCTCGTAGAATTGGCCGGTACGGGGCGGAACGTCGATCCCGACCTATGGCCGCTGCGCGTGACAGTGCCGCTGGCGCCTAAGGTGCGGTGAACACAGCGCCAAGCAAGCGATGGGCGAACTGCCGGCTACAGGTCTACGTCGCCGCGCCGCGCAGCTTGTCGAGCATCCGTCCCGGCGACCCCATCACGTTGTAGCCCCCGTCGACATGCAGGATCTCGCCGGTGATGCCGTTCGAGCAATCGCCGAGCAGGAAGGCGCCTGAGCGGCCTACTTCCTCGTGAGTGATGTTGCGGCCCAGGGGGGACATTTGCTCGTAGAGCCCCAGCATGTCGTCGACGCCGGCGCCGCGGCCGGCCAGCGTGCGGAGCGGGCCGGCGCTGATCGCGTTCACGCGAATGCCGCGCGGCCCGAGGTCGTAGGCCAGGTATTTTACGCTGGCGTCGAGGGCCGCCTTGCAGATGCCCATCACGTTGTAGCCAGGCACGCAGCGCTCGCCGCCGAAGTAGGTCAGCGTGAGCACGCTCGCGCCGTCGGCCAGAATGCCGCGGGCGGCATTGGCCACGGCGATCAGACTGTAAACGCTGATCTCCATGGCCATCTTGAAGCCGTCGCGGCTGGTCTCGATCGTGTCGCGCTTCAGGTCGTCGAGCGAAGCGAAGGCGATCGAGTGGAGCAGGAAGTCGATCTTGCCGAAGCTCTCTCCCGCCTGCCGCATCACCGCCTGAATGTCTTCATCCTTGCTCACGTCCATGGGGACGAGAAACTTGGCGTTGGGCTGCGGGTCGGTTAGCAGCGACACCCGGCGGCGGTTGCGCTGCCGCTCGTCGTCGGCCCGGTCAGGCAGGTGGGTGAAGCCGCACTCGCCGCCGGCAGCCATGATCTGCTGGGCGATCGCCCAGGCGATCGAGTGATCGTTGGCCACGCCCAGCACCAAGCCCTTCTTGCCCTGAAACGACGACATGCGGCGAACTCCAAACTCAGAAAACGGGTGAAGGGGGCCGAGCCGGCGGCAAGACGGTGGGGCCGCGGCAAGAGGGCCAGAATAGCCGATTTCGGCCTGGGTCTCAACGCGGCGGGATCGCTCGACGCTGCGGCACGAGACGGCGCAGGCTATGATGAAGCCATGAATAGACTTCTGGATGCAAGAACATTTGTTGGCGGCGCGCTCGGACTGCTTGTTGGGGCCTTCGTTGCCCCCGCCGGCCAGCCGGAGGCCGGGATCGCAATGGTCGGCGGGCTCGTGGTGGGCTTGGCAATTGGTGGCGCCCTTTGCCTTGCCAAGGCTCGCCGCAACTAGGAATTTGGCTCATCGAGCGTTTTGTGGGCCGCCGGCACATCCTTCACGTCTTTCGCTCCCCAGCGCCAAGGCGCCGCCATCACGACGACGGCCGCCAGAATCAGCCCCATGCCGGCCCATTCGTGCCACCGCGGCGTTTCGCGGAGGTAGAGAATGCTGAACACCACGAACACGCTGATCGAGATCGCCTCTTGCATGATCTTGAGCTGCGGCGCGGTGAACTGCCCGTGGCCGATGCGGTTGGCCGGCACCTGCAGGGCGTATTCCGGCAGGGCGATCAGCCAGCTCGCCAGGATCACGAGCAGCAGGTGGCTTGTCTTGAACTTGAGGTGGCCGTACCAGGCCACGGTCATGAACAGGTTCGAGAGGATCAGTAGAACGACCGTGATCACGAAAGCTCCTCGCGGCGAAACGTTAGTAAGCGAAGCCGCCGGCGGGCATCAGACGGCCGGTCAAGCAGCAGCCGGCAGCGCGGTGCCGCGCGGCCGCGTGAGCAGCCAGGCCCAACCAGCCGCCAGGGCCACCAGCAGGCCGACGCTGATCGTTTGCGAAATGCTCAGCCCCGTGCCGAAGACCGACGGCTCGTCGATGCGGATCACCTCGAGCAGATATCGCGTGATCGCGTGCAGCGTGAGCCCCAGGGCAATCACCTCGCCGTCGCGACGGCGGAACGGGTAGTAGGCCAAGAGCAGCCCGCAGAGCAACAGGGCATCGAACGCGCTATAGAGCTGCGCCGGATGCACCGGCCGGCTGCGCGGCAGCGGGACGGAGGTGGCCCACATCAGAGGAGGTTTGCCCGCCACCGTGACGACGAGTTCTTCGCCAGGCGGTGCGCTGACCAACATCGCCAGCGCCTGCTCGCTCGAGCCGACGCGCTGGCCGTCGATCTCTTCGAGACGATCGCCCGCGGCGATGCCTGAGAGGGCGGCCGCCGAATCGGGCTCGACCTTCGCCACCACGGGTTCTTGCTTCGAGTAGTCGAGCCAGAGGCCGTGCAGATCGGTCTGCCCGGTGCGAATTTGGTGAACGTGTGGCGCGGTGCCCCAGGGGAACGTCACGGCCCAAGGCAAATCACAAGCGCCGCCGAAGCAGCAGCCGCTGAGGAAGCAACCCAGCCGGCCCAAGCCTTGCCCCAGCGCCAGGCTTGGGGCGATCAAATCGGCGATGGCCAGCGTCGGCAGCTTGCGCCGCCAGCAGAAGGCGAGAAACGCAATGGCGGCGCCCGCCAGCGCGCCATAGACCACCAGGCCCCCGCGCGTGTAGTTCACCAGCATGCCGAGCAACGACATCAGGCTCGGCGCTTCGAGCCGGGAGCGCATTTGCGACCAGTACTCGACGACGTAGAACACCCGCGCGCCGACGATGCCGCTCACGAACATCCAAAACGCCAGCGACACGATCAGATCGGGATCGAGCCCCATCCGCCGTGCCCGTTCGAGCGCCAGCCACATTCCGGAGCCGACCGCCAGCAACATCATCACCCCGTAGCCGCGAATCGGCAGCCCTTCGCCCGGCTCTTCCACCGCCGGCAGCACCCAGAGCAGAACTGCCCCCACGACGAGCAGCACCGGCACGAGCCCGCGGACCTCGGGCGAAAAGCCCTGCTTCGCGATGAGCCAGCCTAGGTAGCCCAAGCTGGCCAAGGCCCAGATGGCAAAGACCCAGCCGAAGCCAAAGACCGGCAACCCGGCCAGCTCGTGGGGAATGAAGAACAGCGTTTGGCGCATGGGAGGGCGAGCGATGCGGACCCCGGGTTCCGAATTCCTGCCCGCGAGCGGCCCGCCCGAGTCCAGCGACGCGCCTTCGCCTGGGGGGAATTGTCGGGTGGTCTGGGGGCCGCGGCAATGTCAAGTTGCGCGCGGTTCCTGGGCGCCCCTCACCCTGCCCTCTCCCAGAGGGAGAGGGGTTCAAACCGAGAAAGTGCGGCTCAGATGTAGTACATCGAGTCGGCTTCGCCGCGGGCGCGCTGGGCCAAGTCGGCCAGGGTGATGCCGGCCAGCATCTGCTGCTCGACCTCGGTCACCTCGCGCCAGACGCCAAGCAAAGCTCGGGCGCTGGGAGTGTCGATCGCCGAGGCGGCGGTGGGCTGGTTCTCGGGGCCTTCGATGATGCCCACGACATCGGCCAGCGTGATCTCCTCGGGCGCTCGTGAGAGTTGATAACCCCCCGTGGCCCCGCGCGTGCTCTGCACGAAGCCGGCCCCCTTGAGCTGCAGGAGGATTTGCACCAAGAACCGCGAGGGAATGCCGTGGTCGTCGGCGATTTCCCGGATGCGCACGGGGTCGCCCGAGCTGAACCGTTCGGCCAGCTTCACGAGCGCCAAACACGCATACTCGGTCTTGGCCGACGCTCTCACAACAACTCCGACGCGCTATTCACGCGTGTGTAGACCGCACTCTGTTTTGGCCGAGCCGCTCCAGCGCCCCGCCCGCTCGTCTTCGCCAAACAGCACCGCGCGGGTGCAGGGCCAGCAGCCGATGCTCGTGTAGCCTTGGTCGTGCAACGGGTTGTAGGGAACGTCTTCCTTGGTCACCACACTCCACACGTCGCGCTTGGTCCAATTGGCCAACGGGCTGATCTTCACCAGACTGAACTTCTTGTCCCAAGTCACGATCGGCACGTTCGCCCGATCGGGGCTCTGATCGCGGCGAATGCCCGACATCCAGGCATGAAAGCCTTGGGCGGCCTGACGGAGCGTTTTGATCTTGCGGTCGAAGCAGCACTGATCGGGATTGGTCTTATAAAGCGGGCCGCCATGCAGCGCTTCGTACTCGACGACGGTCGTCTCGGGTCGCAGCATGTCGACTTCAATGCCATAGCGCTGGGCAATGCGGTCGCGCAGCTCGAGCGTTTCCGAGAACTGATAACCCGTGTCGAGGTTGAAGACGTAAGTTCGCGGGTCGACCTGCGCCAGGTAGTGCAGGATCACACAGCCTTCGGGGCCGAAGGCGGTGGCCATTGTCAGGTGCGGAGCATAGTGCTCCACGGCCCAGGCGATGATCTCGCGGGGATGCGCGTCCTCGAGTTGTGCGCTGGCGGCGGCTAGTTCCGCGAGCAGCAGCGGAGTGGCTTCCAACGGCGGGACCGGCGCCGGACGACCGAGCGTCCGGACATTTTCCGATTCCACCGCAACGGCGCCAGGAGTCATGCTTGAGCTCCAAACGCTGTTGAGGCAACAGCTTGTGTGGTGTGGAACGGTCTTCGCCCCAAACGATTCATGTCAATCTTAGTAATCATGGTGACCTAAGTCAACATTTCCGCTCTTGGATTCCATCGACCGGCCTGGGTCCGATTCTTCAGTCTGGGCGGATTCCACCGGTCAGCCCCGGCGGAGGCTGCGTTCTGAAGACAACTGCGCGAGCGCCCAACACAAGACTACATCAATGCTTGACGCAACCTTTGCAGCCGGTCAGGATGCGGCCAAGCCCGCAACCCGTCCCACCTTTTGCTTCCCTTCCATGCCCGAGAAAGTTTATTTGGCCGTCGATTTGGGCGCCTCGAGTGGCCGGCATGTGGCCGGCCTGTTCAACGGCCGCCGGCTCGAACTGGCCGAGGTGCATCGCTTCGAGAACGGGCCTTCGCCCGCCGCGGGACGGCTCTACTGGGATTTGCTCCAGCAGTGGAGCCATGTGCGTGCGGGGCTGACGGCTGCGGCCACGAAATACGGCCCGCGGATCGCCAGCGTCGGGGTCGACACCTGGGGCGTCGACTTCGGTCTGCTCGGCCGCGGCGACGAGTTGCTCGGCAACCCTTATCACTATCGCGATCACCGGACGGACGGCCTGCTCGAGCGGGCATTTCAAGTTGTGCCGCGCGAGCAGATCTTCGCCGCGTCGGGGCTGCAGTTCATGCAGTTCAACACGCTCTATCAGCTTTGGGCGATGCGGCTCGCGCAGTCGCCGCTGCTCGACGTGGCCGAGCGGCTGCTGATGATGCCGGACCTGTTCCACTGGTTGATGACGGGCGAGAAGTCGAACGAGTTCACCGACGCCTCGACCACGCAGATGCTCGACCCGCGCAACCAGCAGTGGTCAACCGATCTCTGCGCGGCCTTCGGCATCCCGCGGCACATTCTGGGCGATGTGACGCCCCCCGGCACGCGGCTCGGCAAACTGCGCCGCGATGTGGCCGCGGAGACCGGGCTGATTTCGGCCGAAGTTGTTTTGCCTGGCACGCACGACACGGCCAGCGCCGTAATGGCGGTGCCGGCCGCCAGCCCGCCAGCCGAGAAGCCGAACTGGTGCTACATCAGCTCCGGCACGTGGTCGCTGATGGGCGTGGAAGTGCTGCGGCCGGTGATCAGCGAGCAGTGCCGAGCGCTCAACTTCACGAACGAAGGGGGCGTGGGCGGCACCGTTCGGCTGCTCAAGAACATCAGCGGCCTCTGGATCGTGCAGGAATGCCGCAAGGCGTGGAACCGCGCCGGCGGACACTTCGGCTGGGAAGACCTGAATCTGCTGTCGTCGGCTGCGCCCCCGCTGCGCTCGCTGATCAACCCCGACGATCCGGCGTTTCTCTCTCCGTCCGACATGCCGACCGCGATCGTCGAATACTGCCGCCGCACGGGGCAGCCGGCGCCGTCCGGCGAAGGCGCGGTGATCCGCACGGCGCTCGAAAGCCTGGCGCTCAAGTACCGGCAGGTCCTAGGTTGGCTCGAAGGGCTCACCGGCGGGCGGATCGAAACGATCCACATCGTCGGCGGCGGCACCCAGAACCGGCAACTCTGCCAAATGGCGGCCGACGCCTGCAACCGGCCGGTGGTCGCGGGGCCGATCGAAGCCACGGCGATCGGCAACCTGATGATGCAGGCGGTCTCAGCCGGCGACGTGAAGTCGATCGCCGAAGCCCGCGAGGTGATTCGCCACAGCTTTGCGGTGGAGGACTACGACCCGCGGCCGGATGCGGCTTGGGATGAGGCGTACGCGAAGTTCGAGGGGCTGGTGCGCTGAATTCACAGCTTGCCCAACGAAAGAATCGCCTAACGCGAGAGTAGATAGTAGAGCGCTGCGGCGACGAGCAGGACTCGCAACAAGATGCTCCCCCAAGAACACCCCATTTGCCCGCTTGCCCGATCCACGGCAAAGGGGAGTTCGCCTTTCCAGAACTTGCCGTAGTTCAGTCCAAACTGATAGATCGTGCCCTTCGACTTCACGACAAGGACGAAGCCCGGAAGCAGCCCCTGCCAAATTGAATGAAGCACTGCTTCATCGATTTGCGCATAAGGTATCTGCCAGTCTTTAAATCGAAGGGCATCCG
Organism: Pirellulales bacterium; assembly: GCA_046349955.1. Classification (GTDB taxonomy): domain Bacteria; phylum Planctomycetota; class Planctomycetia; order Pirellulales; family JBGAPH01; genus JBGAPH01. Next base: position 171,836 of record JAXMBI010000010.1, on the reverse strand, counting down.
TCCAGACTTCGAGTGTGCCCCGGCGAGCCAGCGCCCAATTCAGCGATCGACGGACCGTATCGCCCTCGGCCGTTGTAGCTTTGGTCATGCAGCGGTAGAGGAGCTTACTCACAACCGGGGCGCGTGCGGCAAAGACTTTGATGGACGCACCAACGATAGTAGGGCAAGGTCGGTCGATAGCGAGTCGATCCTACTCCGGCTGCGGCGCCGGATCCGCCGAAGTCAGCTCCGCCTTGGCCGGCGCGCTCATGCCAACGTATTCCCGCGGGCCGAAGCGCCGCTCGCGATAAAGATGCAGACCATGCGCCGCGTGGTAGAGGGCGCCGCATTCCAGGTCTTCGTTGCGGGTTTGCTCGAGCAGCGTGGTCAGGAACAGCACTGCGTTCGTCACCCAAGGCTGCTTGAGTTGCTCGTCGTCGAGGGCCACGGTCAGGAATTCGAGCGTGTGCCCCGTCGCGCCGAGCTGCGCCCCCAGGTCGGGCGAGTTGCCGGCGCGGGCGAAGTAGTTCGTCGAAAAGGCGCCGGTCGGCTGCTGGAACTTACGTGCGTTCTCAGCCTGCGCTTGGACGTGCTTCTGCGCGGCGAGCCACCCTCCCTCGAGCTTCACGCCGGGGTTCTGCTCCAGGTAGTGCTGCAGCCCAAGCGCGATGCCGTACATGCGGTGGGTGCCGCCGCAGGCGCTGGTGTTCACGTCCTGGTCGGTCTCGAGCTGAATGATCCGTTCGAGATCCCACTCCTCGCCCTGCTTGTTCTGCCACTTCTCGCTGGCGGGAAGATAAGTGGAGAGCGACATCAGCGTCCAACTGCATTCCTGGCCGTTGTGAACGTCCCAGCGGGCCTGATCGAGCAGATCCTGAATCTGCCGGGTTTGCCCCTGAACCACGATCGGCTGCTCCGGAGCGAGCTGGCAGTGCGAAAGATAACCCAGCCACTGGTCAGGGTGCCCTTGGCCGGTCTTCGTGCCGGGGTCGAGAATTGCCTTCACGCCATGGTCGCCATTCTCGAGCGTCCAGCCGCGGAGCGTGCCTCCCTTGAGCAGCCAATCGAGCGCGGGGCGCACCTGTCCGTCGACGCGCACTTCGTAGGCGGGGCCGAAGGCCATGATGCCATGCACCACCTGCCAGGCGGCGTTCACATTGGCGTCGAGCTTACGCTCGAACGTGAAGTCGAGCACCGTGTCGAGCTTGCGCTGCAGCTCGGCGTCGCTGGGCTGGTTGGCCACGGCGGTCGTCACGCCCGCGGTCGGTGGCGCGGCCGGCTGCCCGCCACAGCCGCTCAAGGTCACGCCCACGATTCCCACGAGCAGCACGAACAGCAAACGGGCGACAGACACGGGCAAACCTCGAGGAAAGTCGGAAGCGGATTCAGGCCAGCAACCTGGCGAGCGGCAAACTGCCAGCATGGAGCTTTGGGAAGATTGCGTCAACTGGACCGATTTTCACGGGTGACTCCCGCCAGCCGGCTGCGCAACCAGGGGTGAAATTCGGGCCGCGCGTAGCGAAAACTTGGGCAAACCGTAGCGGTCCGGCAAAAACGGAAGGGCGGCTCGCCGGCCGGTCGATGCCAGGGGTAGATCGCCAGTTTCCCGGCGCAGAAAGGTCGCATCGCCATGTCGACACGCATCGAGGCCCCTGAAGGCCCCCATCGCATCGCTCCTGCCTCAGCGCGGTCGAAGCCCAGTATGAGCTTTGGCGACGCCGCGTCGAAGGACGTCCTCGGCGGCCTCGCCCACGACCTGCGGGCCCACCTGGCGCTCCTCGAGAGCGGGCTCGGGCAACTCCGCCGCGAGCGCGACGAGCGCCGCCGCGAGGCCCGCTGGCATCTGGTCGACCGGACGCTCGATCAGACGCGGGCGTTCGTCGACGACCTGGTCGAACTCGGCCGCTCGGGCCAAGTGCAGATGGACGCCGAGCGCGTGGAACTGGCGGCGGTCGTCGCCGCGGTGCTGGCCGAGCAGCAGCCGTTGCTCGAGCAGCGGGGGATCGTGGTTGGCGTGCGCGGCGAGCCGATGGCCGTGTGGTGCAACGAGGCCCGCTTGCGGCAAGTGCTCACGAACCTGGTGCGCAACGCCGCCCTGCACGGCTGCGACATCGCCAACCCCCGGCTGCTCGTGGCCTGGAGCCCCACCTCGCGGCCCGCCTGGATCCGCGTCCGCGTGATCGACAACGGCCTGGGTATTCCGGCTGAGCATCGGGAAATGATCTTCGAGGCGGGCAAGCGGCTCCCCGGCGTGCGGACGCCCGGCTCCGGCATGGGGCTGGCCATCGCCCGGCGGCTCGTCGAGCACTACGGCGGCGCCATCGCGGTGAACCCGCACTTCCAGGAAGGCACGTCGATCGAGTTCACGCTGCCGGCCGCCGCGGATCGGGCGAGCACGCCGCACGGTCGGTAGCGGCGCGCGCTCTCAAGGTCGACGAACCGGTCGCGGTGTCGGTAGGCGGCATTGGGCGCAGGTACACCCTCACGATGATGGGGTTGATCTTGTTCTCGCCGGCGCACAGCGCCGCCGCGCTCAGTGGGGTAAGGTCGACTTCCTCATCGAGAAATCCGTTGGCGCTCAAAACCAGACGCCAGGGACTGGCCGGCGAGACAGAGGGGTTCCAGACGTGAAACCGCAGGTAGAACGCCCCATCTGGGCCTGAAGTTACCGATCGGCCATCGTCCTCGAAAGGTCCTTTCAAGTGGACATTCACGCCGCTCAGCGGGGCGCCGTCGGCGGCATTGCGCGCGACTCCCTCGACATCCATGGTGTAGCGAAAGCTGCATCCAACCGTGCTGACCGCAATCGCGGCGAACACGGCCAAAACGATTCCCATGCGAGCGCGTGGAGAGGGCATGGCGCGATTCCATGAAGGCAAGGGCGTCGATCTGCCCTTACGATCCCGAGTAGTTGCCGAATATTCCCCTTGGCTGCACGGCGGCCGTATGGCCGTCGCCTTTCGATACGATCCGGTGCGCCCGCGAAGATCCCTCGAGTAATGCTCGCGCAGTGCGATTGGTTGAGTACGCCGTACGGGCCATAACCGCCGATTTTGCTTCGGCACGCGCACGGCGAGTCAATAGGCGGGCAGCCGCGGAGAATGTCGGCCGCGATGGAGCCTGGCCCTCCGCTGGCGCCCGCCTCGATCTCCCCATTGGCGGCGCGGCTTCTGGGCGGCCCGGCCGCCTGATACCATGAGGAAATCCCGCCTGGCCTCACCTTCGCCCGCCCCGCCCCCAGGAGGTCCGCCGCATGCCGCGCTCATTCGCCTGCCCGAGCTACCGCTCAACCGTCCTGGATCGTCAGGGCCTGGGTCGCCGGGCGGCTCTCAAGATTGGCGGGGCGGGGTTGCTGGGGCTTACCCTGCCCAAGCTCCTCCAGGCGGGCGAAGCCCCGGCCGCGGCGCCGAAGGCCCGCGCCAAGCACGTGATCTTCCTGTTCCAGTTCGGCGGGCCCAGCCATCTCGACACGTTCGATATGAAGCCCGGCGCCCCGGAGCAGATTCGCGGCCCCTTGAAGTCGATCTCGTCGAACGTGCCAGGCTTGCCGGTCTGCGAGCATTTGCCGCGCTGCGCGCAGATCATGGACAAGGTCTGCCTGGTGCGGAGCGTCCACCATGAGATGAAGAACCACAACTCGGCGGCCTACTATGCCCTCACGGGGCACGCGCCGCCGCTCGACGACATCCGCCTCCGCGATTCGCTCGACCTTTTCCCTTCGTATGGCTCCGTGGTCGACCGCTTGGCCCCCGGTCCGGCGGGGCTGCCCACGTACGTGGCCTATCCCTATGTGATCAGCGACGGCATTCCCACGCCGGGGCAACACGCCAGCTTTCTCGGCAAGGCGCACGATCCGCTGCTCGTGACCGAAGACCCTGCGGCGCCCGACTTCAAGCTCCCCGAGCTGAGCCTGCCGGCGAACCTAAGCGCCGCCCGGCTCGACCGGCGGCGCGAGCTACAGCGGATCGTCGACCGGCAAACGCGGCTCCTGGAAACCTCGGCCGTAGCCCAGGGGCTCGACGCCTACTACGACCGCGCTCTCGGCATGCTCTCGAGCGACGCGGTGCGGCGGGCGTTCGATCTTTCCGCCGAGCCCGAGAAGCTCAAGGACGCGTATGGCCGCCACACCTATGGGCAGAGCCTGTTGCTTGCCCGGCGGCTCGTGGAGTCAGGCGTGAAGTTCGTCACCGTGTATTTCTCCGACAACATCGGCGGCCAAAGCACCGACAGCGGCGGTTGGGATACCCACGGCTTCAACAACACGCGGATGTACCCGATCATCGAGGAACGGCACCTGCCGATCACCGACCAAACTTTGCCGACCTTCCTCACCGATCTCGACGAGCGCGGCCTGCTCGACGAAACGCTCGTGATCTGGATGGGGGAGTTCGGCCGCACGCCGAAGATCAACGACAACATCAGCCGCGACCACTGGCCGCAGTGCTACACCGTGCTGCTGGCCGGCGGCGGCATCAAGCGCGGTTTCGTCTACGGCGCCTCGGACAAGAACGGCGCCTTCCCCGAGCGCGACCCGGTCCGTCCCGACGACCTGGCGGCCACGATGTTCGCGCTCCTTGGCATCGACCCCGGCACGGAAGTGCGCGACCCCGCCGACCGCCCGCTGCCGATCGCGGCCGGGCGGCCGATTGCGGAATTGCTGGCTTAAGTCGATTCTATTTGACCGGTCTGGGAGGGGGCCTTAGGCTGGCTGCTGGGCGGATCTTCTCCACGAAAAGGCATAGGGCATGGTCCAACGCAAAGGCTTTACGCTGGTCGAGCTGTTGGTCGTGATCGCCATCATCGGCGTCTTGATCTCGCTGCTGCTCCCGGCTGTGCAATCGGCGCGGGAATCGGCCCGGCGCGTGCAGTGCGTCAACCATCTCAAGCAGGTGGCCTTGGCCTCGCTCGTGCATGTCGACCGAACGAAGCATTTGCCGAGCGGCGGCTGGGGCTACATCTGGGTCGGCGACCCAGACCAAGGAACCGGTCAAGACCAGCCAGGCGGCTACTTCTACAACGCGCTGCCGTTCCTCGAGCAGCAGACCCTTTACGATTTGGGCAAAGGACTGGGGCACGGCCGGCCCAACAACGACAAGGGAAAGCTGGCCCTGCAAATGATTCAAACGCCGCTGGGCATGCTCTCGTGCCCTTCGAAGCGGCAGGCCAAGGTCTTCGCCGTGCGGGCGAGCCGAGATTGGATGGTCAACACCCTGAAGCCGCCCAGCCTGGAGTTCGGCTGGTATCGCTCGTGCTACAAGGTGAACGCCGGCTCGAACCCCGTCTTCTATGGCACAGGGCCCGGCGATTGGAATGCGGCCGACAAAATGCAGGGCTTTCAGCCCGACAGCGCTTTCGCTCAAGTCAACGGCGTTGCCCACCAGCGGAGCATGATTCGGCTCGCCCAGATCGAAGACGGGACAAGCAACACCTACATGGTGGGCGACAAGTATCTGAACCCCGACAACTACGAAAGTGGCAACGACTTCAGCGACGACGAGCCGGCCCTGGGGGCCGACGACTACGATTTGCACGGCTGGGGCCACGTGCCGCCTGCGCGCGACACCCCAGGCCTCGCTCTCTTCTGGAGCTTCGGCGGCGCCCACCCGGGCGGCTTCAACATGGCCCTCTGCGACGGCTCGGTGCGCGGTCTGCGTTACGAACTGAGCGCCGACGTCCATCGCCGCCTGGCGAACCGAGAGGATGGCCAGCCGATCAGCGAGTCCGAGCTGTGAGCCGACTGATTGCCGCCGCCTCGCTCCTGCTCCTTGCCGCCGGTTGTTCCGGCAGCCCTGCCCGTGTCCATGCGCCGGAGTTCGATCCCTCGGCCACGGCCGCCAAGGCGATTGAGCTTCACGACAAAAACGGCGACTCGCAGCTCTCACAACAAGAACTCGCCGATTGTGCCGGCTTGCGGCTGCTGCTCGCCCGTTGCGACGCGAACGCGGACAAATCGCTCGATCGCGATGAGCTGGCCGCCGGCGTGCAAACCTGGGTCGACGACCGGCTCGGCATGGTGCAGGTGGGCTTCCGCGTGTTGCTCGATGGACAGCCGCTGCCAGGCGCTGAAGTATCGCTCGAACCCGAGCCCTGCCTGGCCGAGACGATCCCGACCGCGCAAGGCACAGCGAGCGATGCTGGGAGCGGAGACCTGCAATCCGACCCGCAAACGCTGCCCGAGCAAGTGCGGCAGCTCCGCGTGGTGCGGCCGGGCGTTTACCGTGTGCGGATCACGCATCCCAAGCGGAAGATTCCGGCCCGCTACAACACGCAGACCGAACTCGGCCTCGAGGTCAGCCAGCGATCGCCGGGGCCATCGCCCGTGACATGGGCTTTGCGCAGCAAATAGCCGCCGACTACTCGTCGGCCGCGCTCATGCCGAGCGAACGCAGCTCCGCTTCCACAGCGTCGATGGTGGCCTGCTCGTCGGCGACGCCGGGCGCCGCGGGGCGCTCGAACGAAGCCTGCTCAACGGCCCGGTCGTCCAGGGCGTCGAGCGGCGTGGCTGCCGGCGGGGCGAATTGGCGGTTGAAGATCTCCGGATCGAGCGGATCGCCGCCACGCTGCGCGGCGGGCCTGGCGGCCGTGCGCGGCGCACTAGTTTGTCCGCTGGAAGAGGGTGCATCGAACCAGGCAGCTTGTGCCACGCCCGACTGCGCTTGGTCCGCCAGCGGCTCGGGCGCACGGCCTGTGCCCATGCGCCTCAGGCGACCTTGGCGACTCGCCACGGGGCGCAGCGCGGTGGCGTCGCTCAGCGGCGACATGGCCAGCGGCACCGGACTAGAAAGCGGCGCCGGTTCTTGGCTTTCGGCCTGAGCGGCGCTGCCGAAACCGGCGATCCAGGAGGCGAGTTGACGATAGTGCGTGGCCTTGGTGCGGCTGAACACCGGCAGGCTCAGTCCGCCATGCGGTTCGCCGGCTGCGGTGAGCAGGCGGCTGCGGGCCGGATCGGCGCGATCGATCCAGGCGACCGTCGCGTGCAGGTTGCGGTGCGTCAGCCGCCGGCTTGGGCCGCGGCTCGGCTTGAGCAGCCGGAACTCGGCCGTCGAGCGCGGGCCGTGGCAGCCGGTGGCCGCGCAGTTGTTGAGCAGTAACGGCTGGATGACGTCGGTGAAATCGGAAACGGTGCTGGCCGGCAGCCCGCGCACGAGCAATTCGAGATCGGAACTTCGCGGTCCCACGGGACCGGCCTCGGCTTTCGCGCGCGGAGTCGTCAGGTCGCGGCGGCGTTCGGCGATCTGCTTGGCCAGGCCGTCGGCCCGCCGGCTCTGCGGGGCGACGGCCAGGATCGCCCGGATTTGCTCCTCGGCGCCGTCGAGCACATCGTGCCTTAGACACCAAGTCGCCAGCGCAAAGCGTCCCTCCCAGTCGTCGGCAGCCACGGCCAGCCGCTTGCGGCTGTAGGCCTCTTGCAAGTCGCGGCAAAAGAAGTCGACGTCGCCTGCCCGCAGGCGGGTTTCCACGCCCTGGCCGCTGATCAGGTAGTAGTCGCCGGCGCGCACGACTTGGCCCGTGATCACGTTTCCGTTGCGCAACACGAGCACGCCCGCGCTGTCCGGCGCGTTTTCGGCCGCGGCAGCGGCCGTCGCCACGAGGAGCGTGATCCCGACCCCGATGAATGACAGTTTGCCCAACATAGGGCGGGGAGCTTAGGGACGCAGCGAATGCCGGTCAAGAGAGGTTCGGCGGATTCGGACCGCCGCCCAGTCACAGCGCCTTCCGCAGGGCCGCCAGCAAACGGTCGAGGTCCTCTGTGGTGTTGTACCAGTGGCAAGAGACGCGGATCAGCCGTTGCCCTTGCCAGTCGAACACAGGGACTTCGACGCCATACTCGCGCCGCAGCGTTTGGTGCAAGGATTCGGGGTCCCCAGGCGGCAGCGGCATAGCCGCCATCGTGCCATACCAGCCTATGCCCTCCGGCACGAGCGGCTCGAGCCCCGTGAACTCGGCCACACGGTGTTGTGCCTCGCCAGCCAAGGCATGGCCGTGCCGGCGGAACTCCTCGAGCCCCGCGGCCTCCAGGAACTCGATTGCCCTCGGCACACTGAGAAACGCTGAGAGGTCGCGCGTGCCGGACCACGTGAACTCGTCGCGCCAGGTGGGCTCGGCTTGCGGCGCCGGACGTCCCCAACTCAGGATGGGCGGTTGCATGTCGGCCTGGCGCCGCGGATGGACGTAGAGAAACCCGGAACCAATGGGCGCCGCCAGCCACTTGTGGCAACTCGCCGTGTAGTAGTCGCAGTCCAAACCCGCGAGGTCGAGCGGCAACACCGCCAAAGCATGCGGCCCGTCGATGCACACCGCCACGCCGCGCTCCCGCAACCGCCGGCAGAGTTCGGCCACGGGAAAGATCAGCGCCGTCGGCGACGTGATGTGACTCACCACCACGAGGCGCGTGCGGGGCGTGATCGCAGCGAGCATCGCCTCGACCAGCTCCTGCGGCTCGCGCAGCGGCCACGGCAGCGGTGCGTCACAAACTTTGGCGCTGACCCGCCGGCAAGCCCGCTCCCAAATCCGCCTGACCGCCCCGTACTCGTGAACGTTGAGCAAGACCTCGTCGCCGGGAGAGAGGGCAAAGCTCTCGGCCACGGCGTTCATGCCGGCCGTGGCGTTGTCGACCGGCACGAGATCGCTCCCCCGCGCGCCCACAAACCCTGCCAGGCGCTCGGCCGCTTCGTCGAGCCGGGCATGCCAATGCCGGACGAGATAGTCCATCGGCTGCGTTTGCAGCAGCTCCAGCCAGCGGCGCTGCTCGGCCTGCACAACGCGCGGCACGGCCCCAAACGAGCCGTGGTTGAGATAGGCGACCGATGGATCGAGCGACCAGTCGGCGGCGGAAACCGTGGGCCGGCGCGCCGTCACAGGCTCGACTCGTCCATGATCTCCACGGCGTTGCCCGCCGGATCGGCGATGTAGACGCTGCGCGTGCCGTCGCGGTGGGGGCGCAGCTCGCCAAACTCTTCCGCCCGCGGGCTGCTGAAGGCCACGTGCGGCGGGTGCTGAGCGGGAATCACGAGCGCCATACTCAGGTTGGCGAACTTGAGCAGCGCCCAGGTCGGATCCTGGTAGGCGATTTCACAGCGGAACGTCTTCGTGTACCAGTCGACGGCCTTGGCAATGTCGTCGACCGAAATGGCCACGTGGTGCATCGAATCGAGGGATGCGGTCATGCGAACATCAGGAGGAGGGGAGGCGAAAATCCGGCCACCGGCGCTCGCCTGTGGCTCCGCTTCATTCTACCGCACTGCGGACCGGCCGCGCAGGGTAGCCAGCCCGCCGTCGACCCCCAGCACTTGTCCTGTGACCCAACTCTGCTCGGGATCCAACAACCAGGCGATGGCCGCCGCAACGTCCGCGGGTTCTCCCAATCGGCCCAGCGGGTGCATGGCTAATGAGGCTTTGGCCGACAGCTCATTCTCGAGCAGAGGCGCCACCAGAGTGGTTTGGGTAAGCCCGGGAGACACCACGTTGACGCGAATCCCGCGGGGAGCGTAGGTGGCCGCGGCCGAGCGCCCGAGCCCGATCACGCCGGCTTTCGCCGCCGCGATCGCCTCGTGGTTGGGCAGCCCGACTTCGGCCGCGGCGCTCGAAACGAGCACCACCGAGCCCCCAGGAGAGCGCAAGGCGCCGACGGCCGCGCGCAGGACGCGGAAGGCGGAAGTCAGATTCAGCGCCAGAGTGTCGGCCCACTGGGCGTCGCTCGTGGCGTGCGCCGGTCGGAGGAGAATCGAGCCCACGCAATGGGCCACTCCGTCCAAGGGCCCCAGGCTTTTGGCAGCCATGGCGAAAGCCGCGTTCACGGCATCCGAATCGCGCACGTCGGCCGCATGGAACGGACAGCGCAACTCGCGAGCCAGGGATTCGAGCCGTTCGCTGTTCTGGGCCGAGAGAAACAATCGCCCGCCGCCTGCCGAAAGTCGCCGCGCCAGGCAGCCTCCAATGCCGCCGGTGGCGCCGAACACCAAGTATGCTGGCGCCTGCGCGGGGTTTGCGTCCATGGCAGCTCAGTCGTCCCCGAATGTGTCCAAGTGGGCTTCTTCCGCCAGCAGGCGCAGCTTTTCCATCGCCCGCACCTGAATCTGCCGAACCCGCTCTTTGCAGACGCCGAACTCGTCGCCGAGCTGCTGGAACGTCTTCAGGCGGCCGTCGCCGCCGAAGCCGAAGCGGGCCTGCACCACGCTCCGCTCGCGGTCGTTCAGGCGGTGGAGCAGGCCGGCCAGGCGGTGGCGGAGGTCGAGCACCTGCTTTTCGCCCAAGGTCTCGGGATCGTCGACCGGTGCAGCCGTGGCGAGCAGTTCTTCGTCGGCCAGAGGGCAGCGCTGCCGGTCCTCGCGGCGTTTGATGACCGTGCGGAAGAAGTTGCGGCGGACGGCATAGGTGGCGTACGTGCTGAAGCGGTTGCCGAGGTAGTAGTCGAACTTCTCGACGGCGCGGATCAGCGAGATATTGCCGTCGCTCACCAGCTCGTAGAAGGTGTTCGAGGAGTCGACAAATCGCTTGGCGATCGACACGACCAGCCGAAGATTGGCCCGGATCAGCAGCCCGCGGATTTGCTCAGCCTCGTCGACGAGCGCCTCGATCTCCTCGACGACCGCCCGCCGCGCTCGGCGCGGGTTGAGCTCCTGACGCAGTTGGTCGGCCTTGAACTTGGCGTAGTTCATGCGGCGAAACAGCCGCCGCTCTTCGTCGGCCGGCAGCAACCGCGTGGTGAAGAGGCTGGCTAAGTAGGGAGGCAGATTCTTGCGGGCCTTGCGCAGGCCTGCATCCGACTCTCGCAAGGCGAAGTCGGCCGGCAAGCCGCGGTCGGCCTCGATCTCGACAACTCGTTGGGCATCGCCGAATTCGGGGCTGGCGATGTACTCAATTTCCAGGGCCACGAGCGCGGCCGCACGCAACCGCATTTCGTGGTTCACGGGCGAACGCACGGCGGCCGACGGTTGGCGGGCGGGGCGGCCCTGGGCAGGCCGGCGGATCGCGGTCATGGGGTTGCTCCTCGATTAGGTCTTTGTCGGGCGGGCCACGCGGCCTGCTCCAGCCCCCTGCGAACCATCCAATGCCGATTCTTGGCGCCCCCCAAGCGTGGTTGGAGGCGAGCCGCGCGTCTCGCCTCCAACCGTGCAATGGATCCTCACAACAACAGCTACTTCTTGGCGGCCTTCTCCGGAGGCAGGAGCACGGAGTCGATCACGTGAATCACGCCGTTGGAGCAAGCGATGTCGGCCTTCACCACCTTCGCCCCGTTGATGAAGACCTCGTCCTCCTCGACCTTGATCTTCACCTTGCCCCCCTGCACCGTCTCCGCTTCTTCGAGCTTGACGACGTCCTTGGCGAGCACGGCGCCGGGCACGACGTGGTAGGTGAGGATTGCGGTCAGTTTCTCTTTGTCCTTCAGCAGCTTTTCGATCGTGCCTTCCGGCAGCTTGGCGAACGCCTCGTCGGTCGGGGCGAAGACGGTAAAGGGGCCCTTGCCCTTGAGGGTTTCGACCAGCCCGGCGGCCTCGACGGCCGCGACCAGCGTCTTGAAGGACTTGGCCTTCACTGCGGTGTCGACGATGTCGGGCTTCTTTTCCGGGGCCTTGGCCCAGCCGGCCGGCAGACCCAGCAATCCAACCGCGATCGAGGCCAGGGCCATCACTGCGATCCGCTTGTTCCACGCGCTCATCGTTCGTTCCTTTGCGCCCAACGGGGCGCTTTTGGAGGGAATTGGAGGGGCCGGACGCCGGCCCTCAGCGAGTGGTCGAAATTCGTTCAAATCGACCATGAGTTTATAGGTGGCTCGCGCGGGTCGTCAATGGTCTGGCAGAGAAAAACCAAAGAGATTCGACTTTTGCATTCGCGTAGCCGTTGCGGTCTCATTCATGGGGTGTCTATAATCGATCAAATCGTTCACGCGAGTTCTCGACATGGCCACTTTGCTCACCCCCCGCCAGGTAGCCCTTGCCATTGGGGCAAGCGAGTCGTCGCTCAAGCGCTGGTGCGATAAGGGGACGCTGCCTGTGGTCCGCACCGCGGGGGGACATCGGCGGCTGGCGGTCGACCAGGTGCTCGAATTCTTGCGGCAGACGGGGCAGCCCCTGGTGCGGCCCGAGTTGCTGGGGCTCCCCTCGGCGACCGGCCAGGGGGCCTTTGTCATCGATCGCGCGGCGGGGCAATTGGCCGCGGCGCTGTTGGCCGGCGATGAAGAGCAGTGCCAGCGGATCGTGCTCGATCTGTTTCTGGCCAAGCATCGCCTGGCCGAGATCTTCGATCGCGTGATCGCGGCGGCGTTTGTGCAGATCGGCCAAGCTTGGGAGTGCGGCGAGGCCCAAGTGTATGAAGAACGCCGCGGCTGCGAGATCGCCCTGCGACTGCTGCACCGGCTGCGCGCGATGCTGCCTGCGGCCGGCCCCGCAGCTCCGCGGGCGTTGGGGGGCACGCTGAGCGGAGACCACTACCAGCTTCCCACCGCGATGGTGGAGCTCGTGCTGCGCGATCTCGGCTGGGCCGCCCAATCGCTGGGCACGTCTTTGCCGCGCGATACCTGGCTAGCCGCCCTCGAGGCCGAAAAGCCCCAGTTGCTCTGGCTCAGCGTCTCGCACCTTCCTGACGAGCCCCAGTTCCTGGCCGACTACGCGGCGATTCAGGCTGCGGCCATGGAGCGCGGCGTGCCGGTGGTCGTCGGCGGCTATGCGCTCGCGCCGGAGGTGCGCTCGCGGATGCAGTATGCCGCGTATGGGGATCAACTGCGGCATTTGGTGGGGTTTGTGCAGGCGCTTCGGTCGGAGCCGGCGAAACCCGACCTCGCTAAGTAACTGCAAGTGCAGCGTCACAGCTAGGAGTTCGGGTTGCCCGATCGATTACTAGCCCGCAGCGCGAGAGCGCGAGCAAGGGACCACACGCCCGGGGACCCCCGCACGGACCGGACAGCAATTTCGGCCAGCGCGCCACGCGCCATCGGGGCCCTCTCGTCCCTTGCATGCGCTGCGGGCCAGTGTGGCGCACCCGAAAACCAAGGCGGTGACGCGGCACTAGCTCACTGATCCGATGCAACTGAAAAGTCCTCCACCACCGCTCCTCCAGGCGAGTGCAAGAGCACGCTCTCCATTTGGCTGCGACGGTTCTCTGCTTCGAAGAGCGCGGCCCGCTTCTGCAGACGCGCAAGCTTGCCTGCGGCTTACACCCGCGCACGTGTGAGGATTGCATGAACTGCATCTCCGCGGCCGGAACAGCCCCTGGCGACGGGCCCAGGCGGCCCTAAGTCCGTTGCCGGACCGGGCGTTTTGACGTAGCATACGGCAGCGTCCCCTACGTTTCGCACTCCGCTCCGGTTCGCGGCCCGCTCCATGCTTCAGGCACACATCGGATTCCTCGGCGCGGGCCAAATGGCCCGGGCGCTCGCCCAGGGATTCTTGCGGGCGGGGCTCGTCGAGGGGCGTCAACTTGCGGCCGCCGATCCCGAACCGGCGGCCCTCGAGGCCTTCCGCGGCTTCGCTCCCCAGGCTGCGCTCTCGGCCGACAACCAGGCCGTTGACGCGAAGGCCGACGTGCTGTTCCTGGCGGTCAAGCCCCAGCAAATGTCCACCGCACTCGCGGCGCTCGCGGGGCGGATTGGCCCCGACACGCTCGTCATCTCGATCGCCGCCGGCGTGCCGCTCAAGACGATCGCGGCCGGTCTTGGCCAGACGAAGGCTGGCGCGCCGCGGCTCGCCCGCGTGATGCCGAACACCTGCTGCCTGGTGGGCCAGAGCGCGAGCGCCTATTGCCTGGGGCCCGGCGCCACCGAGGCCGATGGCCGGCTGCTGGGCGACCTACTCTCGGCCGTGGGCAGGGCCTGGCCGGTCGACGAGAAGCTGCTCGACGCCGTGACCGGCCTTTCGGGTTCCGGCCCGGCTTACGTGTTCCTCGCCATCGAGGCCCTGGCCGACGGCGGAGTGCAGGCAGGTCTGCCGCGGGCCACGGCGCTCGCGCTGGCGGCCCAAACCGTGCGGGGAGCGGCCGAAATGGTCCTCTCGGGCGGCGAGCACCCGGCCGTGCTCAAAGACCGCGTGACGAGCCCTGCCGGCACGACGATCGCCGGGCTCGACGTGCTGGAAAAGGCCGGGGTGCGCGGGGCGCTGATGGGGGCCGTGGCGGCCGCCGCCCGCAGATCGGCCGAGTTGTCCGGTGTATCATAGAGATAAGGGCAGAAACGCAAATCCGGGCGACCCGTTCGCCGCGGGTTTGCAGGCAGCAAGTTGGGTCGCGAGAGGGTTGCCGCCATGTCGGTGTTTTGCGTGGTCGACGACAAACATGTTCCGCTCTACCGCGTGATGTGGATTAGCGCCGTACCGCACTTCTGCGGGGAGGACGATTGCGAGCGCGAAGGGCAGTACGAGGTCCGGCTCGAGCAGGGCGAAGTGGTGTGGGCCAAGCGGCAAGAGCGCGACGAACTGCTCGAGGCGCTCGAGAACTGGCAGGGGGGCTTGGGGCCGGAAGGTCAGGAAGATTGGTAGCTCTCGCCGTCGCCGGCCCAGGCGGGCCGGAGCCGCGACGCGCGTCCCGCCGCCCCCCAGAGGAGTGTCAGCCCGGTGTCCACCTTCGAGAACAGCGACTACCACTGGCGGGAAACGTATTTCATTCTGTTCGAGTCTTCGCGCCGCCCTACCCAGGAGCAGGTCGCCCAGGCGCTGCGGGGGCTGGGCAAGCGGTATGAGCTCACGAACGAGCGGAGCGAAGACGACGGCCTGTTCGGCTCGCTCACCGTGGTCTCGCACGACGACTTTGCCGCGCTCGACGTCAGCTACCTCGACGGCGAGGAGGTGAACGAGCTCGTCGAGCAGATGATCGCCGAGCTCAAGCCGGTGGCCAAGACCGAGGCCGAGAAGGCGCGGCTCAAGCGGCTGGCGCGGTGCGACGCACGCTTCGACGTGCTCCACTTCGAACACATTCTGGCCGAGGGAGATCCCGACGACGCCGACGACGATCTGCTCGATCCCACGGCGCTGTTGATCGTGATGGAAACCCTCACTAAGCTCTGCGACGGCCTGGCCATCGACCCGCAATCGGGCGCGTTCTCGTAAGCCAGGCCAGTACACGTTGGTTGATCGCGGATCTGAGCACGCCTGTTATTCGTCATGGCCGAAGACTACTACAAGACTTTGGGAGTCAACCGCGACGCCGGCGCGAGCGACATCCAGAAAGCCTATTTCGAGCTCGCGCGGAAATACCACCCCGACCTCCACCCCGACGACAAGAACGCCAAGCAGAAGTTCCAGGAGGTGCAGCGGGCCTTCGAGGTGCTCAGCGATCCCTCGAAGCGCGAGATGTACGACCGCTATGGTTCGGCCTTCGAGCAAGCCGGGCAGGCGGGCCCCAGCCCGCGGGGCCCCCGCGGCGGCCGGCGGGGACCGCAGCCGGGCCCCGAATACCAAGACTTCGACTTCAGCCAGATCTTTGGCGGCGGCGCCGGCTTCGAAGGGGCCGAGATGGGGGGGGGCGGCGGGTTCGCCGACTTCTTCAGCCAGTTCCGCCGTGGGGGCGGGGGCGGAGCGCGGGCCGAGCGACCGGCCCCGGCCCAGTACGAGATCGAAATCCCGTTCCAAACGGCCGTCACCGGCGGCGAGGTGCAACTCGAGCTCACCCGCTCCTCCGGGAAGCACGAGACCGTGGCGGTGCGGATTCCGGCCGGCATCGAAGACGGCAAGAAGATCCGCCTGAAGGGGCAAGGCGAACCGCAGGGGGAGGCCGATTTGTTGGTCAAGGTGAACGTCGCCCCGCACCCTTATTTCCAGCGGCGTGGCGACAACCTGGACGTGAAGACGCCCGTCACCGTCGCGGAGGCGGCCCTGGGGGCCAAGATCGACGTCCCCACGCCGCATGGTACGATTACGGTGCGGGTGCCGCCCGGCTCTTCCACCGGCTCCAAGCTCCGCCTGAAGGGGCAAGGGGTCCGCGCCAAGAACCGGCCGCCGGGCGACCTGTTCGTGGAAGTGCAAGTGGTGCTTCCCAAGCAGCTCGACGCCGAGAGCCAAGATCTGATCCGCCGCTTCGATGAGCGCAACCCCCAGCAGCCGCGAGCCGACCTCCGCTGGTGAGCCCGCGGCCGCCGCGTCGGCGAGTTCGCGCTTTCCCAAGGCCATGCGCCTGCTGCGGCCGGCCGAATTCAAGCGCGTCTATGCTCGGCGTCGGTCGGCCAGCGATGGCGTGTTGCGCGTGCAAGCCTGCGAAAACGACCTGGGACTTGGCCGGCTGGGACTGGCGGTCAGCCGCCGCGCCGGCAACGCCGTGGTGCGGAACCGCTGGAAGCGGCTGCTGCGCGAGGCGTTTCGCCACGACGCGCGGCTGCGGCAGACGAGCATCGATTGGGTGGTCCAGCCCAATGCCGCGGCGCCTCCGGCGCTCGCTGCGCTGCGCGAATCGTTCGACCGGCTGACGCGGCAACTCGCCAAGCGTTTGCAGGGAGGCCGGCGATGACGACGGTCTTGAAGACCCTGCATGGTCTACCCGCCGCGCTGCTGATTGGCTTGGTGCGCTGTTACCAGTGGCTGATCAGCCCTTGGCTGGGGCAATGCTGCCGGTTCGAGCCCTCGTGCAGCAAGTACTTCGTGGCCGCGGTGCAGAAGTACGGCGCGGTGCGCGGCGCTTGGCGCGGCACGCGGCGCTTGCTCCGCTGTCACCCCTGGGGCGGGAAGGGCTACGACCCGCCGTAATTGAGCGGAGCAAACCGCCTGGCGAGCGGCCCTGCGTAAGCCGGCCGACCCAACGCTGGTGAGGCCGTCGACGCGGGTTGGTCAGCCGGCTTACGCCGGCCGCTCGCCAGCAGCGCTCAGGGCACTTCGTGCGCGTTGTGCCGCACGATGTCGCCTTCGAGCATGTAGATCACGTCCTCGGCGATGTTGGTGGCCATGTCGGCGAGCCGCTCGAGTTGCTTGGCCACGTTGTTCAGGCTCATCAGCTCGGCCACGCGCTGCGGCTGCGCCATGATCTCGCGCTCCACCTGGAGCTGAATCTGCTTGCGCATCGTATCGACCTCGTCGTCGTCCTCGCGCACCTGGCGGGCCAGCGCCGTATCCGAGTTCACCAGGGCGTCGAGGCTGCGTTTGAACATCGATTGCGCCGCGGCCGCCATGCCGCGAAAATTGCCGGGCAGCTCGAGCGGCTCCGACTTGCAGAGGAACACCACTCGCTTGGCGATGTTCTTGGCCATGTCGCCGATGCGCTCGAGGTCGTTGTTCATCTTGAGCACGGCGACCACGAACCGCAGATCGGCGGCCACCGGCTGATGCAGGGCCAAGCACTTCAGGCACTCCTCCTCGACCTCGACCTCCATGCGGTCGATCTCGGCGTCGGCGGCGATCACGCGGCGGGCCAGGTCGGGGTCGCGGTCGACGAGCGCCGCCACGGCCCGCGACACCGCCTCTTCCACGAGCGTGCCGACGTAGAGCAACTTTTGCTTGAGGGTTTCGATCTGCCGTTCGAGATGCTTGGACATGGGCCGCGCCGCCAGAGAAAAGAACTCGCCTCCCCTGTCAGCGTAGCCGCCGCGGGCTTGGCGGCCCAGAGTGATCTGCCCGCCGCGCTCACACGGAGTTCACAACGCCCGGTCCCAGCCCTCGAGCGGCTCCGCCCCTTCGCGGGTGAGCAAGGCCGCTAAGACGCCGGGGTCCAGCGTCGCCGGCAAAAAATGCACCGAGCCGTCGGCCAGTGCGCTTTGCGCGCCGCCCGGATGAAACGAATACAGGCCACGGACGTTGTCGGCGTTCACGGTCAACCGGCCGTCGAGCACGTTGATCTCCGCCGACAGCCAGGGCCCCACAAGTCCCGTCGCTGGCAATTCGACGGTCTGCCGAAAAACGTGCGGCAGACCGGCGTGCTCCACGAGCAGGGCTGTTTGAGAGAGGCCGTCGCTGATTGTGCGGAGCGACGACGGAGCCGCTCGAAAGCCGCTCTCCACTTTGCCACTATAGCCTTGGAGCGGCAACCAGGCGCCAGGCAGCGAGACTTCGCCCGTCGTTTGCGAAACGACAACCAGGGCCACGGCGCCATAGTCGACGACGGCCAATCGCGCGGTGGTCGCCGAGCCACCGCCGCTCAGGGTCGCCTCCATCCGGCGAGGCGACTCGGGAGTGCTGGGGCACTGATGTTCGCCGAGAATCGTCTCCGCCACGGGCCGATTGGCTGCTGAGAGGGCCGATTGGCGGAAGTCGATGCGCTCGTAGAGCGCCCGTTGTTCGTGATACGGCAGCAGCGTTGCCCGCCACGAGAGCGAAAAGCTGTCGTCAGGCGTCGGGCTGTCGGGCCGCCCCTGCGAATCGAAGGCGGTGTGGATCAGGGCGGGAAGGTGTTCGGACTGGGCCGAGGCGTAAGCGTGCAACGCCAACGCAACTTGCTTGAGATGGTTGGTGCATTGCAGCCGGCGAGCCGACTCACGCACCGCTTGGACCGCAGGGAGCAACAGCGCGATCAACACCCCGAGAACGAGCACCACAACCAGGAGCTCGATGAGCGTAAAAGCGCGGCGGCGGAGCATGCGCTCCTCCCAGAAGACAGGATCGCGGTACGCGGCTCGCTCCGTTCCGACCACGATTCTAGGCGGACCAGACAGCGAGGGCAAAGTCGGTCGCGCGGGCCCAGAGGTCCCGCGCGAACGCCGTCGATGGTCTAACCCTTCTGCGACCGCAGCGACCTTCGCCTGAAAACTTCGACAGGCTTTTTTGCCGAAATACCCCGAATGCGCGAAACCGCACGCTTTGCGGTTGCCCTATGACGGCGATCGCCGTCCGCGCAATCTCAGGTCTGATTCTGGGAATTCCGAAAACCCCAAGAGCACCGGCGCAATTGCTGGCCGGACCTAGGGTATACCAGGGGCAGCCCCGGCTGACCGGTGGACGCGACTGCGTTTACCCTTGGGCGGCTTAGGGGGGCCGGCCGTAGATCCCAACACGGCCGGCCCCTCTTTTTTTCTGGCGCGAGGCTCGCTGCGAACTCAACGCCGCCCCGGAGCCGGTTGTGACCAGATTCCCCGGTGAGCCGCCCGCGCCTCGTCTTGCGCCTCGCGGAAGCGGCGTTTCATGGCTTGCGAGTAGTGATACTGCATTTCCGCGCGGGCCAGTCCCTGGCGCACCAGTTCCTCGTTGAGCAACTTGTCGCCCACCCACGCGTAAGCCAAGGCGCGGCCGTATTGGTCGACGCGCTCGTGGTCGAACTGCAGCCGCACCTGGCCGCCGGCCAGAAACTGCTTGGTGAACGCCGAGGCCTCGGGACCAAACGGCTCGACGGGATGGTCGGGCTTCACCGACTCGGGCGCATTGATGCCCATTAAGCGCACGCGGTCGAGCCCCGCCACGATCAGCGTGTCGCCGTCAACGACGCGCTCGACCCGGTAGTTCCCCTCCGGCAGGTTGGCCGGCGGCGGGGCGGCCGGCTCACCCAGGAAGTAGCGCAGCGCCGCCAGCAGCGCGACCACAAGCAGGGCCGGGGCCGAGTAGCTCCACCGACGACGGTAGCGGCGAGCCATGGCTTCCTCGTGAACCAGGCGCGAGCCAAGGAGGCAGAAGGGCGAAACGCCAGCCGCCGAGCGGCGTCCGCTCCGCGCTAGTTGTTGCTGAAGTCGAACAGCTTACTGGTGTCGAGGCCGAGCGGGTTCTTCAGGAACCGCTTATGGCACTCCGGGCAGAGGTCGAAGCGCAACTGCTGGTACTCGTCTTCGACCGTGCTGTCGTCGTCTTCGTCTTCCAAACGCTGCAAGACCTCTTGGATCTCGTGCAGATGATCGCGGTCCCCCTCGGCCTCATGCAGGTCGAGCGGATCGCAGGCCGCATACACTTCGAGCCGGACCACGTAGCGGTTCTCTTCTTCGGGGTCGAGCGGTCGTTTGCATGCGTCGCAGGTGTAGTGAATCATCGAGCCAGTTTCCCTAGAGGACGCTGGCAACCGCCGCAGCATACGGCGCTTGCATCAGCTTGACCTCCTTCATCCTAATAGCGCTCGCGCGCGCCAAGCAACCCAGAGGCGGCGGAAAAACTTGCGGCAGAGGCCGCCCATCGATCTCGTGCCCAGAGTCGAGGGTAGGCCGCGAGCGGCCGTCTGCTAGCGGCGAATCGCGCGGCAAAGGCGAACTTCACCGCGGCCAAACGCGTCGGAAGAGAATGTGAGGAGTTTGTGCGAATCGCCCCTGGTCCTGGTGGCCCCCTGGCCGGCCGGGTACAATAAACAGGGTCGTGATCCGGCAAGAAAGAGGCCTGATCCCGTCCGGTTTGCTCGCTCTCCTTCCTCGCCGATCTGCGGAACCCCTAGTTCCGCGATCCCCGTTCGGAACGCCGAGAGCCGCAAGGCTGTCGGCTGGCTGATTCTCCAGCCGCACCGGCCGAGGATCGCTCCTCGTCGCTCGGGAGACGTTGCATGACTCGCGTGGCCGCTTCGCCAAGCCTGGCCGCTAGTGTGCTGGTGTTGAACCGCTTCTACATGGCGGTTCATGTGATCTCGGTGCGCCGTGCGTTCGCCTTGTTGGTGCGCGAACTGGCTGAGGTCATCCACCTCGAGGAGGGGCAGTACGCCAACTACGACTTCGAGTCGTGGCGCGAGATTAGCGCATTGCGCGAGGCCTATGAGCACCCGCACGACGACTGGATCCAGGCGGTGAACTTCCGTATTCAGGCGCCGCGGGTGATTCGCCTGCTGGGCTACGACCGCACCCCCAAGCAAACAGTGCGGTTCAACCGCCGCAACGTGTTTGCCCGCGACGGAAACCACTGCCAATATTGCGGCCAGGGCTTCCCCACGAGCGAGCTGAGCCTAGACCACGTCGTCCCGCGCAGTCAGAATGGTCCGACCTGCTGGGAGAACATCGTCTGCAGTTGCGTGTCGTGCAACGTCCGCAAGGGGGGAAGGACGCCCCAGCAGGCGCACATGAAGCTGATCCGTCCTCCGGTGAAGCCCAAGAGAAGTCCGCTTTTGACGATTAAGCTGGGCAACCCGAAGTACGAGAGTTGGAAAACGTTCTTGAACGACGCCTACTGGTCGGTGGACTTGAAGTAACCCGCTACAATGGGCGGCAACGGCGCGTAACATCGTCGAGCGCCGCCACGCTATGCGGAAGTGGGGAAGCGTTCCCCAGACTGGCCGTAGAGGCGCCGCCCGCCGGCGGCTAGGCTGCAATCACTGGCGCAGGATTTGCCCACACGAAGTCGTTCGCTCTAGGCGCCCGTTAAGGAGAATGACCCATGATCTCGATCCCGCACGATGCCACTGGCGCCGCCAATCAATGCCCGGCCTGCGCCGCTGACCTCAAGCTGCACCTCACCGCTCCTTTGGGCGACGTGTCTTGCCCGCATTGCGGGCACTCGCTCTGGTACGTGTCGCTCCGCTCCTCGACGCGGTTTTTCCGTCCCGACGACGCCAACACGGTGCAGGAGCGGCTGACCGACATCGTGGCCCACCAACTCGGCGTCGACCGCAGCCGGGTGCGCGCCGATTGGACCACACTCAGCGAGCTGGGGGCTGATTCGCTCGAGGTGATCGAAATCTTGATCCAGCTCGAAGAGCAGTTCGACGAAGCAGCCCAGCGCTAGGGCCCTTGCGGGGTCGACGCTTCTTGGCCCGAGTGGCGGCTCTGCGGGGCCGCCAGGCGGGCTGACGTCTTGGCGAACCGGCAATTACATTAGGGCGTAGGTGTGCGCCGTTCCAGGCGCCGCGTTTCCCGCTGTTGCCATTCTTCCGCCGACCATGTTCCAAGCTGCCCTCGGCCGTCTCTCCGCCGGCGAAGACCTGACGCTCGCCGAGATGGACGCCGCGCTCGAGCACATCATGAGCGGGCAGGCCGCCGAGGGGCAAATCGGCGTCTTCCTGATCGCGCTGCGCGAAAAGGGTGAAACGAGCGCGGAGCTGGCTGGGGCCGCCCAGTGCATGCGGCGGCACATGACGCGGATTCGCTCGACGCACGAGGTGTTCGTCGACACCTGCGGAACCGGGGGGGACGCGTCGCAGACCTTTAATATCAGCACCACGGCCGCCATCGTCACGGCGGCCGCCGGCCTGCCGGTGGCCAAACACGGCAACCGCAGCGTCACTAGCCGCAGCGGCTCGGCCGACGTGCTCGCAGCCCTCGGCGTGAATCTCGAGGCTGATGTCCCCACGATCGAGCGCTGCCTGGCGGAGCTCGGGCTCTGCTTCTGCTTTGCCCCGGCCCTGCACCCCGCGATGAAGCAGGTGGGCGCCGTGCGGCGGAAGCTGGGCGTGCGCACGATCTTCAATCTGCTGGGCCCCCTTTGCAATCCGGCCGGGGCCCCGTTTCAGGTCTTGGGCACGGGAAGGCCCGAACTTCAGAACAAGCTGGCCGAAGCGCTGCAGCTCTTGGGCACCCGGAGGTCGCTGGTCGTCTGCGGACATGGTCTGGGGGAAGTCAACTTGGAAGCCAAGACATCGGTCACGGAAGTCACGGCCGAGGCACTCCAGCCCTTCGAATGGACCGCCGCCGACTTCGGCCTGCCTGCTAGCAGCCTGGCGCCGCTGGCGGTCGAGAACCCGGAACAGAGCGCCGCGGTCGTACGGCGGGTGCTCTCAGGCGAGCAAGGTCCTGCCCGCAACATCGTGCTAGCAAACGCGGCGGCCGCGCTCTGCGTGGCCGGAAAAGCCGAAACGCTCCGCAGCGGCGTAGAACAGGCCGCGGCCGCGATCGATTCGGGGGCTGCGCTCGCGCTGCTCGAGCGGCTAGCGGCGATGAGCTACGGAAGCTAGCTGCATTCTTGGCCGATCCCCGGAGGTGAACATGTGCGTTGGGCGTCTGCGCAGCGTCGTTGTCGTCGGGGCAGCCCTTCTCGGTGTTTCGGCTGTCGCCCTGGCCGGCCTACAGGACGCAGGCACTGCGGGCGGAACCGTCAACCTAAGTTCGCTGCTTCAGAATCCCGACGCCGTCGAGGATGACGTCAATCGGGTCCTGAAGGAGAAGAGATCCCTTGGGCAACAGCTCGTCGAGATCTTGGAGTCGAAGTCCGACTACGGCTACAAGCAACGGGCGGGGGCAGCCGTGCTCCTCGGGGAGCTGAACTATCGGCCGGCTGCGAAGACGCTGGTCGCTATGTTGCCTGAGGAGGCGGAGCATGATAAGGAAGTGAGCTTCGGCTATGGATTGCTCGACTATCCAGCCTCGGATGCGCTCAAGAAGATGGGGCGGATCGGTCTGCCGGGAGTGGTCGAACTGCTGAAGAGCACCGACGATGCCGCCGCGCAAAAGAAGTGCCTGGAGATCATGATCGCGGTGTTGGGCACGAAGCGCGGGCTCCTGGACGCGCTGGAGCGGTTGGCCGCAGCGGACAAGGATCCGCAGAGCTCGCAGCGGCTTCGCGAAGCGCGGGCATGGGCGGACAAACGCTTTTCGGAGACTGAGGAGCCGCCGTACTAGGTTTCGGATGTATTGCGGCGAGGCGTCTGGCTCTCGAGCAGTTTGCGAAGACGCCCCATGGCCAATAGCGGATCAAGCGAATTCAGCTATTGCTTTTGCACGTGTTAGGCGCGCAAGCCATCGCTGGACTCGCCTTGCGGGGTGACGGCGCCAGCGCCGCGATCGGAAGAACAAGAAGCCGACTCACTGGCCGCAGGGCGAATGACTAGCGCGCCTTACTGGGCGGCCTGACGCGTGCGGGACCGCGAATCTTCCGCAGCGCCTAGTTTGCCCGCGACCTGAGGTCTTGCCGATCTTTTATGACGACTGCGCGCAATCGTGCAGAGGCCGCCCTTTTCCTGGTCACGGCGGGCGGCTATGAGCTGCGGCTGCTTGTAGCAGTTGCAACCCTGCGGCTACTTTATTCCGGCCCGACGACGATTTACACGACTCGTCCCGAGTCCGATACTCTGGGCGAACGCCTGGCTGATGAACCTCGGTTGGGCCTGCGAGCCAGCCAGTATCCCGAGATCGCAGCGGGTCGGAATTCGGCCTACCTGACCAAGCTGTCGCTGTTAAGTTGCGTGCCTTACGACGCTGCGGCTGTCCTCGATGCCGATACGCTCATCGTCGGCGATATCTCGGCGTTGTTCGAGCTGTCGGACGAAGCCCCGTTCGTCGCCACGCAGTTCGCCAACTGGCGGACGAACCAACCGCCCGTCTTGAACCGTTTGGAGCGCTGGCGGACGCTTGAGCAGCGACACTTTCCGCTTGAGTACATCAACTCTCTCGTCGACACGGCCCAGGCCGATCGCCCCGCGGTGAACGGCGGCGTCTTTGCCTTTCGCGCCGGAGCACCGATCCTGCGGCCCTGGTACGAGTTGGCAGCAGTCGGCTGGGAGACCTTCATCCCCGATGAGATTGCCCTGCAGTTGCTGCTGCCCCACTATCCTCACCGGTTGCTCGATTGCCGATACAACTGCTCTCCCGTTCATGCTGCGGATACGGAAGATGTCCGCATCTGGCACTTTCACGGCTCCAGGCATCTGGAGACTCGCTTTGCCCGCAGTTTGTGGCTGCCGGCCTTCCGCGAATGCTGGGACCAGAACCTAGCCGGGGTGCAAGCCTGGGCCGCCGAGGTCAGCGATCCGGCGGAATGGGCTGTGATCGAACGATATCTGGCAACTGGATCGCTCGACTGAAGCAAATCGGGCGGTAGGATTTGGCGGCCCAGCAGGACGAGATGACGGGGCCCCGCGCGTCAAACCCAGTCTTTTCAAGGGTTTGCGGACTGCCAGCGTCGCCGGACTCGCCTTGTTGGCATTTTCGCGGCCCGGTAGAATCCGCCTCCTCATCGCCTGGAAGTGCGCGCCCATGGACGAGGCGCCGCCGGCCAGGGCAGTCTTGCGTTAGAACGCTTGGCGCCGCCGTGCCCAGACGGTTGCGCGGGCCGTGACAACTCGGAGCACGCTGATGTCCGCGGAAGGGATGCCGCCGGAAGAAGAGCCCTCGATCTTTGCGCGGCCGCTCGCCGCCCTGACCCGCGGGGTGCTGCGCTATCCGGTGGCCACGCTCGTTCTCTGCACGGCCGCCGCCGCCGTGTGCGTGCTCTATGCGGCCCGCCGGGTCGACTATCGCACCAGCCGGCTCGATTTGCTGAATCCCCAGAGCGGCTACAACCAGCTCTGGCTCGAATACATCCAGGAGTTCGGGGCCGAAGACGACGCCGTCGTCGTGGTCGAAGGCGCGAGCCGCGACCAGGTGGTGCCGGCGCTCCAGGAGCTCTCCGGCGCGCTCGTGAAGGAGAAGCAGCTCTTTCACGCCGTGCTCCATGAAATCGATCTCTCGCCGATCCGCTCCAAAGCCCTGCACTACCTGCCGGCCCCCGAGCTGCAAGGCATCGAAGGCTTTCTCGACAAGCTCTCGCCGATCCTCGAAGGGGATTGGTCGAACCTGAACCTGGGCCGCATGACCTTGGGCATGTCCATGCGGCTGGGGCAACCGGCTGCGAACCCGGGGCAGCCCGCCCTCCCGCAGGCTCCGCCCTCGGGGCCGGCCGCGGCCGCGATGCAGGCCGCCGCTCAAGCTGAACTAGGCCGGTTGGCCCGCGGCTTGGCAGTCGCGCTCACCGAGCCGGGGCAGTATCAATCCCCGTGGCCGGAGATGCCCCACTCCTTCGCCACGCTCAGTGAGTTGGGCTCGCAGTACCTGCTCACCGAGCAAGGGCGGCTGGGCTTCATCATGCTGCGGCTGGTCGACCAGGGAGAAACGGGCCTCGCCCGCAACCAGCAGGCGATCGCCGAGCTGCGCAAGCTGATCGCGCAGGTGGGCGCGCGGCATCCCGATGTCGAAATCGGCCTCACCGGCCTGCCGGTGATGGAGCACGACGAGATGCAGGTCAGTCAGATGGACATGCAGGAGGCCACCATCCTGGGGCTGATCGGCGTGTTCGTCCTCTTCGCCGCAGGGCTCGGCGGCCTGCGCCATGCGCTGCTTTCGACCTTTGTCGTCGGCGTCGGCATGGCCTGGTCGGTCGGCTATCTGGCCGTGGCGGTGGGGCACTTGAACATCCTGAGCAGCGCCTTCGCCGTGGTGCTGATCGGGCAAGGCAACAACTACCCGATCCACTACGTGGCCCGCTACCTGCATCTGCGGCGGCGGGGTCCCTGCGACATCGACCTTATTGCCCGCACCGCCCGCGACGTGGGCCCCGGCGTATTCACCTCGGGAGTAGCCACGGCGCTCTCGTTCTTCGCCATCGGCTACACCGAATTCACGGGCGTGGCCGAGTTAGGCACGATCGGCGGCGGCGGAATCCTTTGCTGCATGGTCGCCACGCTGCTGGTGCTGCCGGCCGTCATCTACCTGTGGGACCGCCACAAACGCCACGAGGTCTTGCCGGAGTCGCTGAGGGTCGATCTCTGGGCAGCGCCCTTGCTCAAGGTGCCCCTCACTGCAGCCGCGCTCACGCTCGTCATCACCGGGCTCACCGCCTTCGGCCTCCCCAAGCTCTGGTACGACCACAACCTGCTGAACCTGCAGGCCCAGGGGCTCGAAAGCGTGGAACTCGAGCGCAAGCTGCTCGAGGATCATGGGCAGAGCGTGTGGTTCGCGCTCTCCGTGGCCGAAAGCCGCGAGGAGTTGCTCGCCCGCAAAGCGAAGTTCCTGCAATTGCCCACGGTCGAGCGCACGGAAGAGATC
Organism: Pirellulales bacterium; assembly: GCA_046349955.1. Lineage (GTDB taxonomy): Bacteria > Planctomycetota > Planctomycetia > Pirellulales > JBGAPH01 > JBGAPH01. The sequence goes on along the minus strand of JAXMBI010000010.1, from coordinate 145,324 downwards.
GTGTCGCTGCTGCCGGCCGATCACGAGCACAAGCGCCCGGCCATCCAGAGGATCGACCGCCGCTTGGCCAACCTGGCCGAAACGCCGCAGTTGATTCCGGTCGACTCGCCCGAGAACTTGGGTCGGGCGCTCTCGCGGGTACGCGGCATGCTGCCGGCGGGCCCGGAGAGCCAGAAGATCATTCGCGACCTCGACCAGATTCGCGACGTCCTCCGCCGGCTGCCGCCGCAGGAATGCTACGCTCGCATCTCGGGCTACCAGCAGCAGATGGCCGGCGATCTGCTGAGCCGCATGCACTTCTTGCGCGAAGTGGCCGATCCAAATCCGCCGGAGTTGGGCGATCTGCCGCAAAGCCTGGTGACCCGCTTCGTGGGCCAGGGCGGGCGGCACCTGCTGAAGATCTATGCCCGCGACAACACGTGGGACATGGAGGCCTTGGCCAAGTTCGTAGCCGACGTGCGGAGCGTCGACCCGCGGGCCACCGGCAACCCGCTGCAAACCTACGAAGCCTCGCAAACCATGCAGCGCAGCTACCTGATGGCGGCGATCTACTCGGTGGTTGGCATCGTGGTGGCCATCTGGCTCGACTTCCGCAGCGTACGCCACACGCTGCTGGCCATGCTCCCCCTGGGACTCGGCATGGTGCAGACGTTCGGCCTCATGGGGCTGATGGACATTCCGCTCAACCCGGCCAACATGATCGCCCTGCCGCTACTCATCGGCGTGGGCGTGGAAGACGGGGTGCATATCGTTCACGACTATCGTTCGCAGTCGGGCCGCTACCGGCTGACCCCGTCGACGACGATCGCCATGATGCTGACGTCGCTGACCACCGTGGCCAGCTTTGCAAGCCTGATGATCGCCAGCCACCGGGGGCTCTACAGCCTGGGGCGGATCATGACCCTCGGGGCGACCTGCTGCCTGCTGACGAGCGTGATCTTGTTGCCGGCGTTTTTCGTGTGGCTGACGCGTAACAGACCGGACCCGGTCGACGCTCAGCAGGGGGACGAGCCGGGTGAGGGCGAAGCGACCGCCCGCCGGTTCGAGAATCGCCACCGCAACTTGGCCGGCCCTCATCGCATGAGCGCGCCCGGGTTGCCCCGCAACGAGGAACACGATCATGCCGGCTTTCGATCCCGCTAACCGCCTGCCTGCCCTGCGTCCCGCCGCCAACCGCCTGGCCCCCATGAGCGTGCGGCCGAGTCCCGTCGGGGTCGGTCTGCAATGGGAGCGGCTGTGGCTGCCTCCGAGTGAAGAGGGGCGGTCTGGGTGGGGCGCCGACGGCGGTCCGACGACCCCTGTTTGTTTTCTCACGCACCTCTTCCGTCGCAGCGGCAAAACCGTATAATGACGGATTCTTGCAAACCGGCTCGGGCCGCGCCTGAGCGATAACTTTCGGCCACGGCCCCCTTTAGCTCGAGCAGCCCTTTCCCATGCCCAAGCAGAAGACCCACAAAGGCACCAAGAAGCGGTTCCGCCTCACGGCCTCCGGCAAGGTCAAGCATCGGCAGGCGGGCACGAGCCACCGCGCCTCGCGGAAGACCCACAAGAACAAGCTCCGCTTGCGCGGCACCAAGGTGCTGCACAAGTCGATGACGGCCAACGTGGTGCAAGCTCTGGCCGGCAACAGCTACTAGCCTTATTCTCTAGGCGCTTAGCCGCATCGTTTCCGCCCGCCCTTCCCGCAACGCCCGCTTTCGAACGTTTAGGACCTCGCGATGAGAACGACCAAAGGCGCCGCCCGCAACCACGCCAAGAAGCGGCTGTTCAAGAAGGTCAAGGGCTATGTGGGGGGGCGTCGCAAGTTGCTGCGGACGGCCAAGGAAACGCTGGTCCGGGCGGGCGTCTACGCCACGCGCGACCGCCGCGTTCGCAAACGCGACTTCCGCCGCCTGTGGATCACCCGCCTAAGCGCCGCCGTGAAGATGCGCGGCCTCCGCTACAGCGCCTTCATTCATGGACTCAAGCAGGCCGAGATCGCGCTCGACCGCAAGATCCTGTCGGAGATGGCGATTCACGACCCGGAAGGGTTCGACGCCGTCGTCGCCGTGGTCAAGAAGTCGCTCGAAGCGGTCGCGGCTTAGTTCGTGCCGCGCTGCAGGCGATTTAGCCGGAACTCGCGGTGCGGTCTTGCACCCCTCTGGCTACAATCTGGGCAATCTACCCGAACCGCTTGGCGATCTTGGCTCTCGGGTAGTTAGGCCGTTTCGTACTTTCCGTACCCTGTGGCTTGGCTGCTCGCGTGTCGCTCGCTTCCTTCGTTGCCCAATTGGATGAGTTGCAAAGCGCCGGCGAGGCCGCCTTTGCCGCGGCCGCTGATATCGCCTCGCTCGAGGCTGCCCGCGTCGAGTTTCTGGGCGCCAAGAGCGGGCGGCTGAAGACCGGGCAGCAGGGGCTCGGCCAGGTCGACAAGGCCGACAAGCCGGCCGCCGGCAAGCGCTTCAACGAAGTGAAGACCGGGCTCGAGGCCGCGCTCGCCGCCGCCCAAGAGCGGCTATCCGCCGGCGGCGTTCAACAGGCCGCCGACCCGACCTTCGACCCCACCCTCCCTGGCACGCCGGTGCGGCTGGGCCATCTGCACCCGATCACGCAGACGATCGAGGAGCTAAAGGACATCATGGGGCGGCTGGGGTTCAGCGTCGTCGACGGCCCCGAGGTCGAAGACGAGTGGCACAACTTCGAGGCCCTGAACATCCCGGCCTCGCACCCTGCCCGCGACCCGCTCGAGAACTTCTACCTGGCTACCGCCAGCAAGACCGGCGGTGGCCCGATGCTGCTCCGCAGCCAAACGAGCACGGTGCAGATTCGCGTGATGGAAAAGCAGCGGCCGCCGGTGCGGATCGTGTCGCTAGGACGCGTGTATCGGCCCGACACGCCCGACGCCACGCACTACCCGATGTTCCATCAGATCGAGGGGCTGCTCGTCGACCGACAGGTGACGATGGCCGATCTGAAGAGCGTGTTGCGGCTATTCGCCACGAGCTTTTTGGGAACCGACGTTCATATCCGCTTCCGCCCGTCGTTCTTTCCGTTCACCGAGCCGAGCGTCGAGGTGGACATGAGTTGGCACGACCGCTGGATCGAAATGGGGGGCGCCGGCATGGTCGACCCCCATGTGCTGGCCGCCGTGGGCTATGACCCCGAAGAGGTGACAGGATTCGCCTTCGGCCTCGGCGTGGAGCGGGTTTGCGCTCGCCGCCACGGAGTTACGGACATCCGGGAGTTCTATAAGAATGACGTACGGTTCCTGCACCAGTTCTGACGCGGCCGTGGCCGAGGCCTGCCCCATGATCACCTACCGCCTAGGCAACGACCTGGACGTTGAGCAGGTGATCGCGCTCTACCAGTCGTCGACGCTGGCCGACCGCCGGCCGATTCATGACCGCGCGCGGGTGCAGCAGATGGTCGAAGGCGCGAACCTGATCGTGAGCGCCTGGGACGGCGACCGACTGGTGGGCCTGGCCCGCACGCTGACCGACTTTTCGTACGTGGCCTACGTGGCCGACCTCGCGGTCTGCCCCGACCATCAGCGGCAAGGGATCGGACGCGAGCTGCTGAAGCGCACGCGGCAGGCCCTGCACCCCGAAACGATGCTCGTGCTCCTCTCCGCCCCGCAGGCCAACGAGTTCTACCGCCGCGTCGGCTTCGACCACCACCCCCGCGCCTGGCGTTTGCTGCCGGGCGAGGAACTCAAGTAGGCACGAACCGCGGAGACGCGGAGGCGCGGAGACAAGCAGAGATCAACCACGAAGGCACAAAGACACGAAGACGCAGAGTTTTCTCGCAAAGGCGAGGAGATCGCAAAGAGGTTGATCGCCGCGCATCCGCTTCTTTGCGAGCTTTGCGCCTTGGCGAGAAATGAATTCTTAGTGCCTTCGTGCCTTTGTGGTTCAATTTTCCTCTGCTGTGCCTCTGTGTCTCCGTGGTGAACAAGACCTAACGCGAAGCGAACCTGATGATCGTCTCCTGGAAGTGGCTCGCGGATTACCTGAATCTCGAGATGTCGCCTGAGCGGCTGGCCGAGCGGCTCATGATGGCGGGGCTCAATCATGAGAGCAGCGAGCGCGTCGGCGAGGATGTGGCGATCGATCTCGAGGTCACGAGCAACCGGCCCGATTGCCTGGGGCACCTGGGCATCGCCCGCGAGGCGGCCGTGCTGTTTGGCCAGGAGCTCAAGCTGCCGACGGCCAATCCCAGGGCCGGCGGCCCTTCGGTGGCGCAGTTCGCGCAGCTTCGACTCGATTGCCCCAAGCTCTGCCCGCGCTACACCGCCCGCGTGATCCGCGGCGCGAAGGTCAGCCCTAGCCCGCGCTGGCTGGCCGAGCGGCTGCAGACGATCGGCCAGGCGCCGGTGAACAACGTCGTCGACATCACGAACTACGTGCTCATGGAGTGCGGCCAGCCGCTGCACGCCTTCGATCTGGCCAAGCTGGCCGGCCGGCAGATCATCGTCCGCGAGGCCAAGGCCGGCGAGAAGTTCCTCGCGATCAATCACAAGAGCTACGACCTCGAGCCCGGCATGTGCGTGATCGCCGATGCCGAGCGGGCAGTCGCCCTGGGCGGAGTGATGGGCGGGGCCGACAGCGAGGTGTCCGTAGGCACCACGGAACTGCTGATCGAGAGCGCCGAGTTCGATCCGCTTTCGATCCGCACGACGGCCCGCAAGCTGAACCTGAAGAGCGATTCGTCGTACCGCTTCGAGCGAGGCGTTGATCCGGAAGGCGTCGACTGGGCCAGCCGCCGCTGCTGCGAACTGATCCTCGAGCTCTGCGGCGGAACGCTCGCGGCAGGCGTGCTCGACGCGGGCCGTCAGCCCGCTGCCCGCGAGCCGGTGATCCTGCGGCTCGCGCAACTGCCGCGGATCTTGGGCATCGAGATCGACGCCGCCGAAGTGCGCCGCATTCTGCTCGCGCTCGGCAACAAGCTCGAGAAGTCGGACGCAAAGTCGATCACGGTAACGCCGCCGAGTTGGCGCCGCGACATTTCGCGCGAGATCGACCTCGTGGAAGAGGTCGCCCGCATCCATGGCTACGAGGCGATCCCCGAGGATGCCCGCGTGCCGATGGCCCCATCGCATCGCACGCCGCTCGATCGCGCGGTCGGCAAGGTGCGCCACGCGCTCACGGCCGCCGGCTGCGACGAGGCGCTTACCGTGAGCATTGTGGAAGCCGCCTGGACCGAGAGCTTTAGCCCGTGGACCGACCAGCCAGCGCTCACGAGCTCGATGCCGCTCCTGCGCGGCGCCGATCGGCTCCGCACGAGCTTGGTTCCCAGTTTGCTCGCCGCTCGCAAGGTGAACGAGGCCGTGGCCAACCTGGTGGTCGAGCTGTTCGAGACGGCGCGGGCCTATCTGCCGCAGGCGAGCGGCTTGCCGCGCGAAGAGTTGTTGCTCGGGATTACGACGGGCGGCGGCTTCTTCCGCGCGAAAGGGATTCTCGAGGCCGTGCTGGCGGCCATCGATCCCGCACAGAAATTCGAACTCGGCGAACTGCGGCACGAGCTGTTCGCGCCAGGCAAGGGGGCAGAGTTGCGGCTGAGCGGCGAACGGTGGGGCGTGCTCGGCGAAGTCTCGGCCGCGGGGCTCGAACGCTTCGGCCTGCGTTCGCCGGCCGCGGTCGCCGAGGTGCGGCTGGAGCCGCTCGTCGCCCTGCAACGCACCGCGCAGGCACAATCGCTCGCGGCCTATCCGGCCGTCTCGCGCGACCTGAACTTCGTGGTCGACGAGGCCGTGCGTTGGGCGGCGCTCGAGGCCGTGGTGCGCAAGGCGGCCGGCGCGAAGCTCGAGACGCTCGCCTTCCAAGAACTCTACCGCGACGCCAAGCGGCTCGGGCCCGGCAAGAAGAGCCTGCTGCTCTCGGCCCACTTCCGCGATACCGAAGGCACCCTCACGAGCCAAACGGTCGATGAAGCCCGCGACCGCATCGTGGCGGCCTGCCGGAGCGAACTCGGCGCGGAACTGAGGGCCTAAACGCACTTCCGGAATCAGGGCCGCCGCAGCGGCTGCCCGGCGTCGTCGGTTAGCGCACTGCGTTGTGCGGCGGCCGCTCCCACTTCAGGCCTTGCTCGGCTTGAATCATGCCCAGCCAACGCTGCTGCATCTTCTCGCTCAGGTCCAGGCCGGCCGCGGCGTAGCGCTCGAAGTTGTACGACATGAAGCGGGCATGCAGCACCGCCTCCGACTCTTCGAACTTCTTGAGCTGGATGACGTACATCACGCTCTGCGGAAAGTTCCAGGCCACACCGATCTCCCCTTCCTTGAGGGAGAAGACCTTCTGCATGAACTCCGGACCTGCGTTGTTGAGCTGGGTGATGGGCGTCAACCGCGCAGCCTGCATGTTCGACATGTCGAAGGGCACGCTTCCCGTCGTCAGCCAAGTGAACGGGTCGGGTTCGATGACTTCCACGCCCGGCTCGGCGCTCAGCGTTTGCCGCATGGTCTTGTCTTTGTCCTGACGTGCGCGGTCGGCCAACGAATCGGCCCGCTTGCGCACGAATTCCCGCGCCTCGATGAGCTTCCAGGCGCGAACCACGTCGCCGCGGATCTTATCGAGCGGCGGCGTGTAGTCCGCCATGTTGGCGGTCTTCCAGGCCAAGAACTGGTTCTGATCATCATCGGTGGTGCGAACCAGGCGAAACACGGGAAAGGTGGGACCGAAAGTCAGAGTCAAGAAGGCCTGGCCCCGCATGGGAAAGCCCTGCACCTCGCGCAGGTCGTAAGACTTGCCGAGATCGGTGTCGCGATCGAGTTCCAGCCCCGACATCGGATTCAGGGTCACGGCCGCCACGCCGTACTTCAGGCCCAAGGCGTCGAAATCGGGGGGCGTGGGCGGGGGCACCTTGCCGCCGTCTTGCTGCGTGGTTTGCCAGAGGACGAACTCGCTCGAGTACCGATTCAACACCTCCTCGATCTGGCTGAAGATCCGGTTGATCTCCCCTGCCGCGCGCTCTCGGGCAAGTCGCTCGCGGATGGTGTTGCGCACCTTCTCGAGCGGCTCGGGGGTCACCGCGCTGGCGGCGGCCGCTGGATCGGCGAGCAGCGGTGGGGGAACTGGGTTGTCCGTCGCCGTCGCGGCAGGCGGTGTTGTACTCGTCCCGGCAGGAGGCGCAGCAGGTTGCGAAGCGGGCGCCGCAGCGTCGGCCTTTGGCGGCTCGGCCTGCAGGGCCACGAGCGCAATGCCTGTCAGCGTCGACAGCATTCGCGGGCGCCAAGCTGGGGGCAAGAGCGAACTCTGGTCGGGCGCCGGAGGGGTTTCGGTTGGGGGCGCCGCGGGGGGAGCGGCCTCCGTCTTCGGCTCGACCGGGGGGGGCGTCTCGCTGGTCGGCGGAGCGGCCGGAGTGTCGGATGCGGGCGCGTCTGCTTTGGGTTCGGCGGTCGCGCTGGAGTCTGCTTTGGGCGCGTCGGCCGGCGTCTCGGTCTTGGCGTCGCCGGCGGGGGCGAACGGATCGGGGGCGGCGTCGGCCGGCGTCTCGGCTTTGCCATCGGCCGGCCGTTCGCCGCTCGGGGCGGCCTCGGGCTCCTCGAGGAAGGCCGACGAGCCGGCGGGGAACAGCGACTTGTTTTCGTTGTAGTACTTCTCGATCTCCGCGTCGGTGATCTGGGCCTTGGCCACCTGCACGAACTCGTCGAAGTTCGCCTTGAAGTACTGGTACTGCGCCCGAGCCGGCTGACGGAAACCGGGGTTCGGCGGGGTGAGCGGCGTGCCGGAGACGAGCACAGGCCGGCTGATCACGTTCTTGTAGCGCTCGTAGAGCGCCAGCACCTCTTCGTTCGTCGGCTCACGGACCTGCGACAGTTGGCTTTCGGCCGTCACCGGCACGACATCGACGAGCGCCTGCTGGTTCAGCTTGAGAAAGTAGCTCCAACGCTCGCCGGGGGGCACGCCATAGGACCACGACTCATAGAGCCGCACCATTTGTTGCGAGAGCAGACGGCGGCGGAGTTCGTCGAAGATGTTTTGCATCGTCGCCTTGCGGTTGGCCACCGAGACCTGGCCGAGGATCTCGTTGAACTGCTCGGCGTTGACCGCGTTGGCGGTGATCCGGCGCAAGTAGGCATTGATCATGCCGTCGCTCATCACCATGCCTTGCTTCTCGGCCTCTTTCGAGAGCACGCTCGTCTGCACGACGGACTGCTCCGACACGTTGATCAACAGGGGCCGTTCGGGAGTGGCGCCCGAGGCCTCGGCCGTGCGATAGGCCATCTCGAGAAACTGATTCGTGGCGTTCGCCAGCGACATCAGGTAGAGCATCTGGCTCTCCCGCAGGTCGCCGTGATTCCAAGTGACCACCACGGGGTTCGCCTGCGATTGGCCCCCTCGGCCGCCAAAGTAGTCCATGATCGGTCCGAGGAATACGAACGCGATCATCGCCAGGATGGCGCAAGCGGCCAGCATGGCCCGTTGATGCCGGCGAAACACGGAAAATGGGCTAGCCATGGGGCGTCAATCCTTGCGTAATCGGCTCGAGAGGGCGGACCGAGAAGGCTTGACAGCCCAGCGCCGCCAGTATTATTGAGTGGGTCCGATCTGGCCCAAGCGAAGTCGACGATTTTAGTCGGAATCGACGTAAACGCAATGCCAAAAAGGAGTGTCGGCAGATTCAGCGGCCTGGCAGCGCGTCGGACTCGGTTTCGATCGGTCGCCGCCGCGGCCGTAATCCGAACACGTCGCAACGATTCTACGCGTCTTGTGGGCCCTTCGGCGGCGGTAAGTCAGGTCGGCCGAGGTGAGCCGGTCGTAGCACGCTCCGGCAAGCCATTGCGGAACGGGCTGGCCAGCACCTGATACTAACTTCGCACATTACCCAATTATCCCACACTGTGACGGTCGGCTCCTATGGCAAAGAAAACCGCAGCCAAGAATGGCGACACCCTGGTGATCGTGGAGTCACCTGCCAAGGCGAAGACGATCGGCAAGTTCCTCGGCCCCGGCTATAAGGTCGAGGCCAGCATCGGCCACATCCGCGATCTGCCCCAGGGCGCCAAGCAGGTGCCGGCCAAGTTCAAGGGCGAAAGCTGGGCGCATCTAGGGGTCAACGTCGACCAGGGCTTCGATCCCATCTACGTCGTCTCCCCTGGCAAGTCGGAGCAGGTCAAGAAGCTCAAGGGGTTGCTCGACGACGCAGCCGAACTGCTGCTGGCGACGGACGAAGATCGCGAGGGAGAAGCCATTAGCTGGCACCTCTGCGAGGTGCTCAAGCCCAAGGTCCCCGTCCGCCGCCTGGTGTTCCACGAGATCACCCGCGAAGCGATCGAAGCGGCGATCTCGAGCCCCCGCCAGATCGACGACTCGCTGGTGCGGGCCCAAGAGGCGCGCCGCATCGTCGACCGGCTCTACGGCTACGAGGTGTCGCCGCTGCTGTGGCGCAAGGTCCGGCCGCGGCTGTCCGCCGGCCGCGTGCAGAGCGTGGCGGTGCGGATGATCGTCGACCGCGAACGTCAGCGGATGGCCTTCGTCTCAGCCACCTGGTGGGATCTGCTCGGCCGTTTCGCCAAGGCCGGCGATCAAAAGTTTGAAGCCGGCCTAGTATCGGTTGACGGCCGCAAAGTCCCGTCGAGCGGCGATTTCGACACGGCCACCGGCAAGATCAAGGACCCCTCGCTGCTGCTGCTCAACGAGCAGCAGGCCAGAGCCCTGGTCGAGCGGCTCAAGTCGGGCGAGTACCGCGTCACAAACGTCGAAGAGAAGCCCTACAACAGCCAGCCGAAGGCGCCCTTTACGACCAGCACGCTCCAACAAGAAGCGAACCGGAAACTCGGCTTCACGGCCCGGCGGACGATGCAGGTGGCGCAAAGCCTGTATGAGAACGGGCACATCACCTACATGCGCACCGACTCGACCAATCTCGCCTCCGTGGCCGTCGAGGCGGCCCGAGACCTGGTGAAGTCGCAGTATGGCGCCGAGTACCTGCCGAGCGCGCCGCGCGTCTACCAAACCAAGGTCAAGAACGCCCAAGAGGCGCACGAAGCGATCCGTCCCGCGGGCCATCCCTTCGAACTGCCTGAGGCGCTCCGCAGCAAGATCAGCGCCGAAGAGTTCAAGTTGTTCGACCTGATTTGGAAGCGCACGATCGCCAGCCAAATGTCCGATAGCCGCGGCCGCCGCATCACGATCACGCTCGAAGGCGCTGGCGCCATCTTTCGGGTCAGCGGCAAGACAATCGACTTTCCCGGCTACCTGCGGGCTTACGTCGAAGGTTCTGATGATCCGCAGGCGGAGTTAGCCGACAAGGAAACCTTGCTGCCGGCGCTCGCCAAGGGGGACCATGTAAGGTGCGAGGCCCTCGAGGCCAAATCGCACACCACGCAGCCGCCTGCCCGCTTCACGGAAGCGACCCTCACGGCTGGCCTCGAGGAAAAGGGCATCGGTCGGCCGAGCACCTACGCCTCGATCATCGACACGATCCTGGCCCGCGAGTATGTCTTCAAGAAGTCGAACGCGCTCGTCCCCACCTGGCTGGCGTTTTCAGTGGTGCAGTTGCTCGAGTCGCATCTGGCCTATCTCGTCGACTATGGCTTCACCGCCCAGATGGAAGACGATCTCGACGCCATCAGCCGCGGCGAGCGGGCCCACGTCGAATACTTGCAGGGCTTCTACTTTGGCAACGGCAAGCCGGGGCTCAAGCAGGAACTGGCCAACAAGGTCGACCAGATCGATGCCCGCGACATCAGCCGCATCCGCATCGGCCGCCCCGAAGGATCGAACGACGACATCTTCGTGCGGGTGGGCCGCTACGGACCCTTCCTCGAGCACGGCGAACGCAAGGCCAGCCTGCCCGACGAATCGCCTCCCGACGAAATGACGCTCGAGAAGGCGCTCGAGATGCTCGCGCAGGCCGCGCAGTCGGATCAGCCCCTGGGCTACTGCCCCGAGACGAACAAGCCGGTCTATCTCAAGGTCGGCCGCTTCGGACCCTATGTGCAGCGCGGCACGCCCGACGACGAAGAGAAGCCGAAGAACGCCTCGCTGCTGAAGGGCATGAAACCGGAAGATGTCGACCTGGCTACGGCGCTGCGGCTCCTTTCGCTGCCGCGCACGCTGGGTACGCACCCCGAATCAGGCAAACCCGTGGTGGCCCAAAACGGCCGCTTCGGACCCTACGTGCAGTCAGGCGACGAGACTCGCTCTCTGCCGGGCGAGCTTTCGCCGATCGACGTCACGCTCGCGCAGGCGCTCGAGTTGCTCGCGCAGCCCAAGGCCGCCCGCCGGGGATTTGGCGCCGCTCGCGCGCCGCTCAAGGAGTTTGGCGAGTCGCCGGTGACGCAGAACAAGGTGCAGCTCTTCAGCGGGCGCTATGGGCTTTACGTCGCCGACGGCGTGACCAACGCGTCGCTGCCCAAAGACGCCGACCCCGAAGAACTGACCATGGAGCAGGCGCTGACGCTGCTGGCGGCGCGGGCCGCCCTGGGCCCCCCCAAGAAGCCTGCCCGCAAGAAGGCGGCGCGCAAGGCGCCCGACGCCAAGCCGAAGGCGGCCAAGACGAGCGCCAAGGCCGCCCCCCGCAAGACCGCCAAGGCCAAGCCGGCCAACGGCCGGGCTGCCAAGTCGGACGAAGCCGCCCCCTTCGACGACTTCGCAGACAGCGATCTGTCGGCCAGCGTCGACTGAGCGCCCGCTCTTCGAGCTAAGTCGATCGCTCCAGCCTGTCAACAAGCCGCTCCTCAAACGCTATGATGGCGGCGAGCCGCGCCCCGGTTGTCTGAGACGTGCGGCCGCCCCTCGAGCCAAGGAGCTGCCTTGACCCCGTCTCGCATTCTCATCGTCGGCGGACGCGTGATCGATCCCAGCCAGAAGCTGGATCGCACGACGAACCTGCTCCTCGAAGACGGCCGCGTGGCCGCCTACGACGCCCAGCCTTCCGGCGCCGAGCAGGTGATCGACGCGGCGGGCAAGATCGTGTCGCCGGGGCTGATCGACATGCACGTCCATCTCCGCGAGCCGGGGCGCGAGGAAGACGAGACGATCGCCACCGGCACGGCGGCCGCCGTCGCCGGGGGCTTCACGTCGATCGCCTGCATCCCCAACACCGAGCCGCCGATCGACAGCCAAGCCACGGTGAACTTCATTCAGCATCAGGCCGAGCGGGCCGGCAACTGCAATGTGTTCGTCGTCGGCTGCGTGAGCAAGAACCGCGAAGGCAAGGAACTCGCCGAGATTGGCCAACTCGTGCAAGCCGGGGCCGTGGCCTTTAGCGACGACGGCGCGCCGGTCTTCAACCCCGAGCTGATGCGGCGGGCGTTCGAATACTGCCTGATGTTCGACAAGCCGATTCTCAACCACGCCGAGGTCCGCGAGCTCACGCACGGCGGCGTGATGCACGAGGGGCTCGTGTCGCTCGTGCTCGGGCTGCCGGGCATGCCGGCCGAGGCCGAAGACGTGATGACCAGCCGCGACATCATGCTGGCCGAAGCGACCGGCGGCCGTCTCCATGTGATGCACGTGTCGACCGCCGGCAGCATCGAGCTAGTGCGGCAGGCCAAGGCCCGAGGAGTGCGGGTGACGACCGAGGTCTGCCCCCATCACTTCACGCTCACCGACGAATGCCTGCGATCGTTCGACTCGAACTACAAGATGAGCCCGCCACTGCGGGGTCGCCGACACGTGGAGGCCTGCATCGCCGGACTCCAAGACGGCACGATCGAGGTGATCTGCACCGACCACGCGCCGCACGCCGTGGAAAAGAAGATGCAAGAGCTCGACCGGGCGCCCTTCGGCATTCTGGGGCTCGAGACGGCGCTGGGCCTGGTTGTCACGCAGCTCATCGAGCCGGGCAAGCTCGATTGGATGACGGCGCTCGAGAAGCTGACGATCAACCCGGCCAAGGTCCTGGGCATCGACAAAGGAACCCTGCGCGTGGGCGCCGACGCCGACGTGACGATCATCGACCCTAAGGCCCGTTGGCACGTGTCGGCCGACAACCTCCGCTCGAAGAGCCGCAACATGCCCTTCGGCGGCTGGGAGCTGACCGGGCGTGCGGACACGGTGATCGTGGGGGGAAAAGTGAAGCACCGGGTGTAGCGACCAGCTAGTATGATTCGAACCACGGAGACACAGAGACACGGAGAAGCCGTTGCGATTTCTCCGTGTCTCTGTGTCTCCGTGGTGAATGAATTTTGTTGACGAGCTGCTGAGGGCGGCAAGCTCCTTCGAGGAACATCTACTGTGCGCGTCCACATACCGCTGAGCGTTCGATGGCTGGTTGTTGCCTTGGTGGTCTCCGTGGCCGAGGCTACACCCCAAACGGGTTGGGCGAGCTTCGTTTCGCTTTCTGTAACCGGAACGATCTCGTCGACCAACGAGGCGACGATTCCCGCCGGCACGCCTTGGAGCTTCGAGCTCGTTTACAACACGGACGCGCCCGACCGCGACACCGAGTTGACCGGCTCCGCCGACCCGACCTTCGGGAGGTTTACGAACACCGGGGCGCCGCCTGCCCTCAACTTCTTTCACTATCAGGCGGGCAGCTACAACGTCACGCTCGACGACCCGACGGATTATTCCACCGGCAGCGAAATCCACGTCACGTTCACGACCGTGCATGCGCTCGACGTGAACATTCATGCTCCGACGTTCTTCCCGCAGTTGGGCGGCGGGCCGGTGTCGTTCCACGCCGACTTCAACGCGTTCTCGGCGGCCCCGGTTTTCGCGAGCGACGCGTTGCCGACGAACACGGCGCTATCGCCCGCCAGCTTCGACCAAAGCACGGTGACGCTGCTGCCCCCGGCGGGGGTAATCAGCGGAAGCGAACTGACCAGCTTGACCCTGCGCGTACTGACGCCGGGCGACACCAGCCGCGATGGAAGCGTCGACCTGACGGACTTCGGCGTGCTCAAGGCGCATTTCGGGGGCACAGGAGGCTGGGCAGCGGGCGACTTCGACGGCAACGGAGCGGTCGATCTGAGCGACTTCGGTCTGCTCAAAGCGAACTTCGGGCAGGCTCCGGCGGCCGTGCCGGAACCCGCCGCTTGGCTACTGATCGCACTGGCAGTGCTGGGCTGTTGGCCGGCGATGAGGCGGCGATGACCATCTGAGATGGTTCTTAGCAACGGAGACACAGAGAGACAGAAATAGACCACGAAGGCACGACGACACAAAGAAATGCATTACTTCGTGTCTTAGTGTCTTCGCGGTCTACTCTGTCTACGTCTACGGCAATGCTCCGAGGCTCGCCAAAATAACCCCTACCGTAGACGACAGACCCGTAAGGCGGCGGCCGCCCGAATCGATCAAGTCGGCGATGAGTCGGGCGGCGGCGCAAGTCGTTGGCTGGCCTGGAGTGGCGTCGAATTCAAAGTCCGACGCAAGCGCCCGCAGCCTCGGCCAAGCTTTGATCGCGGCAGCCAACACGGGGTAAGAGGGGCGTTTTGTGCGCCATTTTTTCCGGGATTCGTTAAGGAAAAGCAGTCTCCCCTCGGAGTTCGGCCTTTCTTTTCGCAGCTTTGGCGGAAGTCCCGGCGGAATTCCACTCTCTGCTTCGAGCGGGATAGTCGCTTGGGCGCCCGGCGCGAATCGGACGCTGAGCTCAACGGCCCATCGCTCGATCGTCATCTAAACCGGAATCTCCAACAGGGCGTTGGGCCGGCGGTCGGGGCAGCCCGCGCAGCAGGACGTCCAGGCGAGAGTTCCCACACCAAGTAACGAGTGATCATGAAAGCCTTCGAATTCTTGTCCTTTTTCTTGCCAAGCTCGCGCCGCCGAAATCGCCGGCGCCCGTTGTTGGACCGTTTCTGGATCGGAGGACGACGCCCGACGCTCGAAATGCTCGAAGGGCGTGCGATGATGACGTTCCTCACGCCGATCAGCAGTCCGGTCGGCGGCAGCACGGCTGGAATCGCGGTCGGCGATTACAACTCCGACGGCCTCTCGGACATGGCAGTGGTGAACCAAACCACCAGCTCGATCAATATGCTGCTGAGCAACGGCGACGGCTCTTTCCGCGCTGGGAACGTTTACGCCGCCGGCGCGACGGTCTACGACGCGGCCTTCGGCGACTTTAACGGCGACGGTTTGGGCGACGTCGCGACAGCAGGGACCAACGGATCGGTCAACATCCTTTGGGCGACGGCGTCGGCGGACTGTCGGCCCCAACCGCCTACGGCGGGACTTGGCGCGCTCACTCGGTTGTTGCGGCTGACTTCAATAACGACGGGCGGCTCGACGTAGCGACGATGAACAGCTCGACTTCGAGCGTCCTGTTGGGCAACGGCGATGGGACTTTCCAGGCTCGCCAGGATACCGCGATTCCAGGAAACTCGACCAACGCCGTCGTCGGGGACTTCAATCGCGATGGCAACCTCGACCTGGCGACCTCGAACACCGCAAGCGTCGGTACGATTACGATTCTCCGCGGACACGGCGACGGGGCGTTCGAGCCGGCCACCAGCCACTACGCCTTCTCGGCGCCCGTGTCGCTCGCCAAGGGCGACTTCAATCACGACGGATACGACGACTTCGCCGTCGCCAACTCATACGCCGCCTCGTCGATGAGCGTCGTTATGAACAACGGCGATGGGACCTACGCCGCGCGCAGACCTATCCCATCGGCCAAACCGGCTATCAGATCGAGGTCGAGGACTTCGATGGCGACGGAAACGAGGACTACGCCGTCCGGGGCGGGGCGCTCATGATCCATCACGGCAACGGCGACGGCACGTTTCTCGCCGAGGAAATGTACTCGGTTCCCAGCGGCCGTTTCGAGGCCGGCACGCACGGTGACTTCAACGACGACGGTGCGATCGATTTCGCCTATCCCAGTCCCAGCGGCGTGACGGTCGTTATGAACGCCAACGACAGCGTGGCCAATCTGGCCGGCGACGGGATTCGCCGTGAGGGCTCCCGCGGCGATCACGTCCGGATCCGCTCTGCCGCTCACAATTTCGGCGATCGACGCGGACGGCAACCTTGTGCCCGACTTCCAGGGCGTGGTCTACGTCGCCAGCAACGATCCGGCTTCGCCCTCGTCGCTAGTGTACCGCTTCACCGCCGCCGACGGAGGAACTCACACGTTCAACCCGTCGGTCCGCCTGATGACAGTCGGGGAGCAATCGGTGACGATTTCCGCTCCGTTCCTGCCGTCGGTGACGCAGACCGTCACCGTCGCGCCGGCGGTCGTTCGGTTGGGGATTTCCGCCCCGGTCGCAGTCAATGCAGGCGAAGCCTTTCAGGTGACGGTCTCGGCTATCAACGCGCTGGGCGGCCGCAGCGCCGATTACACGAGCACCATCCATTTCACCGCCGCGGACGTGCAGGCCGGATTGCCGGCTGATTACACGTTCACCGCCGACGATGCTGGCTCGCACACGTTCACGGCGACGCTTAGAACGGCTGGTTCGCGGGTCGTGCAAGCGACCGAAGTCGGCGGTAGCGTCTTCGGCCGCCACGGTTGCCGTAACGCCAGGCGCGGTCTCGACCCTGACCTTGGCCGGCGGCGGCGGCGCCATCGGCGTCGTGCGGCCGATCGCCGTCGTCGGACGCGACGTGTACGGCAACACGGCGATCGGCTACAGCGGCACGGTCCATGTCACAAGTTCTGATGCCGCGGCCGTACTGCCGGCCGACGTCTCTCTGGTCAACGGGAGCGGCGCGTTCTCGGTCACACTCATGACGGTCGGCGTGCAGACGATCACCGCAACCGACGTCGCCGATTCGTCCATCACCGGCATGCTGTCGAGCGACGCGACGCCGCCGGTGGCTGCTCGGTTCGACGTTACGAACTTCCCTGCGACCACCGCTGGCGCGGCCCACAACTTCGCCGTGACCGTTCGCGATACGATCGGCCAGGTGGCGACGGGTTACGTGGGAACGGTCTACTTCAGCAGTTCCGACGTGCAAGCGGGGCTGCCGGCCAGTTACACCTTCACGGCGGCCGACGGTGGCGTGCACACCTTTAGCGCCACGCTAAAGACGGCTGGGGCTCAATCGCTTTCTGTCCGCGATTTGAGCGGAGTTCTGGCCGGCACGCAGATCGGCATCAACGTCTCGGCGGCCGCCTTTGCTGGCTACAAGCTGTCTGTTCCCATCGGCGCCGACAGCAAGGGGCACATGCTGGTGACTGCCGGCGACGTGATTCCTCTGACGGTGACGGCCCGCGACGCCTACGGCAACAACGTGGTCAATTACCTCGGCAAAGTGAAATTCTCCAGCACCGATTCGCTGGCGAGCGTCCCCACCGACTATAGCTTCACGCCGGCCGACGCCGGCTCGCATACCTTCAACGTCGTGTTGAAGACGGCGACCCCGGCGAATGTCGTGTGGGCGGTCAACGCGGTCGATGCTTCCAGCGCCACGACGCTTTCGACGATCACCAACTTCGAGGTCATCAACGCGACGGCTTCGCAACTGAAGATCTCAGCGCCGTCGAACATCACGGCCGGATCACCCTTCTCGATTCGCGTGACAGTCCTCGATGCGTACGGCAACAAGGTGAAGAACTACTTTGGCACAATCCACTTCTCCAACACGGCGGGATCGCTGGGGTTGCCGCCGGACTACACGTTCACGAGCAGCGACGCCGGCGACGTGTCGCTGAGCGCAACGCTTAGCACGACCGGCAATCAGACCATCACGGTGACGGATTTGGCCAGCCCGCTGCTGAACAGCGGTGCCAACGTTAGTGTGAAGACTGGATCGACGACGACGTCGGGCGGCGGCGGCGGCGGTGGCGGTGGTGGCGGCGGCGGCGGCGGCGGTGGCGGCGGCGGCGGCGGCGGCGGTGGCGGCGGCGGCGGCGGCGGTGGTAAGAAGACCGTTTAGCGATCCAGAACGACTCAACGCCGACAATTGGCCATTTCTAAACACGTCCCGAGGCGATAAGGCGCCTCGGGACGTGTTTCGTTGGCGATGAGTCAGCAACCGAGTCGGCGAGTGTTTCAATCGTTCGTTAGCACCACACCCCTCATGCATACGCGGGTCCGCGAGGAACGCTGCTAGAATAGATTCAGACCCAAACCTGAACACCGACAGGGGCTGAAAGATGGGGCGCACACGCGGGCCAAGCCGGAATCATGCCGTCCTGAACCGCCGGCAGCGGGCGGCCGACCTGAACCTGCAAGGCCACACGATGGCCCAGATCAGTGTGCAACTCAACGTGGCCGTCGGCACGATCCACAACGACCTGAAGCGCGTCCGCGAAGCCTGGCGAGAGTCGTCGGTCCGCGACTTCGACGAATTGCGATACGAAACGCGGAGGCCGGCCAGGGGCTCTTGATTGGCCCCCCGGCCGGCCGGCCTGCCCAAGGGTGCTGCTTCGTGACTGCACCGGGCAGGATGATTGGTCAACAAATCTGAGAGGCTCCGGACACGACCTAGCCAAAGGGCCCGCATTCATATCTATCTGAACCCGTTGCCTCGCTCTCGGCTCCCTCCCTTCGACCGGAAAACTGGTCATTTCGGGATCAATTGCTTTGAACTGTCGGCCAGCATACTGGCGACGTCATCGTCGATCGGGCATTCTGGAAGCAGGCGGGCCCATGCAAGCGGCTCCACTTTAAGACAGGGGGCCCCGCACTCGTGGCACACAGTAGATGTCACCGCGATGGACCGCTTCGAAACGCTGAAGTCCCTGTCCAATGCAAATCGAGTCCAGCCACCGTCAGCTTGAATATCCTCGTGAGTCCAGAGATGGGTTGGGTTGTTGCTGCGTTCGCTCAACTTCACGGTGCCGACCGCCACGATGTGCTGGTGACGTGACGGGTGATCAACTTCCGCACGACAAACACCGACAACGCGATAGCCATTCACGATGTGTCCCCCCTCAGCAGTCGATTCGGTACCCCTCTATAGGAATATGGGTCAGGGTTTACCCTCATGCAAATGAGCTTCCCCGCGTTTTTGTGTGCCGCAAGTTATGGTTCTTGCAGTCCTGACAATCCATTCATTTGTCGCGTCTGCCCTCCGCTGCTCTACCTTCAGTGGGCACCAGCTAACATCAATCGCTATTTGGACCAATAGGACGATGCTTCTTCCGTCGTGGAGTGGGTTAGGCGGGTTGAGATGCTGACACTTTGACGGACAGTTGGACTGCTTAGACTGGGGGTAAAGGAAGGAGTCCATTGTGTGTCGGAAGGTTGGGAAGCGGGAGGCGCCGCGGGCGGCTGGGGCGGGCTTGGAGCGAGCGCGTCGGCTGCGGCGGTCGTATCCCAACGAGTTCAAGCGCGAGGCGGTGCAGATGTTGCTCGAAGGCCACAGTGTGTCGTCGGTCGTCGAGCGGCTGGGCCTTTCGGGCCCCACGCTCTTGCATCGCTGGAAGCAAGTCCTGCTCGCCTCGGCCGGGCCTGCGCCACCTCGCTCGAGGCGCGGGTCCGCGAGCTGGAGCGCGAGCTGCATCGCGTGGAGCGGGAGCGCCGCAGCCCGGGTTGATCCATCACACGGGCCGGGGCGGGCAATATTCCAGCAGGCGCTATCGAGGCATGCTGCGGCGGGCCGGCCTTCGGCAGAGCATGAGCCGCGCCGACGACTGCTACGACAACGCTTTCAGGGAATCGTGCTTCGGCACGATCAAGACGGAGCTCGAGATGACCGAATACCAAGACTGCCGCGCGGCTCGACGCGAGCTGGCCGAGTATGTGAGCTACTACTTGCACGACCGCAAGCACTCGTCCCTCGGCTACCTCACCCCCAGCCAAGCCGAACGCCTGCTGCTGGCCGGAAACCCGCTGCCACACCACTAAAAAGATCGCAGTCCGCCTGTCCGTCAAAGTGTCAGCACCTCAACAAACCTTACTGGCTTTGAACGTTGTTAGCGAATCAGTGACCGGGAGGAGCGCGAAAAGCCACGGAATGGTCCCTAAGTTCCCTGGTCGCACCGGAGTAGCGGCGCTCGTCATACACTGGAGGCAGATCGATATAACCGTTGAGTGATAGGCACCCCCAAGCCCAGCTTGCCGGCTCAACGATTACCTTTTCTGGGGCACCGCGGCCTTGGTGGGCTGATAGAAGACCGAACGACAGTGGTGTTGAGGGGCGAATTGTGGTCCCAGGTCGGACAACGACTCCGACGCGCCCACGAACAGGTACCCTCCCGGCGTCAGCACTTGAGCAAGTCTCAAGAAGAGGCCCCGGCGGGCTTCGGGCGCAAAATAGATGGCTACATTGCGGCAGAAAATGACGTCGAATGGGCCCAGCTCGGAAAATGGTTGCAGCAGGTTGCGTCGCTGAAACGTGATCAAGCCGCGGATCTCGTCCTTGGCCCGCCAGCCGTCTCCGGCGGGCTCCCAGTACTTATTCAGCGAGTCGGGGCGCATTCCACGTTCGATCTCGTACTTCGAAAACCGTCCGTAGCTTGCCTGACGAATTGCCGCGTCCGAAATATCAGTGCCGAAGATGCGCACGTCCCAAGCGTGGATATCGGGAATTAGGTCGCTCAGGGTCATCGCCAGGCTGTACGGTTCTTGTCCCGTGCTGCAGGCAGCGGACCAGATGCGCAGTCGCCGGGGAAAAAGCCCGCCCGCTTTCGCGTCGATCAACTCCGGCAGGGCCTTGTGCTGCAGCGCTTCGAATGGAGATCCGTCGCGATAGAAGAGAGTTTCGTTGGTAGTGATCCCATCAATGATCGCATTCGCCAACGAGTCATCGGGCAGGCGTCGGGCCTTGTCGACGAGATCTTGGAACGAACAGCAGCCATTGCTCTGAGCCAGCTGGCTCAGGCGACTCTCGATCAAATAGCCCTTGCTGTCGTCCAAGACGATCCCACAAAGGTCCCGTACCAGGTCGGCCACCGCAGCCAGGTCGTTGGGCGTTACGCAGAGAGACATGTTCGGTGCCCCACCCGATTGATGATGTGTCCGGCGATTTCCTTGAGCGGCGCCACGACCTCCGCGAGCCCTTCGGCGATCGGCAATTGCGGCATGCCGAAGATCACGCAGGTGGCGGCGTTTTGGGCGATGATGGCCGCCCCCTCGCGGTGCAGGAGCCGGCAACCGGCCGCGCCATCGCAACCCATGCCGGTCATGATGACGGCCAAGGCTTTCGACCCTAGCACTTCGGCCACGGAACGAAACAAGTAGTCAACTGAAGGGCGACAGCTGTTTTCTGGCGGGTCATCGGTCAGAGTGGCCACCAGGCCGGCAGCGGATTTGTCGATCCGCATGTGACGTCCGCCGGGGGCGATCAGAATTTCGCCTGCGCTGAGCCGCTGCCCGTGTACTCCTTCCAGCACGCGCAATTTGCAGCGGCCATTCAGGTCATCGGCCAACGAGCGCGTGAAGACGGGCGGCATGTGCTGGACGACCAGCACCGGCGCCGCAAGATCGGCCGGCAACTGAGGGAGCACTTCGGACAATGCTTCGGGGCCTCCGGTCGAGACCCCAATGACGACGATCTCTGGACGCAATGTCGCAATTCGCGAGCCGCACTCCTCTTGCGACTGCGACCGACGCGGCGCCCTGCGCACTTGCTGGCGCGCGACCGCTCCCGCCAGAGCCTCGCTGAGGCTGCTTTTCAGTTCCCTACACTGTTCGGGGGAAGCCCGACCTCCGGGAAACGGGATGCAGACTCGGGCGCCGTACTCGAGGACTCGCGCGACGACTCCCCCGTTTCCGCACAGCCCGACCACTTCGGTGTCTGGCTGAAGGTTGCGGATACGGTGGAGAGTGTCGAGCCCCGCCTCCGCGACGTCGAGCACGACGACGTCCGGCTGGCCCTGACGGAGCTTCTCGAGTGCGATGGCTTCGTCCGCGGCCATGCCGACAACTTCAACCCCGGAAATCGATCGCAACGCGTCCGCAATCAGCTTGCGGCACAGCGCGTCGGCGGCGACAACCAACACTCGCAATGTATTGCCTACAACTCCGCCGGCCACGGATCGGTCTCGCTACTACAGGGTGCGGAATCCCACCTGGTTGAAGTGTGTTAGACCTGCAATTGTTCCACCATGTCCTGGAGGTTGTGCGAGAGGTCAAGCAACTGAGAGCCGGCGTCCTTTGCCTGCGCGGCGCCCACAGCCGTTTGTTTCGCCGCCTGGTCCACGCGGGCAATGTTCTTGGTGATCTCCTGGCAAGCCGAGGCGGACTCCGAGACGCCCAACGAAACCGTGGTGGCCACGCCCGACGTATGAGCCACGTTGCGGGCAATCTCCTTTGTGGCGATGCTCTGCTCCTCGACAGCGGCCGCGATTGAACGTGCAACCTCGTTCACGTTCTTGATGGCCTCACTGATTTCGGCGATCGCGCGCACCGTTTCGCTGGTGGAATCCTGCATCCCCAGGATCCGCTGCCGAATGGTGTCGGTGGCCGTCGCAGACTGTTTGGCCAATTCCTTGACCTCGGTTGCAACAACGGCGAACCCCTTGCCCGATTCGCCGGCGCGGGCGGCCTCGATCGTGGCATTGAGAGCCAGGAGGTTCGTCTGGTCGGCGATGTCTTGGATGACGTCGATGACCTTGCCGATCTCGTCAGCGGCGGTTCCCAATTCGCGCACGCGCCCGTTGCTGACTTCCGCTAGGTTGGCTGCCTGATGAGCCACGCCCGAGGAACGCTCGGCGTTCCGGGCAATTTCACCAACGCTTGCCGTGAGTTCCTCGATCGACGCGGCCACGGTCTTGACGTTGTTCGACATTTCCTCCGTCGAAGCCGCCATGGTGCGCATATTGGCAGACATTTGCTCGGCCGCGGCGGCCACCGTGGCGGACTGCATCGTCGTGTCTCCGGCGCCGGTCGCCAGTTCGGTCGCCGTGGCGGTGAGTTGGGAGGAAGAGCCGTTGAGTGCCGAGGCGCCCGCGACGATTCCGCGACGAACTCGGACCAACGGTTCGGCGATGGCCCTCGCCACAAAGTATCCAACGAGCGACGCGACCGTGCCCGTCGCCACGCACAACCCCACGACGAACCAAGCCAGAGCTCGCGCCGCCGTCAGCGCCTCTTGCGTGCTTTGGCCCACTACAACGCCCCAGCCATAGGCGGGGAATCCCAGCGCCCCTCGACTAGCGGCATACCCCTGGACCTGTTCCACTCCCGTGCTTGCGTCTTGGTCGATCGTATGCCCGCTTTGCCCTGCGGCAATGGCCTGGGCGGCATGCAGCCCCGCTTTGGCAAGATCGATTTCGAGCGCGTCCTGCGAGCGCGGGTCGTGCAACAGGATGCCCGACTTCGAGATGACTTGGCAAGTGGTCGTGGCATAGCCCTTTTCAGCCAGTTTTTTCTGCAGATCGGTCATGATCTCGCCCGTCACCCGATCCCAGGAGGCGAAGTTCGCCCACACGCGGCTCACCCGCCCTTGGTCGTCGACGATCGGCGCCGCGAACACCAGCGACAATCCGGGCCCCTTCATGAACTTGGCAACTCGCGGGTGCGCAGCGAGATCAGCGTAGTACGACTGCCCCAGCTTGATTTCTCCGGCCTTGATCTTGTCGAACCACTCCTCGCCGACGACGCTCGAACCCACGATCTCGCCGACTTCATGCGAACTCCCGTCGGGGCCCAGCGTGTTGCAAGCAATCACCTTGCCAGTGGCGTCGGCAACGAGCATTAGGTCATAGATGCCGTAGACCTTCGTATAGAAGTTGGCGGTGTCGGTGACCTTGTCTGGCGTGGCCCGCGCGTTGGGATTGGCGGCGAACGCTTGCACGTCTCCGTACCGCTCGAACAGGTTGCGATCGATTTTATCGATGGTGTGCTCGGCGACCACTTGTAGGCGATTGGCCGTTTCCTCCACCAAGCTGCGCTTCGAGCGCTCGAAGGCGCAGAAACCGATGATGGCCGGCGGCACGATCGCCAGCGGCAGCACAACGGCCAACAATTTCGCCCGCAGAGTCCTCGGCCACAAGCGAGAGATCAGTCGCATCTTTCTGGGACCTCTTAACAGTTTGGGATGAGGCTGGGCGTGTCGAAGCGACCGCCAGCGCGATTGATTGGAGCGTCAATGCGTGCCGGAAAGCGCCGGTCTGGTCGCCAACTCCAACGCCTGACCAACGTCGAGCACGGTGATCAGACCGCCGTCGAACTGATGCACTCCGTGGAAACAATTGGCCTCGCGGCCGGCCAAATGCTCAGGGACGGTAGCAATGTCGTCGACCGCCACGCTAAGCACATCGGCGATTCCATCGACGACCAGGCCGACCTGTTCGCCGGCCCAAGTTACGATGACGTTGCGCTGGACACTGGAGGGAACCGCCGACTTCACTCCCAGCAGTGGTCCTAGTTCCAGAACCGTCACGACCTCGCCGCGCAGGTTGATCACGCCCCGGACTGCCCGCGGCGCGTGGGGGACGCGCGTCACTTGGAGGTTGCGGTTGATCTCGTGGACCCGTCGAATGTCGATTCCTAGCCAAAGGTCGCCGAGGGGGAACGTCGCCAGCTGAACTTCTCCCCGCGCGTCTGGTACTAGGCTTGTCCCGCTCTGCATGGAAAGTCTCCGGAGGTCTACCTTGCCTTAGCGGAAGTCGACCGAGCGGTCGTCGCCGCTGGCACGCCACGGCCCGACGATAGGAACCGCGCTACCGAAGCAAGTAGCCGGTCGCGGTCCATCTTGACTTGATGATCGTCGAGCCCCGCCTCGCGCCCGCGATCCAGGTCCTCTTGACCCGCGAGCGACGTGAGTGCGATGACGGGCAAGGACGACCAACGCGCATCGTCCCGGATGCGCCGACAGAGCTCGAATCCGTTGAGCCGCGGCATTTCGATGTCGGTGACCACCAGATCGAAGCTTGCGGCGGCCGCGGTCAGTGATTCCCACGCCACTGACCCGTCCTCACAGGGAACCACGTCGTAGCCATGCGATTCGAGAAAAGCAGCCACTTGCTTCCGAAAGAAAGCTGAATCTTCCGCGAGCAGAATCCGCGCTGCGCGACCACCGGCGCTGACAGCAGCCGGCAAGGTCTCCTTGTATTCTGGCAGGCTGAGCTCGCATAGCTCGAACAGGTTGATCAGCCGAACAACGTGTCCATCGACCACGACCGATCCGGCGACTCCCGGCTCCCGAAACGTCGTCGCATCGACGTCGGAATCCAAGTGGCGAATGTCCACCAATTCGGGAACGACCAAGCCAACCTCACGGCCTCCCGTCTCGAAGACGATGACGTGCAATCGAGGCAGATGCGGGCGCGGCTTGGCGCGGATGTGCTCGTGTAGGCTGATGAGCGGAAGCGTCCTTCCACGGTATTGCAACAGCTCCTTACCGCCCACGTGATCGATGCTCTCCGCCCCGATCCGCTCCACGCGGCATACCAAAGACATCGGCACGGCGAACCATTCGTCGCTGCCATTTCGGAACAACAGTGCAGAGTGCGCGTCATCGCTTTGAGAACGCGAGTGCGCCTCGACGTGGTCGGAAGTGGCCTCGGCGCGAGGCTTCATCTGTGCGAGCGCGGCGAGCGAACCGACGTCCAGGATCAGTGCGACGCAGCCGTCGCCCAGGACCGTGGCGCCGGCCAGCCCCGGGCAGTCTTTGAGGTGCCGCCCCAGCGGCTTCAGTACGATCTCTTCGGAATCGAGCAGGCCGTCTACCACGAGTCCGTAACGTAGCGAGCCGCTGACCACAACCACGATATGCAATTCCGGGGCGGGACACGCCGCATCCGTCGTCCCGGCCCCAGCGGACTCCAAGGCGGAACGCAAGCGGACTAAGGGCAGCAGATCGCCCCGCAGTCGGAGGACCTCGGCCCCCTGGATTCGATTTACCCTTGACAACATGTCGGTAGCACGGATCCGCACCAGTTCTCCGATGGCCGCTTGAGGCACCGCAAATCGCTCGTTGCCCAGGCGCACGAGCAACGACGGAACGATCGCCAGGGTTAAGGGCAGCGTGACTAGGATCTTGGTCCCTTGGCCGAGCTGTGTTTCCAGTTCCACGCTGCCGCCCAGCCGCTCGATGTTTGTTTTCACCACATCCATCCCCACACCCCGGCCGCTGACGTCGCTCACTTTCTCCGCGGTTGACAGGCCAGGGTGAAAAATCAGCCGGAGGGCGTCGCGTTCACTCATGGCGGCTAGTTGTTCAGCGGAGAAGACTCCTTGCTCGAGCGCTTTCCGCTTGACCCTTGCCGCATCGATGCCTGCGCCGTCGTCACAGATCGATATGCAGACCTGGCCGGCGCGATGAGCGGCGTTCAGGCGGATCGTGCCCTTCGCTGGCTTGCCCTTCGCGGTGCGCACTGCGGGCGCCTCGATCCCATGGTCCAGAGCGTTGCGAATCAAGTGCGTTAGCGGGTCGCCGATCGCCTCGATGATGGTTTTGTCGAGCTCGACGTCCTTGCCTTCTACGCTGAGGTGGCATTGCTTCCCCAACTGACTGCTCAGGTCGCGGACCACACGGGAGAACTTCCCAAACACGTTGGCCAACGGCTGCATGCGCGACTGCATGATCGCTTCTTGGAGCTCGGAGGTAACCTGGTCGATGCGCGCGCTGACCGGGCCGAGCTTCACCGCTTCGCACTGCTCCACGACCTGCAGCAATTGATTCCTGCTAAGTACTAGCTCGCCGGCGAGACTCATCAGGCGATCCAGCGTGCGTAGCGATACTCGTAGGCTCGTTTCAGGACCGGCGCTAGCGCGCGGGCTAGGTTCGCTGGCACCCCGCGCAGGCGCGGAGTCGGTCTCGCAATGAGCGGCTGCGGCTTGAAAGTCCGGGCCCTCGACGAGCGCTTCCAATGCGCGCACATGCCCATCGATGTCGGCGTCGTTAGAGTGGCTTATGTCGCGCAGCAGCTCGCGCAGCCGATCCGTGGCGGCGAGCAGGGCCGTTGTGCTCTCCGTAGAAGGTGCGAGATCTTGATTGCGCTGGAGGTCAAGCACGTGCTCGATGGCGTGTGCAAGTCCACCGATCTTGTGAAAGCCCAGGAAGCCCGCCGTTCCCTTGGTGGAGTGCACCGCCCGGAACACGGTGTTGATTAGCTCGATGTCGCCGCCATGAGTTTCGATGTCCATCAACTGCTGCTCAACAGCAGACAGATGGTCCAATGACTCCTCGACGAACGAGGAAACAATTTCGTCGGGCTCGGGGAGGGACATGAGACACTCGATCAATGAAGAACGCACGCTCACCGGATGCGGAAAAACTCCCACCAGAGGGGGGCATGCTACCCTAGGTTGCGGTTCAGGTTGCGCGAGCTACCGGGGAAAAACCGAGCTTCCATTTATTCTGCCCCCGTTGCACTATTCGTGTCGTCCAAGACAACAAGATCGTTGAAGGCCTTGCAGCCGGCCAAAGCCACGCGGACACTGCGCGGCCGTCGGGCCAACCTGAGAATCCTCACGCTCTATGACGACAACCGCACCGACCTGGCCGGGGAAGTGGCGCGGCTGGTGTCGTCGACGGCCCTAAAGTGACCCCCAAGCCGCATGGACGGACACTTCGACGCGATGCCCACTCAGTTCGTCGATCGCTTACAACCGGGGTTGGTCCGGTGGCCGCCTGGGGCTGAGGTCGGGTAAGGGGCGAAACGAAGCCGGCCGGCACGCCTCGCTGCCGGCCGGTTCGTCCAAGTCCAACCGGACAAGATAGCCCGCGGTGGGCCGCCTGGTGGGCCAGCTCGGGGAAAACATTGACCGGCCTTGAGAGGCCCTCCGGTCTGTGCGAACCAGCACTCTGTTCGGCCTGCAAGTGCGCGATTATACCGTTGACGAAAGATGGCCAAGTGACCCGATTGCAGTCTGTGTCCACGACATGATCGCGAACAGCCCAGAGCGCTTTGGACGATGCACCACCTGCGACGCGCCTTCCCCGCTCCGGCGGAAGAGGCCCGACGAATCAGCTACGTCCTGGGAATGCACCTTCTGTGGCGCCCGGTACATGGGAGTCATCGCCGAAGACGCCGATGAAGACGAGCGGAGGTATGTTCGTCAGTTGCCCGTCGGAGAATGAACTCTGTAAGGGCGTGCGCGGTCATCGCCGAAATAGCATCGCGCCCGCTGAAGGAGCGGCCGAGGCGGGACGGGCAGCTAATGCACGAGCACGCCAACGATTCGAGAGACTGCCAGCAGCCAGACCGCAAGCGACACGACGAACCACACGAACGTAGTGACGAGCACAGCGAAGCACCCTAGTTGAGAAGGGTCGGCGGGGACCATAAACCGCCGACCCTTCTGGACCGCCCAAGGGTGCCGCTCAGGCAAGCGGCACCGGGTTAGTCGGGGGACTGCCCCCCCCAAGAGATTCATACGGCAAGGCAGCTTAGTCGCTGGAAGAACGTTGCTAGATCGCAAGCAGAAAGCTGCGCACTCGATAGGTTGGCCGTTGTATTCGTCGTCCACGAATCAGGAGTGTGCGGTCTGGCAATAAGGGCGCGCATACCGCACGCACGCCGAACAGCCCCGCTCACGCCACCCAAACGCGATCCGGCTCACCGGTCGCCTTGCCCGCTCGCATGCGTTCCTGGGGGATCTCCGGCGTCGGATTGTGGAGCGGAGCTAATCGTTCGGCCGTCAGGGAGATGGCCCATCACTGAGCACTTCGATCGCCCTGGCCAATTCAGCGATAGGAACGACCACCTCCACCAGCGGCGCGGCTCGACCGTCCTCGAACATGGCAGGCCAAACCGTGGCGTCCGACTCGCGCGCGAGGTGAATGCGCGGTTCGCTCGGGAGCTTGATCGTCAGCCGTCCACCGTAGCCAATACGTGGGATCATTCAGCCGTCCTAGCAGTTCGAACAAAAAGGCCGCGGCCAAACTCGGCAAGTCACCCTACCGCTGACCGTTGCCGTGGCAGCCTACCAGAGTCAGAGGCCCGTTCAAGCCGAGCGTAAACGCACTCTAAGCTCAGTAGACGCAGGCTCTGGCGTTCGCCGACAATAGTTGCTTCGACTGCCTGCTGGCAAAGTGATTCATTCCCCTTCGACTCTAGAACGAGGTCTTTGGTGCGACTGCTGCATGCGATTCTGCTTCTGGCGGCTTTGGGGTGCGGCGGCGAACCGACGGAGGTTCCGAAGACGCCAGCGGCCATCCCCAAGAAGCCAGAGATTCCGCAGGATGCCGTTCGCGTTGTGATCGTGAACGCCCAAGAAAGTGATGGGGGCAAATACCATCAGGCACTCCAAGATGCGATCGAGGGACCGTCGCACAGGAGCACCATGTCGCGTGTAAGCGACGGGACGACTGTCCAGATTACGGTCCAGTTGTCGCCGGTCAGCGACCCGCATGCCTTTGCCAAGAAGATTTCGTTCGGCAAAGTCGTAAGCGTTCAGGACCGCATTGTCACGGTCGATGCCGTCTCGAAATGACCACGAGCTGCGCGCTGGTATAACGCACTTGCTGGCGTCGATACCTCATTCGTTGAACTGCAGAATAACCGGCATCCGGTCGTGCAGAGGCCGCATCAGCTCGTTGGCCTCGGTAGTGATAATGGTGCAAGAGGCAATCTCTAGCACATTGCCTTTCCACCACTCCCAAAGCCCCGCGAAGGCGAACGGCTGGTCGTCGGGCCGGTGAATGAAGTAGGGCTGCTTGGTCTTGCCTTGCTTTTGCCACTCGTAGAACCCATCGGCCAGGATCAGGCAGCGGCGTCGCTTGTAGGCTTGGCGGAACGCTGGTTTGGTCGCGACCGTTTCCGCACGGGCGTTGATCAGCCGATTGCCAATCTTCGGATCGTCCGCCCACGAGGGAATCAGGCCCCAACGTAGCTCGACCGCTTCCCGAATGCCTTCTCGCTGGCGAATCGCGAGCACTTGCTGAGTAGGGGCAATGTTGTACCGCGGGCTGAAGATGGGCAGCGCAAGCTGCTTGACCCACTCGTGGGGAACTTGCCGCAGGGTGAATCGACCGCACATTCCAAGGCTCCGCAGCGTCAGGGATGCTCGACCCGCTCACGCAACTCTCGGACCTCGGCTCGCAACGCACCAATCTCGGCACGCAACTCTTGGAGCACATGTCCCTGGTCAAAGCCCTGAGACCGACGAATGTCCTCGGTCAGGGCTTGTTTCGCCCCGTGAAGTTCACGCTCCATCGCCTCAGCCTTTTTCAGGGTCTCGTGGGTGAGGTCCTGTGCTCCGGCCAGCTTCAGGTTCTCGGCGGCGACTCGCAGATGGTGTAGCCGGCGACCGGCCTTTTCCAGTTCTTCGGCACGGGGACGGAACTGCGGCGGGAGTTCGCCTCCCAACCACGGGGCGCTGTGCTCCCTCGTCTCAGCCGCTTCGAGCAATCTCAACGCTTGTTGCTCCAGCTTCTCCGCCTCGTCCACGAGTCCACGGTCCGCCAGAGTCGCGGCCTCCTTCCGTACCGCCCTGGCTTTCTCACGAAGTTCATCGGCCTCAGAGCCGATTAGGACGCTCGCACAGCCAAGCAGGAAGAGGGTCAGGGCAAGCCGGGACATGATGCACCTCGCCTTACAGCAGTTGGTTGGCCAAAACTAACCCGCTCGTTACCATACTGGCCGTTCGTTCAGTGCGTCAAGCGAGGCCCAGATGGACAGCAGCCAGCTCACTCCTCGACTGGCCCGTGAACTGCACGTCCGCTTGACTGAGATGCTGGGGTTCCTGAATCGATTGCTCGCGAGGATGGAGCAACGAGGCTTTCCCCAACGAGATCCGCTCTATCTGGCCTCAGTCGAAGCTCGGGACAAGCTGCACGACCTCTGCGTGAAAGTGCATCTGCTCTCTTGCGAAGGCGGGGTCTGGGATGGAAGGCGGAGTGGTCGCTAGAATGGCGTGGTCACGAACACTCAGCATGGAGGCGCACGATGCCCAGGGACCGCGTTCTCTTCGTTTGCACCGACGGCGCCCGCAGCCTGATGGCGGCTGCGATCCTGGCCAAGTACGGGTCAGACCGATTCGAGCCTTGCTGTGCAGCGGCGAATCCTGGCGGCCTGGACTCGCGGGTGAAGGAAGCTCTCCAGGAGCACGGTGTCGAAGGGGACAGGCCTTGGCTTCAACCCCTCACGAACATGGGCGGGACGTTCCGGGACATCATGGTGCTCGATGAGTCCGTCTCGGTGCCGAGCAACCTGGCCGGCAGAGTGAGGGACTGGGACGTGCCGAATCCGGTAGATGTGGGCACACCAGCGGCGTTCGCGGAGGCACGGGATCTGATTGAAGGCGTCCTCTTCGACTGGCTGACGCGGTTCGCGGAGCAGGACATGGGCGAAGATCAGGGCCCGCCTGCGCCTCACCTCGCCAGTTTAAATTCCCGGCCAAACGACGTGCGACTTTGACGACGACAGCCTTGCGCGAGAATGTGGCCTCATCCACCCACACGGACGCTCGTCATGGAAAAGGACCAGGTCCTATTTGTCTGCTTCAACGGCGCATGCAGCCTGATGGCTGCGGTGATTCTTCACAAATACGCCGGGGACCGATTTCAGGCTTTTTCCGCAGCCCAGTCCATCGCATACATCGACAAGAGGACCATCCAATCGCTGAGGTTGCGTGGCCTTGACCGGAGGGATGAACAGACGGAACCGTTGCAGTGGTTTGCAGGTCCTTTCGACTACGTCTTCTCCCTGGACGACGCCGTAAAGATTCCGGATTGGATGCAAGACCACACACGGCGTTGGCCCATTCCCGACCCCTCCGAAGTCGACACACTGGCAGCATTCGAGCAGGCACGGGATTGCATTGAGGCGGTGGTCCTGGACTGGCTGAAGCAGTTTGAAGGCCGAGTTCCCAGGGACCACTTGAGGCCACCCGCAATGAGCCCGCTCTTGACCCGAGGGTGGATTCGCTGAACGGGACCCGACACGTGAGCAGAGACTCACTCACACGAGCAGGCTACGCCGAACGCACTTCAAGCATCTCCTGGTCCGGCGTAAGGTGCGTCGGAATCCAAAGCTTACTGATGTAGTGCTCGGCGAGCGCCACGATTCCTATGCCGTCAGCACTTCTCTGTAAATGATAGATGATGAAGGGAAGCAGTTTCACGTGCTCAGAACGGGTCGGTTCGCAGCAACAACCCGAAGGCCAGGGCGAGTGCGACACAGAGTACCGTCAGCGTCATCGAAAAAGCCCGCAGAGGGCTCCTTCGGACGCGGTTAGGGTTAGCGACCGGGCATTCGAAGCCGCCCGGAATCGACTTTGTGCATGTCCGACTTTCGAATTCAACGATAATGGCGGTGCACTACCCGGAAAAGTGAAAAGTTAGGTCGGGCCGCACCGACAAATCGGACAATCGGCAAGAGCGGACTGCTTTCCTGCCAAACGCTTATTGCTAGGAGGCACGAGCGAGCGGCCCGGCCGCCACCAGGCACTCGGGAAGACCCTTTGCACCACTTCGGAGCCGCTAGATACCTGTTCTTAGCTAGAAGGCCAAGCCTTCCGGCTGCGGTGAGTGCTTGCAATTCGCTTGGGCTCACATTATACCGATCTCCGTCTCCCCCTCACGTGGACAAGGCGGGGCCAAACAAAGCAAGCCGCCGAAGGCAGGTCATGGAGCCCTGAGCAATCATGTTACGGCTGAGTTTTCTAGCTCTCTTGACCTCGGCCTGCATCTTGACCGGACGTGGCATCACCGCGGCGGGCGGCATCACGGCCAGGGGCTATCTCGAAGGGCGTATGGAAAAAGGGGTTCCAGTAACTCCGGAATTCGAGGGTCTGGGGGAATTCATTGGCGATGCGGAGTCACCAGCATTCGTAACGCGAGCGAGCCTCGCAGTGCGCAACGACTGGCACATCCGCCTGTCCGCGTCGGTCGATGTCCCGTCTGGATTCATCCCAGAACTGGCTGAAGCCTCCGCCTACATCAGCATCGACCGACGTGGTCAGTTAACCGGACCAGCTCCATTTCCCAAAACGTTGAACCTACAGGGCAAGCTGGCTGGGCTTATCTCAGTCGGCAAATACGGCAGCTTGCACGAGGGCGACATCAAATTCGGCGATTTCCAGTTGGATAGCGATCTTCTCTTTGTCGAATCTGGCCTGTACCCGCTCTCGATTAATCTGTCACAGGCAGTCGCCGTCAGCGAAGACGGCTCATTTCCCATCAGCTACCGACTCCGCTCCGAGGCGTACGGCCGTGAAGGACTGACGGCAGGATTCTTTCAGAACTCACTTGAACTGACGGACGTCTTGATGCCGGACGGAGCGACGCCCGAATCGCGCGGCTACACGGTGGGGTTCGAGGATGGCGCGAAGTCCCCCAACGAGGGCTACCTCTTCATTACTGGAGAGAAATCCAACGATGTAAAGGAATACACGCTCGAAGGCAAATTCGTTCGCGACTTCGTCCCTAGCGGTTCTGGGGGGCTGTACCATCCTCAGGGCGCCCAGTTTGGCCCGGATGGCCTGCTTTACGTCTGCGATCAAACCTCTGTGAAGAGATTCGACGGCGACACGGGTGAGTACGTCGACACCTTTGCCTCCGGCTTCAACACCGCCGGCGACATCGTTTTCGATAGCCACGGGAATGCCATCGTCTCTGATCAAGTCGATCGGTCGGTCAAGGAGTATTCTCCAACGGGAGATCTCCTTCATTCGTACGACCTGGGAGCCCAGACGTGGGGGCTTCATCTACTTTCCGATGACCGCCTGCTTGTCGTGCTTACGGTCGACGGAGACCAGAGAAACACGGCGGGCGTACTCAATCTAACTACCGGAGAGGTGACGGCCCATACCTCCAACCTGCACGAGCCTTTTGGCGTCGCCGAAGGACCTGATGGTCGCTTTTATTTCGCGAACTACACATTTGCCGCCGGGTATGGCGGGTCGGACCCCGATACGATTTACGTCGTGGGGCCTGAGGGCGGCCAGGCTGCGCGATGGAACACTGTCCCGAACGACCTTTTTGGAGCGAACTCGCTCTTATTTGCAGACAGCACTATGTTCGTTACAAGCTACTACAACGACAAAGTTGTCATGTTCGACGTAGCCACCGGGCAGGAGCTTGGAAGCTTTGATTCGGCTGCGGGACCGGCAGGCATCGCATTCCTCGCTACGCCTGCGCCCGGGGATGCCAATCGGCTCTGTCGAAAACCCCGTGCTGGCGGTGGCCTGCTAGCGGGGGTGTGAATCGTAGAACGGTTGGAGGGCACAGCGATGTCCGCCATGAGCCGTTCCCTGAAGCGTGTGTTGCAAGAGGCGTTGCAGGTGTCGCAGCGCGTGTTGCGGCGTTTCTCGAATCGCTTCAGCCCTCACAAGTTCACGCAACCGCAGTTGTTTGCCTGCCTGGTCATGAAGGAGTTTCTCGGGCAGGATTATCGCACGGCCGCGCGGCTGTTGGCCGACAGCCCCGATCTGCAGAAGTGGATCGGTCTCGCGCACCCGCCCCATTACACGACGTTGCACAAAGCGTCCAAGCGACTGCTCCGCGCCGAGCGGGCACACCGTCTGTTGCAGGCGGAGTTGGCCCGCGGGCGGCGTCTGGGGTTGCTGCGGCCGCGCGTGGAGACCGCGGCGATCGACGGCACCGGCCTGCTCGCCCAGGCCGCCAGCCATCACTTCCGCGCGCAGCAGGAGGCCGAAAACGCCGGGAAACACAGGCCGCGACGAGCAACGCGGCGTCGACGTTGGCCGAAGCTGATGGTGGCCTGCGATTGCGGCAGCCACTTGATCGTCGCGATGCAGGTAGAGCGTGGTCCGGCGAGCGACACGCGGCGTTTTCTGCCGCTGGCGTGCGATCTGTACGACGAGGCGCGGCCGCGGGTTCTCGTGTGTGACGCGGGCTTCGACGCGGAATGGATTCACACTGCCTGCCGCGACCTGCTGGATATTCGCAGCTTGATCCCCGCCAAGAGCCGCGGAAGCGGCCGCGGCCCGCCGCGCGGGAAGCGCCGCCGTTGGATGGCCAGCCATCTGGAACAGACCCGCTACCATGCTCGCTCGCAAGTCGAAACCGTCTTCAGCATGTTGAAACGCCGCCTCCGTGACACGCTGCACGCTCGCAAACCGTGGGCTCAACACCGCGCCGCCTCGCTCAAGGTCCTCGTTCACAACCTCCTGATCCTGGCCCGCTACAGGCTGGGTTTTCTACAGAGCCATGCCAATCGAGATGGGGCCGTGGACTTAGCAGATTTCGGAGCACTCAAGACTCACTTCGGCGCAAGCAAGCACAGGCAGATTTTAAGGCTCTGTCGAAAACACCGTGCTGGCATTGGCCTGCTACGGGGGTGTGAATCGTAGAACGGCTGGAGGGCACAGCGATGTCCGCCATGAGCCGTTCTCTGAAGCGTGTGTTGCAAGAGGCGTTGCAGGTGTCGCGGCGAGTTTTGCGGCGTTTCTCGAACCGCTTCAGCCCTCACAAGTTCACGCAACCGCAGTTGTTTGCCTGCCTGGTCATGAAGGAGTTTCTGGGGCAGGATTATCGCACGGCCTTTCTCGCAATGCCGACCAAGCCCGATCTGCAGAAGTGGATCGGTCTCGCGCGGCCCCATTACAAGACGTTGCACAAAGCGTCCCAGCGACTGCTCCGCGCCGACGCTACACGCCGTCTGTTGCAGGCGGAGTTGGCCCGCGGGCGGCGTCTGGGGTTGCTGCGGCCGCGCGTGGAGACCGCGGCGATCGACGGCACCGGCCTGCTCGCCCAGGCCGCCAGCCATCACTTCCGCGCGCGGCCGACGAGATCCGAAAACGCTGGGAAACACAGGCCGCGACGAGCAACGCGGCGTCGACGTTGGCCGAAGCTGATGGTGGCCTGCGATTGCGGCAGTCACTTGATCGTCGCGATGCACGTAGAGCGTGGTCCGGCGAGCGACACGCGGCGTTTTCTGCCGCTGGCGTGCGATCTGTACGACGAGGCGCGGCCGCGAGTGCTGGTATGTGACGCGGGCTTCGACGCGGAATGGATTCACACGGCCTGCCGCGACCTGCTGGATATTCGCAGCTTGATCCCGCCAAGAGCCGCGGACGCGGCCGCGGACCGCCGCGTGGGAAGCGCCGTCGCTGGATGGCCAGCCATCTGCAACAAACCCGCTACCATGCTCGCTCGCAAGTCGAAACCGTCTTCAGCATGTTGAAGCGCCGCCTCCGTGACACGCTGCACGCTCGCAAACCGTGGGCCCAACACCGCGCCGCCCGACTCAAGGTCCTCGTTCACAACCTCCTGATCCTGGCCCGCTACAGGCTGGGTTTTCTACAGAGCCGATTTTAACGGAGATGCCGTGGTCAATCTGAATGACTTCGGAATTCTGAAAACCAACTTCGGACATACTGGCAAATCGTCTGTCCCCGAGCCCAGCTCGCTGATTCTTGGCGTGGTTGGGCTGCTCATGGCCTGTGGTTGGCGACAAAGGTCGGGACGATGGCCGAGTGGTAGCGCTCTGGTTTCCAGGTCACGCAACTCAGCGGCGGGCGAAACATGAGTCCCGTGTGGGAGGGCAAGACAAAGGCCGATAATCCGTCGCATCTTCATTAGGAGTCATTCAGACCTGAGGTCGAATCGGCGCTTCGACTTTCTGGCGGTGTTATTTCGAAATCTGGATCCGAAATCCAGGTGCGGCAATCGAAGGGTACGCAGTCATCACGGCTAACGCCGACGCTCTCGGCTGTATGGGTGCACTACTCTAAGTGACCTTGGCTGAGGCGAACCATGGGCCTGGAGACCGACCAGACTGCACTGACCTGGGAAGAGGCAGACCAGGGAACCATCGCGCGGGGCCGATGAGCTAAGGTCGCGGCAACCGCAAGAATACCGCGGTCGATACCCGTAATACGGTCCTATCGCCGGACCAATCTGAGTCTTGCCAAGCCAAGGAGGGCAGCTGCCAACGTTGCAAGGAGTAGGCCCGCTGGTTCCGGGACCGGTTCAACTACCGTCGTAACGCCGGCGACCCTTCCGAAGTTGTCCTTTAGAACCCCGACGTCGGTTAGGTCGACTCGCAAGTCACGGTTGAAGTCGCCTTCATCGCGCCAGTGCCCACTGCCAATGTGAGCTTTCAGGATGCCAAAATCATTGAGGTCGACGCGGTCGTCGAAGTTGGCATCCCCCAGCAAAGGGTCTACAAGCTGGACGACCCACGGGATTGAGTTTCCAGAATACCCCACGATGGCGTTGCCAGTGGGTGACACGTCTGTTGCATACTCCAGGTCGAGTTCACCGAGTTGGTTGCCGAGTCCATAATCTCGAACCAGTACGGTGGCAAGGTCCTGCACTCCGCGCGAAGGGCGCCACTCAATTGCGCCGCCAATTTGGCTTCCGACAATCAACGAACCGTCATCCGTCACCGCACTCAGTGTGAGTAGCTCAGGGCCGAGAGGCTTCGCCCCTCCGGCCCGCGTCCAAAGCATGTTGCCCCCGACCACGATGGAACCGTCGGCCGAAATATCTTGGGCAATTCCTGGGGACCAAAGTACCTTTGTCAGGCCATCTTCCCACAACGTTGCATGATTATGGCCGTCCCAGCCGACAGTCACTTGCCCGTCGGCGGACACGGCTCGGGCAGCCCCTTCACCCAAGTCCGTTTTTCCGGCTGGTGTCCAGCGCATCGCGCGACTCCGAAGGTGATGCTCATCGAAGTAATCGCCGACAACGGTCATTCCGTCGTTCGAGACCGCGAAAGCTTCACCGGGCCCTAGATTCTCCATCCCGCCCGATTCTGTCCACCGGAAGGCGTTCGGGGCGTTCCAGCCCACGATTACCTCGCCATCCCGAGAGATTCCATTGGCAGCGCCCCATAGCGGGTAGTCGTCTTGCAAGATATGCGGCGACTGGGAATGGCTTCCGTCAACGATCCAGGAGGCAGGTTGCACATCCGTGTAGCCGACGACCTTCTTACCGCTGCCATCAATCGCAGCGGCATACGAAGCCTCTACGGCATTTGCCCTAAGCGGCAAGAGCATGAAGCGAGAGTGTGGATCAGCAACTGCGGCCGTCGTAGAGAGCAATAGTACAGCAGTTGCGGAGAGTCTGGATGCAAGCATCTGGGCCATCCATGGCGTACTGGCGTTGATTCAGCCGCTATGGTGTCGAGTGGGCCTCGAACGCACAATAGCGACCTTTCTCGTCGGCCGCCCTGGCCTGATGGTCGCAATGCGTGCAAGAGAGTGTCTTACTGGAGCTTGCCCAGCACTTCGAGCGTCGACTTAGCCTCAGCGACAGACCCGGTGGCAGCCACCAACTCCTTGGCCGCCAGAAGACCAGCGAACGAGACAGTTCCGAGGGCAGGCTTACGACCAGGTCGCCCTGGCTTGCGGTGACCGTTTGTGCTGGGAGCGTTCATCCGAGCCCTGACGGTGCTGACCATCTGGGCCGAGACCTTGACCTTCTCCCCGGCCAGTTTCTCAATGACGTCCCGGTTCCGGGCCTCCGCCCCCAGTTCGGCAAGGGCGGCACGGATAGCGTCGGATTTGGATTGTTTCTTGCGGGCCATCTGCTACTTACTCCAATGTGGCATTCACTGTGCCGGCGACTCGGCCAGCGGACTCATGATTATGTCTGGGGTACAAGCGAGGAGCAACTGCCGAGATACCCAGGGCGATTGCACCATAACTTAGGCTCCGAAGAGGAGTTCTTGCAGATAGTCTTCGCTCCAGCCAGCGCAGAGGCGTTTGTTCTTGAGGCCCAGCTGTTTGGTGTGGTTGTTCTTGAGCAGGCTGAGGGCCGCGCGGCGGAGGATGCTGGCGTTGGCGTCGACGTGGCCTTTGCGGAGCCGCGATTGATCTTCGCCGAACGTGACGTCGAGCTGCCAGTGCAACCGGTTCTCGATGCTCCAATGGCCGCGAACGGCCGCCGCAAAGCTCCGCGCCGTCAGCTTGCGGCTGAGAATGTAATACCGCGCCTCGACATGATGCTTTCCTTCGCGCTCCACTTCACAGGTCACCAGGCCGATCGCCTTCAAGTTCTGCCAACGCCGCGCATCCGGCAGATCGTCAGGCACGGCGCACACCGCGTATTGACGCTGCTCCACGCGCCCATGCCCCTTCTCCTGCGTCGCGTGTCGGCTGACCTTCACGCGGGCGAACTCGTCTTCCAAGTGCTGGTCGAAGAAGCTCACGATGCCGTCGTGCAACGTGGGTTGGTTGCCTTTGACCGCCAGCACGTAGTCGGCCCCGGCGGCGATGATCTCTTGGGCGATCTCGGTCTGACAACCCATGGCGTCGATCGTCACGAGCGCCCCGGAAAGCTCCAGGATTTGCAGCAGTTTGGGGATCGCCGTGATCTCGTTGCTCTTCGCGTCGACGACCACCTGCCCCAGGCTGATGTGGTTGGCCGTGGCCCAGGCGCTGACCATGTGGATGGCCGCCTTCGAGCTGGCGGCGTCGAAGCTGCGGCGGAGCGTCTTGCCGTCGATGGCCACGAGCTGGCCACCGCTGAGTTCATGCAGCGCGGTGATCCAACTCAACAGACAACGTTCGAACTCGGCCGGCTTCAAAGCGGCGAAGATGGCGTTGAAGCGATCGTGCGAGGGAATGCCGGCCGAGAGGTCGAGGAACTTGGCCAGCCAGTCGCGCTTCTGCCGGCCCCACTCGGCGATCGACACGAAGTCGTCGGCGCCGCAAAGCATGCCGCACAGTGCGATCGTGACCACGTTGATCAAGGGATAGGTCGCCTTGCCGCGCCGCGGATCCGTGAGCGCGGCGAAGTGAGTGGCGATTCGGGCCTGGGTCGTCTTGCGCATCGCG
Source organism: Pirellulales bacterium (assembly GCA_046349955.1). GTDB lineage: Bacteria > Planctomycetota > Planctomycetia > Pirellulales > JBGAPH01 > JBGAPH01. The sequence goes on along the minus strand of JAXMBI010000010.1, from coordinate 105,918 downwards.
CGCCTCCGGCGAGGACAGGCGACCGCGGCAGCGAGCACGCTCGCCACAAACACACGACCACCAGCCCCTAGTTATGCCAGACTACCCAAGATGGCGCAATCGCCCTGCCGAGATACCCAGGTTCTCAGTTGCAGGATAGAGTACGTTCTTCGTCGCGGCCACTCGCCGTCTGGCAGTTTGTTGAGCGGACCCGCACAGCACTTCGATGGACTCTCCGGTGCCTTGGCTCGAATGGTACACCGCCCTGGCGAAGCCCACCTGGACGCCGGCCCCAGCGACTATCGGTCTGACCTGGCAGGTTCTCTACCCGATCATTCTGATTAGCTTCGGCTTCGTGTTCGTGCAGATGGTTCGCGGCAAGGTTTGTTGGCTGGTGGCGTGGCCATTCGCCATCAATCTCGTGGCGAACCTGATCTTCACGCCGATCCAGTTCGGGATGCGGAACTTACCGCTGGCGGCGGTAGACATCGTTATCGTCTGGACGACGATTCTGTGGTGCATGATTGCCATCTGGCGGCACTACCGCTGGGTTGCCGTGGCTCAAGTGCCGTACTTTGTCTGGGTGTCGATTGCGACGGTGCTGCAAATGAGCATCACCTGGATGAATTGGGGACGACCATGAGCTTCGTTAGTGACCACGCGAGGCCAACTTCAGCCAGCGACGGGGCCCTCGTTGTTACGGAAGGGAATGGGGCCACCTGTAAATTTACGGGTACTCGGCGTGTTGGTGAAAAGTTCCCGAGGCATATGTCATCAATATGACAGGCCGCCATGGGGGCCCACCGGGGCACCCCGCGGCCATCTGGTGACCCGCCCTTGGCGCTCGGCAGGTTGGCCTCGACGGTCTGCTCATCGGGTTGGCGCCCTACGTGAGTCTGGCCATTTGAGTGCTGTTCGCGCGCTGTTTGCCCGCTGTTTACACGTCGTTCGATTGCAACCCTCTGTGCATTGGTGCGATGGGGCGCATCAAGCGAGTGTAAAACAGAAGTACACAATTCTGTTGACGCGGACGATAGGACGAATATACTCTCTCGCAGCCGGGCTACTGTAGTCCGCGCATGAAAATGCCCCCGCGTGGTTGCAGCCACCGGGGGCGTGGCCCGAACCTCTCTAGAAGGTCCGAACATGTCCACCCTATCTGCTGCGCCTCCGTGCGCCAATCCATCCCGAGTCCGCTACTGCGGCCAAGCGGAGCAAGCTGCCCAAGCCATCCTGGCAGCGTTCCAAGCTGGGAACCTGCCCAAGGCCCTGGCGCCCGTCTTCATCCGGCGAAGGGACAACGTGCCCTGCCGCTCCTGGAGTTGGTCCAATCAGCTCCTGGTGGCCCTGCTTGGGCATTCCGATGCCCGTGGCTACCGACAGTGGGAAGCCGTGGGCCGACACGTGATGAAGGGCCAGAAGGGCTTTCCCATCTTGGTCCCGTTGGTGAAGAAGAGCGACCGTAACAACGCCGAAACGGGTGAGAAAGAAGAGCGGAGCTACCTTTGTGGCTTCAAGCATGCCGTCGTCTTCGGCCTCGGGCAGACCGATGGAGCGCCGTTGCCCCCGGCTGATCCGGCCATTGCTGCTTGGCTTGAGTCCCTGCCCCTGCTCGAAGTGGCCCGTAGCTGGGGCTTGAGCGTGGAAGCGTTTGGCGGCCGTCCTGGGGCTGCGCAGGGACGCTACCAGCTTGGGCAATCCATCGCCCTGGGAGTTGAGAACCTTTCGACCTGGGCCCATGAGTTGTTGCACGCTGCCGATGACCGTCTGGGGCAACTGGTCGAACGTGGCCAGCATTGGCGTTCTGAGACCGTTGCCGAGTTGGGCGGCGCCATCCTCCTCGAAGTGCTGGGCAAGCCCGAACAGGCTGATCGTGGTGGTTGTTGGGAGTACGTGGCAGCCTATGCCCAAGAGGCCGGAATCGAGGCCTTATCAGCCTGTCAACGGGTCCTGAAGCGGAGCTGCGATGCCGTGGCCCTCATTCTCGACACCGCTGAAGCCCTGCGGGCAGAAGGGAGCGTGTGACCATGCAACTTCACGAAGAATACCGCCCCCAGACTTGGGCCGACGTGGTTGGGCAAGACAAAGTCCTCGACAAGCTGGCTTTGCTGCGACAACGTGGCTTGGCGGGACGGTCCTACTGGCTTTCCGGTCAATCGGGCAGCGGCAAAACCACCATTGCTCGGCTGATTGCCAGCGAAGTCGCCGACGAGTTCTCCATTGAGGAAGTCGACGCCACGGACCTTTCGGCCGCTCGCCTGCGGGACATCGAGCGAAGCATGGCCACCAGGGGCTTCGGCAAAGGCGGCCGGGCCTACTTGGTCAACGAAGCCCACGGCCTCAGCAAGCCGGCCATCCGGCAACTGCTGGTCATGCTCGAACGGTTGCCTGCCCACGTCGTCTGGGTCTTCACCACGACCTGCGAAGGGCAGGACCTGCTATTCGAGGACCATGAGGACACTTCCCCTCTTTTGTCCCGCTGCATCCGTCTGGACCTGGCCCGGCGGGACTTGGCCAAGCCCTCAGGGCGATTGCGCCATCTTGGGTAGTCTGGCATAACTAGGGGCTGGTGGTCGTGTGTTTGTGGCGAGCGTGCTCGCTGCCGCGGTCGCCTGTCCTCGCCGGAGACGCTTGCGTTGGCAGACGACCCAGGCCCGAATCGCCACTCACTTCGCCGCGGCTCACGGATCCGCGGCGCGCAAGGCGACCTATCCCTTGATCAACGTGGTCACGATCGCACTGTGCGGCATGCTTTGCGCGCCGACGACTTCGTGTCGATCGCCGAGTGGGGCCGGCAGAAGCGCGAACTGGCTGGCCAAGTTCCTCGACCTCTCGGCCGGCATTCCCTCGCACGATCGCTTCAACGCCATCTTCGCCGCTTTGAAGCCGGCCGAGTTCGAACGTTGTCTGTTGAGTTGGATCACCGCGCTGCATGAACTCAGCGGTGGCCAGCTCGTGGCCATCGACGGCAAGACGCTCCGCCGCAGCTTCGACGCCGCCAGCTCGAAGGCGGCCATCCACATGGTCAGCGCCTGGGCCACGGCCAACCACATCAGCCTGGGGCAGGTGGTCGTCGACGCGAAGAGCAACGAGATCACGGCGATCCCCAAACTGCTGCAAATCCTGGAGCTTTCCGGGGCGCTCGTGACGATCGACGCCATGGGTTGTCAGACCGAGATCGCCCAAGAGATCATCGCCGCCGGGGCCGACTACGTGCTGGCGGTCAAAGGCAACCAACCCACGTTGCACGACGGCATCGTGAGCTTCTTCGACCAGCACTTGGAAGACGAGTTCGCCCGCGTGAAGGTCAGCCGACACGCGACGCAGGAGAAGGGCATGGGCGTGGAGCAGCGTCAATACGCGGTGTGCGCCGTGCCTGACGATCTGCCCAGGGCGATTGCACCATCTTAGGCTCCGAAGAGGAGTTCTTGCAGATAGTCTTCGCTCCAGCCGCGCAGAGGCGTTTGTTCTTGAGGCCCAGCTGTTTGGTGTGGTTGTTCTTGAGCAGGCTGAGGGCCGCGCGGCGGAGGATGCTGGCGTTGGCGTCGACGTGGCCTTTGCGGAGCCGCGATTGATCTTCGCCGAACGTGACGTCGAGCTGCCAGTGCAACCGGTTCTCGATGCTCAATGGCCGCGAACGGCCGCCGCAAAGCTCACGCCGTCAGCTTGCGGCTGAGAATGTAATACCGCGCCTCGACATGATGCTTTCCTTCGCGGCTCCACTTCACAGGTCACCAGGCCGATCGCCTTCAAGTTCTGCCAACGCCGCCATCCGGCAGATCGTCAGGCACGGCGCACACCGCGTATTGACGCTGCTCCACGCGCCCCATGCCCCTTCTCCTGCGTCGCGTGTCGGCTGACCTTCACGCGGGCGAACTCGTCTTCCAGTGCTGGTCGAAGAAGCTCACGATGCCGTCGTGCAACGTGGGTTGGTTGCCTTTGACCGCCAGCACGTAGTCGGCCCCGGCGGCGATGATCTCTTGGGCGATCTCGGTCTGACAACCCATGGCGTCGATCGTCACGAGCCGCCCCGGAAAGCTCCAGGATTTGCAGCAGTTTGGGGATCGCCGTGATCTCGTTGCTCTTCGCGTCGACGACCACCTGCCCCAGGCTGATGTGGTTGGCCGTGGCCCAGGCGCGACCATGTGGATGGCCGCCTTCGAGGCTGGCGGCGTCGAAGCTGCGGCGGAGCGTCTTGCCGTCGATGGCCACGAGCTGGCCACCGCTGAGTTCATGCAGCGCGGTGATCCAACTCAACAGACAACGTTCGAACTCGGCCGGCTTCAAAGCGGCGAAGATGGCGTTGAAGCGATCGTGCGAGGGAATGCCGGCCGAGAGGTCGAGGAACTTGGCCAGCCAGTTCGCGCTTTCTGCCGGCCCCACTCGGCGATCGACACGAAGTCGTCGGCGCCGCAAAGCATGCCGCACAGTGCGATCGTGACCACGTTGATCAAGGGATAGGTCGCCTTGCCGCGCCGCGGATCCGTGAGCGCGGCGAAGTGAGTGGCGATTCGGGCCTGGGTCGTCTTGCGCATCGCGCGCCTCCGGCGAGGACAGGCGACCGCGGCAGCGAGCACGCTCGCCACAAACACACGACCACCAGCCCCTAGTTATGCCAGACTACCCAAGATGGCGCAATCGCCCTGACGATCTGCCGGATGCGCGGCGTTGGCAGAACTTGAAGGCGATCGGCCTGGTGACCTGTGAAGTGGAGCGCGAAGGAAAGCATCATGTCGAGGCGCGGTATTACATTCTCAGCCGCAAGCTGACGGCGCGGAGCTTTGCGGCGGCCGTTCGCGGCCATTGGAGCATCGAGAACCGGTTGCACTGGCAGCTCGACGTCACGTTCGGCGAAGATCAATCGCGGCTCCGCAAAGGCCACGTCGACGCCAACGCCAGCATCCTCCGCCGCGCGGCCCTCAGCCTGCTCAAGAACAACCACACCAAACAGCTGGGCCTCAAGAACAAACGCCTCTGCGCTGGCTGGAGCGAAGACTATCTGCAAGAACTCCTCTTCGGAGCCTAAGTTATGGTGCAATCGCCCTGGCCAAGCCCTTCGCCGAACGTGCCCTGAGAATCGCCCAAGCTGCGGGCCTCGATGGGAAGCCGCTCGACGCCTACATCAAGTTGGCCCAGAAGCATCGCAACAACCTGCGGGCCATGCTCCAGGCCATCGAAGCCGGCGACATGTCTCAGTAGCCAAAGTGTCCAGTGTGCGAAACGGTCTAGCGGCCGGTCGGTGTCAAGTTTGAACTGACCGCGCCGCTGGGCCGTTCGCCATCCCCTTTGAAACGACTTACGACGACACCGCGGCGCAACGCTGCGTGTAAACATCCAACCTTCCAGAACGCGGTTGACCATGGTCAATCAGGCCATCGTCCGACCGCGGTTCTTACAAAACAAGCGAGAACAGCATGGAAACGGGGATCTATCTCAGGGTCAGCAGCCGCACTCAGGACCTGCGAGGACAGGAGGCTGAACTTCAGCGCTGGTGCAAGACTCTGGAGACGCCAGCGCGCTGGTACCGCGACACTGCCAGCGGCAAATCCATGGACCGACCGGCCTGGCAGGAGTTGTGGGCGGGAGTCGAGTCGGGCGAGATTGGGACGGTGGTCGTCTGGCGCCTCGACCGTCTGGGACGCACTGCGAAGGGCTTGGTCGGCCTGTTCGACGAGTTACGCCAGCGCAAGGTGGGCCTGGTCAGCCTCAAGGACGGTTTCGACTTGGAAACGCCAGCGGGCCGGCTCATGGCCAACGTGCTGGCATCCGTGGCGGCCTACGAGACCGAGGTTCGCAGCGAGCGTCAGCGGGCCGGTATCGAAGCCGCCAGAGCAGCCGGCAAGACCTGGGGTGGCCGTCGAAAAGGAACCCGAGTTCGACTGACCGAGGCGAAGGTCGCAGCGATCAAGGCCATGCATGCAGCCGGTCGGTCCGTCGTGGACATTGCCAAGGCAGTCGAGTTGAGCAGGCCGACGATCTACGCTGCATTACGAGGGCAGCCTTGATACAAGAATAGGCAGGATCTCCCACCAACCAAGTGTCTACGAACCCGCGTTCATATGATCGACCTATTTATCGGCCAGATCGGCCAGGCACCACTGACTCGACCTAAACCCGTTGTATATCGGCTTATGCCTGAGACGCCAGCGTGGCGTTCGGGCGCTTTACTCGGCCAAAACAGCAAGCCCAATTAAGGCTTTGTGCTTGCCCGGCATTGACTTACAAGGTAAAGCGTTACCCCTCTACCTTTACTTCGTAAGACTATAAGCTTCGATGCGTGAATGTCCATCGAGCCCTCCTTCTCGCAAAGCCGAACCAAAAGCTATTGCGGCAACCCCGATCCTCGGCACCCAAGAAATCGCCCCCAGATTGCGTAGTATCGCAGAGGACCCCGCATGGGTCGCAAGTGATCGCACGTCCGCTTGGTGCCGAGATGACCAATAGCCCCTTACGCAATGGAGAGTGTCAGGCTCTGTAGAAAACCCAGCCTGTAGCGGGCCAGGATCAGGAGGTTGTGAACGAGGACCTTGAGTCGGGCGGCGCGGTGTTGGGCCCACGGTTTACGAGCGTGTAGCGTGTCACGGAGGCGGCGTTTCAACATGCTGAAGACGGTTTCGACTTGCGAGCGAGCGTGGTAGCGGGTCTGTTCCAGATGGCTGGCCATCCAACGGCGGCGCTTCCCGCGCGGCGGGCCGCGGCCGCTTCCGCGGCTCTTGGCGGGGATCAAGCTGCGAATATCCAGCAGGTCGCGGCAGGCCGTGTGAATCCATTCCGCGTCGAAGCCTGCGTCACACACCAGCACTCGCGGCCGCGCCTCGTCGTACAGATCGCACGCCAGCGGCAGAAAACGCCGCGTGTCGCTCGCCGGACCACGCTCTACGTGCATCGCGACGATCAAGTGGCTGCCGCAATCGCAGGCCACCATCAGCTTGGCCAACGTCGACGCCGCGCGTTGCTCGTCGCGGCCTGTGTTTCCCGGCGTTTTCGGCCTCTGCTGCGCGCGGATGTGATGGCTGGCGGCCTGGGCGAGCAGGCCGGTGCCGTCGATCGCCGCGGTCTCCACGCGCGGGCCGCAGCAACCCCAGACGGCTTCGCGGGCCAACTCCGCCTGCAACAGACGGCGTGCCCGCTCGGCGCGGAGCAGTCGCTGGGACGCTTTGTGCAACGTCGTGTAATGGGGCGGGTGCGCGAGACCGATCCACTCCTTGCAGATCGGGGCTGTCGGCCAACAGCCGCGCGGCCGTGCGATAATCCCGCCTTGAGAACTTTCATGACCAGACAGGCAAACAACTGCGGTTGCGTGAACTTGTGAGGGCTGAAGCGATTCGAGAAACGCCGCAACACGCGCCGCGACACCTGCAACGCCTCTTGCAACACACGCTCAGAGAACGGCTCATGGCGGACATCGCTGTGCCCTCCAGCCGTTCTACGATTCACACCCCCGCTAGCAGGCCATAGCCAGCAAGGGGTTTTCGACAGAGCCAGAGTGTCATGGATTCAGTGGGCCTTTCTCTACGTGAGCATCTGGAGCGACTGGAGTGCGCTTGCATGGAGCTGGAATCGAGCATTGCAGATTTTCCCAACTTGGACGCTGACGAGCGAAATGCGCAGCCCCCTGATTCAAGCAGTGCTCCAGTTCGTCGATGCCCTTGAGTCTTTCCCAGGGGCCTTCGAAGAGTTGGCCAATCGCCGTGACTTCATGCATTCTGGCCGCCCTGGGGGAGATCGCTATCTTCAAAGCCGGCCGTTCTGGACATTTGGACCGAACTGGCCCATCGACACAGCGAACCTGTCGCCGGACGCCGTAGCGGCGATCGAAAGTCTTGCTCAGCTCAGCGATCAGTGCGGAAGCGCTAGCGACCTACAGCATGTCGAAGCCCTGATCACGAGTGCGATTTCATCGCTGTCCGATTTTGGCTCGACGCCGGTCGAGGAAAAGCTGCGGCTGGACTTGGTGGAGTGGCGAGCTGTGTGCCGCGAACTGCTTCATACCGTGGAATCGTGGGGGGAAGAGGGCTGCCTGCATCTGTGGGGAATTCGACATTCGGTGTCCTTAGAGGCTATCCGGCAACCTTCTCAGGCTGCAAGTTGGTGCTGGAAGGTTGCATAGCGAGTGGATGGCTCGAGTCTTCGCAGGAGCAGGTGGATGCTGCTGATGCGCACCATGGATTCACTGGAATCGGTGCGAACTTCATAGTCCTTGCTCAAGCGGCGTGATCGTCCGAGCCAGGCGAACGTCCGCTCCACCACCCACCGCTTGGGCAACAACACGAAGCCTTCGGCAGCCCTTGGCCGACGGACGATCTCGAGCCTCCAGGGCAACGAGCGCTGCCGAGCCTTCCAGGCCGCGAGTTGATGGTTGTGGTATTTGTTGTCCGCCCACACGACCTCCAGACGCGGATACTGCCGCTGCTGCAGTTGAGCCAACACCTGCGGCGCCGCGGCCGCGTCGTCGACGCCCGCGCCGGTCACGACCACCGCCATCAACAGCCCCAAGGCGTCGACGACGATATGCCGCTTGCGGCCCTTGATCTTCTTGCCGCCGTCGTAACCTCGCTCGCCGCCCAGCTCCGTGGTCTTCACGCTCTGGCTGTCGATGCTGGCCGCGCTGGGCGATGGCTCCTCACTCGGCGCGTTCAACTCGCGATACGCTCCGCGCAGGGCGTCGAGCAGCATCTGCCACGTGCCATCGTTGCGCCAGGCGGCGAAGTAGTCGTAGACCGTGCTCTTGGGCGGAAGGTCGTGCGGCAGCATGTCCCACTGCACGCCGCTACGATTCAGGTACAACATGGCGTTCACCACCTCGCGCAGATCCGCGCGCGGACGCCCCCCCTGCGGGCCGGGCTCGTACGCCGGCAACACCAACTCCAACAACTCCCACTGCGCATCCGTCAGGTCCGTCGGATAAGGCTTCCGTGCCAGCGCGTCCATCATCAGCTCCTTGGTAAAGCAACCACAGAAGCCACTAATCTGCGCCGTAACCAGACTTTACGCCAAGAGCGGTTTCCGGATAGCCTCTTAGATCCCCACTGTGTCTCGGACAAGGTAGTCTGGCCCTACCGAGGCATTATCACTGCGGCCTCACGGTCGCTTCTCGATTGGGCAAAGCAACGCTCGGACCAGCCGGAGCTGACCGAGGGGAAGGTGACATCGAGCCCCACAACGACGAGGCCCAAGAAGAGTACACCGAGAGGTGGAGCTGGCGCGAAGATCATTGCGGCGCTCTCGCTGCACCATAAGTACCAAGCCGGGTCTTGCCTCAATTTTGAACCCCTCGGCAACAACGAGTTGGCGGCCAAGATCGGTGCGTCAACGTCCACCGTTTCCACGTTCTTCAAGGCAAAGTTCGGCGGATACGACGCCTACAAGGCGCGCTGCCGGCAGCCGCGTGGGATTGGGCTGGCCCTCCAAGCCCTCAATGGGGATATCTCCCCGCGTAACTTGTACGGCCGATCTCCCGACGCTCGTCACGACAGCGAGGACGAATAGCCGTTCGCTGTTCGATCGTTCGGCATCGGATGCCGAACACCCTGCCGGTTTTCTTGCCCCAGCCGGGCCCTGCTTTTCCCGGCGTTTTCGTGCGAGCGGCCAACTGTTCGGCGAGAAAATGCCGAACGCTGGGCCTTGGGTATGCGACCGCACTTCGCGGGAGCGTGACTGGAGCAAGCACGATGAAGGCAGAATACGAACCCCTCGCCCTCCGCCCCCGCGAAGCGGCCAAGGCCCTGGGGGTGAGCGACCGGACCTTGTGGTCGTGGACCCACCACGGCGACATTCCCCACCTCCGGATCGGCCGTACGGTCTTGTACCCCGTCGAAGGCTTGCAAGCTTGGTTGCGCAGCCGTAGCCAGTTCCAGGCCACGGAAGGAGGGCACAATGGTTGACCGCCAAGCGACCGATGCCCCGTTCGGCAATTTGAGTGCGGAGCCCTGGCCGCCGCTCGTCCGCTTCGACCTGATCGACCTCCCGCCCTTCCCCACGGAAGTTCTGCCGGAGGTCTTGCAGCGGTTCGTCGAGCAAGAATCCCACGCAACCCAGACTCCGCCTGACCTAGCCGGTCTCGTGTCGATGGCTGTGTGTTCAGCCGCGATCGCCCGCCACGCCCAGGTTGAAGCTAGGCCAGGGTGGGTGGAGCCGGTGAATCTGTATATCACGGTGTTGCTCGAGCCCGCGAATCGTAAATCAGCCGTGTTCTCCGACTCGACCAAACCGCTGTTCGAGTTAGAGCGGGAACTGATTGCCGCGGCAAGGCCGGACGTGGCCCGACGCCAGTCCGAGCGCCGTCAACAGGAGGTTCGGTTGAAACGCCTCGAAAGGAAGGCGGGCGAAACGGACGACGCCGAGGCGGCTCTTGCGGCCGAAGTCCTCGCTGCGGAACTTGCGAACGAGCCCCTGCCCGTTCTCCCCCGACTGGTCGTCGACGACGCCACGGCCGAGAAGTTGGAGATGACGCTAGCCGAGCAGGGCGGACGGATTGCCAGCATGAGTGCCGAGGGCGGAGTGTTCGACCTGATGGCAGGCCTGTACTCAAAAAACGGCCTCCCGCAGTTCGGCGTCTACCTTAAGGGCCATGCTGGGGACGACCTACGGATTGATCGGGTCTCCCGGCTTTCCCTCTTGGTGGAACGGCCTGCGCTGACCTGTGCGTACACCGTTCAACCGCAAGTGCTGCGGGGACTGGCCAAGAATCCGGCCTTTCGAGGTCGGGGATTGCTGGCGCGTTTCCTCTATGCGGCGCCCGTCAGTTTGATTGGGCGTCGCAAAATCGGGGCGCAGCCGATGTCGCAAACGACGCGGCACCAGTACCACGGTCTGGTGCGCTCCCTGACGGCGGTCCCGGCAGAGACCATGCTGTACCTGTCCAAGGATGCCAATGCTCTGTTGCAGGCCTGGGAGAGCGAGATCGAGCCCGAGTTGGCGGGTGGCGGACAGTTGGAGTTGATTCAGGACTGGGCTGGCAAGCTGGCCGGCGGGACCATCCGGTTGGCAGCGGTTCTGCACCTAGCTCGGGACGTCACGGGGAAGGTGATTGAGGCAAGGGATCTCGACGCCGCCATCCACATCGGCCGCTACTTGATCCCGCACGCCAAGTACGTGCTGACCATGATGAATGCCCTCGACGGCATTGATGAGGTCCACGCGCAAAGCATCGTCTGGTGGATTCTCCGCCACGAAAAGCGCTTGTTCTCCAAGACGGAGTGCCAGCACCAGCTCAAGCACCGCTTTCCGAGGGTCAGCGATCTGGAGCCTGCCCTGCGGGTCCTTGAGGACCGTGGGTACATTCGGTTGCGAGCGCCAGTCTCACAAAAGACGGGCCCCGGTAGATCGCCCTCGCCGGTCTACGAAGTGAACCCGTCGGTCTTCGCAAGCGAGAGGGCTGAAAAGCATTCCCGATATTCCCAGAATGCAGTGGAACCGCCCGAAAGCGGCAATTCTGGGAATAACGGGAATGGAAATGGGGGGCCTGAGCCTCGGGTGCAGGTGGTTGTATGACCGAAACGTTGGCCGAACTGCTTGCGACCTGCGTGGACCTGCACGTCACCCTCGTTCCTACGGGAGACGGTCACTTGGCGGTCGATGCCCCGAAGGCGGTGGTGACACCGGAGTTCCTGAATCGGATCAAGGCGCACAAGGCAGGGCTCCTTGCGGCGCTGCAATCTATTCCTGATCCCTTCGCTGATTGGCGAGAGCGTGCTGATCCGACAACGGGCCGCGTCGTGCTCTACGATGGCTCACGCCACGATGGGCGACTGGTTTGGGTCGATGGGCCGGGCGAGTCGCTTGCGTCGCGCCACGCGGGCGATGCGGCGGCCGTGGGGCCTGCTGATCCGCCTTGGCCCGGATGGCTGGCGGACTTCGTGCTGCTGCTCGCGCCTGATGATCTGCCGGAAGGGTTGCGGCTGGACGCGGCTACCCTGGTGGTCGATCGGGCCAAGTATTTCGCGGCACTGCGCGCGGACATTTGCCGCGGGGCGCGGGGGCCGCGGGCGGCGGTGCTGGGCGAGGAGTTGGAGCGGTTGCGGAGCGCCCTGTACACTTCGGCCGACCGACCGATGGGAAGGTCGATTTAGAGCGATAAGGCCACGTAGTTCGTTTCTATCGCAGTCCCGTCGCCTCCTTGTAAGCTGTTTTAAGCGCATCAAGCAGGGGTTGACTGACCTTGTACGACGTCGTTCCCTTTCCGAGTTTGGTGGGAGCAATCATCGCCTCAATGGTCACCAAACTTGCAGGTGCGCGCCGCTCGAAGACGGATCGCCAATATTGCAAATATCCTCCACCTTCATTCCAAATGGTAACCAGCCCGGCCTTCTCGGTCGGCAACCGCGGCAGCAGCGTCCACCGATTCGCTACGCCACAGAAAGTGGCCAACGTCGCGAGGCCTTGCTGCTCAAGGGAAATCGCCCATTCACACAACGATCTAAGTTTTGCTCTTTCGGACTCGGGCGAGCTCTCGATCGAGGCCAAAAACTGATCCGGCCCAGGAGTCAATTGACCGTTTACATCGCGCCTCTCCTTTTCCCCCCGAGGCATGCCTGCCCTAACTCGCTCTGGCTCAACGCGCTGCGGCACGACGACGGTCGCTCCTCCAACTTCGAACGACGACACAGTGATAAGGTCGATTGTCAATCGATCACTCACCGCCTCCAAGTAACCAACCAATCGAACGAGCTCGCCTGGAGCTTCGTCCAAAACAAACACCAAGCGAAACCTCCCCTCGGTTAGGCTTTGGCTCAGGCCGGCAACGAAGTGATCGGTGACAAACTCACCTGTCTGATCAAGCTCCGTCATCGCCTCAAGCAGCGACCCAAATCCACGATCTCGAAGATGCCGACCCAGCACTTGTTCGAAATCCGCCTGGTCAAGCCTGAAGAGGTAAGAAGCATATGCCAGGACCTGAGCGACCACGGCCCTTCGAGCCTCTGCGTTTCTCGAAAGCTTCACCTCGATGACTACAGGCCTACCCGATGACTCGAGGCCGAGCAGATCAGCGTACCCTGTGCCCAACTGCACTTCTCGTCCTAGAATCAGCACATTGGGCCTGCCGGCCAATGGCAGGAGCTGCGGTGCGGACTCGATAAATGCATGGAGCGTCCTTTCGTCCGGGTATCCGGCTGGCGAGAGGAGCTTCCATTGGCCGTCGCCTTGATGCCAAATCGAAGTCATGTTCTAGGCTCAACGATGTTCTTGCCGTTCCAGACCGACATCATATCGCCGAATCACGCGGGTAGGAAAGTAAGCGTCGGCGTGCCAGCAACAGCCCACTTCTGAGACCAATAGGGCTTTCGATGGAAGCGCTTAGTGCCCTAGTCGAGTGCCTGCAAATCCGTGTCGGCCGCAAGCCGACCAAGCAGCAGAAAGGCAAATAACGTGGCCAGTATTGCAAACGACCAGGGCGGCCGACGCCGCATTCAGTTCGTCGCCGCGGACGGTTCCCGCAAGGCCGTTCGACTCGGCAAGGTATCCCAGCGGTTCGCCGAAGGGGTCAAGCTGCGGATCGAACACCTGCTCGCCGCCAAGCTGACCGGCCAGGCCCCCGACGCCGATACGTCGCGATGGGTGGCGGGCCTCGACGCTTCGCTGGCCGAGAAGCTGGCAGCCGTGGGGCTGGTCCCGCGAACGGAGCGGCCCACGATCGCACTGCTCGGGCCCTTCCTAACAGACTACACGGCGCGCCGGATCGACGTGAAGCCGGCAACCAAGGAAGTCTGGCAGCAAGTGGTGCGCAACCTGATCGATCACTTCGGGGCTGGCCGCGCCTTGGCCGAGATCAGCGAAGGGGACGCCGAAGACTTCAAGTTGTTCCTGATTAGCGAGAAGCTGGCCCCGACCACGGTCCACAAGCGGCTGCAATTCGCCCGCATGTTCTTTCGCGCGGCCAAAAAACGCAAGCTGGCCACGATCAACCCGTTCGCTGAAGTGTCCGCCAAGGCCGTGCTCCGCGCGGACCGGCAGCACTTTGTCAGCCGCGAAGCCACGGAGCGAGTGTTGGCGGTCTGCAACCCGACGTGGCGCACGATCATTGGGCTAGCCCGCTATGGTGGCCTGCGTTGCCCCAGCGAAGTGCTCTCTGTTCGCTGGCAGGATATCGATAGGGAAGCGGGCCGGATCGTCGTGCAGTCGCCGAAGACCGAGCATCATCCGGGCAAGGGAACGCGGACGATCCCGCTCTTTCCCGAGCTGCGGACCATCTTGGCCGACGCCTTCGAACAGGCGGCTGACGGAGCTGAGTACGTCGTCGATGCGGACTACCGCGAAGCAGCCGATACGAAGCGCGGCTGGCGCTCCTGCAACCTGCGAACGCAATTCGAGCGGCTGCTTAAGCGGGCCGGTCTGCAACCTTGGCCGCGGCTGTTCCACGCCCTGAGGGCAAGCCGCGAGACGGAGCTGGCCGCCGACTACCCGATTCACGTCGTCACCTCCTGGCTGGGCAATACGCCGCGAATCGCTCTCAAGCATTACCTGCAAGTGACGGACACAGACTATGATCGGGCGAATGCACGAACCGAAGAGCGCGGCGCAGAATGCGGCGCACTCGCGGCGCAAAATGCGGCGCAGCAGGCGCACGCGGAGAATCGCAGGGAGTCGCCGGAACCGTCCCAAACCCCTAGCGAGTTCGGCACTTGTGGGACTTTCAGCGAAGGCGTGCGAGAATTCGCAGAAGCCCCGAGCGGAGAGGACAGGATTCGAACCTGCGGACCGGTGTGAACCGGTCACCGGTTTAGCAAACCGGCGCTATCGACCACTCAGCCACCTCTCCAGGTGTGTCGTAAGTCCAAGCGGGCGGCCCGCCTGCGGCAAGACGCCCCGACTTTTCGACCGGCTCAATTCTAGGCTTTTCGGGCAGCGCCGCAAGGTAGTTTTTGCCGGTGTCCGGGCGTCCGGTCCTAGGAAGAGACACGGGCCGGTGCCGGTGGTTCTCGTACCGCGTGAACTTGCAACTTAGCCCCCCGTTGAGTCAGGGGGAGAGAACACCCGCGGTGGATCGATGTTTGGCCGCGATCGGCCGGTTGCCATTCTTGCCCCCCGGCGACTCGCCGGGGGCTAACGGGGGCAAACGGCCGCTCACCAGCGCTCCGCAGCGTCAAGCTGGCCGGGCCGGTTGCTCGCTTTCCTGCAGCGCCTCGATCGTCTCGAGCAGCTTCCGCTTGATCTCTTCGAGCCGTCCCTCGTCGCGCACTTTGCCGCCGGCCATGTCGGTGACGTAGAAGACGTCGACTACCTGGTCGAGGTGCGTGCCGATCTTCGCCAGAGACACGCTCAGCCCTTGCTCGAAGAGCTGCCGCGCGATCGTGTAGAGCAGCCCCCGCTGGTCGTGGGCGAAAACGTCGATGATCGTGTAACCGTCGGACGTGGTGTTGTCCAGGCGGATTCGCGTCGGCAGGCGGGCGGAGCGCAGGGCGTCGTGCTCGCGATGTGAGATCCGCGTCCAGACCTGGCGGAAGGTGGGGGGCTGGCCCGACTGGTTCCGCAGCGATTCGACGAGCACCCGGTTCACCTGGTCGATGCGGTCGGCGGGCGGTTGCTCGGCGTAGTCGGGATCGGTCACACAAAAGCGGTCCATCACCAGCCCTTCGGCCAGCGTGTTGATCTCGGCCGAGAGAATCTGCAAGCCCTGGCTGCTGAGCGCGCCGGTGAGCTTGTGGAAGATGCCAGGCGTCGTGTCTTCGTACGTCCCCACGGTGAACTCCACCGCGCGAATCTCCGGCAGGTAGCGGGCCCAGGCGGTCACTTCGCCCCGCTGCAGGTCGTGCAGGCTTCGCAACGCCGAAGCCAAGCTTTGCGGCGACGAGTGGTAGAGCACGCCCGTGGGGATCGCGTCGATCTGCTCGGTGAACCAGCGGACGTCGGCCTCGGTGGCCAGGCAGCCGCGAATTTCGCCGCGGCGCTTTTCCACGCGGACCGGCGAGTCGATCGCCTCGGTGTCGCCGGCCAGGTGCTCCATCGTGCGGTGGTAGAGGTCGGTGATCAGCTCGAGCTTCCACTCGTTGAGCGTGCCGGGGCCAACCGCGGCGATGTCGGCCGCCGTGAGCACGTAGAGCATCGTCAGCACTTCCGGCGAGCCCACCTCGACGGCGAACCGCACCACGAGCTGCTCGTCGCTCGTGTCGCGGCGGAACGCCAGGTGCGAAAGCCGGAGGTGCTTGTGGACGAGGAACTTCACCACTTCGGCCTCGTGGGGCGGCAGCCGCAGCCGCGAGGTCAGCTCCCCGGCGACGCGCAGCCCGACTTCGCTGTGATCTTCTTCGTAGCCCTTGCCCAGGTCGTGGATCAAGAGCGCCAGGTGGAGCGTGCGCTTCTGCTTGATCGAGCGATAGGCCTGGCCGAGCGCGCCCGTGTTCGTGGCGAAGCTGCTCACCTCCTGCATGGCCCGTAGGCTGTGTTCGTCGACCGTATACTTGTGGTACTCGTTGAACTGCAGCAGACAGCGGGCATGGGCAAAGTCGGGTAGGATCTTCTCGAGGATCTCGGCCTCGTGCAGTCCCTTGAGCAGCTCGTAGAGCCGCGCGGGTTGCGAGAGGATCGACAGGAAGCGGTTGGCCACCTCGACCGTCACTTCGGCCGGAATCTTGGGCGCTGCCTTGCGCACCGCCTCCCACGTGTCGTGGTCGATGTGCTTGTTGTACAGGTTGGCCAGGTCGACCAGCCGCAGGATCTGGGCCAGGTCGCGGGTGACGACCTTGAGCCCGCGCGACGTGGCCGAAATCGTCTGCGGCCCGACGCGGAAATCGCCCTCGACCGAATGCGTGACCAGCGGCGCAAGCGCCTTGAGCCAGGCCGAGCCCGGCTTCGCGCTCGACACGAACCGCTGCGAGATCAGGCTGATCTGGTTGGTGTGGCGGAAGTACTCGCGCATGAACTGCTCGACCGGCAGTTGCGCTTCCGTCCGCTGATAGCCAGCCAGTTCCGCCAGCCGCATCTGCTCCGCCCGCGCGAGCACATCCTGGGGCTTGCCGGCGTGAAAGTGCATTTCGTTCCGCAGGCGAAGCAAGAAGTCGGCCGCGCGGCGCAAGGCCCGATAGTCTTCCGGGGAAAGCGCCCCGGCGAGCTGCAGGTTGTCGAACTCCGGCGAACCGTAAGCCACGGCGCCCACCCACCGCACCAGGTGCAGATCGCGCAGGCCGCCGGGAGAACGCTTGATGCTGGGGGCGAGCAGGTAGACCGTTTCGCCGTATTCGGCCCGCTCGTCGTGGCGGGCCTTTTCGATCGCGCCCAGCAGCCGGCGGCGGTGCCAGCGCATATCGCGGGCGAAGCGGTCGGCGAAGCGGCGATAGAGCCGCACGCTGCCGGAGAGATAGCGCGACTCGATTAGCGAGGTGGCGATCGTGGCGTCGCGCATCGCCAGTTGGCAGGCCTGCTCCGGCGTCCGTACGCTCGACCCCAGGTCGAGACCGGCGTCGAACAGATCGCTGACCATGCGGCGGGCGAGCGGGGCCACGCGGTCGGCGACCGTGTCCTTGTGCAGGATCATCAGGTCGACGTCGGAGAACGGGGCCACGTCGCGGCGGCCGTAGCCGCCGTGGGCCACGAGCACCAGGTCGGCCTCGAGCCCCTCGGGCCCGGCCTCCCCCAGGTCGTCGAGGGCCGACTGGTAGAGGTCGAGGATCACGCCGTCGAGCAGATCGGCCAACCGCGTGCAGACCTGAATGCCAGGGGAGCCCCGCTCATGCTGCTGCCGGAGCTTCTCGCGCCCGGCGGCCAAACGCTCTTTGGCCGCCAAAACGCTGGGGCGCAGATTGGGGCCGGCGGACATAAGGAGAGCCAAGGCAACGGGTGAAGGGAGACGGGCGGGCCGCCAGTTTGGGAGGAGACGAGCCGGGCCGTGAGTGCGTAGCTTACGCACAATTCTAGGCCGGGCAAGTGGATGGGGTGGGCAAGTGCGTGAGGGGCTTGGCGAATTCGTTACAATCGAGCTTGGTCATTACAAAGACTGCTCGGCCGTCGCGCTCTCCAACCCGAAATCGAGAGTCGGACTAAGGAAAATGGCTCAATCGGCCAACAGCACCTATACCTTCGATTTAGAGGCGTTCCGCCGCGAATTTCCCATCATCCCCGTATCGTATGATCTCGCCCAACTCGGCGACGTTTGCGGCCCGAGCGCGCTGGTGGAAATCGAGCACTACCGCCATATCCTGGGTGCGCATCTCTTCGACGTCGAACGGCGGCCGGTGGATGTTTTCACGTGGTCCATCGGCGAGCCGCCCGATCGCCACGTCACCAAGATCGGAGGTGTGCCTTACCGGTCGGCTGAGTTGCCATGGCCCACTTCGCCTAATGGGGCGCCGCGATGCTTCCTGGCGCAGTTCTGCTTCACGGATTCCGTGTTCCCCGCGTCTGGATTGCCGGGATGCACCCTCCTGATCTTCGTCGATGACACCTACAGCGACGATTGGAACGCTGCCAGCTTTTACCTGGAATGGCAGCCTGCCGGCCTAACGCACCTAGTTTCGGAACGGGAACTGCCGCCACGCAGCATTGAACTGCCCTCGTTGTTCGGCGTTCGGCATCGGTCGATTGATCTCGTTTCGCCCTTGCCGGAAGAGGCGCTCGAGGGCGTTGTGACGCCCTTTCAGCTCGAATTCCAAACGCCGGCCGAGGTCGCATGGAATCTGGCTTGTTTCGATGCGACAAAGATTGGCGGGGTCCCTGCTTTCCCGCTGGCAGGGTCGTTGGGCAACGAGCGCTTGTTGTGCAGCCTGATCTCGATGTTTCCGTCGATCGGCGTTCGGTTCCCTTATGTGAATCACGAAGCGGCTTGCTGCTCGATGAGTGAGTTGCCCAGTTTCTCCCCAGGCGGCGGCTATTTTCGGCTAGCCGTCGCGCTGAGCCAAAACGGACGGATGACGCCCCACTTCCACTACGAGTACTGCTGACGACGAAGGGGCGACAGCGAATCGCCCTTGGGTTTGATGGGGTTGCCGCTGGCCCTGGTCAGTGTCGCCCTGTTGGGGCTCAACAAAACTGTTGCCGAGGACCCTGATCGCCTGGGCTATTATCTGAGCGCCCTTTCAGGGCGAATATGCCTATTTCGGCAGGCTCGCCCTGGGGGATCCTGAAAACGGCGCCGGCGGGGCAGCATGAGCATTGCAGAGCGTGGCTCCGGCGACACCGGGGGTATCAACGAGCGCCGGCGACGGCTGCCGAGCAGGGCCAGGCTGGCCAGGCTCGCTCCCCCAGCTCCGGTAAAGCGCGGGTCGGTCCCCAGCCGCATGTTCGCGACTGCCCCTGAACAACTCACGCTCGCGAGGAATTGCCTCGTGGCGTGGATCCTCAACGTCTGCCGCGCCGCATCCTTGCAGCCGTCAACAGGGTGATTCCGGCGCCAAACAGCAGGACCGCCCCCGGCTCAGGCACGAATTGCACGCGCCAGGCTTCGTACTGGCCGGCAGGGTTCAGGCCCCAGCCGGCGATCGTCCGCCCATCGCCGGATACGGCGCTGGCGATCTCCAGCCGCCAGCCGCTCAGGGCCACGGACAAGCCGTAGTCGGACTTCAGAAGGTCGCTCAAACTGCGCATCCCGAAGTCCGGGGTCCACAGCGCGGCTTCACGCCCTGCGGCGGTTGTTCCCCAACCCACAAGGAGGTCGCCGTCGTCCGAGACATCCTCGGCGCCGCTGTCAAATCCGCCACCCGGGAGGTCGCCCACGCCAACCATTCCGGCTTGAGGGGTCCAGCGGAAGGCCTCGCTTCCCAGCGCACTCGTGGCCCGGCCGACGATGACCTCGCCCAGGGCTGAGGCCGCCTGGGCGGTGCTGTTGAAGTCGCCGCCCGGCAAATCTCCAAGTCCCACGAACCCTTCGGCCTGCGTCCAGCGAAACGCCTCGGGGCCGCTGGGGCCTTCGCCTTGCCCAACGATCGTCTGTCCATCGCCGGAAATGGCGAAGGCCTTGCTGCCATACACCCCGCCTGGCAGGTCACCCAGCGCGAGGAAGCCGTCGGTCTGAGTCCAGCGAATCGCCTCGTAGCCCTCAAAGACAGGTTCGAGGGTGTCGCGAGTGCTCCAGCCGGCGACTGCGTTGCCATCGCCGGAGACCCCTTCGGCAATGCTGTACAGGCGAAAGACCGGACCCACCGGCGGGACGATGTAGTGCGTGCCTGTCAGGGCGCCGCGGAAGGCGTCCATGTGGGCGACCCCGACAATCGTTTGGCCATCGGCCGAAACGCCTCGCGCGCTGCCGATGGTGATGTCGAAGCCGGGAGGATTGAGCGGTTGCGGCACTCCGACCTTGCCTGTCGGCGTCCACACGAAGGGCCGGTTCGAGCCGACGAAGGCTGATTCCTCACTCCCGACGATCGTGTCGCCATCGGCCGAGAGGTCGAGCGCCGTGTCGCGCTGCAAGGGGGGCACGGTCTGCTTCGCTCCCAAGGGAGTAAACGTCGCCGTCCCCTGGGCGTGGGCCGGAACCGCAAGAAACGTAGCGGTCCAACACAGCGCGACAAGCCATCGCAAAGTTTGCCCCCCCGCACGGAACGCGCGCGATCGCCATCGCCGGCGCGCCGCGAGGACGACGACAGACAGTCCCGCCAGCGTCAAAGTGAGCGCGGCCGGCTCGGGCGTTACCAGCGTGACCTCGCCGCTTGTGTACAGGCGGCTCGTGTCCCAGAGATACGGTCCTCCGACAGCGAACTGACCCTGCGGGGCGACTCCCGTCCAGTCGAAGATCTTGAACGTGCGGCCAAACTGGCTATCCACATCGACCCCGGGGGCAAAGGCCAACTCCAGGCGCCCGCCCAACTGGACGGGAATGCCCGCCGAGAAGGTGATTCCGGAGTTCCACGGCCCCTCGTCGAATTGCAGCTTGAGTGTGCTGTCCGCGGAGGCGAGGTTCAAGAGGCCCTGAATGTCGATGGGCGTCGACTGGTTGCGGACCACCAGCCGCTCCCCGGCGGCCAGTTCGAGGCCCGCGATCTTGCCATCGGGCAAGATCGCGTTGCGCGTGTCGGTCCCGCGCAGATCCAACTCTTGGGCCGCGCGCAGGTCGGCCAGCGTCAAGTTGGCCGCCGACAACTTGGCGTGGCTCCCGATCACGTCAACCAGATTGGCGCCGCTCAGATTCGCCGCCGCCAGGTTGGCCTGCGTGAGGTTCTGTCCGACGAAATTCCAGCCGCTTAGGTCATGGGCGGATAGGCCGATCCCCTGCAACTCGTGCGATTGATAGCTCGCCGTGGAGTAAAGCTGATCGCCCGTGAGCTGCGTGCCGCCAAAGTCCGCCCCCGCGACCACGGCCCCGGTGAACGACGAAGCGTTCAGGTCGGCGCCGGCAAGATTGCTCCCCGATAGGTTGGAGTTGGTCAGGTTGGACGACTTCAGATTCGCGTCCGTTAGATTGGCCCCGCTCAGTTTGGCAATGTTCAGCGCCGCGTAGCTCAGATCCGCGCCCGTGAGGTTCTGCCCGCTAAAGTCCCAGCCAGAGAGGTTGCTAAACGGGATCGCGACTCCGTGCAGATCCTTGGTCTGGTAGCTCGCCGTGGAGTAGAACTGGTCCGGCGTCCCATTAAAGCCCGTGTAGAAGCGGATCCCCGTGATTAGCGCGCCAGCAAGGTTGGCAGAATGCAAGTTCGGCCACTCGCAATAGGCATTTCTCAGATCCGCCTCTGCAAGGTTGGCGTTCGTTAAATCCGTATAGAACAGGCCCGCCTCGGTCAGGTTGGACCTCTCCAAGTTCGCGTTCGTCAGCGATGCGTTGTAGAGGAATGTCGCTGCGATGTTCGCATCGACGAGCGTCGCGAAGTCCAAGTGGGCGCTCTCGAACCAACTGTGGCTCAGATTGGCGCCAGTGAGATCGA
Organism: Pirellulales bacterium; assembly: GCA_046349955.1. GTDB lineage: Bacteria > Planctomycetota > Planctomycetia > Pirellulales > JBGAPH01 > JBGAPH01. The sequence goes on along the minus strand of JAXMBI010000010.1, from coordinate 84,154 downwards.
GACCGCCCGTGAGGTCGGCCCAAGATAGCCTGTGCCCCTCGGTGTTCCACCCGCTCAGGTTGACCCCCGGCCCCGGCGTGATGCCTTCCGTGCCGGGAATTACCTGGCCGTTGTCCCAGCGGAGGACTTGGGCTTCGGCGAGGGAAGGCGCGGCGAGGAGCAGCGCCGCGATCATCGGCAAGCTCGCCGACCGGCGCCTTCGGCCTACGCGGCCTGCCGCAAGCCACACCCCGCCCAGGATCGCCAGCACCCACGTCGCCGGCTCCGGCACGGCCACGTTGCCAGGCGCGCTCTTGCCGAAGTTGAGCTTGAGCAGGCCGAAGTCGTTGAGGTCGATGCGGCCGTCGCCGTTGGCGTCGCCTTCGGACTTCGTGCCGGGGTCGCCGAAGTGGGTTTTGAGGATGTCGAAGTCCTCCATCTCGACCTTGCCATTGCCGTTGGCGTCGCCGGCGATAGCGCCGCCAGCGGCCAGCAGGGTCACCACGCCGGTGGTGTAGAGGCCGCTCGTGTCCCAGTCGTAGAGGCTCGCGACGGTGAACTGGCCCGCGGGTGAGACGCCGGTCCAGTCAAAGATGTGCAGCGTGTGGCCGAGTTGACTGACGGGGTCCACGCCTTTGGCGAAGGTCAGCTCCAGCGTGCCGCCGAGGTTGACCGGGATACCGGCTTGGAAGGAGATCGTCGAGTTCCAGGGAGCAGTGTCGGAGCGGAGTTCCAGAACGCCGCCTTCGGCCATGGTCAGGTGGTCCTGAACGCTAACTCCGCTAGGAAAGTTGCGAACCGCCAGCAATTCTTTCGTCGCCAGGTCGAGGCCCGCGATCTTGCCGTCGGGCAGAATCGTGTTTTGCGTGATGGCAGTGGTCAAGAGCGGGACAGTCGCCGAGCGCAAATCCGCCCCGCTGAAGTTGGCATCGGTCAGCGTCACGAAATCCGAGCCCATATTCGAGCCGCTGAGGTTCTGTCCGCTGAAGTCCCAGCCGGCAAGGTTAGCGTCAAAAGGCACTTCGATGTCCCTCAAGTCCTTCGCCACATAACTCGCAGTTGAGTAAAGCTGGTCTTTGGTGAGAAAACCGTAGTTCGCAAAGAACCGCGCCCCAGTGATCAGCGCTCCCGAAAAGTTTGCAGCGCTCATGTCGTTGGGGGAGTCAAACGTGGCATAGGTCAGATCGGAGTCCGACAGATTCGCTTTGGTTAGAAACACATAGGCCAGATAGGCTTTGCTCAGGTTGGCCCTCGACAAGTTCGCGTTGGCCAGGGATCCGTTGTAGAGCAACGCCGTCGCCAAGTTCGCATCGACGAGTGTCGAGGACGAAAGATCCGTGTCTTGGCATTGGGCCCCGCTCAGGTTTGCCCCACCGAGGTTCGCGTTGGTCAGCGTCGACAAACTCAAGTCTGCGCCGGTGAGATTGGCGCCGCTCAGGTTGGCATTGGTCAGTACTGACCCCGCACCTCCCATGAACCAAAACTCCCCCAGCAATGCCCCGCTGAGATTCTGTCCGCTGAAGTCCCAGCCGGTCATGTCGTTGCCCCACAGCCGAACGCCTTGCAAATCCTTCGCCTGGTAGCTGGCGGTGGATTTGAGTTGGTCTTGGGTGAAGCCTCGCGAGGTGATGTCTGCGAGACTCGCCCCCTTCACCACCACCCCGCTGAGGTCGGCCGCAGCCAGCGACGCTGCCTCGAGGCGGGCGCCCGCGAGATTGGCCCCCGTGAAGCGGGCGCTCTCGAGCCAGCTTGCGTGGAAGTTGGCTTGACTAAGGTCCAGGCTTCCGGCGAAATCGGCAAAGCGCAGGTTATGTGCGTCCGTGTTCCACTGATCCAACTGCACCCCCGGCCCCGGCGTGATGCCTTCGGCGCCGGGGATCACTTGGCCGTTGTCCCAGCGGAGGATTTGGGCCCGGCTCGATTGCCCCCAGGCGAGGCAAGTCGCCAGGACGAGCGCGGCCATAGCCCAGCCTCGAGAGCAAATTGAACTCACGGCGCGCGCCGTTGAGGCTTTGTTCGGCGTCCGCTGTTCGACTCGCCCGACCCCCTCGTGGCTCCCGCGTTGCGTGCTCAGAACAACGGAAGTGAGGGGGGGATTGGACACGGCGTAGGCTCCTCGGCGCCAAAGGTCAGCGCTGCTCTGCCGAAACGGCAGAAAATGCGTGTCTTTTCCTTTGGCAAGCATTGTGCCGACAGCGCCGATTCGGGAGCAGAAGGCCCTTTGCTCGCGTGTCTCAGCGCCGGGGGTTTCCCGAAGTGCTACGAGCAGCGAGGTTAGGTCGAAACCACCGCGAAGAGGATATCTCCGTGCCAAGGAGGGTCGCCGACGCCGCCTCTTCCCTCGTGCGGGCGAGATCGCGCGCGGTGTGCGAGTCGGCGCGGCGATGGGGCGGAGCTAGTGACCGGCGCCGTTGCTACCCGCGCACCAGCGTCAGCTTCGCCAACTCCGGAGGGCAGCGCAGCCGAACGGGGAACATGCTCGAGACCCCGCGGCTCACGTGCATCACCGTCGGCGGTTCGCTGAACACCCCGCAGGCGTAGCGGCCGCCGAAGCGGCTGGGCGCGATGATCGGGCCGACCAGCGGGAAGCGAATCTGGCCGCCGTGCGTATGACCGGCCAGCACCAGGTCGAAGTCGTGGCGGCGGGCCCACTCGAGCTGGTCGGGGGAATGCGAGAGCAAGATCCGCAACCCGCCGGTGGCCGCATGCACGGGGCAGTCGGCCATCTCCGCCGCAGGCACAAGCCAGGGCAACTCATTTCCGGCCAGAGCGACGGGCACGCCATGAATCTGCACGACGCGCCACGCGCCCCCCAGGTCGACGAAGCCCGCCTCGGCAATGGCCGCGCGGAGCGGCGCGAGGTCTCCCACGCGCAGGTCGTGATTGCCGAGCACGCAGAAGGCGCCGTAGCGCGACTCGAGCCTGCCCAGCACCGCCGGCACCCAGGGAATGCAGGTTCGCTTGTCGACCAGGTCGCCGGTGACGACCACCAGGTCGGCCTGGAGGCGGTTGGTTTGGTCCACCACTTCGTCGAAGTACGCCCGCTCCACATGCCCCGCAAAGTGCAGGTCCGAGAGGTGTGCGATCGAGAGCCCCTCGAGCGCCGCCGGCAACCGCGGCAGCGCGAGCACCTTGTCGTGAACGTGCAGGTGGAACATCTGGTTGCCCGGTGCGTGGGCGGCCACTTGTGCCCGCAGGCCGACCGCAGGCAGTCGCCCAAGCTTGCGGGCAATGTCGATGTCGGCGGTGTGATTGGAGCGCAACACCGCGGGAGGCCGGGCGGTGAGCCGGTCCCAAAGCCAGCGCGGCAGCGGCCCAAGGGCCGCTGCCCAGCAGGGAACGAGGTAGAGCGCGGCGGCGATTCGCTGTGGAACATCCGGCAGCAATCGCTCGAGATCGAACTCAGCCGACCACATCCGCCACCCGGCCCAAGCGGGCAGGCCAAAGAGCACCGCATGCATGCCGGCCGAAATCGTCTTCACGAGCGGCCGCGGCAGTGCGGTGGCGTGCAGCCGGTTGATCAGCGAAATCCAGACCGCCGCGTGCCCTAGTGAAGCCAGGATCCAGAGAATGATCAGCAGGGCGGTCATGCGGCGCTCCGCATGCAGGCGACCGTCGCCGCATCGGCAGCGCAGAACGGGGCCGCGAGCCCAGGCCCGCCCGCGGTCACGTGGACGATTGCGGCACGCGCCGCGGCGCCTTGAGCACCTTCTCGACCGTTTCCAAGAGCTGGTCGAGCCGGAACGGCTTGAAGAGCACCCAGGCCGGATCATGCCCTGCCTGCCGCGACTTGGGAATCGAGTGGCTGGGGTCGTAGCCGAATCCGGTCATGAGAATCAGGGGCGGCTGGCCCAGGAGCTTCTGCAGCTCGAGCATCAGGTCGTAGCCCGACATGTCGGGCAGCTTGATGTCGGCGATGATGACGTCGTACCCCCCCTCCGTCTCCATGTTGCGGACCATGCACTGGCTCTCGGCTCCGTCGTGGGCCGTTTCCACCACGCACTGGTAACGTTCGAGCAGCTTGTGGGCGGCCTCGCGCACGCTCTCGTCGGCGTCGACCACCAAAATCCGCTTGCCGCGCAGCAGCGGTTTGTCGGGAACTTGCATGGCCACCGGCAGGGCCTGCGCCGGGGTCATCTTCTGGCCGACCTTTTGGATCACCTGCTTGATGTCGCGGGCATTGCGCAAGATCCGCTGCAGCCGGTCGACCACTTCGGGCTCGTGGCCGATGTAGCGCTCCATCAGGTTGACGGCGTCGTTGAGGATGTCGTCGACCGGCAGGGCGACCGCGCTATGCACCGCTTCGATGCTCTGGGCCGCCACGTTGGCCTTCTCGGCCACCAGCAGCTCGAGCGTATTGAGGGCGATCGCCACGTCGCGCGAGAAGATCTCGAGGAACTGCAGATCGCTCTCGGTGAACGCCCGCGGCTCGGGACTCTCGACGTTGAAAGTGCCGATCACCTCGTCGTGCAGGATCAGGGGGACGGTAAGCGAGCTCTTGGCTCCGGCGGCCCCCTCGAGATAGAGCGGGTCGAGCGTGGTGTCTTCGCACAGGTAGCTCTTGCCGGTGGCGGCCACGAATCCGGTGACGCCGTTGTCCTCGGGCTTGGCGAAGAGGTCGCGGCGGGCGGCCTCGGGCTGCATGCCTACGGCCAAGAGGGGTTCGAGCCGCGAGGTCTCGGCCTCGAGCAGCCGGATTTCGACGACGTCGAAGTTGAGCAGGTCCTTGGTGTAATGCAGGATGTTGGCCTTGAGCAGCTCGATCCGCTCCTCGACCGACATGTGGAACAGTTCGTCGGGCGTCAGATTCGCCAGTTCGACGCCTGCCCGGTGAATGGCGGCCAGCTTTTGCTGCTGGAGCATTTCGGCCGTGACGTCGCGGACCGAAACGATCAGGTGCTGAGCCGGCTGCCGGTCCTCGGAGACCGGGGCGGCGTGGACCTGGAAATATTGGTTGTCGGCCGATCGCAGGGTCGACGTGCTGGGCTTGCCGGAGACGAGGGCGGTGTGGAAGGGGCAGTAGTCGGGGCCCAGGATTTCGGGGCTATTGAGAGCGGCGTAGAAATTGGCCCCCACCACGCTCTCACATTCGCCCCAGCGACACATTTGGGTGTTGCCCCAAATGATGGTGTTGTCGCTGTCGAGCAGGACCACCCCGTCGGGCATGCCTTCCAGAATCCGCTCACTTTGGAGCAGCCGGCCGAGCCGAAAGGCCTCATCGAGGTGGTCGGCCGAGACGAAGACGCCGGCGAACCGCTCCCGGGCCAGCCGCGCCAACGCCCTCATGGGGCTTTGGACCCGTACGGCCTCGAAGGAATCGGAGACGTCGGGCAGCGGCAAGGCTTCCGCCGCCCAATCACCGACGAGCAAGATTCTCGATTTCGCCGTCAATCGCCTCTCTCCAGGGCGCGCAGGGACGCTGGATTATAGGGCCCAACTCCAAGCCAAACAAGCAGTAGCGAGCGCCCGGCCTATGCAACTTGCATCGGTTTCCGGGATGGCCCAATTTGATGCCGCGCCCGGCAAGCTCTCCTATTCGATCTTACGCGCACGACTCGACTTTGGCGAAGAATCGGCGCGAATTTGCCGGCGGGGCGGCCTCCGGCGGCTTGCCTTGGCAGCTTGCCATCGCAAGCGGCACGGGCCATTCGACCCGCCGGAGCGGTCGCTGGCCGACTCTTCGCTACGCAGAGCGCGCAGGAGTTTCTCGACCCCGCTGAATACGCGGTCTCGATTCAGTTCGCCGGCGGCGCGCGACGATTTCTTGAGTTGGAACGCCGTGGCAGGCGGTCCTTTCCTCCCCATGTAGCTTCGCAGGCGGCAAACCAGGCCATGTGGCGTGCCTTCTTCCTGGCAATCGGCATCTACTGCGCCTTGTTGGGCGTCGAATGCCTGGCGCTCGAGAAAGTGACCGTTCAGGTCAAGGGGCGGCCCGTCGCCCAAGCGGCGATCACCGCCGCTCCTTCGCTCAAGGAGATTTCGCCCCCAGAATGGGCCCCTTGGAGCCTGATGTCGGCCGGGGCCGTCGTGGTGCTCTACTCCTTCACGATCCCCAAGCGGGTCAAGGGCTCTTAGGCTCGCAACGGCCGAGCCGCTACCAGAACCCAAACAGCCCTCCCAGGCTGCGGCCCAGCACGATCAGCCCGACCGCCGCGGCGGTCAACGCCGCGATCAGCACGGCAGCGCTGGCCACGTCGAGCGCCTCGCCCAGATCGGCGTTGTATTCGTCTTCCAGCGCCCGCGCCAGCCGCTCGATCGAGGAATTGAACATCTCGGCCGCCAGCACGCCGCCGATGCAGAGGATGAGCAGGCACCAATCGATGTGATTGACGCCGCGGGCGATGAGCGCCACCGCCAACACGGCGGCGGTGGCGAAGCCATGGACGAAGAAGCTGCTTTCTCCGCGAACGCCCCGCTGCAGGCCGGAAAGCGCTCCGGCGAACTTGCGCCGCCAGCTAGTTTCCCGCTCGAAGCGGCCCGGAGTCATCGGAGGTTCCCCATTGTTCCAAACGCATCCCGCACGGAGCGGGCGAAGCATTCTCCAGAGAATACCCCAAGCCGGCCCACGCGCGACAGGCCCTGCGCTACTCCAATCCGAAGCTGCCCGCCGGCGGCACCCGCGCCCCCAGCGAGCGGCCGATCGCCGAGAAGGGCAAGAACCGCGGCTCGATCGCCAGGGTCACGCCGACGTTGTTCTTCGAGGCGTCGACCGTGAATCCCAGGCTCATCAGGAACGACTCGCCGATCCGCGACAGACTGAACTGCTGGCCGATGTTGCCTTGCTGCCCCAGCGTAAACGAAGTGCCGAAGGTCGACACCCATTTGGGGCTCATCATATACGTGTATGACAAGGTAACCACCTGCGAGTTGAACGGCGTCACCACGCCGGGATAGTTTGGTCCCTGCAGATTGGTGAAGCCCAGGTACAAGCTGCCGCGCGGCGGCCGGTTGAGAAACCCGCCGACCGAGGCGATCTGCTGCCCCTTGTCGAAGAAGTCGAAGATGCCGTCGGAGACGAGCGTCACCCGGTCCCCCACGTGCCAGCGGAAGTCGTAGTTGAGCAGGCCGAACGACTCACCGAAGTTGTCGCGGCTCGCGTTCGGGAAGTAGACCGCTTCGGTGTCGAGCACGATCCAGTCGATGATCCGCCGTCGGTCGGTGGGACCTCGCTTGGTTTGCCAGCGCTGGCGGACGCCCATCCGCACCGCGGCCATGGAGTCGACGAGCTCCGTGCTCGGCGAGGTGACGAAGTCCTGCAGGCCGTAGCGGACGCCATAGGACCGCTCGTCGAACTGCCAAGGGACCGGCACGCTGTTGAAGGTGTGGAACGCGAACCGGCGGCGGAACGTCTCTTGGGAATCGTCGTCGACGGCGTCATACAACGGAAACTGCGTCACCGACTGTGTGCTGCTGGTGTAGGAGGCCTCGGCCTCGAAGGTCACCTTGTGGGCGATGCCGTGGACGTTGAAGAGCGAATTGTCGATCGTGGGATCGACGCTCCACATCGGCAGCGCCGCCCGCAAGCCGATCTGTCCGTAGGCCCGCTGCAGATCGTTGAAGTTGATGTCCTGGCCCCAGTGCGCGAGTTCGCCCAGCGCGTAGGGGACGAACTTGGCCGGTCCCGCCTCGACCGGCAGGTCGATCTCCTGCCGAGTTGCGGCTCGTTCTCCCTGGGCGTTCACTTCCCAGGGCAACAACTGGAACACGGCCAACTGCGACGGATTTTCCGGGGCCGACGCCGTGCGCATCCGCAGATAGCCGACGTTCGTGTGTTCATACCACGTCAGCGTGTCGTTGAGCACCGGCTGGCCGAGCCAAAAGTGGTCGAGCCGAATCTGCTCGGTCTGCGTGAAAAACGGGTTGATCCGCGCGTCGGCTACGATGTTGAGCGACGAGTTCTCGTGGAGCCACTTCAGCTCCGTGCCGGTCGTCTGGTCCTTGAACTGGTCCCACTCGTTCTCGAAGTACTGTTCGAGAAAGTTCTGGTCGGAGATGTAACCGAGTTCGCTGGTCAACTGCAGATTGTTGGCGAACTCCTGGCGATGCCGGGCCAGCACCCGTCCGCGCGGATTGACCTGCGGGAACAAGTTCTGCTGGGTGCGGCCCAGGTTGTCGAGGCCGCTGTCGTGGATGCCCCAGGCGTCGATGAACCCGCCCATCGGCCCGCCATAGCCGAAGAAGTCGGGCCGGTTGTAGCGGAAGGCGGTGCCCAGGCCGAGGCCGCGTTTGCTCATCAGGTCGGTGCTGATCTCCCACTTCGTTCCCGCCGGCGGCTTGCGGATGCCGAGCAGCTCGTAGGTGTTCCAATCGAGCATCAACTGGCTGCCGAAGATGCGGTCTTGCCGCACCCGCACGCGCTCGATGTAGGTGGTGGGATCCGAAAGGTCGGTGGCCAGCACCGGCCAGTAGAACACCGGCACGCCCCCCACGAACAGCGTGTTGTTGCGGGCGGTGGCCAGCCGCTGGTGGTCGATCACTTGCTGGCCGCTGTCGTCGAGAATGGGTTGGCCGGTGAACCCGTTGACGGCCGGGGTCTGAATGTCTTCGAACTGCACGTCGTCGGCCCGGAACCAATACTCCGGCACGCCCAGGCGGCTCGACGTGAGCATCGCGCCGCGGGCCTTGAAGCGGCTCTGATCGAGCTGTTGCAGCACCTCGGTGCGCAACCGCACTTTGCCCTGATAGTCGATTACGGGGGTCACGAGCTCGGCGTCGAGAATCACGCCCCGCGACAGGGCCACGTCGTAGAACATCCGCTCCGCGTAGATCTCGCGTTCGCCCTGGCGGAACACCACGTTCCCTTCCAGGTAGAGCTCGAGCGGAATCTCCCCCCCGACCGCCGCTTCGCCGCCGATGAGCTGGAGATCCTTGGAGCCAACCCAGATGACGGCCCGATCGGCCGAGACATCGACCAGTCCGGCGCCAGGCAGGCCGTCGACGATCAGGTTCAGCCCCGAGTCGATCAGGGTCACGTTCTCGTTGGCGGCTTCATTCTTGAACTGCTGTGCCCGCAAGGGAACGCTGCTGCGGCCGTTGAGTCGGACGCGAATCGTTCCGGCGGGCGGCGCGTCGGTCCGCGGCGTGGGGTCTTCGATGCCGGTCGTGAATTGCGCCTGCGTGACGCCGGGCGAAGGATTGCGGGCGGCGACGGCGCGGTGATAGATCTCGGGCTTGAGATTGGGCTCGCCGGCGGGCGCCGGCACGCGCAACTCGGGCTCGTAGCGCGCGTAGAATCGCCCCAACCACTGCGAGTCTTTGACGCGCGCCGTCGGATCGGATAAGCCCTTTTCATCGAGGTAGTCGACAACCACCTGGCCGTCGAGGTAGGCGATGACCTTGATCGGGCCGTCGGGCTCTTCGCACTTGCGGTCGATCCAGAGCACCGCTTGTTCGCCGCGGGCCAGCGTACGGCCGTGCTTGACGGCGCAACTTCCTTCCAGCAGCCAGACTTCGTAGGCGCCTTCGGTCCAGCGAGCGCCGCGATCGGCGCGGACCACGACCGACGCGGCAGCGTCGCTCTTGGGCAATTCAATCTCGGCGGTGCGCGGCAGCCTGCCGGGGGGCGCTTGCGCAAGGACGGCGCGGGGAGATGCGAAGCCGACAAGCGCCAGGCTGAAGAGAAGCGCGCGCAGCGCGGCCAGCCACGCGCGTGACTCACGCGCGCAACCGCAAACCCGGTCGGGTTGAACCGCACGCCTTAGCAGACGAGCATCCTTGCTTGTGGTGCAGGCAGAGAACGGCCGCGAAGCCGCGTCACAATTCCCAGGCCCTTGGGAGACAAAGAGTTCCGCGAAAAGCGGGCGGGATTATAGGAACGCCCCGCCGACATCGTCAAGGCACGTTCGACGGAGTTAATTGCCGCGCAAACCGCTGCGCCAACGCCACTTCCATCGAGCAAGCTGCGAAGCCCCCGCCGCCGCTAGCAGCGCAACGCCCGGCATCAGCGGCGCGCGCATCCGTAAGTTGGTCCAATACAGCGCGTGCAACGCCGTGACGGAGGCCAGCAACCAGAGCAGCGGCGCGAGGCGCACCCACCCCGCCCGACCGTCGTCGGGCGACCCTGCGGCGCAGCGCGGGGAGACCCAGAGCCCGAGGGCGGCCAGTGCCAGGACGACGCCGTACCACGCCGCAATGGCCCAGCGCTCCGCGCGGCGCCGTGGCGGCTCGTCGACCTCCAGCCGTTCCGGCATCGCTCCCCACAGCCGAGTCAATCGCAGGCAAGTCGCGCGGGCGAAGCCTGAAGGGTCCGCGGCGATCTCTTGCCTGGCCCGTTGGTACGCCAGCCGGTCGGCGGCGAGCTCCGTGCCCTGCGGCCAAGGGCCAGGCCCCAGCGCGGCGGCGCGAGCCGCTCGCCAACGGGCGTTGAAGTCGGCCGCGTTCCAGGCCACTGCGGAATCGCCGCGCTGGTAGGCGAAGAGCTCGCGGTTGTTGGCCAGATAAAAGGTGTAGCCGCCGTGTGTGGTGGTGAGGAGCGGGTTGCCGAGCGCCCTGGCGTTGCGAATCCCCCAAGGGGCCAACACCAGCGAGAACGCCGCCAAGCACGCCAGCGCTGGGGCGAAACGCTGCCCGCGCACACCGCCCTCATTCAGACGCAGCGAGGAGGCCAGGCTGATGATCAGCGGCAACCCCAGGGCCCAGGGAAGAAACGTGGGCCGACAGAGCACGGCCAGGCCGCCCAACGCCCCCGCGGCCACCGACCAGCCTAGCGTCGCACGCACGGCGGGCGAGGGTTGATCAGGGCGTGAGGGTGTAAGCGCGTGATCCACCGCCAGCAGCGTGGCGATGACCAGAAACGCCGCCAGCGTCTCAGTCATAATCTGAGCAGAAAGCGACAGGAGCAGCGGATCGGCCGCAATCAAACCTGCGGCCAGCCACGACCAACGGCTCAGCCCCCAGCGGCGCGCGAGGGCAAAAGTTAGCCCCACCGTCGCTACGCCCAGAGCAACCTGCGCCAGGCCAGTCCGCCACGAAGTCTCCGGCGAAACTGCGCCCATGCCGGCGAGCAACAGCGGGTAGAGCGGCGGCCGATAGGCCCCCGGAATCGGCCGCCCCGCCGCCTGCGACGCCAACTCGTCGGGGGCATACACCCCTGCGGCAACGAGCGTCTGGGCGGGCAGGCGGTAGCTGTCGGGGTCGCGGCGGAGTTCGGCCCCAAGAACGCCCAGAGCCGCACCGCGCAGGGCTAACGCCGCGAGCAATAGGAAGATCCAGGGGGCGATGCGAGCAGGAGTCAAGGTTGCGGACGCTGCGAGGGGCGCAAGGTATGTTGGAGCTAGAACCATCCGACGTGTTTCGAGGCCGCTCGTCAACATCCGCCCGCCGCGCCTCTATGCTGTGGGAGAGTTGCTCCACGGTCTCGCCGTAGGGCACAATTTTGCTGAAGCCGCTTGCCCCCTGAAATATCTGACCGCCCTCGCACCGCCACCACGGATTCCGATGAACAGAGTGCTCGTCACCGGCGGCGCCGGCTTTCTCGGCAGCCACTGCGTGCAGCGGCTGCTCGCCGAAACGGCGGCCAAGATCCTGGTGGTCGACGACTTTTGCGCTACGTATCCTCCGGTCCGAAAGCGGGCGAACGTCGCCGCCTGGGCCGGCGATCCGCGGGTCGAGTTGCGCGAGCAATCGATCGTCGATCCGCGGGCCATGGATCCGTTGTTCGCCGCCTGGCGCCCCACGCACGTGCTTCATCTGGCGGCGCATGCCGGCGTGCGGCAGAGCGTGGCGCGGGCGCTCGAATTCGAGGAAGTGAACGTCCGCGGCACGCTGGTGCTGCTCGAAGCGGCCAAGCGCTGGCCCGTCGAACGGTTCGTGGTCGCCTCCTCCTCGACCGTCTATGGCGTCGGCACGCCCGCCCCCTTTCGCGAAGATGCCCCCTGGGGGCCGCCGCTCAGCCCCTATGGCGCCACCAAGCAGGCAGCCGAGTCGCTGGCCTTCACGTATCACGCGCTCCACGGCCTGCCGATCGTCTGCGTCCGCCCCTTCAGCGTCTATGGCTCGCGAATTCGCCCTGATCTGGCGGTCCACGTCTTCGCCGACGCCATCATGACCGGTCGGCCCCTGCCCCTCTTGGGGGACGGCTCGGCGCTCCGCGACTTTACCCACGTCTTCGATGTCTGCGCCGGCCTCCTGGCGGCGCTCCAAGCGCCCGCCGCGGTGGGACAGGCGATCAACCTCGGGCATGAGGCGCCCGTCGCCGTTCGCGATCTGATCGCTGCGCTCGAAACCCGTCTGGGCCGGCGGGCCAACATCGACCGCCGCCCCGCCAACCCCAGCGACCTCCCCCTCACCTGCGCCGACCTGACCAAGGCGGGGCAACTGCTGGGCTACCGGCCAGGGATGAGCTTCGACGCGGGGCTCGACGAGTTCGTGGCCTGGTACCGGGCAACGCAGGCCTGGCTGGGCTGATACTGCTCATGTCGCTCCCGGCGAGCGGCCAGCCGCAACCCGGGTTGTTCGCCGGGCGGTCGTGCAAGGCGGCGAAGGACTTGAAGCTCCGGCCGGCAAGCGCTTTGACCGTGTTTTCTAAAAGCGTGACAGCCACTTTCGCGGAATGACGGGAGTGGCGGCAGCATCGTCTTCAATCACTATGCACCGCCGATGAAGATCATCCGGGTCCCGGTCGCAAGCGGCGGGATTACGCGGATCAAGACGGAGTTTCCAAACTACCTTCCCGCCGCCACCGACGAAGTCACTCAGGTGATCATCTATGGCTACTCGACTGCTGGCCGCCGTGAACGGCGCCGTCTACGATGCCGTGCGATTCAGCTTGCCGATGAGTTCGATTTGCCGGGCCTGGCCGGCGCCTCGACGAGCACGGCCCCGGCCGTGTGCTTCTTTTTAACGCGCCCGACCACTGGCATTGGCTCGGCCTGTGCTATCTGCTGTGGCAGTCGGGCAAGGCGCTCGAGTATTCCTCGGGAAGCACAGCGGCTCCACCCCGGTCAGCGCCGCCCCGCGCCTATATCCCGGCGGGCCTTTCGCCTGACGGCCCGTACACCGTGCAGAGCTTCGACCACGAGGCAAATAGCACCGACGGCACATTTCCTAAGCGAGTGCTAATCGACACGACGGCGTCGTTCACCGATTCCGTGCTCGGAGAGCAAGTTGCTCTTCACTTCCGCTGTGAACTCCGCCAATCTCGGCCAGTGGCGGCGAATTGTCGCCCGCACGGCGACGACCCTCACGGTGGATGCGGACTTCCCGGCCAACATTTCGGCCACGGACAAGTTTCACATCGGGCAGACGGCCTCTAGCAATCCTCTCAAAGCAATCGAGCTTCGCCGTAGCTTCAACGGCGGAACGAAGCGCGTCGACGTATACCCGCAAAAATGCGCCGTCAACTACGTCGGATTCTGAGGCATTTGCCTCCGGACGCCGCGAAAGACCCGTCGCTTCCGAGCCCCGGCGGCAAAGAGAACACTGCCGAAACAAGCAAGGACCCAGCCGCTCGGCTCGGGCACTGCGGCGCTCTCGCGCCAGCCGAAATTCTGCTTCAGGATCTCGAAGTCGCCCCCATTTACAATTCCGTCGCCGTTGAAATCCGCCACCATCCATTGAGCCACGTGCTCCCCCATGTTTGCTTTACGGGGGGCGCCCAAGGTCGGTCCGATCGACCCGCCCGTCGCGGTTCGTGTCCCCCAGGGGCGAGACATAGGGAGCGTCGAGCGTCTCCCAGGTCACGCGGAACACGGGAACGGGGCCGGCCGGAACGTTGCCGGTCGACGTATCGAAGTACACCGCGTTGCCCATCATCGGGTTCTGATCAATTCCCTCGGCAGCGGAGAACGATCCGACTGGAGGCGCTTGAACCAGGGACCGGCACCGCCTTGGAAGTTCGGTCTTCCCAAACCTCGACGATCTACCAAGAGCTTCAGCGCGCGACGTCGAATCTCGTCCCGGCCGCCCGGCTCGGACTGCGGGGAAGGGTGCTGGCGACCAAGTGCGGCCAGCCCGGTCCCAAGGAATCCCTTGATGTCTCCCGGAGCGAGAGTTTCGGTATAGATCGAGAGCAGATCTGCAGTGCCGAAGAAGTCGACAAAGGCGATCGTAGCGCCAGGCTCATCACCGCCCAGCGCGGCGACACCGGCAAAGGGGATACTCTCGCCGGTCAGGACCACGGGAGGGCCGGGTAAGACGTAAAGCTGTCCGGCATATGCCGGGGCGGACGCAGGCAGACGGCCACTAGAATGAGCGCGGCCCACCGAGACCCAAACCGAGCCAAGCGGGGCATAAGCGACCAGCGTTCATCTAGTGTAGTGTCTCAAACGGATGGTGTTTTATCGAGGACGGCCCGGGCACGGGCGACTTTGGCGAGGATGGTTTCGGCTTGGGCGGTCCACACGAAGGGTTCGGCCGCTTGGTTGTGTCTGGCGATGAACTCCTCGATCGCCGCGATCAACTGGCCAGTTGCGGAGGTTCCGCGACGCAGCCGTTTGTCGGTGAGCTCGCGAAACCAGCGTTCCGCCAGATTCAGCCACGAGCTGCTCGTGGGGATGAAGTGCATGTGGAAGCGCCGGATGGCGTTTGAGCCAGGCCTTGACCTTGGGGTGTTTGTGCGTGGCGTAGTTGTCCGCGATCAGGTGCAAGTCGAGTTCGGCGAGGTTGCTGATCGATCAGCGCGAGGAACTTGATCCCGCTCCTGGTGGCGATGCTTCGCTTGTGGCCAATCACCTGGCCGGCGGCGACGTTGACCACCACGGCTTGCCTTGCGAACAAGGTCGTCGTGCCGTTGCGTTGTAGTCATGCGTCATCGTCCATAGCGACCGGGATGTGGTATGCGTCCGATCAGGGCTTGGTCTGGCTCTTCTCGTCGCAGCTGAGCACCACAGCGTGTTCCGGCGGATTGAGATACAAGCCCACCACGTCCAGCTTCTCGGCGAACCGCGGATCGTTCGAGACCTTGAACGTCTTGACCAAGTGCGGCTTCAAGCCGTGCAGCTATACCTGGGTGACCGTGGAACGGCCTCCGCCCACCGCCTTGGCCATCGTGCGGGTGCTCGGTGCGTCGCTCCAGCCGGTTTCTCCTGGGTGGTTTTGTGCAGGATCGTCTCGATCACGCGCGTCGGAATCGCCGGCTTGCGGCCGGGCGAGGGGCATCGAGTCGATGCCGGCCAGGCGTCGTTCGCCAAGCGCCCGCCGCACAACGAGACTGTCTTCCGCGACGTCCCGAGCTGCGGCGATGTCTTGGTTCAAGCTTCCCTCGGCGGCCGCCAGCACGATCTTCGCCCGCAACACCAACCGCGCCGGCGTCCGCCGGCTTTGCGGCCTCAAACCGGCACAGCGTCCGCCGCTCGCAAGCTTGACAACTCAATGACCGGAGCCGATTTTGCTGGCTTCATCCTCCCAAGGAGAATGAAACCCCGCAACCAAGCGTAAGTAACGCTATTTAAGGGACACTACACTGAGCGGCCGTTCGCCGCGTCAACAAATCCTTCCGACTGCTCTTTGGCACCAATAGCTGGCGCACGCCGACGTGACTCTACAGCAGGTCCGGCCGCGGGTTGATTCGGCCCGGTAGGTCTCGACGGCAGCAACTTCGTCTGCGTGCGGAACGCACGCCAGATCACGGCCCCCCCCGCTCCCAGGTTTCTCACCAGCGTCCCTACGGCGTCCGGGTCGACCTGATCCAAAATCCAAGACGCCGCAATGCACGACCCCGCCATCGCTGCCTCTTTGGTCGTTGCGCCGCGCCGAGACAGAACTCGGCTGATACTGCTCGTGGCGCTCCCGGCGAGCGGCCGGCGTCAGCCGGCTGACAACCACGGAGGAATCGCCAGCCTCGCTTGGGTTCGTTGCCTGCCTGCCCTCACCCCCGGGCCCCTCTCCCGGCGGGAGAGGGGAGACGGGCTGGTTGCGAGTTTGCGGATCGTAAGGTATTACTTGTTTGGACCTTAGGCCGAATCCGCCCCTCGCCGTTTATCAGCGACTTCCGTGAGTCCTTTGCCCCGCCATTCGCGTGCTTCGAGCCGGCAGCAGGATGCTGCGCAGCTTGGCGCGTACGGTTGGAGCAAGCTCACCGACGACGCGCTGCTCCGCCTGCGGATGTGCGACCTCGGCCTGCAAGTCGAAGGCACGGTGCTCGAGGAGCGCGTCGACCGTCTGTACGAAGAGCTCGAGTATCGCGGGCTGCGCTTCCGGCCGCACTGCTGGCTCTCCGACGAATGGTTCTCGCCCGACGGCGTGCCCGGCGTGGCGATGCCGTTCTATCTCGCGCACCCGCGCCTCGCGCGGCTCGAGCGCCGGCAACTGCTCGAGGTCGAAGGGGGCACCGAAGATTGGTGCCTCAAGATCCTGCGCCACGAAGCGGGGCATGCTTTCGACACGGCCTATGGGCTGCACCGCCGCAAGCAGTATCGCAAGCTCTTCGGCAAGTACACCGATCCGTACCCCGAGCACTACTACCCGCGCCCCTACAGCAAGAACTACGTGCTGCATCTCGAGCCGTCGTATGCGCAGGCGCATCCGGCCGAGGACTTTGCCGAGACGTTCGCCGTGTGGCTCAAGCCGCGCTCCGCCTGGCGGGCCACCTACGCGGGTTGGCCGGTGATCCGCAAGCTCGAGTACGTGGCCGAGCTGATGCGCGAGATCCAAGGCAAGAAGCCGCTCGTCTCCTCGCGCGAGCACGTCGATCCGCTGCGCTCCATCCGCAAGACCCTCGGCGAGCACTACGAGCAGAAGCGCAAGCTCTATGGCATGGAGATCCCCAATCTCCACGACCAGCACCTGGGCAAGCTCTTCTCCTCGCTGCCCGAGCACGCAGGCAATCTGCTGGCGGCCGAGTTCCTGCGGCGCAACCGCAGCGAGCTGCGCCGCACAGTGGCCCACTGGACGGGCGAGTATCAATACACGATCGATCAGGTGCTCGAGCAGATGATCGAGCGCTGCCAGGAGCTGGGGCTGCGCCTGGAGCGTTCCGTCGAGCAAACCAAGGCCGACGCCCTGGTGCTCGTCACGGTGCAAACGATGAACTATGTGCATGGCGGACACCATCGGGTAGCCCTGTGAACAAGCGAAAAGCCAAACTGCCCGCCAAGAAACTCCGCATCCTGGTGCTCGTTCACGAGGACTTGGTGCCGCCGGAGAGCCTCGAAGGCTACACCGACAAGCAGATCTTGGATTGGAAGACCGAGTTCGACGTCATTCAAACGCTCCGCTCCATGGGGCACGATGTGCGCGTGCTCGGCGTCTGGGACGACCTGGGCAAGATCCGCAAGGAAATCGACCAGTTCACGCCGCACGTCACCTTCAACCTGCTCGAAGAGTTCCACAGCATCTCGATGTACGACCAGCACGTGGTCAGCTACCTCGAACTGCTCCGGCAGCCTTACACCGGCTGCAATCCCCGCGGGCTGATGCTCTCGCACGACAAGGCGCTCTGCAAGCAGATCCTGCTCTACCACCGCATCCCCACGCCCAAGTTCGCGGTCTATCCGCTGCGCCGCAAGGTGAAGCCGACCAAGCGGCTCACCTATCCGCTCGTGGTCAAGAGCGTGAGCGAAGAAGCGTCGCTTGGCATCTCGCGGGCATCGCTCGTCACGAACGACGAGAAGCTCAAGGACCGCGTGGAGTTCGTGCATCAAACGGTGAAGAGCGACGCTCTGGTCGAAGAGTACATCGAGGGGCGCGAGCTCTACGTGAGCGTCCTCGGCAACGAGCGGCTCAAGGTCTTTCCGATCTGGGAGCTCGAGTTCACCAAGAGCGCCGACAAGGTGCCGCTGATCGCCACGGCCAAGGTGAAATGGGACTACGAGTACCAGAAGCAGATCGGCGTGCAAACCCACGCGGCCAAGGACCTGCCCGACGGCGTGTCGGCCAAGATCATCAAGCAGTGCGCACGCGCGTATAAGGCGCTGTTCCTCACCGGCTATGCCCGCATCGATCTGCGCCTGGCGGCCGACGGCCGAGCTTACATGCTCGAGGCCAACCCGAACCCGAACCTATCGTACGGCGAAGACTTCGCCGAAAGCGGCCACGCGGCCGGCGTGACGTACGAAGAACTGCTGCACCGCATCATCACGCTGGGGCGGAGTTACAAGGCGGCTTGGCGGGAGTGAAGGGCGGGCGAGCGGCTGCGGCGAACCATCCGGGATATCAAGGTTCGGCCTCGGCAGCTATAGGTGGCTGGCGGAAAGAGAGCCGTGTGAGCGCCACCCTCGCGGGGCGCCACATCAAGCGCTTCGCGGAACCGCAATGGGACGAGACACGCGCCAATCGCTTCGAAATTGCCGTTCAATTCAGTTTTGCCTGCCCTGCGGCCGCCTCCAGCTTTGCCGCCATTTTCCGATCCGCGTCGGCCTTCGATTTCTCGCCCAGTTCGTCGAAGATCGACGCTCGACCGCGAAAGGCTTCGGGCGAGGTGGGAAACTTGCTGCACAGTTCATCGCAATCCGCCACGGCGGCACGCGGATCTCCCGACTTTAACTTCAGCCCGGCCAGCAGGAAGCGTGGACCAAGTTGGCTTGGCTCGAGTGCGATCGCTTCGGATAGGTCGGCGATCGCTTCCTTCGTCCGCTCCGACTGAGCGTAAATCGCCGCTCGCCAGCACAGCACTGCCGCTCGATCTCCCTTGGCATGTTGCAGCGCTCGATCGAACTCGGCCAGGGCATGGTCATACCGAGCGTGTTTGGCATGAAACAAGCCTCGCATGCACAGCGCGTGGAGATTCTCTGGATCGCGCGCGGTGATGTGATCGAGATCAGCAACCGCTTGATCCTCGCGTTTGTCAGCAAAATTGGCCTTCGCTCGCCAAACCAAGATGTCTAGATCATCCGGCGCTAGCGCTGCTGCCGCATCCAAGTCGACGAGTGCTTCAGCAGCTTGGCCACTCTCCAAGAGAGCTACGCCGCGCAGTTTCAATAGCTCCAAATCATTCGGTCGCAGCAGGATCGCCTCCGTGAAGTTTCGAATCGCCGCTGCGTATTCGCATTGCTTAGACTGAACCATTGCCCGCGCCTTTAGCGCTTCCGCGAGTAGCGCCGGGGCAATCTGCTGGACCTCATCAAGGTCATGCATGGCCAACGCATAGTTCTGCTTGTTCATATGGACCATGCTGCGCATGAGCAACGCCTGAGCGTGCCTAGGATCGCGTTCGATCACATGGTTCAGGTCGAGCAAGGCGTCGTCATGCTTCTTCAAGTTGTTGAGCTCCGAGGCTCGAAATAGATGGTGGCCTAGCTCGTCGGGCTCCAAAGCGATCGCCTTTCCCGCGTCTTCGGCGGCCTCAGCCAATCTCTTGTACT
The DNA here is from genome assembly GCA_046349955.1 of Pirellulales bacterium. Lineage (GTDB taxonomy): Bacteria > Planctomycetota > Planctomycetia > Pirellulales > JBGAPH01 > JBGAPH01. Next base: position 64,937 of record JAXMBI010000010.1, on the reverse strand, counting down.
TGCGATGGAGCAGCGCGCGATCGATATAGGCGTCGGCAGAGGGCTGGTCCTCAATTCGACGGTCGCACTCCCGCATCGCCTCTTCGGCCCGTCCCAACTCATCCAACGCCGTCGCGCGGCAGTGCCGAGCCTCGTCGTTCGTTGCATCGAGCAAAAGCGCACGGTCCGCGTCGGCCAGGCCCAGCGAGAATTCGGCCTGGTCCAAATGCGCGCGGCTGCGGAGCACAAAACCCTGGAGCGCATTCGGCTCAAGACGCAGACACGCCGTGCAGTCAGCTGCGCATTCGTCGAACCGCTCGAGAACGAAGCGAACCTTGGCCCGCGCTAGGAACGCTCCCGCGTCCTGAGGGTTCAGCCGAATCTTTTCGCTGAACAGCGCGTCCGCCTGGCTAAGCGGAACGGTCTTCTCGATCGCGAGCCAGCGGTACGGCTTGCGCTTAATGACGAGTCGCCCCGCCTCGACGTTGATAACCGGAAAGGAGTCGCCGCGGTTGACACTCCCAACCGCCACTCCGCCCTCCATGAGCGGAACATGGTCTTCCGCGACCACGGTCGCAGTGTCGCCTTCGGCGGCTACGGCCAGCCTTGGCCCCGCGTTCGCAAGGCAGACGAATAACACGGCAAGGCAGGTACGTCGCATCTTTCGCGCTCCTTGCGAATGGCCACGTGCGCAGGGGCAATTCCCGGGCGCCAAGGATGATAGCTGGTCAAGTTCCCTCGGAGAACCCCGGCCGAAACCACTTACCAGAGGTGATTCGATGGGGCTCCCGGTCGCGCCCGCCGATTGTTCGATCGACCGCCTTGCTTTCGATATCTCCAGGAAGCGGTCGCTCTGATGGTGCGAGCGGCCGGTTTGCTTCGTAGGCGAAGCATGGCTGCCGGCCTGCTCGCATGTACGCTCCGCCGCCAGCGGTGTTAGAATCGCCGACCACCCGGCGGTCTTGGGGCAGCCAGTCCGCGGTGCAGGGAGGGACCCATGCTAGGACGCGCTGCCGCTTCGATCTCTTGCGGGCGAATTGGTGCGCTCGCGCTCTGGTCGGTGATTTTCTGGTCGCCGACCCTCTGTTCCGGCGAAGACGCGGTAGCGGCCAAGCCGCTGGCCACCTTTCCAATGGGACCGGATCGGATGCCGTTTGTCACGCTGTCGTTTGGGGGCAAGGACTATCAGTGCTTGATTCACACGGCCACTTCGACGACCGTGCTCAACGAAGCGGTGCGGCCAGCTTTGGGAAAGGCCGTTGGCGAGCAGGCAAGAGAGAGCCTTTACAACTTGCCGACCGCTTCATTGGGTCCGATTCGGCTCCGGCCTGAAACGACAGTTGTCTGCCGCGACCTCTCCGCACAATCGCGAGCTACAGGCAGGCCCGTCGATGGCATCGTGGGCATGGACGTCTTGGCCGACCTCGGCCTGACGTTGGATTTCGATCGAAGCGTCTTAATTCTGCACGAGTCGACCTATCGGCCGAGTGAGCCACGAGAGTCGGTGAATATCGCCTGCCACCCTCAACCGCACGTCATGGCGCAGGTGTGCGGTAAGGAAGAAATCCTCGCAATTGAGGCTGGAAATGGAATGGAGCTAAGCCTGCCTCCCGCGATGGTCGAATTCTACGGCAGCACTGGTGCGGCGGAAGTGTTGTCACAGGTGGGAGTGATCAAGAACAGCGGAGGAGGGCCTAAGTCGCGCTTCGGATCGATTGCGACGGCGGGGCTCAATGGATCGCGCCACGATCGCGTATTGTTCTTCGAGCGGAGCGGCAAACAGAGAATGGGCTGTCTCGGGAATCTCTTTCTCGCCCGCTACAACCCAACATTCTTGTTTGCCAGCAACGAGATGCTGCTTGCGAAGAGCAGGTGGCATGACGGCCACTGGTGGCCAGGTCTGCGCGGCATGACGCTCGTGGAGCTTGAGGGAAGACTGGTCGTGTTTTCGGTGCAGCCCGGCAGTCCGGCCGCGGCCGCAGGGATCGGGCCGGATGACCAAATCGACCTGCCGACCGACTTAGGGAGTTGCTTGGAGCTGTGGCGCAACAACTTGCCTCTCAACTTGCATGTGCGGAAGCCGAGCACTGAGGGTTTCACTGCGGTGCGCGTGGAGTTCGGCGCCACGGGAGCGACGGGAGTCCCGGTCGCTGCAGGTGTAGCTACGAATGTTGCCGAACCGCTGGCGTCGTTCTCTATGGGCCCCGATCGTATGGCGTGGGCGACCGTTTCATTCGGCGGCAAGGACTACCAATGCATCCTTGACACAGGCAGCCAGATTACCGCCTGGCGCAAAAGCCTGAAATCGGAGCTCGACGTCGCCGCGCGCGCAATTCCTGGGACAGATAAGTATTCGATGCCGGAAATGGCGATCGGCTCTTTGCGGGTGCCGGCAGGTACGATTGCCACTTGCGTGGACCTTGAGGCACTCTCCGACGCGGCCGGATCGCAAATCGACTGCGTCATTGGGATGGACGTTCTTGCCAGCGTCGCCCTGTCGCTGGACTTCGACCAGGGAGTTGTCACCCTGCACCACGCGGCGTATCGGCCGGCGGGCCCGACTCAAAGCGCAAAGATGTACTGCCTGCCCCGCCCCTACACCACGGTCGGCGTGGGCGGACAAGAAGTCCTGATGATGTTCGACTCGGGTTTCGAAGGTGAACTCAGTTTGCGCGCGGACTTTGCTGGGTCTCTTTGCGAGCGCGGTGACGCGGCGATCCTCTCGCCGATCCGATCGGCCACCATCAAAGGCGTGCGAAATTCGCGAACGGGGCTATTGGGCCAGGCGGGCTTTGGGACGTTTCGGCATGAGCGGTTGAGATTCATGGAACAGTCGGGAGAAATCTTTGACGGCCTGATCGGGATGAGCTTCCTCGGCCGCTACAACGTCACGTTCCGGTTTGCCCAGAACGAGCTCGTGTTTTCAAAGAGCAAATGGCACGACGCCGAGTGGTGGCCTGACCTGTGCGGGATGACGATGGCTGAGGTCAGCGGCCGCCGGCTGGTCTTTTCCGTGGAACCGGAGAGCGCCGCGTTTCGAGCCGGCGTCCGGCCCGATGACGAAGTGCAACTGCCGCGAGACTTCCTGAGGCGTTGGAGCTTCGGCTACAGCCAACATCACTCACCCTGGCACTTGACTTGGATCAAGTCTCCCCTGCGGCGCGAGGACAGCGTGCCGATCGAGTGGCGCAAGCCGATGTGGCCGAGCCAAGGTCCCGTCGCGGTGCGTGTGCGCCGACCGGGAGCAGCCGACTTCGTGACCGTGCAGGTCGATGACGGCCGCTCATTGCGGCCTCTCAGTGGCGGCGAAAGGCCCACGGAGGAAGCAGGCCGACAACGCGCCGCGGACGGCAAGAGAGAGCCTGCACCCTGACCCACCGCCCAAACCATTCACGGAAGCCCCACATGCCCCGCCTCATCCTCCCCGCCTGCTGCCTGCTGCTCCTATCGCTCACCGCCGCTCGCGCGGAGGACGCGAAGCCGCTGGCGACTTTTCCCATGGGCCCGGATCGGATGCCGTTCGTCACCCTGTCGTTTGGTGGCAAGGACTACCAGTGTCTCATTCACACTGGTGCGTCGACGACCATCTTCCATGAAACGGCGCGGGAAGCTTTGGGAAAGGCCGTTGGCGAGCATCAGGGGAGACTTTCTACGCTTTGCCGCCCCTGTCTCTCGGGTCGTTGCAGATTCCGAATGGAAAGCCGGCATTTTGCCGCGACTTGGGCAACCTGTGCGCGCCGGCGGCCGGTCGATGGCATCGTGGGCATGGGGATCTTGGGCAAGCTCGGGTTGACCTTGGACTTTGACGAAAACGTCGGTCCTGCACGAACCGACCTACCGGCCCAGCGAACCGCGAGAATCGGTGGCGATCGTTTGCCAGCCCGAGCCGTACGCCATGGCCCAGGTGCGGAGAAGAAGGCGGCCGGCGATCGAAATCGGTAACGGAATGGAGCTGAATCTATGTCCCACTCTCATCGAATCAGTACCGCAGAATGGTGCAGCCAAGAGGGTGGCAGGCCAAGATGGGTCGGTTCATAGCATGGCTTTGTCAACATGCGGACGATCCCTTTCGAGCGGCGGGTCGCTTTCGATTGCGATCGCAACATGAACGCGTGTTCGCTTCGAGCAGAACAGCAAACGCAACTTCGGGCTTATGGGGAATCTCTTCTTTGCCGCTACAACCCGACGCTTCTTGTTCGCCAACAACGAAATGTTGCTGACGAAGAGCAGCTGGTATGCGGGACGCTGGTGGCCGGCACTGCGGGGCATGACGCTCGTGGAACGCGATGGTAAGCTCGTTGTCGTTCTCGGTCGAACATGGCAGTGCAGCCGCTGCCGCTCCGCCGCACGGAATTGATCTTCCGGGACGAAATCGAGTTGCCAATGGACTTTCAAATGGGCGCACCGCCTTGCCCCTAAACCTGCACGTGCGGAAGGCTGGCGCAGCGCACTTCACTCCCGTCCGCCTGAACGACAGTGCCGCCGGAGATGCTGGGGCGCAAATCGAACCCACGGCCAATACTGTGGCCGCCGAACCGTTCGCGTCGTTCCCCCTGGGCCCCGAACGTATGGCCTGGGCGACCGTGTCGTTCGGCGGTAAAGACCACCGGTGCATGCTCGACACCGGGTGCATGACCTCTGCTTGGAACAGAAGCCTGAAACCGGAACTTGAAGTTGCCGCGCGCGCGATCTCTGGCACAGAGAAATACTCGATGCCGGAAATGGCGATCGGCTCTTTGCGCGTGCCGGCAGGCACGACTGGCACCTGCGTGGACCTTGACGCATTCTCAGATGCGGTCGGGTCGCAAGTTGACGGCATCATCGGGATGGACGTTCTTGCCAACGTCGCCTTGTCGCTCGACTTCGATCAGGGAGTCGTGACGTTGCACCCCGCGTCGTACCGCCCGGAAGGGCAAACGCAAATCGCGAAAATGCACTGCATGCCGCGTCCCTACACCGCGGTCGGTGTGAATGGGCAAGAGGTCCTGATGATGGTCGACTCGGGCTTCGACGGTGAACTCAGCTTGCGCGCGGACTTCGCTGGGGCTTTCTGCGAGCGCGGTGAAGCCGCAATTCTCTTGCCGGTCCGATCGGCCACGCTCAACGGCGCGCGACACTCGCGCGCGGGGTTGTTGGCCCAGGTGAGCCTAGGGGATTGTCGGCCCGAGCGAGTGCGGTTCGACGAACTGTCAGGAGACCCGTTCGACGGCCTGATCGGGATGGGCTTTCTCGGCCGCTACAACGTTACGTTCCGTTTCGCCCAGAACGAGCTCGTGTTTTCGAAGAGCAAATGGCATGACGCCGAGTGGTGGCCTGAGCTCTGCGGCATGAAGATGGCTGACGTCGGGGGCCGCCGGCTAGTCTTTTCCGTGAAACCAGGGAGCGCCGCGTTTCGGGCCGGCGTCCGGCCGGATGACGAAGTGCAGTTGCCGCGAGACTTCCTGAGGAGGTGGAGCTTCGGCTTCAGCCAACATCACTCGCCTTTCCACTTGACGTGGAAGAAGGCACCGCTGCAGTACGAGGACAGTGTGCCGATCGAGTGGCGCAAACCAATCTGGCCGAGTCAAGGCCCCGTTGCGGTACGGGTGCGCCGACCGGGCGCGGCCGACTTCGTGGTGCTGCAGCTTGATGGCTCCGCTTCGCTGGAAAATGTCGCTGAAGACGACGGTCCACAAACGCAGGATGGTCCTCTGACGCCAGCCGTGATCGACGCGCACATCAACCGCTGGCTCGGAGAGGAACACGTGCCGGGCGCCTCGATCGCGGTGGTGAAGGACGGCAAGGTGCTGTTCTCGAAAGGCTACGGACTGGCGAACATCGAACGTCTAGCGCAAGCGACACCGCAGACGGAGTACGAGGTGTTTTCGCTGTCGCAGTCGCTGACTGCGATGGCGGCGATGCTACTGGTGCGCGACGGCAAGCTGTCGCTCGGCGACAAGATCGGCGATCGGTTGCCTGATCTGCCTGAGGCCTGGCGCGAGGTGACGGTTCGCCACCTACTCAACAAACGGTCCGGCATCCCGAGCTATGCAAAGCGGCGCGAAAACGGCGAAGCCTTTTCGCAAGGTGGGCCGCGCGAAGCGATTGCTTTCGTGGCCCGAGATCCGCTGACATTCCAGCCTGGCGAGCAGCAGGGCTATTCCCATACCGACTATCTCTTGCTCGCCTTGCTGATCGAGAAAGCCACGGGTCAGCCGTTTGGAGAGTTCGTGACCCAGCGGATCCTCGATCCACTGGGGATGAGCCAGACGCGGTTGATTGATTTAGATCGCGATGGCGACCTGCCGCAAGTCTATTGGTGGAGCAAAAAGGAGCGACAAACCGTCCCGTACGACGGTCACTTCCGCGTCTTGTATACGTTCGCTTCGAACGCTGACGATTTAGTGAAACTGGAAAGTGCGCTGTCCAGGCGTGCCCTGCTCGACCAAGCCACCATTGACCAAATGTGGTCGTCTACGCCGCCTTCCACGACCGCGGTTGGCCATGGCTTTGGCTGGCAATTCGGCACGGTCAATGGCCGCCGCTGGATTTTCGCAGGCGGATCGGACACCGGCATGTCGCGATTCGTGGATGACAATCTGACGGTGATCGTGCTGACGAACCTTCGGCGCGCGGACGTTGAGGAGTTGTCTCGGAGTATTGCCGCTCTATTCGCATCCACACTTGGCAAGCAGCCGATCGACGACCGCGATCTGGCGACAACCGTCCACCTGAGAAGTGTGCTCACAGATCTTCAACGGGGAACCTCTGACCCAGCAGACTTCAACGCAAACGCCCGCGAGCAGCTCTATCTGCTCCAAGCCCAACTCGCCAGTGTGGCCGCCCTCGGAACTCTTAATCGCTTCCAACTGCTGTACGACGTTCGCAAGGACTACAACACCGAGCTGACCTATAAGGCGACTTTCGAAGGCGGCCCGCTGATGGTGACTTTCTGGCTGGATAAGAATGCGAAGGTAGACGCCTTCTCCATTAACTCCGTGGAGTGAGCGGCTCGCACTCGCGGAGGGCAGCCGACTCTCCGAGTCATTGGGCAGACTGGCGTCTCGGTTCCGGGGCCATCCTCAAACAGACACACTGACAACCGGCCCCAATCCACGGAAGAACGATCCATGACCCCGCTCCGTCTTCGCGGAGTCAAGGCGAACCATTTCGGGATGAACAGACGGACATACACTCCAAGTTCCCAAAGGAGAAACGATTCATGAAGCGACTCATCATCCTCACCGCCGCCCTGCTGACCACCGGCGCCGTGGCCTACTCGGCCGTGGAGCAGGAAGAGAAGCCGAATCCCAAGCAGTTGCTCGGCACCTGGCGGATGGTCTCCGCCACCTACAACGGCCAGGCGGCCAACTTTCCGCCCAACCAGACCATGGTCAAGCACGTGACGCCCGAGCAGTTCACCTGGGTGGTCTACGACCAGCGCGGCCGGGTGGGCGTCGTGCTCGGCGGACCGATCGAGATCAAAGACGACAACTACGTCGAGACCGCCGAATACGGGGCCAACGCCGACCATCTCCTCAGACAAACCCACCGCTACAAATGGAAGATCGAAGGCAACCGCTGGATCCACCAAGGCACGACGGCCGCCGGCACGATCATCGACGAGGTGTGGGAGCGCGTCGCCAAGAAGTAGCTGGGCCGCGAACGCGGAACCAAAGAAAACCGCGGGCCGGTCGCCCGGCCCGCGGCTGCGGTCTCTACAACAGGTTGATCACCCGATCGGCCAGGCCCTTCTCGCCCAACACGACGTTGAGCTTGGAGTGGGTGGCCACCTTTTCCAGAACTTCCAGCTCGCGCAAACGCATGAGCGTGGGGTTGTCCTGCAGCAGCTTGGCCGTGTTGGCCTGGCTGCGGATGGCGGCCGTTTCCTCACGACGGACGATCAGGTTGGCTTCGGCCGCCTTCTTGGCTTCCGTCACCTTGTTCATCAGGTCCTTCATCTCCCCCGGCAGGATCACGTCGCGGATGCCGACCGAGATCAACTCGAGCCCCAACGCCTGAGCACGCGGCCCAACGACCTCGCTCAACTCCGCGGCCACCGCCTCCTTGTCGGCGAGCAACGTGTCGAGCTCGCGAGCGCCGACCGCGGCGCGCAGCGCGAGCTGCGCTTCACGATAGAGCGCCTGCTTGACGTTCTCCGCCGTGCTCAGCGCACGACGAGCGTCCGCCACGCGATAGGTGACCACCGCGTTCAACCGCAGCGTCACTTTGTCGGCCGTCATGATCTCCTGACCGCTGACGTCGAACATCGTTTCCCGCAGATCCTCCTGCAGGAACTTGACCTGGGCCACGTTCTTCCAGAACGCATAGCGCCCCGGAGGGAGCGTGGCCACGTAGGCGCCGTCGATCGTCAGCACGCCCTGGTGATACGGCTCGACCGTCGCCAGGTCGAGCAAGCTCTCGACGCGCGGCATACGGCCGATGACCGCCAAGTCGCGGTGTTCGAAGCGCACGGCGCGCGCGTCGACGACCTCGACCTTCACCTCCTTGAGCGCGGTCCAGTAGGCATACAAGCCGGGCGGCAGGATCTGGCTGAAACGGCCTTCGATCCACACCAATGCCCGCTCGTGGTCCTTGAGGTCGAGCACTTGCGCGCGGCCGGCGAGCGCGCCCGACTTGACGATCAAGTCGAGCTTTTCGTGCGCAAGCCACGGCTCACGCTGCGACACAAGGTCAACGCGGAGCTTGTCGAGCGGGTCGACGAACCAGTGCCGGCCGCTCGCGAGCAACCGACGGAAGGCGCCGTCGCGGAACAACAGCCCCACCTCGTAGTCGCGGACTAGAACCGTCTTGGCGAACAGCAGGTTGTGGGTCATGGGATCGTCCTTTCCAAATCACACACGAAGGTTATGCGAATGCGCGGCGCGTGGCCGCCCAGTGAATGCAAGAAACGCCCTTGAGAGGCGGGCCGGCCCCGGCCAATCACGCGTTGCCGATGCGGAGTGTGCTCGAGCGGTCCGGCCGTCGCAGGTTCACGCCCACTCGGTGCAGGCAGGAGCGGCGAGTTGTGCCCGCCGTCGCTGCCAGACGTTGAAGGCGCTTCCCTGCGCGGCCGCTTGGCCGCTGGTTGTGCCCACTGCAGGGCTCTGGCTGCGCGCTGTCGGTCGCTTAGGCTCGGTAGCTCAGCGACGGACTCCGCCAGCGAATCCTGGTGGATTCGCGGGGTAAGATTCCGCCGCGGCAACCGTGTTGCTAAGCGAACGACCGATTCGTGGGGAGGTCCGCCTCTCTCGGGCTCAGGGTCGCGCGTTGCAGGCGCGTGCGGGTGTTAACCGCGGGGTGGCGCCGGATTCGAACCGGCAACTTCCAGATCCTCGGTCTGGTGCTCTTTCCGGTTGAGCTAACCACAGGGTGCATCCTCCCGGCCTTCGTTAGAGTCCGTAGCGTGGAACGCGCGGCGCAAAACACGGCTTGCGCGACCGCCGCGCGCCACCGGCCCGGCCAAGGCGACGCTTGCTTGTAGTTCAGTAGGGCAGTTGTATTTTGGCCAATGGGCCGCGGAGGAATCGAACCTCGCGCCGTCCACCTCACTGGTTTTGCGGCAACGGCTTTACAGGCCGCCGTGAGGAACGCGTCCCGCAGTGCGGCGATCAGCTTGTTTAGCCTGGCCAACGAAAAGGCCTGGCGTCCGACTTGCGACGCCAGGCCTGGGAAAGCCTTTCCAGAGCCGAGAGCTTCGGCCCCGCGTCACAACCGCGGCGGGTATTCGCATCGATAGCCGGCGGCCCACGCTGGGAGCGCGATCTTTCCAGCGGAACACCGAGGCTGCAGGTTCGAGGTTGTGTGCTGAAGGTTCATGCAACCGCTCGAGACGGAATGGAGTGTGCGGGGACCGGAGCGCCGTGCGACGCGGCCGGGTCTTACCCCTTAGACGGGGACCTGGGCGTCTGGGTTCGCAGAAATCTTACGGGGAATTCCAGGCGGGAGCGAACGGGGAGTGGCCCACGGGGAAGTCTGGTATCTCCGGTGGTTCCTCGATTGCTCCGGCCTCGGGAAACGTGCCTTCCGTCAAAACACAAAGCTCCTCGTAGTTGTCGCGCGGCAAGAAGACATAGTCGATTTCTTGGTCGCCGAAATTGCTGCGGAGCCACGCTCGGAAGCTGGACGGCTTTTTCGGACCAGCCATGCGGCGGGCGCCTTTGCCAGGTCCTGGAGTTGCCGCCGGGAAGTCGAAGGCTTCCCAGAAAACTGCGCCGCGGTTTTCGAGTTCGCGTCTCACCGCCTGCCGCTGCACCACCACGCTCCGCTCCCACGCCAGCCAGGCGCAGAACAGCGCCACGGCCACGAGCAACAGGCGCAGGGAGAAGCGAGGGAGCTTCATGGGGTCAGGCGTCGATCCCAAGGGTGCATCGGCCAGAAGAGAAGGTCCCGATGGCCCAGCGGCGGCGCCTTGCTCGGCGGAGGCCGCTTGTGAGTCAGCGACGCGTGCCCGAGGAACCGAGGGTGGCGCTGGTTTTCGAGGGGCACGTAGGCGTCGGATGGCAGGAAGCGGGCTTGCGTATCGTCCTTGCTCTTGTACCAAGAAGGCGCCACGCACACATACGACACCTTGCCGCCCGACGCGTACCAATCCACATCTTCCGCTTCCGGGAAGCAACGGGCCGCCATCGCCAGGTGCCACGGTTTGCAGTCATAAGGGACCCAAAGCTGCTGAACCGGTTCATCGCCGAACAACTCGCGAATCCACGAAACGGTAGCGCGCCGCTTCGGCGGATCGGGATCCTCAAACGGGAAAAACGGAAAATAATCGTCCGTGTCTGCGAACAACACGAACGGCGCGAGCACGTCGCGCATGCGCTTCCGCCGCTGGACGATGTGCCGTTCCGACGCCACCCAGCCCAGAGCCATGCAGAGCATGGTAAACGCGACCAGCAGCGTGCGGAGCGAGAACGAGCGGAGGCGGCGGGGGAGGAAACGCATGGCAATCTCAAGGTTGGCCGGCCGAGCTTGTTCCGAACACGTCGTCGGCGTCGGCCTCGAGCAAGCAAGGGACGTAGCCTTCGCGGGTGAAGACCAGAAAGCACCTGTCCCCCTCGCAGATGAGCGGACCGGCGCCGAAGCCGATGAAGATCGGCACGGGAGGCTCCATGCTCAGGCGGTTCTCGGCAAGCTTGCCGCGCCACAGCCAGGTACGGTCATTGTCGAAATAGACCATGGCCGCGCGATCGCCGCGTAGGGTGAACGAACAGACCGTCGGGCACCGGGCTTCGGGAAACCTTCCCAGCAATTTCGGGGGCGACCAATGCCGCCGATCGTCCGATCGCGTGTAATACAGACGATCGGACCGACCAGAGAACTTCACCGTACCGAGGAGGATGCCGTGCAATCGGCCGTTTGCGTCGCTAGTTGCCGAAACAGAGCTCCACCAAAGAACTCGGCCATCTCTCGTGCGACCGCGAATAGGCTCGGGCGCCAAATCCAGCTCCCTGATCTCCTTCGGGCTTGTCGCCGGGGTTGCGAAGTTCCATTCGTCGCTCAACTGAAAGCGACCGTCCGGCGTGCGCTCGAAGCTCGGTCTATCAACGCTCGAACGCCAGTCATCGCGCACCGGTCGCGGCGTGGACCACAGCCTGCCGTCGAGTGTGCTGGTCAACCAAAAGTAGCGCGGTCCGTCGATCGAGACGACCGCGTGGCCACGGTAGGCCATCCACACTAGACCTCGATCATCGACGATCAGCGACGGCAGCGCCGTATCTCCGATCGAGTTGTGCGGAAACTCCCACGCCGGCGACCATTGGCCCTGCGGGTTTTGAGAGGCGAGGAGGATTCTATCGTGGCCACCGCTCGCACTGCTGTTAAAAGCTAGCAGACGCGAACCGTTTTGCAGGCGAGCCACTGATCCGCCAACGGAATTGTGACCCTCAATCGGCGGGAGGGGCAGAAGAGTTGCAGTGAAAGGGTTCGCCCCTCGTTCCGTAAGCAGAGCGTCTGTTCCCGCGTCCGGCTGCTTCGTGGGAGGCCTAACCGCTTTCGACCCCGCCCGCTCGCGGCATAGTGCGGCTTGATCGCCGCTCCCAACGGCTTCGTAAGCCGAGGCTAATAGGAGCAAGCATTCACACTCCCAGCGCTCGAGCTCGGAGTTGTCTCCCACGACACGCAAGATCGGTTGAAGTGCGTCGATCGCGGTCCGCGGATCGTGCAGCTTCTCGAGCGCGACACGGCCTGCAATCAGGAGCGACGCAGCCAGGGGCTCGCGAACTTGCTTGCTCGAATACGCGCGCATCCCCTTCATGTATGCCTGGCGAGAAATGCTGCCGCCGAGTGAAAAGGAATACACGCTCCATTTATCGGACAGACCCTGGTTGTCTCCTTGGCCCGGAGGATTCTCTAGTTCGGCGAGGGCGCGCCGGTTGGCCTCATTCAGCGTTGCTAGTGCCTCCGGCCATTGCTCTCGTAGTCCCTGATCGTTGGCGATCCACTGAAAATCGTTAAGGGTGGCGAAAGCCTGGGCGCGAGCCTGTCGGTACAGCTCTCCCATTTGTCGAGAGTGGGCGGTCGGCGGAACGACTCCCAACACTGGACCTCTGGAAGCGGCTGGTGTCCGACGCCGTAGCTCGGGCCAGCGAATCGCTGGATCATCCGGCCCACGGTGCTCGCTGGTGGCGAGGCTTCTCCGTCCTCGAAGGCGACGATGTCTTCCTTGCTACCCCTCGTGATATTCGACGCGCTTCAGCAACTTCACTCTGGCGGGCCAGAATCAGGCACGCGCGCGGCGACGTTGTCGCCGAGGGCCTCGTGAACGTCGGCCAGGGTTCGCAGGGCGGATTCCTACCCAGGTGACGCCGAGTCGCCTGCACCATCAGCCAGAACCAGCGCGGCCGCGTCTCGGGCCGCGGGGTCTTGCAGTGCATTGAGCCTAAGGCCCCGCGGCCGCCAGCGATTCACCAACGAGATGACGAACAGGGGGTACGTCGATCCAAAGAACGAATCAGAACCAGGCGCGCTGTCCTCGGTGAAGGGTTGCGCCTCCTCCAGGCCCGGCGATGCTCCTCGTTCAGCGCCGCGCTTCGTTCCATCTTCCCCAGACTTAGTGCGAGCCGCGCGGTGGTAATCGCAAGCTCCTCTCGGCATTGCCCCGGCCTGCAAGAACGCCCGGCCGTGCGCGGATAGTCCCGGCAAAGGCGTCGTCGCCTGAAGCCGCAATGTGCCCTCGGCAACGTCGGGCAAGGACGAGGCGCCGAGCCGAATGCTCGATCGTCATCCTTCGGCGATCAAACCACAGGTGATTGTTAGTTGTGGTCGTTGTTGGACCAAGGCACGACAGGCACCAGTCGAAACGGCCGTATTGTACAGCGTCAGTCTGCGAACGGTGTCAGGCAGATTGCCCAGTCCCCGATCGGTAACGCGTCGAGGTCGAGCGATTCGACCAACGCGTCGTCGTCGAATGGAGTCCCGCTGACAACAAGCTCGCTTAGATTGCGACAATTGCTGAGATGGGTAGCCACGGCCGCGTATGCGTGCCATCGAGGAACAGCCGGCGTGATGTCGGCCGGCCAATTGCTAGGTCGTCTCCTCAATCGAAGGTCCGACAAGGACGAGTTCCTCGAGGGCCGGCTTGCTAGCGCAAGGTCGACCGTGCACCCCAACTCGAATCGCCGTCGATCGTCAGGCTGCGAAGTCCGCTTAACGTCGCCAACAGTTCAAGGCCATCGCCTGCTACCACGTTGGAGAGTTCCAGCCGTCGTAGTCGTGGCAGTTGTCCAAGGCGCGCTGGCGGGGGCGGCAGACTCTTCCCCGACGCATCCTCGCTGAGCGAGATTCTCAGTTCGACCAGTCGGGGTAGGTCGAAGATTGGGTCCAAATCAAGCGAGGCCAGCCCCTCCAGATCAAGCATGCGTAAAGAGCTCAGGCGACCTAGGCGGCTTACGAGCAGGCCCGCGTGGTCGGGCTCCGTCCAGACAAGCTTCCATAGATCTGGAATCCGCGCTAGGTGGTCAAACATTCGCTCGACGGTCTGTTCATCAGGGGGATCACTGAGAAGGGATGGAGCAAACGTACGCTCATCCACCCAATACCCAAACTCCTCCGCCTCATGCCGCGCCCGTTGTTCCACCAGCGGCACGCCCGGAAGCTTCTTCGCCAGCGTTTCGAGGTCGGCGTAGTCGGTCGCCGTGCCGAAGGTGAACACCCACTCGAGATTCGCGTTGCCGGCGAGGGCCGCCAGGCCGCGCGGGCCGATGTTCGCCAAGGTTAGGTCGAGCACCCGCAACTCCGGCAAGCCACTAACCAGGCGGGCCAGGCCGTCGTCAGTCACGTAGGTGTGCGAGAGGTCGAGCTTGCGCAATTCGCCGAGGCGGCCGATAGCCAGCAGATCGGCGTCGGTGGCGCCGCTTTCGGCGAGCGAGACTTCGGTCACGCGCAGAAACGGCTCTTGCCCCAGGAACCGCGCCGCGAATTCGGTCGCCGGCGTCGGCACGAACGAGCGGACCGCCGTGCCTCCGCGTTTTTCGATCTGCGCGATTACCGGCAACTCGCGCCGGCTCCGCGCGGCCGGAATCAAGATTACGCCGCAGACGAGGCCGACCAATACCGCTAAGAGCAGCATTGAGCGCAGGCTGAATTGGAACAGACGGCGAAATCGCACGGCCACGCTGGCGCTCCCTCGGCCCCGTGGATCCATCCTAACGCCGCGGCCGCCGCGCTCGCCAACATTCGGCGGCTTTCGATCCGAAGTCGCCGCCTACTGCCCGCCGGTCGCCGCCGCGGCGTTCGACTCGCCGCCGACGATCCGCAGGTTTGTCGACAGATAGAAGGGCACCCCTTCGCCCGCGAACCGCGCTTCGCCGAACATGGCCGCGAAGCCCGCCGCGGGGTACGGCAGCTCATGGCGATAGCGGCCGTCCTTGAGCTCCACGGGCGTCGCCGTCCACTTCGCCTCGCGGAAGTCGCGCGTGGGGGCGGCGGCTTGCCATACCTGCACCTGGGTGGGCTGCTGGTCGGAGCCGAGGTCGAGCTCCAGGCCCTTGCCGTTGGGAGTCAACCGCCAGTCGAGCTTGGGCAGCGCCGGGCCGCCCGAGTTCATGCGGTGCAGCGCCGTGAGGCCGCCGATGACGCGAGACATATCGGAAAGATCGTGCCCCTTGTTGGGCACGTAGAGGATGTACTTGTCCCCCTCGAGATCGTTCCAGTACAGGTTCAGAGCATCCAGCGGCCAGTAGCGGTCGTTCGTGCCCAGCATGATCAGCTTGGGCTGCGTGAGTTTGGCCCGATAGGAATACGGATCGACGATTGCCCGCAGCGCCTGGGCTTTGGGGCCCTTCATGTCTTGCAGGCCCTTCGAGGTGTAGTCCTGGATCTGCTCGGAGAAGCCGCCGAAGCTGAACCGCTGGTGCTCCATCTGCGGCTCCATGTTGAGCATGTCGATGACCATCGGCGCCAGCGCGGTGACGCGCGGATCGGTCGCCGAAGTGAGCCAGGTCGTCCAGCCGCGCTTCGACGCGCCGGCGACGGTGAACCGGTCGATGTCGAGCGACCAGTCCTGCTTGGCGAATTGCTGGACGGCGTCCATCGCCCGGACGGCGCTCTTGACCATGGGCAGGAGCAGCGGCCACTCGGGATCGCGCGTCTTGTAGAACTCGACGAACGTATGCGAGATGATCTCGTCTTCCACCATGCCGCCGAAGATCGGCTGCTGCGGCACGTGCAACAAGATGGCCACCGGACTCTTCAGGTTTTCCGCCACGGCGGACAGCAGCGTGGCTTCGCGCGGCAGGCCGTCGTCGGGGCCGGCGGGCTGGGCCAGTTCGTCCTTCCAGCGGCCGCCGCCAATGAACAGCAGGGCCTGCTTGGCGTCGACGGCCGAGGCCGGCTTGATCAGATACAACTGGTGCCGCCACACGATGCCGCGCCAGGTCTGCGAGGTGAGCGTGAGCTCGACGAAGGTGGCGCCGCCGAGCTTCCCTTCGCGGCGCTTGGTCCAGCCGAAGCTGTCGTCCGCCTTGGCCACGTAGTCTCCCAGGGCGCTCGAAGGCACTTCGTCGGCGGAAACCGGCGCTGTCGACCATCCTAAGCACACGAACAGCGCAAGCGCCGCAAGCCACCGAGCCATGAGAGTTTGCTCCAAGGTAGGGAGAACCAGGATGAAGGCAGGACCAGCCCGCGCGAGCGGCCGGGCTGACGCCCCATTATAAGGTCTCGGGGCCCTGGCGGGGGGGACGGACCGAGAAATTCCTTACTCGACCTCGACGCTGCGGTAGATCGGCAGGTGGCGGTAGTAGACCTCGAGGCAGCAGACCGCCACCGACGTCCTGTAGAGCCGGCCGCCGGATTGCAGCCTGCATCGACCTCCACACGCCCCAATCGGCCGGTTCCCCCCTAAGTCACGGGCGTTCGAGCATGCTCCGCCCGACGTTCAGGAGCCCCCCAATCTCATCCCGGATCGGCCTCCCAACAACCGGGGCCAGCATCAGGCCAGCGGCGGTTCTCCATTCCTGTACTCCAAAATGTCTCCAGGCTGGCAAGCGAGCGCTTTGCAGATCGCTTCCAGAGTTGAAAGTCGAATCGCCTTGGCCTTGCCGTTCTTCAGAATGGAAATGTTGGCCAGCGTGATGCCGACTCTTTCGGACAACTCGGTGACGCTCATCTTCCGCTTTGCCAACATGACGTCGATGTTGATGATGATGGCCATGCTGGTCTCGTCACACCGTGAGATCGTTCTCGGTTTTTAGATCCACGGCATTCTGCAGAATCCGCTCGAACATCGCCGCCACGGCAGCGACGACGATCGAAGGGAACGCAACGAGCGCGCCGAGCAGAATCGGGGCTCCAGGATTGTCATTGTCGCCGTTGTTCATCACCAAGATGACGATCTCCTCGACGACAACAAAGCCGATGATGGCGAGCGCGCAGTACCTGATGATCCGCAACGCCTGCACGACCTCCGGTGAGAAGACCTGGCTTCTTCCGACGTATCCCAACGCGCGGAACGCCTGATAGAGCGCGACGAAGAACGGAATGGAGCCCGCGTACACAAGCGCCAGAAACGGATCCTGGAAGTAGATCTGGAAGTTGGTGCGGTTCTTGTTCACCCCCTCGACCTGAGGCTCCCACAGCAGGAGAGCAAGCGCAGCGACGCCCATGAGCACGATGACGACCTGCAGAAAGATGATGGAGCTTCGTTTCATGGGGAATCGCCTTTCTCGGTAAGTTCACGGCGACGACGGCAGCTATTCTTCCTTGGTAAACACTCTTCGCACAGGGCCGCGATTCAGGATCATCTGGTTCTTGGCGGCGTCGAACTCAAAGGTCACGATCCCTCGGAAGACCTGGAACTTATCGTCGGCCGTCGCTTCGACCGCGGCGGCGTCTTCGCTGCCCGGCTGCACCATGAGCGTTCCGCCGTCCCCGACGGCGCGGCTGTAAAGAACCTGGCCGTCTCTAGCGATGACGAGACTCCCCATCGCCTGGTTCTTTTCGGCGAGCCGGTCGAGAAACTGGTCCAGCTTGGCTTCGTCCAGCGTCTGGGCGAACCCAGCCGCAGAGAGTGTCAGCGTCAGCAAAGGTGCGAGACAGGCACTGGCTTTCAACATCGTCAGAACCTTGCGAATGCCTAGGGTTGCCGTGAATAGGCCGAATGCTGACCCTTTAGGGGAGCGGAATCACCCGTCGCGGCCACCTCCCATTGCCTTCGGAAGCCGGGCGGGATGACCGTATCATAGAAAATATTTATCGATTGTCAATATGTCCGCGTACTGGCCAGTCGCCGGCCATTGCCCCCCAGTCGCGGCGGGCGCCTCCGCCGGCGCCGGGCGATCTGCAGATCCGTCGATAAGTCGAACGGCCGTGCTTCGCCGGTAAAAGCGCTCGCCAAACTTGGCCGCGAAGCCTTTGGCCCGGTACGGAACCTCAGCGCCAGAGCGGGGCAGAAATGCCCCGCGAACCCCTACTCGACCTCGACGCTGCGATAGATCGGCAGGTGTCGGTAGTAGACCTCGAGGCAGCAGACCGCCAGCGACGTCATATAGAGCCGGCCGCCGGATTGCACGTCGTGCGTGCCGGGGGCGCCGCCGGCCGGCGACCAGCTTCCCGCCTCGTGCCCCTCGGTCTCCTGCATTTCCACCAGCAACGCCCGCTGCCGCTCGTTCCAAAACTGCCAGGGCTTGCCGCCGTAGTGGTGCAGCACCTGGGTGGCGTAGTACCAGTAATAGATGTTGGCGTCGTCGCGCGACGGCAGGTGGTCGCTCAACAGGTAGACGATGCCGAGCTGCAAACCCTTGTGCTTCCGCGGCCAGCCCAGGTATTGCCGGCAAAGGAGCGCCTCGGCCGTCATCGCCGGCGTGGGCTCGCGGCCGACCTGGTAGCAGTAGAGCGCGCCGTCGCGGTCGTACTGCACGTCGTCGAGGAAGCGATTGGCCGCGAGCATGGTTTCGGTCGGCACGCGCAGGCCGGCCATGCGCCCGCTGCGCAGGGCCATGAGCTGCCAGCCGAGCACGCTCGTGTCTCCCGGTTCGCCCGGCGAATAGCGCCAGCCGCCGGCCTCGTGCTGCGCGTCGACGATGAAATCGATCGCCGCCTGCGCCGGCTCGCGGAGCTGCTCGTCCTGCGTCAAGGCGTAGGCTTCGCAAAGAACGATGGCCGCCTGACCGTGGGCATACATGCGGCCGACGCCTTCGCCCCGCAGATCGCCGTTCTCGCGCTGCTTGCGGATCAGCCAGCGCAGGCCGCCTGCGACCTCCTTTTGATAGCGGCCATGCTCGTGCGTCTGCCCCGCGCCCAGGAAAGGCAGCAACGCCAGGGCGGTGCCGGCGGTGTCGCTAAAGTCTCCTTGGCCGCCGCACTGGCCATCGCAGTCGCCCGCGAACTGGAACGAGTGCAGGCTCCAGCTTCCGTTCTCGTTTTGGTGGCGGGCGATCCAGCGTAACCCGCGGGCGACGGCCGCCTCGGTGAACGTCGTGCCTCCTTCTTGCTCCACGACCTGAGCCCGCACGCGCGGATCGCGTCCTTCGAACATGCGGGCACGGCCGGCGGTTGCCAACGCGCGGACCACCTCGGAGCGCTCCGGGCGATTGCCTGGGGGATCGGCCGGGCCGGTCACGAGCTCGGCGGCGTCGCGAGCGGCTTCGATCTCGGCGGGGTCGGTGGGGGGCGGATCGGGGGCGTCCGGCACGCCGGGGCGTTCGAACTCCGTGGCCTTGGGTTGCTCCTCGCCGCGGAACGCGCCCTCGCGATCCGAGGGGCCGATCCGCACGGAGAGGGTGATCTGCCGATCCTCCTCCGGGTTCACGGTCCACAGGCCGAGCAGAATCATGGCGATTAGATGGACGATCAGACTGATCAGCCAGGCCGGCAAATCAGTGAACAGCTCGCGCCGCCAAAGCCGAGTAGTCGCCAGCAACACCGCCTGGTCGGGCGAAGACTGCCGCGCGACGACGTGATCCCAACTCGGCGCCGCCACGACCGGCTCGGGAACCGAAACGGGCGCCGGCGCGACGCGCGCCGGGGCAGGCGCAGGACGGGGAGGAGGCGCCGGCGGTGGGGTCGGCCGAGACGCTGGCTCGGGCGCCGCGCGGCGGCCTTCCAAGAGGCGCCGGGCTTGCTCTTCCTGTTCTTCCGTCAGTTCGATGCCTGTGCCGCAGGCCCAGCAGTCGGCCACCATCAGCCAGAGGCGGATCGACATCGGGGCGCCGCAGTCGGGGCAGGCGCACGAGAGGACGTCGCCATTGAGCCAGAGGACCGGCTGGCCCGATTCGCCGGCGGCGCTGCCAACTGTGGGTCCCGAGGTCGCCATGGCGAAAGAATGCCCAGGAATCTGGCCCGATAAGCCCCGCCCCGCCCAGGAATTCGCCCGGCGACGCAAAGTGTTGGCTTCACTCTACTGGGGCCGCAGGGCCGACGCAAACACTGGCCCACTCCCCGTGGGAGAGGGTTGGGTGAGGGTCGGTGGCTGGGCGGTCTGCGGCAAACGCTTAGTGCAGCGCCAGCAAGCCCGAGAGTTCTCGCGCTCTCGACGTCACACCGGCGACGAGAAGGGTGAAAGACGCCGGTTGCCGGAGGCGCGTTCTTGCGATAACCTAAGACTGCACAATAGCTTTGTGTCGCCGGGCAGGACGACTGCTAGCCAACCGGCGCGTTCTTTGGCCTCCGGGCTGGAACCACCGCACTTTCGGCGTTGCCGTGACCTCGACCCGACCGAGCCCGCCGGCCAACATTTCGCTGGCCGACTTCCAGCAACTCATCCGCCACATGTACCTCGAGAAGGACCTGGCGCGGCGTCGATGGCGCCGTTATGGGGCTCATGGAAGAGGTGGGAGAGTTGGCAGCCGCCTTGCGCAGCGGCACGCATGAGGAGCGGCTCGGCGAAACCGGCCAAACCCCGCCAGGCAGGTTGGCAGGTCCCGCGTCACGGCCCGCAGTTTCGCCCGCAATCCCTCCGTCACGCCTCGCGGAGATGTACGTAGCCGATGCCGGCGGCGGCGAGCGATTCGGCGAGCGCCGACTTGGCGAACCCCCGCTTGCGGCTGGCGGCGCGACGGCGGATGTCGACGAGCGTTGTCTTTGGATTGTAGGCCGCGAAGTGCGCCGGCGGTCGGCCGCCGCCGCCCCCACCCGCCCCGTGCTTCGCTCGTAAGCCGGTTACGTTGGCACCAGCTTGAACGGCCCCGCTTCCGTCTGCTCGCTCTTGAGCAGGATCGCCCGATCAGACAGTTCAAAGCATTGGGCAAAGGGCACGAGCGGATGTCCCTGGAAGCGGCCTTCGATCGACACGCAGAGGCCCTCGGCCTGCAGGGGGTCGGGCACGAAGACGATCTCGTACTGCGTCACTGGCTCCGCGCCGAGTTCACTGGCGCTGAGCAGTCGCTGGCCCGACGTCACCGGCACGCCGGCGGCCAGGTGTTTCCAACGCAGCAGCAAATAGTCTTCGGGCTTGGGCGCCCGGCCCAAATCGAGCAACACCTCGGTGCGCTGCAGGACCTGGTAGGGCTCGAACAGAAAGTTCACCCCCGTATCGGTGACCGCCGGGGTGAAGGTTTTGACGGCGCCCTGGAGGCCCGTGTTAGGCTGGAAGTCGATCGTGACGGCGACAGCAACCGTCGCGGGAAACGGCCCGAACTCGTTCGACACGCGCCCCTGCACGATTCCGCCCTCATGGCCAAAGCTGCCGCTCCCGCAGTTGCGGGGGCCCGCGGTGGTCTGATAGGTGCAATTCACTTCGTACCGCGTGACCAGCCACTCCGGCGCGCTGCCGAGGGTCACCCTAACATCGGCAAACCGCGGCGGGGGCGCACACTCTTGCCAGCGCAGGTGGAGGTCGTAGCCGTAGCTCAGGACCTGGACCTTGACGAGCTTGCCAGCTCTCGTCTTCACCGCGAACGCGGCGCCGCTGACCAGGTAATTCGTTCCCTGGGCGTTGGCGGTCAACGGGGTTGCTGCAAAGGGCAGTTGGACCAGATCGGCATGGGTGAGGCCCTCGTAGTCGACGCTTCCTAAAACCGCCAGGGCCGCGCCGTTGCGCGGCACGAGTTGGCGGGCGATCGCCGTTTGCTGTTCCCACCAGACGTCGGCACTTGCCCAATCGGTCGCCTCGAGCCCTCGCTCGAAGTCGAACGAGTACGTGCCGCGCAGAGTGCCGGAACCAGCCGGCGGCGCATACTCTTGCCAACGCAGGCTGAGGTTGTAGCCGTAGCTCAGAACCTGGACCTTGACGAACTTGCCGGTCCTCGTCTTCACGGCGAACACCGCGCCGCTGACCAGGTGATTCGTTCCCTGCGAGTTGGCGGTCAAAGGGGTGGCCGCGAAAGGCAACCGCACCAGGTCGGCATAGGAAAGGCCCCCGTAGTCGACGATGCCCAGACCTGCCAGCGCCGCGCCGTTGCGCGGCACGAGTTGGCGGGCAATCGCCGTCTGCTGCTCCCACCAGACGTCGGCAGTTGCCCAATCCGTCGCCTCGATTCCTCGCTCGAAGTCGAAGGAGTACGTGCCGCGCAGGATGCCTGAGCCGGATGCGCCGAGTCCCGCGGCCGTGTTCCCCCGAATTCCGCTGGCCAGGGGCAGGCGAGGTTTCAGCGGTCCGCCCATCGCGGTTCGGCCGACGCTTGGGGGCGCAGACGCCTCGCCGTGGTTTGGCAGCGCGAAGTTCAGCCGTTTCGATTCCGGGTCACCCATTGGAATCGCAAAGCTTTGGGTTCCCACCGCGTTTCCCCTTTGTCTGGATCCCTCGCTCCCTCGAACTCAACGCCGCTGTTTCCCAGGGCCCGCGGAAGGCCGCGTCGCGCCGCCAAGGGGGCACTCCGCGAGCGCTGGCAAACGGTTGCCCTGCCGAACCTCTTACTGGACCTCGACCGCTAGCCGGTACTTCTGCACGCCTTCGTCGGGCTCGTTGCCGTGGCGCAGCTCGAGCACTAGGTTCGCCAACCCTGGCGCCTGGGCGACGAAACGAAAGACCGCCACCGTGCCGCCCGCCCCCAGAGCGCTGCTTGGCGGCGGGGGGGCGAGCGTTTGCCCGGTCATGGCAAGCGTGGTTCGGTCGTACGCCCCGACCACCCAACGCAATCCCGTGAGCATGTTGACCGGCAGCGCGACGGCCAGCACATCGCCCACCTGAAGGGCAACGGTCTTTCCCTCCTGGGCCTGGTTGACGAGGATTTCTGCCAAGCGTCGGTCCTTTGTGGTTGCCGGGAGAAACGGAACACCCTAGTGAACGCCGACTCCAAACATCAGGTAGTCGATGCCGGCTTGCCCGTAGCCGATCTTGAAGAAGCCGGAGGCGCCCCAGTAGGGTCCCCAACTGTTCTTGCAAATCCAGGCCTGCTCGAAGTCATTGTAGCCGATGACGCAGACGCAGTGACCGCCGTGGTTGGTTCCGGGCGAGCCGCTGACTCGGTAGACGGCGGATGGCTGAGTGTTGACCTGGAAGAAGTCGAAGAAGTCTTGGTAGACGGTGAATCCGGCGACCAGGGGAGAGTAGCCGGTCGACATCCAAGACTTCATCTGCTGGGCGTCACTGATCGGATACAAGTTGTCGATCTTGGTGACGCGACTGTTCCAGTCCCAGCACGTCGTGCAGGCCGGCGTGGGGTGGGAGGTCGTCGCGGGCCCGGTGTAGGGGAAGCATCCCTCGTCGGTTACGCCCACATCGCGCCACCACGTGAGGGCCCGCTCCGGGTACCAGCCTCCGTTGGACTCCCCGAAGTTTCCGCAGGTCCGACCCTCCTGCCGCGCATGGCAGAAGAACAGGTGAGCCTCCGAAAAGTCGGGGTTCAATTCCGGGTGGTAGCGCTTGAGCGCCCCTTCCACGGCGGCCGTGGAGCCAAAGGCGACACAGCTCCCGCAGTTCCCCTGACTCTTGACGTCGGTGATGTAGTTGTAGCCCGCGACGTCGCGGAAATCGAACGCGCTGGGCGCGGCCGCCGCGGCGGGGCCAGCGGCCAGGGCGGCGCTCTGCGCACGCGCGTAGTTGGCCTTGGCTTTCAGTTCACGTCCGTACAGGCTCAACTCTCCCTTTTCGAGATAGGGCCGGAAGCCGAGCGGATACGGCGGAACCGGGCGCGGGTCCATTGTGGGCTGACCCGGCGGCGGCGGCTGCCCGGGCTGGCCCGGCTGGCCCGGAGCGATGAAGCCACATCCTGGTGAATAGCCGCCTCCGGGCATATAGGCCGCGCCGGAACTCTGGGCGGGGCTGGGCCCCTGCGGCTGGGGCGGAGGCCCGAACATGGCGGCCAGCCGCTGGCGGTAGGCGGGATCCTGCAGGGCCCGTTCCGCCGCCGGCGCGGGAATGGCCAACGGTCCGACGGACGTAAGCCCATCGAAGCTCAAGGCGAGGGCCGTCTCGCCGAGCGGGATCTTCCCAGAGGCGTTCTTACCGCGCCAATCCCCAGTCAGCCCTTGCAGCTTGAACAACACAGGGGGCGTGCTTTCTCCGGTCCAATCGTCCGGGTGGAACGGAAACAGCACTTCGTGCGTCGGCAGGTTGTTGGCGTTCCCGGTTGGGTCGACCGACACCAGCACGTGCCCGGCCACCTTGGGACGTGGCGGCATGCCTTCTCGCACGGGGGGCGTCCATTCCCATTTTAGGAGCGCCTTGGAGCTGGGGTCGGCGACGGACGCGGCGTCGACGAAGATCATTTGCGTCCGCTGCACGTACTGCGTGGGGTAAAAGGAGAAGGCGGCGCCCGTATCCGAGATGGGCATCGTCTGCTTGTATTTGTAGCCGATATGCGGTTCCTTGAAGTCGACGAGCAACTCCAACTGCGCCGACGTGGGTTGATGCGGCCAAGTGAATTGGATGACGCCGGTCGTCTCTCCGCCGGCATCCCCCGAGACCGCGGCGCACTGCACCATGCGCGGGCCGGTCGGCGTCGTGTAGCTCGCCGAGGGAACGATCCGCGAAATCAGCGAGCTGTTCGAGATCAGCACGTTGAAGGGCAACTTGATGTCGTCTTCCTCGACGAACAGGTGCTTCACCGGGTCGAATCCGCCCAATTGCTGCTCGAAGTTGAACGACACCTGATGGATATTCTCGCCAATGCCCGCAAAATTTAGCGTCTGGTCGAACCGGGCGGTGTCGGAGAGCGAGACGCTTTTCATGGCCACCGAGACACCGCCAAAGAAGCCGCCGGGGGCCGAAGCTTCCACGGGCTTGGGATCAGGCTGGATCCACTGACCGACCTCGAGCTTGACGAACATGTCGAAGATTGCATCGAGCAGCTTGGCCAGATCCACTCCGGTGGGCGGAGTGCCGACGACGTTGACGTTGAGCGCCTGCTGCTGACGCAGGTCTGCCCGCACCGATTGGTAGTCGAAGGAGCCGTTGACCAACCCGAAGTAGCTGGCCCGCGCTTTGACATTCCAGGAGAAGTAGTCGTAGGCCTTCTTCTTGAAGCCGCTCGCCTGAATCTGACACTGGGGAATCAGGTACTGATAGCGGTACGTGAACAGGATGGAGACCTGCGGGGGATACGGCGCCGGCCGGGCTCCCAACATCGCCGCGAAATGATCCGCGCCGTCGGGCGTCAACTCGATCGCGAAGGCGATCGACGACGAGGAGCCGACCTCAACTCCCTTGAGCGGTTGGCCGGGCTTGGCGTACGTGTCGAGGCCGAAGACGTCCATGCGGCCCGGGCTGAGTCGGAGCGGCTGAAAGTTGAAGGCGCCGCCCGTGGGATTGAGGTTATACAACGTCCTGATCAAATTGGTCCACTGTTGGCGCTGGCCCTCGCTGGGCAACTCCACGACCAACTCGACCATGAAGCTCAGGATGCCGCCCAGGGTGGTCTTGCTGCCGTCCAGGTTGTTCCGAACCTTCTTGGTCACCATGAAAGCCGGCTCGCCGTCCGGATTCTTGGCAAGCCGGCCCCAACGCGGCGCGTAGAACCAGGTGTTCGGATTGTGCCCCTTGAACAAGATGAAGGGCATCTGTGGGTCGGTTGCGATCGCGACCGTGCCGTCGACGAGATTGAAGTTGGGCGCCGGCGCGGCGGCCAAGTCGATCGACAGCGACGCATCGAAAGGATCGGGCGCCCGCATCGGCAACGGGGCTGACGCGGGAATGTCTCCGGGTTCCAACTGCGGATACTTGACGCCGCCACCCGCCGGCGCAACGAGCGGCCGATTGGGGCTGGCGGACCACGCCGAGGGTGATGGAAGGTTGGGAACCGCCGGCGGCTGGCCACTTGGGCCCGGGGGCGGCGGAGGTTCCAGCGGTCCGGCCAAATAACGCCCGAGTTCCGGCGACGATCCCGCTGGCTTCCCTGGTTCTTGTGGATTCATTTGAGAGACCTCTTTGCGCGAAGGAATCCGACGAAGCAACAAACGCGAGCGAGCCCTGCACGCCCACGAGACGGAGGTGCAAGTCCCTTCGCGCCGACAAGTTTTCCAAGCGAACCACCCGGCGCCACGCGCCCGTGGTCGGCCTGAAGCCTGGCCACCAACCGCAATCGGTCACCCTGGCAAAGGACGGTGTGGAAGCAGGGAAAAGCTCGGCCGGTAAGCTAGCGAGCGTGGAGACACCGTCAACACTTGAGAAAAGCCCTCGCCCAACCGAACCCCTTTATAGAGTGGTGTCTACTTTTTCCAGATATCCCAGACTCCCAGTCTCGCGGCTCGGAGGGCAAAAAATAACATAAAAAAAATGATTTGAGCGGCTAATTTTCGCTCGAAGTTTCGTTCCTGTTGGCGCGGGGATTACGCCTCAACAAGGAGTTGCTCCATGCCTGACGAATCAACGGCCCTCATTAGCGTGTCCGAGATGAAGTTGGCGCTCAGCAGCGCCAGGACGCTCGATGACTTTGCGCGGATCCGGCTGGGGGCAGAAGCGCTGCGCACGCTGGCCCAAAAGGCCCACCTTAGCCTGGATATCCAAAACGAGGCCGCCGAATGCAAACTCCGGGCGGAGCGCGCGGCCGGCCGGATGCTGGCCGACCTCAACCTGTATGGGGGGGACCGAAAATCAAGGTCGAGTGGCTCGAACTTGAAGCTCCGAGACCTCGGGATTAGCAAGGATCAATCCGCCCTTTGGCAACGCGAAGCCGCGATTTCGGAAAAGGATCTCACCCTCTATCTCGCCGCCCGCCGCGAGGCCGGGGAAGAGATTAGCTCCGCCAACTTCCTCAAGACCTTCACCCGCTTCAGGGTCCGGCCCAAGCGGCCCAGATCGCCCCACCAAACTCTCGAGGAGCTTCGTGCCCATCGCAACCTCCTCGAACAAATCCTGCGGCCCTACTGCGAGCGCGAAATCGGCCTGAGGCCGGAAGAGCGCCGGCACGTCATGCGGGTTTTGCGCGAGCTGGAGCGGCTGCTGCGCGAGCTCGTCGGATCCGGACAAGGGGCCGACCGCTGACCAGGCGCAGTCCGCCGAGAGCGAAGGGCTTTTGGCTATGAGACGGCCCCACTGCCTGTCTGCCAGCGAACCCGGCAGCGCAAACCCGCATTGGCCGGATTGTTGAATGCGCTCTCGCAGACCGGTCGCTCGACCGCGTCGCCAGGACCCCGAGGTCGCGAGGCTTGACCGAAAGGTGGCAGCGGGTTGCCGGAGGGGCATTCGTGCGGTAACCTAAGACTGCACAATAGTTTTGTGTCGCCGGCAAAACGACCACCACCGGCGTTCTCGGGCCTTTTCGGCTCCGAACCGCTGCACTTTCGGCGTTGCCGTGACCTCGACCCGACCGAGCCTGCCGGCCAACATTTCGCTGGCCGACTTCCAGCAACTCATCCGCCACATGTACCTCGAGAAGGACCTGGCGCGCGGCGTCGACGGCACCTTCATGTGGCTCATGGAAGAAGTGGGCGAGCTGGCTGCCGCCTTGCGCAGCGGCACGCATGAGGAGCGGCTCGGCGAGTTCGCCGACGTGCTGGCCTGGCTGACGACGATCGCCAACGTGGCGGGCGTCGACCTGACGGAGGCCGTGGCGAGCAAGTACGGCTCAGGTTGCCCCGGCTGCGGTCAACTCCTTTGCATTTGCGACGCGGCGGAAAAGCCATGAGGCGTTTGCCGGGTGCTTTCGCGGGCCTGGCCGCCTGCGCAGTTTTGATCTGCTTCGCGCCGGGCGGCGAGCGCTCTCTCCGCGCGCAGGGCACGGCGCCAGCGATCGAAGGGGTGCGCGTCGGCTTCGGCGGCAAATACAAGGTTGGCTTCTGGGCGCCCGTGGTCGTCGACGTGCGCGGCCGCGATCAATCGGTCACGGCCCAACTGCAACTCGAGCTGCCTGACGGCGACGGCGAACCGACGCGTGTTCTCTCCACCGATCCCGGCAGCGAAGGACGGCAGCGCAGCGTGTTGCTGGCGCCCGGGCAAGTCGCGCGAATTCCGGCCGTGGCCAAGTTCGGCAAGCTCGACGGCGCGCTCAACGTCGTGCTGCACGATAGTCAGGCGCCGCTCGTGAGTCGCAGCTTCGAAACCGACGAGGCGCCGGGCGGCCAAGGCCTGCCGAAGCCCCTCTTCTCCACGCAGGAGTTGATCCTCAATCTCGGCCCTTCGGCAGGCGTGGAGCCAAACCGCGGGGAGCCCCAGCACGAGGGCGTCGTCGTCAACGTCGCGGGCGTCGAGGAGTTGCCGGTCCACTGGCTCGGCTACGACGGCGTCGACTGGCTGGTGATCACCACCACGAAACCCAAGCTATTCGAAGGGCTTGCCGACAACCGGCGGCTCGCGGCGCTCGAGCAATGGGTGCGTCTCGGCGGCCGAATGGTGCTCTCGGTCGGCGCCGAGGCCGACCAGATTCTGCGGGCCGACGCGCCGCTGGCGCGCTTCGCCCCGGGGACGTTGAAATCCGTCGCGCGCATGCCTTCGAGCGCAGGGCTCGAAACCTATGCCGGTTCGCGCGAGCCGTTGGTTTGGCCTGGCGGCGACCAGCGGCCCCCCGTGGCCGAACTGACGAACGTCCGCGGCTCAATCGAAGCTTCTGAGCAGCCCGGCGACCTTCCGTTGGTGATTCGCTCGCCACTGGGGTTCGGCGAGGTCGTGTTCGTGGCCTTCGATCTCGACTTGCTGGCCCGCACCAATTGGCCGGGCCGGCGGACGTTTATGTCTCGGCTGTTCGAGCGCACCGCGCCCCAGGAGGGACGCCGCGGACGGAACCAGGCCGACGACCTTTCGGCCACGCTGCGGGCGAAGCTCGACGAATTCCGCGGCGTGCAGCCGGTGTCGTTCGCCGTAGTGGCGCTGCTCATCGGCGGCTATCTGCTGGCGATTGGCCCGTTCGACTACTACCTGGTCCGCAAGGTTCTCAATCGGCCTGAATGGACCTGGATCACCTTCCCGTTTTATGTGGCCCTGGCCTGCGGCATCGCCTGGGGGCTGGCATATCGCTTCAAGGGGGACCAGTTGCGGATGAATCAGGTCGACCTGATCGACGTCGACCTCGAGGGCCGCTTGGTGCGCGGCACGACCTGGGCCAATCTGTTCAGCCCGCGGGCCGACTCGTACGACCTGACGATTCAGCCCAAGACACCGGTGGCCGGCGCCGCGCGCGATGCGGTGTTGAGCTGGCTCGGCGCTCCCGGCGGCGGCGTGGGCGGGATGGATGCCCGCGGCGGGGCTGGCTTGTTCCGCCGCCCCTACGAGATTTGGCCCGGCCCCGGCAAGCTCGTCGGTCTGCCGATTCAAGTCTGGTCGAGCAAGAGCATGATCGGCCGTTGGTCGGCCGATCTTCCGGCCGGCGTCGGCAGCCAATTGCGGGAGACCGGCTCGCGGGCCTCGCGGCTCCTCTCCGGCATCGAAGGGACGATCGACAATCCGTTCGGCGTGCCGCTCGAGGAGTGCGTCGTGTTGTATGGCGACTCGGCCTACGTGGTCGGGTCGCTGGCCGCGGGCCAGCCTGCCCGCATCACCCGCGACACGCGCTGGCAAACGATCAAGAGTTACTTCGGCACGGCGACGCGAGTGGGTTTTCAGGCGGAGGCCGCCGCGTGGGATGAAGACACGGCCGACCCGGCCACGGTGCTCCGCGTGATGATGTTCTACCGAGCAATCGGCGGTTATACGTACACGCAGCGGATGCTGAACGGCTACCAGCGATTCGTCGACTTGAGTCCCGCGCTCGCGGGCGGCCAGGCCGTATTGCTCGGCTCTGGTCCGCTCGAACGCCCGGCCGTCGAGTTGCCTCAGGCGGGCAGCCCCTTGAGCGGCGCCGACAATCAATCGCGGGCGATCTATCGCATCGTCGCCCCCGTAGCGTCGAGCGCAGCGGCTGCCGCCGCCCCTTCACCCTAGCATCGAGCGACCTCCTTAGGCCTTCCACTCTCAGGCTCCGACGTGATCGAAACCAGCGATCTGACGAAAAAGTACGGCGACCTCTACGCCGTCAAGGCGCTCGATCTCAAGCTCGAGAAGGGGGACGTGTTCGGCTTCATCGGTCCCAACGGCGCCGGTAAGACGACCACGATGCGGATTTTGGCGACGCTGCTCAATCCCACCTGGGGCGTAGCCAGCGTCTGCGGCTATTCGATCTACACGCACCCCAAGGAAATCCGGCGGCTGATCGGCTACATGCCCGATTTCTTCGGCGTGTACGACGACATGAAGGTGATCGAATACTTGGAGTTCTTCGCCGCCGCCTACCGCATCAAGGGAGCGCAGCGGAAGAAGGTGTGCGACGAAGTGCTCGACCTGGTCGACCTGGGCTACAAGCGCGAGGCGTTCGTCACCAGCCTGTCGCGCGGGATGACGCAGCGGCTGGGCCTGGCCCGCGTGCTCTTGCACGATCCCCAGGTGCTCCTGCTCGACGAGCCAGCCAGCGGCCTCGACCCGCGGGCCCGCATCGAAATCCGCGGCCTGCTCAAAGAACTGCGGAAGATGGGCAAGACGATCATGGTCTCGAGCCACATCTTGCCGGAGTTGGCCGACATCTGCAACAAGATCGGCATCATCGAGCGCGGGGAACTGCTGGTGAACGCCGACGTGGCCGAGGTGATGCGGCAGGTGCGGCAGCAAACCGTGTTGCAGATCGTGGTGGCGGCCGACGCCGAAGGGGCGGCGCGCGTGCTCGAGCGGCAGTCGATCGTCGAAAAGGTCGACATTTTGGCCGCCGGCATCCAGGTAACGCTCATCCGCCCTGACGCGCCGGCGGCGACCGGTTGGGACGGCGACTATAGCGGCCTCGCTGCGGCGCTCGTGCAGGCCGGTTACAAACTGAAGACCTTCCGCGAAGAAGAGCTGAATCTGGAAACGGCCTTCATGGTGCTCACGAAGGGGATCACAGCGTAAGGCCATTGGTCCGCACAGCGGACGCTACTTGTAGGGTCCGCTGCGCGGACCGATGTCAGGCGGCCAGCGGCAGTTTCACGTTCACTAGGGCTCGAGACACAAGAACGACATGGGTTTGGCAGAGCTGGCCATCATCGGCACGATGCTGTTGCTCAACAGCGTGTTCGCGGCCTACGAGCTGGCGCTGGCGTCGATCAAGCCGTCGCGGCTGAAACAGCTCGTAGAGAATCGCGTGCACGGCGCCGCCGCGGCGCTCGCCATGAAGGACCGCATGGAGGCCAGCCTGGCCGTCGTGCAGCTCGGCATCACGCTGGTGGGGGCCATTGCGGCGGCCACCGGCGGCGCAAGCGCCGAAGAGTCGATCGCCCCGTATTTCGTGAGCCAGCTTGGCCTCTCGGAGCGGGCAGCCGACATCCTGGCGCTGGCGGTCCTCGTAGTGCCGCTGTCGGCCATCACCATCATCGCAGGCGAGCTCGTTCCCAAGGTGATCGCCATCCGCAACCCGGAGCTCGTTTGCACGCTGCTCAGCCCCGGGATGCGGGCGTTCGCCGCGGTTGTCTTCCCGGCCGTGTGGCTTTTGGAAATGGTCACGACCGTGATCGTAGGCCTGATCGACCGCGTCGTGCCCAAAACGCACTCGCCGGACGCGCAGTCGGGGCTCCACGAGTTGCGCGCTCAGGTGGGCTTGCTGCGGGCCGGCAAGGTGATCGGCTTACAGCAGGAGCGGATCATCTTGCAGGCGAGCCGCCTTTCGGGGCTCAAGGTGCGCGACATCATGCTGCCGGCCAGCGACATCGTGATGGTGGTGGCCGACTCGCCGCTCTCCGAAAACCTGGTCGTAGCCCACCTCGACTTGCACACGCGTTTTCCGGTGGCCGAGGAAGCGGGGGATCCGCAGTCGATCATCGGCTATGTGAACTTCAAGGAAATGGTGTTCCTCGCCAAAACGCATCCCGGCAATCCCACGCTCCGCGAGATCACGCGGCCGCTGGTGAGCCTGCCGGCCGATCTGCAGGTGAGCCAGGCCCTCGAACGGATGCTGGGGGAACACGTCCACTTGGCGCTCGTGCGCGATCGGGGCGGCGAGATCGTCGGCCTGATCACGCAGGAAGACATCTTCGAGGAGCTGGTAGGGGACATCCTCGACGAGTTCGACCGCCTGCCCCGGCACGTGGCCCGTTCCGGCCGTCAATGGGTGGTCGGCGGCGGAGCGCCGCTGGGCCGGCTGCGCGAGGCGCTCGGCCGCCCCGACCTGGGCGCTGGGCTGCCAGCCTCGATGTCGCTCAACGATTGGCTCAATCACGGCCGCAGCGAGCGGCTCAAAGGCGGCGATCAGCTCGTGCTCGACGGCGTGTGGGTGCTCGTGCGCAAGGTGCGCCGCAAGCAAGTGACCGAGGCCCTGCTCGACGGGGAGCACGGGACGCGCGGGGCGCCCACCGTGGGCGCGGCCGCGGCGCCTTCGGCGGGTGCGCGGAATTAGATCGCTCCGCCGCGGCCCGGCGACTAAGATCGTAGCGATCTGCCCTCTTTTGCAATCCAAGGCTCGTGTGACTTCCACCGCTTCGCCCAACGCTGCCGCTCCTCCGGTCCCCGCCGATGCGGCGGCGCGTCCCATTCGCGTCCTGCTGATCGACGATCAGCCGATCGTGGGCGAATCGGTGCGGCGGATGTTGGCCGCCGAGCAGGACATCGAGTTGCACTACTGCTCCGATCCCACGCAGGCCCTGCGCCAGGCCAACGCCCTGGCGCCCACGGTGATCCTGCAAGACCTGGTGATGCCGGAGGTCGACGGGCTCACGCTCGTACGCTATCTGCGGGCAAACCCTCACACGCGAGACGTGCCGCTGATCGTGCTCTCCTCGAAGGAGGAGGCCGCAGTGAAGGCGCAGGCGTTCGCGCTCGGGGCCAACGACTACTTGGTGAAGCTGCCGGACAAGGTAGAACTCGTCGCCCGCGTGCGCTATCACTCCCGCGGCTATCTGGCTTTGCTCGAACGAAACGAGGCCTATCGCCGTCTGGCCGAAAGCCGACAGGAACTGGCCAACGAGATCGATCAGGCGGCCCGCTACGTGCGGTCGCTGCTGCCCGACCCGGCGAGTGAGGGCCCGATCAAGGTCGACTGGCGGTTCGTGCCGTCCGCGCAACTGGGGGGCGACAGCTTCGGCTACCACTGGCTCGACGACGACCATTTTGCCATGTACTTGCTCGACGTGAGCGGCCACGGCGTGGGCTCGTCGCTCTTGAGCGTGTCGGCCATGAACACGCTGCGGGCGCAAACGCTGCCGAAGATCGACTTCCGCCAGCCGAGCGAAGTCATGGCCGGGCTCGACGCCGCCTTCGACATGGAGCGCCAAGGAGGCAAGTACTTCACCATCTGGTACGGCGTCTACCGGCCGAGCCAGCGGAAGCTCGAGTTCGCCGGCGCCGGGCATCCCGCTGCGCTGCTGCTCGGGGGGACCTCGGTGGCCGACGCCCGGCAGGCCGCGCTTGAATCGCAGGGGCCGTGGATTGGCAGCGGGCTCGAACTGCCGTTCGAGGCCAACGAGCTCGAGTTGCCGCCGTTCTCGCGGCTCTATCTCTACAGCGACGGCGCGTTCGAAGTCCATCAGCCCTCGACCGACCAGATGTGGACGATCGAGGAGATGATGGCCGAGTTGGCGGGGCTCCGCGAGCAGCCGGCGCGGATGGACGCGCTGCTCGAACGCGTGAAAGCCCGGCGCGAAGGGTTGCCGCTCGAAGACGATCTGTCGATCGTGGAGTTCGAGTTCGGCGAAGCGCCGGCAGCCGAAGCAGGCGGCAAGCGACGGCGAAAGGCATAGACTTGCAAGCGGCGATCGTGAACTTCATCCGCGGCCGCTGGTTCCTCCTGGTGCTTGCGCTCGCGCTGCTCGTCGGCATGGGCTGGCCGCGGCCGCTCGAGCCGCTGGCCGACGCCTTTCCCCAAGATCTGCTCGTGGCGTCGGTGATGTTCGTGATGGCGCTGCCGCTCGACGCCCAGAGCATGGGGCGGGCCCTGCGGCGGCCGCAGGCGGTGCTGCTCGGCGTGGCGATCAACTACGGCTTCTTGCCGCTGGTGGCCTGGGGGGTGGCCCAGTTCTTGCGGCCCGATTTGGCGATTGGCCTCTTGATCGCGGCCAGCATTCCTTCGACGTTGGCGTCGGCGGCCGTGTGGACCGGCCGCGCCGGCGGCAACGACGCCGTGGCCATTTTGGTGATGATGATCACCAACCTGACGTGCTTCGTCGTCACGCCCGCCTGGCTGCTGCTGACGACCGGAGCCAAGGTGCAAGGCGAATACGCCGAGGCCGGGGCGATGATCGTCAAGCTGCTCTGGGTGGCCGTGCTGCCGATCGTGCTCGCGCAGACGGTTCGGCTGTGGGGACCGATAGCGGCCGGAATTGCCCGCCATCGCAAGGCGCTGGGGCTCTTCGCGCAGTGGGGCATTCTGGCGATGGTCTTCTTCGGCGCGATCCGCGCGGGCGTGCAGCTCGAGGTCGCGCCGGCCGACTCGCAGCTGGGGCCCTTGGATCTGGCGGCCATGATCGCCAGCGTGGTGTTCGTCCACACGACGGCCCTGACGGCCGGGCACCTCTTCGGCCGCTGGATCGGCCTGGGCTGGGACGACCGCGTGGCCGTCGGCTTCGCAGGCAGCCAGAAAACGCTGATGGTGGGGCTGACGCTCGCGATCGAGTACTTCCCGCAGGCGCCGATCTTGCCGGTGGTGGCCTACCACGTGTGCCAACTCTTAGTCGACACGCTGGTGGCCGATTGGCTGAAGGCGCGCCGCGAGCGGGGCGCCGGCTAGCCGTCGTAACGAGACCTCGGCCCAAGAAGCGAGCGGCGGGGTTTACCCCCGCCGTCCCAGCCCCGTTTAGGCCGATCCTAGGTGGTGCGGAGCGACGTCACCAGTTCCAACCGCGCCGCCCGTTCCGCAGGGAACCAGGAGGCCAGCACCACCAGCAGCAGCCCCACCACGAAGCTCACCGAGAGCATGACCGGATGGAACCCAAAGGGCACCGGGTGCCCCGTGGCCGGCATGCTGGCCAGGTGATTGATGTACGAGACGATGATGCCGGCCAATGTGCCGGGGAGCAGCCCCAACAGGCCGACCAGCGCCGCCTGGCCGAAGATCGTCTTCCGCACCTGATCGCGGGTCATGGCCACCACGCGCAATAAGCCGATCTCACGAGTCTGCTCGAGCACGTTCATGGTCAGCGTGTTCACCACGCCGAACGTGGCGATCACGAAGCCCAGCACGATCACGCCCCAGAGGCAGCCTTCGATGCCGATGATCATGCCTTCGATCATCTGCCGCACCTGGTCGAACGAGTAGAGCAACACGCCGTGGCTCTCGGCGATCTTCTGCAGTTGCGCCTTCACCTGCGCACGCTGATCGGGCGTCGTGCGGATGATGAAGGCGTCGGTCCCTTCGACGTTGAGCAGTTCCTTGCCCACCTTGCGGTCGAGGTACACCGCCAAGCCGCCGACCATGTACTCGTTCGTCAGCGCGGCCACCGTGACCTCTTTGGGCCCGAGAGCCGTCTCCAGCGTAATCTTTTGCCCCACGCTTGCGCCGATGCGCTGCGACAGCACGGTGCCGATCACCACTTCGCCGGCGGCCATCTTGCGGCTGACCTCGGCGACCTGGTCTCCCTCGAGGTCGAAGAAGCGGGCGGCGCCCTGCGCATAGTCGCGGACGATGAACACCACGCCTACCGGCGTCTCGCCGTCCTTTACTTCGCCTGAGACGAACCGCGCCGTGTCGAGCGCGGTGATGCCGGGCACTTTCTTGATTTCCT
Source organism: Pirellulales bacterium (assembly GCA_046349955.1). Classification (GTDB taxonomy): domain Bacteria; phylum Planctomycetota; class Planctomycetia; order Pirellulales; family JBGAPH01; genus JBGAPH01. The sequence goes on along the minus strand of JAXMBI010000010.1, from coordinate 29,522 downwards.
GGGCGACGGCGTCGGGCAGGTCCGCCGCGAGGCCGGTCGACATGTCGGGCATCAGCGCCCGCACGAAAAAGTCTTCTTGGAACGACTGCTCGTACCAGTTGCGGACGTCGCGGACCGAATCGAGCACCGTGCTGGCCATGCCCATGCCAGTGCTGGCGGCGACGAACAACACGCCGACGGTGAGCACGGAACGCGAGCGATGGCGCAGCACCTGGCGGTGGGCCAGCTTGGCCTCGACCCCCAACAGCGGCCGCAGCAAAGCGACCGCAGCGGCCGAGAGCGGGCCAATCAAGAGCGGGATCACGAGCACGATGCCGAGCAGGATCGCCACTGCGTTGGGCACGGCCAGGTAATTGGGCAGTTCGCCGCGGAGCAGGAACACGAGCACGACAGTCGCTACGGCGATCAGCACCCAGCCGAACACGATCGAACGGCGCGAAGAGCCTTCGAGATCGGTTTGTGCGACAGCGCGCATCGCCTCCATCGGGCTAAGTTGCGCGGCGCGACGAGCCGGCAAGATGGCGCCCAGCAGCGACACGCCCAGGCCGAACAGCACCGCCAGAAACAAGGGGCCGCTCGAGATTTCCGGCGGGGGCAACTCAACCTGCAGAATCTGGCCCAGGGCCTGCGTGAGGAAGCGCGCGCCAACGAGCCCGAGCGGAATGCCGATCGCGGTTCCCACCGCGCCGAGCATCATCGCCTCGGCATAGAGCAGGCTGGCGATTTGTCGTTCGGTGGCGCCGACGGAGCGCATCACCGCCAGTTGCTGGCGGCGTTCTCCCACGCTCATCAAGAACGTGTTCAGAATGATGAAGACGGACATCAGCAGGGAAAATCCGGTCGAGAGCCGCAGCCCCTGCTCGCTGGAGAACAAGGTTTCATCGACCAAGTGGGTGCGGGCCACGGGCTTGCGGACCGAGACGCCGGTGGGCAGGACCGCGGCGATCGCCGCTTCGACTTTTTGCTCGTCCGCCGCGCCGTCGATCACCACTTGGATCAGGCTGATTTTGCCTTCATGGGAATAAAGCGTTTGTACGATGTCGATGGGCAGGAAGACGACGCCCCCCATCGGGCTGGTCGCGCCGTTGCGGGCCGCATAAATGCCCCCCACCGGCAGCGGCGGCGCGTCGCGCAGTCTGGAAAGGAAACTGATCTCGTCCCCGACCTTGAGGCCCAGGCTTTGCGCCAACTGTTGGTCGACCAGCGCCCCTTCTTCGCTTTCCAGACCCTTGCCCTGCTTGACCTCGTAGTCGAGCACGTCCTTGTGCTTGGCGACGTCGACGCCCATCAGCACGGCGCGGACCCCGTCCCTCGAGTCTCCCACAAACATCTTGGTCGGCTGTTGGAAGACCGGCACGGCCGCCTCGACGCCAGGAATCGCGGCGACCTTGGCCTGCAACTCCTGGGGCATCAGCGGTTGCCCCGCCGGCACGACCTCGAACGTGGCGCGGCCGGTGACCGTCGAAAACATCTTGCGATAGGCGTTGCGCGTGCTCGAGGTGGCGCTGGCCACGCTCACCACCGCCGCTACGCCGATCACAATGCTCAACACCGTGAGCGTGGTCCGGGCCGGGTGCAACCGCATCGACCGCAGGCCAAATCGCCAAATTACGTGGGGCATCGCTTCGTTTCCGTGGCGTATTCGGCGGGGTGACCTTCCTTCGACGGCTCATAGATGCTGTCGACCAACCCGTCGGTAAGATGAATTACCCGGTCGGCATGGTCGGCCATGGCCGGATCGTGCGTGACGATCACGAGCGTTTGGCCGCGGTCGTCGACCAGAGAACGAAGCAACTGCGTCACCCGTTCGCCGTTCGCGCTGTCGAGGTTGCCCGTCGGCTCGTCGGCCAGCAGCAGGGCCGGCTCGATCACCAGGGCGCGGGCGATCGCCACGCGCTGCTGCTCACCCCCCGACATGGCGCTCGGCAAATGATGCCGGCGGGCCAACGTGCCCACGGCGTCGAGCATGGCCGCGGCGCGCTTGCGGGCTTCATCGGCCGGCACGCCATCGAGCTCGAGCGGCAAAGCGACGTTTTCTTCGGCAGTGAGGATCGGCAGAAGATTGAAGCTTTGAAAGATGAAGCCGATCCGTTGGCGACGCATCAGCGTCCGCTGGTCGTCGGTCATCGCGGCCAGGTCTTTGCCTTCGAGCAGAATCTGACCGCTGGTCGGCAAATCGACTCCGCCCAGCATACTGAGCAAAGTGCTCTTGCCTGAGCCCGAACGGCCCATGATGGCGACGAATTCACCGGCGGAAATTTGCAGATCGACTCCGCGCAGCGCTTCGACCTTGGCCTCTTCGCTGCCAAAGGCCTTCCGCACTTCGCGCGTTTCTAATACGTACACCCGCAGATCCTCCTCCAAAGCGTGTGACAAGGCCCGCGGCATACGAACCGCTGCCTGGCTGGAGCGCCTTCCTGGCCCCGCTGTTACCTACTGCATCTAGCGTTTCGTCGCAGTCCGAGAGTGTCGGCCGCGCGAAACGAACCTTTTCCGAGGGGTCAGGAACTCCTCAGGATGGCCAATTGTAGCGACTTTGGCAATCGCTCCTCGCTGCTGCTAGCAAGCGGAAACCCTTCGCAGGACTGCACATCTGGAATAAACGGGCGGTTTGCCAGTGTCAAGCTGGCCGCAGGGTTTTGCCCCTTTACCCAGCTTCGTAACGGCCTCGCGAGGACTGGGCCTGCCCCGAGTCCGAATGTCCAACTAGAAGAGTGGACAGTGCCGAACTACGCCGGGGTGGGGGCAGGGAGCGGCCAAAACGCCGGGTCGACCGGCGAGACGAACCCGGCCGGCTTCACCGCCAACAGGCTCACCGGGCAGGTATGCAGCACGCGCTCGGCCGTGCTCCCAAGCAGCAGCCCCGGCAATCCGCTGCGACCCACCGTGCCCATGGCCAACAGGTCGGCCCCCAGCTTCTTGGCCGTGGCGCCAATCACTTTCCAAGGGTCGCCGTGGCCAATATGCACCTGGGGCTTAGGATCTGAAGGCGGCAGCGCGCCGAGGAACCCTTCGAGCCGATCAAGCGCCGCCCGGTTCACCTTGCGGCGACTCAGCGCGGGGGGGAGCTGCAGTTCCTCGCTCTCGGGCAATTCGGGAACGTCCTCCTCATCGACGACGTGCAGCACGTGGAGCGCGGCGCCCGTTGCCTGGGCCAAACCAGCCGCCGTCGCCAAGGCTTGTCCGCTGGCGGCCGAAAAGTCGACCGGCACGAGAATGCTCCGCGGCGGCTGGCCTTGGCCTCCCTTCACCACCCACACGGGGCAGGGGCAGTTGCGCAACAACCTATCCGACGTGCTGCCGACCAGAAACCGCTTCCAGCCCGCCTGGCCCCGCGTGCCTGAAACTACGAGGTCGAACCCCTGGGATTGCACGGCGTTGATCAGCTCGATGTACGGAGTGCCGACCAAGGTTTCGATTTGCGTGTTGGCTGGCAGTCCCAGTTCGGCGACCTGGACCCTGAGCTTCTTGTCGCTGCTTGCCCGCAGTTGCCGCTCGAATGCGTCGATGTCGTCGACCAGGTGCCAACGCGAGAGTTGCGACATATCGGCCATCGCCGACCGCAGGTTCGAGAGAACGTGCGCCACGGTCACCTGGCCGCCGGTGACTCGAGCTAGCGCCCCAGCCTCGCGCAAAGCGCCGCCGGCATGCTCCGAAAAGTCCGAGGCAACGAGAATCTTCTGGAACCGGCCTGCGTCGGCAATCATCGAGTGTTGCTGAGGGGAGTATTGGAGGGGGCTAACAGGGGCTATTCGCCGGAGGCGGCCGAAACATCGTAACACCAAAGCGAACCCTGGTCGCGGAGGTACAGCTTGCCGCCGGCCACGGCCGGATAGGCCCAGGCCTTCATGCGCCCCGACCGCTCGGGCTGGTTAGGGGGCGTGAAGCGGCCAAGCTCCTGGTAGCCGTCGGGGGTGGCGGCGACCATCGCGACGTCGCCGTTTTCACCGTGCAGGTAGAGGCGGTCTTCGGCAGCAACCAGCGACGATGCGCCGATCGAGCGGTCCTGCCATTTGATCTGACCGCTGGCGAACTCCACGCACATGAGAGCCTGGCTGTTCGTACCGTAGAGGTAGTCGCCCAGGCGGATCGAGCCGCCGATCGCCGCCGGGAGGTTGGGCGCGAAATAGACCTGTTCGGCTCCGACGCCGGCGCCGTCGGCGGCCAGTTTTACGAGTCCGCCGCCGCTGCGGCTGGCCGCGCTGTAGACGTGATCCGTCGACGCCACGGGGGTCGGAATGTTGGCCGGGCTCCCTTCCGCGGTCTTGGTGTAGCGCCACAGCAGTTTGCCCGTGGCAGCGTCGAGCCCTACCAGGCCCTTCTCGAGGAACTGCACGATCTGCTTTACGCCCGCCGCATCGACCACGATGGCCGAGGCATAGGCCGCTTGGTCGGCCTCCGGCAGGGCGGCCTTCCACACCAGTTCGCCCGTGCGTTTGTCGAGCGCCACGACGGTGGCCTCGGCGCCTCCTGGCGTGCAGATCAGCCGGTCGCCATCCACCAGCGGCGACTCGGAGTAGGCCCATTTGCCCGGCACGCCGCCGAAATCGCCGCGGAGGCTCTTCTTCCATTTCACTTCGCCCTTGTCTGCCGAGAGACAGGCCAGTTCACCGTCGGAACCCAAGGCGAACAAGAGGTCGCCATCAACGGTTGGAGTCGAGCGGGAACCGGGGTACTGCGGGCCGTCGTTGGGACCGACCTTGCCGAGCGTGGTCGACCAAAGCTCTTTGCCGTCCGCCACGGCACGCGCCTGCACGAACTCGTTTTCGACGCCCCGGTTGCTGATCACGAACAGCCGGTCGCCAGCCACGGCGGGCGCCGAGTAGCCCTCGCCGATGTCGGTGACTTGCCAGAGCAACGGCGGGCCTGCCGCGGGCCAACGGGCGGCAAGTCCTTGCTCCTGCGAAATGCCCGTTCGATCGGGGCCGCGCCATTGCGGCCAGTCGGCGGCCGCAGCGGAGTTCGCCAGGGCGGATAGCGACGTCGCCAGCAAGACACAAATGCAACAGCGGGCCATGGAACGCCTCGGGGGGTGGGAAGGAACGGCAGGCGCATTGAACCGGCCGTTCAAGGTAGCCCGCGGCGCGGTGGCTGTCACCTGTCACTCGAGTTGCCTGCAAAACGGTAAGACAACGCCAATTGCTTGCGTCGTTCCTCGCACGCAGCTTATGATCGCTGCAATTACACGCTTTGCTTCCGAGGGCTCTTCTAAGGCTCCTTGCCATGCGCTGCGAGGTTCGTTCGGGGATTGGGACCGCGTGCCTCGTTCTGCTGCTCGCGGCTTCGGGCGGCGCGCGAACCGTCGACGTGCGGATCTTCGGCTTCGATTTCAGCTCCGCCCCCAAGGGCCAGGCCAGCCTGGATCCGGTCATCGACCTCGACGACACCATCCATTGGAACTGGGAGTCCGGAGGGCACAGCACCACGGCCGCCAGGGGTCAGGCGGAAACGTGGAACTCGGGCATCCAGCCCCTAGGCAGCTCCTTCGAGCACACCTTCAGCCATGTGGGCATCTTCTGGTACTTCTGCATGCCGCATGGCTTCGACCGTGGCGACGGCACAGCTGGCGGAATGGCCGGCACGATTACGGTTACTTTTCCGGGCGACGCCAACGCCGATTTCTTGGTCGACCTGACCGACTTTGGCGTGCTCAAGAACGGCTTTGGCCAGGGCACGACACGGGCCCAAGGAGACTTCAACCACGACGGCGTGGTCGATCTTTCCGACTTTGGAGTGCTCAAAGAAAACTTTGGACGCACGGCGGCCGCCGTGCCTGAGCCCGGTGCGGCTGCGCTCATCTTCACGGGCGCCGTGTCGCTCGCGTTGGCCGGCGTCTTGCGCTGCCGCCGATCCGTTTCAGCCTGACACGGCCGACGTGCTCAGCGGCGCCTCGGAAAGCCCGCGAAAAGCCGCGTGCGGGAGCGGGCCGCGTTCGGTCACGGGGCTCGGCGCAACTGCGGGGAGCCGCAACGTGAAGCAGGTGCCTCGGCCGACCGCGCTGTCGACGCGAATCAGCCCGTGATGCGCTTCGATGATGTCGCGGCAAAACGAGAGTCCGAGCCCCGCGCCCCCTTTGCCCGTGGCGTCGGGTCCCGACTTCGTGGAAAAGAAGGAGTCGAAGATCCGCGGCAACACTTCCGGCGGAATGCCGGTGCCGGTGTCGCGGACCGAGAGGTCGACGTAATGCTGGTCGGCGTCGGCAGACAACCGAACGTAGACGCGTCCCCCCTGCGGCATCGCCTGGCGGGCATTGATCAGCAGGTTCAGCAGCACCTGCTGGATCTGGTTGCCGTTGACCAGCGCCTGAGGGCACGGCTGATAGGTCTTTTCCACGGCTACGCGGTGCTTGGCGAGCTCGCGCTCGACCAATAAGAGGGTGTCGTCGGCCAGCCGCGCTAGGTCCGTAGGCTCAGCCGAGACCGAACGGTTGCGCGCCATGCCCAGGACACCCGTGGTAATCCGAGCCGCCCGGTTCCCCGCTGCCAGGATCTTGTCGAAGGCCTTGTCCCGAGTTTCGGCGTCTCGGTGGCGGAGCCCCATCTTGGCGTAGTTGATCACGGTGGTCAGCACGTTGTTGAACTCGTGCGCCGTCGTTCCCACCAACTCCCCCAGGGCCGTAAGCTTTTGCGCCTGCGCAAGTTGTTGCTTGAGCAGGGCAACCTGCTCTTCGAGCGAGGGAGACGAACTGGATTCGGCCAACGACATGCGGAGACCTTGCAGGCGGCGAGGTTTGCCTGGTCGATTCAGGGGCGTCGGACTGCCTGCATCGCCGTGTTTGCCGGCAGCCCGCGAGCGGGCCCATTTACCACGACTGTCAGCCTTAACTGACAATCGGGCTTCAACTTAACGCCCTCCCAGTTCATCGTCGGAGTGCTCTCGGCAACTGAAACGCAAGGGCCTAGAATCGCCGCCGCGTCAATTGGTGATCCACCCGCGGAGGGCCTTCGATGCATATCGCGGCTCAATTGGAAGCCGCCCTGGAACAGGCACGGCGGCAAGGCTTTCGCCTGCGCAGCGAGTGGCTGGGAGGCGCCGGCGGCGGCGCCTGCGAGATCCGCGGCGAGCGGTGGCTCTTCGTTGATCTCGCACTCGAACCGAGCGAGCAGTTGGAACTCGTGCTCGCGGCGCTGGCAGCTTGGCAGCCTGCCCATGCAGAGACGCCGGCCTCACGGCGGTTGGCAGGGTGAAGACGCGCTCGGTCAGGGTTTGCGGGCGCTTTGCTGAAAAAACCGTACGGAGGGGAACTTTCTGCGTGGTCGCGTCGTCCCATACGGTTCGGCGGCTCGGATCGCGCGGAAAGGCCGGGAAAATCCGCTCCGCTGGTTAGTTGACTCGCGCGCCAGCCCCAACCATTATAGACTGGTTAACCGGGCTAGCTTGCACCGATCCCCCATTCTGGCGGCTTGCATTGCACTGAAAATGAATTGCCCTAAAGCCAAGTGAGATCGAGAGCTAGAGCGGCCCCATTTGATTGACATCGTTGTAGAGATCGCTTTGAATGAACTAGCTATGCACGGGCAGGGCTCGTGGGCGCGGAATAGGCAGTTGTGACGATTGGGGGGGCGGCCGCTGGTCCCGCAGTAGAATCTGCGGGCCTCCGCACCCTGCGTTGCCTCTCGCTCGTGATTCGCCCGCCCGATTGGCGGCCCGCCGCCGTCGTTAGCCACCACGCGACTTCGCTCCTCTGGCCTCTTCAAGACGTAGCCCGCGCGCCCCGTGGGTACGACCGCACGCACGTGGATCCTTCCGCGAGACCAAACGCTCCTGCCGGCAACGTGCAAATCACTTGCGCGGCCGTCGGCGGCTTCGAGGCCTGTCTCGCCAAGCTGGGCGGCTCGTTGGCGGTCACGACGTATCAGGCAGGCAAGGTTGCGTTCATCGGTTGGGACGGCTCTCGCCTCACGTTGCTGATGCGGCAATTCGACAAGCCGCTCGGGCTGGCGATCGACGATCGTCGCTTGGCTTTGGCCACGCGCAACGAGTTGTTGCTGTTCGCCAACGCGCCGGCGCTCGCGCACGACTATCTGGAATCGCAGCCCGGCCGCTACGACGCGCTCTATCTGCCGCGGGCCAGCTACCACACGAACGATCTCCACCTGCACGACGTCGTTTACGACCGCCACGGGCTGTTGGCGGTCAACACGCGCTATTCGTGTCTGATGCGGCCGAGCGTCGACTACAGCTTCGAGCCGGTTTGGCGGCCGCCGTTCGTGAGCGACTATGTGCCGGAGGACCGCTGCCACTTGAACGGCGTGGCGCTGGTGAACGGAGAAGTGCGTTATGCCACGGCCTTGGGCACAACCGACACCCCCGGGGGCTGGCGGGCCAACAAAGCCGCAGGCGGCGTGTTGCTCGAGGTCCCCTCGGGGGAGACGGTGCTGGGCGGTCTGTCGATGCCCCACTCGCCGCGTTGGCACGACGGCCGCTTGTGGTTGCTGAACTCGGGCGCGGGGGAACTGCTCACGCTCGACTCCGCCGGCCGGTCGACGGTCGTGTGTCGGTTGCCGGGTTACTTGCGCGGGCTGTGCTTCGTCGGCCCGATCGCAGCGATTGGCATGTGCAAGATCCGCGAGCGGCACATCTTCGGCGGGCTGCCGATCCAAGAGCGCGAGCCCAAGCTGCAGTGCGGCGTGGCCCTGGTCGACACGCGGTCGGGCATGCCGCTGGGAACCTTCGAATTCACGGCCGGCTGCGAAGAGCTGTACGACGTGCAGTTCCTGTCGGGCGCGCGTCGGCCCATGATCCTGAGTCTCGACAAATCGGAAGCGCGGCAAGCGCTGACCGACCCCATTTCTTCCTTCTGGCTGCGTCCGAGTGCGGAGTTGCACACGGCCGCGGCGCCCAATTTGGCGGAGGCCTTGGGCCCCAATGCGCCTGCGGACGGCTTCGGCTCCGCGGGCACGTCGGCGTCGACGCTGGCCTCCCCCACCGGAACGAGCGAATAGAGGAGCTCCCTCCATGGCGATCAAGCGCCACGTCAAGCGTTATCCTTCGCAAGCGCGCCCCGCATCTCTCGGCGGCTTGTTCGGCGGCCGCGTGCGCCCGCTGCGGGAAACGATGTACGAGCGGCTGCACCTCGATCAGCTCGAAGAGCGGCGGCTGATGACGGTGACGCCGCAGGACGGGCTGGACCAACTGGTAAACACACCGGTTGGGTCCGCGACTGACGCGTTCGACCGCGACAACGCCCAGCAGATCGCCGTCGACAACGACGGCGACTTCGTGGCGACTTGGGTGCGCCAAGAGGCCATCACGAACCCCGTCACCGGCGGGGTCGCCTTCGATGAGAACATCTACGCCCGGTACTTCACGGATGAGGTGCAGCGGATCACGGTGCCGGGCTCCGCCGTGGGCGGGCGGCTGCAGATTCTCCAAGGCGGCGATCAAGTTGTTCAGCGCGTGCGCATCGTGGGAGACGAACTGGCGCCGTTTGAGACGCCTAGTCCCTTTCCAATCGAGGTCGTCGGCAGCTATGTGCTGGGATTCGATCTGGACTCCGATGGGGCCATCGGCGCTTCCGAGCAGGCAACGATTCCGGTGAACGACCCTGCTGGGGCCCAGTCGGCGCTGCGCGCCCTGGGGGGACCGCTCTCGAACGCGTTGGTGCAAGGGGCCGGGGGCACTGACTACTACATCACGTTTCCTGCCGAAGCGATCGGTTCACAATTCAAGCTGCTCACCGTCGTCGACAGCACCGGGCTTTCCGGCGGCTTCTTGCCGAGCGCGCAGATCTCCACCATTCAGGCGCCGAAGCGGCTCGTTGATCCGGTTTCGCCCGGTGATGGCCTGCGCCTTGTCGCGAGTGCGACGCCTGCCCAATCGGCCAACGACACGGCCCGACTGATTCAAGCCGCGTTCGACAATCTGGGCTTCGTCAGTTTCCAACGCCGGAGGGATCTGGACTATGACAATCCCTCTCTGCTGACCTCTCAGTCCGTCAAAGTTTCCGATACGGAAGTTACGGGCCGTTACAACGCGGCCACCGACACGTACGAGTTCGACGTCTGGTACAAGAACGATTCTGGGAAGCGCGACTTCCCGCTGCTCGGGGTTGGAGCTACGACGTCCGGGGGAGATACGGTTGACGGCGTTGTCGCGGAGACGCTGAAGGAGCCGAGCGCGCCCTTCCGCGTCAACGATGCGGAATCGTTTGATCCGGTCACCGGTCAATTCCGCGGCGGAGCCCAGTCGTCGCCCGTGGTGGCGATGGATGCCGACGGCGAGTTCGTGATCGCTTGGCAATCGACCGTGTCGAGCGCCGACAATTTCGGCAGCGTGAGCGACATCTACGCGCGGCGGTTCAGCTCGGTGGCAGCTCCCTTGGGGGGCCAGTTCCGCGTCAACGCCGCCACAGCTAATCCCCAGGTGAATCCGTCCATCGCCATTGACGACAACGGGAATTTCATCGTTGCCTGGGTCACCGTCGGTCAAGTGGGCAGCTTTTTCAACAACATCATTGGCCGGCGCTTCGATTCCGCAGGCCAACCGCTCGGCAGCGACTTCACGGTCGAAAACGAGTTGGCGGTGACCGACCGCGACGTGAACGTGGCCTTGAGCAACACGGGCTACTCGTTCTTCGTGTGGAGGAACGGCGTGGGGGGCCTGACGATCAACGGCAAGGGCTACGATCCGAACAATCAGCCGATCAGCACCACCGATCCCACCAACGGCGGGCCGAACGAGATCATCATCTATCAGGTCCCTGGCCCGGGCTTCGTGGGCGAGCCGACCACCGCTTTCGACGACAATAATCACATCTACGTGTCGTGGACGGCTAACGACGACACGGAGAGCACCCCGTTGCTCGCCGACTTCACCGACAACACGAGCGTCGGCATTCTCACAAGCATCTACAACCTGTCCTTCGATCCTAACAACAACAATCAGCCCGCCATCAACGTGGCAAAGACGGTCTACCGGGTCAACTCGGAAAGCCTCGCCCCGGGGACTCAACCCTTCTGGGGCGGCTCGCAGTTCGGCTCGCAGGTGATCTCCGACGCCGACGGCGATTTCTTCGTCGGCTACCAGGGCTACGGCAAGGATCGGGTCATCGCCGACGTCGACTCCCAGGTCCGCAACTCGCTGTTGCCCACCTATCAGCAGAACGTCTTTGGCGAGATCCAAAATCTAACGATCTTCCAGGGCGCTGCCACCCCCACGGGCACGTTCATCGTCCGTTCGGGCGCCGACCAGATCACCGCGCCCTACGCGTTGGCCGAAGTGCAAACGGTCACGCTCTTCACCGCGGCCACGCCCCCCACCGGCAACTACGTAGTGCAGATGGGCACGGCGGTCAGCGCGTCGATTGCCCTCTCCGACAATAAGGCCTTTCTCCAGTCGATCACGGATTTCTTGAAGGCCAACACGCCGGGGGGCGCCACGGTGGTCGCCACGGGGGCCGACAACACCGACATCAACGGCGACGGCAACGCTGATTTCCAGGTCACGATCACCTTCGACGGCAAGAGCCGGCTGACCAACTGGGACCAGGTCAAGATCGGCCTTCCGGTCGGAGACGCCGGAGGCAACTTCACCACCAAGGCGACCACGGATACCGAGTCGGTAGTCGGCGTGATCGAGAACCTGTTGCTGGGGCAGCTCAAGTTCGGCGACGTTTCGGTGACCGTTCCGCTCGCGGACCTCACCAAGCTGCCTGATCTCGATGGCGACGGCGTCGGCGACGTGCCGATTCAGATTGAATGGCTCTTGTCGGCTCGCGGCATCGACCAGCCGCAGGTGGAGGTCTTCCGCAGCCAGGACACCGACGGGAACTTCATCGGAGCGCAGGAAGAACAACTCCTCACGGTAGCGCCGGGCGCGGATCCGCTGACCGGAACTTACATGCTGCGGTTTGGCAGCAATGTCGTGCGGCCATTCACGTTCACAACGGCGGACGACCTTGCAAACCAGCTCCGCGTCACGCTCAACACCCTGACGCCGGGCGGAGTGCTCGTCAGCCAAACGCCGGATTCCGGCAAGGACCTGAATGGCGACGGCGTGCCCGACATGCAGTTCAAGATCCGCTTCTCGGGCGCGAGCGCGAATGTGGATCAACCGGCCATCGAGTTCTTACCGGCGGTCGGCGACGACGGCCAGCCCTTGCCCGACGCGGTCCAAGCGCAATCCGCCACCGTGGAAAGGGTGAAGGGAGCGCCGACCAACAAGCTGACCAAGACGGCGAACGTCCGCAGCGAAACCATCGAGACGCGACAAGGCCACGTTGACAGCGAGCCGATCCGACTGGCTCGCGCAGTGCTCGAGTCCAAGCTGGCCAACGGGCGCGGCGGGGCGACCGACATTCTGATGGCGACGTACGACGCCGATCAGATCCTCTTCCCCACGACCGTTCTCGATAAGACTTCGGACCAGGTAGTCAACTCGACCACCGACGGGGTCAACGAGCAAGTGGTCCTCGGGTTCCGCAACGTCAACGCCGATCCCAACGCCTCGTTCTTCAACATCACCGGCAGCTTCAACATCACGTTGCCCAACGACACCAACGTAACGATTAGTTGGCCCGACGCTCAGGATCCGTTCTTTTTGAAGACGCTGACCACTTCGATCGACGATGCGCTCGAGGGATCGGGGCTGTTCGGGGTGAATTACCCCGAACCCGACTTTCCCGGTCCCGTCTCGGTGCGGGTCATCACGGCCGCGGAGGTTCAGGATCGGATCGCCACGGCCTACGACCTGGTGCCTGCCCTGGGCATCGGCAACTTCGACGACCAGCGCGACATCTACGTTGAAGTTACGTTTATGGGGGCCGTGCACGACCTGGCCATCGGCCTCAAGCTCGGCGACACGACGGCCCTTATCAGCGGCCCTTCCGATTCCGGCGGCGGCGGCGGTGGGGGAACCGGACAAGATCCGCTCGCCAAGGTTTCGATGTTGAACGAACGCTTCGGCGATCCCGGCCGCACCCAGGCGAACGCTTCGTTCGCGATGGAGCCCGACGGAGACTTCGTCGTCGCCTGGAACGACAATACGCCGACTGCGTTTGCGCCGCTGTTTGGCGAAACCCCCACGAGCACGACGCTTGCGCCCAATAGCATGGTCTTTCAGCGGTTCAACGAGTCGACCGACACCGCTGGGCCGAAGCTCACCGAATTCATGCTCCCCAACGGCGACCGCTTGCCGGCCGGTGGCCAGCTTACGCAGCCGATCCAGTTTCTCGTCGTTACGTTTGACGAAGAGATGACGTCGTCGGGCCCGAACAGCATCACCGACCCGCGCAACTGGGCACTGCTCAAGGATAGCGCGGCGATCACCGGCGGCATTCGCAGCATCGAATACGGCATGAACAAGGCCGCCGACCTCGGGCTGGGACCGCGCAGCAACAAGTGGGAGGCCGTGCTGCAGTTCGATGGCAACGGGGCCAACTCCGGAGTCACCGAACTCGGCGACGGCAACTACCAAATCGTCGCCAAGAATTCGCTTCGCGACCGCGCGGGCAATCCGCTCGAACGGCGCGGTCTGTTGCCGAACGGGCAGACTGTGAGCCGGCAGTTCAGCATCGCGGCCCTGGGCAACGGAGAAACGCAGGTCAATCAGGCGGCTGCCGGCGCTCAGGAAAAGCAGCTCGAGAGTCCCAAGCAGGTGGCCAGCGACGCCGACGGCGACTACGTGGTCGTCTGGACCAGCCGCGATTCGGGCATCGACGGCGTGTACGCCAGCATCTACCACGCCCATGAGCGCGGCGCCCCAGCGGAGCTGGTGAAGCAGGTCCTGGTGACCGCCGACCCGTCCGCCAGCTACGCCTCGGTCGCCCGCGACGGCGACGGAGATTTCGTGGTCACTTGGTCCAGCAACAATGGCGTAGATCCCCAGACCGACTGGGACGTCTACGCACGGCGGTTCGACGCCCTGGGCAATGCGCAGGGCGACGCGTTCCGTGTGAACACGGAGACGGAAAACGTGCAGCGCTACTCCACGGTCGGCATGGACCTGGACGGCGACTTCGTGATCACCTGGCAGAGCTTGGAGCAGGACAAGAGCGGCTACGGCATCTATGCCCAGCGGTACAGTCGCGCGGGCGAGGCGTTGGGCGGCGTCCAGGAGACGCAGCAACTGCATTTCAGCGGCGCCCCCACAGGCGGCACGTTCCGGCTGATCTTTGGCTCGCAGATTACGGCCGAAATCCCCTTCATCAGCAACACGGTGCGCACCGCCCCGGCGATCGAAGCGGCGCTCGAAGCGCTGCCAGGTATCGGCGATGTCGACGTCTTCGCCGTCGGCTCGAGCGACATCCGCATCGTGTTCAAGGGCGCCGAGGGCTTCCAGGATCAGGTGCAGATTCTGCCCTATGTGGCGGCCCTCGACCCGCCCGACGTGTTCATGACGGTCTCCACGCTCTCCGACGGCAAGGGGGGCGAGTTCTTGGTCAACTCGACCAAGGCCAACGACCAAACGTTCCCCGACATCGCGATGGAGCCCGATGGCCAGTTCGTGATCACCTGGACCTCGGCTGGCCAAGGCGGCGACGCGCTGTTCGAGCGGAATGTGTATGCGCGGCGGTTCGCGTCCAACGACACCGTGTTCCCGCAGCGCAGTTCGGCGAGCGTGGATCTCAACTCGTTGATGGCCGACCCCTCGATGGACGGTCCGCGGCTGAACATCGTGACGGTCGACGCTCCGGCCAACCACTTGGTGCCGACGGGCGTCGGCTACGACGGCGTGGCGATGCTGCTGATGGACGACGGCGCCCTCTGCACCGGTTCGCTGCTGTCCACGGGGCGGCACATTCTGCTGGCGGCCCACTGTGTGACGGATGCCTTCGGCACGCTGACCGTCAATCGGGTCGACGTCGTCTTCAATCTGCCCACCGGGCCGGTCACGATTCCCTCCACGCGGATCTTCGTTAATCCCGGTTACGACGGCAATCCGCTCGACGGCGGTGACGTGGCGATCCTCGAATTGTCGGCCGTCGCGCCGGAAGCGGCCGAGCGTTACGACATCTACCGCGGCAGCGATGAATTCGGGAAGACCTTCACCAAGGTGGGCTACGGCCTCACCGGCCAGGGCCCGACTGGTTCGGCGCCGCCGGCAGGAACCAAACGCTCCGGCCAAAACGTCTACGACGCGGACGCCGCGACTCTGGCGGGGATCGTCTTCGCTCCCGGCTCGGTGCTGCCAGGCACGCAGTTGGCCTACGATTTCGACGACGGCACGGCGGCCACCGACTTCTATGGATCCAACTTCGGCATCGGCAACCTCGGCCTGGGCAACAACGAAATCGATGCCGCCCCCGGCGACTCGGGCGGCCCCAATTTCATCAACGGCCTCATCGCCGGCGTCACCTCGTACGGTGTTACGACTCCGAACGACGTGGACCAAGTGACGAACAGCTCGTTCGGCGAGGTGAGCGTCGACACCCGCGTCTCGGCTTACGCCGACTGGATCGACAGCATTACCGGCGGCGGCGGCGGCTCGGGCGCCACGGGGCCGGAAATCCTGGTCAACGTGACCACCACGGGCGACCAGCACCACTCGTCGGTGGGGATCGACGCCGACGGCGATTTCACCATCGCGTGGACCAGCTATGGCAACGATGGCGGCGGCAACGGCTACGGCGGCGGCGTCGCCGGGCAAGAAGGCGTCTTTGTGCGTCGGTTCGACAAGACCGGCACGGGCGCCAGCGGCGAGTTCATCGCCAGCACCTACCGCGAGAGCAACCAGCAGTACCCGCGCGTAGCCATGGACGCCGACGGCGACTTCGTGGTGGCCTGGGAAAGTTTCCAGGACGCCGACGCCACTACGCTGCAGCCGACGAGCTACGGCATCTACATGCAGCGCTACGTGCGCACCAGCCTGGTGGGCACGAGCAATTTCTATGGCCCCAACGGCGAGGTGGGAGCGGAAACCCCCATCAACACCACGAAGGATGGCGATCAGCGATTCCCCAGCGTCGCGCTCGACAATGAGGGAGACATGGTCCTCGTGTGGAGCGGCGCCGGAGCCACCGACCCCAATGGCGTGTTCATGCGGCGGTTGGAGCGAGCCGAGGACGAGGCCGGCCCGTGGGTCACCGATGTGCTGATTCCCATCGACGGCGAATACGAGCCGGTGATCGACCGTGGCACGGTGCCCCTGGCCAATTCGACCCAGCCGGCCGACTTGGTGTTCCTGTTCGGCGAAGACGTCAACCACAACAGCATCGGCGATTTCAACAGCGTCACCAATCCGCTCAACTGGGTGGTGATGCGCAACGGCGTCGAAGTGCCCAACGCCGTGGTGAACGTGCAGTACGGGCTCAGCCTGCGTTCGCAAACGGGCGGACCGACCAGCGACGCGTATGAAGCCATCATTCAGCTCGACGCCGATCCGAAGACGCCGGGACGCCAGCCCCTCGAAACGGGCCTCTACACGGTGATGCTGCGCGACCGAGTGGAAGACCGGTACGAGAATGCCCTCGATGGCAACTACGACGGCGTACCGGGCGGCTCGTTCACGCGATCCTTCTTCGTGGGCTTTGGCAGCGGAGCGACGGGCACGCCGCCGAGCGGCCCCGGCACGCCTGTCGACCCGACCGATCCGGATTATCCGGGGCCGGACGTGCCGATCAACGTGGCTCGTCTGCTGAATCAGGATCAGGCCGCCATCGCCATGGACGATGCGGGCGACTATGTCGTGGTCTGGACCTCCATCTTGCAAGACATCGAGGGCAACGTCGTCGGCCGGCTGTTCAACAACTTCGGCCAGCCCGTGGGACCCGAGTTCGTGATCAGCCAGACGACTCTGGGACGCCAGGCGGAGCCGCAGGTGGCCATGGATCCCTTGGGCAACTTCGTCGTCACCTGGTCGGGCTTCGGTCCCGGCGACGAAGGCGGCGTGTTTGCTCGCCGCTTCGACTTCACCGGCTTGGCCATTGGCGACGAGTTCCGTGTCAACACGTACACGAAGCAGCTGCAGAATGAGCCGACGATCGCCATGGACGTTGACGGCGACTTTGTGATCGCCTGGTCCAGCTACGGCCAGGACGGCGACCGCGACGGAATCGTGGCCCGCCGCTTTAGCCGCTCGGGCGACCCGCTCAGCGGCGAGTTCTTGGTCAACACGCATGCGAGCAATCGGCAGGAGCGAGCCGACATCGCCATGGACGACAATGGCGACTTCGTGGTGGTCTGGGACAGCTACGCCCAAGACGGTAGTTCGTGGGGCGTCTACGGCCAGCGGTTCAACCCCGAGGGCGTCAAGGTCGGAGGCGAGTTCAAGGTCAACGGCCTGACCAACGACTCGCAAATGGGCGCTCGCGTCGCCATGGACAACAACGGCGACTTCACCGTCGTTTGGCAGTCGTTTGTCAACGTCTCGAGCGGCTACGACATTCGCGCGCAACGCTACAACGCCGCCGGCGGCGCTCTGGGCGGCGAGTTTCAGGTGAACCAGTTCACCCAACAGTGGCAGATCGAGCCCGACGTCACTATGTCGGGCGACGGGAAGATCTACTTCACCTGGGACAGCATGAACCAGGACGGGAGCGTAGGAGGAATCTACGCCCGCATGCTGAACGCCGACGGGAGCGACTTCCGCCTATCGGCCGGGGCGGCGCCGCTCGGCGAGTTCCGCGTGAACGTGACCACCGAGGGACACCAGCAGACGCCCGTGCTGGCCGCCGACGCAGATGGCGACTTCACCATCGCCTGGGTGGGGCCCGAGTTCGATGTGCTCTTCGGCATTCTCGAGTCCGACATCTACGCCCGCGTGATCGGCATCAATCCGCCTGCTCCGAGCACGGTGGGAATTACTCGGCCGACGGGCAACAGCAACGGCGGCGGTGGCGGCGGGGGTGGCGGTGGCGGCGGAACCACCAACACGTGGCGCAACCCGGCCGAGCCTCTCGACGTGAACGCCGATGGTCAAATCACGGCCCTCGACGTGCTCCTGGTCGTCAACTGGCTGAACACCACGGGCGCGGGCCAGCTTGGCGCGGCTCCCTCGCCCAGTTCGCCGGGCTTCGTTTACATCGACGTCAACGGCGACAACTTCGTCACCGCGGTCGACGCCCTGCAAGTGGTCAACTACCTGAACAGCCATGCCCAGGCCGCCTCGGCCAAGGCCGTCGCTGCCCGCAGCCTGGCCGTGGAGCAGGTGGCAAGCGTCGACCCGCGGCTGTCGGCGGTCGGCTTCTCGCTTGGTTCGGACGAGAACGAATCCGCTCCGAGCGAAGACACGGAGACGAGCGACGGGTTCGTCTCGGCTGTTTCGCGAGTGCTCGCTTCGTCGGCCGTGTTGCCGGCTGCCACGAGCGACTCGAACAGCGACGAGGAAGCCAACGACCTGATCTGGGCCGCGCTGGGCGCCTTCGACGAAGATGAAGAAGAGTTGGCCCTGATCTAGAGCCCGGTAGCCAACTCAGAGCGAAAAAACGAGAGGCCGGGACGAATGTCTCGGCCTCGCTCGTTTTCCCAGGGCGCCGCGGGCCCGCCGCTCGACCGCTGGCGTCCCGCGGGGCGGGGTTTACAATGCAACCAGCCGTTTCGGCCCCGCCTGCCTATCCTCGATTCCGCCCCACCCCGCCACGCGGTGAACTCCATGAGCGCCCCATCCCCGGCTTCCGCCGACGCTTCCACTTCCTGCCCACGCCGCGGATTTTTGTTGGGGGCGGCGGCCGCAGTGGGAGGCGCGCTGCTCCCGCAGTCGGCCACGGCGATGGCGCCGGTCGAGCGGCGCGGCGGCCCGCAGTTCAAGCTCAGCCTGGCAGCGTATAGCTTCCGCGACCTGCTGAACGCGAAGCCGGCCAAGATGACGCTCGCCGAACTCATCGACTCGTGCGCCGATTGGCGCTGCGATGGGGTCGAACTCACTTCTTACTACTTCCCGCTCGAACCGACTCGAGAGTTCTTGCTCGGGCTCAAGCGGCAGGCGTTCCTGCTCGGGCTCGAAGTTTCAGGCACGGCGGTGGGCAACGACTTCTGCGTGCCACCGGGTCCCGAGCGCGATCAGCAGATCGCGTCCGTCAAGGCCTGGGCCGACCACGCGGCCGTGCTCGGCGCGCCGGTCATTCGCATCTTCTCCGGCAACGCCACGGGCGGACAAACGGTGGCCGAGGCCAGCAAGCTGGCGATCGAGGCGATGGAGGAATGCTGCGACTACGCCGGGCAGCGCGGCGTGTTCCTCGCGCTCGAGAACCACGGCGGCCTCACCGCTGAGCCAGGCGGCATGCTCGAACTGGTGAAGGCGGTGAAGAGCCCCTGGTTCGGCGTCAACCTCGACACGGGCAACTTCCACGGCGCCGATGTCTACGCCGACCTGGCGAAGCTTGCCCCTTACGCGGTGAACGTGCAGGTCAAGGTCGCCGTTACTCCGGCAGGGCAAGCCAAGCAGCCGAGTAACTTTTCGCGGCTCGCTCAAATCCTGCGCGACGCCGGCTACCGCGGCTACGTTGCGCTCGAGTACGAGGAAGAGGAAGACCCCCGCCAAGCCTGCCCTCGCTATCTCGAGCAATTGCGCGAAGCGTTGGCCTAAGAAACCGCGAGCTGGCGACAGCCTTACTCCGGCGCGAGCACCTGCAGCGACGTGCTCACGACCCAGGGTTTCACCCGAGTGCGGAACTCGCGCATGTGGGGGGCGATGAGGTGCGCCTCGAGGGCGGCCACGCTGTCCCATTTCTCGACGATCGTTGCCACGTCGGGGCGCACCGGGGGCTGCAAGGGGATGAGCGTTTCGAGGTCGACGGCCGCCACGTACTCCTGGCAGCCGCTTTCCGCCCGCACCTGGGGGGCCAACTCGCGGAAGGCGCGGAGGAAGTCGGAGCGCGTGCCCGGGGAGAGTTCCAGGGTTGCCAGCACGATGATCATGAGAAGAAGATCCGCAGCATTTTCATGGACAAACAGGCCGGCCGCTCGATTGTGCGATCCGGCCGCGCAATGCTAAACTTACGCTTCCCAGCGCCAGCCTGGAAGCATCTTCCAGTTAACCCTCAGGACGTGGCGGCCCCTTTGCTGGCTGGCCGCCCGGGCGAACGACGACCCCCTCTGCATGAGCGACGAAACTCTTCCGGCGCCGGGCAGCGCCGAGCAACCGGCGGCCCCTACCGCCGAAGCGCCCAGTTCGACGACTGCGGCTTCCACTCCCCACGAAGCCGAGTCGGGCGCGCAGCGCCGCGGCCCACGCTTGCGGATCGGCTCGCAGCGCGACCCGTATCCCAATCGCTGGGCCAAGCCGCAGCCCCAGCCCTTGAGCCCTACGGTTCGTCCCGCGGCTGAAGCGAGCGCCCCTCCGCGCCCCGCGGAGCGCCGCGAACCGCCGGCCCCCGTCGTGACGGCGGCTGCGCCCGTGGTCGAAGCGCCGAGTGCGGGACCGACCGTCGTCGATGTTGCGCCAGTCATGGTCGAGTCGCCTGCAGCGAGTTCGGTCGACGCCTCGCCCGCGCCGATTGCCGCTTCAGCCGCAGCACCCCCGAGCCATTCGGCGGACGAACGGCCGCGGCGCGATCGCCGCGACCGTGGGGACCGCCGGAAAGATCGCGAGGTCGAATCCTTTGCGCCGCAAGGGCCGCGCACTCCGGTTCCGAACCGCCGCAGCGACCTCTCCGATGAGCTGCAACAGGAACTCGACGCCGCGCTCGCCGATCTGCCCGTCGACGATCTGCTCAAACGCGGCGCCAACGCAGTCCGCGAGCTCGAGCCCGAATCGCGCCACATGGGCCGCGTGGCAGGCATCCACCGCGACCTCGTGTTCGTCGAAATCGGCCAGCGCAACCAAGGCACCCTGCCGCTCGAGGTCTTTCCGCAGCCCCCTGAAGCAGGCGCCGAAGTCGAAGTCGTCATCGCTCGCTTCAAGCCGGAGGAAGGGCTCTACGAGCTGACCGTGCCCGGCGGGGCCGTCGACATCGGCAATTGGTCGGACCTGCGCGAAGGACTCGTCGTCGAGGCCCGCGTCACAGGGCACAACAAGGGCGGGCTCGAGGCCGAGGTCAACAAGATCCGCGGCTTCATTCCCGCCGGCCAGGTTTCGCTGTACCGCGTCGAAGACCTGTCGCAGTTCGTCGGCCAGTCGCTCAATTGCCTGGTGACCGAAGCCAACCGCGATGCCCGCAACCTGGTGCTCAGCCGCCGGGCGGTGCTCGAGCGCGATCAGGCGGAAGCCAAGCAGAAGCTGCTCGAGGAGCTGGCCCCCGGCCAGGTGCGCGAAGGCATCGTCCGCAGCCTGCAGGCGTTTGGTGCGTTCATCGATCTCGGGGGCGTCGACGGGCTGATCCACATTAGCCAGTTGAGTTGGGAGCGGCTCAAGCACGCGAGCGAAGCGCTCGAGCTGGGTCAGAAGGTGAAGGTGAAGATCGCCAAGATCGACCCCGTCACCCACAAGATCAGCCTGGCGTTCCGCGATCTCTCGGAGAACCCTTGGGCCCGCGTGTCCGAAAAGTTTCCGCCGGGGCGCAAGGTGACCGGCACGGTGACGCGGCTCACCGAGTTCGGCGCCTTCGTGCGGCTCGAGGCCGGCATCGAAGGGCTGATCCACATCTCCGAACTCTCCCACAAGCGCGTCTGGCGCGCGAGCGACGTGGTGCAGGAGGGTCAGGAGGTCGAGGTGCAAATCGTCTCGGTCGACCCGAGCAATCAACGCATCGGCCTCTCGCTCAAGGCGCTCCAGGCACGCCCCGAGACCGAAAAGAAGGTCGAGGAGCAGCCTGAGGAAGAAGCTGCGCCCGTGCCAGCCCGCAAGCGCAATGTCCCCCTCAAGGGCGGGCTCGGCCGATCGACGGGCGGCGATTCGTTTGGGCTGCGCTGGTAGTCTCCCTCTCCCCGTGGGAGAGGGCCGGGGTGAGGGCGCCCCGACGTAGGGTGGGGCGATAGCCCCACGCGGCGCCGCGGTGAATTGCCGTGTACGCGCCCATTGCTCATTTCCGGTGGCAGTAACTTCGCGGGCCTGGACGCGACTGGCAAGCCTGTACCGCTGCCGACAAACGGTGGGGCTCGCAAAGCCTCGCCGCCACCCTACTCAACTAGCGCGCCAGATCCCACGGCGGCCGTAGCACCGTCGTCGCGGCCTATGTTGGCCCGTATTTAGTGGGCAACATCACTGGGCAGCTACTTTTGCAGCCGGGCCAGCGCAGCCTTCACGTCGGCTTGGGTCTGCAAGGCGTCCAGCATGTCCGCCAGACTTGACTCGCCCAGTTCGTAGTGGTCCTTTTCCACGTTTCGTTGTCCGACTTCAAAAGCGACGCGCACCGCAGTCACGGCGCGGTCCGCGGCCTGAGCGGCGTTCGCGTAGTGTGCCGCCACTTCGTCAGGTTTAGCCGCGGCCTTTGCGAGTTCAACTCGGGCCAGTTCCAACCTGGTCTGCGTCACGCAGAGCTTCTCTTTGCCGAGTCCCTTGTCTGAGAAACGGATGATCGTGTCGAATGTGTCGCAAAGCCGGTCAAGCTCTCGGACATGTTCCCTTCGCGCGTCGAGTTCCCGTTCGGGAGCAACGGCTCCAGCGTCTCGCCGATCGACAGCGGCCCCCATCCGCGCCAACGTCGCCTTCACGTCGGCTTGGTCTTGTAAGGCGTCTAACAGTTCCCCAAAGCAGGCCACGCCGACATCGTAGGCCGAGCGAACCGCCGGCACTGCTCGATCTGCGGCACTGGCGGCCTTTTCAAGGTGCCCAGCAATCTCGGCGCGCTTGCCCTCTGCCATGGCAAGTTCGGCCCGAGCTAGCTCCAGTTTGGTCTGCGCGACGTAGATCTTCTCTTGCTCGCCCCCCTTGGAACCTTTGTCGAAAAGTGCCTGGGTCTTCTTGTAGAGCTGCTCGAGCTCCCGAACATGTTCTCTTCGCGCGGCGAGTTCCCGCTCGGAGCCCGAGTTTTGCTTGGGCCTGCCAGGCTGCTGCCCAACAACGTAGCCTCCCGCCAGCGCCAAAAGCACCGCAACCGGAACGACGAAGCGGACCATTGACCGATCCCTCCACGAAAGAAGCGACCCAAACGCTCTCGATTATCTGAGGGATTCTGCGGCGCTGCAACGCTAGCGGAGCGACTAGTTGCCTTCGAGCGTTGGCCCGGCTGGCTTCAGCCGCTCAATAGGAGGATAATCTGGGCATGAACACCTTCTCCCTGCGCTGGCTCTTCGTCGCCGTGGCCGCCACGGCGCTGGCGGTGACCGCGATCCTGAACGCGAATCAGGCTTGGCAGTTTGCCGTCGAATGTGTCTTCGTCGTCGCAGTGGGTGTTGCCATTCTCTATGCAGTCTTTCATGGTCGCGCAGGCTCGTTTGCAATTGGCTTCGCTGCGTTTACTTTGCTCGCGATGTGGGTGGACCCCACGATTGACATGCCCTCATACTTTGACGTTGACGATAATCGCAGCGTCTATTACCTGATGAGGGTTTTCAACTGGACCGCGTTGGGGTTCGTGGGCGGGTTCGTTGGCCGGTTTTTCGGCGATCCGGTGCCCCGCAGGCTGGCGCTCGCGATTTCGTTGACGGCCACATTGCTGTTCGCCGGGGCGATCCTTGCAGCGGCGACTGTAAAGGTGAAGCGGCTGAAAGCTGCCGGAGAGACGAGCGGCGCCGTCGATGGCTTCATGGGCGGCTTTGGCATGCCGGGGCGACCGTAGAGGCCGACGTTGTCCATCCGCGTGCGTACGTCGGCAATCAGTCATGCCTCATCGCCGACTCTGCCTTCACGACGTGTTTGCCGCGGTTGCGTTCGCCGGCGTCGCGTTCGCAGCCTTGCGTTGTCTGCGCGAGGTGCAGGGCCATGAGGTCGTCGATGGATGGCAAGCCGTTGCGTTGCTTGTTTGCCCGTTGCTCGCCGTGCTCGCCGCCGGCGCATCTCTTGGCTGCCTAGCAGCCGGGTGGCGACATTGGTGGCATGGATCGCTCGCGGCCTTCGTGATCGCCTTCCTTTTGACGCTGGCTTGCGTCGGGCTCTTCCGATAGCAAGGCGGCGCCGCCTTGCTGGCTCGTCTATGCATTAAGCGTTCCCCCGACGACAATGTTGGCTGGGCACACAAGCACGGAGGCCAGCATGAAAGCGGCCAGCTTCTCCTTGCGGACCATCTTCCTAGTCGTGGCCGTCGCCGCGCTCGGCATCGCCGCCTTGGTCAACGCCAACGATTGGTGGACCGTCGCCGTCACGACGACTACCGTCCTCTTGCTGGTAGCCGCCACGATCGCGGCGGGGAATCCGTTCTATCGGGGCTTTTGCGTGATGGGCTGGGCCTACTTTCTGCTGACTACGGGAGCGACGGCGGTCGGAACCGACACGTTGCTCCTGCCGACTCGGATCATGATGATGGCCGTTCCCCAGCCACAGCAGCCGCCAGGATGGGAGCGGGCATCACCCGCCTACTTGTCCGTCAGCGTCGCCATGAGTGGCGCGACGAGTGATCCATCTGATCCCAACGCGATTCAGGATCTGAGGTACTTAAATCGCCTACGGAACGCCCAATGTCTGCTCGCGCTTGTGTTCGGCGGCGTGGCGGGGCTCGTGACCCAAGCCGTGGCCAAAGCGCAAGCCCGACGCGCGCGGCGCGGAACGGAAACAGGCGAGCCGTCGACGAGTTTGAATGAACCCGGCCCGGTCCACGTCTGAAAGGCCGCCGCCTACAAACGGTGGGGCTCGCAGAGCCTCGCCGCCACCCTACTCGCCAAACGCAAAATCACGCAGCCGTCGCAGCACCTTCATCCGTGGGCCGGGGGCCCCGGTTTGGCCGCGGTCGGTGCGGGCGTGCGGTTTGCCGGTGAGCAGCGCCGGCGGCAGCGGCTCGCTCGGCATCTCGGCGATCCGCGGCCAGGCCTTGGCCGTGGGAACCGCGTCGTGCCGGGTATGCCAAACGCGGGCGATCTCGTCGACAGCCAGGCCGTGCTCCTCGTGGCACACGAACACCAGGTCGCCGGCCGCCTGTTCGAGCGCCGCCTCCGCGGCCACGGCCAGGCCCTGGCGGTCGCGCTGGCGAATGCAGCGCAACTGGGGATAGCGCGACGCCAGCTCCACGGCCACTTCACAGGTGGCGTCGGTCGAGCCGTCGTCGACGATCAGTAGATCGAACTTGCTGGTGAGTTCAGGCAGCAGATCGAGCAATTGCTGCACCTGCCCTTCCAACTGCGCTTGAGCATTGTGGACGGGGAGGAGGACGGTCAGGGATTCCGCCAAGTGCAAGGTCCTTTCGGGCGCCGCACCGATCCGTGGTGCAATGTTCAAAGAGGGCAACAGCGCGGACGGGCCGCCGGTGCGGAGAAGGATGGACCGCAGGCGGCGAGGGCAACCCTGGCAGGGGGCCCGCCTACTCTCATCGGACTTCGGACGGAAAAGCTGAACCTACGGAGGGCGGCCGGCCTCAAATGCCAAGGACGCCGGTTGCAGCGGGCGGCCTTTGTCGGCCTGGCCACGGCGGCGGTACACTGTATCTTGCCGCTGCAGCCCGATTTCACCCCGACCCCGAACCAGCCATGCCCTCCGGCGCCGACTCTCCTGACTTTTCCCGCGGCGACGGCGGCTTGCTGCCGGCGATCGCCCAAGACGCCGAAACGGGGGCGGTGCTCATGCTGGCCTGGATGAACGCCGAGGCCTACGCCGAAACGCTGGCCAGCAACCGCGCCGTCTACTACAGCCGCAGCCGCCAGGCCCTGTGGCGCAAAGGAGAGGAAAGCGGCAACGTGCAGTTGGTGCGGCGGATTCGCCTGGATTGCGACCGCGACACGATCCTGCTCGAAGTCGAGCAACTCGGCGGGGCGGCCTGCCACACCGGCTTCGACACCTGCTTCTATCGCGCGGTCGCGGCCGACGGCCTCGAGGTGGTCGGCCGGAAAGTCTTCGATCCGGCTCAGGTTTACAAGCGAACGGATTGAGCGCGGCCGGTCCGGGCTGGTTGGGCGCAAAACGCGGGAAAAGCCTGGCAACGGCGGGCCCGCGAGGGTGGGGGGTAAGCTAAGCTTCCTCTGGTCAAGCTCTTGCGCTGCACACCCTCCCCGACCGTTTCGCACCGCGCCCATGTCTTCGTCTCCACCGACGCTCGACTACTTCGTTCGCACAGCTCGCGACCTCTACAGCCTGCCTGCTGTGGCCCTTGAGGTCCTCGAGCTCACCGGGCATCCGCGCGTCGACACCCGCGCGCTCAAGGCGGCGATCGAGAAGGACCCGGCGCTCACCACCAAGGTGCTGCGGGTGGTGAACAGCTCGCTGTTCGGGCTGAGTCGCGAGGTGCGCGACCTGAACCAGGCGCTCGCGCTCCTGGGGACCAAGCCGCTCAAGCTGCTCGTGCTGGGCTTCAGCCTGCCGCCGGCCTTGCTCACGGGGCTCGAGTCGCGGGTGTTGGGTCGCTACTGGCGGCTCGCGCTCACCAAGGCGGTCGCCGCGCGGGAACTGAACGAGCTGCTGTGGCGGCAATCGGGAGACGACGCCTTCATCGCGGGACTCTTGCACGATGTGGGCTTACTCGTGCTTGCGCAGCGGTTGGGCGAATCGTACAACGGCTTCGTCGACCGCGCCGACGCGGAAGGCCTCGAGCTCGGGCCGCTCGAGCGCAGCGCCGTAGGCTTCGAGCACACCGATCTGTCGGCCGCGCTTCTAGGACACTGGAAGTTCGCGCCCTCGCTCGTCGAAGCGGTGCGCAACGCCATGCACCCCGAAGCGCCCGCCTCCGACGACATGGCGACGCGGCAGTTGACCTCGGTCCTGCGGCTGGCCTGCGACCTCACGCAACTCGTGCTGCATGGCGACACTTCGCGGCTGGGGCGGATGCTCGAGCAAACCGGCACGCCGCGCCCACTCACGGCCGAACGACTGCAGGCCATCGCGACCTCGCTCGCCGCCAAAGTTGCCGCGTTGGCGGACGGGCTCTCGGTCGAACTGCCGCCGGGGCGCGACTATCAGGCAGTGCTCGCCTCGGCCCATGGGGCGCTGGCCGACGTGGCTGAAGAGGCCGCGCTCGAGCTGTTTCAGCAGACGCGGAGCTTGTCCGCCGAGGTCCACCGCGGCTGGGACGAAACCCGCCGGCTCTCGCAAACGGTCTCGACGCTCAGCGACACCACATTCATGTCGAGCGACGCGCCGCGCGATCCCGACCGCGCGAGCAAGGCCTTCGAGCTGAAGTTCGAGTCTCCCGCGGCCAAGCCGCTGGAGCGTCCTGGCGACTACGATCCGGCCGTCCTCGGCCGGCTCTCGGCCGCGCTCAACCAGTGCCGGCAACAGCGGGCGCCTTTGAGCTTTCTGCTCGTAGAAATCGACCGCTACGAAGACTTGGTCTTCTGCTGCGGCCCCGACGCCGCGGCGCGGCTCGCCCAGCATGTGGAAGAGCTGTGCGAGGCCAGCGACTTGCCAGGCGCCGCCTGCCTTCCGGCCGGCGAGGCTCGCTTCGCGGTGATCTTGCCCCGCTGCGATCGCGATCAGGCGGTCGATCTGGGAGATGAGCTGGTCCACGGGGCCCAACGCGGCTCGTGGCTCACCGAGCCGACGCCCGTCACGCTGAGCGTGGGCGCAGCGACCGTGCCGATCGTTCCCCGCAACTTCAGCGGCGAGCAACTGCTGCAAGCCGCCGAACGCTGCCTCGGCACCGCCCGGCTCACGGGGGGCAACAGCCTCAAGAGCATCGGGGTGTACTAACGCTCGATCGGTTTGCGGCTGAGCGCGGCGTAGAGGCAGACGATGGTCGTGAGCACCAGCGCCACCGCCGCGAACATCGTGGGATAGGCCGGCAGCTTGGCCGCTTCGGCCGCCTTGAGCAAGCCGCCCACTGCCGGGGCGCCCACGAGCTGCCCGAGGTCGAGCATTGCCAGCATCACGGTGGTGCCCAGGCCGCGATAGCGCTCGGGAAAGGCGCTCGCTCCTTCGGCCGTGATCGTCGGGAACAGCAGCGCGTGCGACGTCCCCATCAGAACGGCAGGCACGCACAGTTGCCAGGGCTGCGAAACCCACAAGAACGCCCCGACGCTTCCCACGAGCGAGGCAAAACCGACCAGAATCACCGGCCGGTTGCCGTAGCGCTCCGGAAACGGCCGCATCAACACCCGCACCGCAAAGGCCGCCGGCGCGTAAACGGCGAAGAACACGGCGATCCGGTCGAGGTTGATCGACTGAGCAAAGGGGCGGAGGAAGACCGTCGGCAAAGCCAGGCCAAATCCCATTGCGGCCGAGGCCAGCATGATGGCCCCCGGGTGATAGCGGCGGAGCAGCCAGCCGATCGGCGGCTTGGCGCGGCTCACCTGGGGCGGCGCATCGTGGCGCGTCGCCAGCCAAGTGGCGGCGAACGAAATCGCGCTCAATCCCGCGGCCGTGGCGAACATGGCGGTCAGTTCGTGGCGGTGAACCGGCGCGCCGCCGCTGATGAAGTCGCCGATCACCGGTCCCAGCATCATTCCCAAAAAGCCCGACGTGCCTAGGCTGCCGATGATTTCGGCCATGCGCTCGATCGGCACGCGCCGCGAGACGGATGTGATCGAGGCGCCGAACGCCCCGGCCACGCTCGTCATGTAAGCGATCCGCAGCAGATAGACCGCCGGACCGTGGACGTCGCTCAGCACCAGGTGCGCGAGCAGCGTGACGAAGTTCAGCCCCAGCGACCACAGCCAAATCTGCCGGGCGCCGTAGCGGTCGATCCCCACCCCCTGGGCCAGCCGCATGCAGAGGCTGCCCACCATCCCCAGCCCCACGATCAGCCCCAGTTCGAACTCCGTGCCGCCGAAAAACGACACGAAATCCGAATAGCGGAACAGCAGGCTATTGGCCACGCAGAGCGCCAAATTGGCGACGTAGGCCTCCCAGAAGGAGAGGTCGTAGGCCGAGGGCTGCGCAGCGGCCCGCGGCGCCTCCGCCGCAACTGCTTGAGAGCTTGAGACTTCTGCCTCTTCCTGGATGATCGTGCTCATTGCTTCCCGGCTGGGGGCGGTCTGACTGGGCCAATTATACGCAAAACGGCCCAATCGGTTCAGACCGACCTGCGGCCCGGCGCAGGTGGTAGGCTTGCAACAACCGCTGTTGTGCCCTGGAACCGGGATGCCAAGAATGCCCGCCATCGAAACGCTGCCCGCCGCCCCCGTTCAGCCGCACATGGCCGCCCCGTCCGCCCCGCCGGCCCGCTCGCTTATCACGCTGGCGACGTACAACGAGATCGAGAACCTGCCGGCGCTCGTGGCCGAGATTCTCCGCTGCGTGCCTGCGGCCGACATCCTCGTAGTCGACGACAATTCGCCCGACGGCACAGGGCGGTGGTGCGACGAGCGCGGCCACGACGAACCCCGCCTGCACTGCTTGCACCGCCCCGGCAAGCTCGGCCTCGGCACGGCCACGATCGCGGCCCTGCAATATGGCCTGGCCCATGGCTACGGCTACGTGATCAACATGGACGCCGATTTCAGCCATCCGCCGGCGAAGCTGCCGGAGCTGATCGCCTGCCTCGAGATGAACGACCAGGTCGACGTCGCCATCGGCTCGCGCTACGTTCCCGGAGGCGGGATCGAAGGCTGGCCGCTGCGGCGGCACCTGATGAGCCGCTTGGTGAACGCCCTGGCCCGCGGCGCGCTGCGGCTGCCGGTGCGCGACACGAGCGGCGCGTTTCGCGCCTATCGCACCGACCTGCTACGGCGCGTCGACTTGAGCCAGGT
>JAXMBI010000009.1:0-216910 GCA_046349955.1 Pirellulales bacterium | reverse complement strand
CGCCGAAGGGCTGCGGGCCGCCTTCACCGGCGAGAATGAGGAGCGCGACGAGGGCTTCTTCTCGCTGCTCCGGTCGATGGTGGTCGGCATCGTGCTGATCACCGCCATCCTGGTGATCGAGTTCAACAGCTTCCGCCAGGCCGCCGTCGTCATGATGACCGTGCCGCTGTCGTTCGTGGGCGTGGTCTTCGGCATGTGGCTCTGCAACTTTCCCTTCTCGTTGGCCTCGTTCATTGGCTTGATCAGCCTGACCGGCGTGGTGGTGAACGATGCGATCGTGCTCGTCGACTTCGCCAACGAAGCCCGCAAGAGCGGGCTCAACGTTCACGACTCGCTGATGGAAGCGGGCACCAAGCGCTCGCGGGCCGTGCTGCTGACGATGCTGACGAGCGTGGGCGGCATGCTGCCGACGTTCTTCAACCTCATGGGGGGCGGCGAATTCTGGGTGCCGCTCACCGGCGCGATCATCTTCGGCCTGACGTTCTCGGCCATCCTGACGCTGATCGTGATTCCGGTCTGCTACAGCCTGGCCTACCACTGGGCCGACGAGCCGAGCCAAGCGGCGGCGCCTCCGGCCGACTTGCCGACTCCCCCCGGCAACGGCCACTCCCCGCACATCCCGCTGCCCCGCGCCGAAGCGACGGCTTGAGACGCCGCAGCAGGCGGGTCCGCCCTGGTCCCTCGTGGCACAGGCTTCCAGCCTGTGCAGCCGGCAGGGTGCGTTCTGCCGGCAGGCAGAACTCGAAACTAGCCCCACGTTTCAACGTGGGGTGGCCATGCCCCCGCGAGTCCTTTTTTCGTTGCGTGCCGGAAGGCACGCAGCGGGCAACGGGCGCCCCCTAGCGAGCGACCCCGCAGTGAACTGCGGGGCTATTCTCGGTCGTCGCTGCTGCGACTCGGGCGAGGCCGCGATTGGTCGTGTCGCCCCGTTGGGGCTTTGACGTGGTCGTTCGGCGTTGGGGCCAGGGGCTTGCGCCGCCTGGCTAACTTCGGTGCGCCCCTGCCGGGGCTGCACAGGCTGGAAGCCGGTGCCACGGAGGGGCTACTTCCCCGCCGCGTTCGAGTTCGTGTACCCAAACGGCGGTTCGGTGCTGAAGAGCGCCTCGTCGAGTGGTGCGTCGAAGATAAGGTCCCTAATCACAAAGTCGCTGTCAGCGGCCATCGGATTGGTGCTGCGGTGGCTCGTTTCGATTAGAATCGGCAGTTTCGTCGCGGGATCAATCCAAAACGTGCGCGTCCACGTGTCGGTGTGCCCGCTCTTCGGACGTTTGATGTTCTCCACAACCTGAAAGCCCTCGGCCTTGATGTCGCCGATCTGCTTGGTGGGCAGCTTGGCAGCGCTGGCCGGCACTTCCCGGAGCCGGGTGTAAAAGTCGGCCTGCGGCGTGGGCGTCACTCGGCTCTTGACCAGGGCGCCGGTGTCGGGATCGAGCCCCAGGATTTCGTCGGTGACAGAGTAGGTCAGCTTCGCCGGAGACAGCATGATGTCTTTGCCTGCCTTGGCGTCGAGGATCGAAATGTAGGGCTCCGCGACGGCCGTCGAAACTACGCCCTCTGGCAGGGGATCGCCGTTGTCCGTCTTTCTCACCTCTTCGCGAATCCGGTGCCGCCCCAGAATCTTCACCTTGCGTTCTTCGCCGGGCAGCTTCCGCCCCTGCTTATCCCGATCCGCTCGCGTCTGCACATACTGCACGCTCTTCGTCTGCTCCACCGCCTTCTGCACGTCCTCGAAGGCCAGGCCCTGGGCCGGCTCGAAGGGGCGCAGCCAGTGGACGGCGACGGCTAAAACCAGCAGGCTGGCCGCGATCGCGGCGACGTTGCGCAGCGTCATGAGAGTTCTCCGTTTGGGGGATGGGAAAGAAACGGGCAAAGTGCTCAGCGCCGCGCGGGCACGCTCGAGCGCCCGGTCGGCGGCTTGGCGGTTTGGCTCGATGCCGGCCAGTTGGTCGAGCTGTCGCAGCAGCGGATCGAGTGGTTCGTGTTCGTTCATGACGGAATGTTTCCTCGCCGCGGGGCGATAGGCGGCCGGCGCAGCAACGTCCGCAGTTTCTCGAGCGCCTTGTGGGCCAGGGCCCGCGTTTGATGGGGCGTCTTGCCGAGCTGCCGGGCAATCTCCTCGTAGCTCAGCCGCTCGAGGTGCCGGAGCACGATCAGCTCTCGCCCCGGCGAATCCAACCGCCCCACGGCGTCGAGCAGGTGTTCCAACTCCTCACGCCGCACCAGGTCGGCCAGCGGAGACGCCTGATTCGACCCCGCCGGTTCCTCTGCGAGCTCCACCGTCGCCCGCCGCTGGCGGCTTCGCCGGTGGTCGAAGGCTAAATTCGTGGCCATCCGAATCGCATAGGCCAGCCGATCGTCGGCCTGGGCGAAGCGCTCGCTTTGGGCCAGCTTGCAGAACAGGTCCTGCAAGAGGTCCTCCGCCGCGTCGCGGCGCAGCGTCAGCCGGAAGAGCAAGGCGTGCAACCGCCCGCCATGCGTCTCGAGCAGCGAACGAACGTCGTCCAGGTTAGGCGGCAAACAGGGCTCCTCGTGGGCGTCCTTAGGATATGACGTATGAGAAGCCGCCGGCGCAACCAAGAAAAGTAGCCGGCACATGCCGAATGCCTGGAGCGGCGCTTGCTGGGCGCGGGCGGCCATGATTGCGCGTTCGCGCCGCATTCTCGTGGCACAGGCTTCCAGCCTGTGCAGCCGGCAGGCTGCGTTCTGCCGGCAGGCAGGACGCGAAACTAGCCCCACGTTTCAACGTGGGGCGGCCATGCCCTCGCGAGTACTTCTTTCAGTGCGTGCCGGCTGGCACGCACTGAGCGACGGGCGCCCCCTTGCGAGCGACCCCGCAGGGAACTGCGGGGCTACTCGCGGTCGTCGCTGCTGCGACTCGGGGCGAGGCCGCCAGTGGTCGTGTCGCCCCGTTGGGGCTTTGACGTGGTCGTTCGGCGTTGGGTCCTGGGGCTTACGGTGCCCGGCTAACTTCGGTGCGCCCCTGCCGGGGCTGCACAGGCTGGAAGCCTGAACCACGGAGAGGCCGGTGGGGCTGCCTTTTGCGTAGCCCAGGCATTTATGCCTGGGGACGCGTGCGTCGCGCACCACCTGTTCCTTTGCCCCTCAGGGGCCCGGTTGGTCGACAGACTCCTGCAGGGGGCGAGAAAAACGGGACGCGCCGGCGGCCGTGATCCCAGGCATGAATGCCTGGGCTACGCAGAGGCGCGATCGCGGTGGGTGGCGGTCCGGCATACTGCTCTCGGAGAGAGCAGGCTACGTCGAGCAGGCTTCCCCTGGCCCACCAATCCCCCTTGAATCCCCGCAACCCACGGGTTTACCCCGGAAAAGGGCGCACTGTCGTTTCTCGACGCGGCGCGGGGTTAACTGCCGGCTGCTCAAGGCCTTCGCGCCGAAAACGCTCGAGCGTGCTGAACCACACTCGCGCCAAAACACGGTTATTTTGTGATCTCGCTTGACTGAGAGGCCGTGCGTCTTGGCGGCTGCGAAGGTGATGCTCGCTCGTGATAGCCGGCCGTGGGTTGGCTCGGCGATTCGTCTCGCGGGGCGCGGGGCCGGCCGCCTATCTTGAACGCATACTCCGGCACGCCAACCAGTTACTATTGCGGGACTCGCCGCACACGGTCTGCGGTTTTCAAGCCCACGCCGCGGCGCCCGCCGAGTAGGAGCACGGAAAGTTATAGTTGGCACTGCGAGGAATCACGCGACCCCGAATGCCGCCTCGTGCTGAGGTTTTGCTCGGCGTGCGCGCGGGGCCCGCAAACCCTGTTTTCACTGCGGCGAAAACAGGGTCGAAAAACACTTTCCCCGCAGCCGTTTTTCCAGCTTTTCGCTCGACTTGTACGGCCGTTAGCGCCGAGCCCGCTTGTGCTTCAGCGGCAGCCAGGCCCCGCCCTGTTGGCTGCTGGCCACGCTTTGCTGGATGAAGTACATCCCCTCCACCCCGTCGTTTACGTTCGGGTAGATGGTGTCGGTCTTCTCGAAGCTCTGCCCCGCGCCTCGCAGCGCCATCGCGTCGTACGCGGCCCGGTAGACGTTGGCGAACGCCTCGAAGAACGCCTCCGGGTGGCCGCTCGGCAACCGGCAGGCGCCCTTGCCTAGATCGTTCATGAACGCGGCGTTCGGGTCGCGGGTATAGACGTTGAGCGGGTGGCCGTTGCGGCGGAAGTAGAGCTTGTTCGGCTCCTCCTGATGCCACTCGAGCGAGCCCTTCGAGCCGTCGATCTCGATGAACAGGTCGTTCTCGCGGCCGTGGCTGATCTGCGAGGCGGTCACGGTGCCGAGGGCGCCGTTCTCAAACTTCACGAGCGCCGTGCCATAGTCGTCGAGCTTGCGCCCTTCGACGAACGACTTCAGATGGGCGCTGATCGACTCCGGCAGCAGGCCCGTCATGTAGCGGGCCAGGTTGTAGGCATGCGTGGCGATGTCGCCAAAGCAGCCTGCCGCGCCGCTCTTGCTGGGATCGGTCCGCCAGGCGGCCTGCTTCTGGTTCTCACTCTCGAGCCGGGTCCGCAGCCAGCCCTGGATGTAGTTCGACCGCACGGCGTTGATCTCGCCGAGCTCGCCGTTCAAGATCATCTGCCGCGCCTGCCGCACGAGCGGGTAACCCGTGTAGTTGTGCGACACGGCGAAGACCACGCCTGATTTGTCGACCGCCTCGGCCAGCGTTTCGGCCTGCGCCAGGTCGAAGGTCATCGGCTTGTCGCAAATGACGTTGAACCCTGCCTCGACGGCCGCCTTGGCGATCTCGAAGTGGGTATGGTTCGGGGTGGCCACCGACACGAAGTCGATCCGCTTATCCTCCGGCAGCTTCTTCTCGGCGGCCAGCATGTCCGGCACCGAGCCGTAGGCACGCTCGGCCGGGATGTCGTAGTCGGGGGCGCTGGCTTTGGCGCGGGCCGGATCGGAGGAGAGAGCGCCGGCGACGAGGGCCGCCCGGTTGTCGAGCACGGCGGCCGTGCAGTGAACGCGTCCGATGAACGCCCCCTGGCCGCCGCCGACCAGGGCCATGCGAAGCTTGCGGTTCAAAGGGGCGTTGGTGGCCATGCGGGCGGGCTCCTGAGGGTTCTAGCGGTGGGATGAGCGGTTCGGGGAAGGTAGCCGGTACGGCGTGAATCACCCTTTTTAGCAGAACCGGCGCGGTCCGCCAGCGGCCGCCTGCGATCGGCCCATGGCTGACGTAGAAAGGGCAATGCCGCCTGCGCGCCGCCCCCTCGTTTGACGCCCCGCGCCCCGCGGGCGACAATTGCCGACTTGCTCCCGGAAAGCCCGCGGCCGCCAGGCTCGCGGCGGCGCCCAGCTTCTCGCCCCTCAGACCCGTTTTAAGGCTTCCATGACCAACTTCATCGAGCGCCAAGACCCCGACGTCTGGGCCGCCATCCGCGCCGAGGAGCTTCGGCAAGAAGACGGGCTGGAGATGATCGCCAGCGAGAACTACACGAGCCCCGCCATCATGCAAGCGGTGGGGAGCGTGCTCACGAACAAGTATGCCGAAGGCTATCCCGGCCGCCGCTACTATGGCGGCTGCGAGCACGTCGACGTGGTCGAAACCCTGGCCCGCGACCGCGCCAAGCAGCTCTTTGGCGCCGAGCACGCCAACGTGCAGCCGCATGCCGGCAGCCAGGCCAATATGGCCGTCTATCTCACGGCCATTCAACCGGGCGACACCGTGCTGGGACTCGACCTGGCCCACGGCGGCCACCTAACGCACGGCATGAAGCTGAACATCTCCGGCAAGCTCTACCACTTCCTGAGTTACGGCGTCACCCGCGACACCAACCGCATCGACTTCGATCAAGTGGTGAAGCTGGCCCGCGAGCACAAGCCGAAGCTGATCGTGGCCGGCGCGAGCGCCTACCCGCGCGAGATCAAGCACGGCCGCTTCGCCGAGATTGCCCGCGAGGTGGGCGCGAAGCTGTTCGTTGACATGGCCCATTACGCCGGCCTGGTGGCCGCCGGCCTGCACGACAACCCGGTGCCGGTCGCCGACTTTGTGACCAGCACCACGCACAAAACGCTCCGCGGCCCGCGCTCCGGCTTGGCGATGTGCCGGCAGGAGTATGCCCAGGATCTCGACCGCAACGTGTTCCCCGGCATTCAAGGCGGGCCGCTGATGCACGTGGTGGCCGGCAAGGCGATCTGCTTCGCCGAGGCGCTGCGGCCCGACTTCAAGCAGTATGCCCAAAACATCCTCGATAACGCCAAGGCCCTGGCCGAAACGCTGATGGCCGGCGGCGTGCGCCTCGTGAGCGGCGGCACCGAGAACCACCTGATGCTGGTCGACGTGACCACCGTGGGGCTGGGCGGCAAGCAGGCCGAGCACTCGCTCGACCACTGCGGGATCACCGTCAACAAGAACATGATCCCCTACGACGAACGCAAGCCGATGGACCCCTCCGGCATCCGCATCGGCACCCCCGCGCTCACCACCCGCGGCATGGGCACGGCCGAGATGAAAACCATCGGCGGCTGGATTCTCGCAGCCCTCAAAGCGCCGACCGACGAAGCAGTGCTGGGGCGCATTCGTGGCGAAGTCTCGGAACTCTGCAAGCAGTTCCCGGTGCCCGCGGCGGCCAAGTAGCCTGCCGCTCCGAGTCGAGCGAAAAGCTGGAAAAACGGCTGCACGGAAAGTGTTTTTCGACCCTGTTTTCGCCGCAGTGAAAACCGGTTTGCGGGCCCCGCGCGGACGCCGAGCAAAACCTGGCAAAGGCTTTGCTTCGAGGTCGTGTGGTTCCTCGCAGTGCCAACTATAACTTTCCGTGCTCCTACTCGGCGCCCGCGGCGTGGGCTTGAAAACCGCAGACCGTGTGCGGCGAGTCCCGCAATAGTAACTGGTTGGCGTGCCGGAGTATGCGTTCAAGATACGCGTCCGGCCGCACGCCCCGCGAGACGAATCGCAGAGCCAACCCGCGGCCCGCTTTCGTGTGGGCTAGCACCGCTCGCGCGGCCAGCGGCCGCACTGCCCCCCAGTCAAGCCAGATCACAAAATAACCGTGTTTTGGCGCGAGTGTGGTGCAACACGCGGAAGCGATTTCGGCGCGAAGGCCTTCGGCAGCCGGCAGATAAGCCCGCGCCGCGTCGAGAAACAACAGCGCGACATTTTCCGGGGTAAACCCGTGGGTAGCGGGGATTCAAGGGGGATTGGTGGGCCGGAAGAGCCTGCGCGACGTAGCCTGCTCTCTCCGAGAGCAGTATGCCGAAGCGCCACAGATCGTTGATTCGTGGCACAGGCTTCCAGCCTGTGCAGCCCCGACAGGGGCGCTAAGAAGTTAGCCAGGCGGCGCAAGCCCCTGGACCCAACGCCGAACGACCACATGAAAGCCCCAAGGGGGCGACAGAATCACTCGCGGCGGCGGCCCGAGTCGCGGCAGCGACGACCGGGAATAGCCCCGCAGTTCACTGCGGGGTCGCTCGCGAGGCACCCCCGGCTCGCTACTTGCCAGCCGGCACGCAATGAAAAGAGGACTCGCGAGGGCATGGCCACCCCACGTTGAAACGTGGGGCCAGTTTCGAGTTCTGCCTAACGGCAGACAGAACCTGCCGGCTGCACAGGCTGGAACGCTGTGCCACGAGAATGCGGCGCGAACGCGCAATCATGGCCGCCCGCGCCCAGCAAGCGCCGCTCCAGGCATTCGGCACACGGAGTGTGCCGGCTACGTACTAGGCACACTCCGTGCGCCGCAACCAGTGGCACAGGCTTCCAGCCTGTGCAGCCCCGGCAGGGGCGCTCCGAAGTTAGCCAGGCGGCGCGAGCCCATGGACCCAACGCCGGAATGCCGCTGCTGCGTTGCTCTCCTGCGCGGGTTGCCGTAAAGTGAAGCTGCGCAGGAAGCACACCCTACGGAATGCACCGGACCATGAACTACGTTAAGTCCAAACAACGTGTGGCCGACCACGGTGAGGTCTTCACTCCGGCGTGGCTGGTCGAGGCGATGCTCGACCTGGTGAAGGACGAAACGGAGCGGATCGATTCGCGTTTCTTGGAGCCTGCGTGCGGGAGCGGCAACTTTCTCGTCCGCATTCTGCAGCGGAAGTTGGCGGCCGTCGAGTTCAAGTTCGGCAAGTCCGAGTTCGAACGCCGCCACTACGCGCTACTGGCGCTCATGTGTACCTACGGAATCGAGCTGCTGGACGACAACATCGCGGAGTGCCGGGCCAACATGTTGGACGTGCTGGCCGATTACTTGAAGCTCACCGTTTCGGATGAGCTCTATCGCGCGGCCGCCTACGTGCTCGCACAAAACCTGGTGCATGGCGACGCTCTGACGATGCGTACCCACGACAACCAACCGATT
This sequence comes from Pirellulales bacterium, assembly GCA_046349955.1. Taxonomy (GTDB): domain Bacteria; phylum Planctomycetota; class Planctomycetia; order Pirellulales; family JBGAPH01; genus JBGAPH01. The sequence goes on along the minus strand of JAXMBI010000009.1, from coordinate 208,619 downwards.
ACGTTTGCCGAGTGGGGATATCTGGGCAAAGGCAAGTTCCAGCGGCGCGACTTCCGCCTGGCCACGCTCACTCAGTCTTCCGCCTTCAGTGAGAAGGGCACGCTCTTCGCCCATCTGGGCAAGCATGAGATCTTCACGCCGGAGAAGACCTATGCTCCCGCGACAGTCGGCGAGTTGGCCATTCAAGGCGACGCCTCGAGGGGGGCCGCATGAGCGATCCGCCGGGCTTCAGGCTGCGTGGCCGCAATCCGGACATCTTGACGTGCATCTCGAACCTTTCGAACGACGAGGTGTTCACGCCGCCTGAGTTCGCGAACCGGATGCTCGACACGCTCGCCCAGGCCTGGGCGAGCGGGAACGGCGGCGCGAACTTGTGGGCGGACAAGACGGTTCGATTTCTCGATCCCTGCACCAAATCAGGAGTGTTTCTGCGCGAGATCACGCGCCGCCTGAACGAGGGACTCGTCGACCAGATTCCGAACCGAGAGCAGCGCGTCGATCACATCGTCACGAAGCAGGTGTTCGGCATAGGCATCACGCAGTTGACGGGCATGCTGGCGCGGCGGAGCGTGTATTGCTCGAAGCACGCCAACGGACCGCACTCGATCGCCAAGTCGTTCGACACGGAAGATGGGAACATTTGGTTCGCTCCAACCCAGCACACTTGGGTCGATGGCAAGTGCGAGTATTGCGGCGCGAGTAGTAGTAGTCTCGACCGGGGCGAAGATTTCGAAACCCACGCGTATGTGTTCATTCACACGAACGACATAACGACTCGCATCGCCGAGCTGTTTGGAGAGAAAATGCAGTTCGATGTCATCATCGGAAACCCGCCCTACCAGTTGGACGATGGCGGCTATGGCACGAGCGCGGCGCCGATTTACCACAAGTTCGTGGAGCAGGCCAAGGCGCTCGATGCGCGCTTCCTCACGATGGTGATTCCTTCCCGCTGGTTTGCGGGCGGGAAGGGACTCGATGAATTTCGGGAGTCGATGCTTAGCGACGACCGCGTGCGTTCGATCGACGATTTTCTCAGCGCTGCCGACGTGTTTCCAGGAGTCGGGCTCAAGGGAGGAGTGTGCTATTTCCTCTGGGATCGAGACCACCGGGGGCTGTGCCGAGTCGCTACTCATTTCAAAACCGAGGCGCCGTCAACGGCGACGCGTCCGCTGCTCGAGAACGGCGTGGATGTGTTCATTCGCTTCAACGAGGGGCTGTCGATCCTGAAGAAGGTCGTGGCTGTCGAGACTGAGCAAAGTGATTCGCTGTCGTTGCCCGAGAGCAAGCGATTCGACCAACTGGTTAGCTCCAGAAAACCCTTCGGCCTGGAGACGACCTTTCAGGGCAAGGCTGCTAAGCACGCTGATGACGTGCTGGTCTATCAGAACGGCGGCACGGGATACACCGCTAGAAGCGCACTTTCGACCGGAGCGCGCCTGATCGACAAGTGGAAAGTCTTCATGGGGTATGCCGCTCCCGGAACGGGTAACAAGGATACTTATCCGCACAGGATTCTCAGCACGCCGTTCATCGGAGAACCGGGAACCATCTCTTCGGAGACCTATCTCTGTATTGGCCCGCTCGGCTCAAAGAAGCATGCAGAGAGTGTTCTGTCGTACCTGTCGTGCCGCTTGACGCGTCTCCTGATCCTTCTGCACAAGCCATCTCAGCACACCACCCGCAAGGTCTTTTCGTTTGTGCCGAAGCAAAGCTGGACGAGGCAGTGGACGGATGAAGCGCTCTACGCCAAGTACAACATTACTGCGAGTGAGATTGCGTTCATCGAAAAGGTCGTCCGTCCGATGGACGTTGGCGGAGGCGCTGAGGCTTGAATAAGTCCATCGAAGAGGTGCTCGCGCCGAAGCCCGAAGCTCGGCCGCGGATCTACGCGTATTCGATTGGCGACGCGGCGCACGAGGGGCTGCTCAAGGTGGGGCAGACTACTCGCGACGTGAAGCGGCGTGTCGCAGAGCAGCTCGGGACCGCCGCGATCAAGAACTTCAAGATCGAGCTCGATGAATCCGCCGCCCGCGACGACGGCACGACCTTCACCGACAACGAAGTGCGGGCAGCCTTGGCGGCCAAGAAGTTCGAGCGAGTCGAGCGGGAGTGGATGCGCTGCTCGGTGCCGGACATCATGACCGTGCTCACCGAGCTGCGCACCGGCCAGCCGTTCACCGGCACGCACGACGCGACGTTCGCGATGCGGCGGGAGCAGGCCGAGGCCGTGGAGAAGACGCATGCTTATTTCGCGTCGGTCTGGAAGGAAGATCGGCGGGCGGTGCCGCGCTTCCTCTGGAACGCGAAGATGCGGTTCGGCAAAACGTTTACTGCCTATCAGCTTGCCAAGAAGCTGGGCGCGAAGCGCGTGCTCGTGGTGACGTTCAAGCCCGCCGTCGGCGAAGCCTGGCAGACCGATCTCGAGTCGCATGCCGATTTCGACGGATGGCGGTACGTTTCCGGAAACTCCGATCCTAGCGCACTCAAGGGGAAGCAGCCACTTGTCTATTTTGGGTCGTTCCAGGACCTGCTTGGCCGCGATGCCGCAAAAAACATCAAGGCCAAGAACGAATGGCTGCACACGGTGAATTGGGACCTCGTGGTCTTCGACGAGTACCACTTCGGCGCGTGGCGAGACACCGCGAAGGAGCTTTTCGAGGGCGAGGAAGAGGCCGATGCCAAGCAGGAGGCCAAGCTCGAATACGGCGGCGGGCTCGAGCAGGTGAACGAGGACCTGGAGGAGCTTTCGGAGCGGGAAGCGGAGTTCTTGCCGATCACCACCAAGGCCTATCTCTATCTCTCCGGGACGCCCTTCAGGGCCCTGGCCACAGGAGAGTTCATCGAAGAGCAGATCTTCAACTGGACTTATACCGACGAGCAGCGAGCCAAGCAGGAGTTTGCGGCCAAGAACCCGCGCAAGTGGAACCCGTATGGCGCGCTGCCGCAGCTATGCCTGGCGACGTATCAGATGCCGGAGGAGCTGCTGGCCATTGCGAGCGGCGGGGAGTTCGATGAGTTCGACCTGAACGCCTTCTTCGAGGCCACGGGCGCCGGCCGCCAAGCGCAGTTCAAGCACAAGAGCGATGTGCAAAAGTGGCTCGACATCATTCGTGGCGGGCACACGCTCAAAGCGGCGGAGCAACTGAAAACGGGGACGCGTCCGCCTTTTCCCTACTCGGATGTGCATCTGCTGCCCTACTTGCAGCACTCGTTTTGGTTTTTGCCCAACGTCGCCGCCTGCCATGCGATGGCGAATCTGCTGGCGGAGCGGCACAATACGTTCTGGCGCGATTACCACGTAGTTGTCGCCGCGGGCGCTGCGGCGGGCATCGGCCGCGAAGCGATACCGCCGGTGCGGAAAGCGATCGGAGACGGGTTCGACACCAAGACGATCACGCTCTCTTGCGGAAAGCTCACGACCGGCGTCACCGTGCCGCAGTGGTCGTCGATGCTGATGCTGCGGAACCTCAAGTCGCCGGAGACCTACATTCAGGCCGCGTTTCGCGTGCAATCGCCGTGGTCGGTCAAGAACCCAAACGGTGACAACCCGCATGAGGAGGAGGTCTTCAAGCCGACCTGTTTCGTGTTCGACTTTGCGCCCACGCGTGCGCTGCGGCAGCTCTCGGAATACGGGATCGGCCTGGCGCCCAACGAGGCCAATCCGGAGAACGCGGTGAAGGACCTCGTGTCGTTTCTGCCGGTGTTGGCCTACGATGGCGCCAACATGCACCAGATCGACGCGGGGAGCATTCTCGACTTCGCGATATCAGGGACATCGGCCACGCTGCTTGCGCGCAAGTGGGAGAGTGCGCGGCTCGTGAACGTCGACAACGATACGCTCCGCCGCATCATGGACAACAAGGAGGCGATGGAGGCCGTCGAGCGAATCGAAGGCTGGCGGTCGCTGGGGGACAACATCCTCGAGACGATCATCAACAAGAGCGAGAGCGTCAAGGGGCTCAAGAACAAGGCCAAGGATAAAGAGCTGACGGCCAAGCAGAAGAAGCAGCTCACCGAGGAGGAAAAGGAGTACAAGTCGAAACGCAAGCTGGTTCAGGAAAAGCTGATCAAGTTTGCTACTCGAATTCCTGCCTTCATGTATCTGACGGACTTCCGCGAGAACACGCTGCAGGATGTGATCACCAAGCTCGAGCCGAAGCTGTTTCGCACGGTCACCGGTCTGACGGTGAAGGACTTTCATCTGCTCGTGCGATTGAGGGTTTTCAATACCGAGCACATGAACCAGGCGGTGTTTGCCTTCCGGCGGTACGAAGACGCCTCGCTCAGGTACACCGGCATCGACAGCCACCCTGGGTTAAGCCAAATCGGGCTGTACGACACGGTCGTGGCGAGGGAATAGCTCGCATTTGTGCGACGACCGGGGCGATCCGCAGTCATTCGGCCGACGACATTGCCTGTTGGTTCATCGACACCGACTACAACGGTGAGAGCTTTTTCGTGCGGCAGGCGTACTTTACCGGGGCGGACGAGCCGTAGGAGAAACTCAAGCGGGCGCTGCGGGCGGAGATTGATGAGGCGGCGTGGGCAACGCTGTGCAGCACGACGAGCCGGCCGTTTGGGCGGCCGGAGGGGGGAAAGATTGCTATCAAGGTGATCAACCACTATGGGGATGAAGTGCTCGAGGTGTTTGGGGTGTAGGACACAGGCTGGAAGCCTGTGCCACGAGGGGGCAGGCCACAGGCTGTGCCACAGAAGCGCAAGCAAGGGACGGGAGCGTCCGCTGGCGCGCTGGCTGAAAATGCTCCCCGGCCCGTACAGGGGTCCGCGAGACTTGACCAGGGACGCGTGGCTCTCCCTTGCTCGCGCCGCGGGCTTAGTATCCGAGGGCAAACCGAACTCGGAACTGTGACGCGGCGCCAGCCCCCGTCCATGGACGGGAGGCTCATGGCGACATGCGGGGGTGCATCCGGTAAGCTGGGTGTATTCGCATCCCCCGCTCACGTCGCCCGCCCACGCCAGCCGCATGCCCACCCGCACCGACGCGATTCTGCTTCATTCTGACGACAACGTGGCCGTTGCTGCCCGCGATCTCGAAGCCGGGTCGACCGTGTCGATCGGCGGCCACGCGGTTCGCTTGAACGAGCCGGTCCGGCAGGGGCATAAACTCAGCCTGCGCGGGGTCGCCGCCGGCCAGCCGGTCACCAAGTATGGCCAGACGATCGGCTTTGCCACTGTCCCCATCGAGCCGGGGCAGTGGGTCCACGTTCACAATCTGGGGGCCGAGGCCTTCGAGCGCGACTACGCCCCCTGCTCGGCGATTCCGCCGAGTCCCGCGCCGCTCGCCGACCGCACGTTCCAAGGCTACCGGCGCCCTGGCGGCAAGGTGGGCACGCGGAACTACGTGGCGATCATCTCGAATGTGAATTGCTCGGCCTCGGTGGCCCACTTCGTGGCGCAGCGGTTCGACAAGGCGGCGCTCCGCGACTTTCCCAACATCGACGGCGTGCTTCCCATCACCCACGGCGGCGGCTGCGGGCTGCAATACGGCGGCGAGAACCACAAGCTGCTCAACCGCGCGCTGGCAGGCGTCGCGCGGCACCCGAACGTCGGGGCCTACGTGCTCGTGGGCCTGGGGTGCGAAACCGCCACGCTGGGCAACTTGCTGCAGAACGAGGGGCTGGTGCAACTCAACCTCGGCGGAGCGCCCGAGCGGCCCCCGCTCTTCAGCATGCAGGACCTGGGAGGCACGCAGGCCACGGTCGACGCGGTCGTTCGCGCAGTCGCTGAAATGCTGCCGCGCGTGAACGACGTAGGCCGGGAAGCGTTTCCCGCCAGTCAGATCGTGCTCGGCACGAACTGCGGCGGCTCCGACGGAAACTCCGGCATTACGGCCAACCCGGCGCTCGGCGTCGCCAGCGATCTCTTGGTGGCCGCCGGCGGCACGAGCGTGCTCGCCGAAACGCCCGAGATCTATGGCGCGGAGCAACTCCTCACCCGGCGCGCTCGCTCGCCCGAAGTGGCGCAGAAGCTGATCGACCGCATCCGCTGGTGGGAGCGCTACACCGGCATGTACGGCGCGCAGCTCGACAACAACCCGTCGCCCGGCAACAAAGAAGGCGGGCTAACGACGATCTACGAAAAGTCGCTGGGCGCGGTGACCAAAGGGGGCGCCACGGCGCTCGAGGCGGTGTACGAATACGCCGAGCCGATCACCGCCAAGGGGCTCGTGGTGATGGACACGCCGGGGTTCGACCCGGTCAGCGTCACCGGCATCGTGGCCGGCGGCGCCAACGTGGTGGTGTTCACCACGGGGCGCGGCAGTTGCTTCGGCTGCCAGCCGACGCCCTCGCTCAAGATCGCCACGAACACGCCGATGTACGAGCGGATGGAAGCCGACATGGACCTCAACGCCGGCATGATCCTGGCCGGCACGAGCGTCGAAGAAATCGGCCGACAGATCTTCGAGCGGATCTTGGCCGTGGCCAGCGGCGAGCGGACCAAGAGCGAACGGCTGGGGGTGGGGGCCGCCGAGTTCGTCCCCTGGAACATCGGGCCGGTGCTGTAAATCGCGAGAATCGCAGCCTGACAGCGCGCGAAAACGCCCGCCGACAATCTCGCCAAAGTTGCCGACGGGCGAAACAGGCCTACTACGAATGCCACGTGGTAGTGTGCCTACCCTTTTCAACGCCGAGGTCGAGCATTCGGGCCGGTGGGGCCAGAAAAAAACCGAGGCGGCCGAGTTCTCCCCTCTCCTGTGGGAGAGGGGCCGGGGGTGAGGGACGGCGACACAGTCAAGGAGGTCCCAACCCCTCGCTCTCCCCGAAAGCCTTCGCGCTTCCAAGACCAACGACGATGCGTTCCGCGGCCTAACGGGGCGCCGGCTGAGGCCGCCGGCGGGAAAGACTGTCGACCTGCCCGGCGGGCTCAGCTTCCACCACTGCGCCGGTGGCGGCCGGTTCGACGACCTGGGTTTCGAGCGACCCGTCCTCCGCCGCCAGGGCAGCGGCGAGCTCGTTGGCTTCCGCTGCTCCGGGCAGCACGGCGAACAAAGTGGGTCCCCATGAGCTCTGGCCGACCCCTTCCACGCCCAACTCGCGGATGCGTTTTGCTAGCCGCGCCAGCCGAGGCGTCGCATAGGCGCCCCCCTGACGCGCGGCGAAACAGCAGCCCGCCTCGTAGCCATAGCGGCGCAGGCTGGCGCTGAAGGCCTTGAAATCGCCGCCCCGAGCGGCCGGCATGAGCTCTTGCAGCAGTTCTTGGCAAAGCTGGGCAGTGACTGCGGCGGGCACGGGCGGCAACGCTTCGAAGGCCTGCTCTTCCGCCGAGCCGGAAAGCCCCGCCGGGTCGGCCGGACGGACGAGCAAGAACCGCCAGGCGGCCGGCAGCACGATGCGGGCCACGAGCGGCGAGAGCGCTTCGGTCGGCAGCCGACCCGCCTCGACGATCAGCCCGCCATGACAAAAGCCATACACGCCGACGGCCGATCGCCGGCCGCGGCCCACGCTGGCCGCCAGCTCGCTCGGCGACAGCCGTTCGAGGCCGCACCAGGCGGCAAGCCCCGCCGCCACCGACAGACCAAGCTGCGTGCCCAGCCCCAGACCGACGTGCTCAGGCGGGGCAGCCAGGATCTCGATGCGACACGCGGGGAGCGCTCCGCCAAGTTGCGACTCTCCAAACCGACGCGCGAAGCCTAGCGAACGTTCGGCCAGCGGCCCGCTCGCGGCGAGTTGCGGGGCGGCGGAGATGCGGAGCACGAGCCCCGGCTGGCGGACCATCACGCCGGCGCCCCCAAATTGCCGAGGCTGCCCGCCGCCGAAGGCCAGCAGGCCGAAATGCAGCCGACTGGGGGCCGACACGGTGATCGAATCAGCAGGCATGGGTGGAGCGGCGTGCAGGCGGGATGCAACTGGCAGCGACCGCTCTGATTCTATCACGGGCACGGCCGGGCTGCGCCCAGGCTGGGACCGCAAAGCACGACAGCGGCCAGCATTTCGTTGACGACAATGGCCGCCGTTCCCTAAAACAGCAGGCGGCCTGGGGATTCCCCACGCCCAGCCCCTCGCTCCGCCGCGCCTCCTCCGCGGCCCGAGCGATTCCCTTCGCATCCTGCACCCCACGCCTCTCACGTTCGCCATGCCATCTGGTCAGCTCGACACCGTTCTGCAAGAAACCCGCAAGTTCGCTCCTTCGGCCGAGTTTTCGGCCCGCGCCCGCGTGCGCTCGCTGGCGGAGTACGAGCGGTTGTGGGAAGAAGCGGCGGCCGACGTCGAGGCGTTCTGGGGGCGGCTGGCCGAAGAGCTGCACTGGTTCGAGCCGTTCACCAAGGTGCTCGAGTGGAACGAACCTTTCGCCCAGTGGTTCGTCGGCGGCAAAACGAACGCCAGCTACAACTGCCTCGACGCGCACCTGAATAGCTGGCGGCGCAACAAGGCGGCCATCCTCTGGGAAGGCGAGCCCGGCGAGCAGCGCGTGCTCACCTACCAGACGCTGCACCATGAGGTGTGCAAGTTCGCCAATGTGCTCAAGTCCCAGGGGATCAAGCCGGGGGACGTGGTGTCGATCTACATGCCGCTCGTGCCGGAGCTGGCGATCGCGCTCTTGGCCTGTGCGCGGATCGGCGCGGTCCATTCGGTGATCTTCGCCGGCTTCTCGAGCGAGGCGATCGCCGACCGAAACAACGACGCCGGCGCAAAGCTGCAGATCACCGCCGACAGCGGCTGGCGGCGCGGCCAGCAGCTTCCGCTCAAGGCCACGGTCGACGCCGCGCTCGCCAAGAGCCCCACGGTGCAAAAGTGCATCGTGCTGCGGCGGGCCAACGTGCACTGCCATATGCACGAAGGGCGCGATCTGTGGTGGGACGACCTGATGGACGAGGCCTCGGCCGATTGCCCGGCCGAACCCCTCGACAGCGAGCATCCGCTGTTCATCCTCTACACGAGCGGCTCCACCGGCAAACCCAAGGGCATCAAACACACGACCGCCGGCTACAGCTTGTACACGAAGAAGACCTTCGAGTGGGTCTTCGACCACCGCGACGAAGACATCTTCTGGTGCACGGCCGACATCGGCTGGGTCACGGGGCACAGCTACGTCGTCTACGGCCCCTTGGCGGCCGGCTCGACCGTGCTCATGTACGAGGGCGCTCCCAACTGGCCGAACGAAGGCCGCTTCTGGGAGATCATCGAGCGTTACAAGGTGAACGTCTTCTACACGGCGCCCACCGCCGTGCGGAGCTTCATCAAGTGGGGCGACAAGTGGGTCGACAAGTACGACCTCTCCAGCCTGCGGCTGCTGGGCTCGGTGGGCGAAGGGATCAACCCCGAAGCCTGGATGTGGTACCACCAGAAGATCGGCGGCGGCCGCTGCCCGATCGTCGATACCTGGTGGCAGACCGAAACGGGCGGAATCATGATGAGCCCGCTTCCGGGCGCGATTCCCACCAAGCCGGGAAGCTGCACCAAGCCGCTGCCTGGCATCGTGCCGGCGATCGTCGACTCGGCCGGCCAGCCGGTGCTGCAAGGGCAAGGCGGCTGGCTGATCATGGAAAAGCCCTGGCCCGGCATGCTCCGCGGCATCTGGGGCGACGATGCCCGCTTCCAGGAGCAGTACTGGTCGAAGGTGCCGCACAAGTATTTGGCTGGCGACAATGCCCGCCAGGACGCGGACGGCTACTACTGGATCATGGGCCGCATCGACGACGTGCTGAACGTGGCGGGGCATCGGCTGAGCACGATCGAGATCGAGAGCGCGCTCGTGAGCCATCCGCTGGTGGCCGAGGCCGCGGCCGTCGGCCGCCCTGACTCGATCAAAGGGGAGGCGGTGGCCGTGTTCGTCACCCTCAAGGGGGGCGAGGCCAACGAGGACCTGCGCAAGGAGCTCAAGGCCCATGTCCGCAAGGAAATCGGCGCGCTCGCCCAGCCCGACGACATCCGTTTCACCGGCGCCCTGCCGAAGACGCGCTCCGGCAAGATCATGCGGCGTCTGCTCCGCGACATCGCCTCGGGGAAAGCCACGGTCGGCGACACCACGACGCTGGAGGATTACAGCGTGCTGGCGAAACTGCGCAGCGACGAGGACTGAGCGGCGAGCGGGGGACGAAAGTCCCCTGCTGCACGCTTGTGATTGTCGGTCGAGTAGCCCCGAAGGGGCGGACGAGGGTAGCCAGATGTTCTCTGGGTCTTCAAGGGTCGTTTGCGGCGTTTTGTTGACATGGGATCGACAGGGTTTCCCCGAGGTTTGAGGTGGTTTAGGCGGGGTTTGGGTTGGGGCTGGCGACGGGGGAGCCGTGTTGGCGTTGGTTCGCCTGGTGGCGTTCCTCATCGTAGAGAGTGTGGTCCTGCCACATCGCCCAGAGAATGCTCAGCCAGCGCTGGCCGAGGCAGCGCAAGGCGCAGGCATGGGTCATGCCGGCCTGGCGTTTGTGCTGGTAGTAACGTTCGGCCCAGGGGGAGGAGTGGCGGCTGAGGTGGGCCCAGAGATGCACGCTGGCCCGCAAAGTCTTGTTGCAGGCGCGGCGGAAGCGGACGCGGTGCATCTGGCCCGATTGGAAGCTGAGCGGGGCCGTGCCGGCGTAGCACTGCAAGGCCTGGGGCCCGTCGAAGCGGCCGCGATCGTCGCCGAGTTCGCTGAGCAAGCGCGGGCCGAGCTTGGGGCCGACGCCTGGCAGCGAGCCGAACAGCTCGTGGTCGGGATGCTGAGCGAACAGCTCCTCGATCCGCTGCCGATACTGTTGCAGTTGCCGCTCGAGCACCTGAAGTTGCTCGACCAGCAGCACGACGAGCCGGCTTTTGGCGGGTGACCGCGGGCGGGCCGCAGAAGGCGGTGGCCCGCGCGAAGACCTCCAGCCGCTGTTGATAGCGCTCGGGCCGGGCCAGGCCGTGCGTGTGGAGGAACTTCTCCAGCTTGCGGCGGCCGGCGGCCCGCAGGGCCTCGGGCGTGGGAAAGCGGCGGAGGAACTCCCAGGCAGCGGCCAAGGTCCAATCGTCGAAGGCCTCGAGCGCCGCGGGGTAGTATTCCCGCGGCGCCTGCTGCAGTTGATTGAGCAGCGCGGTGCGGGCGGCGATGAGCTTGCGCTCGTCGCGGCAGAGCAGCCGCAGCTCTTGCACCAAGGGATCTTCGGGCGCCAGGCGCCGCCAGGCGTGGCCGTCGGTTCGCAAGGCGTCGGCTAAACTCCAGGCGTCGAGCCAATCGTTCTTGGCGCCGCTGGGGGCCTTGCGATCGCGGTAGCGTTCGGCGGCTTTGGGCTGCACGGGATACACGGCCAAGCCTGCTTCGAGCAGCCGCTCGACGACGGCGCCGCGACTGGTCTCCACGGCCACGGCCACTTCGCCCAGCGTCGCCAGCCGCTCGCGGAACTGTTGCCAGCCTTGGGCGTCGTCGGCGAAGCTTAGCTCCACGGCGATGCGTCCGGTCTGGTCCACCACCACGACCTGATGGGTCTCGCAGGCCCAATCGAAGCCGGCGAAATGAGTCCAGGCGAACGCGTTCGGCGAGGGGGAAGTGGTCATGGCTGGCGCCCACGGTTAGAAGACTGCCTGCCATTCCCGCCGCGCGCTGGGACGCGTCCACCTGATACAAGGGCCTTCGCGAGGCTTGGTTCTCTCAGACGTGGACCCAGACGCCGCGGCCGCCGCCGGTGATCTGGCTACGTCCGTCACAGCGGCGGGGCGACAAGACCGTACGGCGGACGAGGCGAGCTCGGGCAGACACGAGTCAACAACGCCCGTCATGCTATCATGCAGCACGTTGGAAACATCGGCCGCGGCCAACATCGCCGAGCTCTGCTGAGGGCCCAATAAAGGCCCTAAAGCTCGGCGACGCCGGCCGACGGAAACGGTATCAGGGGCGCAAGCCCCTGGGACCGGCAGACCAACAACGGTTTTGAGCCCTGGAAGGGCGACAGATGCCCCAGAGCTACGCGAGTCTGCACGTTCATTTGGTGTTCAGCACCAAGAACCGCGCACCCCTCATCGCGCCGGATCGGGCCGAGCGATTACACCGATACCTCGGAGGGATCGCACGGACGGCCGATTGCCCGGCGCTCGTGATCGGAGGGATGCCGGACCACGTTCACTTGTTGGTTGGCCTCTCGCGAGAACTAGCTGTCTCTGAAATCGTCCGTGACCTCAAAGCAAACTCGTCACGCTGGGTGCGGGAACAGTTTTCGGGAACGCCATTTGGTTGGCAAACTGGCTACGGTGCTTTTGCCGTCAGCCAATCCAACCTTGCGGAGGTTCGTCGGTACATCGAGAACCAAGCCGAACACCATCAGCGACTATCGTTTCAGGAGGAGTTTCGTGTCTTGCTCGAAAGACATCAGATTTCCTTCGACGAGCGCTACCTTTGGCGATAAGAGCAACAAGGCGCCTCCTGTCGCCCCTTCCGGGGCTCATGAGCGCGAGCGCTGTCGGCGACCTGGGGCTTTCGCCCCAGGCTACCTTCGACCGCCCCTTCGGGGCTAAGCTCCGCAGAATCAGCCGCGCTGCTTGGCGCGGTGTCGAGCCGTGTCGCCGGGGAGGACTCGGGGGACTATCGTCCCCCGCTCGCCGTGAATCGTCCCCCGCTCGCCGTAGCGCGCGATTCGCGCCAGAGGAGCTGGGGGAACGCGCAGGCGTCGCGGGCGTAACGGGCGGCCAGGCGGCGGGGCTCGCTGGCCAGCCGATGCAGCCACTCGAGATGGAGCCGCTGGAGCCAGCGCGGCGCACGGCGGCGTTCGCCCGCTAGGAAGTCGATCGTCGCGCCAACGCCCAGGGCCACCGGCACGCCCAGCTCGCTGCGATGTTCGTGCAGCCAAAGTTCCTGCTTCGGCGCCCCTAGGCCAACCACCAGCACGTCGGGCTGGGTGTTGGCCACCTGCCGGAGGACCTCCGCGTTGGCCACGGCGTCGCGCTCGAATCCTAGCGGCGGACTATAGCAACCGCAGACGTGTACGGCCGGCCAGCGGCGCTCTATGTTGGCCGCCGCCCGCTCGGCCACACCAGGCGCTGCCCCCAGCAGAAAAACCCGCAGCGGCTGCCGCTGTTGAGAGGCGGCCGAAAACAGCGCCGGCACCAGGTCGCTGCCGGCCACACGCTCCGGCAGTGGCTTGCCGAGCCAGCGCGAAGCGGCCACGAGCGGCCAGCCATCGGCCAACACGAGCGCGGCGTCGGCATAGGCCGCGCGGAGGCCGGCATGCTCCTGGAACATCACGGCGTGGTCCAAGTTCGGCGTCACCACGAACCGGCAAACGCCATCGCGAGCAGCCGCCCAAGCGAGCACGCGCTCGACCGCCGCGGGCATCGTCACGCGGTCGATCTCGAGCCCGAACAGCCTGATCCGCTCGGGCCGCCGCGCGGCGTTCACATCGAGTTCTGGGGTGGCGATTTCGAGTTCTAGCATCCGAGCACCTCGCGATAGACGTGCGCCACGGCCCGGGCCATGTGACGGTCGGAAAACTGTGCTTCGTAACGGCGGCGGGCGTTGGCGCGGAGCGCGGTCCAATCGAGCTGTCCGCTGACCAGCCGCTCGATGCCGGCCGCGAGCGCCTGGGGCGATTGCGGCTCGACGAGCACCCCTTCTTCCCCGTCGGCAATCGCCTCAGGCACGCCTTCCACGCATGTCGCCACGATCGGCACGCCGGAGGCCATGGCTTCGAGCAGCACCATCGGCAGTCCTTCGCCGAACAAGCTCGGCAGCACCAAAGCGTCGAGCCCCGGCAGCGCCGCGGGCACGTTGCCGCAGAAGCCGGTCCACTCGATCCACAGTTCAAGCCCCAACGTTTGCGCGAGCCCATGCACCTGCCGCTCGTAGTCAGGCGTTTCGAACTCGCCGATCGCCCGCAGGCAAACGTCGAGCCCTTGCCGGCGGAGGAGCGACAGCGCTTCGAGCAGCACTTCGATTCCCTTCCGCGGCCGAAAGAGGGCCACCATGCCCAAGGTCCAGCGGCCGCGCGGCGGACGGCGCTCGGGGAGGGCCGCCGGGCCTGGCACGCCGTTGGTCACCACTTCGATCCGGTTCGTCGGATACCCCAACGAGGCGGCATAGCGCCCCATGGCGGCCGACACGGCGATGGCGCGCGCAGCGCCCCGCAGGGCCCAGCGTTCGAGCTGGGCATTGGCCAGGTTGCGAAAGCGGCGCGTCGAATCGCGGCTGGTGGGGCTGTGAACGTGGTGCACCAGGGGCACGCCGGTGAGCGCGGAGACGGCGCGCCCCACGAGCAGCGTGCGCGGCGTGTGGGTGTGCAAGAGCACCGTCTGTTCGCGGCGCACGAGTTGGGCGATCTGCGAGATCGGCCGCGGGTCGAAGCGTCGGCGCATCGGGAAGTCGTAGAGCGGCGCGGTCTGGCAGCCGCGCGCCGCGCGGAACTTGCCTGCCTTGAGCGCGGCGAAGACGACTTCAGCGCCGAACTCCGGCAGCGCGGCGGCCAGCAGATCTTGCACGCGCTCGGCGCCGGCGTAGTGCTCGCCGTTGATGAGGTGCAGCACGCGTCCGATGGCGCGCGGCGCGGGGACCGGATCGATGAGCGCGGCGGGCGAAACCGCCAGCGGAGCTTGGACCGAAGGCATGCGGGGCGAGCCTGGGCAGGAAGGAGCGCGAATACGGCTGCCCAAACGTACCTTAGAGGTTCTTGCCTAATACGCTCCCTTGCCCGTCAGCACCTTCCAGGGGGTGGCCAGCAGCAGCCGCAGATCCGTTTTCAGGCTCTGATTCCGCAGATACCACAGATCCATCCGCACCCAATCCTCGAAGCCCACCTCGGAGCGGCCGCTCACCTGCCACAGACAGGTCAGCCCCGGCCGGACGGCCAGGCGGCGGCGGTGCCACTGCTTGTACTTGGCGACTTCGCCGGGCACCGGGGGCCTGGGGCCCACGAGCGACATCTCCCCCTTGAGTACATTGATGAGCTGCGGCAGCTCGTCGATGCTCGTCATTCGCAAGATGCGGCCGATGCGGGTGATCCGTGGGTCGCGGCGGTTCTTGAAGATCGGCCCGTCCTTCTCGTTCTTCACTAGGTGCTGCACCTTGTTCGCGTCGAGCCGCATCGTGCGGAACTTGATCATGCGAAACCGGCGGCCGCGATAGCCCAGCCGCTCTTGCACGAACAGCGGATTGCCCCGGGTAGTGACGGTGAGCACGGCCAGCACGCCCAACATCAAAGGGCCGAGCAGCACGAGCAGGAACAGGGCGCCGGCGATGTCGAGCAGCCGTTTGGCGGTTAGATAGAGGGCCTGGCGGTTGCCTTCGGCCTCGACGATTGGCTCGCCGGCCAACAGCCGCAGCGCGGCAATCGAGATGGGCGGTTTGCGCCGCCGCCGACGGGGCGGCTCGTAAGACTCGACCGGATAAGCCGGCGAATCCTCACGATCGATTTCAGGCAGCGCTTCAACGGTCGCCATGCGAGGTCCCCCTGATGTCTCTTGGCAGATTCCCCTCCCGGAGGAGGCAAACCGAGTGCCGCGCGCGGTTTCGCCACGGCCGGTCTGACGAGGACGCAGGCTAAGCCCTTGGCCGCACTCAGGATTGGCGGCGAAACGAGTTGGGCCCGCTCGCTGCGAATGCTGCCGGCATGTTGCCTGCACGCTACGCTGCGACGCCTCGCGGAAACGGCGCGCGCAAGTCTACGTCGAAATCGCCGGGGGGAGCGGCCCGGAGCGCGGAGCATCAGGGCGGGTGCGGCCGGAACGGGGCGGCCAGTCTGGCAAACGGGGCGGGGCTTCGCGCCGGGGACGGGGCCGGAAAACGAAGCGGCTACGAGAAGTGCTGGAACTGCGACGAGCAGCGCGTCGGATCAGCATGATTGCAGTCCCTCACCGTGCGAGCAGGACCGACGTGGGGAAGACGCCCCGAGGCGTTCCTCACGGTCGGACTACCCGGTGTGCAACTGCCGGACCAATGCGGCAGGAATCGCTTCCTCGGCGCTGCCTATCCGGAGGTTTGTCGCGCCGCCGGTGGCCTCCATCTTCACGGCTTCGTCGCCGCTCGCCCAATCGTCTCGCCCCGAAGACCGCTGGCAAGGGCTGGGAAAGCTGGTCGGCTGGCCTCGCGTCGGCTGAGCGTGGTCGCGCAAGCGACGACGCGCGAGGGCCGCGGGTTCGCAAGACCCTCGCGGCGCGCACGAGCCGCGCACCCTGCGCGCGTTTGCTGCACCGCCCGCCCAACTCAGCGGCAGGACTTGTAAACTTTACTTCCCGACCTTCAGTCTGGTCTGCAAGTAATCCACCGCTTTGGCCAACTGCGGATCGTCGGCCAGTGCTTCCGCGGCGCTGCCGGGCGTGGGCGTCGGGGCGCCCACGATGTCGCGCCGCTCCCAGTGTTCGTTGACCTTGCGGCGCTGGTCTTCGTCGAGGCCGACGTGGAGCCCCGGATCGGGATCGACGCCCCACACTTCGGTCTGCGGCGCGTCGCGGCGGCGGTGGATGTTGCGGCCGCTGGGACGCCAGTAGGCGGCCGTGGTCAGCCGCAACAGCGCCCGCCCCCCTTCGACCTTGAGCACGTTCTGCACGGTCCCCTTGCCCCACGTCCGCTCGCCTACGACCACAGCCCGGCCGTGATCTTGCAGCGCCGCGGCCACGATCTCGCTCGCGCTCGCGCTATAGCGATTCACGAGCACCGCCAGCGGCCAGCCTGTCAGCATGCCGCCGGGATGCGCTTCGTAAGTGTCGAGCACGTCCCCATCGCGGCCGCGGGTGGTCATGATCACGCCCGACTCGAGGAACAGATCGGCCACCTCGATCCCCGCGGTCAGCAGCCCGCCGGCGTTGTCGCGCAGGTCGAGCACCAGGGCCCGGCAGCCGGCCTTTTCGATCGCCTCGAGCGCGCCCCGCAGTTCTTCCACCGTGCGGGCGCCGAAGGTGTTGATCCGGACGTAGCCAATCTGCGGATCGGCCGCCAGCACAAAGCTCCAGGCGCCGTCGGGCAAGCGATAGTCCCCCACGACCGACTCCACCTGAATGCGGCCGCGGACCACGCTGATTTCGACGGGCGTCTTCTCGCCGGGATGCAACACGAGCAGCGTCACCGCCTGGCCCGCCGGTCCGCGCAGCCGACGCACCGCGTCGTCCATCGAGAGGTCGCGGGTGCTCTCGCCGTTGATGGCCTCGATCTGGTCCCCCGCCCGCAGGCCGGCCTTGAAGGCGGGGCTGCCGAAGATGGGGCTGAGGATCGTCAGCCGCCCGTCGGTGGCCGTCATGTCGAGGCGAATGCCGATGCCGGCGAACTCCTGGTCGAGCAACTCGTTGAGCTGCTCTGACTCGGCCTGGTTGCTATAGCCGGTGTGCTCGTCGAGGGCCGAGAGCATTCCCCGCACGCCCGACTCGTAGAGCTGCTGCCGGGGCAGCGTTTCGAGCGCGTGGCGATCGACCTGATCGAGAATCTCGGCGAAGTAACGCCCATGGGGATTGCGATCGGCCCTGGCGTAACAGAGCAGCGAGAAGAGGATCACCCCCAGAGTGAGTACGATGTTGCGGCGCGGCATGGGAGCAGCCAGGGTTTGCAGTTCCTGTCGCCCGAGCGGTCTTCGCCCAGGCGACAAGCTCCATCGTAGCCCGCACCCGCCGAGTGCGGAACGCCGAAGCGGGGAGGTCTGCGTGTCGGCCGAAACCCTTGTCTGCCAACAAAGGGTTGAGAACCGGCAACCGCGGCAGTAGCGTGGACCGTTGAAACATATCGAGCTAGAGCATGTCCCCCCTCTCCCGCCGCGAGCTCCTCGTCTCCCTCCTCGGCCTGCCGGCCCTGGCTGGCTGCGCCGAGCGCGGCGCGAGCGATCTCGAGTTCCCCGGCCAACTCGTCGGCGCAGCCGACGACTTCGGGCACCGCCTGCGGGGAGGCGGCGCGGTTCCGCGGCCGGCCGATGATGCCTGGTCTGACGTCTCGGTGGCCATCGTCGGCGGCGGCGTCTCGGGGCTTGCGGCGGCGCGGCGGCTGCTCAAGGCAGGGCGCGAAGACTTTGTGCTCCTCGAACTCGAGGCGGCCCCCGGCGGCACGGCGCGGGGCGGCTCGACCGGCGGGCTCGCCCACCCTTGGGGCGCTCACTACCTGCCGCTTCCCACCGCCGACAATGCGCCACTGGTCGAGTTGCTCGAGGAACTCGGTGCGCTCGAAGGGCGGGACGCCGCGGGGCAGCCGGTGGCGGCCGAGGAGTGCCTGGTCCGCGAGCCGGAGGAGCGGCTGTTTTTCAAGGGGCGGTGGTACGAGGACCTCTACCTGCACGTTGGGGCCTCGGCCGAAGACCGCCGGCAGCTCGCCGCGTTTCAGGCCGAGATCGATCGCTGGGTCGCCTGGCGCGATGGTCAGGGCCGGCGGGCGTTCGCGGTGCCGGTGAGCGCGGCCTCCGACGATCCGGCCGTCACTGAGCTCGACCGCCTCTCGATGGCCGACTGGCTCGCCCAGCGCGGGTTCGACTCTCCGCGGTTGCTGTGGTGGATCGACTACGGCTGCCGCGACGACTATGGCCTCTGCCTGGCCGACACGAGCGCCTGGGCCGCCCTCTTCTACTTCGCCGCGCGGGTGCGCGAGCCTGGCCAGCCCTCGCAGCCGCTGCTCACCTGGCCCGACGGCAATGCGCGGATCGTGCGGCATTTGGCTGGCCTGGCAAGCAAACAACTTCGCCCCGGGCTGCTGGCGGCCGAGATAGCGCCGGCCGCTTCCCCGGAGGGCCGCGTCGAGGTGATTGCCCTCGACCGGCAGGGCCGGCCGCACGGGTTCCGCGCCCAGCGGGTGATCTTCGCTGCGGGGCAGTTCGTCGCCGGGCGCGTGCTGCGGCCGTGGCGCGAGCAGCCGCCGGCCCACCTGGCCGACTTCGACTACGGTGCCTGGATGGTGGCCAACCTGTCGCTGGGCGATCGTCCGGCGGAGCGTGGCTTTCCGCTCTGCTGGGACAACGTGCTTTACGAAAGCCCGGCGCTGGGCTACGTCGTGGCCACGCATCAGCGCGGCATCGACCACGGCCCGACCGTCTTCACCTACTACTACCCGCTCTGCGACGCCGACGGCCGCGCGGCCCGCACACGATTGGCCGGCCTGGGCTGGCGCGACTGGGCCGAGACGGCCATCGCCGACCTCGGCCGTGCGCACGCTGATTTGCCGGGCTTGGTAACGCAGCTCGACGTGATGCGCTGGGGGCACGCCATGATCCGCCCGCGCCCCGGCTTCGTTTGGGGCCGCTCGCGGGCTGCCGCCCGCCAGCCGCTTGGCGGCGTCCACTTCGCCCACAGCGACCTAAGCGGCCTGCCCCTGTTCGAAGAGGCGTTCGACCAAGGGGAGCGGGCCGCCCGCGAAGTGCTGGCGGAGTTGGGGCCGGGGTAGTGCTCGTCCACCACGCCCGGGCTAAAGTCTTGCGATGATCGCGGCCAACGAGCCCCGCTCCGTCTCGTCAGAGCGCCCACGGCGTTCGATAGGCGTAGCTCAACCAAGAGGTCGGGGCGTCGTCGCCAATAAGGCGCTCGTTGTCGGCGTCCCAGCGCAGTTGCTTGCCGGTGCGTGTGGCGATGTTGCCCAAGTGGCACAGCGCCGCCGTGCGGTGCCCTTCTTCGATGTCGGCGTTGGGCCGTGCCCGCGATTTCACGCAATCGAGGAAGTTGCGGATGTGCGCGAGCCCCTGCTCGGAGCCGGGATCGACGATCTCCTGACCGCGTGGCGCCTGCGGATCCTCCGACTGCGTCCACACCTCGGGCTTCAGCTCGAACCCCTGGCGCGTGACGCTCAGCGTTCCCTTCGTTCCATGGAACTCGAGGATCATCTTCTCCTTCGCGCCGTTCATCTCGCGCACCGACCAGTTGAGCACGAAGTCGGGAAACTGGTAGATGACCTCCTGCACGTCAGGCGTTTCGCCGCCGTCGTTCAGGGCATAGCGCCGCCCAAAGCCGGCGACCGCCTGCGGCCCGCGCACGTTCATCGCCCAGCGGACGATGTCGAGATCATGGGCGCCAAAGTTAGTCATCTGGCCGCCCGAGTAGTCCCAGAAGTTGCGGAAGTGATAGAGCGGCGTTAGCGGCAGCGATTCGCGGTAGGGCGCCGGGCCCAGCCAAAAATCCCAGTCGAGCCCCGCCGGCGGCGCCGTTACGCGATGGGCTCCGAAACCCGGCATCGCGTTCCGCACGAAGCCGGCGCTGACGTGCGACACTTGCCCAAGCGCGCCCGAGCGTACGAGCTCCACCGCGCGGGCATAGTGGGCGCCGGAACGCTGCTGGCTGCCGGTTTGCACCACGCGGTTGTGCTTGCGGGCAGCCTCGAGCATGAGTTGGCCCTCGTGAATCTTGAGGGCCAAGGGCTTCTCGACGTACACGTCCTTGCCCGCCTGGCAGGCCGCGATCGTCGGCAGGGCATGCCAATGGTCGGGCGTGGCAACGATAACCGCGTTGACCTCGGGCCGGTCGAGTAAGCGGCGGAAGTCGCCATAGCTGGGCGTGGCGCCGCCCGCCATTTCCACAGCCTTGGCGCGATAGGGTTCGTACACGTCGCAGACGGCCACGGGCGCAACATCGGCCTGCGAGAGGAAGTCTTGCCACAGCGCTTGGCCGCGATTGCCGGCGCCGATGATGCCCAGTTGGATCCGGTCGTTCGCTCCCAACACACGGCGGTACGACAGCGCCGACATGCTAAGAGCGGCCAGCGCGGTAGAGCGGAGAAACTGACGCCGTTGCATGCGAACCTCCGAGCCTGACAGTGCTGCCCGTCGAGGCAAAGTCTAATGCCCCGTGAAGCGCGGGTCAAAACGGCTCGGCGTTATCCGGCAAGAAGTCGCGGCTTGCGAGCGACCCGAGGCTGGGCGGGCTCGGCTATGCCACGAGCTCTTTGATCACCCGCCCATGGACGTCGGTCAGCCGGAAATCGCGGCCGGCGTAGCGGTAGGTGAGCTTGGTGTGGTCGAAACCCAAGAGGTGCAGGAGCGTGGCGTGCAGATCATGCACGGGGACCTTGTTCTCCACGGCCTGGAAGCCGAACTCGTCGGTGGCGCCGTAGACCTGGCCCCCCTTTACGCCGCCGCCGGCCAGCCACATTGTGAACCCATAAGGGTTGTGGTCGCGACCGTTGATCTTGCCGGCGTTGGCCCCTTCTTGCGGCAGCTCGACCGTAGGCGTGCGGCCGAATTCGCCCCCCCACATCACGATCGTTTCCTCGAACAGCCCCAGCCGTTTGAGATCGGCCAACAGCGCGCCGATTGCCTGGTCGCACTGCCCGGCCAGTCGGCGGTGGTTCTCGGCGATGTCGTCGTGGTTGTCCCAAGGCTGCCCTTGGCCGTGCCACACCTGCACGTAGCGCACGCCCCGCTCAATGAGCCGCCGGGCAATCAGGATCTGGCGAGCTTGCACGCCGTCTCCGTAGGCCTTGAGCACGTCCTCCGGCTCGCGGCTGATGTCGAACGCGTCGCTGGCCTCCATTTGCATCCGATAGGCCAGCTCATAGGAGTGAATCTGCGCCTCGAGCGCGCCGTCGCCGGGGCGGGCCAGGGCATGATGCTCGTTGAGGGCCCGCAGCAGATCGAGCTGTTTGCGCTGAGCTTCGGGCGAGAGGTGCGGGTTGCGGATGTTCTCGACGAGTTTCTCCACGTCGGTATGCTGCGTGTTGATGTGCGTGCCTTGGTACACGCCTGGCAGAAACGCCGACTGCCAGTTCTGCGAATCCTTGATCGGGTAACCGCCGGGGCACATGGCGATGAAGCCTGGCAGATTCTGGTTCTCGGTGCCCAGGCCATAGGTGACCCAGGAGCCCATGCTGGGGCGCACGAGCCGGGCTTCGCCGCAGTTCATGAGCATCAGCGACGGCTCGTGGTTGGGCACCTCGGCCTGCATCGAGCGAATCACACAGATGTGGTCGATGTGCTGGGCGGTGTTGGCGAAGATCTCGCTCACCTCGATGCCCGACTGCCCGTACTTCTGAAACTTGAACGGCGAAGGGAAGGCGGCGCCGGTCTTGCGCTCGGTCCGTAGATTCTCGAAGGGCAGCATCTTGCCGGCGTATTCAGCCAACTTGGGCTTGGGGTCGAAGGTGTCGACCTGCGACGGCCCACCGTTCATGAACAGGTGAATGACGTGCTTGGCCTTGGCCGGAAAGTGCGGCGCCTTGGGCGCCATGGGATTCACATAGCCGCCGGCGGCCCGGGCTGCTCCTGGTGCATTGAGCAAACCAGCGAGTCCCAGCATGCCGAGCCCCGTGCCGCCGCGCGCCAACATCTGGCGGCGCGAGAGCACCGGTTCCGGATTGAAGTGCGGAATGTTCGGCGTGCAGTCGGGGCAGCTCATGAATCGCTCTCCTCCTTCTCCTCGGCCGGCCTACTGCCCGGCAATCTCCAGGGCCACCTCGGGGGTGGCCGCGGTCAGCATGCGGCCGCGCACCTGGTAATGCACTACGGCCCGAATCGCGTACGTGCCCTTGGGCGCATCAGCCGCGGCGGCGAACTCCACCTCGACCTCCGGCTTGTCCGCGGGCAGTTCGGTTTCGGGCGCCGTCACGCCTGGCGGCAGGCCGCGCCATTCGATCTTCGCCGGACCATGCCCTTCGCCCAGCCGCGTGAGCGTGATCTTCACTTTTTGAGTTCCGCCGGCGGGGAGCGCCCCGGCCGGTGCGATGGCCGCCGTTGCTGGGGCCACGATCCGCAGCGGCACGGAGAGCTCAGCCTTACCGGGCTGGTTCTGGTGCGTCGCCGTGGCCGTCAGCTGCGCGCGGTATTCGCCAGGGGCCAATCCTTCGGGCGCCTTGATCGCGAGCGTCACCTCGTTCTTCCCCTTTTCGATCGGCTTGGCTTCGAGCGACACGCCGCTGGGCAAGAGGCTCACCGCCAACGGCACGTCGCCGTCGAAGCCGTTGCTGCGCTCCAGCTTGACGACCAGGTTGGCGCCTCCGGCCAACTGCGGCAGCACCGCCGCGTCGCCATCGACCGACAGCTTGAGGAACGGCGGGAAATCGCCGCCGATGCCCAGGCCGATCGCGCGCGAGAGGTCTGCGGGGGGGAAGGGCTGACCTCCCAGCGGATCGCGCAGCGCGTCTTCGGCCGTAGCTACCGCGCTCAGCGTTTGCTCGCCGACCTTGGCCGTGCCCACGATGCGGAGCGCGGCGAAGGTTCCCGCCGCGGCGCTGGCCGGCAGCGTCACCCGCAGATTCGCTTCGTTCTGCCCTTCGGCGATCGTCGCTCCATCGACCTTGCTCCCCTCCGGCAGCCCTTCGATCGCCAGCGCGATCGGGCCGTTGTAGTCGCGGCGGCCGCTCGTCACCTTGGCCGCCAATACGCCGGCGTGGGGGACATCGAATTTCTCGGCCTCGACCGAGAGCGTAAAGCCCGGCTCATAGGCCACGCACTCGAGTCGATACGCATGCTGCGGCCCGCCGCGGCGGTTCAGATCTTCGACCGCCAGGCGAAACTGCCCATCGGCCGGGGCCGTGAAATCGAGCACGACGTCGTCGCGGCCCGAGTCGTCGGCCTCGGCGAGTTGGCCCCCCTCGGAGTTGTACACGCGCAGGTAGAGATCGCTGGGAGAACCGAGCCGCCGCGTGTGCGCCGTGAAGCGGAAACGCTGCCCCGCCTTGGCGTCGAAGCGGTATTGGTCGCGGTCGCGCGGCTTGTCGAAGCGCCCGTTCACCGCCGACGGCGCGGCGATCGCCACGGCGGTCTCCGGCGTGTCGTTGGGCTCGAACTCCAGGCACTCCGGTAGATCGCTGATCTCGAGCGTGGTGAAGGCCGAACCCTGTCCTTGCGGCCAGCGGAGGGAAACAGGCAGGAGGCCGCCGGCGGCGGGCGCGACGATGGACTTCGTCTCGAACGCCAGCTCGTCGGCCACGTTGCCGCAGAATTCGACCGCGCCCTTTGTTCCCGCGCGAACCGCCAGCGGATAGGGAACCGAGACGAGCGGGTAATCGCCAATCCGCAGCCGGTAGCGGTGCTCGCCGCCGCCGTCGTAGCGGATGTCGCGGATCTCGACGAGGTAGGTTCCGTCGGCCGGAATCGTCAGCCGCACGCGGCCGTCAGCCCCGAGACCTTCCTCGTCGTCGCTGTAGGCGAGTTCCCGGCCTTCGGGCCCGAGCACCCGAAGCATCGGGTCGAGCTTCGACCCCAGCCGTCGGGCGACGGCCTCGAGCGTCAGCTTCTGGCCGGCGCGGGCATCGAACTTGTAGTAGTCCATCGCCTGCGGATCGCACGCGCCGTCGATCGCCACGGGAATGGGCGCTTGCTGGGCAGTCTCTGGCGAATGATTTTGGCCGTTCTCGGCGATGCTGGGCAGATCGTCGACCATGAACAGCCGCAGCGGCGAGATGCCGCGCTGCGTGGCGACGCGGAGACCGTAGATGCCGACCGCGGCCTCGCTGGGCGCCGTCACGCGGTAGACCACGCGTTCGGGCGTCTTGCCGTTGTTCTCGACGCCGGGGGCCAGGTCGACGCTGCACGCCAGATTAGTCCACACCCCTGTGGCGTCTTGGAGGTTGCCGCCGGCGATCGTCAGGTCGGCTGAGCCGCCTGGAGGGACTGCCCAGGGGGTGATCGACGAAACCGCGGGCGCTTGGGCCAGCGCCGTACCGGCGGCGCTCGCCACGAGAACGCCGAGCACGCCGCGAAACGCGAGCCGAAAACCGCTGGAAAGGGCGCCGCGCGATGCATTCATGCGCCGGAAGCTCCAAAGAGGTGAGGCAGGCCAGAGCCGCGGGGGCAGCCCTGATGACAGGCAAGGGAGGCGGGACGGGCAGGACCCGAGCCGACGCCAGTCCCACTCCGCTCCCCTCAGACTAAGCAACCGGGCCGCGGGGGGCAAGGATTACAGGCCCGACTTGATTCTCGCCCCTCGGGCCCCTTGGGAGAGGGCTAGGCGAGAGCCGGGGGCTCGAAACCGCTCACGCTAAGAATCAAGGAAGGCCGCCCGCAATTGCCGCTCGGCATCGCGCACATGGCCCAGTAGGGGGGCGGTTTGGTACGATGTGGACGTTATGAAGCCCGATGTCGGACCGAGTACCCAACCTTCGCTCTCTTGCCCATGCCTAACGCCGCCAAACGCGTATTGGTCGTCGACGACAACGTCGACTCCGCGCGCGTCACCGGCTTGCTGCTGAACGCGTTGGGGTTTGAGGTGCGGCTCGCGCATTCGGGGCCCGAAGCGCTCAAGGCCGCCGCCGAATTCGTGCCGGCGGCTGTGCTGCTCGACATCGGCCTCCCTGGCATGGACGGCTACGAAGTCGCCCGCACGCTGCGGGCGGCGCGGGGCGCGGAACTACGGCTGCTGGCTCTCTCGGGCTATGGGCAAGACGAAGACCGCCGCCGCTCGGCCGAGGCGGGCTTCGACCACCATCTGCTCAAGCCGGCCGATCCGGCCAAGATGGTCGAACTGCTGCAGGGCTAGTGCAGCGTCATCGCTTCTTTTCGGGTCGTGCCACACGAGCCCGCAGCGCGAGAGCGAGAGCGCGAGCGAGGTGCGCGAGCGCTTTTTCGCGCGCAGGCGGAAAATGCAGTCCGGCCCGTGCAGGGGTCCGCGAGGCTGGGCCAGGGAAACGTGGCTCCTCCTAGCTTGCGCTTTTTGAAGTTGCGCTTTTGGTTGGAAGTGGGGGCATGGATCAAGCGTTTTGCTCTTGGAGCGAGCAAGGCTACGTGCAGCCCCGGCAGGGGCGACCCGAGAATAGCCCCGGGCCAGGGCAGAGTGAGCTGACCGCAGCCCGGGGTCCGTGAGAAGAAGGGAACAAAGCCCCGCAGGGGCGACACAAGAACTGCTTGCCAGCGCAGGACTGCTTGCCAGCGTAACCCCGGGCGGCGTCAGGCTTGCGCCGGCCTTGCCCGGGGCTATTCTCGGGTCGCCCCTGCCGGGGCTGCATGCCGCGCCTCACGCTTCGCAGATGCCAAAGCGCAACTTCAAAACTAGCGCTGCGGGCTCGTAGCGGAGGGCGCCCCGAACTTCTCGCTGTGACGCAGCACTAGGCGGGACGCCAAGACATGCCCGCCGCGGCAGTCAGGGTTAGCCGGTGCAGGCCGACCAGTTTCGCCCGATCGAGCCGCGGCCCCAGATAGCCGCCGGCGAGCACGAACGCCACGGGCAAGCGCCGCTCGGCGCACCAAGCGAAGACCCGCCGTTCCCGTTCGGCGAGCATCTCTCGATCGATGCGCGGCAGGCCGCCGACCGGGCAACCTTCGTAAGGGTCCATTCCGGCGTTGTAAAGGCACAGATCGTAGGCGACGCCGAGGGCGTTTGCATCGTCCAGGGCTCGTCGAACGCAATCCATGTATTGCGCCGCGCTGTCGACCATGGCCAGCCGCGCTTGGGCCGTGTCACGATACTGGTCGAAGTGGCTCGTGGAGACGTCGAATTGCGTGATCCGCGGTTCGTCGCCGATCAGCGAAGCCGTGCCGCCGCCGCAATGGGCATCGAGGTCGAGGATCAGCACGCTCCCAGCGCCGGCGGCCAAGGCTGCGCGAGCGGCAAGCACAAGGCCATTGAACGTGCAGAAGCCGTCGCCCGAGCTGCGCTTGGCATGGTGCAACCCGCTCGAGAGCGAGCCGGCCACGCCGTCTTCGAGCGCCGCGAGCGCCGCCGCGACCGCGCCGCCGTTGGACGCCAGCATCGCAGGCCAGAGGGCAGCGTCCCAAGCGAAGCTCTGCGATTCGGCCAATTCGCGCGGCTCGCCCGTTTCGATGGCGCGCACGTAGTGGGCGTCATGGACCGCGAGGAGTTGGTCGCGAGCAAGGGGATTTGGCTCGACAAGCTCGACGCCAGCAATCGGCTCGGCATCCAGCGACGCCGCAACCCAACTGGCCTTAAGCGTGGTTTCGAAGGAAAACCCAGCCGCGACATAGGCAGGACTGTAAAAGACGCGCATGGTCACACTGCTCTTTCGCCGGGGCTAGGCAGGAAGTTGGTCGCTGCAGAGTTCGGTCATTCTGGGAACAACAACGTCCGCGACAAGCTCCGCCGACCCCAAAAACAGGCCGCTGGCCGGTCGTCCTTCTGAGCGGTAGAACGCCTAAATTCGGCAAGTTGGCGGCTGCCCGGGAAAACGGCATCGGCCGTTGGCGCCAGAGACCATAGAGTTTGGCCGCCCAGACTGGATAGAATGGGGAGGAACGCTGCGGCCGTTGGCCGGGCGCCCGACCCCCCTGGCCGTTTGCACGCCTACCATGCCGCTGCTCGTACTCCGGTTCATCTTTATGCTGGCGGCGGCCGGCGTGGCGACGATCGTCGCCCAGCAGTTGGGGGAGGTGACCAACCGCGGCTACGTAGCGTGGAGCGCGTTTGCCGGCGTGATTGGCTTGGCCATCGGCGTGGTGGTGCTCGATATTCTGGTGCCGAAAAAGCGGCTGGAAACCATTTCGGCCGTTTACTTTGGGCTCGTCGTCGGGCTGTTCCTCACCTACATCTTGGGGCTGGCCATCAATCCGCTCGTCCAGGACGTCCTGTTGGGCACGCCGGCCTGGGTGAATGCCCTCTTGGCGGTGATCCTGTGCTACGGCTGCATCAGCCTGTTGATTCAGACCAAAGACGACTTCCGCTTCATCATTCCGTATGTGGAGTTCGCCAAGGAAGTGAAGGGGCTCAAGCCCTACGTGCTCGACACCAGCGTGGTGATCGACGGCCGCATCGCCGACGTCGTGGAAACCGAGGTGCTGGACAATCAGCTCATCATGCCCCGGTTCGTGATCAGCGAATTGCAGGCGATCGCCGACAGCAGCGATCGCATGCGCCGCAGCCGCGGCCGCCGCGGGCTCGACATCCTCAACCGTCTGCGGGCCAACCCAAAGGTCGATCTCAAGATCTTCGACCGCGAGTTGCCGGAGTTCGCCGGGCAGTCGGTCGACCTCAAGCTGGTCACGCTGGCCAAGCACCTCGAGGGAAAGGTCGTCACCGGCGACTACAACCTGAACAAGGTCGCGCGCCTGCACGGCGTGGGGGTGATCAACCTCAATGACCTGGCCAACGCGCTCAAGCCGGTGTTCTTGCCGGGGGAAAGCGTCGAGGTGCGGATCGTCAAGGCGGGAGAGGAGCCTGGCCAGGGCGTGGGCTATCTCGACGACGGCACGATGATCGTGGTCGAAGGGGGCCGCGACTACATTGGCCAGAGCGTGCGGATCGGCGTCACCAGCGTGCTGCAAACGAGCGCCGGGCGGATGATCTTCGGCCGCTACGAATCGACGCTGGCCAAGGCCCACGCCTAGCCGCTCTTGGCGCCGCCGCTCAGCTTCCGCCGATTTGACGCCGGCGTCGCGCGATGCCCGCGAACAGCAGCATGCCAATTCCGGCGAGTGCCGCGGCGGCCGGCTCCGGCACGACGGTGATGGTGGCTCCGAACATCACGCCGGCGGCCCCGGGGCCGCCAAGCTCGCGATCGTAGATGTACAGCCAATTCTGCCCCGTTTGCAGCAACGGGCCGATGTTCGGATCGAAGGCCGTCGTCAACAGCTTCAGATCGCCCCCCGAAATCGCCGAGGGCACGGCTGTGCCGTTGAGGTAGACGCCCACGGGATTGGGGCCGCTGCTCGTGGCGTCGCCCAGCGAATCGTCGACCGCCCACTTCATGCTCAGCGAAGCGCTCGTGATGTTCGTGGTGGCCACTTGGAACGGCAGGGCGTAGAGGGTTGTGTAGGGAGTCAGCGCCGTCGGCCCCGTGTTGATCCACTGCGCGAGCGGGTAGGGCGCGAACAACGACGGCGCGTAGATCTGGAAGTTGTTCTGAACCAGGGGGGCGATCGTATAGGCCGTCTTCCCGTTTTGCGCCGCGAGAAAATCGGCGGCCGAGAAGGCTGAGCCGAAGGGGGACGCGGAAGTGCCTGTCGTGAGGTAGGTCAGCCCCGCGTCGAACTGCCCTGGCGACCACGAAACCGAGTTCTGTTCGTCGAAGCCGCTTTGCAGAACGATGGTCTCGGCTCCTGAGACGGGGGCTGCCACGAGAAGGCAGGCCCACAGGGCCGTGCAAATCCGCCTGTACATTGGAGGAACTCCCGACGATCCAAGCGCGCCGCGCACGGCGCGCAGTTAGGGCCGCGTTGCTCGAGAGATCATCAACCTCGAGTCGCGGAACATTCCTCACTCTGGTTCGCGGCAGCATGCCGCGGACCCCATCACGCCGGCGGCTGGACTGCTGTCAAGGATTATCCGACGGCAGTTCACTCGCTACAAGCCGTCCCCTGCCCATTTCCGAAGGCCTCCGCATGGTGCGGTCTTTCGCGATGCACTCGGCACGCCGGACGTGACGGATATGCGGCCCAAAATGCTCCCGCCCTACGGTCTCTCGAATTGCCGGGGACCATCCGCCGTCCTACGTTTGCCGTGTACGCCCCCAGTCGGGGGTTGTGGGGCAAGCAGTCTGCAAGAACACGTTGCGGAGAAGCAACCATGAATTCGCTGGGCGGCGCCACGATGGATCACATGCATACCGAGGCTTCGACCTGGGACGACTGCGAAGACGACGGCGCCCTCAGCCGGTTCGCCGATCGCTGTCCCAGCGCCATGGCCTGCGTGGCCACGTTCTGCCTGCTGGTGCTCGGCTTCCTGACCGCCACGATGGTCTACGCCCATCGCACGCTCCCCGAGTTTCCCAGCCCGCCGACGCTGAACCCTTCGGCCTGGGGCGAGTATCCGCGTTAGCCGCAGCTTCCTAGGCGCCTTCCCGACGAAACGCCAGGTGCCGGCGCCAGTGCTCGTCGTCGGTCTCGGGAAAGTCCGTGCGGAAGTGGACGCCGCGCGTCTCTTCGCGCTCGAGCGCGCCGCGGATGATGAGCCGCGCCACCACGAGCATGTTCTGCAGTTCCCAGCCCGTTGGATCGGCGAACTGCCGCGCGAGCACATACCGGCACCAGCGGTCGACCGTCTCGCGGGCATCTTCCAGCGCTTCGCGCTCGCGGCGCACGCCGGCCGCCCGCCAGAGCAGGCTCTTGAGTGAGTTGCGGATGTCCGCCAGGTCGAGCGGCTCGCCGCCGACTTCTTCCGTGCGGCGGTTCGCGAGCGGCAGCGCGTGGTAGTCGTCGGCTATGGCGGCCGCGGCGCGGCTCGCGCCCAAGCCCACGTGGGCGCCGAACACCAGCCCTTCCAAGAGGCTGTTCGACGCCAGCCGATTCGCGCCATGGAGGCCGCTCGAGCTCACTTCGCCCGCCGCCCACAAACCGGGCACGGTCGAGCGTCCTTCGAGGTCTACGGTCACGCCCCCCATCATGTAGTGCGCGCCGGGACGCACCGGAATCGGGTCGCGGGTGATATCGAGGCCGAACTCCGTGCAGATCGCCGCGATGTGCGGGAAGCGGCTGCGGACCATCTCGGCGTCGAGATGGCTCAGGTCCAGATAGACACTCGTGTGCCGGGTCTTCTCCATCTGCGACACGATTGCCCGGCTCACCACGTCGCGCGGGGCAAGCTCGCCGCGGGCATCGTAGTCGAACATGAACCGGCGGCCCGTGCGATCGATGAGATAGGCGCCCGCGCCGCGCATTGCCTCGGTGATCAGGTTGCGGCTGCTGCCGGCGATGTAGAGCACCGTGGGATGGAACTGCATGAACTCCATGTCGCGGAGTTCGGCCCCCGCGCGATAGGCCAGCGCGTGCCCATCGCCGGTGGCCACGTCGGGGTTGGTGGTCTCCCGATAGACCTGGCCGGCGCCGCCGGTGGCGAGAATCGTTTGCTTGGCCCAGACGAGCGTTTTGCCGTGCCGTTTGTTCCACACGAGCGCGCCCCGGCAGGCGCCGTCGTGGGTCAGCAGATCAAGCGTGAACGTGTGGGGCCAGATGCCGACGTTCTCGAGTCCGCGCGCCCGCTCGATCACGGCCCGCATCACCTCGCGCCCGGTGGCGTCTCCCAGGGCATGGACGATGCGGTCGTGGCTGTGCCCCCCCTCACGCCCGAGGGCCAGTTCCCCCGCGTCGCGGTCGAAGCGCGTGCCCCAGTCGATGAGTTCGGCGATTCGCTCGGGCGCCTCGCGCACCACGAGTTCCACGACCGCTTCGTCGCACAGCCCGCGCCCGGCGCTCAAAGTGTCGGCGATATGGTTCTCGAAGCGGTCTTCCGGGTCGAGCACCCCCGCGATGCCCCCCTGGGCATAGGTGCTGTTCGACTGCTGGATCGCCTGCTTGGTGACGACCAGGGCCGAGAGCTTTGGGTCGATGGCCAACGCCGCCCGCAGGCCCGCCAGCCCGCCCCCGATGATGAGCACATCGGTGAACTGGTGGGGGATGCGCTTCGGCTCGAACGAAACGAGATACCGCGGAATGAGGTCTGCCATGGGCCCCATTGTACGGCGGCGCGGTCCGTCTGGGGATGCAACGGGCCGAGTCGGGCCGCCGCGAATGCCATGAAGCGACGGCCCGACCCGGTTCCGCTGGTTGCACGAACTCTTGCGAGCGCGAGCCGCACGGATTCCCTGCCGAAAAGGGAACTGCAAGACGGCGGAAAAGCGGCAACCTCGCGCGAAAAAAAATTCCCGCTGGCGGATCGAAGTGCTCGAAATGGCCTCGCTCGCCTACTCCGCCGGCAGCCGCAGCGGCGCCACGCGGGCCCCCTCCGCCGCGAGCAGCAGCACGCCGATCAGGGCCCCGTCGCTCGTCCCGAGCACGGCCGCCCCGTGCCAGGCCGGGTCGAAGGCAATCGCCGGATCAACCGTCCAACTGTCGCCCGGCTGCAGCCGCGGCGCGGCGATGAGCACCGGCGACTCCGTGCGGCCGGCGATCACGAGTGCGTCTTCCGGCAGCGCCGCTGCCCGCATGTGTTTGCGTGGCCAGGGGGAGCGGAGATCGGCAGCGGGCAAGAACCCCAGCCCATTCGGCAGGGTTTTGCCGCCGACCACGGGGGCCTCGCGGCCGCCGACGGCCAACCGCGCCGAACCCTCGAGCGTGCGGTCGGGCAAGGTCAGCAGATCGGCCGGTCCCACGTAGCCCCCCTCGATCGGCACGATCCAGCCTTGCCGCTCCCGGTTGCTGTTCCAGAGCGTGCCGTCGTGACGCCAGAGGAGCGATGCCCGTTGCGGCTGGGGGACCTCTGAGCCCGGCGGCAGCAAATGCGGTCCCACGGGCAAGGCGGGCGACCAAGCGAGCCATTCGGGCTCCGAGCGCTCGGCAACGCCGAATCGCGCGCCGCTGGCGACGCGCGGCCCCGCCTCGGTCGGCGTAACGAAGGCGATTCCGCCCGCCACGAGCGACTCGGGCGAGTCGAGCCCCACGGAAATGCCGGAGAGCCAACCGGCGTTGAACTCCACGCCGCCTGCGTCCCAGAAGCGCGAATTCTGCCGCACGAGCTCGCGAAACGCCGGGCGGATGTAGGCCCGCGCTTCAACCAGGCTGGCGTCGGCGGCCAACCCCACGGCGAGCACGGTGCCGACGCGGAGCTGCCGGTAGCGAATCGCGGCGCCAGGGCGCAAGCTGCCCCGCTCACGCGCCTGCAACACGATCTCGAGGCCGCCGGGTTCGAGCCGTTCGGCCAAGGGCGGCTCGTCGTGCCCCTCGAAGCTGGTCTGCGGCGGGCCATCGCCAGGCAGCACGGCCACGTAGTTGGCCCCCACGAGCGTGTCGAGCCCGTCGATGCCTGTCAGGTCGACGCGTGGGCGCACGATCCAAAAGCGGCTGCCGGCGCGGGCCAGGGCCGTCCCTTCGTCCCCGAGCGCGATATCGACCTCCACACGTTCGAGATCGGGCGCGATTTCGACGCGGGTCACGTCGCCCACGGCTACGCCGCGGAAGCGGAGCACGTCGCCCACCTTGAGCCCATGGCCGCTCGCGAAGCGCACGGTGATGTGCGGTCCGCGGAGCGCCCAGGCTTGCCAACCCAGCCAGCCGACGAACGCGGCGGCGGCGAGCGGCAAGAGCCAGAACCAGGTCCAGCGGGGCTCGCGCTCGAGCCGCGCGGTGGGGACCTCCGCCGGCGGCGGAGCGTTGTCGGCAGGATCAGCCATCGCAGGGTTCGCGCCAAAGGTCATGGGGATCGAAGCAAACGCTGGCGATCAAACTGGCCAACACGCACAGCGCAAAGGCCAGCAGGCCCGGCCCGGCCTGGATTTCGGCCAGGTTGCCGAGCTTGACGAAGGCCACGAGCACGGCCACGAGCATGACGTCGAGCATGCCCCAACGGCCGACGAGCTCCACGAGCCGGTAGGCCGCCGCCTGATGCCGCGTGGCAAAGCCGGCCCCGCCGAGGCCGAGCACGAGCAGGGTGATCAGCTTGAGGGGCGGCACGATCACCGAGAACACGAGCACGACCAGTCCCACGAACCAGTGGCCGGCCGACAGCAAACTGACGATGCCGCCCAGCAGGTTGTCTTCGCGAACCTGGCCCAGCCGCTCGAGCCGCAACATGGGCAAGGTGATGGCCGGGACGTAGAGAATCAAGGCCGCAAGCGCCGCGGCGACCGCGCGCAGCCGGCCACGAGTCCCCTTGCGCGCGGTGGGAAACGGCGCGTGGCAACGGTGACATGCGGCCCGCCAGCCGGAGCGAGGCGGCGGCAATTGCTGAACCAGCCCGCAGCAGGGGCAACCGCGCAGCGCGGAAGGAGTGGAGGCCATAGGCAAAGCGTTGCGTGCCGACGCGCCGCGAGCACAGCCAAGGAGGGGCGCGCCGCCCAATTATACGCAGCGTCCCCGGCGAGCGGCCCGGCGTAAGCCGGCCGACCATATAGCGCAAGCAATCCAACCCGGCTTGGTCAGCCAGCTAACGCTGGCCGCTCGCCAGAACGGTTGGAAAACAGGACTACGGTCGGCTTGGCCAATCCACCGCCTCGGCGAGCGGCCTGGCGTAAGCCGGCCGATACGGCGCAAGTGAGCCCAGCCGGTCAAAGTCAGCCAGCTAACGCTGGCCGCTCGCCGGAACCGTTGAAAACAGGACCACGTGATTGGGCCAACCCACCGCCCGGCGAGCGGCCTGGCGTCAGCCGGCCGACCAAACGGCGCAAGCAGTTAGCCCAGCGCCTCGTGGATCACCTGTCCTTCGACCAGCGGCAGCGGGCGGCCCAGCCGGTCGTGGAGCAGCGTGTGGTGGTTGATGCCCAGCAGGTGGTACATCGTGGCCAGCAAATCCTTGGGGCTGATCGGCCGGTCGGCCACGTCCCCCGCTTGCCGGTCGCTCGCGCCGACCACGCGCCCGCGGGCAATGCCCCCGCCGGCCAGGATCGAACTGTAGACGCGCGACCAGTGATCGCGGCCGCCGCCCGGGGAGTTGTCGAGCCGCGGGGTGCGGCCGTGCTCGCTCGTGCAAACCACGAGCGTCTCATCGAGCAGCCCGCGCCGATCGAGATCGTTGATCAGGCCGTACCAAGCCTGGTCGAACCCAGGGCACAGCTCCTCGCGCATCCGTTGATAGTGATTCCAGTGCGTGTCCCAGCCGCTCCCCGCCAGGCCGTATTCGTCCCAGAACACGCTGACCACGCGGCTGCCTGCCTCGACCAGGCGGCGCGCCGCCAGGCAGCTTTGGCCAAACAGCGTGTGGCCGTAGAGTTCGCGCGTGGCGACCGGCTCGCGGCGCACGTCGAGGGCCTCAGCCAACTTGCTCGAGTGGAGCAGATCGTAGGCCATCGTTTGGTAACGATTCAGTTCGCGGCCGGCCAGGCTCGCGTCGAGTTCGCGCCGCCCGGCCCCAAGTTGGTCGAGCAGGCTGCGGCGCTGCGCGAGCCGATCGAGGGTGAGCTCGCCCGGCAGCGAGGACACGCTCGGCAGGGCAAAGTGGCTCTCGGGAGTCGTCCCCATGTAGGGATCGGGCTCGTCGAAGACGCGCGTGGTCAGCGTTTTGCGAATGCCACGCGTCCCCTGGCCGACGAACTCGGTCCAGATCGGGTCGTACTGCGCGCCCAAGAACGCGGCATACGGCCCCGCGCGGGGCACCTCGCCCACGCGGCGCGTGCTCATGGGAAACGGCAGCGCCATGTTCACGGGCGTGCGCCCGGGCTTTGCCGCCGCCGCGTCTTGCGCCGTCAAGTAGTCGACCACCGAGCCGAAGAACGGCCAGTGCCGCGCGTCGCGCGGGCTCAGCTCCATCGCCACGTCCATCGTGGGGATGCCCGTGAGGGCATAGGCCACGCCGTGGATCGGATAGGGATGGGTGAGCGAGCGCAGGATCGTGCAGCGATCGAGCGTTTGCGCCGTCTTCGGCAGCAGCTCGCCCACCTGCACGCCCGGCAGCTTGGAGCCGATCACGCCTAGTTCGCCGCGGATTTCGACCGGGGCCTGCGGTTTGGGATCGAAGGTCTCGAGCTGACTGGGCGCGCCATAGAGATGGCAGAGGATCACCGACTTCGCCGCGCCAAACGACTTCGGCCGCTCGTGCGGCTCGGCGGCCGCCCGGTCTTGCAAGGCCAGCAGATCGCCCAGGCCAAGGCCGGCTAGTCCCAGTCCGCCAACGCGCAGCAGTTCGCGGCGGGTCAGACCGCTGCACAGCCGGCGGGGCGAGCTCAGGATTCGCAGCA
The DNA here is from genome assembly GCA_046349955.1 of Pirellulales bacterium. Taxonomy (GTDB): domain Bacteria; phylum Planctomycetota; class Planctomycetia; order Pirellulales; family JBGAPH01; genus JBGAPH01. The sequence continues at coordinate 173,348 of JAXMBI010000009.1, read as the reverse complement.
TGGCAAGCTCCTTCGGGCTAGTCGTCGGCCAAGAGCGCTCCGATGCCCGCGGTGAGCACCGGCTCGACATTCGGCGCGACGTTCGACGCGGTGGGGCTCGTTTCGTAGCCCCCCTGGCCGTAGGCGACCTCGGTGCCAATATACCAGGGGCCGTAGTCGCCGTAGGCCGCCACCGCCACGTGGCGATCGGGCCGCAGCTTCTGAGCCGCAAGCTGATACTCCACGAACAGTTCACCCGGCAGGTGCAGTACACTGACTGGTCCCAAGCTCAGGCGCGTGAGTTCGATGGCGTGCCCCGATTGGCAGCGCCGCAGCCAGGCCAGCCGCGTGGCGGCCGTTGCGGCCTGCGGCATCTGGCCCGCCTTGATCTGCGTAAGCAGTTCCGCCTCGTTCAAATGCCGCGAGGGGGGGAGCTGCACCGGCACGACGCGCCAAGCGACATCGGCCGCCGTGATGGGCGTCCGCTCCGTCGCTTCCCAGGCACGGCGCATCGCGTCGGCCAGCCGTTCCGCCAGCACCACGCGGTTGCCGGGCGAGCCATCGTTGTATTTGCCGGCGCCGATGTTGCCCCCCGCGCCCGTGAAATGAACGTGCAGCGCCTCCGGCAGCGCGAGCTGGCGGAAGAGGCGCGCGAGGCCCGGAAAGTCGGGGCTGGGAATGCCGGTGCGGTAGTAGCTCTGAGGGTGCGTGGCGTAGTAGCTGAGGACCGCCAGCGGGCGATCCCCATTCCAGAAGCTCACGAGCGACACCCGCGGGTCGATCGTCCCTTCGGGCTCGGCCCGCAGCGCCGCGTCGGCGCAGGCGGTGTAGCGGACCGCCTTGACCTGGCCATCGGGCCCCATGACCCGCCGGTTCGAAGCGACCTTTTCGGCGTTGGCCGCGCCCCAGCCGACGTGAGTCAGGGGCTGTGCACTGCTCAACGAAGCCTTCACGGCCCCCGCTAACTCCGCGAGCTTCTGCCGCTGGAAGTCGCTGGCGAAGTGCCCCGGATCGACGCCAGCCTCCTTCAGAATCTGCTCGGCCGAAAAATCGCTATCGGGCGCGTCGTGCTGATGGAGAGCATGCACTGCCACGCGATCGGGCGAAGTGCCGGCGGCTTCGGCCAACGCCTGGCGGAAGGCGTCGTGCGCTTCGTTCGCGATGCCGATCCAGTCGACGGCGCAGAGCACGATCGGCGGGCCGGCGCCCAGCAGCACCACGCCGCGGGCCCGCAGGCCGACCTCGCCCTGGGCCTTGACCGGGTCATAGGCCATGAGCGAGCCGACGGGAGGTGTGCAGTCGATGTCGAAGCGGGCCAAACGCAGCTCAGCCGGCGGCGCATCGGCCGCGAGCAGCAGGGCAGCGCCCAAGGTCAGGCTGCAGGCCAGGAAACAGCGAACCGGCAGCGCGAAGCCGTGCATGGCGGGCTCGACGGTACGGAGGCGGGAAACTCAGAGCGCAGGCCTGAGTTCATGGGCGTGGCAGGGAAGGCAGCCTCATCGTAGCAACCGAACAGCCGAACTGCACGCCCCCAAGCCAACCGGTAGCCGAGAACCCACCGCGCGGCCGCCCCAAGATTTTTTCTGAGGAAGGCGGCGGCCTGGGGCTTGTCAGGCCCTCGGAGGGTGGATAGCTTGATGGGTGGCCGCTCACTTTGGACTTCCTGCCCCGGTCCTCGAGCGGCCAGTCGAGGCCGCCAAGGTTCCTGCCCCACCTTGGCGGTCTTTTTTTTTGCGCCTCGGGCCCCATAGTGGTCAGCGAAGATCACGCGGCAGACTGGCTCGCAGCGCCCTGGTGGTCTGAACTTGTCTGCACCGGCGACACTGTGGCAGCACATGGCCGCGGCACGAAGGCCGGCACTTCTCGCCGGTAGCGGCGATAGGCTTCGCCGTAGAACTCCACCAGGTCGCGCTCCTCGAGGAGCGAAGCCGCGGCCATGTAAGCGGTCATGGAAATGGCGAACAACAAGTGCCCCGCGGTCATCGTGGGAGCAGCGAAAAAGGCGATCGTCCAACCGACGTACAGCGGGTGGCGGACCCAGCGATAGGCGCCTGGCGTGGCGAACGGCAGCGGCTCATAGTCGCGGCCGCGCCAGTGCAGCCACACCTGCCGCGTGCCGAAGAGGTCGAAGTGGCTAATGAGCAGGCTCACCCCTGGCACCGCCAGCCAGCCGAGTCCGAACACGGTCCACACCGCGGCGCGGCCGGTTGCGGAGCTCACGTGCCAGATCGTCAGGTCGATGGGGCGCCATTGCCAGATCAAGAGCCCTGTGACCAGGCAAGAGGCCAACACATAGGTGCTGCGCTCGATCGGCGCCGGCACGAGCCGCGTCCAATGCCGCTTGAACGCCGGCCGCGCCATCACCGAGTGTTGCAGGCAGAAGACCCCCAGCAGCGCCAGATCGATCGCCGCTGCGCGGGGCCAGGGTTCGCCGGTCGCCGGGCCGTCAATCGTGTTCGGCACGAGCCAGCCGCCGAAAAAACAGGCCAGCCAGGCAAAGACCACTAAGAACAGCAGGTGGCAGACGACGCCGTAGGCCAGGAACAAAAAGCGACGCATCGAGGGCTCCGAGAAGGGGTGGGTGGATTCGTTCTCGGAGAACTATCGTGTGCGGCGCCGCCCGCGAATAGTTGACTACGGGTACACCTGCGGGTTGACTTGAAGTCAACCGCCGCCAAAATCCGTCCGCCGCGAAAGGCTTGCCATGCCTGTTTCCAGCCGAGAGCGCTTGATCGACGCCGCCTTGAAGCGGTTCTATGCCGACGGGTTTCGCAACGTGGGGCTCGACCAGGTGCTCGGCGACGTCGGCATCAGCAAGACGGCCTTCTACAAGCACTTTGAGAGCAAAGAAGACCTGATGCTGGCGGCGCTCGAAACGCAGAACCAGTGGCTGCAGGAGCGGTTCCGCTCCGCCATGGCCGCCAAGGCCGGCCCCTCGCCCGACGGGCAACTGCGGGCGCTCTTCGACGTGGTGGAAGACATCATCGGGTCGGGTCAGTTCCAGGGGTGCATCTTCGTCAATGTGGCGATGGAGTTTCCGCTACCTCACGATCCGGCCCACTTGGCAGCGGCGCGGAACAAACAGGAGATCGAAGCCCTGGTGGCGGAACTCTGCGCCGCGGCCGGCGCCCGCGACCCCGTGGGCATGGCCAAGGAGCTCTGCCTGGTGCTCGAGGGAACCTACGTGACGCGGCAAGTCACGCAGAGCGACGAAACGATGGGGATCGCGCGGCGGTTAGTGGAGCGGGTGCTGGAGCACCACCTGGGTGCGGGCGAGCGGCCTTGATGATCGAATGGCAACTCACGCTTTGGCTGGGACCTCGAAGAAATAGCGGTCGCCCAGGAGATTGCCCTGCTCGTCAAGAGGATAGGAGACGCCCAACCTGCGTATGAAGTCCCTGAGTTGCCAGCAGTCCCCAACTTCAAAGTGGTCGTCAGGGTACGCCTTCACCCCTCTGGGACGATCGAAACCCCAAGGCACGAGATACCGTTCGATCGAGGATTGTGTAACGCCGGGCCAATGCTTTGCGAAAGTCTGCGCGTCACCTTTCCAGGCGGCGCGCTCCTCCGCGGGGATCTCGCGCCAATAGTCAGGGAGTGGGTTGAACTGGTCGATCAATTCGCCGCCGGAATACAGCATGTACATCCACAAATCCTCGTCATGGATGTGCAGGAAAACCGCCGGCACGCCCAGCGACGCGGAAAGGAACCGCGTCGCGTCCTCCCAAGCCAGGAAGAGCCAAGGATAGAGAACCGTTACGGGCAATCCGTCGCCTCCCGAAATCACGAGCGTAGATGCGTTGTTTCGCTCTCCATCGGGAAACATCCGGCCCTTCCGGCCCTCTGCGAACTCCTGAAGGAGCTTGGCTATCTCGTTGCGCGACTGGGAGTCCCCGATCGCAATTCCCGTCATGCTCAGAAATGCCCCCATTGCGTCTACCTCAGTCTTGTAGGGAGCGCTCGTTGACCCGCAGAGCTGCGAGCAGTTATCACCGCCAGGCGAAATCCCCTTCGTTCACACTCGGCAAGTGCGTCACCCCCATCAGGTGCTTGTCGACCGAGCGGGCGGCCTCGCGGCCTTCGTGGATCGCCCAGACCACGAGCGACTGGCCGCGGCGCATGTCGCCCGCCGCGAAGACGCCTGGCACGCTCGTTTGGTAGCTTTCGTCGCACTGCACGTTGCCGCGCGGGTCGAGGGCGAGGCCCAGCTCTTCGATCGCTCCCTTGCGTTCCGGCCCGACGAAGCCCATCGCCAAGAGCACGAGCTGCGCCGGCCAGACCTTCTCCGATCCGGGCCGCTCCTTCATGTTCTGCCGGCCGGTGGCGGGGTCTTTGACCCATTCCACCTCGACGGTCACCAGGCTCTCGAGGTTGCCGCCCGAGTCGCCGCGGAACTCCTTGGTAAGGATCGACCAGTGGCGATCGCAGCCTTCCTCGTGCGAGCTGCTCGTGCGGAGCATCATCGGCCAGTAGGGCCAGGGAGAATCGACCGGACGCTCGTTGGCGCGCGGGTACGAGCCCAACTCCGGCGGCTTATTGAGCAGTTCGAACTGCGTGACGCTCTTGGCGCCCTGCCGGTTCGACGTGCCGGTGCAGTCGCTGCCGGTGTCGCCGCCGCCGATGACGATCACGTGCTTGTCGGTGGCCAAGATCGCGATATCCTCTGGCACCGTGTCGCCTTGGTTGCGCTTGTTTTGCTGCGGCAAAAACTCCATGGCGAAATGCACGCCGCGCAGGCTGCGGCCGGGAATTGGCAGGTCACGGCCGTGGGTGGCGCCGCCGGTGAGCAGCAACGCGTCGTACTCGGAGCGAAGCTGGCTGGCCGTCACGTCGACGCCGACGTTTACGTTGCAGCGAAACTCGATCCCTTCGGCCTTCATCTGCTCGACACGCCGCGCCACGCGCGACTTCTCGAGCTTGAAGTCGGGGATGCCGTACATGAGCAGGCCGCCCGGACGATCGGCCCGCTCGAACACGGTGACGCGGTGGCCGGCGCGGCGCAATTGCTGCGCAGCGGCCATGCCTGCCGGGCCGCTGCCCACCACGGCGACGCTCTTACCGGTTTCGACGGTTGGCGGCTCGGGCTTGATCCAGCCTTCTTCGAAGCCGCGGTCGGCGATCGACATTTCGATCTGCTTGATCGCCACCGGGTCTTCGTTGATGCCCAGTACGCAGGCCGTTTCGCACGGCGCAGGGCACACGCGCCCCGTGAACTCGGGGAAGTTGTTCGTGGCGTGCAGGCGGTCGAGGGCTTCTTGCCAACGATCGCGAAACACCAGGTCGTTCCAGTCGGGAATGATGTTCCCGAGCGGACAGCCGGTGTGGCAGAAGGGAACGCCGCAGTCCATGCAGCGGGCGCCCTGCGTGCGCAGCTCGGCCACCGGCAGCGGCAGCGTGAACTCGTGGTAGTGCTTCAAGCGCTCGGCGACCGGCGCCTCCCCGTACTTCTTGCGGGGAAACTTCATGAATCCGCGAACATCACCCATGAGCCACCTCGGCCAGCGCTTCCGCCTCGTGTTGCATTTCAGCCCGCTTCATTTCGGCGAGCGCCCGTTTGTAGTCGACCGGCATCACCTTGACGAACTTGGGGGCCAGCTCGTCCCAGTGATCGAGCACATGGCGGCCGCGGGGGCTGCCGGTGTACTCCACGTGCTGCTCGATGAGCTTGCGCACGAACTCTTGCTCCTCCGCGTCGGCGAGCTCCTCGAGCTCGACCATCTCCTTGTTCACCTTGGCGGGGAACTTGCCGGACTCGTCGAGCACGTAGGCGATGCCGCCGCTCATACCGGCCGCGAAGTTGCGTCCGGTCGAACCCAAAATCACCGCGCGGCCGCCGGTCATGTATTCGCAGCCGTGGTCCCCCACGCCTTCCACCACCGCCACGGCGCCGCTATTGCGCACGCAGAACCGCTCGCCCGCCCGGCCGTTCAAATACAGCTCGCCGCTCGTGGCGCCATACAGGCAGACGTTGCCGGCGATGATGTTCTCTTCCGGCTTGAAGGTCGCCTCGCGGGGCGGATAGACGATCACCTTGCCGCCCGACAGGCCCTTGCCGCAGTAGTCGTTCACGTCTCCTTCCACGCGGACGGTGACGCCGTGCGAGCCGAAGGCCATCAGCGATTGGCCGGCCGTGCCGCGGAAGTTGAGCTGAATCGTGTCGGGCTTGGCGAAGCCGTGGCCGCCCCAACGCCGCGTGACCTCGCTCGAGAGAATCGTGCAGGCCGTGCGGTTGACGTTGCGGATCGGCAGGTTGACGACCACCGGCTCCTGCTTCTCGAGCGCCGGCTTGCAGAGTTCGAGCAGCGTCGTCATGTCGAGCGATTGCTCGAGCCCGTGGTCCTGCTGTTCGCAGCAATAGGTCTTCACGTGGGCCGGCACCACCGGCTTGTGCAGCACCTTGCTGAAGTCGAGGCCGCGGGCCTTCCAGTGGCTGATCGCCGCGCGGGTATCCAGACAATCAACCCGCCCGACCATCTCGTTGATCGTGCGGAAGCCCAGGCTGGCCATGATCTCGCGGAGCTCTTCGGCCAGCATGAAGAAGTAATTCACCACGTGCTCGGGCTTGCCTTCGAACTTCTTCCGCAGCACCGGATCTTGCGTGGCGATGCCGACGGGGCAGGTGTTCAAGTGGCACTTCCGCATCATGATACAGCCGGTGACCACGAGGGCCGCGGTGGCGATGCCCCACTCCTCGGCGCCCAGCATCGTGGCGATGGCCACGTCGCGGGCGGTGCGCAACTGCCCGTCGGTTTGCACGACGATGCGGCTGCGGAGGTCGTTGAGCACGAGCACCTGGTGGGTTTCGGCCAGGCCAAGCTCCCAAGGGACGCCGGCGTGCTTGATCGAAGTTTGCGGGCTCGCGCCGGTGCCGCCGTCGTAGCCGCTGATGAGCACGACGTCGGACTTGCCTTTGGAAACGCCCGCCGCGACCGTGCCGACCCCGACCTCGGCCACCAGCTTCACACTGACGCGCGCCGTACGGTTGGAGTTCTTCAGGTCGTGGATGAGTTGCGACAGGTCTTCGATCGAGTAGATGTCGTGATGCGGCGGCGGCGAAATCAGCCCCACGCCCGGCGTGCTGTGCCGAATGCGGGCGATCTCCTTGTCGACCTTGTGGCCGGGCAACTGGCCGCCCTCGCCCGGCTTGGCGCCCTGGGCCATCTTGATCTGCAGCTCTTGAGCGCTGACCAGGTATTCGCTGGTGACGCCGAAGCGGCCGCTCGCCACCTGCTTGATGGCGCTACTGCGGCGGTCGCCGTTGGCGTCGGGCTTGTAGCGGGCCGAGTCTTCGCCCCCTTCGCCGGTGTTGCTCTTCGCGCCCAGGCGATTCATGGCGATGGCCAGCGTTTCGTGCGCCTCCTTGGAGATCGACCCGTACGACATGGCGCCGGTGGCGAAGCGCTTGACGATTTCCTTGGCGGGCTCCACCTGGTCGAGCGGAATCGCCGCCTGCTGGGGCTTGAGCTCGAGCAGGCCGCGGAGCGTGAGCAGGCGCCGCTCTTGCTCGTCGATGAGCTTGCTGAACTTCTTGAACTCCTCACGGCTGTTCACGCGCGTCGAGTGCTGCAGCTTGGCGACCACGTCGGGCGAGAAGAGATGCGCTTCCCCCTTGCGGCGCCACTGGTACTGCCCGCCGACGTCGAGGTCGAGCAACTGCGGCACCGGCGTGGTGGGATAGGCGTGTTCGTGGCGGCGGAGGGTTTCTTCGGTGATCTCGGCCAGGCCCACGCCGCCGATGCGGCTGGGGGTCCAAGTGAAGTACTCGTTGACAAAACCCTTGTCGAGCCCCACGGCCTCGAAGATCTGGGCGCCGCGGTAGCTCTGCAGCGTGGAGATGCCCATCTTCGAGATGACCTTGAGCACCCCCTTGTTGATCGCCTTGATGTAATTCTTCTCGAGCTTCTCCTGCGAATAGTCCTCAGGCAGCCAGCCTTCGGAACGCATCTGGCCGAGCGTGGCGAAGGCCAGGTAGGGGTTGATCGCCCCCGCGCCGTAGCCGGAGAGAAGGGCGAAGTGCTGCACCTCGCGGGCCTCCCCCGTTTCGACGACGAGGCCGCAGCGGGTGCGCGTCCCTTCACGGACCAAATGGTGATGGATAGCGCTCGTGGCCAGGAGCGCCGGGATGGGCGCATGGTCGGCGTTCACGCCGCGGTCGGAGAGGACGAGGATGGTGACGCCGTCGGCCACCGCCTGCGAGGCTTCCGCCCGCAGGGCGTCGAGCCGCCGGGCCATCCCCTCGACTCCTTGTTCCGCCGCGAAGAGCGTCGAGAGCGTGCGGACCTTGAAGCCCGGCTCATCGAGCTGCTTGATCCGCTCGAGATCGGTGTTCGTGAGAATCGGCTGGTCGAGCCGCAGCAGCCGGCATTGCTCGGGCGTCTCGTCGAGCAGGTTTCCTTCCGCGCCGATCGTGGTGATCATCGACGTGATGATCTCTTCGCGAATCGCGTCGAGCGGCGGATTGGTGACCTGGGCGAAAAGCTGCTTGAAGTAGTTGTAGATCAACTGCGGCCGGTCGGAGAGGACCGCGAGCGGCGCATCGTTGCCCATCGAGCCGATCGGCTCGGCGCCTTCGCTCGCCATGGGGGCGAGGATGATCCGCAGGTCCTCGAGCGTGTAGCCAAAGGCCCGCTGCAACGTTTGCAGCGGCTGGTCGAGATGGCCGTTGACCGGCGCCACGGGCGGCAGATCGGCCAGGCTCTTCTGGTTCTCGCTCACCCATTGCCGGTAAGGATGCCGGTTCGACAGGTCTTGCTTGATCTCCTCGTCGGCAATGATGCGGCCCTGCGAAGTATCGACCAGGAACATGCGGCCCGGCTGCAGCCGCCCCTTGGCGATCACCTCTTCTTGCGGAATCTCGAGCACGCCGGCTTCGGAGGCCATGACCACCAGGCCGTCGCGCGTGATCCAGTACCGGCAGGGGCGCAAGCCGTTGCGGTCGAGCACCGCGCCCATCAGCGTGCCGTCGGTAAAAGCCATGGCCGCCGGGCCGTCCCACGGCTCGGTGAGGCAGGCCTGGTATTCGTAGTAGGCCTTGCGGTCGTCGGCCATGCTCTCGTGACCCGACCAGGGCTCGGGCACGAGCATCGACATCGCCTGCGGCAGCGAGCGGCCCGTGAGCACGAGCAGCTCGAGCACGTTGTCGCAGATCGCCGAGTCGCTCGCGCGGGGAATGCAAATCGGCGCGAGCTTCTGCAGATCGGCCCCGTACTTCTCGCTGGCGAACATGCTCTCGCGGGCACGCATCCAGTTGATGTTGCCGCGGAGGGTGTTGATCTCGCCGTTGTGGGCCAAGAAGCGAAACGGATGCGCGAGGTCCCACGTGGGAAAGGTGTTCGTGCTGTACCGCTGATGCACGAGCGCCAGCGCCGAGACGAACCGCTCGTCGGCCAGGTCGGCGTAGAATCGCTCGACCTGATCGGCCAGCATCAGCCCCTTGTACACGATCACCCGGCTCGAAAGCGTAGGCACGTAGCAGTACTTGCGCTGCTCGAGCGCGCTGGCGGCGATCTCGAGTTCGAGCCGCTTGCGAATGACGTAGAGCTTCCACTCCAGCAGGTCGGCCGGGGTGTTCTCGCCGCGGGCGATGAACACCTGGCGGATCATCGGCTCCACTTCGCGGGCCAGCGGGCCGAGCACGTCGTTGTCGATCGGCACGTCGCGCCAGCCGAGGAACTTTTGCCCTTCCTCGGCGACAATCGCCTCGAGCCGTTCTTCGCAGAACCGCCGTTCCTCGTCGTTGCGCGGCAGGAAGACCGTGCCGACGCCGTAGTCGCCCACAGCCGGCAGTTGGATGCCCAGTTCCGCCGCCTTGGCCGCAAAGAACTCGTGCGGGATCTGCACCAGGATGCCGGCGCCGTCGCCGGTGAGCGGGTCGCAGCCGCAGGCGCCGCGGTGCGCCAAGTTCACCAAAATCTGTAAGCCCGAGCGCACGATTTCGTGGCTGCGCTGCCCGTGCATGTTGACGACGAAGCCCACGCCGCACGCGTCGTGTTCGTTGGCCGGATCGTAGAGCCCTTGGGCGTCGGGCAGTCCGTACTGTCGTTTCGGTTCCATGATCTCACCCTGACTAGCGTGGGATTTCCTGGCGTGTGTCCCTACACGATGGCTGGCGGCAGCCGCCGCCCGATTGGATTCCTAAGATTTGGCGGCGGCCAGCGGCGCGGATGCGAACCGCGCGGCGGCGCTGCGCCCCTCGTCGGCCGGGCGCTCGGCCGTTTCCGCGGGGCTTGCGTCGGCGGGCTCGGCGTGTCCGTTCGTGGCCTGCGGCCATGGCAGGCTCTCGGGCTGTTGGCTGTCGCTCTGCAGCAGATCGATGAACCGCCGCGCCGTGTTGCTCAGTTCCTTGCCCCGCAGATGAACGATGCCCAGCGGCCGCACCAGGTCGTCGGTCGCCAGCGGAACGGCGGCCAGCGTGCCTGACTCGAGCTCGCGCGTGAGCGTGGGTTTGGGAAGCAGGCCGACGCCGGCGTCGATTTCGATGGCCCGCTTGATGGCCTCGATGTTGTCGAACTCCATGGCCACGTTCACCTCGCAGCCGTGCTGTTCGAGCACGCGGTCGATGTGGCGGCGGATCGGCAGGTCGTTGTCGAAGTTCACCATGTTCACGCCGGCCAATTGCTCGAGCGCCACGCGTTCGGCCCGGGCCAAGCGGTGGCCGGGGGCGCAGGCCAGCACCATCGGTTCGACGCGCCAGCGGATCACCTGGAGCTGCCGCGACGACTTGGGATAGCTGAGCAGCCCCAGATCGGCGTCTTCTTCCAGCACCGCCTCGATCACCCGGCGGGGGTGGGCGTATTCCACGCGGATGTCGGCCTTGGGGTGTTGGCGGAGAAACCGTTCGCGGCAGCGCGTAAGGTGGTGCAGCCCGACCGAGTAGATCGAGACCACGCGCACCTTGCCCGCCACCTCTTCGTGCAGGGTCCGCACCCGCTCTTCGAGGGCTAGGTAGCGCTGCACGAGCTTGCGGCACCCCTCGTAGTAAGTTTCCCCCTCGGGGGTGAGCACGAAGGGACGCTTAGACCGGTCGATCAGCTTGACCCCCAAATGGGCCTCGAGCTGGTGGACGACCTGGCTGGCGCCCGACTGGGTAATGCCGTTTTCGTCGGCGGCGCGCGAAAAACTACGGCGGCCAACCACGTCGCAGAAAACCTTCAGCGACTTGAGCTGCATCGACGGCGCTTTATTAGACATTCTAATGCTATGTCGGCGGATGATCTGCGTTCGACATGATAGCCTAACGGTGGGGGGCCTCCGCGTCAAGCATTTCTTGCCCGCTCCTGGTGGGCGGCGGCTTCGGCCGACAAGGCCTCTAGTCGTTTGCCGCCGAATCACTTAGGTGGCGAAGTGTCGCCGGAGGAGGACTTCGGCCGAGGCTTCGCTGCTAGCAGCGCAGCGCCGAGCGAACCGTTTGCGACGCGAACGCCCGCCCCCACAGCAGGGCCGATCCCTGCAGAATTAGCCCGCATCATGGCTGGGGCCGCTTGGTTGAGGCGCCCTGCTGCCCCCAGAGTTCCCCGGAGCGGGCGACGGTCCGGCGGGGGCCTGCCCTTCCCGCGGGGGGGGCGGCGGTTCACTCGATCGCTGCTTCCACGGCAAACCGCTCAACACTCGGCAAATCTTCGTCAGGCGACGCCCCTTCGATCACCCGCTTGCTCCGCCAGGCCCCTTGCAGGAACCGCGCCAGGTAAATCACCCCCAGCAGCAGCACCCAAAGAGTGAGCACGCTCCAGCCCCAGAAAATGCCGAAGCCGAGCACGTTCACGCCGAGGGCGGTGCCCAAGCCCGGCAGCCCGGCCAGGGCCAAGGTCACCAGCAGCACGAACTTGGTGTCGCCGGCGCCCTTGAGGGCGCTCGAGAAGATGATGTACATGGTGTCGAACAGGCAGTAGGCGGCCACGAACCGCAGCAGCACGACGACCAACCGCTCGAGTTCCGCATGCTCGACGCCGGACAGATTCATGCCGGCCAGCCTGAGCAGCAAGGCCGGGCAGGTGAGGTAGATCACCGCCATAAAGGCGTTGTACGCGCCGCCGATCGACAGCGCCGACCACGTGGATCGCGCCGCCAAGTCAGGCTCGTTTTCGCCGAGCCGCTGCCCCACCAGCGTGGTGGTGGCGATGCCGATGCCGTAGACGGGCATGAACGCCAGGTTGTTGATCGTGAAGGCCAGGTTGCAGGCCGTCAGCTCGAGGGCGCCGAGCCGGCCCACGATCATCAGAAACAACGAGAACGAGCCCACCTCGAGCAGCATCTGCACGCTGTTGGGGCTGCCGTAGCGCAGCAGCCGACCCATCAGCTCGCGGTCGAGCCGCCAGCCGGAAAGCGTGGCGTAGACCTCGCGGGGCTCCGGCAAGGCCATCAGCACGCCATAAACGAGCGGCTTGAACCACAGCGCCACCACCGTGGCCCAGGCGGCCCCGGCGATCCCCCACTCGGGAAAGCCCCCGTAGCCGAAGATCCACAGGTAGTCGAGCACCACGTTGATCGCGGCGCTCGTCACGTCGACGACCATCACCGTGCGCACGCGGCCGCGACCGGTGAAGAACGACGACATCGCCCCCGCCAGCACCATCGCTCCCGAGCCGAAGTTGAGAATCTGGAAGTACTCGACCTCGGCCGCCTGCACCGCCGGTTCATGGCCAATCAGGGCGAACAGGGCGGGGGCGAAGGGGTTCGTCAGCAGGGCCACGGGAATGACGAGCACCCCCAGCCACATGCCTTGCCACACCGCCGGACCCACCCGCGCGTACTTGCCGGCCCCGAAGTACTGGGCCACGAAGGCGTTGACGTAGGCCGCCAGGCCCAAGAAAGGGCAGAGCACCAGGAAGTTCACCATCGCCCCCGGCAACGAAGCCGCCAGGGCGTCAGCGGAGTACCAGAATAGGAACAACCGGTCGATGAAGGTCATCACCGTCCAGGAAGCGGTCGAGACCATCAGCGGGAGCGTCACCCGCAACACCTCGCGTCCGCCGGCCGGCTGGTTCCACCAGGTTGAGAGCAAGCGCATCATGGCGAAGTTGGCCGATCAGACCGCAGTGAATTCGAGACGGGACGCAGATCGTACGCTGCCCAGCGGAAGCGGCCAAGGGCCGGGAGCGCCGACAAGATTTGCCCTCAGGCAGTGGGGGCGAAACGACCCCGCGTTCGAGGAGAGACGCTGGGGCGGTGGTTCAGGTTCGCGCGGGCGGGGGACGCCTTGGCAGTCCGCGGCGGCCCCGCTTTGACTTACCGGCGGACTACGAATTTGTTTGTGGCGGCAACCCCGCCTGCGAAGAGCGAAGTGTCGGCCTGTCCGAAAAGGTGTCCAGATATCACTCGCCGGACGTCCGTACGTCATGGTTGTGCTACGTCGATAGCGCAAACACAGTTGGGCGGCGATCCGCCTCGCGGCTCTTCGAGCGCTCGAGCTGCCGCTTGTTGCGGTTGATGCTCTCGATGTTCCGCTGCACCACCGCGGCCACGCGGCTGGCGCGGACCGAAGGACTAGTTTGGGCAAGAGACTTATTCATGAGCATCTCCCTTGAGCAAAGGCGATGCCCGATCGCCGGGCGCCGATCGTCAAAAAGCGCAAGCAAGGCGGGCACGATGTTTGCTGATCGATCACGGGAGCAGGCACTCAAGCATCTCTCACGCACAGGGCTCTCTGTCATGGCCAAGTACGGCGAAAAGGCGCAAGCCAAGGTGAAGTGGGCGGTTCATGAACTCAAGGAAGGCACGCTGCGCAGCGGCTCGGGACAGAAGGTGAAGAGCCGCAAGCAGGCGATCGCCATCGGCTTGTCGGAAGCCCGCCGGGCCGGCGGCAAAGTGCCGCGAAAGCCCGTGAAGAAGAAGTAACGCGAAGTAGCGAGTCTTGGCTGACGGCGGCGTCTCCATCGGTTACCATGATGTCAGGCACTCTCGCCTGCCCCTTGGGGTCCCGCCGCATGCACTGCCGACGCTTCGCCGCTCCTGGCCTCACTCGCCGCGAAATGCTCTCGCGCTGCGCCAACGGCTTTGGCGCGGTCGCCCTGGCCGCGCTTGGGCAGCAAGAATTGTGGGCCGGCGCGCCCGCTGATCCACTCGCCCCCCGCCCCGGCCATTTTGCCGCGCGGGCCAAGAGTGTGATCTTTCTGTTCATGGACGGCGGACCGTCGCAGGTCGACACCTTCGACCCCAAGCCCCGGCTCGATCGCGAGCATGGCCAGCCGATCAAGATGAAGGTGCCGCAGACCCAGTTCGACAACGTCGGCACGGTGCTGCGCTCCCCCTGGAAGTTCCGCCCCCGCGGCGAGTGCGGCCTGCCGGTGAGCGATTTGTTTCCGCACGTCGCCGAGTGCAGCGACGATCTGGCCGTCATCCGCTCGATGACCAGCACCTCGAGCGTTCACACCACGGCCAATTACTTCATCCACTCGGGCAGCCTGTTCCAGGGGCGGCCGAGCATGGGCTCGTGGGTGACTTACGGGCTGGGGAGCGAATGCCGAGAGTTGCCGGGTTTCGTTGTGCTCAACTCCGGGTTGATCCCGCCGGGCGGGCAAGACTGCTTCAACAGCGGCTTCTTGCCGGCGAACTTCCAGAGCTCGCCAATGCGGATGGGCCCCGCGCCGGTGACCGACCTGATCCCCCAAGAGGGCAACCCCGCGCGGCAGCAGGCCAAGCTCGATCTGCTGCGAACGCTCGACTCTGGCCTCCTCTCGCCGCTGGCAGGCGAGCCGGCCGTCGAAGCGGCGATCAACAACTACGAACTCGCCTGCAAAATGCAAACGGCGGTGCCCGAGGTGCTGTCGATCGCGGCCGAATCGCAGGCGACGCAGCAGCTCTACGGGCTCGATGATCCGGCCACGGAAGTCTTCGGCCGGCAATGCCTGATCGCTCGCCGGCTGGTGGAGCGGGGAGTGCGGTTCATCGAGCTGCTGTGCCCTCAGGTGGCGAGCGCCGATCGCTGGGATCAGCACAGCAACCTGAAGGAGGGGCACGAAAACAACGCCCGCGCCACCGACCGGCCGATCGCCGGGTTGCTCCGCGATCTCAAATCGCGCGGGCTGCTCGACGAAACCCTGGTGGTGTGGGCCGGCGAATTCGGCCGCACCCCCATGGCCCAGGGCTCCGATGGCCGCGACCACAACCCGTTCGGCTTCACCCTGTGGTTGGCCGGCGGCGGCGTGAAGGGGGGCGTGGCCTACGGCGCGACCGACGACTACGGCTACTACGCCGTGGAGAACAAGGTCATTCTGCACGATCTGCACGCCACGATGCTGCACCTGTTGGGCATCGACCACGAGCGGCTCACGTACCGCTTCGGCGGCCGCGACTTCCGGCTGACCGACGTGCATGGCCGGGTGATTCGGGACGTTCTCGCCTAAACGCGCGGCCAGAAGCGTAGAATCTCTTGCCGATTCGGCGGGGCTTTCGCGGTCCGCCCGCAGTCGATCTGGCGTCTTCCGCCGTTCCGGCGATAATCAGGGAGAGCAGGCGGGTCCAATGGGTTGGCCTAGGCGGACATGCGGACGCCGGGCGGAGTTCACGAGGCATGCTATGCGAACCATCCGATCGCCGTTCGTCCTTGGCTTTCTGCTGTTGCTGGCCGCGCCGTGGGCCGCAGTCTTCGCCGTCGGCCCCAAGCTCGACTTCGAGGACGCCCGCAAGGAGATGGTCGACGAGGAAATCGTCAAAGCGGGGGTCAAGAACGCGCGGGTGATCCAGTCGATGCGCGACACCCCGCGCCACGAATTCGTAGCCCCGGGGCAGCGCGAGATGGCCTATCTCGACATGGCGCTGCCGATCGGCGAGGGACAAACGATCTCGCCGCCGTTCATCGTCGCCTACATGACCGAGCAGATCGATCCCCAGCCCACCGACAAGGTGCTGGAGATCGGCACCGGCAGCGGTTTTCAGGCAGCCGTGCTGAGCCCGCTGGTCGATCAGGTCTATACGATCGAGATCGTTCAGCCGCTGGGGCGCAAGGCGGCGCAAGTGCTCCGCAAGCTCAAGTACAAGAACGTGCATCCGAAGATCGGCGACGGCTACAAAGGCTGGCCCGAGCACGCCCCCTTCGACAAGATCATCGTCACGTGCTCGCCTGAAAAGGTGCCGCAGCCGCTCGTCGAGCAGCTCAAAGAAGGGGGCCGCATGATCGTGCCCGTCGGCGAGCGCTATCAGCAGGTGCTGTATCTCTACACCAAGAAGGACGGCAAGTTGGTGTCGGAGGCGCTGCGGCCCACGCTGTTCGTGCCGATGACCGGCACGGCCGAGGACAACCGCCAGGTGTTGCCCGATCCCACGAATCCCAAGATCGTCAACGGCGGCTTCGAGGAGCTCCGCAAAGAAGGCGGACCCGCCGGCTGGCACTATTCGCGGCAGCTCGAAATCGTGGAGGATTCGCAAGCGCCCGAGGGCAAACGCTTCGCGCGGTTCAGCAACGAGCAGGCGGGGCGTGGCGCGCAAGCGCTGCAAGGCATGGGGGTCGACGGCCGCAAGGTGTCGGCCCTCGATGTTTCAGGGTGGGTCAAGGCCACCGGCGTGCGGCAGGGACAGATCCCCGAGCATCTCGCGGCGGTAGGCATCATCTTCTACGACGAGCGACGGGCGCAGGTGGGGCACGCCTGGATCGGCCCGTGGCGGGGGACGTTCGATTGGCGCGAGGAGAAGGGGACGCTCAAAGTGCCGGCCGCGGCGCGGGAAGCGATCATCCACGCCGGCCTCATGGGCGCCACGGGCGAGGTTTGCTTCGACGATTTGAAGATCGAAGCGGTGCGAAAAGCGGGGCCTGGCCCGCGTTAGCGGCGCCTTCGCTACGAACGGAACTCTCCTTGCGACGTTGTCAGGAGGAGCGAGCGCAGAATCCGCGCGCCCGCTGTATCGAGCGCCTGAAAACGCGCACGACCGAGGTGGGTGAGGCAGAAACACCCCAAGCCGCGCGCTGCCCCCCGGCCGGTTGTAGCGACGCCGTAACTACTGTCTATCGCGTCTTATGCGCCGACCGGCGCGCCGCATGGCCTAAGCGGCGGCATAGTCTACTCACCCCAAAGACCTTTGCTAGGCAAAAAAATCAACGCAGCTTGCTTGAACTGCAAGCTACGGTTGGTATGTTTTCGGATGAAAACGGCCAATACACCGCAAAAGTCTAGTGGGGGGAGTACCTTACATGTTCGTGCGTAGTCTGAAAATGTTTGCCATCGCCGCCGCGGCTGTCGCCACGAGCGGCTGGGGCCTGACGGGCGTGGCCGAAGCCGGCTGGCGCCATCACGGGAGCTGGGGTTCGAGCGGCGGCTACGGCGGCAGCTGGGGCGGCTCGAGCGGCGGCGGCTGGGGTTCCAGCGGCGGTTCGAGCGGCGGCTACGGCAGCTGGGGCTCGAGCGGTGGCTCGTCCGGCGGCTGGGGCTACTACGGCTCGAGCGGCGGCTGGGGTTCGAGCGGCGGCTACTCCGGTTGGGGTTCGAGCGGTGGCTCGTCCGGCGGCTGGGGCTGGCGTCATCATCAGCGCCGGGCTTGGCGCTGGAGCGGCAGCTCCGGCGGTTCGAGCGGCGGCTGGGGTTCGAGCGGCGGCTCGTCCGGCGGCTGGAGCTACGGCTCGAGCGGCGGGTCGTCCGGCGGATCCTCGGGTGGCTCGAGCGGCGGCTGGACCGTGGCTGAGCCCGACTACGTCGAAAGCGCTCCCTCGACGATGAGGCCGGCCGAAGCGCCGGCGGCGCCCGTCGAAGGCGGCACGCCTGCTCCGACTGCGCCCGCCACCGATGACTTGCTCAACCCGACGGCGCCCGGCACGACGACCCCGCCGGCCGGCGCGTCGCTCTATCTTCCGGCCGATGAGCTCGAGCGCAGCGCTCTGCTCAACGTGCAGGTGCCCGCTGGGGCCCAGGTCGTGGTGAACGGCCTGCCCACCCGCAGCACCGGCAACGATCGCCAGTTCGTGTCGCGCGGTCTGGAGCCGGGCTTCCGCTACAAGTACGAGGTCAAGGCGACCCTGGTCCGCGACGGTCAGACGATCGAGCAGGTGAAGACCGTTCGCCTGCAGGGAGGCCAGCGGGCCGACCTGTCGTTCGACCTGGCGGGCGAGACCGCCGTGGCCAAGGACGAAGCGCCGACCAAGTTGGTGCTGAACGTTCCGGCCGACGCCAAGGTGACCCTGGCCGGACACGAGATGAAGGCCACCGGCACGGTGCGTGAGTTCACCACCACCAAGCTGCCCGCCGGCGCCGCTTGGGCCGACTATGACGTGCGTGTCGAATACACGCAGGACGGTCGGACCCAGGTGAAGGACGAGAAGGTGTCGCTCAAGGCCGGTGAGACCACCGAGCTGAGCTTCGACTTCTCGGCCCAGCCCGCCGCCGAAGTGGCTTCGGCCAAGTAACCGCTCGCTGCTGGGCTCGGGGGCGCGTTCACGTGCTCGGCCGGCCCACAAGCGTGCAACGTTACATTGCGCTTAACCCTCACACGGACCGCGGTCCGTGTGAGGGTTTCGCTTTTTGGGGAGAGCGCGGCCGGCTGGGGCGAATGGCTTTGACGCGGGGCGTGCGGCGGCCGATAACGGGCTGATGTCGGGGCGAGTTCGGTTTGCCCCGCTCGAGCCCTCGCACTCGGCAGCCCTCATGAGCACGGCAACCCCCACCGCTCCAGCCGCCCCGCCCCTGGCGCTGCGCTGGCGCCTTGTGATCAGCGCGCTCGTGGCCCTGCACGTGACGGCCGTGTTCGTCGGCCCTTGGGCCATGGCCCCCTCCACCTCGGCCCTTTCAGGCACGCTGGAGTCGGCCCTGCACCCCTACCTGCGGCTGGCGTTCCTCGACAATGGCTATCGCTTCTTCGCTCCCGAGCCTGGGCCGGCGCACCTAATTCGCTACGAGCTCAGGCTGCCCGACGGCTCGCAGACCACCGGCATCTTCCCGAGCGTCGCCGAGCAGAGGCCGCGGTTGCTCTACCATCGCCACTTCATGCTCAGCGAGTTCGTGAACACGCTCGACAGCCAGCAGCAGAACGAGCTGCGCGACGCCATGGTCCGCTCCTTCGCCAAGCACTTGGTGCAGACCACGGGGGCCGAAGAAGTGACGCTCTACTTGCGGCGGCACCTGATCGCCCCGCCGCAAGAAGTGGCGCAAGGGGCCAAGCTCGACGATCCGCGGTCCTACCCGCCCGACCGAGTGCTGGCGACGTTCACGGCGGAGCAACTGCGATGAACCGCTTCACTCGGCCAATCGTCGACTGGCTGCAAACCGCCTGGGAGGGCTGGAACCGCTTCTGGTTCACGCCCCAAGACGCCGCCACGCTGGGGCTGATCCGCATCCTCGCAGGCGCCATGCTGTTCTATACCCACCTGGTGTGGGCCAAGGACTTTCAGGCGTTTTTCGGGCCGAACCCCTGGGTCGACCTCGATCTGCTTGCGCGGTTGCAAGCCGATGGTTGGGCCTGGAGCCACTTCTGGCTGATCCGCTCGCCGGCAGTGCTCTGGATGCTGCACTTGGGGGCGCTCTGCGTCTTCGCGTTGCTCACGCTCGGGCTCTACAGCCGCTTGATGGCAGGGCTGTCATTCCTGATCACCGTCTCGTACATCCACCGGCTCACCGGTTCGCTCTACGGACTCGACCAGTGCAACGCCATGCTGGCGATGTACCTGGCAGTGGGGCCGTGCGGCGAGGCCTATTCGCTCGACCGCTGGCTGGCGGCCCGGCGCGAAGGGCTGAAGCTGCCGGCGGCCGCGCCGCGGATCAACACCAACGTGGCGATCCGTCTCGCCCAGATTCATCTGTGCATCATCTACATGTTCGCCGGGATGGCCAAGCTGCAAGGCGCGGCTTGGTGGGACGGGACCGCGATGTGGGGCGCGGTGGCGATTCAAGAATATCAATCCATCGACATGACCTGGCTCGCGCACCACCCGGTGCTCGTGGCGCTGGCCACCCACACGGTGCTCTTCTGGGAACTGTTCTACGCGGCGCTGATCTGGCCGCGGTTCACACGCCCCGTGATGCTCCTGCTGGCCCTGCCGCTGCACCTGGGCATCGTGCTCTTCTTGGGCATGCCTACGTTTGGTCTGGCGATGCTGATCTGCAACCTGGCGTTCGTGCCGCCCGAATGGGTGCGGATGGTGTTCGGCCCGCGGCCCCCCGCCGGTCAAGCCAAACGCGGCCAAGCCGAAGTGCTGCGTCCCACGCGGCGCGGCCAGACGAGTTCAGCGGCCGGGAAAGCCGAGATGCGCGCGATGGCGGCGGGCTAACGCCTCTGCTGAGGTCGGCTGCGTGGCAATGGCGGTCGGCCGCTAGTAGAATCGGTCGGACCGGCGGCTCTCAGCCCTCGCGAGCCGTCGGTTGAACCCGCCACTCGCATCGACGCGCTGCTGCCCGTGACGAACCATCCCCACACGCTCGTTGAGTTGTTTCACCGCCGCATTGCGTCGACGCCTGACCGCGTCGCGTTTTGGCAGCGCACCAGCGGCGGCGATCGCCCGATTACCTGGGCTGAGTTCGCCGGCGACGTGCGCCGCACGGCCGCAGCGCTCGCGCGGCTGGGGCTCGAGCCCGGCGACCGCCTGGCCCATGTGTGCGAGAACCGCTACGAATGGCTGGTCGTCGATCTCGCGGTGCAGCTTTGCCGCGGCGTTCACGTAGCGATCCATGCGGTGCTTTCGGGGCCGCAGGTCGTGTACCAGATCAACGACTCGGGCGCGCGGCTGACGATTGTTTCGAACGCGGAACTTGCTGAAAGGCTGGCCGGCGCGGCCGACACGCTGTCGACGCCGCAGCGGTTTCTCGCGCACGAGGCGACCGACATGCGCTTTGACGGGCAAGCGCCGCAGGTTCTGGCCGAACTGGCGGCGGCTGAAGACGCGGCCGCCGGCGAACGCCTGGAGCGACAAGCCCTCGAGCAGCTTCAGCCAAGCGATTTGGCGACGCTGCTCTACACGTCGGGCACGACCGGCGAGCCCAAGGGCGTAATGCTCAGCCACGGCAACCTCACGACCAACGCGCTGGCGACGATGCAGGCGTTCGAGATGACGGGCGACGACCTGCGCCTCTGCTGGCTCCCCTTGAGCCACATCTTCGCCCGAACCTGCGATTTCTACTCGTGGCTAGCCTGCGGCTACCAGTTGGCGCTGGCCGGCAGCCGCGAAACGATCATCGCCGATTGCGTGCGGCTGCGGCCCACGATCATGAGCGGCGTGCCCTACTTCTTCGAGAAGCTCCATCGCCGCCTGTCCGAAGTCGGGCAACTCAACACCCCGGGCGCCCTGCAGTCGCTCCTGGGAGGCCGGATGCGCGCCATCGGCTCGGGCGGCGCTGCCTTGCCTGATTACTTGGCGGAGTACTTCTTCAGCCAAAGAGTGCCGCTGCTGCAGGGCTATGGCCTCACCGAAAGCTCTCCGGTTATTAGCGCCTCATCGCTGAATGCCTACCAAATTGGGTATTCCGGCCGGGCTGTGGAGGGCGTGGAGATTCGCATCGCCGACGACGGCGAAATCCTTACCCGCGGTCCGCACGTGATGGTGGGCTATTGGAATCTGCCCGAGGCCACGGCCGCCACCGTCCGCGAGGGCTGGCTGCACACGGGGGACCTGGGGGAGATCGACGCCGACGGCTATCTCAAGATCACCGGCCGCAAGAAAGAACTGATCGTCACTTCGGCCGGCAAGAACGTGGCGCCGGTCTATCTCGAAGCATTGCTGACCGAAGATCCGCTGATCGCCCAGGCGGTCGTGCTCGGCGACGGCCGCAGCCATTTGGCGGCCTTGATCGTGCCTGACTTCGCTCAGCTCGATCAAACGCTGCTCTTGCGCGGCCGGGCCGCCGCGCTGCCTGATCGGCTCGAGGAGGCCGAGGTCCGCGCGGTCGTCGCCGAGCGAATCGCGGCGCGGTTGGCGAACGTTGCCGACTGCGAACAGGTCCACCGGTTTGCCTTGCTCGAGCATCCCTTCACGATCGAATCGGG
This sequence comes from Pirellulales bacterium, assembly GCA_046349955.1. Lineage (GTDB taxonomy): Bacteria > Planctomycetota > Planctomycetia > Pirellulales > JBGAPH01 > JBGAPH01. Next base: position 151,475 of record JAXMBI010000009.1, on the reverse strand, counting down.
CGAGCTCACTCCCACGCTCAAGCTGCGGCGCGAAGTGATCGCGCGCCGCCATGCCGAGGTGATCGAGCGGATGTACGCGGCGCCAGCCGCAACCGCGTGCGCGGCGGCCAGCCCGTCATGATTCCGCGCGTCGCTCAACTCAAAGGGGCCGCCGGACTCGCGCAGCGGCTGGCCGAACTCGGCTGCGAGCTGCCCGTCGATGAAGCGATTCTCACGGCCGCCGCGGGCTCGCCGCTGGCCGCGCCGCTCGAGATCGGGGGCGTTACGGTCGGCAACCGCTGGTGCATCCATCCCATGGAAGGCTGGGACGCCGAGCCCAATGGCGCCCCCTCGCCCCACACGTTGCGGCGGTGGCGGAACTTCGGCTTGAGCGGCGCCAAGCTGATTTGGGGGGGCGAAGCGGCGGCCGTGCAGCCTGATGGCCGGGCCAATCCTCGTCAGACGCTGGCCACGCCGGAGAACCGCGCCGGCTTAGCCGCGCTGCTCGAGGCGCTAACTAGCGCCCACCGCGAACGCTTCGGCCGCGACGACGATCTGCTCGTCGGCCTGCAGCTAACGCACTCGGGCCGATTTTCGAAGCCGCGCGGACCGCGGTTCGAGCCGCGCATCGCCTACCACCATCCGCTGCTCGACCCCAAGTTCGGCATCGCGCCGCAGGACGACTCGGTCGTGTGGAGCGACAGCGATCTCGAGCGGTTGGCCGACCGCTATGTCGACGCCGCCAAGCTCGCCCAGCAGGTGGGCTTCCGCTTCGTCGACGTGAAGGCCTGCCACGGCTATCTGCTGCACGAGTTCCTGAGCGCTCGCCGGCGCCCTGGCCCGTTTGGCGGCGACCTGGCGGGGCGCACGCGGCTGCTCCGCACGATCATCGAGCGGCTGCGCGGCGAAGCGCCGGGCTTGATCATCGGGGTGCGGTTGAGCGTGTTCGACAGCGTCCCCTATGTCGCCGGCGGCGAGGTGGGCGTGCCGATGCCGTACGGTGAGATGTTGCCCTACGATTGCGGCTTCGGCGTTGACTCGAGCGACCCCACGCGCATCGACCTGAGCGAACCGCTCGACCTGCTCCGTTGGCTGCTCGAGTGGGGCGTGGCCACGGTGAACCTCACAGCTGGCAGCCCCTACTACAACCCGCACCTGCAGCGGCCGGCGCTCTTTCCGCCGAGCGACGGCTACGCGCCGCCGGAAGACCCGCTCGTGGGAGTCTGCCGGCAAATCGATGCTGCACGGCAATGCCGGCAGGCGGTCCCAGGGCTGCCGCTGGTGGGCACGGGCTACAGCTATCTGCAAGATTTCTTGCCGCAGGTGGCCCAGGCCGTCGTGCGGCAGGGCTGGATCGACTCCGTGGGCCTCGGCCGCATGGTCCTTTCGTATCCCGAGCTGCCGGCCGACGCGCTCGAGCAAGGGACGCTTGCCCGCAAGCAGATTTGCCGGACCTTCAGCGACTGCACGACCGCCCCCCGCAACGGGCTCGTCTCGGGTTGCTACCCGCTCGATCCCTACTACAAGGCGCTCCCCGAGGCGGCGCAGCTCAAGGCCCTCAAGCGGGATTAGCGAGCTGTCGGGCGAGCCGAGGGGCGCAATTCTGCAAGCTACGCTTGCATGGCGGGCTGCTCCGTCCGCCGGGACACGTTTTTCCCACCGCAATCCCACCGTAGCGAGCCTCCCGCATGTACGCGAAACTCTTGGGCCTGTTGGCCGTTGTCCTGTTGTCCGCCCAAATCGGCCTGGCCTGCACGGGCGTGACCCTCGTGGCCCAAGACGGCACGGTGATCAGCGCCCGCTCGCTCGAATTCGGCATCGATCTCGACGCCGCGCTGCTGTTTGTGCCGCGCGGCTACAAGCTGACTGCCGACCTCGGCGACGGCAAGCAAGGGGCAACGTGGACGCCGCGCTACGCCTGCCTGGGCATCAACTTCTTCGGACAGCCGTTCTTGGGCGAAGGGCTGAATGAAGCGGGACTCGGCTGCGGCGCGTTCTATCTGCCCGGCTATGCCCAGTTCACGCCGCCGGGCGAAGCCAAGCCCGAGCAAGCGGTGCTCTCGGTTCACGTCGTATCGTGGATTCTGGGCAACTGCGCGACGGTGGCGGAGACGAAGCAGCGGATCCACGAAATCACCGTGGTGAGCGGCAAGCTGCCGCAAGTGCCGCTCGAGATGCCGCTCCACTTCCGCGTCACCGATGCCACGGGCGCCTCGCTCGTGATCGAGTACACCCAGGGCGGCACGCTTAAGTTGCACGACGCCCCGCTCGGCGTCATCACCAACTCGCCGACCTACGACTGGCACATCACCAACCTGGGCAACTACACCAGCCTGCAGGCCGCCGACGTGCCCAAGCTGGAGCTCGAAGGACAAACGATTGCGGAATTTGGCATGGGCTCGGGACTCCGCGGGCTGCCGGGCGACTATTCACCGGCCGCCCGTTTCGTGCGGGCTGCGATCCTGCAGGGTCTCGCCAAGCAAGCAGCCGACGTCAAGGCGGGGGTCAACCTGGCGCTGCACCTGCTCAACAACGTCGACATTCCAGTGGGCCCCGCGGCCAGCCTCGTGAATGGCCAGGATCACTTCGATCGCACCGAGTGGGTGTCGGTCTCCGACCTCACGAACCGAGTGTTCTACTTCCGCACCTACGAAAACTTGCAACTCCGCCGCGCGACCCTCGATTCGTTCGATCCGCAGTCGAAGCAGGTGCAATCGTTCCCGCTCGAGCCGGCGGCCTGGTATCAGGACGTGGGGGCCGCGGCGACGAAATAGAGGCGTCGGTCTGACCGACGATCTAGATTTGTCGCTCCGCGACTTGGCTCGCAGGCAACCGTTGCCCGCACAGCTGGTCCGCTGCTCGGGGCGGATTGAAGCGAAATCCGTGCAAACCCAGAAAAGCCTGGTTAGACTGGTTCCGAGTCTGCGGAATCACCGGGTCTTTCTTCTGGGCTTGCAATGAGGCGGAAACAGCGCGCGGCGCACGGCCGACGGAGTCGGCGGGCTGAACTCGAGCGGTTGGAGCCGCGGTGGGCGTTCAACGTTGCGCCGACCGGGATTACCCTCGATCCGGCGAGCGTGCGGGAGAACTCCGGCCTGCTCGCGCCGGTGGGCACGCTGCACGTGAGCGATCCCGACGCGGGCGACACACACCGCTTCATTCTGCTTGATTCGGCAGGCGGGCGGTTCACCCTCGACGGCGATCAGGTCGTGGTCGCGGCCGGCCCGCAGCTCGACTTCGAGACGGCGCCCACACACTCGATCACCGTGCGGGCCATCGACGCAGGGGGGCTGAGCGTCGATGTCTCGCTGCCGATCGCCGTGACCGACGTCAGCGAGACGCCCACGGGCATCCAGCTCGATGGAGCGCAGGTTCCCGAGAACTCGCCCGCCCACTTCGTTGTCGGCAAATTCACCACGGTCGATCAGGACGTGGGCGACACGTTTGTCTACAGTCTGATCGACTCGGCGGGCGGGCGCTTCGAGATTTCGGGCGATCTGCTGGCCGTCGCTCCGAACGCCGACCTGGACTACGAGGCCGCCAAGAGCCAGGTGATTCGCGTCCGCACGACCGACGGCAGCGGCCTGTTCTTCGAGCGCGACTTAACGATCGATGTTACGAACGTCAACGAGCGGCCTGGGCAGCTCAACATTTCGAACGTCACCTTGCCGGAGAACTCGCCCGCCGGCACGGTCGTTGGCGAATTGACTGCGACGGACGTCGACTTCGCAGCCGTGGGGCTTGCGCTGCTGTTTGCGCCCGATGGAACCGCGCAGCTCGCCAACCTGGGCCCCGACACCCTTACGTTCGACGCCTATCAGATCGAATCGCAGGCCGGCAAGCTTGATCCCGTCGGTTGGCGAAGCATTGCCGATTGGTCGGCTTCCGGGCCACAGGGACATGCCGACGCGCTCGCGGTGCTCGGTCCAGGCGACGACAGTGCGGCTAGCGGCTGGCTCGAGGCAGGGCTCTACGCGAACTTTCTCGGCGAGTTCAACGTCGCAGGCGCCGCGGTCCTCTCGCCGAACGAGGTCGTGCCGCTGGGCAAGCCGCTGCTGTCGAACTCGCCGGCCGATTTCAAGCTCACCTACCACGCCGTCGGGCCGAGCGAAGGCATTTTCACCGCGGCGGTCGTCGATCAAAAGCCGCTGACATTCTCGCTGGTCGACTCAGCGGGAGGCCGCTTCGAGATCGTCGGCAACCAACTGCGGACCGCGCCTGGGTTCAACGGGGACTTCGAGGCAAATCCGCGCTACCCGGTGCGGGTGCGCGTGACCGACGGCGGCGGCCTGACGTTCGAACGGACGTTCGTCGTGCAGCTTGCGAACGTGAACGAAGCGCCGCAGGTAATCGTGCCGGGTCAGCTCGCGGCTGCCACGGGCGAAACGGGGCCGCTGCCAGGCATCCGCGTGAGCGATCCCGACGTCGTCGGCGACGTGGGCCAGCAGGCCGAATTCCGCCTGGCGCTGGCGGTCGGTCAAGGTAAGCTCTCGTTCGGGTCTCTCGACGGGGTGCAGATCGCCGACGGCGCAAACAACTCGGCGGCGGTGACGGTCGTGGGACCGCTGGCCAAGCTGAACGTGGCGCTGACCACGCTGAATTACGAAGCGCCCGGCGGATTCGCAGGCCAGACGAACCTGTCGCTCACGGCCGACGATCAGGGCTACCTTGGCTCGGGCACGCCGCTCAGCACCGCCCTCGTGGCGCCCATCGCGGTGAATCATCGGCCCGCGGGCGTCGCCGATCATTACGACGTAGCGGCCGGGGGCGAGCTGCGCCGGCAGGGTTATTCCCAAGCGGTGCTCGCCGACGGGCCGCTGGCCTATTGGCGGTTGGGAGAAGCGCCAGGGGCGGCGCACTTCGTCGACACGGCGGGCAATTACAGCGGTGGCGGGTTCCAAGGCAACGTGCAACTCGGTAAGCCGTCGGCCCTGCCGCACGATGACGACGCCTCGGTCAGTTTCGACGGACAGAGCGGCGCCTCGGTCCCGTTTGGCGGCCAGGCGAAATCTCTGCAACAAAGCTTCACCATCGAAGCCTGGATCCGCCCCTCACAAACGAACTCGGTTCAGGGAATCATCACGACACGCGACAACGTTTTCGGCAGTGGCTGGGCCTTTGGCTCCGATGGCCCGCAGCTCATGTTCACGACGTTCGACTACAAGAACTATCGGCTGCCCAACTACTCCATTCCGACCAACCAATGGACGCACGTGGCGGCAGTGTTTGATTCCGGCTTCGACACGACTTTTTTCGTCAATGGGGAACTGAAGGGCAAAGTCGACGGGGACATCCAGCCTGGAGTCTCCGCCGATACCGTGTGGATCGGCCGAAATCCGATCAACTCGATCGAATTCTGGCACGGCGGGCTCGACGAGATCGCCCTCTATGCCCGCGAGCTCACGCCGGCGGAGATTGCCCGCCATTATCAGTCGTCGCAGGCCGACTTCACGGTCTTGGCCAACGACACCGACGCCGATGGCGACCCGCTTGCGGCCACCTTGGCCGAGGGGCCGCAACACGGGCAACTGACCTTCGCCGCCGACGGCTCCTTCGTCTACAAGCCCAACGCAGGCTTCGTCGGGCAGGATGCGTTCTCCTATCGTGCGAGCGACGGGTTCTTCGTCTCGAGCCCGACGCTGGTGACGATCAACGTGACGGCCGCCGCCGGCGCCGCCCCGCTAGGCGGCGATTTCGATGGCGACGGCGACGTCGACCTCAATGACTTCGGCCTGCTCAAGGCCAACTTCGGCTCAGGCGCGTCGCTCGCCCATGGAGACGCCGACGGCGACGGCCGCGTCGACCTGAATGATTTTGGCCTGCTCAAGAACAACTTCGGCGCCACCGGCGCGGTCGACGACGACCTGTTGCTCGCTCTGGCGATGGACCAGGCGACGCGACCGCCGGCCAGCGCCTAAGCCCTCACCATTCCGAGTTACTCGCGTGGGGAACACACTTCCGATGCCAACCTTCCGCTGGTTCCGGCCACTGACCGCGGGCGCTCTCGCGCTGGGCTGCGCCGCCGTTGCGCCCGCTACGGCGCGGGCGGGCTGGATCACCAGCATCGAGGCCAGCGCCCCGCTCAACTGGCTCCCCTTCGAGGAAACCACGGGCGACACCTTCGCCGATCTCGGCAGCGATCCGCTGACCGGCAAGGCCGACCCCGGCTCGAACGGCCCCGTGCTCAACGTGCCGGGGCTCGTGGGCAAGGCGGTGCAGTTCAACGGCGTCGACGACCGCATCGTGCTCGACGGCGCCCCCGTGGGAGGCAACTGGACGGCCGAGTTCATTATCAAGAAAACCGGCTCCACTCCCAGCTCCAGCAAGTTGCTGCGGGGAGCGCCTTTCGTGCTGCCGGGCAGCGCGCTCGAGCTCGACCAGTTCTACCTCACGCATCAAGTTGGGTTCACCGAGTTCGGGCAAGCGAACTACCTATTCGAGCCCGGCTATTCCGCCCCGGTGAACGAGTTCGTCCATCTGGTGTTCCGCCGCGAAGAGGCCGGGATGAGCCTGTTCGTCAACGGCGAACTCGAGGGGACGAACCCGGTGTCGGTCGATTTGCCGCGGTTCCAACTCGGCGACAACACGAACGAGTCGATCTTGGCCGTTCTCGACGAAGCCGTGCTCTACAACCGCCCGCTCTCGAAGGCCGAAATCAACTCTCACTACCAAGCGATCGCCGCGCCTGACACCCTCTTGGGCGACGCCAACGGCGACCACAAGGTCGATCTCACCGATTTTGCTTTCGTGAAGTCGAGCTTCGGCCGCACCTGGACGAGCTACGGCGACGTCAATCAAGACGGCGTGGTGAACGACAAGGACGTGGCGGCCCTGCAAGCCGACTACGGGAAGACCCAATCAGGCGATAGCGACCTCAACGGCGACGGCCGCATCGACGTGGGAGACTTCGTCGTCCTCAAGAGCGGGTTAGGCGCGCAGCTTGGGCCAGCGATCGGCGACCTGAACGGCGACGGCAACGTCGACCTGGGCGACTTTGGGCTGCTGAAGCGGCAATTTGGTCAGACCGGCGGCGCTGCGGCTGTCCCCGAGCCGGCGACGTGGCTGGCGGCGCTAGAGGCGCTCGCAATCTGCGGCTTGGCGGCGTGGCGTCGCGCGTCGCGGGGGTAGGTCGGCTGGCTTACGCCGGGCCGCTCGCCGGGGCGCGGGCGAGCCGATTCTCCGTTAGACCGTGACCACGATCTTGCCGATCTGCGCGTTCGACTCCAGGTACCGGTGCGCGTCGGCGATCCGCTCGAGCGGGAACGTCTTGGCGACCACCGGCTTCAGCCGCCCGGCCTTCAGTCCTTCGAATACGAACTGCTTGGCTGGCTCGAGCCGCTGCGGATCAGACGTGATCTCGAACAGCAGGTAGCCGCGGATCGAGAGCGACTTGCCGATCAGGTCTAAGGTGGGCAGCACGGCAGGCTCTGCACTCAACACGCCGTATTCGAAGAGAACGCCGCCCCGCGACAGCGCGGCCGCCAGCTTAGCGATCGACGGGCCGCCGACCGGGTCGAAGGCCACCCTCGCTCCCCGCCTGCCGGTGATTCGCTGCGTCTCGGCCACCAGGTCTTGTTCCTCGGTGGCGATCACGTGCGGCGCTCCCTGCTCCTCGAGCGCCGCACGCTTGTCGCTCTTGCGCGTGAGGGCGATCGGCGTGGCGCCGACGAAGTTGCAAATTTGGATCGCCGCGATGCCGACGCTGCTCGAGGCGGCCGGAATGAGCACGAAGTCGCCGCGGCCGACCTTGGCGATGTCGATCAGCGCGCCATAGGCGGTAAGGTACTGCATCCAAATCGCGGCCGCCGCCGTCCAGCCGAGCGACTCGGGATGCCGGGCCACGGCCGCCGCCGGCACAACCGCGAGCTCGCCGTAGACGCCGTACTGTCCTTGGGAGAAGGCCGGAATCGTGCTTACCGCATCGCCGACCTGGAACCCGGTCACGTTGGGGCCGATCGACTCGATCGTGCCGGCGGCTTCGTAGCCGAGCTTCGAGGGAAAGCTCGGCTGCTCCAAATACTTGCCTGCGCGAAACATGGCCTCGGACCGATTGAGCCCCAGCGCCTTGACCGCGATCCGCACCTCGCCGGGGCCCGGCGGCGGGACGTCGACATTTTCGACTTGCAGAACCTCGGGGCCCCCGAGCGCGTGAAAGCGGACCACACGAGCCATCAGCAGTGTTCCTGGTGTTAAGGCGAGTTGCGCTTGCCCGTCAGACGCCCTGAGTCTACCCGCCCCAATCCGCTGCGCAACCCTGCTCAGCAGGTTTGTGGGGCCCGGGCCGCGGCGCTGCTAGACTACGGCCGTCCGCCCAAACCCCTCCCGAGGACTCCCCCCATGCGTCCCTCCCGCTTTGCCCTCTCGGTGGTCATGCTGGCTGTCCTTGCCTCCAGCAGCGCCGCCCAACAAACGCCGCCGACCACCAAGGCCGCCCCATCCGGCCGCCGCCTCTACGTCGCCGCGCCGGGAGTGCGCAACTTGCTCGAGTTCGGCGGGCATGGCGTGCTCGTGTTCGACATCGACCACGGGCACCGCTTCGTGCGCCGCATTCCCACCCGCGGCCTCGATCCGCAGGGAAAGCCTTCGAACGTGAAGGGCGTCTGCGCGAACGCGGGCACGGGCCGGCTCTATATCAGCACGCTTGACAAGCTGCAGTGCCTAGATTTGCTGACCGACGAGATCCTGTGGGAGCGCGGCTACGAAGGGGGCTGCGACCGGATGTCGCTGACGCCCGATGGCGCTCGCCTCTTTCTGCCTTCGCTCGAGGGGCCGCACTGGCACGTGGTTGACGCCGCCACCGGCGACGTGCTCCGCAAGATCTCGCCCAACTCCGGCGCTCACAACACTATCTGCGGGCTCGACGGCCGGCGGGCCTATCTGGCGGGGCTCAAGTCGCCGCTGTTGACCGTTGTCGACGCCCACTCGCTCGACGTCGTCGGCACAGTCGGCCCCTTTGCCGACAGCATCCGCCCCTTCACGGTGAACGGCGCGCAAACGCTCTGCTTCGTGAACCTGAACAACCTGCTCGGCTTCGAGATCGGCGACCTGACGACCGGCCGCAAGCTGCATCGCGTGGAGGTGCAGGGCTACCAGCAGGGTCCGGTCAAACGCCACGGCTGCCCCAGCCACGGCATCGGCGTCACGCCCGACGAGCGCGAAGTGTGGGTCACGGACGCCGCCAACCAGCGACTGCACCTGTTCGACCTGCAACAACTGCCGCCGCGGCAAGTGGCCAGCATCGCGCTGCGCGACGAGCCCGGCTGGGTCACCTTCAGCCTCGACGGCCGCTATGCCTATCCCTCGACCGGCGAAGTGATCGACACGCACACGCGCAAGATCATCGCCACCCTGCGCGACGAAGAAGGCCGCGACGTGCAGAGCGAGAAGATGCTGGAGATCGATTTCACAGAGGGCAAGCCGACGGCGGTGGGGGATCAGTTTGGGTTGGGGAGGAAGGGGGTGGGTGGGTGAAGGAGCCCATGCTGCCGACAACGCGATCTTGCAGCACGCTCTTGCGGCGCGGGACAATGCCGTATGGGCGACCACTTGGGCTGCCGGCCAAGCGTGCGTCATCATGTCGGACCCCGCCCGGAATCTGAAGTGGGTGGTCCTGGAAGACGTCGCGATCTTGTTGCCTGATGCGAGAGTCCGCTGATTTCGTCTAGGCAACGCACAATGCGACCTCTCTTTCGCCGCCCCCTCTCGTTCTCGCTTCGCAATGCGCTCGTGATGATGGCGGTAACGTGTGTCGTGTTGGCTTTTGCTGGCCGGCGAGCGAAGCGCGTGCTGGACCAGAAACGCGCCGCACAGGCGATCGTGGCGGTCGGTGGCGACGTTATTACCGACGCCGACAACGCCGACGACGCGAGCGTCGATCCCTTTTCCGCGCCAGATTGGAAGCTGGCGTTCGGTCTCGCGAAGCTGCCGCGGGTCGTCGAGGTTTATCTACCGTACTATTTTGAAAAAGACGACGGTGTCCGCGATGCGTTGCCGCACTTGGCGGCGCTGCCTGATCTGCAGAAGTTGGAGTTGGTCGGCGAACGGTGGGACGACGCGTGTTGCGCGTACCTCGAGCCGCTGGACAGCCTTTTGGAGCTGACGGTCGAGGGAAATGAAGCGTTGACCGCGGTGGGATTTGCGTGCCTCGTGCGGCCGAAGCTGCAGTCGCTGTTCGTTTGGGGGGCTGACTTGCATGGCCTCGAGAATCGAAACCTTGTCTGGCCGGCTACGCTGAAATCCATTCAGCTAGTGGAGTGTCAGGGCCTGAGCGGCCGTGCCTTCGCCCCAATGCTTGGCCCCGCTCTCGAGGAGATCGATGTCGACGCCGGGGAGTTTCGCGACGAGCAGTTGCTTGGAGTGCCCGCGCCTGCGCGGCTTGCAGATCTGACAATGACCAACTGCGACCACCTCACAGGTCGCGGCATTCAGCCATTGCTCGGGCCCAGCTTGTACACTTTGCGCCTGCGCGGGTCGCTGACCGACGCAGACCTGCGGTCGCTGCAGCTTCCACCGTCGCTCGCTCGTCTAGAACTGCGCTCGATTCTCTTCTCGAACGCCTGTACCACATCGATTGCCCAGGCTTGTCCCCAGCTAGAGTACCTTTGGCTCCACGGACTACTTCTTGACGATGGTTGTATCGACGCCCTCGCGCGACTATCGCGATGCGAGAGGATGGACCTAGAAGATACGTTTGTCGGGAGCGCGGCTTGCGCGGAGTTGTCGGGCAAGCTGAATGCGGAATGTAATCTTTTTACAAAGCACGGCGTCTACCGGAACGGGCAACTCGTGAAGGCCCGGGGCGGATTCCCCTTGCAGCCGCCGACGGCGCCGGGTGACGCGCTCGATGTTAGTGAGGTCGAGTCCGAGCAGGCCGACGTCGAACAGCCGGCTAGCGAGCCGGAGTAGCTGGGGATGCCCCTCTTCGTGGCGCCATCGTTGGCGGCACTGCCGAACGGATGGGTGCGCTCCATCTTAGCAGGGCCGCCGGGCGACTTGGGCTCGGCGATCATCTCGCCCGCGCGATCTTGCCTGGCCTCAGCTTCGCGCGGGACAATGCCGGCTGGGCGCCCCAAGGATCACGCGATGGCTAGATTTCCGGCGAAATGCTTGCGGATCGTCTTGCAGTGCCTGTTCCTGGGGCTGCTGGCCAGATGCCTGGGGATCAGCCTGTTGAGCGGCGCCTGTGTCCTCGTGACGGACCCTGCCCGCAATCTGAAGTGGGTGTTCCTGGAAGATATTCTGATCTCGGGAGCCGCCTACGGCGCCCTCTACCTTTTCCTGAACAAGCTCATCAAGGACACCGTGGTGGCCTTGCGGAGGCGCGAGCCCTGACTGGCGAAGCCATGCAACCTTCGTTCTCCCTGAAGTGGCTCTTTGTCGGCACTGCCTTCGTCGCGGCGATCGTGACCGCAGTTTGGAACGCCAATCTTTATTGGGAGGCCGCGATCTTCTTTCCCACCTATGTGCTGTTGGTCTATTCCGTCCTGGAATGGGCCATCCGCCGCAGGCCATGGAGCGTGGGCTTTGCGGTTGGCGGGTGGAGCTACGCCGTCATGCAGTACCACTTCAGGCTCCCGACAACCCGTGCGTCTCAGTATGTCTTGAAACTGTTGGGCCGAGACTATCACTTTTACGATGATACGTTCGATCTCGAGTACTATCGAGGCGCCCACGGCATCGTCGAGTGTAGCTGGACGCTGGTATTCGCCGTGCTGGGGATGCTCGCTGGGCTGTATCTGCACCGGCTGAGGGACGAGCGGCCTGCCACGTGAAACTCGCCTTCCCACTTCGGACGTTCAGCCTACGGGCGCTGCTCGTTGCCATGACGCTGGTGGCGATCGGGTTCGCCCTTGTCCGCCATAAACTCGTCGAGGAGCAACGTCAGGCCAGGTTGCTCGACCACGCGATGAAAATGGTCCTTCATGACCAGGGAGGTGAAGGTGATGCGTGGGTCTTGATGTGGACTTACGGGGGAAGCGATGAAGTTGGACTGGATTTCGTTCCTGGTCTGCTGACCGATCAGTCCGCGCGAGCGCTGGTCGAAGCGAAACGAATCGTTGAACTTACGTCTGACTCAGCTCCGCCCCCAGCAGTCGAGAGCATTCTGTCGGACGCGTTCAAGCCGGGCCAGTCGCAAGATGGATCGTTGATCTGGGAACGCAAGTGACGCGATTTACCCTTCGCAGTCTGTTTCTCCTCCTGACCATGGCCACGCTCTTCGTGTGGCCGTGGGCCGACATGAATCATGGGCCGGATCGGTTGCTGGCCGAAGCCGAGCGGATCGCGGGAGCAGCTAAGGCCGATTGGCGGCCGCATTTCGACCTGGACGGAACCTGCACCGTGGCCGTGACAGGTCCGGCGATGACTGCGGAGCTCGCCCAGGCGATCAACGCCGCCGAGCGAGTTCGCTGCCTCAACGTCTGGCAGGCCCCGAGCGCCGAGGTGTTGGCGGAATTGTCGAAGAACTTCTCCAAGGTGTGGACCGTATCGCACGGCAAGGCCAGCACGACCCAATGGCGACGCAAAGCCCTGGGTCAAGCGACGCCACAGGCGGACAACAATCCCGAGCGTCCGAGGGAAGAGATGAGGCAATGAGCCTGACCGACGGCCCAGCCCGGCAGAGCCCTGCGCCGACCAGGTGGTCGCTCCGTTCGCTGTTCTTCGCGACCGCGATCGCCGCGTTTTTCGCCGCGGCGCTGGCCGACCCGGAGGGCGTGGGCCTGGTGGCGCCGCTGGTGGCCCTGGGGAGCGCCATTTGTGCTGGCGTTGTCTGTTTCTGTCCCGGTCAGCCGTTCGCGCGAGGTTACCTTGCGGCCGGAGGGGTGTTTCTCTTGTTCGCGTTCTTTCCGCCCTTCTGGTTCATCACGCTGTTCCCGGCAGCCGCCCTCATGCACGTCGCCTTGTGGCTCGTGCCCGACCCCGCTGCAGGCGACCCGCTCTACGGCGAATTTCCCAGCGATCGGCAGATTGCGCTGTTGATCGTCGGACACAGTCTCTGGACGATCCTGTTCGGCCTGCTCGGCGGATTCGTGGCGAGTTGCCTTGCCTCGCGCCCTGGCGGCGACGGCCGGTGGCTGCCGCACGAACTGACGGCGGCCTATCGAAAAGGCGGCGAGGCCGACCCGCGCGCCGGAAGGGCCAAGGTCGACTAATCTCGCGCTGACGGAGGCGGGTTCTCGCCGGCGCGTCCTCAGCGGTGTGATGGACAACCCACAGGCACAGCAATCTCGGCTCGAGGCCGCTGCCAGACTACAATGGACCGGCTCTGACGACGCCCTCCCCGACACCACCCTCCATAGTGAACCCCACGATGCGCGCCTTCCGAACCGTCTCTGCGGCCCTGTTCCTGCTCTGCCACGCGGCAATCGTCGGCGCCGCCGGTCCAACCTTCACGGATCCGGAGAAGACCGACGACGACTTCGCCGTGCAGGGGGAGTACGTCGGCGAGTTGGGCGGCGACCCGTTCGGCGTGCAGATCATTGCCCTGGGAGACGGCAAGTTCCGCAGCGTGGCCTACCGTGGCGGCTTGCCGGGCGATGGCTGGGATGGGGAAGCGGCGGTCGCCGGCGAAGGCGAACGCCGCGGAGACAGCGCGACTTTCAAGAGCGAGCGCGGCTCAGCCAAGCTCGTCGACGGGAAGCTGGTGGTGTCGAATCGGCAAGGCGCCAAGCTCGGCAGCCTCCAGCGCGTGGCGCGGAAGAGCCCGACGCTAGGGGCCGAGCCGCCGGAAGGCGCCGTCGTGCTGTTTGACGGCAAGTCGGCCGACGCCTTCGACGGCGGCCGCCTGACCGAGGACGGGCTGCTCATGAACGGCGCCACGAGCAAGCGGAAGTTCCAAGACTGCGCGGTTCACCTGGAGTTCCGCACTCCCTACCAGCCCGAAGACCGAGGGCAAGGGCGTGGCAACAGCGGCTGCTATCTGCAGGGCCGCTACGAAGTGCAGATTCTCGACTCCTTTGGCCTCGAGGGCCAAGACAACGAGTGCGGAGGCATCTATACCGTGGCCAAGCCTAAGGTGAACATGTGCCTGCCGCCGCTCACCTGGCAGACCTACGACATCGACTACACGGCGGCGCGCTTCAACGCCGAGGGTAAGAAGACGGCCGACGCCAAGCTGACGGTGAAGCACAACGGCGTGTTGATCCACGAAGACGTTTCCGTCCCCCACGCCACCACCGCGGCCCCCGTTGCCGAAGGCCCCGAGCCTGGCCCGCTCTATTTGCAGGACCACGGCAATCCGGTGCGCTACCGCAACGTCTGGGTGGTCGAGCGGTGATCGGCCACGGCGCGCGGCGAACCTCGTTAGGCAGGCTGGCTCGGGTTCGCTCCCGCCGCGAACTTCACGACCAGTCAACCGCAGTAGCCCGAGGAGCACTCGTCAGCGGAATGATCTACCACCATCGCCGCATCGCCACGAGGCCGAGAGCGGCCAGAGTGCCGAGGAGCCAAGTGGAGGGCTCAGGGACGACGAAGATGTCGCCCGGAATCGCGGCGGACGTGCCAGGCGAGTGGTAGAAGAACTGGTTGTTGCCCCACCACCCAGGGCCAATGAAGGGCCTACCGATGGCAAACTTCCCCCCCCAGCCCGGCTGCAATGTGGCGGCGCCTCCAAGGTTCAGTTCGGCCAAGTTGCCGTCGCTGGGATTGGCTTCCCCGAACGTGAGGCCACCGGGACCCAAAGCGGCAATTACGTCTGTGATCTGACCGCCGGCAACGTAGTCGGAAATGCTCTTCCAACCCACGGGGTCCAAGTTCTTCGTCTCGGATACAATTTGGTAGCCATCGAACGACAAGGGGCTAGCGGTCGAGTTGAACAAATAGACGGTGCCATCGACGTCGACGAAGAGCCCCAGGTCCGTCATAGCGACCGCCGGTGAGGCCATGGAAGCCAGTGCCCAGCCGAACAGGAGAGCTAGAAGATGTTGACGCATGTCGCTCGACTCCCTGGGTTTGTGCCCTTGGCCAATTGTCTTCGCTTCCGGACGAGGCGTTTGGGACGGGCGCCTATAGAACTATAACGCCCTGCCGCGGAAAACCGGACGTTGTCCTGACGCAAGTTGCGGCTACCGTCGCGCCCCCCCTGCGCCGCCGCCTCCGTTCGTCCCCGCTCCGCCCTGATGGCCCGGCGCACAATAGACGCTCGATGGACTGGCTGAACGGCTTGGCGGCACATCTGTCCGCGTGATGCAATCGCGGGGGTCAGCGCCGCCAGCGACGCCGCGTCGCCACGACGCCAAGCGCGGCCAGTGTGGCGAGCAGCCAGGTGGAGGGCTCGGGGTCCGGGGAGATGATGTCGCCCGGGGTGGCATTCTGCACCCCGCCGATCTTGTAGAAAAAGTCCGCGGTCACATCGACGGAGACGTAGCCACGGTCCAAGAAGGGCTTGCCGATGCCAAACTGGGCGCCGGGCTGCAGCGTGCCGACGCCGCCCAAGTTGAGCTCGGCCAGGTTGCCGGGCCCCGGGTTGGCTTCACCAAAGGTGAGGCCGCCGGGGCCTAGAGCGGCAATTACCTCGGCGATCTGCCCGCCGGCAACATAGTCGGCAATGCTCTTCCAACCCGCCGGGTCGAGCCGATGCGTCTCCGACGCGATTTGGTAGCCGTCGAACGAGATGGGGGCTGACGTCGTGTTGCGTAGGTAGGCCGAGCCATCCACCTCGACCCAGATCACCAGCGGCGTAGCCGCACTCGCCAATTCGGCGAAGGCGGCGATCAGACTCACGGCGCCGGCGGCGCAAAACAGAATTCGAGCGAGCCTCATGGTGCATGACTCCCGTGGTGTATTCTCAGTTGGCCAAGTTTACAGCGCCCCAGACCGAGGAACAGCATCGGCGGCCAAACCACAAGAACGCGGGGCATGGCGCAATCAGACGGAAAATCTTGGCGGATCGGCAAATCGCTGTGCGACCGGGCACACGTCAGACGGGCGAGCAAGAGCAGCGGGGTGGCCGCTGTAGGCGGCGCTGAATGCTGCCTGGGCGGCAGTTAAGCAAATCCGGCTGTGGCCAGCGCCGCCTGATAGTCCTGCGGCTGGTTCAGATTCTGCAGCGTCAAGAGCTGAGGATCGACGGAGCGCAGCTCTTCGACCTCGACGAGACGCGAGTCGACTTCGTCGAACAGGTATCTCGGCCGTAAGCGGTCGGCGTCGAGCAATGCCTGAACCTGGGGCAGCACCGTCACACGATAGACGGCAGCGAGCGGATGGTGGAACTCGCCGTCGCGAGGAACGGCGATCTCGTGATCACCCAAGAGCTCGAACATCCGGGCCACGAATTCCGGCGCCAACAGCGGCACGTCGCAGGCCGTGGCGTACGCCGCATCGGCTCGGCCGGCTAGCGCCCGCAGGCCGGCCGCAAGCCCTTCGAGCGGTCCGCGGTCTTTGCAGCGATCACGCGCCACCGTCACGGCCGTCAGCAACTCCGGCAGCGCCTGTTCGGGCGCCGCCACGACCACGATGTTCTCGAGCGCGACGACCTTGCCCACGAGGCGGACGACGCGCTGCAGCATCTGCTCCGGGCCGAACGGGAGGGTGGCCTTGTCCCGACCCATGCGGCTCGACTTGCCGCCGCAGAGAATGATCGCACCTTTTTCCATCTGGAAATCAGCCCTGCAGCGTTCGATACTGATTGATCGTCGAAGCGAGCCGGCGGCGGTCGTCGAGCGCGCTTGGTTCCCGGCGTCTCCTCAGAGTACAGGAAACCAACCTCCATGGCGCTGCGGCTGACGTATCACGGCCAGACTTCCGTTCCCGTCGAGGTGGAGGGGCTTACGCCCGACTGGGCCTGCGACAAGTCGTTGGCCGAGATCGAGCAGTTCGTCATCTTTCACGGCAACCGCAAGATTCCCTTGGCCGAGTTGTTCGCCGTTTCGGGCGACGCGGGCGACAAACGGTTCGACCTCGAAGGAAATCTCGCAGGCGTGCATTGGATCGGCGCCCAGATGCAGTCCGGCCAGATCCACGTCCACGGTCCCGCGGGCCGGCACATCGGCAGCGAGATGCGCGGCGGTGAGATCCGCGTGGAGGGAGACGCCGGGGGCTGGGTGGGAGCGGAAATGCGCGGCGGCTTGATTCGCGTGGAGGGGAACGCCGGCCACCTGGTCGGCGCGGCGTATCGGGGGTCGCGCAAGGGAATGACCGGCGGCGCGATTCTGATCGGCGGCGACGCTGGGAACGAGATCGGCCACACGATGCGGCGTGGCCTGATTGCGATCGGCGGCTCGGCGGGGGACATGCTGGGATTCAACATGATCGCCGGCACCGCGCTGGTGTTTGGTGAGTGCGGCATCCGCCCCGGCGCCGGCATGCGTCGCGGAACGCTCGGCCTGATGGGCCCGAACCCGCCGGCGCTCTTGTCGACGTTCCGTTTCGCCTCGAGGTCCCGGTCGCGGACGTTCCAGATCCTTGTGCGCCATCTGCAGCGGCAGGGATTCAACGTCGATGAATCCCTCTGGTCGGCTGATCTCGACCTGTACCACGGCGACCTCGTTGCGCTCGGCAAGGGCGAGGTTTTCCTGCGACGCGCCGCTTGAGCGGCGAGTGCAGCGTCACAGCTTATTTTCGGCTCCGCTTGGCCGAGGAGTAAACGACCCTGCGAGCCGCCGGCTTCGGGCCGGCGGGCCCCGGTTGCGAGTTCGTTCAGGCTGGAAGCAGCGATCGCTACCGATGTGCCGCGGGAATGATCAACGAATCGATCCACGGCCCGCGGCGCATGAGCGCCGACTCCCACATCGCGCGGCACGGCGGGGGTGAACCCCGCCGCTCGCCAAGCCGGACTTCTCGCAGTGACGCAGCGCTAGCTCTAGCGAAACCCCAACTCGAACAGCTCCCGCCGGGTCGCCTCCTCGTTGAGCAAGGCGATAAAGGCCCGCACGGCCGGACGGCTCTGATGACTCTTCGGCACGACAAAGTCGTAGTGTTCTTCTTGGTAGGGGACGAATCCGAGATCCAGGGCGCCAGCGACCGACGCGATGGCCAGGCCCCAATCGGCGCGCCCCTGGGCAACGGCCGCCGCGACGGCGTTGTGGCTCGTCGGTTGATTGGCGTAGCCGCTTGGGCGGCTGCCGGCGAGCAAGCGGTCGATCAGAATCCGCGTGCCGCTCCCCTGATTGCGATTGACCATCACGCAATCGGGATCATCCGTCGCACTCGCGACGATCTCGCTCACGGTCCGCCCTTCGAACCTGGAATCTCCGCGACGATAAACGATCCCCTGCGAACGCCGGTAGCCGGGGACGAGATCCACCGTGTCCGACAGAAAGGGGCGGTTGTACTGGCCTGACTCGGGGTCGAGCAGATGAATCCCCGCCAGGTCGCATTCACCTCGCTTGGCCGCCGCCAGCCCGGCGGAACTTCCGACCGCCAGCAGCTTCGAGGTCACGCCGCGCCCTTGGAGCTGCGAAAGCATATGGTCGAGTCCGACGCAGTGACTGCCGATCACGATCAGGTCGGCGACCGCCAAACCGTGGCCAATCAGCCGCACGTCGACTTGCTGACCGGCTTCAACGATCTCCACGTGTCGCGGGATCGTCACGAAGCCGTCGGCCCGGCTGAACGTGGTTACCGACCCCGAGCCTTTGCCCATCGGGAACGCCGCCAGGCCTTGTTCGGCGTCGACCAGCCCGACAAGCAGGTACTCGGTGCGGCCGATCTCAGAGTTCGTTTTTACCGCCATCGTCGCCCGAACGGTTTCTTGTGGGGCCGCCCGTCGTCCCGCGAGCAGCCGGATGACCGGGGCAACGAACTCATGAAAGGTAAAAGATCGCCGAGGTCGGAAAGCCGGGCAGAATCACGACGGGCTTACCACGACTGGCCGCCAGGCAGAGCGGCTTGCCCGGCTTCGCGCTACGCCATGCGCTACGATGCCGGGGTCGTTCAGTTCGGCGACCACGCGATAGCAAAGGTCGCCCTGGCCCTTGCTGGTGCCGCCGGAGAGCAAAACCAGGTCCGATCCCCGAGCCGCCGCATGGAGTACGGTTCTCAACGTGTTTGCATCACGCGCATCGATGCCCCACGAGCGCGGAGCGCTCCCCAGTTCGCGGGACGGCGTCGGCGAGGATTTGCGAGTTGGAATCGTACACGTGCGCCGGCCGCATGGGCTCGCCCGGCGCGATGATTTCGTTGCCGGTCGAGATGATGGTTGGCGCTGCGGCTGCCTACACGGGAATCTGCTTTCGCCGATCGCGGCCAGCACGCCCGTTTCGCGACTTGTGGGCGGAGCGCGCCGGGCGCGCAGCACGGTTTCGCCGGCGGCGACGTCGGCGTTCGCGAACGCGATGCCGGCCGGGACGACCGCGCGGCGAATGAGCACCTCGGCCTTGCTGACCTCGCAGTGTCTGATCATCACGATGGCGTCGGCCCCGCGGGGATCGCCGCTGCCGTGGCGATGGAAATGGCTCGCCTGGCCCCACGTTGACGCGGGGCCGTCCCGGCATCGATCGCGTCGTCAAGGAGCCGCACGCTCTTAGCAGCCAGCTCCGTGGCGCCAAACGTGTCGGCGGGCGCGAACGGCAAAGCCGTCGACGTTCGAGCGGTCGAACGAGGGCACATCGACGCGGCACGGATGTCGACCGCCAGCACGCGGCCGAGAGCGTCGCCCAGCGGATTCGCTCTGCCTCTAGCGCGCAAGGCCTGCCGCCGCGCGGAAAGCGGGCTTCCGCCGTCGCGATCGATGACGCTGAGGAATTGTTCTTGGTCCGACATCGGGGCCACGGCCGTACCATTGATACAGGAAGACTTCGACCTCGAGCACGGGCGGATAGCTCCTCGCTATCCGGAGGTACAACCACAAAGCCGTCGGCACGCGTCGTGGAGCTGAGAATCGAGGCGCCGCTGATGGCCAGCGGTTCGGCTTCGTTGCCCGGTGACGCTGACGCGCGCATAGTCGAGTCGGCCAACGGTCGAGACAAGCTTCCGAGTCGCCGTTACGAATTCCGCGGTAGGGCCAATCGCGCGGCGGCCGCCGCCGAGAACGCGAATCGCCCGACCCGCGAAGAAGTCGTAGGCACAAAGGCAGGACACGTGGATTGCCTGGCAGTAAGCAGACGAGTCCCCTTGTAAGCGGCCCAAGCCGGTCGGACTGCCAGCGCATCGCCACGCCATGCACCGCCAGCCGTCGCCCGCCAGCAGCGTGGGCACATAGTCTTCTTGACCGACGCTCGAGCCGCCTGAGACGAGGATCACGTCGGCCGGTTGCCGCGGCGAGAGCTGCAGCGGGTTCGTCGCGAACGATTTCCGACGAGAGCAACTGGCCGTTGTCGCGCGCCGTCAAGGCGGCGAGCATCGGCCTGTTCGCGTCCGCGAGTGGGCGCCCCTCGGGAGGGGTCCCTGCGGGAGGATCTCGTTGCCGGTGATCAGGACGCACCGTGGGCCGGCGAACGACCGAGATCCGGCAGCATCCCAACGAGGAGAGCAGGGCCAACATCCTGGGGCCGCAGCAGTCGCCCGCGCGCCGCCAAGTCGCCCGCGCAGAGGTCTTCCCGCTGCCCGACGTGCTTACCCTGCGAAACCTGGTCGAGGACCAGCAAGTCCGCCCCCGCGAGTTCGGTCAGCTCCACGGGGAGGACGGCGTCGGCCCCGGCGGGAAGCGCGCTCCGGTCATAATCCGCATCGGCCCGCCTGCGGCGACGCGGCCTGAAAACGGTTTGCCTGGCAGGCAGACGCCGAGAATCTTGGGCGAGGTGGCCGCGAGAGCGCCAGACGTGTCTTCTCCCCGCACCGCAAACCTGTCCATCATCGCGCGGGCAAGCTCGGCACATCGACGCTGCTGACGACACGCGCGCCAGCACTCGGCCCGCCGCGTCGCCTAAGTCCACCTCTTCCGTCGCCAATGCGTCGAGCGGCGGAAGAACCGAGTCGAGCCACGCAGCGCCGTTTTCCACCGTCGTTCCGCTCCGCGAAACTCCTCGCATGCGGACGTCGTTGTTCGGGTGTTTGGGCCTGGGCGCAGACATGGCCCTCTTATAGTGCGCCCGTGCGGCAAGAAAGTCGCGCACAATTGGGCTGCGATTCTGTCGGCGGGAGTCCCAACTGAAAGTCGCGCTGCTCGTCGCCGGCGGCAACCCACGGCCAGGCCTTGCGACTTTGGCGACGTTGCCTGTGTGAGGCCACGGATGTACCATCGAAAGGTCGAGAATTTCTTTCTGCGGACTGGGCGTTGACGATGCAGGTGGCCGTCGAATTGTTCGGAATTGCTGGGCCCGCGCCGGGATGCCGCTGTACGACGGCCGAGGGCCGCTGCTTGGGCGACGTGCCTTCGATCTAGCCGCCAGATTTCCGGCGTTGGCCGAAACGTACATCGACGGATGCAAGCTGCGTCCGAGTTTTGCCGCTGGTCTGGGCGGCGGCAGTTTGTCAGCGTCTCAGAGACGCCGCTTAGCGAAGGCGACACCGTGTTGCTGTTGTCGCTGGACGCTGGCGGATGAACGGGGACCGCGAGAAAACGACGTGCGCGCAATCTTCCGGGCTATCACGGCGTCTACTTGCGGGTCGATCTTGGCCGGTTCTTCCGGAGCCGCGTCGTCTTGGAAGAGAGCTTGTTGCGCAACTATCTTGGGTGGCAGCGGCCTGGGGGGTCGCCATTTTAGCCAGCAGGAGCTGCCGAAGTCGATCCGCTCGCGCCCCCGGCGGCGCTCGCCTTCGTCTTCAGCCCTCTGGTTGGCAGTCCGCTGACGACGTCTGCGAAATGGCTGTCAGCAAGAGCCCGCTGACGCAGCGGATCAATGACCAAGCTGGCCAGCAGCGGCTGCGCTGGCTGGCAAGAAGACAGTGGGCACGATGCCATTGTGCTCGTCGGCCAGGCCTGAGCCTTCGATTCTGATTGTCGACGACGACCAGGTTCGGCTGGAGCCTGCCGGTGAGCCTCTGGGGCCTGTCGAACGGCGACGCTCAACTGGCCGCCAGCGATTGGGCTCCGACTTCGTGACGGCCACGATCGGCCAAGCCGGCGAGCGGCTGATTCCTCTATGCCACGATCTCCTTCACGACGGTCGTCACGGCCGCGGGCGGCAGCGGCGCCAGTTAGGTCGAAGAACATCAAAGCGATCGCGGTGCGCGGCTCACGACGCTGCCTGGTGGGCCGATCCTCGCTGGGCGTTTCCTCGTGGCCTACGCCAAGCAACTCTCCGACAAATCGTTCGGACCGGCTACGGCGAAGTACCGCGAGTTGGGCACCGCCTCGAATCTCCTCGCTTTCAACTGCCTGAAACGTGCCGCTGACGGCACCTCAACGGGTAGCTTTAGCGGCTTCGTCGCTGTCTCCCCGAAGAGTTCTCAGCCTGCTCGCGAGAAAACGCGGTCCTCAAAAAGCCGCCTGCACCATCGGCTACATCTCTACGGCATGAAGGATGGGCAGGGCGGCCCGGTTCGGCCTGGAATACGAGAACCTCTTCGCCTTCTGGCCCGCTTGCGGGATCGATGATGCAGACGTAGGCCCGGGCTTGCCGGCGATGCGACGAGCTTGGACTCGACACGATCGCGCCGCCGGCGGCACGATTGCCTTCGCGATGGAGTGCAGAGCGGGGCTATCTCAACGCGCTCCCGGCTCCGCTTCGGCGACGGAGATGCCCTCCTGCGGGCCATGGACTTGATCGCCAGCCGCGAAGGGGTCGACGTTTGCTGGCCATGCGGCGCCGCCATGGCGCTGGAGGCGTCGCCATTGCAGGCTGTCCTCCGGCGCCTTCGCCAGGTCAGCAGTCCGAGATCCGGGTTGCCGACCGCGCGCCGGAAATCGAGGCGCTCGGCTTCCGCTACTCGTAGGTAGCCGCGCTTCAACGGCACCGCTCGGGCGCCCTACGAAGTCGATTTTTCCCAGGCCGTTGATCGGCTTGATGTCGGCCCGGAAGCAGCGGCGTTGGCCGTGGAAACGGGAAGATGCCGCGATCATGGATTCGCTCATTCTCTGCAAGTTCCTCCGGGCGGCGTCTTCGGCGACTTCTTGCCGATGGCCAGGATTCTCCTTGCCTGGTGACCGGTTGGGACGTGACGGCGGCGGAACTTCGCTGACGGCTGGCCGAATCGTCACCGCCAAGAAGCGCTCACCATCCGGCGTCAGGATGCACCCCGCGGAAGATACGCTGCCCGATCGCCTCCTGACTGACGCATTGCCGGAAGATCTTTGTTCGACTCACGCCTCCGAGGCCGACTCGCCGCCTTGGTGGCGGCCTACAATCAAGCCTGCGGCTGGAGCCCGGAAGGGTGGCTGCCAGCAGAAATCAAGCGCGCACGCTGAGCTGGAGATTTCGACCTTGCACTACGCCCTCGATCCCGAAAGCGACCATGCCTGAAGCATTCATCCTCATTCCCGGCCGCACCACGGATCAGGGGTGCGGCACTGGGCGAGGGCAAGTTTCTCGACAAGTATCAAGCGCGAGATCAACACGCTCAGGTGTTCCCCGGCGACATGAAACGATTAGGCTAACCGATGGAGACCGCGTATGCCCGACGAGCGGCAACGGGAAGGTCGAGGTGAGCGTCACGACTGCAAAAGGGGACAGAATTGCCCGAAGGCCCGTTGTTCATCGCCTACGGCAACATCTCGAGCCGACTCATGGGCGGCGACACGCATGGCTTCCGAATGCCGACGAGCAAAGGAATCGACGTCGAGTTGGAGGTGCTCGAGAAGGCCTGGGAAGCGGCGGCGCCCCGCCCGCATCACGTGCTCTTCAGCCTGACGCCACGCACCTTGGTTGCGTCGGGCTCCGCACGCGCGGTCGAATAAACGAGCACTCGCCGAGCACCTCGCTCAGCCGCTCGTCGGTCGCGTCGAAGAAACCTCTCCAGCCCCGCGCAGCAATGCTATGGCGACAGCTTCCATGATCTTGGGCCGCACCGGCAGCCAATCTCAAGGTCATCACCGACGCCACTTGCACCTTTTGCGGCCGGGTGTGCGACGATATCGATCTGACGGTTCAGGACAACAGCCACATCATCGAGGCCAAACGGGCCTGCGTGCTGGGCAAGCCTGGTTTCTCAACTACAGCATCGAGGATCGCCTGAGCTGTCTCGTCGACGGCCAGCCTGCCCCGCTCGAGGCCGCGGCCGCGCCGCGGAGATTCTCACGACCGGTAAGTACCTGATCATCTACGGTCTGAGCGATTCGCCTTGCGAGGCGCAACGTCGCCGTGAGCATCGTCGATTGGATCGGCGGCACGATCGACACGACCACCAGCGTTTGCCACGGCCTCCGGCATGGCCTTCAGAGCGTCGGCGAGGTGACCTGCACCCTGGGCGTAGGCGGGCAACCGCGGCGACTTGATCATGTTCTGGGGCTCGAAACCTGGCCGAAAGTCACCCCCGGCACTTCACCAAGTACAGCCTGATGCCGAAGGGCATATTCCTGCCAAACGGGCGCAAGGACAGGACCTGCGTCATCGTGGACGTTCGCAAGACGAAGAGCGCCAAGGCGGCCGATATTTTCATCCAGATCAAGCCTCGTAAAGATCTCCGAGGCCCTGACGTTGCGCTGGCCAAGGGAGTCATATCGATCCGCTGCCCACCTGCGGCGAGACGGGCGTGGAGCTGGCCGTCTTTCAGGACTTGATGAAGCGCGGATGAAGTCCTGCAAATTCGGCGTCATCTTTTTCGGCATGGGCCTGACCATGACCCGCGGCAAGCACTGCAACAGCGAAGCTCTGCTGCTGGACGAAAGCGCGACATGAACGCCTTCACGCGCTTCACCGCCAAACCGAACCGCGGGCAATGGCAATGTGACCGGCGCCGACAACGTCGTCGCGTGGCGGACTGGCTATCAGTTCGGCGTCAACCACGCGCGCGGCTATCCACGCTTCAACCCCGGCGAATACACGACCTCCGATACGCTGGCGCGGCGAGGCCGACGCGGCCATGATGATCGCCTGCGACCCGATGGCCAACTTTTCCGAGCCTGCGCGGAAGACCTGGCGTCGATTCCCTACATCGTACCCGACACCAAGGAAACGCCAACGACTCGGGCCGCCGTCGCCTTCACCGTCGCCACCTACGGCATCAACACCGGCGGCACCGTGTACCGCATGGACGACGTGCCCATCTCCCTGCGTTCGGCCTTTCCTTCGCCGCATCCCGGCGATTTCGAGGTGCTTACCGCCATCGAGCGCGCGTCAAGAAGCTGCTCGGAGTGCGAGCGTAACGCATGGCGACGACATTGCGGCCCGACTTCACCAAGATCTCGGCAAGGCATCGCTTCTACGACCCCGCCAATGGCGTGGACGGCTTCGTGCGCGATCTGGATCGCCGATGGCCGCACGGCGGTCGCCGCGCCCAGCGATCCCGCCGTTCGCCCGAGTCGCGAAATTGACGCCCGGGGAATGGTCGATGCCGGGGGCATCGACATGCACTGCCACATCGCCGGCCCTGCTGTCAACGTTGCGCGCAAGCTGCGGCCCGAGGACAAACGCCGCGGCGAATTGCTCCACCGCACCAGCCTCACGCATAGCGGCACGATGGGCTGCGCCCAGCACGTTTGCCACGGCTACAAACATGCCGGCATGGGCTACACGACGGCCTTCGACGCTGCGATCCTGCCGCTCGGCTACCGCCACGCGCACGAGGAATTCGAGGACACGCCCTGCATCGACAAGGGTTTCTATGTCCTGATGGGCAACAACCACTACGTCATGAAGGTCGTTGCAGGAGCAAGAGCCGGAGAAGCCGGAAAGCGTTCATCGGCTGGCTGCTCACGGCCGCCAAGGGCTTCGCTCCCTAAACTGGTCACCCTGCGGCCGAGGTCTGGAAGAATCAGGCGGGCAACGTTAGCGGCCTCGATTCCGTCGTCGACCATTTCCACGTCACTCCGCGGCAGATATCGTCGGCGGCGTCGCCAAGGCGGCCGCCGAGCTGCGGCTGCCGCATCCCGTCCACATCCACTGCAACAACCTGGGGATGCCGGGCAACTGGACCACTACCCTAGAGACGATGAAGGCCCTCGAAGGCCACCGCGGACACATCACCCACGCAGTTTCATAGCTTACGGCGGCGGCGAAGGGGACGAGAACACCTTCAACAGCAAGGTCGCCCCCCGCCGACTATGTCAACTCCCATGAGAACGTGACGATCGACGTCGGGCAGGTGCTGTTCGGCGAAACCACCAGCATGACGGGCGATGGGCCGCTCGGTTACTTTCTTCGAAGGTGTACGGCGGCAAATGGTTCAGCAGCGACACCGAAATGGAATCGGGCTGCGGCATCACCCTGATCAAGTACAGGAACAAGACGCTGGTGCATGCCCTGCAATGGGCCATTGGGCTCGAATGGTATCTGCTGGTGAACGACCCCTGGCGAGTGGTGATGAGCACCGATCGACTGGAACGGCGGCCGGTTCTTGGCCTATCCGCAGATCATTCGCTTGTTACGGACCGCACGTATCGCGCCGACATTCTTAAGACGTGTCACCCCTTGGTGCGGGAGCGGGAGCCAACTGGCCGACATCACGCGCGAATACACGCTCAATGAAATTGCGATCATCACGCCGCCGGCCCGGCGAGGATATTCCGCCTGAAGAACAAAGGCCACCTCGGTCCGGGCTTCGACGCCGACATCACGATCTACACGCCGCACGAGAACAAGGAAACGATGTTCGAGTTGCCGCGGATGGTGATCAAAGGCGGCCGGATCATCATCATCGACCAAGGGGAGATGGCGATCCGGTGTTAGGCAAGACGTTGCACGTGGCTACCGAGTACGACCGCGGCGTCGAAAGCGACATTCAGGCATGGTTCGAAAAGAACTACTCCATCTGCTGGGCGTAACTACCCTGTGTGTGGGACGACAGCTACTTGCATGGTTCTACCCTTGGTGCCCATGCAAACCGCGTCCTAGGGCAGCGTCACAGCCTGTTTTTCGGGTTGTGCCACAGTAGCGTGCGCCGCGAGCAAGGGGCGGGAGCCGCCCGCCGAAGTGCTGGCCGAGAATGCTGCCCGGCCTGCAGGGGTTGGCGAGGCCGACCAGGGAAACGTAGCTCTTCCTCGCTGCGCTTTTTTGAAGCTGCGCTTTGGCATCTGCGAAGCGTGAGGGCGCGGCATGCAGCCCCGCTAAGGCAGGGGCGACCCGAGAATAGCCCCGGGCAAGGCCGGGCAAGCAAGGGACGGGAGCGCCCGACGGGCGCGCTGGCCGAAAGAGCCCCGGAGGGGCGACCGATATGCTTGAGTCCTGCGATGGCAAGCAGCTCTCGTGTCGCCCCTGCGGGGCTTTGTTCCCTACTTCTCACTTCTCACGGACCCCGGGCTGCGGTCAGCTCACGCTGCCCTGGCCCGGGGCTCTTCTCGGGTCGCCCCTGCCGGGGCTGCACGTAGCCTTGCTCGCTCTAAGAGCAAAACGCTTGATCCATGCCCCCACTTCCAACCAAAAGCGCAACTTCAAAACTCGCGCTGCGGGCTAGTAGCGCAGGGCAACCCGATCAGCCGGCTTCGCCCATCGAGCGGTCGGCCAAGAGAGTCGCTAGGTCCCGGAAGGTGCGCAACTCGCCGAAGGCGATGGAATCCGGGGTGCTCCCCGACGCGAACCACATGAGAAGGTGCGGGAGCGGCGGGGGTAACGCCCCGCCGCTCGCCAGCCAGTCACCGAGATGGATCTCTAGCTGCGAGTGTCGCCTCGGCGGCGTCACGGCTCGCCGCCCGCTTTCGCGCATTTCCCACCTGTCGCCGGCAGGCGCGTCGTCCCAAGTAACGGCTGACGATTGCCTTTCGCGCGCAGGGCGTTGCCTGGCGGGCAGCCTGCGCGTTCAATAGGGATGCGGCAACTTCTGAGGCAGCGGCCGATTGCGCGTCGGATCGGCCCGAGGCCCACCTCCCTTGCTCCCTTCTGCAAAGACCCTCCGATTAGCACTCCCCCGAAGTCGACCTCGGTCGAGACGCATGGCGCTAGCCGGCGGCGGTTTGTCGCGTACCTGAAGGACATCGCCCGCCGGCGCCGCGCCGGCGAGTTCGCGCCTCCCACGTCGGCCCACGGCACGCGCGTGAACGCGAAGCCCAGGGCTCGCTCCTTCTGGCAGCTCGTCTGGAGCTTCCTGGGCCTGCTCCAAGGGCAGCGCTGGGCGATCGGCGCGGCGCTGGCCACGCTCACCGTCTCGACGCTGCTGCGGCTCGTGCCGCCGGCGGCCACCAAGGTGGTGATCGACAACGTGCTCGGCGGCCAGCCCCTTTCGCCGGGCCCCTGGACGCGCTGGCTGCCGGCGGCCGCCGATCCTAAGCAACTGCTGGTGAGCCTGGCAGTCGGCATCCTCGTGTTGGCCTTCGTGGCCACGGCCTTCCACCTCTGGGGGCGCTGGCTCGCCACGCGGGCAACTAAACGCGTGCAGGTGGCGGTGAAGAAGCGGGTCTTCGAGCACGCCGTGCGGCTGCCCCTACACCGCGTGTATCAGCTCAAGTCAGGCGGCGTG
This sequence comes from Pirellulales bacterium, assembly GCA_046349955.1. Classification (GTDB taxonomy): domain Bacteria; phylum Planctomycetota; class Planctomycetia; order Pirellulales; family JBGAPH01; genus JBGAPH01. Next base: position 123,131 of record JAXMBI010000009.1, on the reverse strand, counting down.
GCCAGTCTGCTGCGCGAAGACGCCGGCGGCGTGGGAGACCTGGTCTTCAGCTTGCTTTACAACCCCTGGAGCGCCATCGTGCAGCTCTTGGGAAGCCTGGCGATTCTGGCCTGGGTCGATTGGCGGCTGCTCTTGGGGTCGCTCGCGCTCGTGCCGCTCATCTGGATGAGCCACCGCACCTGGACCTACTACATCCGGCCGCTCCACCGAGACATTCGCAATCGCCGCCAAGAGATCGACAGCCACGCCACCGAGGCCTTCGGCGGCATGCGCGTGGTCCGCGGGTTTGGCCGCGGCAAGAGCGAATCGAGTCGCTTCGTGCGGAGCAATAACTTGATGTCGCGGCAGGAGCTGCACGCCTGGTGGTGGTCGCGCACGATCGACCTGGCCTGGGACCTGCTGCTGCCAGTCGCCTCGGCCTGCTTGCTGCTCTACGGCGGCTGGCAAGTGCTCGAAGGAGAGCTTTCGCTCGGCGACCTGATGATGTTCCTGGCCTATCTCACGATGCTGCTGGGCCCGATCGCCACGCTGGCCAACAGCGCCACGAGCTTTCAGAGCAGCCTGGCGGGGCTCGACCGCGTGCTCGACCTGTTGGCCGAAGCGCCCGAGATGCCGCCGGCGGCCGACGCGATCGCCGTCCGCTCGGGCGAGGTGCATGGCCGCATCGAACTGGCCGACGTGAGCTTCCGCTATCCCACGGGGGACCGCGACGTTTTGCAGGACGTGTCGCTCGTGGCCGAGCCGGGGCAGATGGTGGCCCTGGTGGGGGCCAGCGGCGCCGGCAAAACCACGCTCTGCAACCTGGTGGCCCGCTTCTACGATCCCACGGCAGGCCGCGTGACGCTCGACGGCGTTGATCTGAGGCGGATCGACGCGCAGACCTACCGGCGGCTCCTGGGCATTGTCGAGCAAGACGTGTTCCTCTTCGACGGCACCGTGGCCCAGAACATTGCCTATGCCCGCCGTCAGGCCACGCCCGACGAGATCGAGCGCGTGGCCCGGATGGCGAACGCGCACGAGTTCATCACGGCGCTCGACCAGGGCTACGACACGCTCATCGGCGAACGGGGCGTGCGCCTCTCCGGCGGGCAGCGGCAGCGACTGGCCATCGCGCGGGCACTCTTGGCAGACCCGCGGATCTTGATCCTCGACGAGGCCACGAGCAACCTCGACACCCACAGCGAACGGCTGATCCAGCAAAGCCTGCAGGCGCTGCTCGCGGGGCGCACGAGCTTTGTGATCGCCCACCGGCTGAGCACGATTCTGCGGGCCGACCAGATTCTGGTGCTTGAAGGAGGCCAGATCGTGGAGCGGGGGACGCACGAAGAACTGCTGGCCGCCGGCGGCCGCTACGAGGCGATGTTCCGCCTGCAAACCGGGGCCGATTGGCTGTCGCCCACCGCGTCGCTCGCGGCGGGGAACGGCGCGCCGTGATAGCGGCAGATTGGCGGCCTTTCCTATCGCTATCGCAGACGGAGAGCCGCCAGGACTTCGGCGGCGCGGGGGCGAAGGTTAGGATACAGAGGTGCGTGCTTGCGCCTCTGCGAAAACCGCCCTGCGGCCGGCCGATGACCCTCTCCCTGCCCCAATTCGTCGATGCCCTCTCGGCCAGCGGTCTGATGACCGCCGACGAGCTGTCGGCGTTTCGCGCCCGGCTGCCGGAGGCGGCCTCGGGGAGCGACACCGAAGCCCTCGCCCGCGAGCTGGTCCGGCAGGGCAAGCTCACCTCGTTTCAGGTCAACGCCGTTTACCAGGGCAAGACCCGCGGCCTCGTCTTCGGCGAGTACATGGTGCTCGACAAGCTGGGGGCAGGGGGGATGGGGCGCGTGTTCCGCGCCCGGCACCGCCGCATGGACCGCATCGTGGCGCTCAAGGTGCTGCCGCGCGAGGCCCTCGATTCGCCCCAGGCCGTCGAACGCTTCGAGCGCGAAGTGCGGGCGGCCGCGCGGCTCTTGCACCCCAACATCGTCACCGCCTACGACGCCAGCATCCATGAAGGCATTCACTACCTGGTGATGGAGTACGTGCCGGGGCGCGACTTGGGCACGATCGTGCGCGAAGGGGGGCCGCTCGAAATCCGCCGCGCGATCGACTACGCCATCCAGGCGGCCCGGGGCTTGCAGTTCGCCCACGAGCAGGGAATCGTCCACCGCGACATCAAGCCGGCGAACCTGCTGCTCTCGATCCACGGCACCGTCAAAATCCTCGACATGGGCCTCGCGCGCGTCGACGAGGGGGCCTTCAACGATTCGAAGGCGACCCGCATCGAAGGCCTTACGCGCACGGGGCAAGTGCTGGGCACGCTCGACTACATGGCCCCGGAGCAGGCCGAAGACGTGAACGCGGCCGACGCCCGCAGCGACGTCTACGGTCTGGGCTGCACGCTGTTCCGCTTCCTCACAGGGCGGCCGCCCTATCAGGCCGACTCGGTGCTCCGCAAGCTGCTGGCCCATCGCGAGCAAACCATTCCCGACGTGCGGCAAGACCGCCCCGAGGCGCCGGCCGAGCTTGCCGAGGCCCTGCAGCAGATGCTGGCCAAGTTGCCGGAGGACCGGCCGGCAAGCATGCAGGCGGTGATTGCGCTGCTCGAACGCGTGCCGACTGCAGCGCCAACCGCGGCGGCTCAGCCTGCGGTTGCTACGACGGCCGACGCCGCGGACGAAGACAAGGAACTTAGCGGTTTCTTTCACCGTGTTGAGCAATTGCCGCCCAGCCGGCCGTTGATCGTTGGCGCGGCGTCGCGCGTGCCGGCTCGGCCGCGAAAACAGCGCAGCTTGCGGCTGCCGCTGGCGTTGCTGGGGCTACTTGGGGCCCTGATCGCCATTCCGCTGGCAGCCAAATACTGGGACCGGCGGCCGGCGACGATTGAACTCGAGTGGAGTCCCAACCAACGGGCCGACGCGCGCTTCGAGGTCGATGGCCAGCCGATGGAGTTGCCGCAGCGCGGGGCGGTGGTATTTTCCGTGCCTGCCGGAGCGCGAAAGGTCGAAATCCTGCGCCGCGGTTTCGAACCCAATCAGTGGGAAGTCGAGCTGGCCCCTGGCGAACGCAAGCTGCTGATTCCGCGCTGGACACCAGCGAAGGTCTCCGGCTCGCCAAGCGCCGAGGACATTCAGAAAACCCGCCGGCCGGGCGCGCCGGCTGGCGGCGCGAAGGGGCCCCCGCCCAGCGTTGTTCCGCCGACTGCTCCCGCGAAAGGGCTGCCCGCGAAGGCCCAGTAGCGCCGAGCCACAACTGGATTTTCGAACGCAGTCGAAGGCCTAGCAAGCATCCCAGCGAGCCGCCGGCTTCACGCCGGCGATCCCGGCGGCGAGGGTACCCGTTCGGACGGTCCGCCATCGATCTCGGGAGGCGGCACTTCAAGCGCAGTTCCCTTCTCCGCGCCAGACGGCGGGGGTGAACCCCGCCGCTCGCCACGGACGGCTCACTCGTGCGGCGAGGCCATCGGCGAATCGACCACCTCGACGATCACGCCGCCGCTGTCGTACCAGCCGAACTTGGTGAACCGGCACCAGGAGAGATCCACCAGCAGCCCCACCCATTCGCCGCTGGCGGTTTCGACCGAGGCGATCACGCGCCGCTGCGGCAGCGGCTGCGGATGGTAGAAGCCCAGGCCGTGCTCGGAGATCGACTTGCCGGCCACCACAAACGAGGCGCCAGCCGGCGTGCGGCCATCCTCCCCCACGGGCGTGACGTGAATGAGCTGAGGGTAGGGATAGCGCTGTTCGCGGCGGCGGTCGTAGCGCGCGCCGCTGGGATGTAGGGCGGCCAACAGTTCCCACAACGGGTTTTCACGCGAACGCGGATTGTTCGGAGGGCAGCCCGGCCCCAGCGCGGCCGGCGGATCGATCTCGGCGACAACTTCCATCATGCAGACCCCTGGCGAAGACAAGTGGTTGGCACACGGCGCTCGAAAGCGGTGCGGCCGCGGGGGATGAAGACGGCCGAACCGGTTAGACGGCGAACCAGGCGATCAGGCGCTTCCGCAACGATTGACAAGAGCGGCCCCAAAAACCGGGGGATCCGCCGAATTGCGGGTCGAAAGGCTAATCTCGCCAAGGGATTCTTACAATACGTTTCCGGGGCGGTCAAACCTGCCCCGGTCTCCCGGCTTGCCGATTCGTCCCCCCATCTCGTGTGGCGGAGCGCTCGACCGTGTTACACTAAAGGTCCGGACTATGCTGGCAGCCTCATCGTCCTTTCTTGGCGCAGCCATCGCAGCATGACTTCGCAGCAGCTTCTCGATCTGATCGACCAGCGGAAACTCGTACCGGCCACGGTCGTCGCCAAGCTGCGCGGGCAGATCGCCGATCCGCGTAAACGGGCCACGCCCAAGGCGCTGCTCAAGGTGCTCGTGGCCAAGGGGCATCTCACGGCGACGCAGGCCAAGAACCTGCTCTCCGAAACGATGGCCGCCACGGCCGACAACCCCGACGACCTGGGCTTCGCCCTGATCGACGACGATCCCCCCTCCGATCCGGTGGCCACGGCCGAAAAGGCCAGCTCGGGTTCGCAGCGGCGGCCGACGATCGTGCCCGAGCTCGAGAGCCGTTTGGCAGGCAAGGGGAGCGTGCGGGAAGCGTGGCGCGTAGAAGACACGCCGCGGCCGCGCGATCCGCAGCCGGCCGACGACTTGCTGGGGGAACTGCTCGACGTGCCGCTCGGGCCGACGACGCCGCTGCCGTCGACCAAGAGCCGCTGGCCCTGGTCGCGCAAAGTCGCGCCGCGCAAGGCGGGCGATCCTTGGGATTCGCCGCTGCTGCTCTTGGGGGGCGGCGGGCTGGCGGCGCTGGTCGTGCTGGGCGGGTTCCTCTACTGGCGCATCGGCCGCGGCAACGCCGAACAATCGCTCGAACGCGCCGAGGCGGCCTATCGCGACCAGGCCTACGCTCCGGCTGCCGAGCAATACACCGCGTTCGCGGCGCGCTTTCCCAGCCACGAACGAGCCAGCTTCGCCCGCGTGCAAGCGGGGCTTGCGCGGCTGCGCCTGGCGACCTCAGGAAACGCCGCTTGGCCGCAGGCGCTGGCCATGGCCAACGAAGTGATTCCCAGCATCTCGGGCGAAGCCGATTTCTCTTCGGCGCGCGACGAGCTGACCTCGATGCTGCCGGCCATTAGCGAGGGCCTTGCGCAGCAGGCCCGGCAAGCCGCCGACAAGGCCGCGCCGGCGCTGCCGCCGGCCGAGGCCAAGCCGCTCGCCGCCCAGGCGCAAACGCGGCTCGACGAGGCGCGGACATCGCTCACCTTGGTCGAACGCTACGTACCTGCCACGCAGCGCCCCGCGCAACGTCTGCGTGATGTCGAGCTGTTGCTAGCCACAACTGCGCGTGACATTGCGCGGACCGCGGAGCTCGAGGCAACGGTCGCGGCCATCGAACAGGCCGTTGGCAAGGGAGACTTGAACGCGGCCTACGATGCGCGGCGCAAGCTGCTGCGCGAGCACCCGGCGCTGGCGGCGAACACGGCGCTCGACGCCCAAATTCGCCGGCTCGCCGGCGACATGCTGAAAACGGCCAAGACGTCGCAACCCAATCGGGCCGCCAACCAACAGGAAGCGGCGAGCCCCATCGTGGCAGTCGCTACGCCTTGGGCGCTCGAGGCCGCGGCTGAGCCGCCGAGCGCCGCCGAACGGCAGTTCGTGCCGCTCGTGGCTGACGGCGTGGCCTACGGCGTGGAGGGGAACTCCGGCAAGCTGCTCTGGCGGCGCTATGTGGGCGCGGGGGCCACAAACCCAGCGCTGCTGCTCGAGGGTCCCTCGGCGGCGCTCCTCACCGATGTCGGCCGCAACGAACTACAGTGCGTCGACCGCTGGACGGGCGCCCTCCTGTGGCGGCAGGCGGTCGAAGGACGCCCGTTTGCACCCGCGGTGGCCGGCCCGGTAGCGGTGGTGGCCACCGCAGGCAGCCGCCTCGATCTCTTCGACGCAGCCAGCGGCCGCTTGCTCCGCGAAACCGTGTTGCCGCAACCGCCGGCCGCAGCGCCCGCCGCCGGCGCGCAGCGGCCGAACTGCTACGTTGTGGCCGACCACTCGAATCTGTTCACGATCGAACTCGCCAGCGGGGCCTGCCAGGAGGTCACGTACGTTGGGCATGAGCTCGGCAGTGTTCGCGCGGCGCCAGCCTTGCTGCTGCGGTACGTAGTGATCGCCGAAAACCACCAACCCGAGGCTGCGCGGCTGCATGTCTTCACCGCCGACGCCGAAGGCAAGGCCCTCAAGTTGGTCCAACAGATCCCGCTAGGAGGCTGGGTCACCACCCCCATGGCCGTTTCCGGCAGCCGGCTGGTGGTGGCGACCGATCGCGGCGGCATCTACGTGTTCGAGGCCCGCGAGCAATCCCCGGAGCCGCTCGTAGCGCTTGCGCAGCGGCCCGTCACCGGCGATGCACCTAAAGAACGATTCGTCTCGGCCCGCGAGGGGCGGATTCTGGTGGCCGACGACCGGCTCACGCTCTTCGAGCTACAGGCGGCCCGCGGCCGGCTCGATCCGCGTTGGGTCGAGCAGCCCGATCTGTTGGCCCTGCAAGCCCCCATCATCACGCCGACCTCGGTGGTCAGCATCGGTAGGCCCCTGCATCAAGCGGCGCTCCGCGTCGCCGCACGAAAACTGGATAAAGGGGGCGCGCTCTGGCAAGGGGCGCTACAGCCTCTGGCCGCCGAACCGCTGCTGGAACAAGACAACCTTGTGGCGGTCGGCGCCCTGGGCGACGTATTCACTGTTCCCGCCAAGTCGCTGGCGCGCGGACGCTTAGCGCTGTCGGTCGCGGGTTCGGCGGTGGCAGCCAAGCCGGCCTGGCTGACTCAGGTGGATCGTGCGAAGTCGGGCGAGCTGTTGGCGACCGCCGCTGCGCAAGTCAACCAGTGCTTGATCGTCGAAGCAACTAGCCCGGCGACAAGCGTGCGTTGGCTCGAGCTCCCCGAGCTGCAGCCCAGCACGCCGCCAGTCTCCTTTGGTGAAGGCCTGCTCATCGCCGATACCCGAGGGCAAGTGCATCTTCTGTCGCTCGCCGGCCAGCGGCTGGCGCAGCCCTTCCAGCCGCCGCAAGCGGCCGGCTCGCACATCGACTGGCGGGCGCCCGGTGTCGCCGCCAACTCGGCACTTGGCGCCGTTTTGTCCGACGGCGGCACGCGGCTCTTCCGGCTAACGCTCGCCGCTCAGCCGCAGCCGCGGCTCGTGGCGGCGGCCACCGGCGAAGTCGTGGAGCCGATCACGTCGGGTGTGGCCGTTTTGGGAAACACGGCGTATGCCTTCGATGCCGGCGGCTGGCTGCGGGCCTATAAGGTTGAGGATCTGCGGCCGCTCGATCCCTGGAACTTGAATGCCCAGGCCGCGTGGGGGCCGCAGCGCGGCGGCGACCACGTCTACGCCGCCACGGCCGCCGACGAGCTGCTCTGCCTCGACGGCGCCGGCAAGCTGCTGTGGCGCGTGCCGCTTTCGCACGGGCCGCTCGCCGGCAAGCCGCTGGAAACGCCGCAGGGCGTCGTTTGCGTTTCCACGCGCGGTGTGGCCTGGCGGGTGAATCTGGCCGACGGCAAGGAAACGGCCCGCGTCGAGCTCGCGCAGCCGGCGGCGACCGGCTTCGTGGCGGCGGGGGATCGCTGGGTGGCGGCGGGGCGCGACGGCGCGCTGCTTTCAATCGCGCCGTTCTAGGGGCAGACGCATGAATCGTTTCAGACACTCAACGATCCTGCTCGGCCTCCTAGCGACGCTCGCCTGCGCTGGGCCTGCGCGAGCGCAACAGCCGTCTCAACCGCAGGCGAAGACGGAGCTGTCGCTGCTGGCCCGCGATCCGTTCGACGAGCTCACGCTCGACGCGGCCAACGGCAACGCCGTGCTCGAGCTCGAGCCGGTCGATCTGCCGAATCGCCGCTTGCCGGCCAATCCGCGGCCGTCCGACACGATTCGCGTGCGGTTGCCTGACCGGCCCGACGAGCAGTTCGACGTCGCCTGGCGAAACATCGTCCGCCTGCGGCTCTACGAGCAGATCATCCTCGACAAGGCGGCCGAGCTCGCCGCCGCGGGGCAATTCGACGAAGCGTTCGACCATCTGCAGTTCGTCTACCAGCGCGATCCGCGCTACCCCGGCTTGGCCTCGGGCCTGCAGGACTTTCTCTGGCGGCAGGCGCAGCAGGCGCAGAAATCGGGCCGGGCCGACGAGGCCGCGCTGCTGTTGGCCGACCTGGCGACTCGCAAGGCAGATTTCCCGGGGCTCAGCGAAACGCTGGCGAAGCTCTTCGACGAGCGGCAAGCCGGTCTGATCGCCGCGGGAGCCTATCACGCCGCGCGGGAACAGTTGCGCACGCTCGGCGGCCGCTTCGGTCCCGAGGTCGAGGCCGTTGCCCAGCGGCGACAGGCCGAACTCGTGAACCTAGCCAAGGCCGCCTGGACCTCGGCCGCCGCCCACCAGCAGGCAGGCAACTTTCCGGCGGCGCTGGCGGACTGCGACCGCGCGCTCGCGATTTGGCCTGAATTGACAGAAGCCCGTGCGACCGCCGTGCAACTGCTGGCGGCATATCCGCGCGTGGCGGTTGCTGTAGAGGAGTTGCCCGGCCCCGGGGTGTGGAGCCCGCTCGTTTGCCGCGGCGGCTTGCGAGCACAGCGGCTCGAGCGGCGGCAGTTCTTCGAGCTGGTCGGTTCGGGCGCCGAGGGGGGCGTCTATCAGTCGCCCGTCGCCACCTCGCAGTACAACGAGGACCGCACGCAGCTTACGCTCACCCTCCCCGCGGCGGCTGCGAGCAGTCTCACGTCGCTCGATCTGGCACGGCGGCTTTTGGCGCTCGCCGATCCAACAGGGCCCGAGTTTTCGCCCGGCTGGGCCGCCGCGCTCAAGCAAGTCGAAGCGCGCGACCTGACCGAGTTGCGGCTCTCGCTCGCGCCCCACGTGCGCCCCGAAGCCTGGCTGAACGTCGATCTGCCGGCCGGGCCTGGCAGCGATGCTCAACCGCTCCGCGGTCCCTATGCGCCCCCTGCGCGCGAGCTGGGCGTGGCCCGCTTCGTCCGCCAGCCGGGTCAAGCCGGGCAGCCGGGGCAGCCGGCCGAAGTCGTCGAGCGGCAATATGCCGACGCCATGGCCGCCCTCAGCGCCTTGCGCCGCGGCGAAGTTTCGGTCGTCGCGCGGGTAGCGCCTGCCATGCTGCCGCGGGCAAAGGCGATTCCCGAGGTCGTGGTCGTTCCGTATGCCCTTCCCACGGTCCACGTGCTCGTGCCGAACCCCGACAAGCCGCACCTGGCCCGCCGCACGTTTCGCCGCGCGCTGCTCTATGCGATCGATCGCCAGAGCATCCTGCAGCAGGATTTGCTCGCGGGGCAGGAGATCGTCGGCTGCCGGGTGCTCGAGTCGCCGTTCCCGGCCGGCGTGTCGTTCGACGATCCGCTCGCTTATGGCTTCGATTCCGCGATCGCCGCGCGGCCGTTCGATCCGCGGTTGGGGCTCGCGCTCTCGCGCGTGGCGCTCTACGAGGCCCGCGCCGCCGACAAGCTGGCCGGACGCCCGGAAACCAAGGAACTGCCGGAGCTCGTGCTCGCGCATCCGGCCGACGACGTTGCCCGCACCGCCTGCCGCGCGATCCGCGCGCAGTGGCAAGCGATCGGGCTCAAGGTGCGGCTGCTGGAGCTCGCGCCCGATCAGCCGACGGCTGCCCGCGGCCCCTACGACCTCGTCTACGCCGAGCTCGCCGTCTGGGAGCCCGTGGTCGACGCTCAGCGGTTGTTCGCCCCCGGCGGGTTGGCGCGCGGTAATGCCTACATGGATCTCGCCCTGCGGCGGCTGGCTGCGGCCAGCACCTGGGAAGACGTGCGTTCGCGGCTGCGCGATCTCCATCGGCTGGTGATCGACGACGCCACCGTGCTCCCGCTCTGGCAAACGATCAACCACCTGGCGTACCACAAGTCGCTCGCCGGCGTGGCGAATCGCCCGCTGGGGCTCTACGACCAGGTCGAGCAGTGGCGCACGGAACCGAGGGTGCCGGCGCCATGATTTCCGCGGTTCCATCTTGGTTGCGGCGATTAATCGCGGCGCTGCTCGTTTGCACCGCCGCGGGCTTCGTGCGCGCCGCCGACGAGCCGGCTGCCCCGCCAACGGCGCCTAGTTCAGCCGCGCCGGCCGCTTCGGCGCCGGCCGAACCGCTGTGGGAGCTGCAGCCGTATCGACTGTCGCTCGTCTTGTCGGTCGATCCGACGGCGCATCTGCCGGCTGATTCGGCCGCCGCAATCGAAGCGCGCGTGCGCGAGCTGACAGATAACCTCGTCGGCCCGCGCTGGCAGTGGACCTCTACGCATTCGGTAGCCCCAGCCCTGCGGCACAAGCTGCATACCCGGTTTGGCACGGTGGCTCTCCCCGATCTGCCGCCTGACTGCGCCCGCGGCGACAAAGTCGTGCTGCTGGCCGTCGACGAGCAGCAGGGGCGGTTTCGCGTGCAGGCCCGCGAGTGGGACTTGGCCACGCGGCTGGCCGGCGCGCCGGTGGAGCGCTGGGCCACGAGCGCCGCGCAAGCGGCCGACGAAGCGTATCGCGCGACGGCCGAGGCCTTTAGCCCGCTGGCCCTGATCGACAACGTGCAAGGGAGCAAGGTCGCGCTGCGCGAGCGCGGCGGCGCTCTGCCGGTCCGCAGCGCAGGTTCGCCCTGGCTCGGCCCCAGCGCGGTGCTCCGAACGGCCGTACGGCGGCTTGATTCCTACGGCCGCACCGAGCGCGACGAAGTGGCCGCCATTCCCTGGACCTTTCTCCTCGTGCAAAGCCGCGACGGCGCGAGCGTCGCCGCGCAGCTCCACTCCGGCATCCGTGGCCCTCTGGCCCCCGTCCGCCGCGGCCGTACGCAGCAGCTTGCGCTCGCCGTCGGCCGCCCAGCCGGTCCGACGACGCTGGCGCTCGTCTCGGCCGACGAAACCGCGCGGCCGCTCGCAGGCTACGACGTCTTCGTGCGCAACCCCGACGAAACCACGCCGCGGCTCGTGGGCCGCACCAACCACGCCGGCCAGGCGGTCGTGCCCTCGGGCGGCCATCCGCTGCAGATCGTGTCGGTCAAGCATGGCGAGCAGTTGCTCGCGCGGCTGCCGCTAGCCCCCGGCCTCACTCCGCTCGAAACCGCGCAGCTCGTCGACGACGATGCCCGGCTCGAGGCCGAAGGTTGGGTGGCCTCGGTGCAAGAAACGCTCGTCGACGCCGTGACGCGCCGCAGCCTGCTGGTGGCGCAAATCGACGCCCGGCTCAAAGCCGGCGACAACGACCGCGCCCGCCGGCTGCTCGACGAACTGCGGCGGATGCCGAGCCGGCAGCAACTCCTCTTCGAGGTCGAGCAGCACCAGCAGCGGCTGGTGGCCAACCAACCGCAGGTCGCCCGCCAACTCGACCGGATGTTCGACGACACGAAGAAGATCCTCACTCAACATCTCGACCCGCGGGTGATCGACGAGCTGGAGCTGCGGCTGTCACGGGGGCGGGTGGCCGCGAACGGTTCAACGGAGCCCACGAGCGCCAACCGCTAAGAAACTCTCCTTCGGTGAGCCTATGAGATCAGCGCGGTCAGTCGTAGCAGTCGTGCTGGGATTAGTAGCCGTGCCATCGATCATTGCACTTTGCACCATGCAAGCGCCTCCTGACGACGATCAAGGTGGATTTCTCGAGATCGTCAAGGATCCTGATAGTCTTCCGAAGGTCCGAGACGAGTTTGCCCGGCGCGACGCGCGAGTCGGCGAGTTGGCCAAGCTTGCGCCGCAAGAGCTCGTGGAGATGATAGTCGCAGGCAAAGAGGCCAATCTCGCCGAATCCGCATTGCGGCATGTCGGCTCAGGAGCGGGACCTGTCCTCTTGAACTCGCTGCAGCAGGACAAGCGGCTCCGAGCCAAGGATTCTGAGGCACTCGAGCGAGTTCTGTCCTGCCTCGAGCAGTCGTCCAAGACGGTTCCCGTCGAACTCTTGGCGCCTTTGGGAACGGACCCCAGAAAGCCCGTGCGCAAGAAGATCGCGGTGCTGCTGGGGTCGACTGGCAGAAGAGAGGCAGTCGAGCCGTTGACGGCGCTGCTGCGAGATGAAGATGAGTATGTGCGCAGCTTTGCGATGATCGGGATCAATCGGGCCGTAGAGGAAAACAGGGCAACGCCTGAGTTTCGGTCTGGCCTGTTCGAGCCAGTCGCCGCGCTGTGTTTCGGCACGGCAGACGTGCTCCATCATCCTTCTCGTTGTTTGCTCGGGCTAGAGCGCGAGCGGGCCATCGCATACCTGACGCAACCTCATCGTTTGAAGGCGCGGCAGCCCGGGCTGTACGAAGTGCTTCAATCGTTGGAAGAGACCGAGTCGCCCGTTGACGAACAGCTCCTTTTGGCCGTTTGGAACGAACTCGAGGCCGACGCGTCCAAATATCCCAACGACTATGTCCTCGAAGCAACGCTTCCCTTATTGGCGGCGCATGACACCGCGGCTGCCCGCGCCGTCATCGAACGCGGCGCGCGAAGCTCCGCACAACAAGTCCGCATCGGCGCCGCGAGGGCAAGAGCCAAACTCGCCGGCCTCGACGACCCCTTCCGTTCTGCTTGGGCGCCGCCGGAGGGGAAGGACTGGAGTGACTTTACAGAGCCGCAGCGCCACGTGTCGGCCGTCCAAATCCTCGATGCCGAGGTCCGCAATGGCGGCTTCCTGCAGTACTTCTTCAATTCCTCGGGCGACCAATGGCCCGCCGCCGCCGCCGGCTTGACCGCGATCGGCGCCAAGCGAGACCGCGAACTCGTCGACCGGGCGATCGCGCTCTTCGGCCCGACGCCGCCGAGCACCGACCGCGAGGAGCGAGCGCGACAACTCGCGGCCCTAGCCGAGAAGGACGAAGAGGCGTTCGGGAAACTCGAGGAGGCCTATTACAAGGATCCGGACGACCTCGAAGTGCTGCTGCTCGATTACGTCATCAAGCCCGCTGACGACTTTCGGCAACCGACGAAATGACTGCGTAGGGTCGCCGTGCGAATGCCGACCTCACCCCACGAACGCCAGCAAATAAAAGATCCACCCCGTCAGCGCCGTCAGCCCCATGTCGATCGCCGCCGCCCAACCCAACCGCCGGTGGGTGGGGCTGTAGGCGTTGGGCCGCGGGGGATGCTCGAAGCGGCGCCAGGCGCCGACGATCACCCAGATCCAGAGCAGCGCCGTGCTGACGGCGAAGATCAGGTGAACGGTCAGGCTCAGGTCCACCAGGCCCCAGGCGCCCTCCTGGCCGTAAAAGCGCGAGGGGCGGGCCCGTTCGCGCCAGCCGTGCAGCCGCATGTCGAGTTCGAAGGCGGTCACGGTCACGAGCAGCACCGCGCCCAGCAGAAGCTGCACCCGCTTGTGCAGCGTGAAATTGCGCCGCACGCGCACCAACCACACGCTCCAGCCGAGCACCGGCAGCACGGCGAACATCGCCAGGAACACGAGGTCCAGCATCAGCGACGCGCGTGTGCCGAGAAATCCGTCGAAGCCCGCGTAGTCCATGATCTCTCGCCAAGGGGCGTTGAATGGGCTCTAACGGCGCACGATCACCGCGCTCGCCTGTCCCTGCGGCGTAAAGCTGACGTTCAGCACGCAATCCCCCGGCCGCGCCGCCGCGCCAGGACGCGCCACATTCAGCGGGCATTCGGGATCGGGCGTTTCGTAGTTGAGCACCGGGAACAGCCGCTCGTGCTGGAGCGCGAGCAAGCTGGCCGCCAGTTCCACCAGTCCGCCGGCGGCGCCCAGGTTGCCGAAGTAGCTCTTGGCCGCCGTCACCGGTACGCGGTCGGCCGCGGCGCCAAACACCGCGCGAATTGCTTGCGCCTCCTCGCGGTCGGCCGACTTGGAACTCAGCCCGTGGGCATGAATGTGTCCGACCTGGTCGGGCTCGAGCCCAGCGTCGCGCAAGGCGCTGCGGAGCGCGTTGGCCACGGCCTGGCCACGGTGCCCCACGCCGCGGCGATCGATTACGGCGCTCGAGCCGAAGCCGATCACCTCGCCCAAGATCTTCGCGCCGCGCTTCTCAGCCGCGGCCTGGTCTTCGAGCACGATCGCGGCCGCGCCTTCGCCCAGCACCATGCCGGTGCGGTTCAGGTCGAAGGGGCGCGCTGCCCGCGCGGGATCCGGCGTTTCGGGGGCCAGCGATTCCCACTGCAGGGCGTGAATCGTTTTCATCGGATGGACGCGGGTGCCGGTGGCGCCGGCGACCATCAGGTCGGCGTGGCCCCGTTCGATCGTGCGGAAGGCCTCGCCGATCGCCAGGTTGGCGGCCGCCTCGCGCTGGGTGATCGAATTGTTCGGGCCCCGCATGTCGTTGAAGATGGCGAAGTGGCTGGCCGGCATGTTCGGCAGGTATTTGAGCAGCCACAGCGGATTGAGCTGGGCCATCCCTTCGCGCGGCCAGCGGCCAAATTCGAAGCGGCCCGCTTCGTTCTTGCAGCGGTCGATGCCGGCGTTGAACTCCTCCGGCACGGTGAGCATGTAGTCGGCGCCGAAGACGGTGCCCGAGCGGTCGGGATCGAGCTTGCTGGCGGTGAGTCCGGCGTCAGTGAGGGAGAGCTGAGCGGCGGCGACCCCCATTTGGATCTCGCGGCACATCACCTTGAGAGCTTTGCGGATCGCCTTCTTCTGCTCGGCCTCGAGCGGGCCGAAGTCGTCGATCTTGCCCGAGAACTGCCGGGCCTCGGCGGCGAACGTCATCGGCAACGGACTGGTGGGCACGCTCTCGAGCGGCCCGACGCCGCTGCGGCCCGCCTCGAGCGCCTCCCAGAGCGCTTCCTTGGAACTGCCCAGGGGGCAGATCAGGCCAATTCCCGTAACGACGACACGGCGACGCGATGGCGAAGAAATCATGCAGCAGGAGACCGAAAACCGCCTCTGGCCCACGGGTTGCCCGACCCAACAGCAGCGCATAATCTACCCCTCTTGCCTAGGAGGGTCGAGGGCAGATTGGGCTTGCTAACCGCTCACCACGGTGAGCGAGAGGGCACAGCTTGCCGGACGGATACGTACGCCTGGCAAAGACTTGCGATCGGTCGGAGAGGCCCCGCGGCTTTAGTCGCGCGTGAGTTCGAGGAACACGATGTTGTGGTTCTCCTCGGCGAACAGTCGCACCTCGCGGATCGCGGGCTCCTCGATTTCGGCCGTCAGGTCGACCATGTCCTGGCGGGTGCGGTAGATCAGCCGCCAGTCCATGAAGATTTCCATGTACCCCACGTCGCGCACGCCGGGCAAGAAGTTGGCCACGATCAATTGTCCGCCGGGGCGGAGCATCTCGAACAGGTTCGACACCAACCGCCGCGCCACCGGCGCCTGCAGGTAGTCGAACAGACCCAGCGAGTAGATGAGGTCGAACTGGCCGAGTTGCACCTTGCCGGCTAAGAGCGAACGAATGTTCGCCGGCACGGTCTCAACCCCCAGGTGTCCGTAGGTCCGCTCGACCTCAGCCAGGCTGATCGGATCGGCGTCGAGGGCCACGAGACGGCCCAGACGCTTGCGGCGCGCGGCCGCCGAGAGGTTCACCTCGCGCAGGTGGCCGGCGGCGATCGACAGCACCTGCGGCTTCTTGCGGCGCTCGGCCAGGCGATCGATCCGCCCGGCGACGAAGGCCCGCCGTGCCCGCACCCCTTCGGTGGCGGGGGAATGGATCGTGTACTCGAAGATCTTCTGCCCCAGCGGGTCGGCGCCCGGCGGCGTCCACTGCTCTTCGACGCCGTAGATGTAGTCGATGAGTTCGGCGTCGCCGGCATAGCCGCGGGGCTTGGCGAAGGCGCGATGCGTGAAGGGGTCGCGGTGCAGCAGTTCGATCAGCGGATGCTGCCGGCAGAGGGCGACGAAGGCGTCCCACTCTTCGGCCGTGGAGCTTTGCCAGCGGCTACGGAGGGCCAGGATCACGTCGTCGAGTGCAGCGGCGACGTTCGCGGCGTCGTCGGGCCGAGCCAGAATGCGCTCGTGAACGTCGTTCAGCAGGCCGAGGAACAGATCGTCGACCGCCTCGCGCACGCCCCCCAACGCGGGGACGTCGTCCCCTTCGCGGTCGCGCTCGAACGACAGTCCAACGGTGGGCAACGACATAGGCGCAGCCAGGAACGGCGCAGGCGTTCCTGTCTCCCTTCTGGTGGCATTCAGGGGATTCAGTCGGCCGCCATCCCAGACCGCGGCCGGAGCGGCCTTGGGTGGATTACCCTAGGTCGCTCTAGGAGTGTCTTGAGTATTGCAACGACGACACCCAGGGTCAACAAAGGTGCGCTAGCAAGCGAACGAATTTTTATCAGCGCGCGCGTTGTGATGCGGACGACGCTTAGGCCTTTCCCCAGCCGAGGCGATTGCGCGACACGATCAGTTTGCCCAGGCCGCAAACGCAAGGGTCGCAAGAAACGAAAATGGCGCGCGGCCCAGCGCAAGCTGGCCGACAAATTTGCGGGGGGCCGGCTGAACACCGCAGGGTCAGCCGGCTCACGCCGGCCGCTCGCGGGCGACGTGCTTGGCGAAACCGACGGCGAACGCGTTGGCTCGAGCCGGAAACGGATGCGCCGCTTTCGCATTCGGCCCGTTGGCGATTGCGGGCTACTTGCACGCCTCGTACTTGGCGCAGTCCCCCAGCACGACCTTCAGCGGCACGGCCACGCCATCGCGAAACACGACGACCGGCACTTGGCTGCCCACTCGAGTCAGGCTCACGAGCCCGATCAGGTGGTTGCCGTCCTGCACGCGCACGTTGTTGAACTGCAGGATCACGTCGTTGGGCCGCAGGTCGGCCTCGTCGGCCGGGGACTTCGGAGTCACCCGCTCGATCCAGGCGCCGCGGGGCGCCGGCAGGCCGTACTTGGCCGCATCGGTCTGGGTGAACTCGCGGTGCCAAGTGACCCCCAAGAAGCCCCGCTGCACCTCGCCGCGCTCGATCAACTGGCGGGCGATGAACACCACCATGTTGATCGGAATGCTGAAGCCGATCCCTTCATTGCCCCCCGAGTTCGTGGCGATGGCCGTGTTGATGCCGATCACCTCGCCCCGCAGATTGATCAGCGGTCCGCCCGAGTTGCCGGGGTTGATTGCGGCGTCGGTTTGCAGAAAGTCCTGAAACCGCACGTCTTCGCCGAGTTGCAAATCGCGGCGGCTCTTGGCGCTGATGATGCCCAGGGTGATCGAATGGCTGAGGGCAAAGGGGCTGCCGACGGCGAGCACGAAATCGCCGATGTCGACGGTGTCGCTGTTGCCCAGGCGCGCGGCTGCCAGGCGCGGCGCCGCAACTTCGAGCACCGCCACGTCGGTTTCGGCGTTCGACCAAACCTTGAGCGGATGGAGCTGCCGGCGGTCGGAGAGCTCGATATGAATGTTTTCAGGCGTGGCGTCCTTGATCACGTGCCGGTTGGTGAGCACGTAGAACTTGCTCTGGTGTTGGATCACGACGCCGGAGCCGGCCTCCTCCACGGAGCTGCTCTGCCGAGAGTAGCGTGAGCCAGGCTCGCGTTTTTCGGCGTTGATGTGCACCACGGTCGGGCGCACCAGCTTGACCACCTTCTTGATGACGCCGCTGAGGCGGGCGACTTCGTCGGCCTCGCGCGCGAGGGAGTCGTACAGCTCTTCGCGCTGTTCGGCGGTCGGGTCCTCGTCGTCGGGCGTTTGGGCCCGCGTAGGAGCCGCCAAAGCCGCCAGGCAGCATGCCAAAATGGCGGCAAAACCGGCACGCCCGGCCAAGCAGCCCCAACCATGTGGGGCGCGACGGAGAAAGCGATAGTCCATGACTTGCTATCCCTGCACCAGCGGAACATCCACCCCGCGGCTCCGAGCCAGGGGGCAACAGAAAACGCTTGCCGCCCGGAGTGCAGTCGGGCTTGGCCGACGGCGCCCTGGACAGCAAGCGCTTCTGGTGATTCGCAAGCGGAAGCTCTTGGGCCGGGCTGCCCGTTCGACCGCTGGTTCTACCCGATCGGGCAACCAAGGCCAAGCAGGCCGCCCAGCAGGCGGTCGTTAGCTCACGTCGATCTCGATGTCGGTAATCGACACGTCGCTGTCGCCGCTGTCGTCGAGCAGGCGGCCCCAGTCGGAGTCGCCGCCGGGGGCGTGGCCCAGCTTTTCGGCCTCGCGCTGGCAGTCGATGCAATACGTCGCATACGGCAAGGCGTTCAGCCGGGCCGCGGCGATCTTCGTATTGCAGCCTTCGCAGAGGCCGTACTTGCCGTCGCGCATCCGCTCGAGGGCGTTTTCGATGTTGGCCAATTCGCGACTTTCCACCTCGGCCAACTGCGAACTGATCTCGTCCTGGGCGGAATCGAGCGCGGCGTCGACGACGTCGCCCGAGTTCTGATTCCGCAGCTCCTTGAGCAGGCTCAAGTCGCCGGCCAGGGCCTGACGCAGCGCATCACGCCGCTTGATGAGAATCTGCCGCATGTTCACCATTGCTTCTTTACGTGCCATGTCCTGTTCCACCTCTGGTTGTCCGATCAAAGGCTGCGCGGTTAGAGCCCGCAGGCCCCCCTCACCCCTAGCCGCTGTCGAACTCCGAAAAAGAGCCTCAAAAACGCTTCCGAATCACGTCGGCCTGACTATCTGCATTATTTGCGCCATGCAAGTTGGCAGCCAAACTATAGTACGGACTTGGGAGCACACGGGTCGCTCCGACTAGCCCTTAGACGCGTGTTGTGCGGGGGGCGTGTCCCCGCCGGCGCAAACCCTTGAGCCACAATTATCTGCGGGCAAATTCGTTCTTCGGCCCGGCCGCAACCCCGGAGTCGATTCCGACCCGTTTTGCGGCACAGGGATAATCGTCAAAATCGGACCGCAGATGCAGCAGAATCGGCAAACTTTGCCGAATCGGCCGCTGGCGGCCCCCTGTGGCGTTCTCTCGACGTTGTGGCGTTTTGCCACAATCGGCAAATAAAGCTACACCTCGGTTGAGCATCCGCGTCGTCGGGGCGAAACCGCCTCGCCGGCGCGCGGCCCTCCCCTGCCGTCACCGCCCTCCGAGAGACGTCCGTCCCATGGTCACCACCGTCTCGCCCGCTGTCGGCGAAGCCGCGACCGTGTCCGTTGCCCCCGGCCCTTTGCAGCTCCGCGTCCGCGGCACCCGCCACGACGGTCGGCTCGTTGAACTCCACGCCCGCAAGTGCGCCGTGGGGGGCGGTCGCCGGGCCACGCTCCGGCTGGCCGGGCCGGCGCTGGAGCCCATCGAGGTCCTGATCGTGCGCGGCGCTGAGGCCACCGTGGCCAAGGCCTGGAGCTCCGCCGCACGGCTCAACGGCCGCCGCTTCGACACCGCGCCGCTTGCGCCGGGCGACCTCCTGGCGGTGGGCCCGGTGGAGCTCGAAGTCGTCGCCTGCCCGCCGCCCGCCGGCCTCCCAGAGTCACCGGCGGCGCTGCCCAGGTTCACCGAAATCATTCCGCAGGCGATCGTCCCCGAGTCGATCGCGGCTCGCCCCCGCTCCGGCACCGACCGGCAGCGCAGCCGCCGGTTGCTGGCGACGCTGCGCACCGCGCGGCAGGAGCTTGAGGCCGCCATGTCGGCGGCCGCGACCGCCGGAGTCGAAACCGATCGCTTGCAGCGGCTGCTGCAGGCTGGCCAGTCCGAGCTCGAACAGTTGCGGGCCGAGGCCCATTGCGCCCGCGAGCGCAGCCACGCCGAGCAAACCCAAGAGGAGGAATCCCTGGCCGTGGCGCGGGCGGAGTTGGCCGCCCAGCGGATCGAATTGAACCATGCCCGCCAGGAGGTCGAGCGTCAGACCGCCGAACTACTTCACCGCGAAACGACGGCCGCCGGCGCGCTGGCGGGCCGCAAGACGGAGATCGCCGCCCGTGAGGAGTCGCTCGGGCTGGCTCAGGCCGAACTCGACCGGCTGCAGATGGAGGCCGACGAGCATCGGCGGCAAATGGAGGCCGACCGTCGCCTGCTGGCCGAGCGGCAAGCGGAACTCGAAGAGCGGAGCGAAGCCCTCGATCGGCACGACGAGCAGGCGCGGCTGCGCAGCCAAGAGCTTGATCGCAGGGTCGAAGAAATCGACCGGGCCGCGGCCGAGAATCGCGAGTTCGAGGAGCGCCGCCAGCAGGCGGGCGACGAGCAGGCCGCCTTCGAGGCGCAGCGGCTCGCTTGGGAAACCCAGCGGAGCGAGCAGCAGGCCCGTCTGACGGAAGAACAACAACGGTTGAGCGATGAGGCGGAGCGGCTCGAGCATGCGCGGCGCACGCTCGAGTTGGAGCGGGCCGACTTGGAACGCGAACGCGCGGACCAGGCCGAAGCGGCTCGCTCCGCCGCACGCCAAGAACCGGCAAACGACCAGCCTACGGCTGCCCGTGACGACCACGAGTCCGGGGCAGAAAACCAGGAGGACGACGTCTTCGCCAGGCTGCGGGCGCTGTCGCTGTTGAAGGACCGCGACGCCGAAACCGAAGCGGAGCAGGATGCACCCCGCACGTCGGCGGACCATGACGAAGCCGACGAAGACGAACGCGAGGAATCGCCGCCCGCTTGGCCCAGCGTGGTTGACGACGCGGCCGAGGAAGAGGAGGCGCCGCAGGCGCCCAGCGCTGTTGACTCGTCGCACGCCGACGAAGACCACGAGGAGTCGATTCAGGACTACATGAATCGTCTGCTGCAGCGCGTGCGGGGAGAGGCGCCGGTGCAGCACAAGCCGGCGGCGAAGACGCCGACGCATTCGCCGACGACCTACCGTCCCGCCCCCGTGCAGCCGGTGCAGGCGCCCGTGGCGGCGGAGCCGCGGCCGGTTCCGGCCACGCCGCGCAAATCCGCAGCTCCCGAGCGGTCTTCGGATCTGTTGGCCATGCGGGAGTTGGCCAACCTCTCGGCGCAAACGGCCCTCGACGCCTATGCCCATCGGCGTTGGGCTAGCGCCGCGGTGGGTAAGGTCATCGTGTCGGTGTTCGCACTGGTGGCCTGCCTAACGCTGATGGCGGCGCTCCCCGGCTGGTCGACCCTCAAGATCATCAGCGGCGGCGCCGCGTTGGTGATCGCCGTGTTCTGGGGCCTGCAGGCCGGCATTCTCGCCCAGCAGGTCCGTGCGGCCCGTCAACGGCGCCAACCGCGCCCCGCGGGCACGCCGGCGAGCGGCGAGTCGACGAAGGTCCCGCACCCGACCAGCGACGATGACGCCCCGTTCGTGCCGACGGTTCGCGACGAAGCCGATTCGGCGGACGCCTGATTCGACACGCGTTTTGAAAACGACAGGACGGCGGCGGCGCGCTAGGCGGCCGCCGCCGTCCTTGTGTTTCGCCGAGTGCGGAGAACTAGTCGCGTTCGGGCCGCGGCGGCGTGGGGCGTCCTGGGAAGCCAATCAGCCGCATCATGCCGCGGTTGAATTCGGCCCGGCTGATCGCATGATCGCCATCGCGGTCGAGTTGATCGAACAAGCTGTCGCCAGAGCGAGGTCCGACCATCCGGCTCGGCGGACCCTGGTGACGGCCTGGGCCGCCGGCGCGCGGGCCAGGGCCAGCGTGACGCGGGCCGTGTTCACCCGGTCCGCCACGGCCTGGGCCGAACCCCGGCCGGGGCCCACGGCGATGTTCTCCGACGGCGTGCTGTCCGCGTTCACCCCCTTCGCGACCGTTGGCGCGACCGGGGCCACGCGGACGCGGGCGATGATCGGGGCCGCCGGGGCCCTCGCGCCGTTCGGCGCGCTCGCCTGCGTCAGGGCGGCCGCCCCGCGCTTCTCCGGGGCCGCGGCCGAGGCCCCGGCCGCCGCGGCGTCCCTCGCGCGGTCCGCGTCGTTCGTCGCCTCGGTCTTTATCGCCGTCGACCTTGTCTGCTGCGGCCGGAGCCCCGGCGGCGGCTTGCGCCACAAGCATGGTGGCCCACGGGCGTAAATTGGCGGAGTCCAAACCTGCGCCCCACAATCCCAACACTGCCGACAAGACGTAGCCGGTCATAGACACGCTCCCTCTGCGTTCGAGTACGCGGCGATCACGGCCAATTTCGCTGGCCGAGTCAGATCGCGCGGGTGAAGAGTTACTCCGGCTTCCAACCGCGGCGCAGCAATAAAGTTTCGCAAGCACTTGCAAGAACAAGAATTAGGCGGGAATCGGTCGCTGCTAGGGCGGTATCCAAACTCGTTCCGTGACTTTGGCACCTTCGACGGCGGACTGCTCCGGTCGACGCTGCGCGGGTTGGCAAGAAGACTTTGCCGCGGCTGAAATGCTGGTCGCCCTGGTCAGACTTGCCGTTTTGCCCCCCCAAGGTCTCGGCTAAAAGACGGCTGTCGCTCAGGTTAGGGAAAACACCTGGACAGTGCGGCGCCCAACAATGGAAGGCCAAGTGTCCTTCGTAGCCCCCTAGAGGGGCCTCCTTGGTGTTTTTCTGCTAACGCCTCGCCGCAGGCCTTCCAAACGGTTGCCCGATTCTCGGCAGGCGACTAAGCTAAAACCGTTGTTGGCCGCTTATTCGGCATAATCCGGGCAATCGGATGCGCCGACATCCCCGCTGGCAACACGTTGGCCGCGCGCACGAGGCAGGGCGCAGCGGCCCGCATGGCTCGAGACAGGCCGAGTCCTTGACGATGCTCTGGCGCTCCGCCAGGCGTCTTCCTCAGGACTCAACAAGGGCACGTGCAACCGTGCTCGTGCAGGACCAACCGGAGTTCCTGGCGGAGGGACATTCGGGGCAAGAAGTGCAAGACGCACCTCGGTTTCGCTACCACGAGAGCACCTGGGATAGGATCGCATGGCAATCGAGGTCACCAGCAAGAAATACGGCCGTCCACGTAAATTCGTTCACTCCTCGGAAGCTGCTCCCGGCTCTGATACCCGGAACGCGCCTGCGGCGGTCATCGCCCGCCTGGGCTACAAATCTTGGTTTGACCGCCTGGTGGCCCTCGTCTTTCTCGTGCCTGGGCTGCCGCTGATGGCGGTCTTGGCCGTCGTGGTGCGGCTCACCTCTCCGGGGCCAGGCATCTACCGGCAAACCCGCTCGGGTTTGCGCGGCCGAGTGTTCACGATGTACAAACTGCGGTCGATGACTTGCGACGCCGAGGCCCGCACCGGCGCGGTTTGGGCCACGCGCCGCGACCCGCGGATCACCCCGCTGGGCAAGTTTCTGCGGAAGTACCACCTCGATGAACTGCCGCAGTTGCTCAACGTGCTCATGGGGGACATGTCGCTCGTGGGGCCGCGGCCCGAGCGCCCTGAGATCGTCGCGGAACTGCAGGAGAAGATCCCGGGCTATCTGGCCCGGCTCGAGGTGCCGCCGGGGGTTACTGGCCTCGCGCAAGTGAATCTGCCGCCCGACACCGTGCTCGACGACGTGCGGCGGAAGATCGTGCTCGACCGTGAGTACGCGGCCACCGCCGGCTTGTGGCTTGATCTGCGGATCTTGCTGTGCACCTTCGCCCGCGTGTGCGGCGTGCCCAACCGCGTGCCGCGGAAGTGGCTGGGATTGGAGCGTAAGGTGGTGCTGGAGGGCGAGAGCGAGTCGATCGTCATCGACTTCGGCACGGTGCGAGCCCCGGCTCTGGCCGCGATCCCCAAAGAGTAGCGAGCGTAGCTAGCTGCTGCGTGCCCGATACGCGCTGGCCGGCAGCGGCTTGCCGAACTGGAAGCCTTGCGCGAGCCGAAAACCCAAGTCCTCGCACGCGGCTGCTTCGCCAGCGGTCTCTACACCTTCGGCGATCGCGTCGATCTCTAGGTCTTGGCTCATCTTGAGCAGATCGGCCAAGAGCCGCCAGCGGCTCACCGGCGCGCTGTCGATCCCCCGCATCAGCTTGCGGTCGAACTTGAGAAAGTCGGGGGGCGCTTCGGAGAGTTCCAGCAGCCGCGCGTGGCCGGCGCCGAAGTCATCGTAAGCCAAGCGGATGCCGAGCTCGCCGATCGCCGCCTTCAGCTCGCGCAGCCGGGCCGGGCTGGTCACCGACGACTCGTGAATCTCGAGCACCATCGGCAGCTCGCCGGCTGTTTCGCGGAGCAGCCGCAGCGACTCGATCAGGTCGGTGTCGCAGAGCTCGGCGGGGTGAGTGTTTAGAAAGAGGGCAAAGTTGCCCGGCAGGTGGCGGGCCTGCGTGACGCCGTAGTGCCGCAACAGGCAACTCGTTTCCACCTCCTTGCGAAAGTGGGCCGCGGCGCCAAAGATCGACGCCGGGAACCGCAGCCCATACAGGCGGCTCCGCGCCAGCGATTCGTAGCCGATCGTCACCCGCTCCGGCAGCGCGATGATCGGCTGATAGTGGGGCACCACCGACCGCGTGGAGAGCAGCTTTTCGAACTGGATCAGAGCCAGCGCCTGGTCTTCGACGTCCATGTCCTGAGTTGCCGAATCACGCCCCCCGGAATCGGGCTGCACGCGGAAAGCCACGTCGGCGAACTGCAGGAGGTCGCCCGCACGCACGATCGTGTCTTCGAGCACGCGATGGCCGTTCACGAATGTTCCGTTGGTGCTGCCGAGATCGCGGACCAGAAGTTCCTCTTCCTGGTGCAGCACGGCGTGAACGCTCGACACCGTGCGGGTCGAGAGGCAGAGCGACATGTCGGGCCGCCGACCAATCCAAAAGGGAGTGGTCGACACCGGGATGCTCTGCAGGTGATCCTCACGAGTCAGGCGTCCGACCAGGTGCCATTCGCAGCTCTCGGCGAAGCTCTCCGAACGGCTCAGAGATTTCGCCGCGCCCACCGCCGGACGCGGCGGAACTTCGGTCGAGTCTAGCGAAGTGCCCCGCGAGTTCATGCTCTGTGCCCGGTCTGCAGAGTCGAGTGCAATCCGCCGTCGCCCTGCTACGGGCCCTGCCGCGACGGAACGCCTAACCGCTCAACCGTACTGCGCACTTCGGTTGGGGCGGGGGGGACGGACAGGGGCAACCCCCAGGCTCTCGAGCGCGTCGACTGCAAGCCACGCCGAAAAAACAACAACCGCGTGCCCGCACGGCCCCACTAATCGGCCCGATCCACAGGACGCGCATCGCCCTGCCCATATCGTCCGCGATACTCCGCCACGGGATATTTGAGGGCGTTCTTGTGCATTTTGGCCTGCATCGCAGCGGCAACGTCGAGCCCCAGCTCGTTGGCC
This sequence comes from Pirellulales bacterium, assembly GCA_046349955.1. Classification (GTDB taxonomy): domain Bacteria; phylum Planctomycetota; class Planctomycetia; order Pirellulales; family JBGAPH01; genus JBGAPH01. Next base: position 98,183 of record JAXMBI010000009.1, on the reverse strand, counting down.
AGCGCCAGCGCGTAGCAAATCACGTCGGCCAGTTCCTCGCCGGCGGCGCCGCGGCGAGCTTCGTCGCCGCCGACCTCCCGAGATTGCTCGGGCGTGAGCCACTGAAAGTGCTCCATCAGCTCGGCGGCCTCGATCGCCAGCGACATGCTCAGATTCTTGGGCGTGTGAAACTGCTCCCAGTTTCGCTCGGATACGAACTGGCCGACTAATTGGCGGAGCTCGGCGACGGTCGTGTGTGCGTCGGTCATGGTTCAACATCCCTGGGGTGGCGCCGCGCTGGCAGCTTGGCGCGAGAACGCCGGCCCCAAGGCTAGCCGGTCAGCAGCTGCCGCGGCAAGCGTTTAGGCGGCCGCAGTCTCGCTGAAGCCCGGCAGCTCGAGCTGGTGAGCCGGATGCTGCCGCTCGAGATAGCGGCGGCGGTAGTGCTCGGCCAGATGCACGAGCACCTCGACCACCAGCAGGTCGGCCCGCGTCATCACGTGACGGGCGCTGCGCGTGCCCAGTCCGCGAATCAGCTCCTCGAGCACCTGCAGGTGGAGCAGCATCGTCTGCTGCGCGCCGATCCGAGCCGAGGCGAGCAACTCGGCCAGCAGGCTCATTTCCGCCCCCAAGTTGCCGGAACCCATGATGACGTGGGCCCGCAACAATTCCCGATAGTGATTGACGAGCGTATCCGGCAGTGCGGCGGCGTCGAACTCGCAAGGCTTGCGGGCGGGCGAGTTCGCGGCGGGGACCGGCGTCTGGCTGGGACTGTCCGCCAACGTTTCAAAGTCGGCCAGCAACGCGCGCTGTTGGGCAAGCAGGCGGTCGACCTCCTGATGTTCATGCACGAGCCGCTGGCGGTCGAGCTGTTGGAGCCGGCGGTTTTCGCGGATGAGCCTTTGCCGTTCGATGGCCCGCGCCACGACCCAAATCAGCGCGCGCGTGGTGGCCGTGTTGACGCAAACATACGCGTCGGCGCCGGTCTCGTAGCACAGGGGCGCCATTTCTTGTTCGCTCTGCGCCCCCAGCACCACCACGGGTTCGTCGGCCCCTCCGGCCCGCAGGCCCTCGACCAGTTGTAGCGCGTCGAGCCGGCCCGGCTCGTGGCTCACCAACACCGCGTCGAAAGACTGATCACGTAGGCGGGCCAGCCCCGCTGCGGCCCCGACCACTTCCTCGAGCTCGACCTCAGCCGCGCTGTCGCTGGCGAACGCCTCGGCTAGCCAAGCGCCGGTCCGCTGCGAACTCGTTACGTAGAGGGCATGCATCCGCGCAGGCATGCCCCCGCGCGCCGGCGGCGGCGCTGGGGGTCGGGCAGGCTTCGCGCTCGACATCATGCTGCGGAAGAGAGGAAGGAGGGAACAGCCTTGCCGCGGTCGCCAGGATTGCGGCGGCCGAACGCGGCAAGCTGGGGCGAATCTATATCGAATCAGGCAGATCGGGTCAATTGCGGCAAGCCTTCCGGCACACTACAACCATCGCCTATTCCGCTCGCCTACCTCAGTTTGCCATTGTCGAGGCCCTTCGTGTCTGAAATCGTCAACGCCTTTGGCCAGCCCATCGGTCCGCCGCTGCCTGACTGGAGTCCCGCGGGCACGCCCCCCCGAACATCGCTCGCGGGGGCGCATTGCCGGCTCGAGCCGCTCGAACCTGGCCGGCACGCAGCGCCCCTGTTCGCAGCCCTCTCGGCGGCCTCAGATCAGCGGAGTTGGACCTATCTGCCCTACGGCCCGTTCGCCGACTTGGCTGCCTTTCAGGCGTGGCTCGAACGGGACACCGGAGGCGAGGATCCGCAGTTCTTTGCGATCGTCGAGGCCGCCAGCGGCCAACCGGCGGGACTAGCGAGCTATCTGCGGATCACGCCGAATGTCGGCACGATCGAGGTGGGCCATCTGCACTATGCGCCGCTCCTGCAGCGGACGCCGGCAGCCACGGAGGCGATGTACCTCCTGATGGGGCGAGCCTTTGGCCTCGGCTACCGGCGTTACGAATGGAAGTGCGACGCACTCAACGCCCCCTCGCGCGCGGCTGCCGAGCGACTGGGTTTCTGTTTCGAGGGGGTGTTTCGTCAGGCCACGATCTACAAGGGCCGCTCGCGCGACACCGCCTGGTATTCGATCCTCGACCGGGAGTGGCCGGCGCTCGAGCAGGCGTTTCGCCGCTGGCTCGATCCGAGCAACTTCGATGCGACGGGGCGCCAGCGACTGCGGCTCAGCGAGTTGACGGCCGCGGCGAGCCGCTAGCAGAAATCACTCGGGCGCCCCAACGGACACGTTTACTGCTGCGCTGGCCCCGCTTTCATTCTGCTCCCGCGTAAGCGCCTTGGGCGTTCCCTCTGAAAACGTCCCCATCCACCGATCCCAGATGTTGAAGAACACGCCGAAGTTGACCCGCGTGTTCGTATGGTGGGCGTCGTGGTGCGTCACGGTGTTGAACGTCCGCAGCAACGGCAGCCGCGAGAGCGCCTGGGGGATGATCTCGTAGCCCGTGTGACCGGCGGTGTTCACGAGCGTGTCGAACGAGAGAAACGCCCAAAACACCACCAGATGCATAGGCAAGAAGACGACGAGCAGCATGATGCCTACGAATTGCAGAATTGCCTCGGCCGGCTGAAACGAGTAGATCGCCCAGGGGGTTGGGCTGACCGAGCGGTGGTGGCCCCAGTGAGTGTAGGGGAACACCGGCCGCAAGTGCATGAAGCGGTGCAGCCAATAGAAATAGGTGTCGAAGAGGAAGAGGCTCAGCGCGAAGCTGACCGGCAGATACCACAAGGGGTAGTCGTGCAGGTGGGTATAGAGTCCCGTCCGGCCCGCCCGCCACAGTTCGAAGAGGGCCGTGCCCATGACGGCGAAGATGGCGATCGAGAGGAGCGAGAAACGGATCTCGCGCCACGTTTGCTCAGACGTCGGCCGCCGCAACTGAATTCGCCGCGCTTCGTCTTCCGGCTTCCGCAGAAGGTGATACCGCACATAGAGCTGGCCGGCCGGCACGATGTACCCGAAGACCAGAATCACCAAGTAAATGCAGGCGAATTCGAGGGCGAGAGCAAGCATGGAGCGTGGCGCGTAAACTGAGCCAAAGCCTTTGACCCCCGTGGGCCAGGGGTGCAAACCCTATGCCCGATTTTGGCCGGTTCGCGCGAGGAATGCCAGCCTTCTGGCGGGGGCTCCGCAGCGTTTCTGACGCAAGCAGCAACCGCCGTGAAAGTTGTGGTGTCGGATTCCTGCGGAACGTGCGGGGGCAGACGTGCGCTGCGGTCCGGTCGAGCCGGCTGCCCGCCCGTCAAGTCGCCGCGTGTCGGGCAGAAACTGCGCAGTCGACGCCCGAATCAACGAGCCGGCCGCCGCCCTAAACCCGACGGGGTCAAGCCCGCGGCTATTGCTGTTGCGCCCGGTCGACGAACTCGAACAGCGCCTTCGTACCGGGATCGTCAGGCAGGCCGAGATCGGTGTTGATCTTGCTATGGGTGGATTCCCGGGCGCCGTAGAGTTGCACCGGGACGCCGGCGCCCTCGAGCGCCTCCGCCAACCGCTGCGCCTGGGCGCCGGTGTCGGGATGCTCGGCGACGTGCATGATCAGAAACGGAGGAATGCCTTTTCCGGGGGCCACATGGGTCACAGCGGAAAGGTCGCGGTGCTTCGCAGGGTCGTTCCCGAATTTCTCGCGGTGGCCGTACGTCGCTTGCGGCAGGCCATGCACGCGGCGTCGCGTTTCCGCCGTTTCGATCATGGCCGGCACGTCGAAAGTGTCCCCATCGACTGGCACGCAGCCCCGAAGGACCGCCAGCGACACCCCCTCGGCCTTCAGGTAGCGCTCATCGATACAGACGAGCGCGGCGAGTTGAGCTCCGGCGGAATGGCCCATCACAAAGATCCGGCTTGGGTCGCCGCCGAACTCCGCAATGTGCTTGTGGACCCAGCCGATCGCCTGGGCGACGTCGCCCACGATCGTCTCCATCGGAACGTGCGGCAGGAGCCGATAGTTCGTCGAAACGAAGACGAACCCCTTGTCGGTGAATGCCCGCGGCTTGCGTTGAATGCTCGACTTGTCTCCCGTCTGCCAGCCGCCGCCGTGGATCCAGAACACGACGGGCCGGTCCTTCGCGCCGGGCGGCGCATAGACGTCGAGCACTTGGCGCTCGTGCGCGGGCGTGGCATAGGGAATGTCGCGCTGGACCACTTGGCCTGGATCGTCGCGCCTCACCCGCAGGTTGCGGTACTCGACGACATTGATCTCGGATTGCAGAGCAAGGGGCCCGTAGGCCGGAATCTCGAGGGCCGCCTCGAGCAGTTCGCCGTTGCAGGCGCCGCGAGCCTTGCCGCCGGTCACCACCACCTCGATTGCGTTCCAGTCCCCCTCCTTGTAGCCCGCGAGGGACTTGTAGGGGCCGGCCCGAGGATAGTCGCGGATTTGCAGTTGGTGAGCCAGGGCCTTGTCGCGGAGGTGCAGGCCGCTGTTGGCGTCCCTCGCGGCGCGGAACTCCAGCCGCAACGTGAAGTCGCCGTCGAAAGACTCCGTGGTTTCGAGCTCGACCATCTTCGGGGGCAGGTCCTTCGAGCCGACCGCCGCCAAGACACCGTCCTTGACCGCGAACCGGCCATCGGGGGAGGTCGTCTGGCCGGCGAGATCGGTGTAGCCGACGCGCCAACCAGTCAGGTCCTTACCGTTGAAGATCGACTTGAAGCCTGGCTCGTCGGCCTGGGAGACCGAAAGCAGGCAGAGCCAGCAGGCAAGGGAGGCGAAAGACGCTTTCGTCGCGCGATGTCTAGGGAGCGTGCGCATGGGAAGACTCCTGGAAGGTGGGGCGCCCGCAGGATAAGCGAGCGGCGTCCGCCACGCAAACAAGGAGAAGCAGCGCCGCTGATGAGGTACGTCGCCAGCGCAGCTCGGCGAAATAGTGATTTGCGCCCTACCATCACGGCGCACCGGCGATCGACTTCCCGACAGCGGTCAACGCCCGCGGCGTTACCCTTCCAGAACGTCGTCGCCATGTTCCGTGTCTGCTCGACCGCCGCACTCGCGCCGGATGAGCGATCGCGCTTGGGCCGTAATGGCTGTGGACCGCTCACGCTCGGCCTCGAATCGCTCCAACTCCAGTTGGCTGAGCGCAAGAGCTTCGAGCAGCGTTGACAGGGGGGCTTCAGGGTTCATGCCCAAACACTAGCATCATGCAGCGCCGCGGAAGCCGGACATTCCCCCAGACGCCTACTGAAAACGGCCGATGGATCAGAAGGTGCAACCACCACAAGCGCTCAGGGAAGCAGCGTTACCGCGGCGTCGCCTTAGGGGAAACGCTAGGACCTACCGCAAGCGGTGCGGCCGATTCCAACAAAGTTTGGGTTGGAGCGTGCGTCGATTGCACGACGATCCGACCCCCATCATCGGGCCCTAGCACGATGCCATATCGCCGCGCTCTGGAAACAGCGCCCGCGGGGCGAGTCGGCCGCACTTGGCTCAGGAGCGTGGCGATCAGGACCTTCATCTCGTACATCGCAAACGGCATCCCGAGGCAGATCCGGTTGCCGCCGCCGAACGGAAGCCATTCATGCGGCCCATACTTGCGCTCCAGGAATCGCTCCGGCCGGAATTGGCCCGCCAAGGGATAGAGATCCTCCCGCCGGTGGACCAGATACGCGCAGGGACAGAGCACGACGCCCGCCGGAAACTCTCGGCCGTCGAGCGAATACGGCTGCATCGTCTTGCGGACAACGAAAGGTGCGATCGGACGCAGCCGCAGGCTTTCGCGGATGACGCAATCGAGGTACTCCAAGGCAGGGAGATGCTCCGCCGCCAGCGGTCCTCCCTCCGTGACGCGGGCAAGTTCATAATACAGTCGATCGACGACCTGCGGGCGCTGCCCGATCTCGACGAGCGCCCAGGAGAGCGCGAGAGCCGTGGTTTCGTGTCCGGCGATGAGCATCGTGATGAGCGCATCGCGCACTTCGCGGTCGTCGAGCGCAGCGCCGTCCTCGTGTTTCGCGCTCAGCAGATCGTCGAGGACATTTTGGCCCGTCACGGCGTGTTCGCCACGCCGTCTGGCCGCGATGAATGCAAACAGATCGTCGTCCAGGTCGCTCAATTGCCGGAACAGCGGCGCCCACCGCGATCCGCTCAGCCGTTCGATCGGCACGACCGTCATGAGCACGAGCGCATAGCGCTGCCTGCCGTTCGCCAAGAAGGTCTCAATCTTCCGTTCGAAGCGGTCCAGGTCTGGCCCGCACTCGAGCCCCAAGGCCGTCCGCAGGATGACACGCAAGGTGATGCGCCGCAGCGAAGGAAGCGTGGGGAACGGGGTCCCGCGCGGCCACTCCCGCACGGCTTCCCGCGTCTCCGCCTGCATCGTGTCGAAAAAGGCCCGCATCCGTTCGCCTTTCATGGGCGGAACCAAAACGCGGCGCTGCCTGGCGTGCGATACTCCGTCGAGCACCAATACCGAATTACGCCCCACGGTCGCGGTGAAGAGCGAGTTGGCCTCGCCGGAGTGAAGCACATTCGGATCGCCCCGAAACACCTCACGAACGGCGTTGGGGTCGGACAGCATGACGAATCTGCCGTTGCCGGCGATGTTGAGCGTGAATGCGTCGCCGAAGCGCCGCTGACATTCGTCGAGCAGGGCCAGCGGGTCGCCGGCGAAACGGATTAATTGCCACCATGCAGGGGCCGAGGGACCGGGAGGCAAGGTGGGAGCGGAGTTGGACATTGCAGCGACTCCACGCCGAGTCCGACGAATTGGCAAGAGGCCATGATCTCGAGCGATCGCACGGAAGCGCCGCTCAGCGACCTTCGCCCAATTCTCGCGCCAGACAGCGCTGCTCGCCAGCCCGCGCTTTGCACAATCTTTGGCCGTGGGACGCGCAGCGAACCGAAGCCCACGGCCCTCCGCGCACGAAAAAACCCCTGATTTGCAGCCCTTCGCCGCTAGGGGCGACGGTCAGCAAATCAGGGGAGTGGAGGCGGCGGGAATCGAACCCGCGTCCCGCGACATTTCCACGTCGACTTCTACGTGCGTAGTCGGCTCATTTCTGCGTATCGCTCGGCCTCCCCAGCCGACGGGGTCGGGGCCGAGTCAGACAGGAACTTGTTTAGCCTCGAACGTACCCGTCGATGACTCGAGGCGATTCGGAATTAAGTGGCCAACTTTTGAACCTCTCCGACGAAGGTCCGCAGTCGGGGATGCCGTTTAGTTAGGCAGCCAAAGCAAACGAGTCTTCAGCAATTGAAGATTTTGGTCAGCTTTTAACGTGGCCAACTGACCAACCACGGCACGCCGCCGGCGCTTCACGCTGCCCGGTCGATACCATTTCGCCCCCGAGAGCAAAGCAGCAGCCCAGCCAAAATCGGCAGGACTGGTTCGGCAGCATGAATTATAGAAGCCCGGCGGTCGGCGTGAAGACGGGCGCCAATCTGATCCTGCGTTCGCACGGATGAAATCGACGTAAGGTGTTTTAGTTGAGCACTTTACGGCCATGACCCCAAAACCCTTCGCCCCGGTCCAAGACCGGGGTAACGCGCCGCCGGCCCCGCAATCGCCGGCATGCTAGATAGTTGTAGCGATCGGCCGCACCCTGGGCCCCTGCCGAGGGGCCGTTCGCCGCTCGGCCCGCCGCACTGCCTGCCTCCCGTTCCCACCGAAGGTCGCCATGATCGTCATCGTCGGTTGCATCGTCGTCATCGGCAGCGTGCTGGCCGGGTTCACCTGGGCCGGCGGCCATATCGGCGCGCTCATCCACCCTTCGGAAGTCGTGACGATCGGCGGCGCTGCCCTGGGCGCGCTCATCATCATGTCGTCGAAGAAGATCCTCGTCGACCTGACCAAGGGGGTGCTGCAGTGCCTGAAGGGGACCCCTTACAACAAAGGGGCCTACAAGGAGCTGTTCAAGCTCCTCTACGATCTGCTCAAAACCGCGCGGCGTGACGGCCTGATGTCGCTCGAATCGCACGTCTCGAATCCGCATGACAGTGCGATCTTTAGCAAGTATCCGGGCCTGGCGCACAATCACCACGTCACCGAGTTCCTCTGCGGCGCCCTCTCGCCGATCATCGAGGGCTCGGCCAAGCCCGACCAGTTGGCCGGCCTGCTCGATACCGAGATGAAGGTGCTCGAAGACGAGCACCATGCTCCGCTGCTCGCGCTCTCGAAGACAGCCGACGGCTTGCCTGGCTTTGGCATCGTGGCGGCGGTGCTCGGCATCGTGATCACGATGGGCGCCATCGATGGCCCCGTGCATGAAATCGGCCATAAGGTGGGCGCCGCGCTCGTCGGAACGTTCCTCGGCATTTTGGCCTCCTACGGCTTTTTCGGCCCGTTGGCTGGCCGCATGGAGCTGCTCGGCCACGCCGAGATGGCTTTCTTCCGCACCATGGCCTCGGCCATCTTGGGCTTCGCCAACGACCTAGCCCCCAAGATCGCCATCGAGCAGGCCCGCCGCGGCGTGAGCAGCGAGTTCCGCCCCACCCGCGCCGAGCTCGACGAGATGTTCAAGGAAGTCGACGCGCTCTAAGCGCGGCTGGCCTAACTCACCCTCAACGGACCACGCTCGGAAGGCGCGCAACATGGCAGGCGGCGGCGGTGCATGGAAAGTGGCCTACGCGGACTTCGTGACCGCGATGATGGCCTTCTTCCTCGTGATGTGGATCGTTGCGCAGAACAAGCCGATCAAGGAAGCGGTGGCGCAGTACTTCAACGATCCCTTCGGCGTCTCGAGCAAGTCGGCCGGCACCGGCCCGAACATCCCCGTCTCGAAGGGCCCTGGCACCCCCGGCGGCGGCGGCGTGCAGAAGGGCATGCGCAATCCTGGGCCGAAGTTCCCTTCCCCCAACGCCGCGATGGCGCTGCACGACAGCGGGAAGGGGCCGGGCGCACTTAAGCCGGGGCTGGTTGTCGTGCATGACGGCGACAAGCCCTCGGTCGGCACGGCCGTGCAGTTTCCCGAGCACTCGGCCGTGCTCGATGAGGTGGGCAAACGCCGGCTCGACGAAATCGTCCCCCTGATGATGGGCAAGCCCTACAAGGTGGAGATCCGCGGCCACTCCACGCGGCGCCCGCAAGCGCCCGACGGCGAGCAACAAAGCGTGTGGCAGCTCTCCTATGCCCGCTGCGACGCCGTGCGGAGCCACCTCGAGTCGCGGGGCGTGTTGCCCGAGCGGTTCCGGCTGAGCCAGGCCGGTCCCTATGAGCCCGCCTCGCCGCGCGTGGGAGACGACTGGCGCACCCAGGGCTCGCGCGTCGAAGTGTTCATGCTCGACGAGATCGTCGAAAGCCTGGCCCCCTCGCACCAGCGCACCCCCAAGCCGGGCCCGCCGCCGCAAGCTCACGGCAAGCCGCCGCACGATGAGCACGCGGGCGACGAGCACGAGACCCCCGAGAAGGAGCAGGGCGCGGACCACCACGGCGACGCGCACGCAAACGACGCCGCTCCGCACGACTCAGGGCATCACGAAGAAACGCACGACAAGGCAGCAACGGAGCCCGCCTCGCACGAACCTCATGACGCGCACGATGCCCCCAGCCACGAACCCAGCGCGCACGAGCCGGCCTTTGGTCACTAGGCCGGCCGCCGTTGGCCTTGCACGAAGGTCTTGAGCTCGCCGCGCGCGTCGTCCCAGTCTCCGTCGCGCGCTGTTTGAATCAGGGCTTGGAGGGCCTCGGCCGTCTCGGGGGCGAGTTTGCCTGAGGTCTCGAGCTTGCGAATTCGTTTCGCGCAATCCTCGACCATGGTCGGGTTCTTGGCCGTGATCGCGGTCCAGAGCGCGTCGGCGGTGGTCCAGCTTGCTTCGTCACTGCCCAGTTGCGGCGTTTCGGCGCACCCGCTGGCGAACAAGCCTGCCAACAAGACCAGCCCCAGCACCCAGCTTCGGTTCACGATTCGCATCTCCCAACAACGACGTTCTTGAATCAATGGCCTGAGTCTAGAATCCGGTCTGGGCGTTCGGCTCGCCGCCATCACGGGTCGAGAGACCGACCCACACGAACGGATCGATCGCCTCGGGCACGAAATGGACAGCGCCGTCGCCGTAAAGGGTGTTGGCCCCGTTCGGATGCTCGGCGTACATCTCGTCGGTGTGGCCGAACGGGTTATTCGGGGCGTGGATCACGACCTGCGGGCGATCATGGGTATCGGGCCCGCTGTGCGCGGCGACCAGCGCCCCGCCGCTGTTGCAGGCCGAGGGAAACGGCTCCTTAGGGCAGGTGACCGCGAACGGGACGACCCCCACCCAAGTTTTGTCGCTGAGCACGGAACTGTGCTCGCCCACGAACACCGTTTGCGAGAGCCCGTCTTCGATGTCGGCCATGCGCAGGCGGGCGTTGCGATAGAAGGGGCCGTCGATCGTCGCCTCGGATTTCTGGCCGCCCGCGTTCACTTCCTCCGGACTGCGGAAGTCGTCGTACGCCGTCTCGCGCCCCCACGGCTGGTGGATGCCGGCGTTCGTCACGTAGTGGGCGTGGGCAAAGAAAGGCGCTGGGCTAAAGGGGGTCGGCGAGAGCGACGGGTTCCAGGCGTCGCCTACGCCTTTGGCCACTTCAAAGCCGCTGCTGCCGCCCGTTGCCGACGGGCAAAGGAAGACGGTGAGTCGCGTTTTGGCCGCCGTGGCGTTTTCGCTGGCCCAGCAAGGTTTGCGGAAGTCGAAGGCCGCCGAGAGACCGCCCTGCTCCAACTGGGGAAGCATCAAAGCCCCCCACGCGAAACCCGAGGGACCGTTGCCGTTGCCATCGGGGTATGAGATCCCCGCCGCCGAGCCGGTGGCCTTCGGGTTGCCGACATAGGCGGGCGGAAGCACTCCCAGCGCGTCGCAGTAGAGGTGGATGGCCAGCCCCTGCTGCTTGAGGTGATTCGTGCATTGGGTCCGCCGGGCCGCCTCGCGGGCCGACTGCACGGCGGGGAGCAGCAAGGCGATGAGCATGCCGATGATTGCGATGACCACGAGCAGCTCGACCAACGTGAAACCTGACTTACGCTTACGCCACAACACCGCGATCCCTCCAAACCGACAGGTCGAATAACAGAAACCACCGACAGCGTTATGCTAACGAAACTGTTTGTCGCGTCAACTACCTTTTTTTGAAGAACCAAAAACACGGATTCCAGGCGGATTTCGCGGCGGATCGATACGCTCAAGGAATGGAGACCGTGAGTTCAGCGATCGGTTGCAGCAAGTTGGCGGGGCTGCTCCTCGGCGCCGCCGTCGGCGACGCGATCGGGCTCCCCTTCGAGGGGCTTTCGCCGCGGCGTGTCGCCCGACGGCTGCGGGGCCGCGCGCTTGATCACCGGCTGCTGCTGGGGCGCGGCATGACGAGCGACGACACCGAGCACGCGTGTCTGGTGGCCCAATCGCTGTTGGAACACCCCGCCGACCCCGCGGGCTTCCGCAGAGCCCTAGCCAGGCGGCTCCGCTGGTGGCTCGCCGGCATTCCCGCGGGCATCGGCTTGGCAACGTTGCGAGCCACGACTCGGCTTTGGCTCGGCTGGTCGCCGGAGCGCAGCGGCGTGGCCTCGGCCGGCAACGGTCCGGCGATGCGGGCGCCGCTCTTGGGAGCGTATCTGCAGGATCGCCAGATGTTGGTCGAGTTCGTGCGAGTGTCGACTCGCCTGACGCACACCGATCCGCGCGCCGAGCAAGGGGCGCTGGTGGCGGCGATCGCCGCACGCCGAGCCGTTTCGACGCCCGCGGGAGCGCCGATCAACCGCGGCGAGGCGCTCGAGGAAGTACGCAGCGCCGCTACGAATGCACAACTCGCGGCAGCGCTCGAGCTAGCTGCAAATGCGCTCGAGCGCGGCGATCCAGCGGCTCGACTGGTCGCTGATCTGGGGTCCCGTCGCGGCGTCTCGGGCTATGTCGTGCATACCGTGCCGGTCGCGCTCTATCTTTGGCTGGCTCACGAAGGAAATCTTCGCGAGGCGGTGAGCGAGGCCGTGCGGCTCGGCGGCGACACCGACACGGTGGCCGCCCTCGTCGGGGCCCTCTGCGGCGCCACCCACGGTGAACCAGCGATACCAGCGGATTGGCTGGCGGGCCTCTGGGAATGGCCGCGCACCCCGAACTGGATGCTCGAACTCGCGGACCGCCTGAGTCGGCAATTTCAGGCGGATTCACCCGACGGCGTTGGTCCGGCGCCGCTTTTCTGGCCCGGTCTGCTGCCGCGCAACGCGCTGTTCGCTGCGGTGGTTTTCGCGCACGGGTTCCGCCGGCTCTTGCCCCCTTACTGACCTTCCAGGCGCCAGAACGTAGTAGCGCTGCGCGCTCGGCCCGCGTCGGCCAACATGCGGATGTCGGCTGGCGGCTTGAACTTGGGCAGCAGCCGCACGCAGTCTGCGGGAATTTCCGTCGGAATGAGCTGCGGCGCCGCTTCGGTCTCGAGCGGCAAAGGCTGCCGAGGCACGACCGCGAATGAACGAACGGGGGCCCTTGGGCTCGCGATCTGAGTGCTCGGCGGCGGCGTGGCGGCAGGGCGCGAGGGCAGACGCGTCGCCGCGAAGACCGCTGCCAAGGAGAACAGGGTCAGCCCAAGCACATGTCGGCGCAACATGACAACGCTCTCAACCCGCGGAAACCCCAACGCTCCAAGCATACCGACCAGCGTGCGCTTGGCTCAACTGCCGGGAAACTGCACGCCGATCGAGTCGATCACCAGCTGGACGCCTTCGATGCAGGTGAGGCAAGCCAGCGCCAAACGCTTGGCGTAGCGCGTGGGAACGGTGCCGCGCACTTCGAGCGTGCCGTTGGCGAACTGACACTCGAGTGCGTGAAGCGGCAGGCAGGGGCTGGCGTCGAGTTGGCGCTTCGCGCGGAAGAGAATCTCGCTCGACGTCGCCTCCCTGGGTACGGACGACTGACAGTCCAGGTTCGGAATCAAGACGGCGCCCTCCGAATGTGGTGAAGCAAGCCGTGCTGGGCAAAGCGTCGGGCACGGCTGCAAACTCAAATCTGACACTTGCCGGGGCGCACGTCAATTTCGCCGCCTCTTGCGATTCGCACAGTCAGGACCTGGCGGTTTGCAGCCGTTCCTCGAACCGCAGCGGCGTTCCTCCCCGTCGGTCGGCCATGCGACCAGAATCTGGCCCGGCAGTCTAATTCCTTACCTGCCGCAGCCGAGCGAACGCTCGAGACGCGAGACGTGGAAGAGAATCGCGGAAGCCAGCCGTAGCAACGACTTACTTCGCATCACACAGGCCTGCCTGCCCGCCGCAGGACCCCGCGGCACGGGGTTTGCCTAACGATAATTCCGAAGCCGCGTCTCGATCCGATGGCTCCCGCGATGGCCGACCTCGATGCACTCTAACGTTGTCTTACACGACCTCTTATCCACCCGGCAGAGCGCCTTCTCGCCTACCTCCTTTCGCCGCTGCGCTGAAACGATTGCGCGCTTGCAGCGCTACCTGAGGCGGGAGGCGACGCTGGCCGATGTCGACGACGAATCGTTGGAACGGGTGTTTGGGTCGATGGCGGCCGACAAGGTGTCGAGTCTGGTGGTCAAGCGAGATCGCCGGTTGCTGCTGAAGCTCCGTCTGCTGGCCGCAGCCGGCAAGGCGAAAAGCGTCGAGGCTGGGGAGCCCGACGCGTGCGGCGCCTAACAGGTCGCAGCATCACTCCACGGCATCTTCCGGCTCCAGTTCTCCGGCGTTCTGCCCCAGCAAACCGCACGCCCGTAGTTTGCTGCGGAGCGTCATGCGGGCGATGCCGAGGCGGCGACAGGCCTTCATCTGCTTGCCATCGACCTGGCGGAGCACTTCGCCGAGCACGACGCGGTCGACGTGCGTCAGCACCTGCTGGTAAACGTCGTTGTGGCCTTCGGCCAGCAACTGCCGTACGAGCGCGCGCAGATCGGTTTCTTCGGCGGGGCTGTTGGTCGCAGGGCCCGCGGCCGTTTCGCGCCCGCCGCACCGGCCAGGGAGCGAATCCGGGGTGATCACGTCGCCCGCCGAATTCACCATGGCGTGCCGGATCGCCCCTTCGAGTTCGCGAATGTTGCCGCGCCAGTCGTAGGTCTGACAGACGCGCATCGCCTCGTCGGTGATCGCCCGCACGCTGCGGTTCATCTCGCGGTTGAATCGCTTGATGAAGTGGTTCACCAGCAACGGAATATCGTCGGCGCGCTCGCGCAAGGCCGGGACGCGAATCGTGAAGCTGTTGAGCCGGTAGAATAAATCCTCGCGAAACTTGCCGGCCGCGATCAGCGCCGAGAGATCGTGGTTCGTGGCCGCCAGCAACCGCACGTTGGTGGAGATCGATTCCGAGCCCCCTAGCCGCTGGAAGACCTGGTCCTGCAACAGGCGCAACACTTTTGCCTGCGCGGCCAGGGTCATGTCGCCGATTTCGTCGAGCAAGATCGTGCCGCCGTGAGCCTGTTCGAACTTGCCGATCCGTCGGTGATGTGCGCCGGTGAAGGCGCCCGCTTCGTGGCCGAACAGTTCGCTCTCCAAGAGCGCCTCGGGCAAGGCCGCGCAATTGATGGCCAGAAACGGTTGCTTGCTGCGGCGGCTGTAGTGATAGATCGCGCGAGCGACGAGCTCCTTGCCCGCCCCGCTTTCTCCCAAAATCAGGACCGTGGAATCCGTGGGGGCCACGCGGCCGATGGCCTTGTAGACTTCTTGCATCACCGGCGACTGGCCCACGATGCGGTCCGCCGCCAGATCGACGGCGTCGTCTTCGATGAGGGCCGGCACGCGGTTCAGGCGGCTGATTTCGATCGCCTTGTCGACGACCGCGGCCAATTGGTCGAGCTCGACCGGTTTCACGAGATACTCAAACGCCCCGCGGCGCATGGCCTCGATCGCGGTTTCCGTCGAAGCGAACGCCGTGATCACGATCACCGGCAACCGCGAGTCGATCTTGGCGATCGCGTCGTAAGCGTCGAGGCCCGACATGTCGGGGAGCCGCACGTCGAGGATCACCGCATCGGGCTGCGCACGCGCGACGAGCGCCAGCCCCTCTCGCGCCGAACCGGCCGAAATCACCTCGAGCGTGTCGCTCCCCAAGCACTCCTTGATCGAGAACACGATGTTCGGCTCGTCATCGATCACCAGCAAGCGTGGCATGAAGCGCGGGCTCGGTTCCAGGGGAATAGGGATGGGGTTCGAAGTCGCCCGGGGGGGCCGCCGGCAGCGAAACCTCGAACGTGGCGCCTCCCTCGGGTCGGTTTGCCGCCCGCAACGTGCCATCGTGGTCTTCGATGATGCGGTGACAGATCGTGAGCCCCAGGCCGGTGCCGGTGGGCTTCGTGCTCACAAAAGGCTCGAACAAACGGGGCAACAGTTCGGGCACGATGCCGCGCCCGGAGTCGCTGACGCGGACGACGATTCGTTCGCCCTCTTCGTTCGGCAGCCAACGGCGGGCGAGCGTAACTTCGATGACGCCGGCCTCAGGCATGGCGTCGAGGCTGTTGAGCAGCAAATTCAGCAACACCTGCTGCAAGCGGGCCGGATCGGCAAGAGCCATGAGGGGCCCGCCGGGCAGATCGATCCGAATCTCGACTTGCTGCACGTCCGCCCGCGGGGCCACCAAATCGATGGCCTGCCGGACCACCGTGGTCAAGTCGATCAAGCGCTTTTCCAGCGCCTGCGGCCGCGCGAAGTCGAGGAATTCCGAGATGAGCGTTTCCAGCCGCTGAATCTCCTCGAAAATGACTTCGAGCTGATGTCGCTTCATCCCTACATCATCCGAGCGGGCCAGCGCCTTTTGCACGAGCATTTTCATGGGCATCAGCGGATTGCGGAGCTCATGGGCAAGGCCGGCCGCTAGTTGTCCTACGGCGGCCAATTGCTGTTGGTGCAGGATTTCGAGTTCGCGCTGCTGCAGCCGCTCGACCACCGTGGCAATGTTGGCCTCGATCTCGCGGAGGCCGCGCTCGAGCTCGTGAAAACCGTCGACGCGGCTAATCGTGACGGGCCCCACCACTTCTTGCAGCTTGCCGGCGGCGCCGCGCACCGACACGTCGAGTTGCAAAATGGAGCGGCCAAGTCCGCGGGCAATGGAGAGACCGGCCACCAGCCCGGCGCCGCCTCCGCAGAGCCCCAGCAACAAAAAGGCTTGCCGCATTTGATCGGCCGTATGGCGGTTGGCCGCGTTCGTACGGTCTACGACCTGGCGATTGAGGTCGACGTATTCGCGCGTGGGTTCGAGAATCCGGTGCTCGATCAGGTCGTCGAGCAGCGCTTCGACGGCGCTCGACCGCTGTTCCGGAGTCGGCAACTGCCCTAAGGTGCGGACTTCGCGAAACAGCTCTTGGCAGCCGCTGTTGGTCTTCTCGAGCAGGGCCGCGGTGTCGGGCGCGATCACGCTGGCGTGGATTTCCGCTCGGTGCCGATCGATCTCCGGCTCGAGCAACCCCACCTGATCGAGGTACTGCTGTTCTCCGGTCCGCAGGTATTGCTGCAGCAAGTGCCGCAATTCGGGCACGATCAGCAGCAGGTCCTCTGCGGCCAGCAGGTTATGCACCTCGAGAGCCACCACCTCGGAGCTGGTCGCCTGTTGCCGCTGCACGTTCCAAGCGGCCACCACCCCGAGGCCGAACAGCAGCGCGCTGATCAGGATCGTGGGGGAGATGATGCGCAGCAGATAACGGGTATTTGGCTTGGCAGCGGTTTGGGAGGCACGCAGAAACATCGGCCGCACTCGGGATCGGATGGCGTCGCAGTAATCAATCTTACCAGCAAACGGCCGGGGGGAAGGAGCCGAGACTGACGAGCCCGTAAGCTTTGGGCGGGCCAGACCTTACAGGCGCGCAAGGAATGCGGGCGCCACGCCCGAGAAGGCCGTCATTTTCTAGACGCGCGACCGTCTAGCTTCTAGGCACGCGAGCCCGGCGATGGCTCAGAATGCGCGGCCTCGAACGCGGGCCGCCGCCGTCTCAAAAAAAACTCACCTGCCGGCGATTCGTCGATATGCATTCTCTCCCAACGGGTTGGCGCAGGAGATCGCCGCTGGCGGCGGCAGCGGCGGGAGGTCTTTTGCAGGATGCGCCAAGCGGTTGGCACACGCGTTGCCTTAGCGGTGTTCCTAGGCGTGAAGCAAATCAAGAGGCCCGCCGCCACTCGAATCGCAAGAGGGAACCGCCCGTGCTCCAAGAATTCTTCTACAACGTCACCCACAACCTCTTCAAGCCGCTGCTGCTGTTCTTCTACGCCGGGTTCCTGATTCCCGTGCTGAAGGTGAAATTCGAGTTCCCCAAGGTTCTCTACCAGTCGATCACCATTTACCTGCTTCTGGCCATCGGCTGGCATGGTGGCGAAGAGTTGGCGTCCCTGTCGCGTGCGTCTCTCACGCAGGCGCTCGGATTCATGGTCATCGGCTTTTTTACGAACCTGCTGATTGGCTTCTTGGCCTTCGGCGCCCTACGGATGTTCACCAAGTTGCGTCGCGTGGACGCGGCCACGGTGGCGGGCTACTACGGTTCGGATTCCGCGGGCACGTTCGTCACCGCTTCGGGCGTGCTAATCGCCGCCAACATCGCCTACGCGGCCTATATGCCGGTGATGCTGGCCGTGATGGAAATCCCCGGTTGCTTGGTGGCGCTGGCCATCGTCGCCCGACTCAGGCGGGCCGGGATGGATTCCGAAGGCAACATGCCGGATGAGGCCGGCTATCGTACGGCCGGATCGCGCCGACTGGCGACCGCGGGCCGGCTTACCGGACATGCGCACGACATCGAGGAAGAACTGGAAACGGTGGTCACTCAGGGGCGGTACTCCGAAGAGGGGGGAGTGGCGACTGCAACGGTTCGCCGCGTGACTGGCCGGAGCCACTTGGTTTCCAACGGCAACGGCGCCGATCACGGTCACGGGAAGTCCGATCGGGAGCGGGCCGAAGAACTCGAGGCGGAACTCGCTTTGGAGCCATCGCCGACGGGCGGTCCCGAGGACAAACCCTCGCACTCCTCGTCGTTCCTCAGCAAAGAACTCCTGCACGAAGTGTTCTTCAATCCAGGCATCTACCTGCTCTTCGCGGGCATCATCATCGGCTTCGTGAGCCGTTTGCAGGGCGAGAAGGTGACCGCAGCCGACGACCCACTCTTCCTCACGTTGTTCCAGGGAATCCTCTGCCTGTTCCTGCTCGAAATGGGCATTACGGCTTCGAGTAAGCTCCGCGACCTCAAGTCGGCCGGCTGGACCTTCGTGGCCTACGCCCTGATCGCCCCGAACGTGTTCGCCACGCTGGGCATGACGATTGCTCACCTCTACAGCCTGTGGCTGGGCACGCCCTTCGACATTGGCACGTATGTGTTGTTCGCCGTGCTCTGCGGCGCCGCTTCGTACATCGCCTTGCCTGCCGTGCAGCGGATGGCGATTCCCGAAGCGAGCCCCACGCTTCCGCTGGCGGCGTCCCTGGGAGTGACGTTCTCGTACAACGTGACGATCGGGATTCCGCTCTACATGATGATCGCCAAGGCCATCACCACTTACTTCCCCATCTACACCTAAGGTCGGGAAGTTCTCTTCCGGCGTGGCGTTCCTAATTCGGCAATCGAGGCTTGCCTGGCGAGCAGCGGTCGCGGTCTGAACTTCCGCAGCGAAATCCGCATGATTGAAGCCCCACGGATCTCTGGAACAGCGACGCGGCAGGAACAGCCTGTCGGCCAGGACGCGGCCGACAGCGCGCTCCGATTGCACCGCGAAGAGGACGCGCCGGCCGCTGGCTCGCGGAATGGCCAGCCGGTCGGGCGTCCGTCCCACGGGCATGTGAGCGCGGCGCGCATGTGTCTGTGGTTGGGGTTGTTGGCCCTGTCGGCGGCGCTGGTCGGCTGCGTCGTAAATAGTCTGCTTACGGGGTGGATGGCCGTCGCGGGGATGGCCGCGATCGGATTGTTCTACTTGGGCTTGAGCTCCGTAGCCGCCAGCCAGGCCCGCAGCCCCGTGCTCGACCATTCAGAAGACGCGGCGAATGAAACCAACGGAGACGTGTTATGAGGAACGCGAGCCTCGAACCGGTCGCTGTCTGGACCGCAGGGTCGCGTGAGGGGCGGCTTCGCCGCCTGGGCCCATCACGCGGCTTTTCCGTGCCGCTGGTGCGACAAGGTTGGCCAACCGTGGCGACGCGCCTGCTGGCAGGCGTCGCGGGCATCGGAGCGGGCGCGTTCTTGCTCAGTCAATTGTCGGCGTCCGCCGGCATCGACAAGCGCGTTTTGTTCTGTGGTCTCGCGCTCGCGATTGCCGGCGTCGCATGTCTCGCGCGCACGCTCGTGCCGCTGGTGGGCACGCTGTCCGTCGATTCACGGGGAGTGCGGCTCCATCCCTGGCCGCTGGGCTTCGACTTCCCCTGGGAAGACCTGGCGAGCTGGCAGGCGAATCCGGCGATGCGGTCGGACTCCAGCTTTCCGGCCGTCGAATTTCGGTTGCACGACCTGCGCGGCGTCTACGAACTGCCCTTGGCGGTGATCTCGGAGCGGGACCTCGCGGAACTGATCCGAACGCTGCGATCTCTAGCGCCTGAACTCGAGCGCAAGCCACTTGGGGGCGACGATCCGCTCGGCTATTCCCGCTTTCGCCGCAAGGTGAACCCGGTGTAGTGGAAGCCGCGATCGTCGCTCGTGATGATCGCCCCGCCCGGCGCCAGGTACTGCTGGAACACGCTGAACGGGGGCAGCGGGTGCTCGGTCAGGGCTTTATGCAGGGCGGCGAAGAACGGGTTTCGCTCCGCCTGTTGCTCCAGCCGCTCGCGAGTGGCCTCCGAAGTCGCCATCTCGTACCAGTAGCGATAGCTCTCCTCCGGCCGTGTGAACGAAAACATGCCGGGGGATTTGCCGCCGGGCAAGCGGCCGAGCTTGCTCATGATGAGCTTGAACTCGATCGAGCCGCCAAGCGAGGCTTTGGGGTCGGCCGCCGTGGAGATCGCCCGCTCGAGCGCGCTCGGGCGATCGGCCACCACGAGATCGTTGCCAATGATTGCGAAGCACGGCTGCGGTCGTGGCGGACGGGGAGGTCCATCCGCGTCGGTGGATTCGTCGGAGTCGCCTCCCGGTTGCAGCCAGCGATAGTAGGTCACCCCGCCGAACTCGCGCGTTTCGAGCCGCCCCTCGACCGCCGCCACGAACCGAGCCAAAAGCTGCCGAGCCGCCTCGGGGTCGCGCAGCCCGACGGCGCCCAGCGAAACCTGGCTCTGGAGGGAAACCGGCCGCTCGAACCAGTTCGCCATGCTGATCCGTCCATCGAGTGCGGGCAGCAACTCTCCGCGAAAATCGAGCTGGTAAGGGTCGAAGAGGGGCTGCAAGCGTGCGGCGAGCGCTCCCTTCTGCTGGCCAGGCAAGCGGTCGAACACGGCCGCCACGCGGTCGAACGTCGTCAACAGATCCCATTGCCAGGCTGTGTGGCTGGCGACATCGACCGGCGCCCAGGCGGCCGGCACGAGCTTGGCGTCTCCCAGGCTGATCGCGTCGAGCACGCCTTCGCGCGGGCTCCTCACGAGCAGCTGCACGCGATGGATCATGTCGTATTCGTCGGCGGCCAAATCGAGGCTGCCGCCGACGCCGAGCAAGCCATCGACTCCCAGCATGGGCGCGGATGCCAGCATCATCTGGCCGACTGGGTTTCCCTGCATGGCACGGCGGGCGATCGAGATCGGATCGACGAACCACATCACTTCGGGCGGATCGGGCTGCCCCATTCCGGCCGCCTCGGCCACCGCCGCGTAGCCGCTGTTCTCCGACAATTTCGAGAGCGACTTGCCGTTCCAGGCGCCCGCCACTTCCTCGAGCAACGCCACGTTGGGGCTGAGCACGATCGTGCTCTCGCGCTCGAACCAGGCGATTGGCGAACGATCGCCGGGGAAACGGAAGACCACCAGCTTCGTGTCCCCCACGGTCTGCTCGGTGCGCTCCGCCCCTTGCTCGGCCAGGCTCACGCCGGCTTTATCGAGCGCACCCAAGGCCTCGGGCAGATTCTCCCCCACGTCGAGCACGATCAGAGGCGCCGGCCGGCCCTCGTCGGGCATGACGAGCGCGAACGTGAACTCGCCCGTTGGCAGTGCAAGGAGCCGTTCTGGCGGAATGCCCAGCCGCTGTTGCACCGGGGCCAACGCCTCCAGGGCCGAACCGTAGAGGCTGTCGACAAGCGGCTTGATCTGCGAATCCTGGGTCATTTGGCCGAGCGCCGTCCCCTGCCAGCGGCTTCTTAGCTCGGGCACGCTGCGGATTTGCAGCAGCACCACGACTCCCTGCGGAACGAGTTGGGCCGTGACAGGGCGGGCAAGCGCGGCGATCGGATGGCTGGCCAGAAAACTAAGGACGACTAGGAACGGGGCGAGGGCTCGAAATCGCATGCTCAAACCTGCTTCCGACGAAAAGTGGGAGGGGGTGGCCCAGCACGGGCGGCAGCGCAAGTCAATACTTGCGGTCCCAGCCTACTGTTTCGCGGAAAACCAGAAAAGCTTGGCAGAGCGCGGCCCGCTGCGGGCGCCTCTTCGCCGTCGAATGGGCCCGGCAGCCGAAGTCGGGAGAGATCGTTAGACGCGCGGGGTCTGATGATCCAGCCGCTCGAGCTGGCCGCGGAAGTGGTCGATGGCCTCGGCAGGGTTCAAGTTGAACACCGCCCGGCCCTCGGTTTCCCAGGCGCCGCGAACATAGTGGAACACGGCCGTGGCAGCCCGCAAGTTCGAGACGGCGGCTACGTCTTCCATGCCCCCCCCTTCGATGGCTTCGAAGGAGATTGTCACCGCAACGAACGCCGAAAGCTGGCCGCTGCGACGGTCGCGGGCGTACGTCACCGCATTGTCGAAGTCGCAATTGGTCCAGGCCAGACCGCGCGGCTTGCCGCTCGAGCCGGCGATTTGCACGAAGCGGGCTTCGAGCCGCTCGCGTTGGCGGCGGAACTCCGCCTTGGCCTTCGCCAGCTCGGACGCCCGCATGGCCGCGCGCGCAGGGCGCCAGATGAGAACGCCGCCCGTCGCCAGAATGGCGATGCAGCCCACGGCAACGATCCACCACCACCCGTCCATCGGTTCCGCTCCTCGCGGTGGCGCGTCGGCCCGCGCCGACCGACAAAGAGAACGCCTAGCAGCGCATTCTAATCGAGGCCACTGCTGAGGCAAGCGAAGTGTTCGTTCCGTAATCTTGGCGGCGGAAGCGTCGGCCTTGGCGAGCGACCGGGCACAGGGCTAGGATGGTCGCTTTCCCCACCGCCATTGGCCGTTCCCTGCCCATGACCTCCTCCCCCGGCGCGTTGCTGCGTCAGGCCATTGATGGCCATACGATCCAAGCGCCCGGCGTGTTCAACGCCCTGGTGGCGCGGCTGGCCGAATCGCTGCAGTTCGAGGCGATTTACCTCTCGGGAGCGGCTTTTTCGGCCGGCTCGCTGGCCCTGCCCGACGTGGGGCTGTTCACCCTGACCGAGTTGGCCGCCGAAACGCGCCGGCTGACCCAGGCCACGCCCCTGCCGCTGATCGTCGACGCCGACACCGGCTTCGGCGAGGCGATTCACGTGGAGCGGACCATCGCCGAACTCGAGGCCGCCGGGGCGGCCGCCATTCAACTCGAGGATCAGCGGCTGCCCAAACGCTGCGGACACCTCTCTGGCAAGACACTCGTCGATCCGGCCGAAATGTGCGCCAAGCTGCGGGCGGCGGCGGCGGCCAAGAGCGATCCCAATCTGGTGATCATCGCCCGCACGGACGCCCGCGGCGTGACCGGGTTCGACGAAGCAGTCTCGCGGGCGGAGCAATACCTCGACGCCGGGGCCGACTGGATCTTCCCCGAGGCGCTCGCCGACAAGGCGGAGTTCGAACGCTTTGCCGACACGATCGACGCCCCGCTCGTGGCCAACATGACCGAGTTCGGCCGCAGCCCGCTGCTCTCGCTCGACGAACTGGCCGACCTGGGTTTCGCAGTCGTGCTCTACCCGGTGACGCTGTTGCGCGTGGCGATGAAGGCCGCCGAGGCGGCGCTGGGGGTGATCGCCACCGAGGGCACGCAGGCCGGCCTGGTCGACCTGATGCAAACGCGGCAAGAGCTCTACGACCTGCTCGACTACGACGACTACGAACACCGCGACCGCGCGTATTTTCAGCCCCCGACGTAGCAAAATTTTGGTCCGCACAGCGGACCCTACTGCACGGCCACAGCCAAAATCCACCTCCGCATGACCAACACCGAAGCAATCTACCGCCCCGGCCTCGAAGGCGTCGTCGCCGGCGAGACCGCGATCAGCACCGTCACGAGCGGGCTGCTCTACCGCGGCTACGACATCAAGGAGCTCGCCGAACACGGCACGTTCGAGGAAGTGGCCTATCTGCTGCTCCACGGCGAACTGCCGAAGAAGTCGGAACTGGCGGCGTTTCAGAAGCGGCTCTGCCAGGCGTCGGTCGAACCGCTGATCGTTTCGTGGCTGCATAAGCTGCCCACCGACTCGAACCCGATGGACGTGATGCGCTCCGGGGCGAGCGTGCTTGCGCACTGGGACCCTGAGTCGCAGCAGAACGACCGCGCCGCGAACCTGCGCAAGGCGGAACGTTTGCTCGCGCAACTGCCGGTGATCCTGGCCGCCTGGGGGCGCCTGCGGCAGAATATGGAGCCGGTCCATTCCGAGCCCGATCGCGGCCTGGCGGCCAACTTGCTGTGGATGCTGTTTCGCACCGAGCCGACGCCGGCGGCGATCAAGGCGATGGACGTTTCGCTCATTCTCTATGCCGAGCACGAGTTGAACGCCTCGACCTTCGCCGCGCGCGTCATCGCGTCCACGCTCGCCGACCTCCACTCAGCGGTTACAGGCGCCATCGGCGCGCTCAAAGGCCCGCTGCACGGCGGCGCGAACGAGCGCGTGATGGAGGTCCTCGCGGAGGTTGGCAGCCCCGACAAAGCCGAAGCCTGGATTCGCGACGCACTGGCCCGCAAACAGCGGATCATGGGCTTCGGCCACCGCGTGTACAAAGACGGCGACGTGCGGGCCCGCTACCTGAAGACGCTGTGCGGCGAGTTGGCGAAAGCCACGGGCAACGAGCCGCTCGAACAAATGGCCGAGGTCATCGAAGGCATCGTGTGGCAGGAGAAGAAGCTGCCGCCCAACCTCGACTGGCCAAGCGCCCGGCTCTACAACTACCTGGGGCTGCCGATCGAACTCTACACGCCGCTGTTCGTAGTGAGCCGCGTGTCGGGCTGGGCCGCGCACGTGATCGAGCAACTCGACAACAACCGGCTCATCCGGCCGCGGGCAAACTACACGGGCCCGGCGGCGCGGGCTTGGGTCGGGATCGAGAGGCGGTAGCGTCCGTGCGCCCCGCGAACGTTGCCAACTGCGGCGAGCGCTGCCGGCCTCCAATCGTTGGCAGAGCACTAACCGGCCAGCCGCGTGATCCTTTCGGGCAGCACGATCGGCGACGCCGCGGGGGCGCGATGCCGAAACTGCATCAAGTAGGCGTCTTCCGGAGAATCGGAATAGAAGCCGCGGACCACGGAGACCGCCCGGAAGCCGCAGGCGCGAAAGAAGAGTTGCGCGGGCAGGTTGGTTTCGCGGACCTCGAGCATCACGCGCGTGCGACGCTCGGGGGAGAGTTTGCCCACCAGCTTGCCGGCCATCAGGCGGCCGACGCCACGGCGCCGCGTGTCGGCGGCGACGGCGAAGTTGAGCACGTGCAGCCGGTTCTTGTGGAGCTCATAGAGCATGTAGCCCACCACGCGTCCTTCGCACTCGGCCACCATGCCGATGCAGTTCCGCTGACGTAGGCACCGCAAGAAGTCCTCCTCTTGCCAGGCGAACTCGAAGCTTTGATTTTCGATCGCCTGCACCTCGGCCAGGTCGCGGCGAATCATCCAGCGAATGTGAACGCGAAGGCTCGGTCCGGTCTCGGTCTGCATCGTGGGCTCCTTCCCTTTCGAACACGACGATCGCTGTAGAACGCCGTTCGCCGCCACCGAGCAGGCCGCCCAGTGACCATTGCGGGGCGTAGATTATCACACGGCCGACCGCCTGCCAAGGCAAACTTTACCGCGAGCGAAACAACAAGCGGCAGGCCTAGTTGCGGTCGCCCGAAGCCCTGGCGGCAGCGACTCATCGACGCGGCAAAGTGGGCACGCGCCAGGACCGCGGAGCCGCTTGCCAGGCCGCCCACGCCGCCAACAGCAGCCCCAGCCAAGGCGCGACACAATACGCCCACCAGAGAACGCCCAGTGCGGCCCAGGCCCACGACGGCGCACCGGGCGCAACTCGACGGGATCGAACTGCGGCCACGCCTAGGGCGACCGCGGCAAGCGCAAGCGCGGCGCCCAAAGTCGCCCGGCCAAGCAGCGATTGCACCGACGGGGGAACGGGCAACGCCAAGGTAGGCTGGTCGCCGCTCCGCGACGAGCGATAAACCGGACGGCCCAAACCCGACCAAAACGAACGCACCGGATTCTGCCGCTCGGGGGCGGCGCCTGCAAGCGGAGGCCAACCGCGCTCGCCGGCGGCCTGCACAACTTCTTGTTGCTGCCGCGCCGTGGCGCGCCTGAGGAGAGCGGCCTGATCAACGGCGCCGCTCGGTCCCGCGCCGCCCAGCTGGGCGCACGCGAAGCGGGCGGCCTCGCTCCACCGCGCGAGCCACGAGCGCAGCCAGACGTTCGCGTCGCGTCCGGCCGATTGAGCCACTGCCGTAGTCAAAAGGTCGCGTGTGCTGTAGAGCCGTTGCAGTTCGAGGTCGACAGCGGGCGCCGCGTCCGGCGGGACATCCTGCCAGCGCTCGTCGCCTACCATCCACAAGGTCTTGGCGACAGGAAGTCCCGTCCCTGAGCCAACGCTCAGGCGCGGGGCTTCCAGGGCCCCGCGCGCGGCCCCGGGCGGCCGCAGCACCACGGCTTCGAGCCTTTGCGGCAATTCGCTCGACGGAAGTTGCACAAGCCAGCGGCCCGGAGCAGACTCGCGCGCGAAAACGGGCTGTCCTTCGACGTCGAGTCCGAGCAGAGCGTCGCCCTCGGCGAGTCGCAGCGTCACCTCCGGCGCACCAGCGGGCAGTAGATCGTACGCCGCACTCAGCAGGGCGCCGCCGGCGGCGTCGAGGTAGGCAGCGTGGTCCGCCAACTCAACCACCGGAGCTGAGCGCCGCTCCGCGGCGTCTGCGCGCCAGTTCGCCTCGAGCGAGGTCACGCGCCAAACGAGAGTCCGCTCCGGCAGAAGCGAAGCCAGCGAAGGGGGCAACTGCGCTGCCGCCAGACCCTGGGCGGCGCGATCTTCGCCTGGCGAAACGGTCGGCGCGGGGTTTGCGAAGAACCGCTGCCAATGTTCGTCATCGAGCGACGCCAGGTAAGGCAGGCGGGCGTCGTCAGGCAGGGTCGGGCGCCAATCGAGCGCCCGAAACCGGTAAGTTTCGACAAGGGGCGTGCGGAACCGCAGCGAGAGCAAGGTCTCGCCTGCGGGGCCCTCGAGCCAATCCACCGCGGCGCCGAGCGCTTCGATGCGTGGGCGGATCCACCCGGTTGGCAGGCGAAAGCGCAGTGCGTCTGCCCTCCCGCCCGCGACCTGAACGACGACGTCGACGTCGTAACCGGCGCTCTCCTCGCCTTGGCTGCGACGAAGGAGTTGGGCGGCGACCAACTCGGGCTCGTTGGCGGCGACGCGCACGCGGGCTTCGAACGTGGGGCTGGTCGCAGTCAAGCTCGCCAGCGGGCGGCGCCCGGGATCGTCGGCTCGCGCGCTCGCCAGTTCCTGGCGCACGGCGTCGCGTACGTGGCTCAATTCGGCGAGCGCGGACACGCGGCGGAACAGTCGCAGCTCAAACGGCTCGCTCGCCACATTCGCGAGCGTGACAGGCACAAACGCCAACTCTCCGCTCTCCGCGACCGGCAGGCTGCCCTCGATGCGGACGCGATGCGGTCCGGCGACCGGCGAAGTCAAGAACAAGGAGAGCGCCTGGCCGTCGCGCGCGGCATACGCCAATCGATCGCTGCCTTCCTGCGACACGGCCGCCGATTCGAGGAGGAACCCCGCTGGCAAATCGACGACATGGCTGAGCACGTAGCCGGTGGTCGTGTCGAGGTCGGCGGTGACGACGACCCGCGCCCGTCGCAACGCGAGATCGCAGTCGGCGACTACGCGGCCGCGGGTCGTTGCGGCGCGTGGCGAGGTTTCGATCGACCACGCGAGGGGCGTGGACGGCAATTCGACGACAGCCACGGGGCGCGCGCCGGCTTCCCCCCACAACGCGAGAAACTCAGGCGGCGCGACGGCGCGCGTCTGGTCGGGCGGGGGCAAGGTCCAAGCGAGGCTCGGATCGATCGAAATCGCCAGCCAGCGTCCGGCGTTCGTAGGCCCCTGGAGATTCGGCCAACTGACGCGTCCAACCCCGCTCATCGGGGAGAGCAGGGTCGTGCGCAGCACCCCGTCTCGAGCGCTCGAAGTTGGCAGCTCGAGACGGTAGCCGGCCGTTTCGGAAGCTGGGCTGGCGACGTTGCCGGCGGTGATTTGGAGGGACTGGTCGGAGCGGAGCACCAGCGGCGCCGACGAACCTTCGCTGAGCGGCAGCCGAGCGTCGATCGTCACGTAATCCGGTCGCACGTGCAGCCAGTAGAGCTCCCTCTGCGGTGCGAGCGCTGCCGCGGTGGCTGAGCCTTGAACGGCCACGCGCAGACGCCGCGCTCCCAGCGCTGCGAAGGAACCGAACGTTCCGGGGCGACCGCCTGCCGCGGGCGTCGGTTCCAGCAGGAGCACGCTCGCGTCCGAGGGCCCGGCGCCGGCCGTGAGGCTGACGCGAGCGCTCGGCTGCGGTGGAAAATCGAACTCGAGCTGCCCGGGCGGCTGCAAGCCCTCCACGGCACGAAAGGCGAATTCGGCGCGGTGGCGCCCTGGTTCCGCCAAGAACAACGCCGCCCTTTCGCGATCCGCCGTCGGCCCGTTCCGGCCATCCAAGCGAATGTCGACCAGTTCCCAACGTGGATCGCTGCCCGGCCAACGGAACCGACAGTCCCGCGCCAGCGAATGCAGTTCGCACACGACCTGCAATCGCGGGGGACCGCCGTGCGACAGATCGAGCCGATAGTCGACGCTGGTCCACAGCACGGGCGAACCGCCCGGCCAGAGGGCGGCGCGCTCGTCGGCCTCGATGGCGGCGAGCAGTTCCAAAGGCACGAAGTACTCGCCCCCTTGGGGAATCCGCTGATCGTCGACCGGAATCAGCACGCGGTAGACAGGCGCCGAGACGGGAACGGCAAAGGCTCCCGCGGCGCCCAACGCCGCAGACGCGCTGACCGCGATCACCCCCGGCAATGCGGTGGTCACCCCTTGGTATTTGCGATAAAAACCGCCGATCGCGTGGAGTGCGCTGCCCGACATCCATCCAACCGGCAGCGCGGCGGCGATGACCGCCCAGGCCGCGGGAACGGTGGCCGCGATCAGCAGGCACGCAGCCCCGAGGGCCAGCGCGAATCGCGGTCGAAATCGATAGGCGACGATCGTGGCCAGGGCGAGGCCCAGCGCGGCCAGCGCAAATAGCGCCCAACACGCCTCAGAACGAGCCACGACGGCCCAGTCATCGCCAATCGCTAATAGCGGAGACGCGTCCGGGGAGGCGTAGCGAGGCGCAGGTGGAATGCGCCAAGGTGATGGTGGGCATCCTTCCCCCGTGCGCCAGGCGATGGCCGGTAAGACGGATTCGGAGCGCGCGGCACTCGATTCGTCGAGGAACTGTGCCGCATCGCCATCCGTCAAAACCACCGCGTCCCCAGAGTATCGCACGGTCCAGCCCGCATCGGCCAGGAGACGTTCGACTTCTTCGCGCGTCGGACGAGACGACCACCTTGGCGCCACCTCGCGCGGATCGATGCCCATGCGCGCGGCGGCGCTCTGATCGACCAGCAGTTCGACGCCGGACTGGATCAAGCTCGCCTGCCAGGCAGCGAACCACTGCCCCCAGGTAGGCCGCTCCGTTTTTGCCAGCGTGATGCTCGCCGTCGCAAGCGCTGCGAAGAGATCTGCTTCCGGGGCGGCGGCCTCGGGAGCGCCGAGCCAGGACGGGCCAGGCGCCAGCCACCAGGCAGGCCGAGGCTCGGTCATCGTCGTGTTGGCCAGCGGCCCCAACAAGCGCGCGCTCCACGCCGCGCGCCGCGCGCCGCGCGGCGACCACGCTGCGTAGCGGGCGGGGAGGCCCAGGCGCCAGCTCCTACTCGCCACGTGGTACGGCGTCTCGAGTCGCGGCGCAGTGAGTCGCTGAGCGACGCCCAAGGACGCTCCGGATTCCTCGAACTCGCACCGCAGCGTTTGAAACCTCTTGCCCGGGGTGAGCCGCAGGCTCAGGCCGCGGGCTCTCGCGTCGGCGCCTAGCGGATAGGCGGTCTCGTCGAGACGCACCGAATACAACTCGAGCTCACTCGGCCACTTGAACTGAAGAACCTCGGCTCCGCGATTCTCGAGAAAGTGGGTGATCGTATGCAGCCGCGCGCCATTGGCGGAGACGCGCGTTTCCGCGACCTCGCGCCAGGCCCACAGGCCCCGCGGTACGGCGTTGTCGGTCGCCGCTGCGACGGAAAGCCGCAGCGCTTCGCTGGGCAGCGACGCGTCGTAGCGGAAAGCCGTCGACCAAGGTTGGCCGCCGGCGGCCGGCTCACGGAAGAATCGTTCGAGCGGCGAACTGGCTTCGACCGCACAAGGATTCGCCGCCGACACGCCGACGCGGCTGACCTGGCTGCCGGCGCCGACCATCGCCGGCAGCGCAACCTGAAGGGAAGCTCGCGTGGGATGCTCAGCTCGGCCGAACAACTCGAAGGCCCCAGGCTGTGCCGCCGGCAAGCTCAGTCGATAGACATGGTCGCGTTCCGGCAGGCCGCGTTCCGCCAAGTCCGTGGGCGACAGAGGCTGAGCCAGCACTCGCTGCGGCGACTTCGCATCGCCGAGACGCCAAGCCAGTTCGGGCCGCGGCTCGCTCAGCCGAATCAGCACCTCTTCGAGCGGTCGGTTCGCGGGCGCGATCCGTACCTGAAACTCTTCCGACCACCCCTCGCCCGTTCGGCTGACCGTGGCGACAAGGTCCGCCGCGAATTCGGGCGTTCCCGGCAGGAACGACACCCGCAGCCGTTCGGCCGAATCGTCGAAGGCAAAACAGAGGCCCTGCGGCGGCTCGGCCAGCAAGCGCGCCGACTCGAGGTCGAGATCCTCCGGCGCCACGAGCGTCAGGTCCTGCTCGTAGCGGGTTCGAATCCTCAAAGGCTCGGCCGCACGCAGCGACACCAAATCGCGACGCGCGATTGAGTTGCGGAATTCGAGCATCCGCAGATCGGCGGCCGAGAGCTGCAAGTTCGGTTCCAACGAGCGATGCCCGCGGATCGTCAGCCGCGCTGGCCGACGGTCGTCCGCCAAGGCGGCCAACCGAACCACCAACCGGTCGTCCTGCTGCTTCCAGTTTTCGAGCGCGCCGAGCGGGTCCGCTTCGACCGCGTCGATCGTCCACGCTGGCGAAAGACTGGCCTCGAGCGTCGGGGCATCGCCGCGGGGTCCAGCCAACTCTGCAAGCAGCACGCCGGTCAGCCGGGCGCCCTCGGCCGCGAGCGACACGCCGCGCAGCAACGGCGTGGGGTTTTCCGGAGTGGAAGCCACGACTGTGATCGCGGCGGACGTCTCGAAAAGCTGGACGCGGATCGCCCCGTCGGGGTCGAGGGCCGTTTGCCGCGCGCGTGAAAGCTCTAGCCGCGTCACGCGCAAGGGCATCGCGGCGACAATGCGGGCAGTTCCCTCCTCCCACAAAACGTCGTCGAGCTGCAAGTTGGGCAGAACCAGGGGCTGCCCTGCTACGAAGTCCGCGCGGCAGACGAGTTGGAGGGGCCCAGACCCGCCAACTTCGGCGGGCAGGGCGATTGCGATGCGTTCGCCTTGGCCGTCGACCGCTGTGCGCTCCCAGGGGAGCGCCGCCCCCGAGCGCGTCGCTTCGAGCAGTCGCACTCCGGGGGGCAGAACCAAAGACAGCGCTTCCGGCCAGCGTTGGGCCACACGCTCGAACGTTGTTTCCAAGGTGAGCCCATCGGGCGCCAAACGGTATTCCGCACTTTGGCGAACCGCCAAACGCGGGGCGTCCGTCGCTTGGCCTTCGGGCCACGCGACGCGAATCTCGATCTCGAGTCGCGAATCCGGCCGAATCGTCCAGCGCTGCAGGCCCTGCTGCGGAACACCGTCGCGCTCGGCGAGGCCGCGATCGACCCCTACCTTCAAGGCCTCGGGCAGCGCCAGCGTTAGGCGATTCTGCACGCATTCCGCCAGACGAACGCGATACCGGCGTTCGCCGTCCGAGGTCGTCGCGGGTTCGAGTCGCCACGCGGTCTCGAGCACCCCCGACGCCTCGACGAGCGCTCCCGGACGAAGCTCGCCCGTCAGGCCTACTTCGGCCGCGGCATCGCCAGCGGGGCTGCGCCAGGTGGCCTGGGAAAACAGTCCCTCGTGCGGCGCGAGCGGCAGAATGGCGGGGTCGGAGCCCGTGTGTTCAACCTCCCAGCGACTGCTGCCCACCAGGCGCCCCTGGTCGTCGAGGCGAGCCTCGTAGTCGGCGGCCCGGATGCGCGTGTTGAGCGTCGCCACGCTCGAGCCGGCCAGACGCGCCGCCAGCCAGCGCTCGAAGCGGGCAGCGTCGATAGGCAGGTACCGGCCCTGTTCGCCGTTCCACTCCGAACGGGCACTTTTAGGCACGAGCGCCCGCTGAATTCGCAGCGGCTGCGGGGCGCTTGGGGGCTGGGACATCGCTTGCCCCGCAAACGCTGCCCAGGTCAGCAGGAAGGCGGCCGAAAAGCGACCGGTCATGTTGACTCACCCTGCTCTTCGTCGTCGGGAGTCAACAAACTCGGGGCGCTCGACGTCGACGCCATGGAGGGCGCCACCACGGATCGGGTGATGCTCGAGCCCCGTTGAACGGACCAAGAAGAGGAGGGCGCGGAAACGAGGGTCGGACGTCCCGCGACCCAGCGCCGCTCGAGCCACATGGAAATGCTGCCTAGCAGCAGGCCTAAGACGGCAGCTTGCAGTCCCAGGGCGGCCGCTTCGGGCCTCCAAAGAGCGACGAGCGCCACGAGCGCCGCCGCGGCGCTGACCGCCGCGGCTCGATAGGCCGCCGGGATTCGCCACACGGCCACAACGCCGACAAACCCCACGAGCGACAGGGCTAGCACGAGGGTCGATCGCCGCACCGTCGAGACGACGAGCGGCCGCAGTTCGCCCTGCGTGCTGAAGATGTATTGGCTGGCGTCGCGGGGCTCGAAGCCGCTCTGCTCGGCGCCGCTCCAGGCCTCGAGCTGCAACTGATCTACCGTCGGCTGCCGGCCCCAGTAAAGGTGGCGCCAACCCCAGGCGAACTCGTGGCTATAGCCGAGCGGCCGCGAGACGACATGCTCATCGGGAGGGAGCAACAATTGCCAACAGACCTGCTGCACCCACACTCCCTGACCCACGCCTGGCGGATGCAAGATGCGTCCGCTTTCGCTGGCGACCTCGGGGCAGGGATAGCGCAATTCCACGATATAGCGATCGTCGCCCTGCGCCGTGCGCGGCAAGGGAACGACCACGCGATTGTCGGCGCCAAGGAGCGAGGGCGCGTCGAGATCGGTCGCCTGACCGCCGTCGCCGCTGCGCAACGACACGGTCAACCCCGCCGACTCGGCTTCCGGCGGCAAGCTGCATGCGAATTGCGCCGCGCGAGTGCGCAAGCGCAAGACTACCCGCTCCTGCCGAACCGCGGCCAGATACCACGATTGAATCCAGGCCCGCTCGACCACGGTTTCCCTGGTCGCGGCGGCGGGCGACTGCAAAAGCGTCAAGCTGGTTGTCCGCTCGGTCGTTTCTAGCAAGAGACCTTCGGCCAACTCCAACTCGCCTGCTGCGGCTGGCTTCCACGGACCAGGTCCAGGGACGAGGTCGGCCGCCGCGGCAGCGCGAACGAGCGCCGAACTCTGCTCGAGCCGCCCATCCAGCGGCCCCGCCAGCGGCAGGGTCCAGGTTGCGCGGCCCTGCGGGTCGCGCATGTTCCCCAGCGCGACCGTGCTGCTCAAGCGAACCTGGAACGACCCAAGCTGCGGCCGCGGCAGGCGATACCGGACTCGCTGCAACGGCGCGTCTGGCGCCCGCGCGGCGTCAGCCACGCCGGCCAGTTCCTCACCCGCCAGGGTCACCGACAACCGGTTCGCATTCCACAAGGCGGTTGGCAACTCGAGATCAATCATGTCGAGCGGCTCAAAATCCGCTCGGTAAATCAACTCTTGCTCGAAGGCCGCGCGATCCGCTCCCAACTGTGCCTGCACTCGCGAGCGCACGGTCACGCGCCTCGGCTGAACTTGCATCTCGAACGCCAGGCGGCCGCGGGGCGCGTCGCCGCGGAAGTTGAGCGAAAAGGTCCGGTCCGCGGCGGTGGGAGGTTCGCGCAGCAATCCCTCGATTTGCCCGCCCAGCGGCACGAGCAGCACGTTTTCTGCCGGCCGCACGACCACGGGGGCGGGAGATTGGGCGTCCGCCTGCACGTAGGGCAAGCCGAACGACAGCACCGGCGGAGGCTCAGCCCAGTTGCGATGAGCGCGCAACTGGAGTTCCACGGGGCCGCTGCTCGGCATTCTCAGCCCGGCCGTCAGCGACTCGGCGGACTCGAGTTCTTCGGTTTCGAAGGCCACGCTCTCGGCAGGCTCCAGACGGTCGATCGTCCATCCCTGCCGAACGAGTTGAAAGCTGGCCAACCGACCGGCTTGGGGCGAAATGCGCAGCGCCGCCGTGAGCCGCGCGCCCAGCCGGTCGACCTCGATTTCGTAGCGCGGTTCCACGGCGACTTGCGGCGTTGGGCGCGTGAGTCCGGCTTCGATTCGAAACGGCTGCCGGTAGGTCTCAAACGCGTAGTCGGCCGGCCGGCTCACGCCCGAGCCTTCGGCGGGCGAGACCAAAACCCGCTGCGCATTTTCCACGGTTTGCCACGTCGTCCGCGACTCGTCGAGGATTCCCACGCGGACTCGGCCGGTGTGCCGCACCGCGCCGCTCACTTCGAGCCCCTCGATCTTGAGCAACCGCTCTCCTCCCACGCTCTCGAGCGGCACGCTGAACTGGAAGGGAATCCGCACGTTCCGGGCGTCGCCCGCCAGCGGGCTGACCCTCCAGCCTGGGGTTGCAGCGCCACGGTCGGCTGCCAGCGGAGCCAGTGCGGCTTGGTCCGAGGCGGCAGCCGAGCGGAGCCGCCAAGAGGCGGGCGCCCGAACCTCGAAGGGCGCCAGAGCCCCATCGAAGGCGCGCACCTGCAGATCGACATCGATCTGCGCGAACGCGCCGTCGACACTCACGCTGGTTCGGCTCTCAGCTTCGAGCGTTGCCGAGGGCGCCCCTTCGGGCGCGGTCTGCCAGGCCAACCAGAAGTCGCCGCGGCCCCCTTCGACCGCCAGCCGAGAGCGGCTCTCGGGCAGTGCTTCGATCGGCGTCAAATAGGCGCCGGCGACGGTCGTCGCCGAGGCCACCTTGTTGCCGCAGATCAATTCGATCTTCGAGGTCGCGGCCGCCGGCAGGTGCAGTGCGCAGCGTTGTTCCCGACCGCGGCGAGACAACACCGCCGCACAGCGAAATTGCAGACTGCAAACCGCCTCCCCTTCGGCCCGCACGCGCCACACATAGCCGCGGCCCTTGGGGTCGACTTCGAAGCGTTGCTCCTTGGCCCCCGTGAATTCGATCTGGTCGGGCGGAGTCAGCAGGATCGCCTCGCGGAGATCAAGGGGCGCTTCGCGCCAGCCTTGACCGTGGACCCGCAGTTCGAGGCGCGCCGCAAACTCGGCACGGCCGTTGCGCTCTTCGCCGCTCAAGCTCAGCGTCGTGAGTTCCCAGTCGGCGGGGGGCTGAGACAGTCCCGCCTGCATCCACCGCCAAGCGCGGAGAAAATCCGCCATCCGCCATCCCAGCAGCCGCGTCGGACGCCCATTTTCATCGGGCAGGTAAACCAGTTCCGGGTCGACTTCGACCGCGGGGCCCGCGTTCGACTCGGTTTTGGGCTGGAGTTCCCACAGCGAAGTCGCCGGCTGCGGCTCGTCGGCGGTCGTTGGCGCTGCGGGAGCGACCGGCGTGCTGGCTGGTGGCTGTTGAGGCGGCCCCTGACCAAACGAAGCCGCGACGAGAACGCCCCACGCCACAGCGCTGGCCGCCAGCATCGTTCGGAGAAGGCAGGGACATCCCATGCTGCACCGGCGGCAGAGGCCGGTCCAAGCTCCGCCCCGGAGCGAGTTTGAGAAAAGATGAGCCGTGAAGCCTGATTATTCAGTCTAGCCAGGCCAAATCAGGTTGGAAAGGCAATGGCGAGCCTCACTTGGGGCCGCCGCTCGCCCCCTTGCGGCGAGTCGGACGACGGCTAAGAATCGACCAGAACGGCCTTCCCGCCCCGCTCGCTGACCTCCCGGTTCCCTATGCCACGCGATCTGTCTCAGTTCGATCGACCCGTCACCGACTGGTTTCCCCAACCCACGACCGCGGCTGATTGGGCCCCCTTTCGGCTCAGCGACGAGCAAGTGGCCTTTTTCCACGAAAACGGCTACCTGGCCGGCGTTAAGATGCTCGACCAGCCCCAAATCGACGGCTTGCGCGAGGAGTTGGCCGAGCTGGCGCGGCCAGGGCACGAAGGCGCCGAACTCTGGTACGAGTACCACTCGAACGAGTCGACCGACCCCTCGACCGTCCTGTTCCATGCTCTGGGCGCCTGG
This sequence comes from Pirellulales bacterium, assembly GCA_046349955.1. GTDB lineage: Bacteria > Planctomycetota > Planctomycetia > Pirellulales > JBGAPH01 > JBGAPH01. The sequence continues at coordinate 62,629 of JAXMBI010000009.1, read as the reverse complement.
CGGATCAAGCCAGGGTTCCACGACGTTCTCTGGAACCCCCGCTTCACGATGGCGGCCAGCCAATTGCTGGGGGGCGGAGTGCGGTTTTGGCACGACCAGCTTTTCTGCAAGCCAGCCAAACACGGCGGCGTGGTCGCCTGGCACCAGGACTATTCGTACTGGACGCGGACCCAGCCAATGGCCCACCTGACCTGCTGGATCGGCCTCGACGACGCCACCCGCGACAACGGCTGCCTGCAATACATCCCGGGCAGCCACCGCTGGCCCCTGCTGCCCGTCACCGGACTCGCGGGCGATATGGACGCGATCCGGGCCGTGCTGGGGGACGAACAGATGAAACTGTTCGACAAGCCCGTGGCGGTCGAGCTCAAGGCCGGGGAGTGCGCCTTCCACCATCCGCTGATGGTCCACGGCTCGCAGGCCAACAAGACAGCCGGCCCGCGGCGGGCGCTCGTGATCAATGCCATGCGCGACGGGGTCTGTTCCGCCTCCGACGAGCCGCTGCTCGGCGGCGTGCCGCCGGTTCCCAGCGGTCAGCCGATGGGCGGGCAGTTCTTTCCGCTGCTCAGGCCGGCGGGCTAAGGGCCGCGACTTCCGCCGCCGGCGTCCAGAGTTCTACTGGCAGCCGCAGCTCGCGCAGCAACTCTCGCAAAGATACTCGACCACGCACTTAGTCGACGGCACCTTCTTCGTTTCTTCCTTTTTCACCAGCTTCTTCCGCGTGTACACGCAGCCGCACGTGGGGGTGTAGGTGCAGCCGCATTTCTTGCTCTTGCCGGGAACGCAGAAGTCCTCGCATTCGCAGGTGTACTTGGTCTCCTTCACTTCCTTCTCGGTGCACTCCAGGCGGCAGACCTTCTTGACCTTGCACTTGTTGCCACAGTGGTTGCAACAGTCAGGCGCGGAGTGAAACAGGCTCGGGAAGGCGAACAGCGTGAGCGCGAAGACGTGCAAGCACTTGCGGCGGTCCATGGCGGCATCCCTGAAAGGATTCGTGAGAGGCAGGCAGGGGCGGCAGGCAATGGCCGGCTTGCGCGAGACCCGGATCGCCGCCCGTGAGAAAAGAAATCGGCTGTGACGAGGGTTCCGCCTGAAACGGGCGCGGCTGGCCGGAAACATGGGCAACGTTTTCCGCCGTCGGCTATAATCGGCAGTCCCTACCCAAGCTCCGCGGCTTCGCAACCGCGATCCTTCCACCGCCCTCCTCGAGCGAGTTTTCCATGTCGAACGTCGATCGCCGCGCCTTTTTGGGGGCCACCGCCGCTCTGGCGGCGGGCGCCGCCGCGCCTGCCGCCGTGCGCGCAGCCGACACCAAGCCAGCGACCAAGCCACTGCCGGGCAAGACGCCCAACACGCGGTTTGCCGTGAACATCGAAATGTGGTGGTCGAAGGTTCCGTTTCTCGAACGCTTCGATCGGGCGGCCGAGTTGGGCTTTCCCGCGGTCGAACTGTGGCCTTGGCGCGGGCGCGACGTCGACGCGATCGCCAAGAAGAGCCGGCAGTTGGGCCTGGAGATCGCGCAGTTCACCGCCTGGCCCTTCGAGCCAGGAATGAACGACCCGGCGAATCACGAGCGGGTCGTGGCCGAGATCGAGGCCAGCTGCCAGACCGCCAAGAAGCTGAATTGCCGGAAGATGACCGTCGTCGGCGGCAATGACCAGCCGGGCATGACCCAGGCTCAGATGCACGCCAACATCATCACGGCCCTCAAGCGCGTGGCCCCCATCGCGGAAAAGCACGAGGTCATGCTGATCCTCGAGCCCATGAACATCCGCGTCGACCACAAGGGGCACTGCCTCTACGGCAGTCCCGATCCCGTGCGGATTTGCCGCGAAGTGAACTCCCCCTTCGTGAAGATCAACTGGGACCTCTACCACATGCAGATCACCGAAGGGGATCTGTGCGGCCGGCTCCGCGACGGCTTCGACCAGGTGGGCTACCTGCAGTTGGCTGATCACCCGGGCCGCCACGAGCCGGGCACCGGCGAGATTCACTACAACCGCGTGCTCAAACAGGCCCACGACCTGGGCTACCGCGACTACGTGGGCCTCGAGTGCGTGCCGATCGGCGACGAGCGGGCGGCGGCCGAAGCGGTGGCTGCCGCGGATGTGTGGGAGCGGTGAGTTGGCCGGTAGCTCGTGGCCGGTCGCCCGTAGCCAAGCCGCGTGCCAGCGCGACGGACCGCGCAAGAGAAGCTTTCAGGTGATGTAACGGGAGTGTTGTGTCACTTCCTCGGCTCAGAGGTTCTTATGCAGTTTCGCACAGTGGCCACAGCAATCATGCTGGCGGCGGTCGTGGCCATCGGGCACGCGGGGCAGGTGTTCGCCCAAGGGAACGCCGCCGGGCCCCTCCAGGTGTTCATTCTGGCGGGGCAGTCGAACATGCAGGGACACGCCAGCATTGCGACGTTCGATTCATTGGCCGACGACCCGCAAACCGCTCCGCTCCTTCAGCAGATGCGCGGCAGCGATGGCAGACCCAAGGTTTGCGACCGCGTCTGGATCTCCTCGATCGGGTGCCTGGGAGACGCCTATTCGGATCTGCGCGAGCGGCACGGCAAGCTGACGGCCGGCTACGGCGCTCCGGAAGATAAGATTGGTCCGGAGTTCACGTTCGGCCTCACGCTGGAGAAGCGGCTCGAGGGGCCAATCCTCATCATCAAGACGGCCTGGGGCGGACGGAGCCTCATGACCGATTTTCGGCCCCCTAGCGCCGGAGATCGCGTTTTCGGCGAACACTTCCGGCAGCGCTGGAAGGAGATGGGCCTCGATCCGGAGCAAGAAGCGGCCCGGCAGAATCGCGAGTTGAACGGCGTGTTCTATCGCCACATGATCGATCACGTGAAAATGGTCCTTAGGGACATCAAACGGGTCGTGCCCGACTACGATCCGGCTCAAGGATATGAGTTGGCCGGCTTCGTCTGGTTTCAGGGCTTCAACGACTACGTGGACGGCATGTCCTACCCCAACCAAATGCAGCCCGGCGGGTACGGCGAGTATGCTGAACTGCTCGGCCATCTGGTCCGCGACGTGCGGAAGGATTTGTCGGCGCCGAAGCTGCCGTTCGTCATCGGCGTCATGGGGATCGGCGGCGACAAGGAGGGGAAGCAGGCCCCGCAGATGCATTTCCGCCAGGCCCAGAGGGTCCCGGCGTCGCTGCCGGAATTCCAGGGGAACGTACTGACCGTAGAAACGTCGAGGTTCTGGGACGACGACCTGGACGCCCTTGCTCAGCGGAGGGAGGAACTCGAACACAAGCTGAACCAAGAGTTCGAGAAGAATCCGCAGCTCGACGAAGAGGCGAAAGACGCCGCTCGGAAGAAAGCAGTCTCCGAGCGATTCACTGCGGAAGAGTCGCAGCGATTGGCCGCCGGCGTTTCGAACGGCGGCTACCACTACCTCGGCGCCGCGAAGATCCTGGCGCCGATCGGCGCGGCGTTCGCCGATGCTCTCGTGCCGGCGAAGGGCAACTTGCCCCGACAAGCGGAAATGGCCGGTTACCTGCTCGTGCCGCATGAAAAAGTGGACAAGTCGTTCAACGCAGGCTTTTCGCTGTATGTGGCGGCGTGGCCGCTGCTGAAGAACTATCCCGGGCAAGAATTCCAGAGCGGCTTGTTCGGCACCTGGATGTTCGCACAGTTCGACGGTCAAGGTCCCAAGGAGCATTACTCCGACATCGAAGGGGGGCTCGGCTGGTGGCGCGACACTCGATTTGCCACCCCGACCCCGAAATTCATCATGGGTGGAGTCGCGCTCAACTTCGTCGAGTGGGCGAACGGTCCCGGCGCCGGCAAAGGCCGCGACTGGTCCAAGCCCGCCGGCCACTACGCCATTGCACAGCTCAGCCCGTGGGTGCTCTGGCCGCCCGACGGGCTCAATCTGAAACAGGGGGTCTCCGGCGAATTGTTCGGCTATGGGTACTTGCCGCTGCCCCTTGCAACTCCGAAGAAAACGACCGCAGGGAAGGACGTGCCGACGGGCGATCAGTGCTGGACGCTGTTTTTGAACACCGGCAACTTCAAAGGACCTGTGACGTGCTTCTTGCCGTACTTTTGGTCCCGGCCGTCGGTCGAGGACCCGAAGCTGGGCGGGCTCTTCCTCGACAGCCGGCCGTCTGAGCCCAACAAGGCCGTGCAGATGGAGACGCAGCACATTCCGGCCTATATCTCGAACGCCCCACACGGCGCCACCTACGCCCGAGTCGCCCCCACACGCTTCCCCGCGAGAGCCGACGGAGACGCGCCGCTCATCCACCGCATTACGGCCTACAAGCGGGCCGCGCTGTGGGACGACGTGCAGGCGTGGTTCGCAGGCGGGAAGCCGGCGTCTGGGAAGATCGACGCCCGGGAATCCGCCGTCCACGTGTTCCAAGGCGGGGGCGGCGCCACTTGGGAAATCTATTTGCCCGACACGCCCAACGACCGCAAGACGCCGCTCGCCTGGAGTTCGTTCGCCACGCCGACCGCGCTCGACGAGACCACCTACGGTTACAAGTGGGCGAAGGAGGCCGTTTCCAACAACGGTTCGCTCGTCACTTTGCCCGAGTACTACCGCTTGGAGACCGACACGAGCGGCCAGTCGCGCTGGGGGGCGGTGAAGGGGCGCGAAGTGCCCGCCGAAACCGGCCTAGCGGGCGTCGATTTTCCGCAGCGACTCGGCGCCGACCGGACGCCCTACGTGACGCCGGAGGAGGCGGAAAGTGTTTGGAAGCAGCCAGGACCGGCGGCGGGACCATTCGAAGCGACGCTCGGCGACGGCAGCGTCGTCACCTACTATTGGTACCGCTTCGCGGATCAGCCTGCCTTGCTGAACGCCGATCTCACGGCTGCGGAGCGCGAGGCCATGCAAAAACGGGTGGAACTGCTGCACAAGCATTGGACCAAGGATCGCGAATATCTGCCTCCGCCGACCGTCGGGAGGCTCGCCGACCTTGATCCGGGGGTCGTCGTCACGCCGCCCCCAGGCCTGGAGATTGGCTACGTCCCCATCGTCACGCGCCAGGCCGCCAAGGATTAGGCTGGTCGCATAATTTGAGCCATCCGTTAGCTCTTAGTCAGGAAAAGGGACAGCAGCCATGGAAAAGCGACCGCTCGGGCGCACCGACCTCTGGATCACGCCCATTGGCTTTGGCAGTTGGGCGGCGGGAGGGGGCGGTTGGGAATTCGCCTGGGGTCCCCAGGACGACCGCGAGTCGATTGCTGCGATCCACCGCGCCCTCGACTTGGGCATCAATTGGATCGACACCGCCGCCATCTACGGCCTGGGGCACTCCGAGGAAGTCGTCGGCCAGGCGATCGCGGGGCGCGACCCGCGTCCCCTGGTGTTCACCAAGTGCTCGATGCTCTGGGACGACCAAGGCAAAATCTTCCGTAGCCTCAAGGGCGAGTCGATCCGCAAGGAATTGGAGGCCAGCCTGCGGCGGCTCGAGCTCGAAGCGATCGACCTCTACCAGCTTCACTGGCCCATGCCTGAAGAACAGCTCGAGGAGGGCTGGGGAACGCTGGCCGAGCTGAAACGCGAGGGCAAGGTCCGTTACATCGGCGTTTCGAACTTCAACGTAGCGCAGCTCGAGCGAGCCAGGGCGGTCGCCCCCGTAGACTCGCTCCAGCCCCCCTACTCGCTGGTCCGCCCACAGGTCGAGTCCGAAGTGCTCCCCTATTGCTTGGAGCACGGAATCGGCGTGATCGTCTACGCCCCGATGATGTCGGGGCTGCTGACGGGCGCCATGACCAAGGAACGGGCGGCCCACTTTCCGCCCGACGATTGGCGGCGCAAGAGCCCTGAATTCCAGGAGCCTCGGCTCTCGCGCAACTTGGCGCTGGCCGAGCTGCTCGGGCAGATCGCCGCTCGGCATGGCCGCACGACGGGGGAGGCTGCGATCGCCTGGACGCTGCGCAACCCGGCCGTCAGCGGGGCGATCGTGGGGGCGCGGCGGCCGGAACAGGTCGAGGGGATCGCCGGCGCCGCCGAGTTCCGGCTCAGCTCCGAAGAACTGCAAGAGATCGACCGCTTTGCGCAGGGGTAGCCCTGAGCCGGCGATCGTTGCAGCGCTGCGGAGTGAGTTGGCAGCCCGCCCGCAGGCCGTTGGGCCCCCCTTCTCCGTTGATGGCGTCCGGCGGAACGCGAAGTCCGCCAGCAAGGCTTCGGGTTGCGAAAGGCTTGGCGCGCGACGTTACAGTCTCGCGCATCGGCAAACCGCCTCGGCCCCGGCTTGGCCTTGCCGATTGGCGAAGGGATGCGGGCCCATTGAGCTTCCAGGGAGTGCTTGCAACCGTCACCGTCGTTCAAGTTTACGCCCCCGGCAAGCTCTTCCCAACAAGAGCCGTAACCCATTTGCTGAAAATTACTTTTGGCCTCTCAAGGCACTTCTTCGGGTCAGCCGATACCTGCAGTGTCGCTCAACGAGAACAACGCGCCGCAGGGTGCGTTCGAGAGCGCGTCAGGGAACCGGATCGGATTGTTCGAGTCATGGAGTGGCTCGACTGGTCCTGACGCAGTTGACCGTGAGAGCTGACGGCCCGCCTGACTTTCCCACCTGGCACTACGCCAAACAACACACCCCCGACTCCCTGCCAGTCCTACAGGGCGCTCGCCGCAAGTGTGCCACGTTGTCGACCTAACCCCTGTGGGGCATGGCCGAGGCGTCGGTTCCGCCGGCTGGGGAAGTGCAAGGCGCCGCAGCCCTTCGTACAGGAGACGTTGCTCGATGAAGTGGAACATGGTTTTTGGTGCGCTTGTGGTGAGCGTAGGCCTGTGCGGCCAGAGCTTCGGCTTCGAGCTCTTGGATCGCATGCTCGGCCTGAACACCCACGGCGGCAGCTGTTGCCAGCCGAGCTGTTGTGCCCCCGAGCCGAGCTGCTGTGCAGCTCCGGCCTGCGAACCCACTTGCTGCGAGGCCCCCGCTTGCGAACCGGCTTGCTGCGAAGCCCCGGCTTGTGAGCCCGCCTGCTGCGAGGCGGCCCCGACCTGCTGCGAAGCTCCCGCTTGCGGAAGCTCGTGCGGCAGCTCGTGCTGCAAGAAGTCCTGCCACGGCGGCCTGTTCGCCCACCTGCATGGTCTGTTCGACCATGGCTGCAAGTCGAGCTGCTGCCAGACCTCGTGCTGCGCCGCTCCGGCCTGCGAGCAGACCTGCTGCGCCGCCCCGGCCTGCGAGCCCGCTTGCTGCGAAGCCGCTCCGACCTGCTGCGAAGCCGCCCCAACCTGCTGCTCGGCTCCGGCCTGCGGCAGCTCGTGCGGCTCGTGCTGCAAGAAGAAGTGCCATGGCGGCCTGTTCGCCAACCTCTTCAAGAAGCATGGCTGCCATGCCAAGAAGAGCTGCTGCCAACCGGCCTGCTCGACCTGCTCGACCTGCGGTGGCGGCTCGGCTGCCCCCGCCCCGGCCGCGGCGGTCGAGGGTGATGCGGCCCCGGTTCCCCCCGCCCCGATGCCGGATCCCTCGGCGTCGATCCAGCGGAAGCGGACCGTGGTGCAAACCAGCGGTCGCGTGGTCCGCGGTCGCTAGTCCGGCGGCGGCTAGCGCCTGATGATTGATCTCGAGCCTGCCTGGAGGGAAACCTCCAGGCAGGCTTGTTTTGTTGATGCACGGCGCCGGTCGCGGAAAGCGATGCCGCCAGTCGCGAAGGTCGGCGCTATCCGGGGCTCAGCTCACGGCACGCAGGAGTGTGCCTGCTACGAGAGCCCGCTACTCGATCGCAAAGATCTGCCGAAAGCGGCGGCGGTTTTCTTCCGTGTACCGCTCGTAGTCGGCTAAGAGCGCTTCCGTGGAGCGGTAGCCGACCAACCGCGAGAGTTTGGCCAACTCTTGCGGGTCGTCCGGCAGATCGCCCCGCGTGCCTGACTTCATCAACCGCAAGCGAGCTTCGACCTTGCGGAGGAAGCTGTAGCTCTCGCTCAAATACTCGAAGTCGCCCCGTTCGAGGCGGCTCACCTGGTAGAGCGACCGCAGCGCCGCCTGCGTGTTGGGCACGCGGACCGAAGGAAACTCGCGGCCGTGGCGGAGCTGCAGCATCTGCACGATGAATTCCACGTCGACCATGCCGCCCGGGCCCCGTTTCATGTTCCGGCGGCTCGAGCTTTCCTCCAGCCGCCGCCGCATGTCGGCGATTTGGGCCGCCTGCTCGGGGCGCCAGATCGGCCCGTAGGCGGCCTGGCCCACCGCGTCGAGGGCCCGCTCGACCGCCTGCGGCTCTCCATACACCGCCCGCGCCTTGCACAGCGCTTGCCGCTCCCAGAGCTGGCCGCTCCCCTCGCTGAAGTAGCGAGTAAACTCGGCCACGGAGGTGGTGAGAATGCCGCTGCGCCCCGTGGGGCGCAGCCGCGGATCGATGTCGTAGAGCCGGCCCAGCGGACCCAGCCGGCTGCACACGCGCATGATCCGCTGTCCCAGCTCGCTGAAGAAGTGCTGATTCGTGGTCGTTTCGCCGCGGCGTGAGCGGCGCAGGACTTCGGTAGGACCATCGGCCTCGTACAGAAATACCAGGTCCAGGTCGCTGCGGTAGTTCAGCTCGCGGCCGCCGAACTTGCCCATCGCCAGCACGATGAGCTCGGCAGGCTCTCCTTGCCGGCGGCCGTCGCCAATCGTCGGTCGTCCCAGCCGCTCGACGAGCCGCCCGTACTCGTGAGAAATGATCTGCCGCAAGATGGCCTGCGCGATGTCAGAGAGCGCGCCGGTGGTCGCTTCGATGCTTTCCTTGCCCAGGATGTCGCGGACGCCGATCGAAAGCGTTTCCACGTCCTTGAAGCTGTGGAGGATCGGGTCGAGGTCTTCGGCGCCGCGCACCAGGTCGGCCAGCGTCGCCCCGAGCGAGCCGAGGGACGGCAGCCGGTCGAGCAGCAAGCTGTCGAGCAGTTCGTCGATCATGCCGGGGTTGCTGATCAGAATGCCCGACAGGTAGGGGCTCGACGAGCACAGCTCCACATACAGCCGCAACGTGGGCGGGTTGAAGCTGAACAGCTCCCACAACACCCCCTTGCCCCCCAAGGAGTCGCTCACCTGGCTCAGGCTGACGAGCGTCGAATCGGGGTCGGGCGTGTCGGCGATCGCCTGCAGCAGCCGCGGCGAAATAGCGGCCAGAAAGTGCCGGCAGCGGCGTGTGCTGAGAAAACGAATGTTCTCGGTGGAAAGCGCCATCAGGTTGTTGTAGGCCTGCGGCACGTCGCGGAACGGATAGCGGCCGAGCACTGCCTGGATCCGCTCGGGGGGCGGATCGGGATCGAGCACCAGATCGACCTCGGCCTCGGTTTGGGCCTCGTCGTCGAAGGCGTCGTGCAGCAGGTGGTCGAGCACCTTGCGGTTGAGCTCGGTCGTCGTGCGGTATTCCTGCTCGAAGGAATCGCGGGCCGAGTCGGGGCGCTCGGCGGAGTAGCCCAAGCGAATCGCGAGCTTGCGCAGTTCGTCGGGCTCTTCGGGGAGCAAATGCGTTTGCAGGTCGAACATGATCTGCAGCCGATGCTCGACCTTGCGGAGGAAGCAGTAGTTCTTTTCGAGCAGGCTGGCCTCGCGGTCGGTCAGGCAGCCGCAGCTCTCGAGCCGGGCGATCGCCTCGAGCGTGTTCGAGGTGCGCAGCTCCGGCAGATCGCCGCCGTTGAGCAACTGCAGGAACTGGATCACGAACTCGATGTCGCGAATGCCGCCGTGGCCGTTCTTGACGTCGCGGGTTTCCGCCCCCTCGCGGACGCTGCGGCGCTCGATGCGGCGCTTGAGGGCCTTGATGCCGGCGATGTCGGCCTGGCCCAAATAGCGGCGATAAATCCAGGGCTCGAGCCGGCCGAGCAGTTCTTGGCCCAGGTCGAGATCGCCCGCCACCGGCCGCGCCTTCACAAAAGCCTGCCGTTCCCAGGTGCGCCCCAGCACGTCGTAGTACTGCAGTGTGCTTTCCAGGCTGGTGACGATGGGGCCGGCGCTGCCCTCGGGCCGCAGCCGCATGTCGACGCGGTAGGCGGCGCCCAGATCAGTCGTTTCGCCGACGAGCTTGATCACCTGACGGGCCAGCCGCTCGAAGTACTCGAGGTTCGAAAGGCTGCGCGGGCCGTCGGTCTCGCCGTCCTCGTCGAACAGGAACACCAGGTCGATGTCGCTCGAGTAGTTCAGTTCGGCGCCCCCCAGCTTGCCGAGGGCGAACACGACGAAGCGGGCGGCCTTGCCATCGGCGCGGCGGGGGACGCCCCACTTCTCGTCGAGCCGCCGGCGGCCCGCGCGAACGGCCGCCTCGAGAATCGCGTCGGCCAGGTACGAGATCTGCCGGGCGACGACTTCCAGGCGTTGGCCGCGAATGATGTCGCCGTAGGAAATGCGCAGGGTTTCGCGGCGTTTGAAGCGCCGCAGCACGGTCATCACGGCGCGATCGTCGGGCAGGGCCGTGACTTCGGCAGCGAGTTCTTCCACTAAGGCCTCGCGGCCCACCGGCTGCCCTTCGGTCAGCCGCAGCAGGTCGTAGGCTTCGCTGTCGCTGACGAGTAGATCGCTCAGGTGCTGGCTGGTGGCGAAGATTTGCAGCAGGATCGGCAGGGCCTCGCGGTCGCGCTCGAAGAGCGTGGCCAGCGAAAGGGGGCTGCGCTGGGCCGCCAGAAAGCGGTCGAGGTTGTTGAGCGCCATGTCGGCGTCGCTCGAGCGCGGCAGATGCTCGGCCAACTGGTCGCCGATCGTCGCCAGGAGATCGAGCGGCACGCCGAGGGCCGCCATGTTGGCCAGGCCGCGCTGGGCCTTTTCGACGTCGCGGAGCCCGAGGGCGCCAAACCAGGCGGCGGCTTCGTCCGGATGCTCCAGGAAGCGACGCAACTGGTCGACGTGCATGGCAGACGGGGGCTCTGACGCGGGATCGATCGTGGATGAACGGACTGGCGACGACTCTCGCGGCGGGCGCGGTTAGCGGGCCAGCACGGGCAGCCCTGAAATTGCGTAAACTTCGGGCCCCGAGTGCGCGATGGCCACCTCGCCGAACAAGGTAAACGGATTCGCTGCGTAAATCGTGATCTGAGCGAGCCGGCCGATCAAGCGCTCCGCGCCCTCGAAGACCACGATCCGGTCGCACATCGTGCGGCCGACGAGTTGCTGGTGCGGCCCCGTGGCCCCGCGTTTCTGGGCCGTTTTGCTAGGTCCCTCCACCAGAACTTCCACGGTTTGGCCCACGAACGGTTGATTGTCTTCTTCGCTGATCTGGCTCTGCAAATCGAGCAGCAGATTGTTGCGGCGTTTCTTGACGTCTTCCGGCACGTCGTCGGAAAACAGCTCCGGCGCCTTCGTGCCGGGGCGGGCGCTGTATTTGAACACGAAGCTGTTCTTGAACCGCGACTCGCGGACCAATTCGACCGTGGCCTCGAAGTCCTCCTCGGTCTCGCCGCAGAAGCCGACGATGAAGTCGCTCGTGACCGCGGTGGCCGGCATCGTTTCGCGAATGCGGCCCATCATCTCCCGGTATTGGCCGATCGTGTACCCGCGCTTCATTCGCTTGAGCACGGCGTCAGAGCCGCTCTGCGCCGGCACGTGCAAGTACTTGCAGCACTTGGGCAAATCCCGCACGGCCTGGAGCAGGTCGTCGGTCATGTCCTTGGGGAAGCTCGTAACGAACTTGAGCCGGTCGAGGCCGTCGATCTCGTGCAGCCGCGCGAGCAGATCGGAGAGCCGCCAGGTGCGCCCGCCCGAGACATAGCGATAGCTGTTCACGGTCTGCCCGAGCAGCGTCACCTCGCGGCAGCCTTCGGCGGCCAACTGCCGCACCTCGGCCTCGATGACTTCAGGCGGCCGGCTTTGTTCGGGGCCGCGGACCTTGGGGACGATGCAGTAGGTGCAGAACTTGTCGCAGCCGATCATGATCCGCACGAACGCCTGATAGGGCGACGGGCGCATCTCCGGCGTGCGGAGGGCGTCGTAGATTTCGAAGCTCTGCTCCACGGTCTGCCGATTGCCGGCCGCGCGGTCAAGGCTCACCTCGAGCTTTTGCCCGCTCCCGGCGGCGATCTCCTCGAGCAGGTCAGGCACCTGGTGGAGCTGCCCCGGCCCCACGACCAAATCCACGAACGGCGCCCGGTCGAAGATGAGCTGCTGGTCCTTCTGCGCCATGCAGCCGAGCACGCCGATGATCTTGCCGGGATGCTGGGACTTGGCATCCCGCAGGCGGCCGAGCGCGCTGTAGATCTTGTCCTCGGCATGCTGCCGCACGCTGCAGGTGTTGAACAGGATCGTGTCGGCCAGGCGCGGGCTCGTCACCAGTTCGTAGCCCCGACGGCGCAGGCTGGCCACCACCAGCTCGCTGTCGAGCATGTTCATCTGGCAGCCGACGGTTTCGATGTAGAGCTTTTTCGACATGCGCGCAATCTAGGACCGACCTTACCGCAGAGGCGGCGCGGAACCCCAGGACGAGCAACACACGGAGCGACCGCAGGGAGCTACTAGGCGGCTTTTGCCCGCTCCCCTTCGCTCGCCTGTTGGCGCCGCTGGACCTCGGCCTCGGCCTCGTCGCGAACCTGGGCCAGCAGCCGCCGCCGATACGCCGACATCACCCGCGCGAGCGCCGTGATCGCCAGGTAGCCCGCGATCACGAGCAGCACCACGTCTCGGCCGTCCATGTCCAGCATTCCCGCACCTCCGTCGAAGCGTCTTGCTTCCGCAGAGGCCCATCTTACCCTAGGTCGCGCGGAATGGGCTAGCGCGAACGAAATCGCCCGAAAAGCCTCGGGAAAGAGCCTACGGCGCGGGCGCGGGACGCCAGCCCTCTTCGGCCGGCGCCGGAACCGCAATCGGCGGCTCGACCGGCGTCGAGGCGCTAACCACCGGCGCGGCCGCCGGTTCGGCAGCCGGCACGGGCACCAGCGGCTCTTCGGCCGGCGAAGGGGCGATCGTCGGCACGGCCAAGGGAGAAGAGGTCGAGGTCGGCGCCGCGGTCGAACTCGAGGCAGCGGCCGGTGGAATGCGGAGCACCGTGCCGATCGGCAAGACGTCGGACGCCCGCAACGCCTCACGGTTGAGCGAAAGAATCTCGCTCTGCCGCGACGGATCGCCCAAATAGCGCTCCGCCAAGCCGGCGAGCGTGTCGCCGTCGCGAATGACGTGGCGGCGGTAGCGGGGCTGCGAACCGCTGCTGCGCGAGGGGCCTTTCCGCTCGACGGCCGATTCGAATGGATCGGTCGGGCCAGGCAAAAAGCTCTGGTAACGGTCGGCTACCTGGGGCGGATGGGCGGCCAGCGGCGTTGTCGCGGCCGGCTCAACCGCGGGCGCCTGGTTCACGGTGGCCGGGGCCGGAGTGGCCGGAGCGGTAATCGGCTCGATTCGGCCGGCAAGGTGGGGGGTGGCGCCTTCGTCCTCGACGCTCGGATTGAAGCTTTGCCGCAACGGGACGTTTTCGATGCTCGCCGCCGTATCCGTCACCGGCGATTGGCGAACCTGGCGGAAAAAGAGGATGGCAACGGAAAACCCGGCGACCAGGATCGCGCCGGCCGCCAAGATTTTCAGCCGCTGCCGACTCATGTACCGCGCGCCACCGAACCCCGCAGATAGTGCTCCTCAATCCTTCGTCGGCCGCTGGGCGCATGCACTTGAGGCGGGCTCGCGGAGGCCGCAAGGCTTGACGAGGCAACCCTCAGACACTCCCCGGCGGCCAATACGGCAAGCAGTCAAGTCGAAGCTGGACGCCCTCGCCGCCCAGTGCAGCGTCAACGGCTTCTTAGATTGGGCTCGCCTCACTAGCCCGCAGCGCGAAAGCGAAGGACGCGAGCGCCGGTTGGGCGCGCCGGCTGAAAATGCCACCCGACCCGCGAAGAGGTCAGGCTCGACCAATGATGCCTGGCTCTCCCTTGCACGCTCTCTCGCGCGGTACAGGTTGGTGCGGCGCACCAAGATAGCCCCCAACGCGAAACGGCTTGCCTCACCCCGAAAGGTGAGGCAAGCCGCTCGTGAAGCTTGCGCTCGAGTTTGCCCCGGCGCGGGAGGCCGCAGGCGAACCAGTCGTGCTTGCCGTTCCTAGCGAACTAGGCGCGGTTGCGACGCCGGACCATGAACAGGCCACAGCCCAGGCCCATCAGGGCCAGGACGATGCTGCTCGGCTCAGGCACCGGCTCGACGGCGAACACGCTCGTGAGCGCGGCCGTGTCGTGCGGGCTGAGGGTGAACTTGAGCTGGATGCTCATGTCGGTCGTTAGCGCCGGACCAGGGGCCGTGAGGCCGGGAAGCCCGAAGTTGACGGCCGGAACAATCCCGGTGTCAAAGGCGGTGCCCACCGACAGCGACACCGGCGACGGGTGCAACGTAGCCACCGAAGCGCCATCGATCAGCGCCGTGTAGACCGCCGTGACGCCGCTCGTGGCGAACGTCGCGGCGCCGGAGCCGTCGGCATCGGTAAACGAACCACCGACGGAGCCGCCCATCTTGGTCCCGCCCGGAATGGCGGGCACGGGCACGGTGACGTTCAGCGTGAACGTTTGAGTGACGCCCAACAGATTGGTCACCGAGAAGGCGCCGTTGATCGTCGGGTCGTACTTGCCGCTCAGGTCCCAATCGATGGTGAAGTCATCGGTCTGAGCCGTACCTTCGGCAGCGTAATCATCGGCAGTCGCACTCCCTTCGGGATTGCGCACTTCCCACGACTTGTCTCCATTGGCGCCGTAGCCAATGGAGAAGTCGAGGGGCACTGGGCCGGCGCTCGCCACTGTGGCGATGCCAGCTGTCAGGACCGCGACAGCGGCCCTGAACATCAAACCTACTTTCGGCATGTAGAATACCTCCCTAACCCACGTGAGCGCAGTTCCAAGGAGTAGTTGGAAAGGCATTGTGACCCTGCCCTCGACTCCGTCGTCCAAGGCAGCGAGACGCGGCGCCCCCAGGCGCCCGCCTACTCTTCCAAGGGGGTAATGTAACCACTACCACCCGCAATCGCAACCATTTCGGAGGAATTCATCCAATCGAAACGTTGGGGGCCGATTGCTTAGCCTGCGAACCGAACGCCCAGTCGCCACGCCACTTTGGCGCGGCCGCACACCCCCCGAGCGTCCGACCATAGGCCCACATCAGTCGTCTCCGAAGCTGTCGTCGGGGTAGACCCGTTCGGCGATCCGCCCGTACTCTTCCAGCGACCGCCGGTGCCCGACGGCGTGCCAGGCGGTCACGTTTTCGAGTTCCGGCATCAGCTCGATCAGCTGCTCTACGAGCATCGTCGCCTGCCGGCGGGTCCCCACATCGGCGGCCTTTTCCAGGATCGCAGCGGCGGTCTTCATGATCTTCACCAGCCGGGCCCGCTCGAGCACGGGGCGCGAGATCGGAGAATCCTGCTCTTCGAGCAGGTCGGCGACCGGCACGTCCAACACTTTCTGCCACCGGTACAGATCGGACAGCGAAAGGTCGGCGGACTCCTCTTCCTGGCTGCGCAACACCCGCAGCTCCATGTTCATATGGCGAGCGGCGCTCCGCAGCGACATCCCCTGCTGCTCGCGCACTTCGCGAATGCGGTGCAGGCGGGGCTGTGGGGGCTTCTTTTCGGGCAGGCTGGTTCCGAGCGGGAAGAAATGCGTTGATTGCGAAGGAAAATCGGCGATGCTCATGGGGCGGCTCCTCATTCTGTCCGTGGCTAACGGACGTGCCTCGTGGGGGAGGGCGACGCGATGATGGGCGCGAGGCGCGGATTCGACGCCGAGTGAACGGCGGCAGTTCCCGCGAAAGCCGATGGACGAAGGCTGGGACCAGAACGCGCAGACGACAAAATCTGCGGCGCGCAGCGTCTGTGCTGCGAAGGGGCGCGATGCTAGGCTGGCAAGCGCAAAGCGACCCGGTGGTCCGCGCCAAAGCGCCTACCGACCGGACACACGCATCCAGAAATCCTCTCGTCGTCGTGGGCCGGCGCCGCACGGCAATTAAGGGCGGTCTCTGACAAAACCACCCATCGTCGCTGTGCTACTTGCCCTAGCGCCGAACCGGTCTGAGGTTGAGCGGCCCGTACTTTTGATCGGGCGTGGCGAGCGATGCGGACCAAGAGAAGAAACCTTCCATGCGGCTTTGCATCCTTCGCCACCGTTGATCCTAGTTCGATCAAAACGGTTCTGCAAGTCCTATCGCAAAATGCTGGACTCGCCAACGGGGTCAGCGCTCGACCCGCTGTTCCTTGCACGCGGCGGCCGCCAGCGTTACCAGCGCGAGCGCCGCGGTTTCCACCCGCAGCAGTCGCGGTCCGAGCGACACGATGCTCCAGCCGGCCTGAATGGCGGCTTCCACCTCGTCGTCCGTGAAGCCTCCCTCGGGTCCCACCGCAAACCATACCTCTCTCGCTCCGGCAAGGCTCGCGACCAACTCCCCCGCGCCCGCCGCACTCGGCGCCGGGTGCGCAAGAAAACGCTTGGCGGTCGTGGGCGCGCTCGTCAGCCATTCGATCAGCGCTGTTCGCGGACCAAACTCGAGCAAACGATTGCCGCCGCACTGTTTGGCGGCCTCAACGGCCGTGCGGCGCAGCTTGGGCCCCGCCTCGTCTCCCGCCTGCGCGTTGCTCCGCCGAGTGTGCAAGAACGTCAGTCGCGCGGCGCCCAACTCGACCAGCTTTTCCACGAGCCAACGCTGGCGGTCCCCCTTCGGCAGCGCGGCGCCCACGTGGATCGACACGGGCAGTTCGCGGTCGCTCGGTTGTTGCTCGACGAGCGTCAACGCGATCTCGGCGCGGCCTACCCGCTCCACGCGTGCCCGCCATTCGGCGCCCTGACCATTGAAGACGACGATTTCCTCGCCCGCGGCGCCGCGCATCACGTGGGCGAAGTGGTGGGCTTCGGGCCCCTCGAGCCGGGCGGGCCCCGCGGCCAGTGGTCCCTCGACGAAAAAGCGGTCCGGCATAAGGAAAGAAGGCGTCGACGCTAGTTGCACCCACAAAAAGACTTGCGCCGACCGCTCGGGCGTCGTGAAGTCTTACTGCGCATTATACCGAAGGATATTAGGTTGCGGGATCAGCCGATTGCATGACCGCGGCCTGTGGTCGGGGCGGTCTTGGGAGACGAGTCGATGTACCTCGATGCGTGGGGCTTGCGCGAATCGCCCTTCGGCGCTGCCTGCCTGACTCCCTTTCGTACCCCGGCCTTCGAGGAGGCCCTGGCTCGGCTGCACTACCTCGTCGACGCCCGGCGGCGTCTCGGGCTATTGCTGGGGGCGCCTGGGTCCGGCAAGACCACGGTGCTCGAAGCCTTTGCCCGTGATTTGCGGCGGCAGAACCAACAGGTGGCCCGCATCGCTGTGGGCGGACTGGGCCCTCGTGAGTTCCTCTGGACGCTGTCGGCCGAGCTTGGCCTGGCGCCGGCGCGCGAGCTCAGCGGATTCGATCTGTGGCGCGGACTGACCGACCACTTGATCGAGGGGCGCTATCAGAATGCGCCCACGGTGCTGCTGCTCGACGACGCCGACGAGGCCGGCAGCAGCGGAAGGGTCGAGGAATCAGGACGCGAGGTTTTGGCCCAAGTAGCTCGTCTGGCCGAATTTGAGGGGGCGCGCGATTCCACGCTGACGCTGGTGCTGGCCGCATCGAACGAGCGCCTCCACCGGCTCGGCCGGCGCGTGCTCGAGTTGACCGAGCTGCGCGTCGACCTCGACCCCTGGCAGGCCGAAGAAACCGAAATGTATCTGCGCGAGCGGTTGCGGCAGCGCGGTGGTGAGCAGCGGGTGTTCCGCGACGACGCCGTGTCTCGCTTGCATGCACTGGCGCATGGCAACCCACGGCGAATCAACCAGTTGGCCAACTTGGCCCTCGTGGCCGCCGCCGGACAAGGCCAAGGGCTGGTGGCGCCGGAAACGGTCGACGGCGTGTACCAGGAACTGGGCGTCATGCAGGACGCCGCGACGGCGAGCTAAGGGCAATCGCCGGCATGGCGCACGCGCGGCCGCCCAAGCTCACGGTCGAAACCGGCTCAGAACCGGACCTTCTCGGCGGTCAGACTCTTGACGTGCTCCTGAGAATCGATATTTTACGAGTGGCCACTAACTCAGGACTTCCTGCCCCGGTCCTCTAGTGGCCAGTCGAGGCCGCCAGGGTTCCTGCCCCGCCCTGGCGGCTTTTTTTTTTGCGCGATGGCCCAAGGTACGAACAACGTGCGCTGGGTCACTTAGGCGCCGGATATCGAAGCGCGGCCGCCAGAGCACGAATCGCCCGGTCGCAGACGTTTTCGCTCTCGGTCGAAATCTCGACGGTCGGAAACGCTGGCTCCTCCGGCTCGTTCGCCGCCAACTGCTGCAAAACGAGCGCGGGGGTGGCCTCCGAGGCATCCGTCCCTTCCGCCTGCCGCCGCGCAATACGCTGCTGGGCAGTCTCCGCCGCGACAACGCAGTGAAGCTGGACACAGCGCACGCCTGCCGCCTCCGCGGTTTCGCAGGCGCGACGTCGCAGCTCCTGTTCGAGAAACGTGCCGTCGAGCAGCACCATCAGCCCCTGCCCGAGCAGCTCGGCAGCGCGGGCGAACAGCACGTCGTAGACGGCGGCGCGCGCCTCGGGCCGATAGCGTTCGGCGTGATTCGCTGCGGAACTCAGTTCCTTGCGCACTTCGTCGGTGCGCAGCAGCCGCGCGCCGAGGCGCTTGGCCAACTGCGCGGCCAAGGTAGATTTGCCGCTGCCGGAAATGCCCCGCACGACGACCAGCGGCGGCCGAGGAAGCTCGGCAACATACCGGTCGGCCAAGGCAAGATAGGTGGCGGCTTCGCGGCGATCCCGCGCGCTCTCTGCGCCGACATGTTCCGCCGCACGCAACGCGGCCACCTTGGCGCGCACACTTGCGCGATAGGCCTTGTAGAAGTGGACGAGTTCCTCCGGCGCCTCGTCCCCCGATTCGGCGCGGTAACGCGCAAGAATCTCTCGCCCCACGTCGGGGCGCCCGAGCTGATCGCACTCCATTGCGAGAAAGCTCAACTCGTCGATCACATCGATGCGGCGAAACGCGGCGTTGAACTCGATGCAATCGAACATTGCCGGTGGATCGATCAAGCAGATGTGCTCGGGCCGCAAATCGCCGTGCCCCTCGATCACGCGGCCCGCGGCGGCGCGGGCGCCCACGATATCGGCCGCAAGCGCCAGGTAGCGTTGCTGCGCCGAATTGACGCGCTCCACCTGCACCGCATCAAGGCCGTGTCGGGGATCGGCCAGTTCCCGGGCAGTGGCGGCTACACGGCTCGCATAGGCCGCTCCATAGTCGGCCGGTGAAATGGTCGTAGCGCGGGCTTGTGCGTAGAAGCGGGCCAGGGTCTCGGCCAGCCGATCCAGGTCCGCGTCTTCCAGGGCCACGCGGCGCACCAGGTCGTCGAGCATCCGCTCTGCGGGAAGCCGCCGCATGTGGACGAGCCAGTCGACCACGCGGCCGCCCCCACCCCAGGTGAAGCTTCCTGCAGGGGTTCGAGAGACGGCAAGGACCTCGAGATAGACCCCGGGGGCCATTCGCTGATTCAGCCGCAACTCCTCTTCGCAGGCGGCTTTCCGCTGCTCCAGTGTCGAAAAGTCGAGGAAGTCGAAGCGAACCGGCTTCTTCAACTTGTAGACGAAGTCCGGAGTGAGAAAAACCCATGAAATGTGGGTCTCGGCAATCTCTACCTGGGGCGGGCGATCGGGATAGGCCGCGGGGGTCGAGAGCCACTCGACCAGGGCTGACTGAGCCAGCAAGGGATTCTGCGGTTGCGCGTCGCCGGACATTGCCTAGCCTCCTTCCCACCCGCCCCAACGTAGCCGTTGGCCACTCTCCCGACGAGCCGGAGGTGGGATTGTCCGGCCTCGGCCTGGCAATTTAGGTAAACTTTTTTTGTTGGTCCCATTGACGGGGGGGATCGTTTGAGTATCTTATGAACCTTGGTTAGAGTTCTCAGCTTGACCATCGCCTCCCTTGAAGTACACACCATGATTCGGCATGCTTGGCGGCACGTGCTCCGTGTGGGAGCTGTTTGCGGCATCTCCGCAGTTTTCTTGGCGCAGGCGGCTTCGGCTGCCCCGCTTCCGTCGGGTTCGGTTCTCGTTCCAGCCCCCGGAGAGCCCGATCCCACGGGCGGCGTAGTCGTGGCTTCGACCACCACTGCGTTTTCGGCCCCGGGCGCCTTCAGCGGCAAGCTGAAGACCGAGGTCATCTCGGGCGATCCGTCGAACGCTCTCGGCGGACTGACCTTTACCTACGAATTGAGCAACGACGCCGCGTCGGCCAACTCGATTGGCCGCATGACCGTCGTCAATTACTCCGGCTTCCTCGCGGACGCCAGCTACCAGAGCACGAGCGCCGGCGTGGTGCCTGGTTCGATCGATCGTCAGCCCTCGGGCGACGTGGTCGGCTTCAACTTCCTGCCGACCCCGGTCGATCCGCTGACCGCTTTCCTGGCCCCCGGTTTGGCTACCCGCAAACTGGTGCTGCAGACGTCGGCCCCGTCGTGGACCGCGACGCTCGCCTCGCTGATCGATGGCGGCGTCACCCAGACCGGCAGCTACGGCCCCGCCGTCCCTGAACCGGCCACCTGGGTCCTCTTGGGCCTCGGGATCGCCGGCATGGGCCTGCTCCGCCGCCGTAAGTAGCGCGGCTCGAGCAAAGTAAGAAATGCAAAGCGGCGGCGGCCAGTTTGGCCGCCGCCGCTTTTTTTGTTGGCCGCCGGCCCCAATCTTGAGAAATACCCGCCAAGTTTGCCACTCGGGCGCCGGCCTAGTGAAGCCTGGCGCGAGCGCCGCAGGACTCTCAAAGGCGTTATCCTCGGCATGCCGAAACCGACAGCAAGGCGCGTAGGATGCGCGCCGTCGGAGGCCCGTTTCTAGGCGGCGCGGCCCCGCACGAAGCGACACTCTCAGTCGAACGGATTCGGCCATGGCTATTCGCCGCTGGTGGTTGCCCTTGGGCTTGCTGGCCGCCGGCCCAGGGCTTGGGACTGCCGAACTCTGGGCGCAGTCTTCGCCGCTGAGCAACTCGCGGGCGCTCTCGCAGGCCGAATTGCCCGCTCCCGCCGAGCCGGTCGTAAGCGCCCCCGTGGCAGAGGCCGCGGCCGCTCCGCAGAGCCTTGCCGAGATGTCGCTCGATGGCTTGGTCGAGCTCGCGCTCTCCAACAATCCCACTCTGCTCCAGTACGCCGCGCGGATCGACGTGCAGCGCGGACGCTGGCTCCAGAGCGGCCTCTACCTGAATCCCAACGTCGGTTACGCCGGCTTCCAGATGGGGGACTCGGGCAAGGCCGGCCAGCAGGGCATGTACTTCGAGCAGATGTTCATCACGCCCGGCAAGCTGTCGCTCAACCGAGCGACAGCTTCGCAAGACGTTCGCCGCGCCGAGGAGCTCTTTGCCGCGCAGCGGCAGCGCGTGATCAACGACGTCAGCCTCCGCTACTTCGACGTGCTCTACGCGCAGCGAGCCACCGAGGTCACCCGGGAGCTGCTGCGGATTGGCGAGCAGGGGCAGAAGGCCGCCGAAGACTTGTTCCGCGGCGAGCAGGTGAGCCGCATCGACGTGTTGCAGGCCCGCGTCGAGGTGCATGCCGCCCGCATCAACCTGCGGAAGGCCGAGAACCGGCATCGCGCGGCCTGGCAGTCGCTAATGTCCGTCACTGGAACGCCGCATTACGCGCTGGCGCCGGTGTCGGGCGACCTGGCGAAAGATGTTCCGGTCCTCGAGTTCCAGGGCACGCTGGACAGAATTCTCGCCACCAGCCCGGAGCTTTCCGCCGCGCAGGCGGGACTCGATCGGGCGCGGTTCGCCTTGGCCAGGGCGCGGATCGAGCCTTACCCGAACGGCGACCTGCAATACATGCCTCAGCATGACAACACGACCACCAACAACATCCACACGGTCCAGGCCTATCTCACGGTTCCCCTGTTCAACCGCAATCAGGGGAACATCGTCGCCGCGCAGGCGCAAATCGGCGCGGCCCAGGCCGACATCGAGCGGCTAACGCTCGAGCTCCGCAACCGCCTGGCGATCGCGTTCGAGCGCTATGCCAACGCGCAGCAGCAGGTGCAGCAATACGCCGACGCGATTTTGCCCGACGCCGCCGAGTCGCTGAAGCTCGTGCGCGAGGCGTATTCGAGCGGGCAGATCGGTTACCTGCAGTTGCTCACCTCGCAGCGGACCTACTTCCAGGCCAATCTGGCCTATCTCGATGCCCTGCGTGAGCTGCGGCAGAGCGTGGCGGTGATCGACGGGCTGCTGCTGATCGACAGCCTGCAAACGCCGCCGGCGATGGACTAGGCGCTCGGTCACAGCCACACCAACCCGCAGCGCAAGTTTTGAAGTTGCGCTTTTGGTTGGAAGTGGGGGCATGGATCAAGCGTTTTGCTCTTAGAGCGAGCAAGGCTACGTGCAGCCCCGGCAGGGGCGACCCGATGATAGCCCCGGGCCAGGGCAGCGTGAGCTGACGGCAGCCCGGGGTCCGTTAGAAGTAGGAACAAAGCCCCGCAGGGGCGACACAAGAGCTGCTTGCCATCGCAGGACTCAAGCATGTCTGTCGCCCCTCCGGGGCTCTTTGTTTCCGTGGGGCGTAACCCCGGGCGGCGCCCGGCTTGCGCCGGCCTTGCCCGGGGCTATCATCGGGTCGCCCCTGCCGGGGCTGCATGCCGCGCCTCACGCTTCGCAGATGCCAAAGCGCAACTTCAAAACTGGCGCGAGCGGGTGTAACAAATTCTCGCCAGAGCCGCTCAGGAACCTTGGGTGAACGAGCGCCGGCTAACGGGGGTCGGCCCCGCAGCCAAGCCCTGCCCCTGGAGCCAAGTCATGTTGATCGTCCTACTCAGCACTTTGTTCGTCGTCTTTGTCCTGCTGACCGGGAGAAGGCTCAACCCCGAATGTCCCGGTTGCGGCAAGCAACTGCCGACGTTTCGCAAACCGACGAGCCTGCGGCAGCTCCTCTTCGGGGGCTGGACGTGTCAGGAATGCGGCGCCGAACTGAACGCGCGCGGGACAGCCCGGAGGTGAACAGTGCTGACCCGCTACGGCGTCTCGGCGGGCGCCTCCGGCGTCGGCGCCGGGTCGAGGTGGCCGTTCGCCTCGTAGCGGCGATTGGCCGAGGGGCCGATCAGGGCGGCGATCTCCATTTCGTCCAGCACCTCGCGCTCCTCGAGCGCCTGGGCCAGCTTGTCGAGTTGGTCGCGGTGCTCGGTAAGCAGCGAGCTCGCCCGGTTGGCCGCGCCGTGCAGAATCCGGGCAACCTCTTCGTCGATGACCTGGGCCGTGTGCTCGCTAAAGTCGCGCTGCTCGTGAAACTCCTTGCCCAGGAACGGATGCTCCTCAGTCGTTCGGTAGGCCACGGGACCTAGCCGCTCGCTCATACCCCAGGCGGTGACCATCCGCCGGGCCAGCTTGGTGACTTGGGTCAGGTCGTTTTCAGCGCCGGCCGTGTACTCGTTGAACACGATCTTTTCGGCCGCCCGACCGCCGAGCATGAACACCAGCCGCGAGTGCAGATCGCTCTCGCCGATGTTCAGCCGGTCTTCCTCCGGCACGAGTTGGGTTACCCCCAAGGCTCTGCCGCGAGGGATGATCGTCACTTTGTGCAGCCGGTCGGCGCCGGGGATCATCCAGGCCAAGAGCGCGTGCCCCGCCTCATGGTAGGCGGTCATCTTTTTTTCCTTGTCCGACAGCACCTCCTCGCGCTTCGGGCCCATCAGCACCTTGTCGCGGGCGAACTCGAAGTCGTGCATGTCGACCCGGTCCTTCCCCTGCCGCGTCGCCCACAGCGCGGCCTCGTTCACCAGGTTGCGGATGTCGGCGCCGGTCAGACCCACCGTGCCGGAGGCCAGGCGGTCGAGGTCGACGTCGTCGGCCAGGGGCACCGTGCGGGTGTGGACCTTGAAGATCTCCAAGCGCCCCTTGTGATTCGGCCGGTCGACCGTAATGTGGCGGTCGAAACGCCCCGGGCGCAGCAGCGCGGGATCGAGCACGTCGGGCCGGTTCGTAGCCGCCAGCACGATGACCGACTCGGCTTGGGTAAAGCCGTCCATCTCGCTCAGAATTTGGTTCAGCGTCTGCTCGCGCTCGTCGTGACCTCCTCCCAAGCCGGCCCCGCGGATGCGCCCCACCGCGTCGATCTCGTCGATGAACAGGATCGAGGGCGAGGCGTCTTTCGCGGTCTTGAACATATCGCGGACGCGGCTCGCGCCCACGCCCACGAACATCTGAATGAATTCGCTGCCCGAGATCGAGAAGAAGGGGACGCCTGCCTCGCCGGCCACGGCCCGGGCCAGCAGCGTCTTGCCGGTGCCGGGGGGGCCAATCAGCAGCACCCCCTTGGGCACGCGGCCGCCCAGCCGCTGGAACTTTTCCGGGTTCTTGAGGAACTCGACGATCTCCTGCAGATCGTTCTTCACTCCTTCGAGACCGGCGACGTTTTCGAACGTTACCCGCTGCTTCGTGGCCTCGTAGCGTTTGGCGGGGCTCTTGCTGAACCCGGAGAGGATGCCGCCCCCCATGATCTGGTCGCGGGCTCGGCGGTACATGAGCCAAGAGCCCAGCAGCAGCACGAGCGGCAGCGTGAGCAGAATGAGCATGAAGACGCCGTTGTAGTCCGGAACGACGTCGACCTTGTAGTTGTCGCCCAGATCCGCACGGAGCGCGCGATCCAATTCCTCCCCTGTTACGAAGTCGGGCACGTTCGTGGTGAAGGCTCGGCTGGCCTTTTCGGCAGCGGCCGACTTGGCGGCGCCGGCGGCCGCTTGCCCGGGAGCCTTTTTGAGCTCGCCCTTCAACTGCCGTCCCGAAACCGTCACCGTTTCGACGTTCTTGGCCTCGAGCTGCCGCCAGAACATGCCGTAACTGATCTCGGTTTGTCGGGGCGTTTGCCGCACCAGCATCAGCCCGATGACCAACAGCAGCACGAGAAACAGCCACACGCTCGAGGCGCTGAGACGCCGACGAGGCTGGGGCGCAGCGGCGCCGCCGTTGGGCTGGCCGGGATTGTCCATGAACGTCCTTTCGCGGGCTTAAAGGCAAGCGAAACCGTGGCTTGCCAATCGGTTACGTTGGTATTCTAGCCCACCCGACAAGAGAATGCAGGGGGCTGAGGGCCCATAGGCGGCGGCCGTCGATTGCGACTAAAATGCCGAATTCGAGGGCAAATCGGCCGCTCGAGACCGCTTCCCGCTCCACCGGAATCGACGCCTTGAAGCCTGAAAACGCCGCCGACACTCAGGAAGCCGGCTTCCCCGCGCCACCGCGGAAGCGGGGTGTGGTGGCGGTCATCGAACGCGGCGGCGAATTGCTCGTGATCCGCCGCTCGCAGCTCGTGGCGGCGCCGGGCGCATTCTGCTTCCCTGGCGGAGGCATCGAGCTCGGCGAGACTGAGGAACAAGCCGTCGTGCGGGAGCTGCAGGAGGAACTGGCCGCAAGCGTGCGCCCCGCGCGCCGCATCTGGGAATGCACTACGGCCTGGCAGGTTCACCTGGCCTGGTGGCGGTGCGAATTGCTGGCCGACTCTCTGATCCCCTGCGAAGACGAAGTCGCCTCGATCCACTGGCACGCGCCGGGCGACCTGGCGCGGCTCCCGGGGCTGCTCGAAAGCAACCACCGGTTCCTGCTCGCTCTCGCCGCGGGCGAAATCAGCCTGTGACCACCGGCTTCGCTGCCGCGCTGGCAGGCTCGCCAAACAGCCGGGCGATCATCGCCTGCCGATGAGCGAAGATCCGGTCGAGCGAGCGTCGCACGAAGAGCGCGTGTGCGAGGGGCCCTAGGGGGCCCGCCGGCAGTTGGTAGTCGACTTCGTCCACGAGCAGCGTGCCGCCGGGTTGTTCCAAGAAACGGTGCGTGTGCCGCCAGAGCCGGTACGGGCCGCGGCGCTGCACGTCGACGAACCTCTCCGGCGGATCGAACGACTCGATTTCGGTCCGCCAATTCAGCGGCACGCCGAAGAGCTTGATTTGGTAGTCGATAATCGTCCCGGCGCGCATGGCGATGGGCCGTGGCGTGAGAATGCGAAAGCCCACGAAATCCGGCGTAATCGACTCCAGGTTGCCGGCGTCGGCGAAGAACGGAAAAACTTCGCTCCGCGGCCGGGGAACGAATTGCGCACGCTCGAGGCGATAGGTCTTAGGCATAGATGCCGAGGCTCGAAACTGACGGCGATAGAAACGCAAGGAACGCCGCCTGTTGGCAGCATAGGCTCGCTATTCCTTGCGGAACACCGCCCCCTCGTCGATCTGCTCGAAGCCTAGCTTGGCGTAGAGCGCCCGGGCAGCCGTATTGCGGCGCATGGTCTGCACCTGCACGCGGGCAATGCCTTGGGCCTGGAGGGCCCGGAACGATTCGCCCAGGACGTAGGTGGCCAATCCTTGGCGGCGGCGGTCGGAATGCACCTCGAGCTCCACAAGCCCCATCGTCGGCACACCCCAGCCGGCCGACATCGGCTCCATGTTGCGGAAGGTCGCCTGCGCCAGCTCGCGACCGCTCGCGCGATCGACCAGTTCGAAGCGCAGGCGGTCAAAGCCGCTCAGTGTGCAGGCCTCCCACCAGGTGCGCGGCGGCGGGTCGGGGACGGCCGTGAAGCTCGTGCTGCGGCGGATCAGCATTTGCGTGCGGTCGACCGGCGGCCGAAACCCTTGCAGTTCGCGCTCGAAGAGCACGGAGCGGTCGATTTCGCGGTAGCTATGATCGCGGAACAACTGCTGCGTGGCCTGATCCGAATCGAGCACGCCCGGCAGTTCGCTGCCGCCGTAGAGGCCCAAGTAGAAGGGGTTGAGCGGCCGCAGGCTGCCGCCATAAAGGACCTTGGCGCCTCGGCCGCGGAGAAACTCTTCGCAGCGGGTCAGCAGTTCCCCGGAAACTTCGCCCTGCGGCTCGGCGTCGGCCAGCACCACTTGGCAGGTGACGCCCAGTTCGGTCGACAACTCGCTCTCGTCCTCCGTGGGCCCAAATCCGGCATGGGCGAAGCCGATGGGCGTTTCGTCCTGCGTTGCCACGATCAGGCCGGCCGGCTCAAAGTAGGGCTTGGCGAGCACAAAGTGCTCGAATACGGCCGTCGACATCGGCTGCATGAGTCCGCGGCGCGCGGCCCCTTGGCTGCGCCAAATCTCGGCCAAGCGCGGCGGGTCGGTATTGCGAAACGTTCGGTACTGAATCACGCCGTGTCGAGCACATTTCGAGCGTCGCCCGCCGACCACCACTTGGGGCCGTCGTCGCGCCGCTGCCAGCCTCAGGGCGAATCTGGAAGTTGCACGAGAATCATACCGGATTTGACCTCGACCGGCAGCGCCGGCTGGCGCACGGCGGCGCTCGTACGGTGTTGACCCGTGCGGACATCGAACTGCCAGCCGTGCCAGGGGCACATGACCCAGTGCCCTGTCAGGCAGCCCTTGCCCAGCGGCCCGCCCTGGTGAGGGCACACGCCGTCGAGGGCATAGAACTGACCGTCGACCTGGAACAGGGCCACGATCCGGTC
The DNA here is from genome assembly GCA_046349955.1 of Pirellulales bacterium. Classification (GTDB taxonomy): domain Bacteria; phylum Planctomycetota; class Planctomycetia; order Pirellulales; family JBGAPH01; genus JBGAPH01. Next base: position 35,311 of record JAXMBI010000009.1, on the reverse strand, counting down.
GCCAACCACGAACTCGCGCGACGCGCCGGGCGGGCAATCCTCAATGCGGCAAACCGGATGCCAACCGGAGGAGACAGATTCGGCGGACATGGGGCGGCTCAGGGGCGTCGAACAGACGTTTAGGCGGCCTGCCGCGCCTTGCGCACGGGGGGCGTTTCTTTCCAGCGGCGGTGGATCCACCAATACTGGTCCGGATCGCGGCGGATCACGGTCTCGAGCCCGCGGGAGAACTGCTCGGTCAGCGCCACCACCGGCGAGCCGGCGCCTGCGAGATCACGAGGATCGATCACCGTCTCCGTGCCCATATCGTAGCACAAGGGCCGGCCGCGGCGGCGGGCATAGCCGAGCACCAGCGGGGCGTCGTGGTGCAGGGCGAACACGGCGATCGCCTTGTGGGTCGAAGCCGGACGGCCGAAGAACGGCACGAAACAGCCGCGCGGGCCGGCGCTTTGATCGGCCAACAGCGCAAGCGTGCCGCCGGCGGCCAGCATCTCGGCAATCTCCGGTCCGCTTCCCTGCTTGGGCAGGATGTGCTGCCCGCGCGAGCCGCGGAAGCGGTTCACAAAGCGGTTCAGGTGCGGATTGTCGAGCGGGCGGGCTACGGTGTAGGTAGGAAAGCCGAACAGGCCAAGGACGTAGCCCGAGAGTTCGAAGTTGCCGTAGTGCCCGGTGACGAGCACGCAGGGGCGCTCGTCGACCAGCGCCGCGATCATCGGCCGCGCGTTCTCCAGCCGCACGTGCTTCCGCCAGTTGGTGACATGGATCTTCCGCGACGCGTGGGCGATTTCGGCCACCATCAGGAACAGGTGTTCCCACATCGCGCGGGCGGCCTGCCGCCGCCGCTCGAGCGGCCAATCCGGAAACGCGATCAGCAGGTTGCCGTCGATCACCTTACGGCGAATCGGCGCCACTTGGCAGAAAACCCAAGCCAGCGCCCGGGCGCACTTCTCGGCGGTTTCCAGGCGCACCGCCTGCACCACGCAGACGAGCGAGCGCACGACGAGATAGACGGCGTAGTCAGCGGCTTTCGACCAGGGCAAGCGGCGCCTCCATGCGGCTTGATGGGCTGGGGCAGAGCCCCCAGTGAAACTCAGTCGATCTCGGCCAGCCAGAGCCGGATCTCGTTGTCGTATTCGCTGGCCAAATCCCCCTTGATGAGCTGCCGATGGAACGCCGCCGCCCCTTCGTGCAGCAGATCGGCGGCCTCGGCGTTGGGGAAGCGGCGCATCGGATCGGGGGCGATCAACCCTTTGCAGAAGTTCATCAGCAATTCGTTGCAGGCGACTTCCGAGGGGAGGATCTTCTCGAGCCGTTGCGGCAGCGTGCGTTTGGCCTCCAGCAGTTCGCGGAAGGTGGTCAGTCCGGCAAACGGCGGCCGGCCCGCCAGGATTTCGATCAGCACATAGCCCAGGCTCGCCAGGTCGGACCGGGGCGTGAACTCGCCCCCTTCGAGCACCTCGGGCGCCGCGGCCGTGGGGGTGCACATCCGCTGCGGCGGGGCGTTGTCGAGTTCGAACGCCGAGCCAATATCGATGATCTTGGCGTTGCCCGTCCGCTTAAGCATGATGTTCGAGGGCTTGAGGTCGCCATGCACAATGTTTTCGCGGTGCAGGGCGGCCAGGGCGGCCAAGCAGTCGCGCATCACGGCGATGGCGATGCCAGGCTTCAGCCGCGGCTGCTCGGGTCCCGAGGTGACGATCACATTGTTCAGGTACTCCCAACGCCAGGGAGGCACCTTCTCCCGCGTTTGCTCGTAAGATTCCGGGGTGAGGAGGCGGCTGAGATCGAAGCCGTCGATCCACTCCATCTCCATGACGCGAATGCGATTCCGCTCGACAAAGTTGTGCACGTCGAGCAGGTTGTCTTGCTGAATCTGGGCCACGCTGGCCGACACGCGGGCGATCCGCTGCATCGCCTTGTCGTAGCTGGCCGCGTCGGGATAGCGCTCCGGCGAAAAGACCTTGAGCGCCAGCGGCAGGGTGAAGTTGTCGGTGCCGCGCCGCTGCCCAAGGTAAACGACCCCTTGGCCCCCCGACCCCAGCAGCTTGAGCAGCCGGTGATGCTCGGTCCAACTGATCCGCTGTTCCGACAGAATCGAGTGGTAACGCTCCAGCAGCTCTTCAGGGCAACGCACGGGTTGGGGCCCGTGGTAATCCAGCGTCAGGCTTCCCTCGAGGTACGTCGTGGTGGGCATGAATGGGTTCTGCGGGGGAAGGTGCGGCTAGCCGCGACGGCGTAACCTAGTACAGTATCTTAGTTAGCCGCGATTGCGGCAGTCCAGAGCGGTCCGTTCCCCACTCCCTTGCAGGCCCTGGTTCCGCATGAGCGAATCGCTCGCCTCGCTGCTCGCCCATCGACGAGCGCTCGTCGGCGTGGTGGGTTTGGGTTACGTCGGGCTGCCGCTGGTGCAAGCCTTTGCCGCCGCGGGCTTTCGCACCCTAGGGTTCGACGTAGACGCCGGCAAGATCGAAAAGCTGCGCGCGGGGCAGAGCTACATCGGCCACATTCCCAGCCAGCAAATTGCCGAACTGCTGGCAGTCGGCCGTTTCGACGCCACGGCCGATCTCAACCGGCTCGACGAGCCCGACGCGATCCTGATTTGCGTGCCGACGCCGCTCACTCCCTCGCGCGACCCCGACCTCAGCTTTGTCGAACAAACGACGCAGGCGATCGCCCGCCGGCTACGCCCCGGGCAGCTCATCGTGCTCGAAAGCACGACCTACCCCGGCACCACCCGCGAAGTCGTGTTGCCAATCCTGGAAACGAGCGGCCTCGAGGCCGGGCGCGACTTTTTCCTTGCCTACAGTCCCGAGCGCGAGGATCCAGGCAATCCGCGCCACTCAGCCCCCTCGATCCCCAAAGTGGTGGGCGGGCTCGACGCCGAGAGTGGCCGCATGGCCGCCGAGCTCTATCGCCAGGTGGTGGTTGAGGTGGTGCCGGTGTCGAGCTGCGAGGTGGCAGAGGCCTGCAAGATTCTCGAAAACACCTACCGCTCGGTGAACATCGCCATGGTCAACGAGCTGAAGATGCTGTTCGACGGCATCGGGCTGGACATCTGGGAGGTGATCGACGCAGCGCGGACCAAGCCCTTCGGCTTTCAGGCTTTCTATCCTGGTCCCGGCCTGGGGGGGCACTGCATCCCCATCGACCCGTTCTATCTGAGCTGGCTCGCGCGTCGGCACGGCCTGCCGACGCGGTTCATCGAGTTGGCCGGCGAGATCAACACGAGCATGCCCCGGTACGTCGTGCGGCGGTTGGTCGAGGCGCTCAACGAACGGGGCAAGCCGCTCCGCGGGAGCAAGGTGCTGATCCTGGGCGTGGCCTACAAACGCGACGTCGACGACCCGCGCGAAAGCCCCTCCTTCGAACTCATGGATCTGCTGCGGGCAGGCGGGGCGGAACTGGCCTACAACGATCCGCATGTGCCGGTTCTGCCCAAGATGCGGCGTCACGACGTGCCGCCGCTACAAAGCCAACCCTTGTCGCCCGAACTGTTGGCCGCCCAGGACTGCGTACTGATCGCCACCGACCACTCGGCCTACGACTACGAACTGATTGTGCGGCATGCACCGCTGGTGCTCGATACGCGGGGCGCAACGCGGCGGGTTCAGGGGGAGCGCGGCAACATTGTTCCAGCTTAAAGGCTTGCAGCGCGGGGATCGAACGGCTGTGCCGACGACGTAGGACCGTAATTCGTAGAGGTCGCGCGTCGCGTCTCACTTGGCGTGCTGCCGCTGGGCGCGTTCGATTCGGGCAACGCCTGGCGCCGCTTTTGACCGGGGCGGACCTTTGGCCTATAGATCGTTAGGCGTATTAGTTTGCGCAGACAGCGCGGCAGCAAGGCGTTGCCCCAGGGCAACGTGGAAGACCGTCCCGTCGGCGTAGCAAAGGAATCCCCCGCCCCTGCCCGGCGGCCTTCTCTGGTAATTGGCTCCCATGGACGATTCCTCGTTGGCGGACCTGGCCTCCGAGCCCGCATTGGGCCCTCGGCTGACCGAACAGCGCCGCCGCGCGGTTGCGTTCTTCGAGGGGCGCCGTCAGCATCTGGCCGAGCTTGGCCGGCTGCTCACGGAGCAGACCGAGCAGCTCCACGGGGAAATCGGCGAACGCCAGCAGGCAATGGAAGCCCGCGAGGAAGAGCAAGGGCGCCGTTCGCTTGAACTCTTGGAGCGGGCCGAAACGCTGGCGCGCCTCGAACAGGAGCTGGCCGAACAGCAGGTGCGGCTCGACAGCGTGCGCCGGCAATCCACGGAAGCCGAGGAGCGGCTCGCCGAGCGCCAGCGGCAAATCGATGCGGCCCTCGAGGCCCTGCGTAGAGACCAACAGAGTTTGGCTGGCGAACGGCAGGCCCTGGTCGCCGAGTCGATCGAGGCGGCGGCCAGTCGTGAGTTGTGCGCCAAGAAGCTGGCCGAACTCGAGGCCGCCCGCGAACAACTCGAGGTCGATCGCTCCGAGCTCAAGGCCCAGCGCCGCCGGATTGCCCGCGAACTGCAAAACCAGAAGGCCGAGGACCGCCAGGAAATCGAACGCGAGCGGGCCGAGCTCGAACGTCTGCGCTCGGCTGACAACGCCGTGCTCGAAGGCCAGCTTGCCGCTGCCGCCGGCGAACGCGACGCCCTTGCCCGTCAATTGGCCGAAGTGCGAACCGACCTCGATCGGGCCAGCAGCGAGCGCGAGTCCGCACTGCGCAACGCCGAACACTTGCAGGCCCAGCTCGCCGAAGCCAGCCGCGACGGCTTCTCACCCGAAGACCGCGCCCAAATCCAATCGCTCCTTCAGCAGGTCGAAGAAGCGCGGCAGCAACGGGACGAACTGCAGAAGCGGTACGAAGGGCATGCGCGCGAGTTGCGCGGCAAGGAAGACGAGCTGCGCACCCTGCAAGCGCAGCAAACGCAGTGGCACGAACAATGCGCCCGCCTCACGCAAGAGCATGAGTCGCTCTCGCGCCAGGCGGCTGACGCCAAACGCCAGGTCACCGGCCTCCAAGCCGCGCTCGCCGAAGCCCGCTCCGAAACCGAGGCCCAGCAGGCCGAAGGCCAACGCAGCCAAGACGAACTGCAGCGCAACCGGGACGAGTGGTCCGCGCGGCAGGAAACCGCCGAACGCGAGCGCGAAGAGTGGCGCGCCCGCTCCGAACTGTTGCAGCACGAGAATCAGACGCTCAAGGACGAGCTCGAGCCGCTCCGCGGCGCGGCCGCCTCCCTGGCCGCCGCCGAAGCGCTCCGGGCCGAGAACGCGGCGCTGATTGCCCGCCTGTCGACCGCCGAGGCCAAGGTCCAAGAGCTGGCCGCCGGCGCGGGCGACACCAAACGCACCGAAGACCTGCAGCGGCGACTCGAGCTTGCCATGCAGGACCTGCGCGACTACAAAACCCGCAGCGAGGAACTCAAGGTCGAGTTGGCTAAGGCCAAGGCCGCCGGCGCCCGCGCGAGCGACAGCGGCGCCGGCGTGGCGCTCGATTGGGAAGCCCAGAAGCGCAAGCTGCTCGAGGCCCTCGAATCGGAGTTCGACGAGAACGACCCCGATCAGCGACAGGAGCGGATCTCGATCGAGAAGACCATCGAGAAAACCGAGGCCGTGATCGCCGCCCGCGACCGCGAGCTCGACGAGCTGCGCAAGCTGCTCGAGGATCAGAGCCGCAGTGTCGGCGAAGTCGCCGTCGGGGCCGCCGCCATCGCCGGCATGCTCGACCAAGACACGGTCGTGCAGCAGGAGCGCGAGAACCTTCGCAGGCTGCAAGATGAATGGCGAGAAAAACTCCGCACCGCCGAGATCGATCTCTCGGTCGAGCGCGCCAAGATGGCCCGCGAGCGGGCCGAGATCGACGAGCGCTTGCAAGATCTGCAGTCGCAGATGTCGCGCATCGGCGGCGACGAGCCGCGCAACACGGGCGGCAAGACGCCCGCCAAGCCGACCCGCGGCCGCTGGCTCAGCCGCCTGGGGCTCAAGGACGACGAATAGCCGCCGCGGATCCGACGCTCGCGGAGCAGCGATCCGTTAGATGCAGCTCTTCTTCGACTGCCGGCATCGCTACGCCCAAGGCTTCGCACTCGACGTCGCCTTCACGGCGCCCCTCGGCCCCACCGCACTGTTCGGTCCCTCGGGGTCCGGTAAGAGCACCTGCTTGGCCCTGATCGCGGGTTTGCTGCGGCCGCTCGACGGCGTGATCCGCCTGGGCGACGAGCCGCTCGTCGATACCCACAAACGCCTCTTCTTGCCGCCTGAGCGGCGGGGCGTGGGGCTCGTGTTCCAGGACCAGCGGTTGTTCCCGCATCTCACCGTGGCGGGAAACCTCCGCTACGGACAGCGGCGGCGCAGTGGGGCGATCGATTTCGCAGAAGCCGTCGAAGTGCTCGAGCTTGGCCCCTTGCTCGAGCGCCAGCCGGCGCGGCTCAGCGGGGGGGAACGCCAGCGCGTGGCCTTGGGCCGTACACTGCTCGCCGGACCCCGACTGCTCCTCCTCGACGAGCCGTGGACGAGCCTCGACGTGGAGCTGCGGGCTAAGAGCCTCGAGTACGTTCAGCGCGTCGTCGAGCGCTGGCAAATCCCCACACTGCTGGTGAGCCACAATCGGGCCGAAGTGAGTCGGCTGGCGCCGCAAGTCGTGCTGCTCGACGCCGGCAAGGTGCAGCGGCAAGGCGCGACTTCGGATCTGCTCGGTGGCGCGTGCGACAGCACGGGCCCTTAAGCCGCGGCCCTGCGCTGGCTGCGCGTTCGGGCCAACTTCTCGAGTTCGCCCGCGGCGAGCGGGCGCACGTCGCCGCCGGTTTCGCCCGGCTCCGCGAGCACCAGGGCATCTGGCGCAAGCGTGCGCGGCAGGTAGAACCAAGCCTGGGCGAGCGATGCCCGATCTTGGTCAGCGGCTACGATCACCAGCTCGACCCCCTTGAGTTCGTTGGCCCGCGGGGCGAGCGCCTCGCAGGGCTTGCCCGGCAGCAGCACCACGCGAGCGCCGCTGGGACGCAGCAGCTTATAGGCCTCGCGCAGCGAAAGCCCGCCTCCCTGTGCCCGGCCCTCGAATTCATCGATGCCGATGTACTCGGGCGGTTGATCGGGGCGCAGCTTGCTGACCAAACTGATCATCCGCAGCGCCCGCTGGCCGCCCCCGACTCCCAACTCCATGATCTTGGTGGGGCGGAGTTGGTCGATGGCCCGATAGATCGCGCGATCCTGGGCGGGCTTGGAAAAATACGAAAGATACAGGCTGTTGAGACGTCCGGAGCTGAGCAGCATTACCGCAGGTCCATCAGCGTGCGCGGGCGGCGGGAAAATCACAGGCAGGGCGACGCCGGCCATGCCTGACCTCCCGCCGAGCTTTGCTGGCCGAGAGTTCAGGGCGCTGCCGATTTCACCACCAATGCTTTCGGCAACGCTTGCAGCGAGAGTGCAGGCCGCCGTAGGGCGCCTCCACGCCCTGCCCTAGCTTCCCCATCTTTGCTTCGCCCCAACCGCCGAGCCCTCGGAACCGCCCATGAGCATCGTGTTGTTTCCCGCGCTCGATGGGCATCGGTTGGCCCACCTGCAGCAGGCCGCCGGCGAGACGGCGCTCTGCAACGCCGCCGACGAGCCGCAGGCCCTGGCCGCCATGCCGGAAGCCCGCGGCTTCGTGGGCAAAATCACGCCGGCCCTCTTGGCGGCGGCTCCGCAACTCGCCTGGGTGCAATCGCCGACCGCCAGCCTGGAGCACTACGTGTTCCCCGAGCTCGTCGAGCATCCCTGCGTGCTCACGAACATGCGGGGCCTCTATTCCGATGTCGTGGCCGACCATGCGTTGCTGTTGGTGCTTGCACTTGCCCGCAACTTGCCGACGTATATCCGCCAACAGCAAACGGGTGTGTGGCGGCCGGTGGGTGACCCGGGGCTCGCTCCCGACTTTGCCCGCGGCCCCGGCATCGCCACCGGCGCCGATCAGGCGCACACGCACCTGGCAGAATCGACGCTTGGCGTGGTCGGCCTGGGAGAAATCGGTCTCGAGATTGCTTGCCGCGGGCGGGCCCTGGGGATGCGCGTGGTGGCGGTCGATCCGCGGTCGGGCACTGCGCCGGCCGAGGTGGCGCGGCTGTGGCCGCCGGAGGAACTAGGGCAGCTCTTGGCCGAGAGCGACTTCGTGGTGATCGCCGCTCCGCACACACCGCAGACAGCCGGTTGGTTTCGCCGCCCGCAGTTTCAGGCGATGAAGCGTTCGGCGCGGCTGATCAACGTCGGTCGCGGGGCGATCGTCGTGCTCGACGACTTGGCGGCGGCGCTCGACGCCGGCGAGATCGCGGGGGCCGGGCTCGACGTCTGCGAAACCGAACCGCTGCCGGCCGAGCACCCGCTGTGGCGGATGGAACAGGTGATCATCACGCCGCACGTGGCGGCCTGCTCGCCGCGAATCGCGGGGCGGCACCTGGCGCTCCTGGCCGACAACGTGGGGCGCTTCGTGCGCGGGGAGCCGCTGCGGAACGTCGTCGACAAGCGGGCGTGGTATTGAGGGCTCACGCGCGGCAAATCCACGATCCAGGCCACGCACGAAAGGCGAATCGCGTCAGGAACGGCGGCATGCGGTCGCACCCCCGTCTTGGTGGGGCGGATTTTCGCGCGAAGATGAAACCGTTGTCTCGGCAGGCGCCACTAACGGGTTGCCCAGCGGTCTCGCGAACGATCGCCGATTCGGCCGGGCGCAACCGAGAGTTCGTGGAGCAGCGCCGTGAATCGAACGCCCGTCGCGTGGTTCGTTGCAGCCGTGGAGGCCATCGAATCGCTGCCGCTCGATTTGCGAGCGTGTGTCACCTATGCCAAGACGCCGGAAGGCGCGTTGAGAATCGAAGCCAACCTCCTCCCAGCCGACGGCGCGGATAATCGACGAATGGTCACGATCCGAGAATGCGGCCAAGATCCAAACGCCATCGAAATCGTTGACGACGCAACTGCCATGGCGTTGCTCGTGCCTTACAACGACGGCGAGGAGTTCCGGCGATCGATTCAACTGGCAATCATCGAGTGCCACCCGGACGCTCTCGAAGATCGGTTCGCCCAACTCGTCGTCGATCTTCGCAGCAGTGAATCGGTCGAAGAGCTGACAAGGCTGCTGCAGTCGCTGTCCAATCCCTCGGCGATCAGGATCATCGAAGAGCTAATCGCACTTCGCGCGGCCGTCGAGGCGTCGACGCCGTCGCGTGCTGAAAAGCGGAGACTCTTGTACCGAACGAACGAACTGGTCTTCCTGTTCGCCAGGTTTCTGGACAGCACGGACAGCCAGGAGCCGCCAACATGACGCGCGGTGGCGATGAGGTCCGTCAGAACTGGCAATACTCGATGCGGACGTTGCTTTACGCAACCATCATCTTCGCCGCTTACTTTGCGGGTTATCGAAATGCAGTCGTGCGGCAAACTCCTATTCGAACTGGGGCGGAAGGAATGGGCGCCGCCCCGATGCAATCGCCGAGCAGGCACTTGCCCTTGCCCAAGTCAGGCGGAAAGCCCCAGCCGCCCTGATGTCGGCAAAATAAATCGTTCGCCGCCGGAGCTCGTCTCGAACAATCAAGTCCGGCACACGCCGCTCAACGCTGGAAGTCCCGGCGCCTCATGCCAACACCGCCACCGATTGGTCGATAGCCTCTGAAGTGCGTGTTGCCGCGTCCGTGGATTCCCCACACGCCAATCGCCGCACCCCCTCGCTCGCCCCCGCCACGAAGAACAGCAGCATGTGGCAGGTCGCCGAGAACGACATATCGTGGAACATGGCCGAGGTCACGTAGGCCGACATCACGGCAAGTGTCAGCAAGCCTTGGCGGCGGGCCCAGTCGGGCGCGCTGCTTCGCCAGAGCCGCCAGGCGTTGTAGGTCCAGCCGAGGAGCACGGCGCAGAACAGCCCCACGCCGATCAGCCCCGTTTCGGTGAGCAGGGCCAGGAACTGGTTGTGCGGGCCGTAGCCGCGGGCGAGTTCGAGCCGTAGCTCCGTGCTGCGGTCGGAAAGATACTCGTCCTTGTCGACGATGTAGCGCCCCAACCCGCAGCCCAACAGCGGCCGATCGAGGAACATCGTCCAGGCGATGTAGGCCATCACCGGGCGGAGGCGGGCGGAGTCGGCCGTTTCTTGGGCGGAGAGCCCTTCGTCGCGCTTGAATTCGAGCAGCGTCTCCCACTTGGCCGCGACCACGACCAAACTCGCGAGCGCCAAGGCGCCCACGATCCACCGCCGCCATTCGGAAGCCGCCGCCAGGCCGAGCACGACGAACACGATCGCCCCGGCCCCCATCCACACACTGCGGGTGTAGGTGACGTACTGGGCCAAAGCGAAGAGTCCCGCCAAGCCCACCAGCCACACGCGCCCAATCCGCTGCGCCTGCGGCCAGGCTACCAGCGCGGTGGCAAAGCACGTGCTGAGCACGAAGCCCAGGGTCACCGAGTGGACGAACGGACCGCGGGCACGGCCGAAGTGCAAGCCAATGGTCGGATCGGAGATGTAGCGCGGGAAGACGAGCGCTTGCAGGCCCGACACTTCGCACACCGCGGTGACCGCCAGGTAGACGCCGAAGGCCAGCAGTCCGCGGTCGATCGCTCTGACTTGGGCTTCGGTCCAGTTCGACTGGCGGGCGATCCAGTAGACGACCGCCGGCATGACATAGGCCGTGACGAGCAGCCAAATCGGCGGAGGCACCTCCGCCAGGCCGACGTGAAACGGATGCGTGGCCACGCTGGCCGTGAGCACGGAAACGAGCGCGAGGAGCGCCCAATCGACGACGGCCATGGGCTTGGGGTCGACACCCCCCCAGCGCCGCCGCAACACGTAGACGCCCACCAGCACCACGAGCGCCAGCCGATCAGTCGTCAGCGGCATCGGCCCCAGATCGAAGCGGGCGAACGCATGGCCAAACACGCTGCCGGCCACGATCACCACCAGGCAACCAAGCGGCAGCGAGCCGTGGAGGGCGTAGACCGCCAGCGCGATCAGTGCCACCGCCGCGCCAATGAAGGCCAGAGCTTCCACGCCGCGAATCGCCTTTCGAAATGCCGAGGGAGTTGCGAATACGCCGCGTTGAATTCGGGCCGCCCTAGTTCCAGCGGCCCGGGGCGACCTTCCGCAGAGCCTCTTTCAAAGATAGCCCAGCCGTGTCGGCGGAGACGCTTGCCTTGGGAATCGAGTGGCCATTGGCGCGGGGGGCCGGGGCCGCCGAATCCGGTTGATTCGGCTTGGGGAGCGGCGTGAGCAGCAGCACGAGGCCGATGCCGCTCGCCAACCCACCCACGAGGCCTGCCAGCGCGATCATGGTTTTGCCGGGGCCGATGGGACGCGGGCCGGTTTCCGGCTGATCCACCGGCGAGAGCATTCCGGCGGTGTGGGCGGCGATTTGCGACGAACGGGCCTCGGTCAGGTCGCGGCGGGCCTTCTCCACCAACTGCAGGGCATTGGTGTTGGCAGCGGCGAGCGAAGCATAGTTCGCCCGCAGACCGGCCAGCTTCTCCAAACGCTGCTTAGTGTCGCCAAGCTGGTCCTCGAGCGCGGCGATGCGAGCCTGGGCCAGGCGAATTTCGGCCTGGGCGCCGCGGAGGGCGGTGCCCAACTCAGAATGCAGGTTCCCCCGCACCTCCGCCTCGGCACGAACGGCGGCTTGGGCGCGAGGATGTTCTTTCGACACGCTGCCCAGAAGCGCTGCGGAGCGAAGCTGGGCGTCGATGAGCCCTTCCTTCAGCCGCTTGAGCCCCGGCTGCGATTCGATCAGCCGGCTGGGGGTGGCCAGCAGCATCTCCGGATCGGCCTGCGCCGACTGAAGCAAGGCATAGAGCTCTTCGGCCTGGCGCATTTCATTCTTGGCCTGCCGCTGCTCGTTTTCGATGGCAATCAGCCGCTGCCGCAGGTCGCTGCTGCCGGCGGGGGAATCGTTGAGGATGCGCAATTCGGCCAGGTCGGGGCCGACCGAGGCTTCGAGCGCTCCGAGCTGGCCGGCGGCCTTCGCGAGGTCTCCTTCGGCCACGGCCACGGCCCGCTCGAGCTCTTGGATCATGCCTTGGGCCTTGGTTTCGAGCAGCTCGGCGTAGCGATGCTGCAGGGCGCGGCTCACGGCGGCGGCGAGCTGGATGGCCCGCTCGCGGCTACGGTCGCCGACGCTGACATAGAACAGTTCGGTCTTGCCGAACTCGGCCCCCTTGGGGGGTTTCACCGCCACGGCCCCACGCAGGTCGTCGATGTCTTGTTCGTTGGGGAAGTTCGCAGCGCGCGTCTTGCCAGGGGCCGGCCCCACTTCGCGGAGGGCCCGATCGAGCACAGCCCGGCTGGTGGCCAGTTGCAGGATCGTTTCCTGAACCGTCTTCATGTCGTCCGCGTCGCGGAACTTGCCGGCCCGCTCGGCGCTGGTCGACGCTTCTGCCCGCACGATGAGGGCCTGGGTCGCCCGCCAGGTGGGCTGGCGGAGCAGCGCAAACGTCACCGCGAGCGCGACCATGGCCACCGTCGTGATCAGAATCGTCCGCCAATGACGCACGAGGTGCTGCCCCAGGTCGGCGGGCGTAGGCATCGCGGTCGGCATGATTGAATTCCCCCAAGATGAGATCGCAGTCGTCCCCGCGACGGAACGATGCAACTGCGGCGCCTCCGGCGATAAGCGAGCTTACCTTGCTCCCACAGGACGTAACGAAGTCTTTACACCGCGGCCGGTTGCCAGCCCGACCGATTTCTACGAATCGCGCCGCCTGCCCGCGGGCGGCGTTGCCAAACGGCCTCATCCGCGAGGCGATCGCGCAACCTGCCGAACGTGCGAGCCTGGCTCCGCAGCAGCTTGCCTTTGCCGGGGCGTGAGCGAAGTTTGAGGGGCGGTTGCGCCCAAAGTGCAAGCGGCCTTTTGGTTTCAGGAGCCGATGGCAACGATGTTGCGAGTTGAGCTAGTCGATACGGACGACGGGTTGGCCGCGCTGCGCGCAAGCTGGAACGCCCTGACGGGCGACATTCCCTTTCGCTCTTGGCAGTGGCTGCACACCTGGTGGGAACACTATGGCCCCAGTTCACCCCAAGACCGACAAGCGCTGTGTACGCTGGCCGTGTACGAGGGGCCGGCGCTGATCGGCGTTGCGCCGTTCTACCTCGCGCCTTTGCCAACGGGCGGCATGGCCCTGCGGCTGCTCGGCAGCGGGGAAGTCTGCTCCGACTATCTCAGCCTCCTCGCCGCGCCGGAGGACCGGCAACGCGTGGCCGCCGCGGTGGCCAGTTGGCTCGCCGAAGTCGACGCCGGCCGCACGCCGGGTCCGGGCTGGTTGCGGCTCGAGCTCGAAAACGTGCTGGCCGACGATCCGGCTTGGAACGAGCTCGCCGCGCGGTTCGAGGCGCTCGAGTTCACCGTCGTCCGCCAACCCGGCAACGATTGCTGGCAATTGCCGCTGGAGCGCACCTGGGAGGCCTACGCCGCGACGCTGTCGAAGAACCTGCGCAAGTCGGTGCGGTTGGCTGAGCAGAATCTGTTCGACACAGGGCGCGCCCGCTTGTACACCGCGGCCGACCGCGCCGCCTTCGAGCGGGCCTGGGCGATGTTCGTCGAACTCCACCAGCGCCGCTGGGAAAGCCTGGGCCAGCCGGGGTGCTTTGCCTCGGCCAAGTACGCCGGCTTCCAGCGCGCCGTCGCCGAGCGATTGCTCGAAGCCGGCGTGTTGCGGCTGCAGTGGCTCGAGCTCGATGGCCGGCCAATCGCGATCGAGTACCAACTGCAGTCGGCCGGCGCGCTCTACGGGTACCAGTCCGGCATCGAGCCCGCAGCGCTCGACGACGAGCCAGGAAAGCTCTCGAAGATCGCCACATTCCGCGCCGCGCTCGAGGAGGGCTTCACGCTGATCGACTACCTCCGCGGCAGCGAGGAATACAAGCGCCGCTGGCGGTTCGAGCCCCGTGCGGCGATCGATCTGCAAGTCCTCTCGCGCCGGGGCGCCGCCCGCTTGCACAACAGCGTGTGGCAGGCCGGCGGCCGAGCCAAATCCTGGATCAAGCGCGGCCTGCAGTTGGCAGGCCTGCGGAAGAAATAGTCCCCCTCAAGAGTCATGAAGAACTCGGACCCAAGTTTTCCGCTGTGGAAGAGCGCGGCGTTGCACGCCTACTATCAGGCGACGCGCCCCTTGCGCGCCTGGGAAGACGCGCGCCGCCGCGCGGCGGGCCGCGCCCCGGTGTGCATTTTGTTCTATCACCGCGTGGCCAACGATCGGGCGAACCCCTGGACGACGCCTGAGGCGGTCTTCGCGCGGCAGCTCGAGTGGCTTGCGCAGCATTTCGATCTACTCTCGCTCGAGGAGGCCCAGCAGCGGATCCGCTGCGGGTTCAACGATCATCCGGCCGTCTGCATCACGTTCGACGACGGCTACGCCGACAACTGCCAGTTCGCGCTCCCGCGGCTGCTCGAAGCCAAGATCCCCTGCACGTACTTCGTGTCGACCGAGCACGTGCTGACCGGCAAGCCCTTCCCCCACGACCTGGCCCGCAACCAGCCGCTCGCGCCCAACAACATCCAACAACTGCGCGAATTGGCCGACGCAGGGCTCGAGATCGGGGCCCATACGCGCACGCACGCTGACCTGGGCCGAGTGCGCGACCCTCGCCAACTCGCGGACGAAGTGGTGACCGCAGGCGCCGATTTGCAGGCGGCGCTGGGCCGCCCGGTGCGTTACTTCGCGTTTCCCTACGGCCAGCACTGGAACCTGAGCGTCGAGGCCTTTGAGCTCGCGCACGACGCCGGCTACGACGGCGTCTGCTCGGCCTACGGCGGCTACAACTTTCCGGGAGACGATGCCTTTCATCTGCAGCGGATCGCCGTCGACGACGACTTGATCCGGCTCAAGAACTGGGTGACGCTCGATCCGCGGAAGGTGTCGTCGGTGCGGCGTTTCGAGTATCTCGGCGCCAGTCTGCCGCAAGAGCCAGCCGGCCCCGTGGAGGTGTCTTGATGGCCACGGTGGTCGACGAGCTTGCGCCGGCGCCGGCCCCGAGTCCGCGCGTCGAGTCGCTGGGCGAGAGCGTGGCGCTATTGCTGGCGGCCGCGGTCGTGCAGCGGATGATCGGCTTTGCCCGCAGCGTCTTTTTTTGCCGGTGGCTTGCGCCCGAAGAACTAGGGCAGTGGGATCTGGCCTTCGGCTTCTTCTCGCTGGCGGCGCCGCTGGCGGTGATTGGTTTGCCGGGCTCGTTCGGCCGCTACCTGGAGCACTATCGGCGGCGGGGGCAGTTCCAGCGCTTCCTCAAGCGGACGACGCTGGTGAGCTTGGGCTCGGCGGTGGTGGTGGTCAGCCTGATCGCCTCGCGCCCCGATTACTTTGGCTGGCTCGTCTTCGGACGCGCCGAATGGGGCGTTGTCGAAACGCTGGCCTGTAGTTTGTTGGCCGTCGTTGGATTCAACTACCTGGCGGAGTTGTTCGCGGGACTGCGGCAGTTTCGCGTCGTCTCGGCCATGAACTTCCGCAACAGTCTGCTGTTCGCCGTGTTGGGCACGGGCTTGATCGCCGTTTGGCCGACGGCCTTGGCCGTGGTGGCGGCCTACGGCGTTGCCTGCGCGCTTTCGTGCTTGTTGGCGCTGCCGGCGCTGCGTGCCGCCTGGCGGCAAGCGCCCGTCGCTCCTGAGGGGCTCGTGCGCGGCGAGGTCTGGCGCAAACTGGCCCCCTTCGCCGCCTGGCTGTGGGTGACGAACATGCTGGCCAACCTGTTCGACATCGTCGATCGCACCATGCTGGTGCACTGCTCCGGCATGGCCGAGCACGTGGCGCTGGCCGAGGTGGGCGTGTATCACAGCTCGCGCGTGGTGCCGCTGTTGCTCGTGTCGCTGGCAGCCATGCTGGCCCAAACGACCACGCCCCACCTGAGCCACGATTGGGAGGCCGGCCGGCAGGATCGCGTCGGCGAGCGGTTGAACCTGATCCTCAAGGTCGCCGGCCTCGGCCTCACCGCCGGCAGCGCCGTAATCTTGGTCGCCGGTCCTTTCCTGTTCGATACGCTGTTCGAAGGCAAGTACGCGGGCGGGATGGCGGTTCTGCCCTGGACCCTGGTGTACTGCGTCTGGAGCGGAATGACGACGGTGGCCGCCACGTACTTGTGGTGCGCCGAACGCGCGCGGCTGATGAGTTTGGCGCTGGCCGTTGGCCTGGTGGTCAACGTGCTCTTGAACCTGCTGCTCGCGCCAACGCTCGGGCTCAAGGGCGTCGTCCTGGCCACGGCCACCGCCAACTTCATCGCGCTCTCGATCACCTACCTCTTCGGCCACTGGTTGGGTTGGCGGATCGACTCCGGCACGATCGTGGTGTCGCTGCTGCCGTTGCTGCTTCCTTGCGGCGCCTGGGCGGTGGGGCTGGCGCTGGCAGCCGCCCTGGGACAGGCCACGCGCTGCGATTGGGTGTTCGACCCGCGCGAGAAGCGACAACTGTTCGAGACCGCAGGCGCCGTCGTCGCTCGGTTGCGCACGCCGCGCGGCTCCGCCCCCGCCTAACCCACTCCTGAAGGCGCCCTCCATGGCGAGCAAACTGACGCCGCTCGAAGACCGGGGCCCGCTGCGGGCAATGTTCCTCGTGACGAGTCTGCCGGTGGGCGGCGCCGAAACGCTGCTGCTCAGCCTCGTCGAGCGGCTTGATCCGGCGCGCGTGCTCCCGGAAATCTGTTGCCTCAAGCAACCCGGCGCGCTGGCCGAACAAGCAGCGCGACTGGCGCCGTTGCATGCCGGTTTGATTCACAGCAAGTATGACTTGGCGGTCGTCCCCCGGCTTGCACGCTTGTTTCGCGAGCGGCGGATCGAAGCCGTGGTCACCGTAGGGGCCGGCGACAAGATGTTCTGGGGGAGGCTCGCCGCTCGCCAGGCAGGAACGCCCATCGTGATTGCGGCGCTCCACTCCACCGGCTGGCCCGACTCGATCGGCTGGCTCAATCGCCGGCTCACCCCCTGGACAGACGCCTTCGTGGCGGTCGCCGCGGGGCACGCCCGGCACCTGGTCGAGGTCGAGGGCTTCCCGCGCCGCAAGGTGCAGATGATTCGCAACGGCGTCGACGTCGAGCGGTTCTGCCCGCGCGACGGCGCCGCGGTGCGGGCCGAACTGGGGATTCCGGCCGGTGTGCCGGTCGCCGGCATCCTGGCGGCGCTGCGCCCCGAAAAGAACCACGCCCTGTTTCTGCGGGCGGCCCGCAACCTGTTGGCGGATTTACCCGAGGCCTGCTTCCTGATCATCGGCGATGGTCCGGAGCGGGGCCGGCTGGAATTGCTGGCGGCCGACCTAGGCATTGCCCGCAACGTGCGGTTCCTGGGCAACCGGGCCGACGTGCCCGAGGTGCTCTCGGCGATCGATGTGGTGGCCCTCTGCTCCCACGTCGAGGCGAGCCCGGTGTCTGTGCTCGAAGCCCTGGCCTGCGGCCGGCCCGTGGTGGCCACGAACGTGGGTTCCTTGGCCGAAAGCGTGCGCGACGGCGTGAGCGGCTACCTCGTGCCCGAGGGGGACGAGGCGGCCCTGACCGCTCGGCTGCGGCGGCTGCTCCGCGACCCGGCCGAACGGGCGGCGCAGGGGCGGGCGGGACGCGAATGGGTGGTCTCGCAGGCGTCGGTCGAACAAATGGTCCGCGGCTACGAAGAACTCTTCGAGCGGGTGTATCGCCGCAAGTCGGTCGACGCCAAGGCCGGCGCCGTGTTGCCCGCCGAGCCCGCCAAAGAGTTGGTTCCCTAGGGGTTACGAAACGCGGGGCCGCCGGCCGGCCTGCCCTAGTCCCGCTTCCCACGGTGCGATACGATCCAGGTGCGATGAACATCAGCCACGATTTTGGCCGCGATTGGTTGGCCCAGCGCCGTCGCGAATGGATCGAGCGGGGCCCTCATGTCCCCGTGACCCAGACGGTGTTGTCGCTGGTGGCGCGGGTGCTCAGCGGGGCCAGCGTGCGCTGGATCGACTGCCAGCCCGATACTTGCCAGCGGGTTTACTTCGCCAACCATACGAGCCACCTCGACGCGATCGTGGTCTGGTCGGCGCTGCCGCTGGCGGTGCGGCAGGTGACCCGCCCCGTCGCGGCCAAAGACTACTGGGAAAAAGGGCGTGCCCGCCGCTACATGGCCCGCACGTTCAACGCCCTGCTCATCGACCGCACCGAGATCAAAGTACACCAGAGCCCCGTGGACGTGATGATCCGGGAAATCGCCGATCGCTACTCGCTGATCGTGTTTCCCGAAGGCCACCGCAACACCGGCGAGGAGATCGGCGAATTCAAGAGCGGGCTCTACTACCTGTGCAAGAAGCGGCCCGACCTGGAACTGGTGCCGGTGCATATCGACAACCTGAACCGGGTGTTGCCGCGCGGCGAGTTCTTGCCGGTGCCGCTGCTGAGTTGCATCACCTTCGGCGCGCCGATCTGGCTCGAGGCGGGCGAGAGCAAAGACGCATTCCTCACGCGTGCCCGCGCCTCGGTGCAGCGGCTGAGCGAACTATGAGCTTATCCCTGCGATTTATGGGTAGGCTTGGGCGAGGCGCCGCATGAGTTGGGATTGGCGGACATACACGCTCGTCATCGGCGTGCTGACCGTGCTCACCGTCGCCACGGTCGTCGGGCAGATGCTGCGCAGGCAACCGGCCAGCGGGCTCGATCTGCCGGCGGTTCGCAACTTCAACCAGCGGATTCGCGCCTGGTGGCTGATGGCCGGCGTGCTCGTGGCTGCCTTTCTGGCTGGCCGTATCGTAACGGTGCTGCTGTTCTTCGGCATCTCGTTCTGGGCTCTCCGCGAGTACATCACGGTCACGCCCACGCGCACCGGCGACCACCGCGCGCTGTTCTGGGTCTTCTTTCTCTTCACGCCCTTGCAGTATGTGCTCGTGGGCTGGGAGAAGTACGGCCTCTACAGCGTGCTGATTCCGGTCTACGCCTTTTTGTTCATCTATGCGCGCGTGGCGCTGGCGGGGGACTGCAAGCGATTCCTCGCGCGCACGGCCAACATTCAGGCCGGCCTCATGATTTGCGTGTATTGTTTGAGCTATGCGCCGGCGCTGCTGAGCTTGGAGTTGCGGCCCGATTTGCTGGGGCCGCGGCCGGTCACATCTTCCGCCGCGGCGCCCGAGGAACCGAAGGTGAGCGCCGCTCCGGCGGAGCCAATCGACAGCGACGATCTGCGGCTCAACCGCCGCAATATGAACACGCGGTTGCTCTTGTTCTTGATCGTGGTGGTGCAGGTGGGCGAGGCCCTGCAGTTCTTGATCGGCAAATGGTTGGGCAAGCAGCCGATCGCCCCCGCGATCACGCCCAGCCGCACCTGGGAGGGCTTCCTGGGAGGCGCGGCCGGCACGGCGCTGCTTGGCGCCGCGCTGTGGTGGGCCACGCCTTTCAATCCGCTGGAAGCGGCCGGCATGGCGATCGTGATCAACGTGATGGGCTTTGCCGGTGGGCTGACGATGTCGGCCATCAAGCGCGACCGCGGCGTCGAAGACTACGGCACCCTGGTGGAAGGGCACGGCGGCGTGCTCGATCGGATCGACTCGATTTGCTTCGCAGCGCCGGTCTTCTTCCATTTCACGCGGTTCTTCTTCACCGACGTGGCGTAGGCGGCTGACCCGCTAACGCAAGGAGGAGCCCGAGCTTCCGGCTTCGAGCAGCGGAGCGCGGCGCATCGCCGAGCGTTCTTCGGCCAACTCGTCGTGCGGCATGGGGAGCGCCGGGGGAGCGCCCGCCCCCCATTCGAGCAGCACTTCACGCGGGGCGCCCAGCGGAACCTTGGGTTCGTCGGCCTTCGCGCGGGCATCCGCGTGTTTGTCGTCCACCGGGCTGGCCGCGCGGCGGAGCGGGGCCGAGCCTTGCGGCGGCCAGGAGACGCGTTCGCCGGTTGCGCCTGGCGCTTGCTCGAGCGCCGCCGGCTGCACCGGGGTGGGCGTATCGGCCGATTGGCCGCGATAGATCTGCGCCGACGGGCGCGGCCGACGCTGGCCAGCCGCCGACGCCAGTTGCGTTTCGGGCCCCGCCTCGCGCTTCAGCGGCGGGCTCCCTTCCTTCACCCACTCGAGCCAGGTCGTTTGCAACACGCTCAGGTCGCGCACCGCCGTGGTTTCGCACGGCCCCCGGCCAGTCGCGCGTCTTCAAGCCTTCGCTGACGAAGTTCACGTACTTCCGTTTGCCCCCTTGCTCGATGAGATAGCGCGACACTGAGTGCCCTTGGGCGTAGAGGGGCATGATGTCGCGCGGATAGTCCATCATCGCGAACATGCGGTTGAAGGCCAGCCCGCGGTTGGTCTGCAGAAACTGCACGAGCATTTGCTGGTGGCGGCGCTGTTCGCTCGGGTGTTCCACCGTGGTGCAGGCCCCCTCGTCGGCCCAGCGCGGCAGGGCCTGGCGAAAGTGGCTGGCGAACACCGTGTGGGTGATCTCGTGGGGCAGCACCGAATCGAGCAGCCGCTCGCGGCTCCCCTGGATCGACATCTTCCAGCCGAACACCTCGCCGCGGTCGAACACGAAGCTCGTCTCGCCCCCCGCGCCCAAATGATCCCCCACTTGAATCTGCACGGGGCAGGGCTGGAACCAATTGGGCATTTCGCGCCCCAGCCACTCCAGGGCGAGCGCCTTGCGCAGCCGCTCGGCTTCGCGCCCCATCTCTTGAGCCAGCTCCGGCGTGGGAGC
The DNA here is from genome assembly GCA_046349955.1 of Pirellulales bacterium. Lineage (GTDB taxonomy): Bacteria > Planctomycetota > Planctomycetia > Pirellulales > JBGAPH01 > JBGAPH01. The sequence goes on along the minus strand of JAXMBI010000009.1, from coordinate 14,742 downwards.
GTTGATCACGAAGTTGGGCGTGCGGAAATCGGCGGCCGTTGACTGACTCGCTCCCACCCCTCCGGCAGCCAGCACGGCGAAGACAATGGCCCCTAAGCGTCGAGCTTCCATGCTCCGGTCCCTCCAGCGGCGTTCGCATCGGCCCCCAAGTCCCTGGGGCGCCACTCGGCCTTGCGGAGGAAAGGTCTCTGGGTTCCTTTCCGGCCAAGCCTGCACAGCATACTCGATGTCCGGCAAATCGACCTAGAGACAAATAGGCAAAAATCCTCGGCAAATCCCCACGTTTGGGCCCGTAGGAACCCGCGCACGGTTGCTAGCAACGGACCCAGCGGGCAGGATGTGTTGTCTCGTTTTCCGAACTCGTGGTGTGCCCCGCCTATGCTCGTCGATCTCGTCCAAGCCACCACGAACGATGGCGTTCGCCTCGACGGAGTGCTGCACGAAGCTCCGCGACCTCCAGAGACCGAGCTCGGGGTCGACGCCTTCGTCTGCCTGCACGGCGCGGGCGGGAACTTCTACTCCACGCCCCCCTTCGACGGCCTCGGCCCCTGGCTCCCCACGATCGGCGTCGCGGCATTGCGGGTAAATACCCGAGGCCATGACGGGCTATCGAGCGCCGCCACCAACCGCGGCCGCCGACGGTTTGGCGCGGCGCACGAAATCGTCGACGAGAGCCGGCACGACGTATTGGCCTGGGTCGAATTCCTGCGCGGGCGCGGCTACCAGCGCGTGGGACTTATGGGGCACAGCCTGGGCGGGCTCAAGGCGATCTATGCGCTGGCCAACGAGCCTCGTCCCGACGTGGCCTGCCTCGTGGCGATTTCGCCGCCGCGGCTCTCCTACTCGAGGTTCCGCGACTGCAAGCTGGCGGCGAACTTCCTGCAGACTCTGTCGGAGGCCGAGGCGGCCATTGCCGACGGCAAGCCCCACACGCTGCTCGAGGCGACTTTTCCGATTCCGCTCGTCATCTCGGCGGCCGGCTACGTCGACAAGTATGGTCCGGCCGAGCGCTACAACATCCTCCGCTATTTGCCGCGGATCGGCTGCCCTGCGCTTGTGACGTTCGGCGCTCTCGAGCTCTTGGACGCGGCGGCTTTTCAGGGTTTGCCGGAGGAAATCAACGCCATGGCCGCCGACCATGCGCTCGACACCGCCGTGATCCCCGGCGCCAATCACCTGTATACCGGCACGTATGCGGCGCTCGAGGACCGGATCGCAAATTGGCTGCGTGCGCGAATCCAGTAGGGTTTGCGCCGCCGGGGCGGAAGCTGCTATCGCCCGACGCCCAGATCGCGCTCGATCTGCTGGGCCCGAGGATCGACGCCGGCCATGTCTCCGTGGCCTCCCAAGGACTTCACGGCCGCCTTGAATTCGGTCATTTCCTTGCTTGGCTTGTAGGTCCAAGAAGTGCAGGCCGAGGCGGCGACCATTACGCAGGCGGCGGCCGCCAGGCGGAGCGAAGGCAAGAGTGCTTTGGGAGCGGCCATGAAAGCAACGCGCGGAGCGGTTTTCTGCGGGCCGGAAGTCTGCCAGAATCGGGCATTCGGGTCTAGATCAGTCGGCCGCGCTCCGCCGGACGCAGCTAGCATTCTCCTCCACGAAACGAGTTAGTCCTGTGCTGGATGTCTTGGTCGTTGCTCCCCATCCCGACGATGCCGAGCTCGGCGCGGCGGGCGCCATCCTCAAGTTCAAGTCCGAAGGGCGCCGCGTCGGCGTGCTCGACCTCACGAGCGGCGAGCCCACCCCTCATGGTTCGCTCGAACTGCGGGCGAAGGAGACGGCCGCCGCCACGGAAATCCTGGGCCTCGACTGGCGGGGCAATTTGGGACTGCCCAACCGCAGCCTCGAGGCGACGCTGGCCGCTCGGCATAAGCTGGCCGGCGTCTTCCGCGAGCTGCGGCCGCGGTGGCTGTTTGCCCCCTACTGGGTCGACGCACATCCCGACCACGTGGCGGCCACCGAGCTGATCGAGGCCGCGCGATTCTGGTCGAAGCTCACCAAGAGCGATCTGCCGCACGAGCCCTATCACCCCGAACGCGTGTTCCACTACTTCTGCGTCCACCTGCGGCTTTCCGTGCCGCCGGCCTTCGTCTTGGACATTAGCGCTGAGTGGGCGCGCAAGCGGGCGTCGATCGAGTGTTACCAAAGTCAGTTCATCGCGGGTCGGCCGGCCGAACGGCCGAACTTCATCGATCGCTTGGAAGAGCAGGCCGGCTACTGGGGCGGCCTCATCAACGCCCGCTACGGCGAACCCTATGCGAGCCGCGAACCGCTGGGACTGACGACGATGGGCGGGTTGCGTTAGCGCACGTCCGGAGAGGGCGCGCGACTGAAAAGCGGAAGGCCGCACAGATGCAAGCGTCTGTGCGGCCTTCGTGAACAAGCGATTTGAGCTGCGGTCCGCTCTACTTCTTCTCTTCCGGCGCTTCCTTGGCCAACTCAGCGGTGATCACTTCCACCACCTCTTCGGCCTCAGGCTTGGTGCGGGGAGCGAAGCGGGCGACCACTTGCCCATCGCGGCCGATCAGGAACTTTTCGAAGTTCCAACTGATCTCGCCGGAGTACTTGGGGTTGGTTTTCTCCGAGGTCAGGAAGTCGTAGAGCGGGTTGATGCCCTCCCCCTTGACGACGATCTTCTCGAACATGGGAAACTTGACGTCGTACTTCGCAGAACAGAACTCGGCGATCTCCTTGTTCGAGCCTGGCTCTTGCTTGCCGAACTCATTGGCGGGGAAGCCGAGGATGGCCAGGCCCTTGTCGCCGTACTCTTCGTGCAGCTTTTCCAGGGCGGCGTATTGGGGCGTCAGGCCGCACTTGCTGGCGGTGTTGACGATCAGCACGACCTTGCCTTTGTAGTCGGCCAGGTCGACGTCCTTGCCGTCGATGCTCTTCACCTTGAAGTCCAAGGGGGACTTGGCGTCCTTCGAATCGGCCGCGGCCGCCGGCAGGGCGCAGGCCAACACGAGCAGCGAGGCAAACGCAAGCAACTTGTCCATCACCACGAATCTCCGGGGAAAGGGTCGGAACGGGTCTGAAGGCGGGTAGGGCGACGCGCGGGGGCGCGATCGTCGCCAAGGGGGACAGACCATCTGCGAGCGGTGGGTTTCCCGCGGGCGGCCACTTCCCGAGGAAGTTATTCGCTCTCCCGCGCGAAGTCAAACGGGCAGGCAGGCATGGCGGGCAACTTCGGCCGGTCGAAGACGGGGCCGCCGCCCGTTAGAATCGATGCTCCGCCCCAAAATGGTAGCCCCATGACCCTCCTCTATCAGCACGAAGCCTTTCTCGAACACGACACGGGGCAGCATCCCGAGCGCCCTGAGCGATTGGCCGCCATCCGCCGCCAACTCGAGCGAACCGGGCTCGAGACCCGTTGCCAACGTCCGACCTGGCAACCGGTTACCGACTCGCAGCTCGCGCGCTCGCACGACCTGGAGTACGTCCGCAGCGTGCAGGTGTTCGCCAACCGGGGGGGCGGCCGAATCGAGGTCGACACTGTGGTGTCGCCGCGCTCCTACGACGTGGCTCGCCTGGCCGCCGGCGCCGCCTGCGACGCGGTGGCCCGCGTCGTCAAAGGGGAGGATTCCAGCGCGCTATGTTTGGCGCGTCCGCCCGGACACCACGCCCTGCAGCAGAGCGCAATGGGCTTTTGCCTGTTCAACAATGTGGCAGTCGCGGCGCGGGCGGCGCTCGCCGAGCACCAACTCGACCGCGTGCTGATCGTCGATTGGGACGTCCACCATGGGAACGGCACGCAGGACGCGTTTTGGGAGGACCCGCAGGTGGGCTTCTTCTCGATCCACCGCTGGCCGTTCTATCCGGGTTCAGGCGCGGCGAGCGAGACCGGCGCCGGCAAAGGACTCGGAACGACGCTCAACGTGCCGGTGGAGTTCGGTACGCCGCGAGCGCAGTTCTTCAGCCTGTTCGAGCGCGGCCTCAACGAGCTGGCCGGTCGCATGAAGCCGCAACTTGTGCTCGTCAGCGCTGGGTTCGACGCCCATCGCGACGACCCCATCGGCTCGCTCGAGCTCGAGACCGAGGACTTCGCCGAGTTGACGCGGATCGTCTTGGATGTGGCGAAGGAGCATGCCGGCGGGCGTGTCGTGAGCCTGCTCGAGGGAGGCTACAACACGGGCGCGCTGGCCGGCTGCGTGGAAGTTCACTTGCGCGAGCTGCTCGATGCAAAGCCTGCCTGAGCCCGCCACGCCAACGGAGGTGCTGCAGATCGATCCGCGAGCGCCTGATGAACGAGCCCTGGTCCGCGCGGCCGAGGTGCTGCGCTCCGGGGGACTGGTCGCCTTTCCCACGGAAACGGTGTACGGCCTCGGCGCCCTCGCGCTCGACGAGCAAGCGGTGGCGCGGATCTTCGCTGCGAAGGGGCGACCCGCCGACAACCCGGTGATCGTTCACGTGGCCGACGTCGCCGCGGCGCGTGTGCTTGCGGCCATCTGGCCTGCGGCGGCCGCGACCTTGGCGCAGGCATTCTGGCCGGGGCCTTTGACGCTGGTGGTGGAGCGAGCGCCGCAGGTGCCGGCGATCGTCACCGCTGGTGGAGCGACCGTGGCGCTGCGCTGCCCGGCGCATCCGGTGGCGCTGGCGTTGTTGCGCGCCGTGGGCGCGCCGATCGCGGCGCCGAGTGCGAATCGATCGACGCGGTTGTCGCCGACCACCGCCGGGCACGTGCTCAAGCAGCTCGCGGGGCGCGTGCCGCTCGTGCTCGACGGCGGCCCGGCCGGCGGCGGGCTCGAGTCGACGGTGGTCGACGTATCGGTCGAACCGCCGCGGTTGCTGCGGCCGGGGCTGATCGGGCTGGCGGCGCTCGAGTCGGCGCTTGGCCGTCCCTTGGCTGAATGCGGCTTGCGGCCCGCGATTCCAGCGCCCGCGCGGTCGCCGGGGCAGATGGCGATCCACTACGCACCGGTCGTACCGCTGGAACTCGCCAACGACGCTGCGCGGCGCGTAGCCGAGTTGCTCGACCAAGGTCGCCAAACGGGCTGGTTGTCGCTGGGCGAGCCTGGGACGGCGGGGCGTGCGTCCTTGGAACGGATCGACCTCCCGCGCGACGCCGCTGGCTACGCAGCTGGGCTCTACGCCGCGCTGCACCGACTGGAGGACGCTGGGGTCGAGCGGATCGTGGTCAGCAGCCCGCCGACCGCGCCCGAGTGGCAGGCGGTGCATGACCGCCTGAACAGGGCGGCGGCTCGGGAAGCTCCGACCGACAACGAAAGTCGGCTACAATAGAGAGATTCTGGGCCGCACGGGCTGCGGCCGCACCCTCAGACCTTGTCATTGATCACCCCACCATGTGGAAGCCGCGCAGCCTAGGTTGGCCGATCACGCTGGGCGTGGTCATGATCGTCCTCTTGGTGGCGATTCTCGCCGGCTGGATCGTCAGCTTTGTTTGGATTGCGATCGGCGCGAAAACGAATGCGCCGCTGTACTGGACGTTGCTCGGCGTGGGGGCCGGTTTGCTCGTGCTCGTGCTTGTGGGCGTGGTCCTCTACCTATCGCTCTCCGTGAAGGAGATCCGGCTCAACCAGCGGCAGTCGAACTTCATCGACAGCGTGACGCACGAGCTCAAGAGCCCCATCGCCTCGCTCAAGCTGTATCTGCAAACCCTTCACAGGCGGCCGACGACCGAGGCTCAGCGGGCGGAGTTCCACCGCTTCATGCTCGAGGACGTGCAGCGGCTCGACGCGCTGATCGACCACCTGCTCGACGCCGCGCGGCTCGACCAAACCGACGTGGCTGCGGCTCCCGAGCCGCTCGAGCTCGCGCCCCTGCTCGAGAGCTGCGCCCAAACCGTGTGCGCCCGCTATCAACTACCCGCATCGACGATTTCGATCGAGCGCTCCGAGCTAATCGTGCCGGGGCAGCGGGTCGAGGTGGAAATGATTTTCCGCAACCTGTTCGACAACGCGGTGAAATACGCCGCCGGGACCCCCAAGGTCGAGGTGCAGGCCACCGCCGCGCGCGGCGAGCGCGTAGTTGTGCAGGTCGCCGACAACGGACCCGGCATTCCGGCCAAGCTGCGCCGCAAGATTTTCGGCCGGTTCGTGCGGCTGGGCAACGAACTCGAGCGTTCGCGCCAGGGGACGGGGCTCGGCCTCTACATTGTGCGGTCGCTGGTCAAGCGCATGCTGGGCACAGTCACCGTGCGGGACCGGGGCGACGCGCCGGGCACGGTCTTTGTGGTGGAGCTGCCTGGTTGGCCGACACGCTCTCCCCGAAGCGAGTCCTTACCGGCGTCTCCCGTCGCGCGGCCAGTAGCCTGATTTCCGGGGGAAGAACCATGTCCGTGAAGGAGGATCTCGTGCGGCTCGCTTGGCGGTTGCGGATTGGCGGCTGGCCCTTGGCCCTGTTGGCAACGGCGCTGGCTTGTGCGTGTTCGTCGCAGCCTGGCCATGCGCCCGACGACCTGGGAGCGGTCAAGCAACGCATCGATCAGCAGGGGGCCGTGCTCGTCGACGTGCGCGAGCAAAGCGAGTGGAACGCGGGGCACGTGGCGGGCGCCTATTGGCTGCCCACCAAGGCCCTGGCCAAGGCGCACGGCACGAATGAAACCGCCCGCCTGGCCGAATTGCTCGCGGGCCTGCCGAAGGACAAGCCTATCTATTGCCACTGCGCCAAGGGAGTGCGCGCGCTGGCCGCGGCCAAAATCCTCACGGCCCACGGCTATCAGGCCACGGCGCTCAAGCCGGGATACGACGATCTCGTAGCGGCTGGGTTCACGCCAGAGCCCGCCGGCTCAAAAGCGGACCCCAGCTCGACGCCGATCAACTAGCGCCGTCCGCGCCGCCAGCCCAGAAGGCAAGCGCTTGCGGCCGCCAGCGCCGCCAACACGATGCCACTAGGCTCGGGCACCGCGGCAGCGCCGGGAGTATTGCGCGTGGCGCCGAAATTAGTCTTGAGCGGCCCCAAGTCGGAGAGGGTCACCCAGCCGTCGGCGGTAAAATCACCCTGGCGCGCCGTGCCGGGCTTGCCGAAGTTCTGGCGGAGAATCTGAAAATCGGAGAGATCGACGCGGCCGTCGAGGTTGGCGTCGCCGACGAGTTCGGGCTCGCGGAGGCCCTGGAAGAGATACACCGCGCCGGCGTCTCGGTTGGCCGCGTCTTCCAGCGGCGCCCCCACCAGCACGCTGTTGCCCACCACGGCCAGGCTCGCGCCGAAGTCGTCGTTCCGCGAAGGGGCCGGATTGGCGAACGTATGAGCCAGCGTACCCGAGGGCGAGAACAGATAAGCTCCGCCGACCGGATTGATTCCTTGATGCAGGCTATCGACGCCCACCAGCACGTGATCTTCGAGGGCTGCCACGGAAAGGCCGAAGTTGTCGCCCGCGTTGCCGGTGGGATTGTTGATGACGCCGAGCAACTGACCGTTGAGGTCGTAGCGGTAGACGGCGCCGGCGTCTTTGCCTGAGCCATCGGCGAGGTTCGCGCCGACCAGGATTTCGTTGAAGCCCATACCGGCCACGGAGACGCCGAAATTGTCTCCCACCGCGCCGCCGGGGCTATGCAAGGTCGTCAACAGATCGCCCGCCTGGTCGAAGACATAGGCAGCGCCCGAGCCAAACGACTTGCTGCTGTCTCCCATGGCGCCGATCACGATGCGGTCGTCGACCACGGCCAGCGACTTGCCAAAGTGGTCGCCGAACGCCGGCGTTGGGTTCTCAAAGGTCTCCAGCAGTTTGCCCTGAGGACTGAAGAGGTAGGCGATGCCGGAGTCATAGGCGCCGCTGGGATCCTTCCAACGATCGGCGCCGATGAGGATGTTGTCGCCCACCCCCACGATCGACTGACCAAAGGAATCGAAGCCGCTGGGATTGGGGCTGTTGATCGTGCTCAGCAGGTCGCCGTTGAGGTCAAAGACATAGGCCGTGCCGACGTCCTGGCCTCCGGTGTCCTTGCGGAGCGCAGAGATCACCACGTTGTCGCCGGCGGCGGCGACCGCGTAGCCAAACCAGTCGTCCTTGGTGGGCGAAGGATCGTGAAACGTAGCCAGCCGTTTGCCGGCGCCGTCGAGCAGATACGCGGCCCCCGTTTCGTCGCCGAGCGCGCTGTCGCGCGGGGCGCCAACCAAGATGTTCTTGCCCACCGCAGCGATCGAAGAGCCGAAGCGGCTGCCCTTGCCCGCGGCTGGGTCTTGAAAGGTCGTGAGCAATGTGCCAAGCTGGGCCCGCGCGCTGGTCGACCCGACCAGGCATAGAACCAGCGCCAGGGCAACCCGCCGTAGCGCGTAGGGACTCATTGGTGTGGCCTCGAGGCATATTCCGCTACAGGCTCGGCCACCCTGCCGAGGGGCTGCGGCGGTTTGAGGGGACTAGTGAGAGATTATGGAAAACGCAACCGCTGCCGTAAAGCTTTCGGCTGGCGTTTTTTCTGTAAACTTCGCTTCCTGATGCACTCTTGGGGGGGACGTCAGGGGATCCCTACCGCCCGTTTTTCGGCCCTTTAGCTAATTTCTGCGGCGGTCAGCACCTTGCCGGCGGCTCGGCACAACTCCAGGGCCGCCGCCTCGGTTTCCGCCTCGGCGATTGCCCGCACGATGGGCTCGGTGTTGCTCGCCCGGACCAAGAGCCACCGCCCTGGCCAATCGAGCCGCAGCCCATCCAGGCGGTCAGCCTGGGCGTCGGGGAACCGTTTTTCCAGGGCCAACAGCGCGGCGGCCACTCGCTCGGCGGGAAGTGTGAACTTGGTTTTGGCGATCCCATAGCGCGGGAGCGAATTGACCCACGCGTTCAAGGCGCCCCGTCCCGCCGCCAGGGCGTCGAGCACCAGCGCCATCGCCACGAAGCTGTCGCGCACCAGGCCCACCTGAGGGTGGATCACGCCGCCGTTGCCTTCGCCCCCCAGGACGGCCCCGCGGCGGAGCATTTCGTCCACGACATTCGCTTCGCCCACCGCCGAACGATAGCTGGGGCACTTGTGGCGGGCGGCCAAATCTTCCGTCATCCTGCTCGAGGAGCAGTTGATCACCACGGGCCCCGGGTGACGGGCCAGCCAATGATCGGCACAGAGGGCGAGCGTGTATTCCTCGCCCACGTAGCCGCCCGTTTCGTCGATCAAAGCGAGCCGATCGGCGTCGGGATCTTGGCAGAAGCCAACGTCCGCCTTAGCCGCGAGGGTTGACTTCGTCACGCCGCTCAGGTTCTCCGCCGTCGGCTCCGGGGGGTGCTCGAAGAGCCCGTTAGGGTCGCCCCCGAGGATGGTCGCCTGGCAACCCAGCGACTCCAGCAGCCGCGCTCCCAGGAGGCTGCCGGCGCCATGGGTCGCATCGAGCAGCACGCGAAACTTCCGCCGGCGGATCCGCTCGACGTCAACCAGCGCCAGCACGAGTTCGAGATGCCGCGAGGTCGTGTCTCCCGGCCAGGCACGGGCTGCGCCCAGGCGTTCGTGGCTCACCCAGCCGGGTGAGCCCTGGCGGTACCGCGCGACCACGCGCTGTCCGAAGCCAGCAGGCACGACGCGCCCCTCGGCCGAGAAGAGCTTGAGTCCGTTGTATTCGGGGGGATTGTGGCTGGCGGAAATCTGCAGGCCGCCAGCAGCTTGCGCCTGGCGCACGAGGACGCCTGTGGTGGGGGTGGCGGCCACGCCCGCGTCGATCACGTCTCGGCCAACGGCGCAGAGGGCGGCCTGCAGCGCGGAGGCCACCATCGGACCCGTGGTGCGGCCGTCGCGCGTGAGCACGAGCGGCCCCGGCGGCAGTTCGGCGGCAAAGGCCGCGGCGTAGCGGCCGGCAATCTCGGGCGTCAGGCTTTGCCCCACGATGCCCCGCAGGCCAGACACGCTGATGATCGGTTCCATGCGCCAAGATCCGACGTACTCAGAAGGGGCCAACGGGGCGCCGCCGCGGCGCCGCGGCCTCAGGCGATCATCCTGGCGCGAAGGCGAAACCTTGTCGAGATGAGTTTGCCGCGCACCCCCCCGAACGCCGCCAACCAAGCCGGCTACTGCCCCCAGCGCTCGACCCAGGTGCAACCCGCCGACGAATAGCCCACGCCGAAACCGACCAGGACGCTCTTCGACCCGGTGAGCAGGCGACCGGAGCGGCGTTGGTCGTCGATCAACAACGGCAGCGTGGAAGAAACGGTGTTGCCGCAGTCGCGCAGGAAGAGCGGCATCTTGTCGGCCGGCACGTGCAGATGATTCCGCAATTGATCGAGCATCAGCCGCGTGGCCTGGTGCATGAGGAACAGGTCGATCTGCTCCTTGTTCCAGGGAGACTGCCGCAGCACGTCGTCGACCAACTTGGGGATGGCCTCGATCGTGATTTGGATCAGGCTGGGGCCATCCATGTAGAGGGCGCTCGGCCATCGCCAGCGGCCGCGCGGCTTGATCGCTTGCTCGGGCGGCCGCGCGCCGCCACGGTTGACCAGCAGCGTATCCGCCCCGCGTCCATCGGTGCTGAACACGAAGGCCCCAAGCGAGGGCTCGTCGGCCGCCTCGATCAGCGTGGCAGCCGCGCCATCCCCGAAAATCGGCCGCAGCGAACGGTCTTCGGGAGCAATGAACTTCGAGTACGTTTCGGCCGTCACTAGCAACACGCGGCGCACGGCGCCGCTGCGGATCAGCCCATCGGCCAGCGACAAGCCGTAGACGAACCCTGAGCATCCCAAGTTGAAGTCGAGCGCGCCGATCGAAGTCTTCAGCCCGAGCCGCTCTTGAACCAGACAGGCGGTGGTGGGCAGGGGGTAGTCGGGCGTTTGCGTGCAGAGCAAGAGAAAATCGATGCTCTGGCGGTCCACGCCGAACTCGCCAAACAGCCGCTCGCAAGCAGCGACCGCCAGGTCTGACGAGCATTCGCCGGGGGCCGCGATGTGCCGCGCATAGACGCCGGTCTTGGCCCCAATGAGCTCCATATCCCACTCGGGATGCTCGGCCTGAAGCTGCGCGTTCGTCTCCACCCGCTCAGGCAAGTGGATGGCGATGGGTCCGATGGCCGCGTACTTCACCGCGACGATCCCTCGTGGTTGCTCGCCCCGCCCCCAGGGCGCGAGCGCAATGGCTTCGCGGGACGGGAGTTGAATCGAAGAGGCTAGCACAAGCCGCCGGAAAGCGTCAATGCGGCTCGGCATTCACAGCTTGCAAGCGCTAGTAGCGATACCGGAATTCCGAGCGGATGAGCTGTTCCGCGAAGTGATCCTGCGTCAGCGAGAAGGCCGCCCCCACGCCGAAGTCGACCTTATCGCAAATCACCGTCCGTAAGCCGGGGCCCACGCTCAGATAGGTGCTGCGGTTCGCGGGCTGCGTGCCCAAGACTGGATCGGTGTAGGCGCCCGCTTGGAATGACCAGCCCATTAGCTCGAACGTGCCGATCACCGGCACGTTGGGCAGGGGCGTGAACAATACGCGGTTGTAGCTGCCGCGGAAGTTCAGCAGGGAGCCGGCGTACAGAGGATCGCCACCCAGCGGAATCCACTCGGCAATCTGCGCCTGGAGATAGGAGATGGGAGAGAGCTTGAGGCCGAACACGAGCGAGGGCTCGAGCGACACGTGGCCGTTGCCCGTCCCGGTGAACGGGTTGCCCACGGGAATGTACGTGCGAAACATGAGCGCGATCTGCAGGAGCTCGCAGTCGAAGACCAGGCTCTTGGTCCCCAGGTTCATGTCGCCGAAGCTCGCGGCATGCGGGTCGTCGAGGGGAAACACCGAGCGGTAGGGCACTTCGACAAAGAACGAGAAGCGCTCGACGGCGGTTTCGGTGTACAGGCTCAAATCGTGGTACGTGACGGAGCGTTCGCCGAGCCACGGGGGAACAGGGGGCGGGCCGGCCCCCGCCCCGTTGTCCTGGGCCCAAAAGTACTCCGCTCGGTCGGGAAACACGACGTTGAGCCCAGCGTCCCAACGGAACCGCTGCTGGGTAACGGGGCGGGCCGACTCCGTGAAGAACGACGAATCGGCAATTGCCTTCCAGCGGGGATCGTAGCAGGGATCGGGACAGCACACCGCCTGATAGATGCCACAGGCGAATCGTCCGAGCCGCGTATCGGCCTCGCAGGGATAGCACGGGCCCTGGCCGGGAACGCACGGCCGATCGCCGCAGCCCACGCACTCACCATCAAGGTCGAGGGCGGGAATTCCCAGATCGGGAATCGGCGTGAGCGGCGCAGGCTCAACGCCGATCGGCGGCAGCGGCTCAGGGGGCGGCAACTCTTCCTGCTTGACGAGTTGGAACGCGGGCCCCAAGGTTCCCGCTCCGGCATCGAGACCGCCAGACTCCTCCATGGTGAGCGGAGACTGCAACGCGGATGCAGGCGTCCGTGCAGGCGCCGGGAACACGCCGGCCCCGGGAGGCGCGGGGATCGCCAGAGATCCCCACGCCGCAGAATTTGCGGCTGTTTCGGCGGCAGGCCCTGCTGCCGCGAGCGCCTGTACGCCGACCACGAGCCCTATAAGGGCCAACGCGGCCGCGCAACGAAGCCATGCCGTCACGACCTTGCTCGGCCCGGCATGCATCGGCAGCGCGCTCCCATGTCGATAGAGAATCAGACAAGGGGGGCGTTTGTAGCGAAACGGTCAAGACGCTACAAGCCGGGCTTGGCAGGCGGTAGCTGCTAGCACGGCTTGGCTCAGCGGGCGACCATCTCCGAATCGGTGGAGGCCCACTCAAAGGTCGCCGGTCCGTCGAAGCGGTCGAGCTCGCCACGGACGATGCGCACGCTCCCCGGGGCCTTGATGCCCAGGGTCACGCGGTTGCCTGAAATGCGGTTGACGACGATTTCGATTCCGTCTCCGACACTAATCGTTTCGCCGATCTTTCGACTGAGCACCAGCACGGCTGAATCCTCCACCGTTTCGATATCCGGCATCCCATTGCGTCCCTCCCTCGTTCGCACACGATGCGTCGACTGCGGGACGCCAGTTTGCCCGGCTGTGTCATTGCGGCCCAAGAGGTTGCAACTCTCGTGCCTGGAGGGCCAGCGAGGCCCAGGCATGGGCGGAAGACCCCAGCGCTTTTTGGCCAAATCCGGCTTCAAGGCGTTGGTTTCATTCAAGTTCTGGCCGAGAACTGCCGCAGCGCCCATTGTTCCGCCGAGCCGCCAGCGATTGGCCCAAACGTCTTGAGGTGAGACGAGTGGCCTTTTTTTGAGACAGCTCCGCACGATTCAGTCGAAAGAAGTGGGCCGATTCGGTGCCAAGTTGACTGCTGCGCGGCCACTTTGTCGGGCCGAGAGCGTCTTAGACGCAGGGCGGAGTCGCAAGGACCACCGCTTAGCGGTCCCCTCCTTTGGAGGACCGGTTTTCCCCATTCCGACCGGTAAAATCCCCTCTGCAGGGTCGCGCAAACTATTGCTTACGGTTTGGGTTGCAATTAATCTGGGGCCGAAATGCCGATTATAGCGACTTTGCCGACTGCGCTCCCCGCCGACCCCAGCACCGCTGCCCCCCCTTACCTGTCTGAAGCAAGAGGCGATCGATGACCACCCCGATGAAGCGCCACTCGAAACCCACTATCGCCAATCGCGTTTTATCCAGTCTTTCTAGGTTGCCCCGTCTTCAGTCGGCGCTCAGTCTGGAACCGCTCGAATCGCGTTGCTTGTTGGCCGCGGCGCCAGTGGCCGTGGCCGACACGTACGGTGCGGTGGCCAACGCCACGCTCGATGTCTCCGGACCTGGCGTGTTAGCCAACGACACCGACGCCGACAACGACGCGCTCACCGCGCAGCTCGTCCAAGGCCCCCTGCATGGCGCCCTCAGCTTGGCTGCCGACGGTTCGTTCAGTTACACCCCCAACTTGAACTACCTCGGTCCCGACACGTTCTCCTATCGCGCCAGCGACGGTGCCCTGCTGTCGAACTCCGTGACGGTCTCGCTCTCGGTCGTCGATGGAACCCCAATCGCGCGGGCAGACAGCTACTCAGTCGATGAAGACACACAACTCAAGGCCACCGCCGCCCAGGGGGTGCTGAAGAACGACACCGACGTCGCCGGCGACGCCCTGACCGCCGTGCTCGTCAACGGCCCGACCCACGGCACGCTGACGCTGGCGGCCGATGGCTCCTTCGTCTACAACCCGGCCGACAACTTCTTCGGCACCGACACCTTTACCTATCGCGCCAGCGATGGCACGAACTTGTCGGCGCCGGCGACCGTGGCGCTCACCGTCAATCCGGTGCCCGACGATCCGGTGGCGGTGGACGACAGCTATAACGCCTTCGAGGCGCAAGCCTTGGTCGTGCCGGCCCTGCAGGGGGTTTTGGCCAACGACACCGACGCCGACGGCGACGTCCTGACCGCCAAGCTGGGCGCGGGCCCCACCAAGGGCACGGTCACCCTCAACAGCAACGGCTCCTTCACCTATACGCCGGGCAACGCCTTCATCGGCGAAGACTCGTTCACCTACCGGGCCAACGACGGCCAGGCCGACTCGAACCTGGCCACGGTGCGGATTCGCGTGACTCCAGTGCTCGTGGCCGCCAACGACGTTTACACGGTCCTCGAGGACAACCCCCTCAACGTGGCGGCCGGCGCCGGCGTGCTGGAAAACGATTCGCTGCCGTCGACTCCCGATCCGATCTCCGCGGCGCTCATTGCCGGGCCCTCGAACGGCGCGCTCAGCCTGCGGCGCGACGGCTCGTTCCTCTACACGCCGAGCCCCAATTTCTCGGGCGTCGACACCTTCACCTACGTGGCTCGCCTGGGCGGCATCGAAGACTTGATCACCGGCCAGGGCACGCCCAACGCCACGGCACTGGACACGGCGGCCGGCAAGATCTACTGGACCGACGCCACGAGTCGCACCATC
>JAXMBI010000008.1:0-242282 GCA_046349955.1 Pirellulales bacterium | reverse complement strand
CAAGAACTTCAAGCTCGAGCCGCTGGGTCCGCCGGTGGAGCGGCAGGCGGAGAAATAAGGGGCGGTATAGTGGCTAGAATGGCTGTAAGAACGAGTTCTCAAGGGTGCTGAGGGCCGCATCGATGACCTACTCGGGACACGTGCAAAACGGCATCGTCGTGCTCGACGGGCAGCCGGCGTTGCCGGACGGCGCCTCGGTGCGGGTCGAATTGGTCGGCCCATGCGTAGAAGCGACCGACAGCGAGCACGGACGCACCGTGGGCGAAGTGCTGCTGCGGTTCGCTGGGCTTGCCTAGGGCCTGCCGCCGGATGCGTCGAACAACCACGACGTCTATTTGCTCGACTGACACAGCCTTCAGGGCCGCTGACAGTCTGTATCGTTGGAGACACTCGGATGTTCTCGAACACTTCGGCGCTTCTGATGGCGGGTTTGCTGGCGGCCGCCCCGAACGAACCGCCGCCGGCCCGCTACCAATGGGGCGACCCTGTCGATGTCGCCTTGCGGGCAGGCAAGACCGAGGAAGTCCTCGCACTCGTCGATCGCGATCCCACCTTGCTGCGCGCGGTAAGCCGCGAGATGAAGGCGCGGTACGGAGGAGAAACCCTCCTGCACCGGGCCGCCGCCGATGGCAATGTCAAGCTCATCGAAGGTCTGCTCGACCGCGGCGCCGAGATCGATCAGCCGGCGGTTGAGGAACGCGGCAACGGACTCACCCCTTTGCACTTCGCCGCGTGGAGGGGGCACGTGCCGGCGATTGAGTTGCTGCTGAAGCGTCATGCCAACATTGACGCCGAAGCCCCCGACGGCGACACACCCGTACGAATGGCAGCCGGCGCCGCACAACTCGACGCCGCCCGCGCGCTGCTCAAGGCAGGCGCCAAGAACGATGAGTTCGTAGCGGCGAGCTTGGGGCAACTCGAGTTCCTTAAGCAGCGCCATAGCAAGGCACAGCCGGTGCCCGCACTTCGTGGCGGCGGCCAGCGAACGCCGCTGCACTACGCGGCAGCCAATGGTCAACTCGAGGTCGCCCGTTGGCTCATCGAGCAGGGCGCCGACGTGAATGCAGAAGCTGGCCGTTACGAGAACGAACATGGCTCCACTGCGCTCCACGCAGCGGTGAGGCGAGGGGACGTGTCTGCCGCGCGGTTGCTGCTGGAGGCCGGCGCCAACGTGAATGCTCCCGGCTACGGGTTCTCTCCATTGCACGATGCCGAGTCCGTGGAGATGGCCCGCTTGCTTCTTTCGCGCGGCGCAGACGTCAACGGCAAGGCGTGGCATGACGGCAGCACTCCGTTGCACTACGCAGCGCTCCACGGCAACCTCGAGCTGGTCAAGCTGTTGATCGAGTCCGGCGCGGATGTCAACGCAAAGTGCGATCAAACGCGGGGGGTTAGCAGACCGCCAAGGCCTTCGTACGAAACTGCGGCTGATTGGGCCGCCTGGCGCAAGCATACCGATGTGCTCGACTACCTCCGCAAATACGGGGGCCGGCGCAAAACTGACAAGACTCCGTAGAGCCTCTGATATCCTATGCCCCCTACCCACCCCGAATGGCATCGCACCGATCGCATCGGCTGGTTGCGGGCGGCCGTGCTCGGCGCGAACGATGGGATCGTGTCGACGGCCAGCCTCGTGGTCGGCGTGGCCGCTGCGAGCGCCGAGCGACAGCAGGTGCTCGTCGCCGGCGTGGCAGGCATGGTCGCCGGGGCGATGTCGATGGCCGCAGGCGAATATGTGTCGGTCAGCTCCCAGGCCGACACCGAACAGGCCGACCTCGCCCGCGAGCGTAAGGAATTGGCGGAGGACTACCCCAAGGAGATCGACGAACTGGCGGCGATCTACGTCGCCCGCGGCGTCGAAGCGGGGCTCGCCCGGCAAGTGGCCGAGCAGCAGATGGCCCACGATGCGCTGGCCGCCCATGCCCGCGATGAGTTGGGCATTTCGGCGGCCACCAGCGCCCGGCCAATTCAAGCAGCCTTTGCGTCGGCGGGAAGTTTCGCCGTGGGAGCCGCGATGCCGCTTGCGACCGCGCTCCTCGCGCCGCAGGCGGGGCTCGGCGCCATCGTCTCAGCCACGTCGCTCGCGTTTCTGGCGCTGCTGGGTGGCTTGGGCGCCTGGGTCGGCGGGGCCCCCGTGTGGCGCGGCGCCGCGCGGGTGCTCTTCTGGGGCGCGCTGGCCATGGCGCTCACGGCCGCGGTGGGGGCGCTCTTCGGAGCAGCCGTTTGACTCTCCGGGCTCGCCCGCCTATCGCGCCCGAGCCAATCTTGCTCGTCCGCTGGCGGCCGCCCGTAGTAGGGCCGGAATGCCGAATAGGGCGAGCAGCAGCGGCGTTGGCTCCGGGACAGGCCGCGCGGCGCCGAAGTTGGCCTTGAGAATCCCGAAGTCGGACAGGTCGACTCGGCCATCGGCCGAAAAGTCGCCTTGATCGCGGAACTTGCCGGTCCCGAAGTGTGCCTTGAGAAGGCCAAAGTCCTCGAGAGTGACGCTGCCATCGAAGTCAGCATCGCCGGGCATATAGGCGCCTCGGAGATCGGCCACCCAATCTTGTCCGAAGAGAACGTTGGCGTCGTCCGTCATGCCTTCGACTCGAAAAGGTCCCCAGCGATTCTGGTGCAGATAATCAAGAACCGTCGTCAGGCCGAAGTCATGAACGAGGACGTCGGCCAGAAGGCGTTTCCCTCGCAGGGAGTCCCAAATGAACGAGGTCTCATCGCCCTCCACGAAGCTCCTGCCGACAACAATCTTTCCGTCGGCCGACACGTCCAGGGCATTGCTGTCCGTCTCGTTCGAATCCAATTCACCCAAACTCATCATGCCGGTTTCTTGGGTCCATCGAAACGCCTCGAAGCCGTTCCTTCCATGGGCGGCCCCCACAATTGCTGCACCGTTGAACGAAACGGCTTGTGCGATATCGTCGGCGGCGTCCGGCGCATCGCTCAGCCGCCCTAGCTTCACGAAACCCGTGTTGCTCGTCCAGTAGACTGCCTCGGAGCCGCGATCGGTGTTCGCTAGTCCCACGACTTTGGAGCCATCCGCCGATACATCCACAGCGCGGCTCCCGAACGCGCCACCTGCGAGATCCCCCAACCCAACCATTCCGCCTTGCGTGGTCCAAACAAACGCTTGGTCGACCGCAAACACATCGTCGTTCGGATCGGAATCGGCGTATTGGCACCAACCGACGATCACTCTTCCATCGTCGGAGACAGCTTCAGTATGCGTCGTCGAATAGGGATCTCCGGCGTCGAACGGAGAAAGCGTGCCAATGGCGGTTGTTCCGTGATCCGTGGTCGAATAGAAGCCCACTTGCCGCCGACCATCGAAACCATCCCCGATCACAACTGTTCCGCCGCTGAGATGTGGATTGTTCGGGTCGAGCGGCTCTAAAACGGTTGGACCCTTGCCGTCGGTCCACATGAGGATTCCGCCATCGCCCCCAAGCGTCCCACTCCCAACAACCACGGACCCGTCCGCCGAGATTCCGCGCAGGGTCGGACCGAAGGGAAGATCAGGCAAATTGGGAAGCAGCGAGAATTCCGCGGCCCGAACAGCGCTTCCTGCGCTGATCTGTAGGGCGAGCGCAAGGGCCAACGCCAGCTTGTGACGGAACCCGCGATTGATCGCCTGGGATCGAAAAAGACGTGCCATGCGCGCCTTGCTCCGGCAGCCCCATCTAAGGAACTGCAATCGCACGGTAGCGCGGCAAGAAAAAAGCCTCGCTCTCCGAAACTACTTCGGCAGCAGCGCCGCCAGCTCTGGGTGTGGGCGGGCGATGACGTCGGCCAGGATCAGCTTGCCCCCCAGGCGTTCGACGGTGGCCTTGCCGGTGTCGATGGCGGCCTGCACGGCGGCCACGTCGCCGCGGACCATGATCGTGACGTAGGCGGCGCCGATCTTTTCCTTGCCCACCAGCGTCACGCTCGCGCTCTTGAGCATGTCGTCGGTGGCGTGCAGGGCGGCGGCCAGGCCTTGAGTTTCCAAGAGGCCCAGCGAATCGGAAGTGCTCATGTGAGGTTCGCGCGGCACGCGCGCGTCATAGAGTTCGAGAAGCGGACTGTAGGCAGGCGGCGCCGTGGCCAGGCTTTGCGTTTCCGGCAAGGGGCCCGGCAGAACCGTCATGGAGGCCGAAGTTCCCATCAGGTGGCCGAGGGCCACGCCTTCCTCGGCGGCGATCCGGACATCGCTGGGCGACCCCGCCAGCTTGATGCATTGCACGGCGCTGTCGGAGCTTTCGATGCCCAAGATCCGTACGCCGGCGAACTTCGCGCAGCGATCGGCCACCAGCAGCGCCGGCGCTAGATTGCCGATTTCGACAAGGGCAAGCGAGGTCATCGGAGGCTTATTTCACCACGGAGACACCGAGACACGGAGCGGACAGGCAAGCATAGCTTGCGGGAGCGCGAAAGTGGGGTCTTTTTACTACAGGAGCCCCCCCGCCGCAACGGAGCGACGAACCGCGGACGCGAAGCGATGTCCCCACCGCGTCCTCGGGCCTCCGCGTTCCTCCGCTCAACGGTCGAGCCACCGCCGGCTGAGGTCGCCGTAGGCGTCGATGCGGCGGTCGCGGAGGAACGGCCAGTGGGTGCGCACCACGTCGATCTTGCCCAGGTCGCACGGCACGATCAGGATCTCTTCCTTGTCGTGGCTGGCGCGGGCCAGGATGTTGCCGTTGGGGTCGGCCACGAACGAGGCGCCCCAGAACTCGAGTTCTCCTTCGCGCCCCACGCGGTTGGCCGCTGCCACGAAGACGCCGTTGGCGATGGCGTGGCTCCGCATCATCGTTTCCCAGGCCGAGTGCTGGCTCACGCCGTAGACCGCTTTCTCGCCTGGCAGCCAGCCGATCGCCGTGGGATAGAAGAGCATCTCGGCGCCGGTGAGGGCCGTGAGCCGGGCCGCCTCGGGATACCACTGATC
Source organism: Pirellulales bacterium (assembly GCA_046349955.1). Lineage (GTDB taxonomy): Bacteria > Planctomycetota > Planctomycetia > Pirellulales > JBGAPH01 > JBGAPH01. The sequence continues at coordinate 237,367 of JAXMBI010000008.1, read as the reverse complement.
CCAGCACACGCACACGCCCACCTTGCCGGCCTGCGTGTCGAAGCTTTGAAAGCCGAGGTCGCCGGGGGTGAAGTAGAACTTCTCGTAGTAGAGCGGATCGTCGGGGATGTGCATCTTGCGATACACGCCGGCCGTGCCGCCGTCGCGCTCGTAGACCACGGCCGTGTTGTGGTACAGGCCGGCGGCCCGCCGCTCGAACAGCGAACCGACGATCACCACCTGGTGCTGATTGGCCGCTGCCGCCAGAGCCTCGCTCGTGGGCCCCGGGATCGGCTCGGCCTCGTCGAACTTCGCGTGGTCTTCGCTCTGGCAGGGGTACTGGCCCGCAAAGAGCTCCTGCAGGCACACCACGTCGGCCCCGCGCTCGGCCGCCTCGGCAACCCGCGCGAGCGCCTTGGCCACGTTCTCGGCCTTGGAAGGGGTGCAGCTCATCTGCACGAGCGCGACATTGACGACTCCGGAACCGGCGGCAGGGGGCATGAGTGCTCCGCGAGGGGCGAACGGCGCGACTAGACGGCGAACAGAAGTTGACTAGGCTATGCAGCGTGAGCCGCGCACAGCCTCCAGGATTGTTCATCATTGGCGCAGACACCGGCGTGGGCAAGACCTACGTAGCGGCCCTGATCGCGCAGGCGCTGGTGGCCGCCGGCGTGCGCGTCGGAGTCTACAAGCCGGCGGCCAGCGGCTGCACCTGGCGCGGCGACGAGCTCGTTTCCGACGACGCGCTCGCCCTCTGGCAAGCGGCCGGCCAGCCAGGCACGCTCAGCCGCGTCTGCCCGCAGCGCTTCGAAGCGCCGCTCGCGCCGCATTTGGCGGCCGAGGCCGAGGGGCGCGAACTCGACGCGGCCCTCCTGCGCACGGGGCTCGACTACTGGCGCGAGCAGAGCGAGTTCGTGCTCGTCGAAGGTGCCGGCGGGTTTCTCTCGCCGCTGGGGCCCGAAGATTACGTGGCCAACCTGGCGGCTGAGTTCGGCTATCCGCTCGTGGTGGTGGTGCGGAACGCGGTGGGCGCCATCAACCAAGCGTTGCAAACTCTGGTGGCGGTGACCGCCTGGGCCGAGGAACTCTCGATCGCCGGCATCGTGCTCAACCAAACCGAGCCCCGCCCCGACGACCCCAGCCTGGCGACCAACCGCCGCGAGATCGAACTTCGTGCCCAGCCGCCGGTGCTGGCGGAGCTGGGGTACGGCGCCAAGGGCTTTGGTCCGGCCGTTGATTGGCGGGCCGTGTAGGGGCCGTGCATGCAGGCGAATTGCTCGGATTCGCCGAGAAGAGGTCGAGCAAGGGAACGCGGCACGGCCCATAGGGCCTACGAATCGTTCGTGCCCGAACCATGCGGCAACCCGCACGCAGCCGTTCTGGCGACACGCTCGCGGCCGCCCTAGAATCGAGCCTTGTTTCGTGCGTTCTCGCGGAGGCTCAGGGCGATGCTCCGACGTGGGTTTACGCTCGTCGAGGTGCTGGTCGCGATTTTCGTGATCGCGCTCCTCCTTGCGCTGTTGCTTCCAGCGATCCAGGCGGCCCGGGAATCTTCGCGCCGAGTGACCTGCGTTGCGAATCTAAGGCAAATCGGCCTCGCTTTGGCGTCGTACGCCGCGGCGACTCGCGACTACCAGCCTGCGTCCGTACCGTACCGGTATGATGCCCGACTGCAGCCGGTAAGTGGCCGCGGCGATGTAGAACCCTGGTCCTCCTTCGGCTGGCGAGCGACTCTGCTGCCCAATTTGGAGCAACTCGCGCTCTTTGACCGATTAGTCTTTCGCCAGAGCATTCTTGACCCGCTCAATCGTGCGGCCCTCCGCACCACCATCCCGACCTACGAGTGTCCCTCGACGCCTGGGCGGCCGCGCCGCGTGGCTCAGGCCGGAGTCGGCCCAAACATGTATCTTGGAATCGATGCAGCCGCTAGTGACTACAGCGCGGTCCGGCATTTAACCAACAACGCCGGCGCATGGGCATCTGAGGCTTTTCAGCCGGTACGCGACCAGGCGCTCGACTCAGAGGTGGAATGGGGCCCGACGCGGTTGAGTTCGATCGTGGACGGTCTTTCACAAACCGTCCAAATCGCTGAGCAAGCAGGTCGGCCGACGCTGTACTTCCAGGGCCAGTTCGTCTTTGAGCGCTCCTGGAGCGATGGCGCTTGGATGGCGGGGGACTGGGGCAATTTCGTCATTTGGGTGGAGACGAGCATCAACCAACAGAACAACGTCTCGGTCTATTCCTTCCATCCTGGTGGCGCCAACGTCTTAATGTGCGATGGATCGGCGATCTTTTTGTCGGAGCGCACCTCGAACGCTGTGTTTCAGGCTCTCATGACTCGAGACGGCGGGGAGTCGGTGCTCGACGACGACTTTCGCTAGCGCGTCAGGGGTAGATGAGCTGGGGCCGTTCAATGACGACGTCGCCTTGCTCGACAAAGACACCGACGATGCCCAGGGCGCGCCCGTGCCCTCCTCGGACTACCCCGCTTAGTTGGGCAAGGTCCGATCGCTGCCCATTCACGGACACGGCGGTCACTCCCGACTGCTCCACGGTCACTTCGAGCTCGTGCAAGGCGCCCGCCGCAACGGACTCGCCGCCATAGGCCAGTGGAAAAACGCTCGGTGAGGGCGGATCGTAGAGCGAAGCGTCGGTCAGCTCCGACCAATTCACCCGGAGCCCATTGGGGCGGTAGTGATCGAACTCGACGAGTTGGCAGGCCGCACCACTTTCGTTATGGAGCGTCCCATAGCCGAAAAAGAGGCCTGCGCGTCGCGTTTCGTTCGTGACGGACATTCGCGCTGTGAGTTTGTAGGGGAATCGCGTAGCCACGCCCAAACCAAGAAGCGCCCAAGCGGCTGAATGCACAGCGATCGATCCGTGTTGCACTTGCGGAGGCGCAGGCTTGTCCGGGCCTTCCAATAAGACCCATTGGGGCCATTTGCCGGTCGGCAGCAGGAATGCCTCCGGTTTTCGGCGCGGCCTGAACCAGGCAAACGTGCCGGCGGAAGCCGCCGCCGCGGCTGCGCCTGCAATCAGGCTTCGGCGAGTAATGCGCCAGTGCCGCCCGCGGTCAAAGGGTGCAGACAAAGCGCCTGGTTCGGCCATCGTTTCAGCGGCCGTCCCGACGAAAGGCAAAGCCAGTCGCTCTAGCGCTGCCCCTCGGCAGAACGGGGCTAACGCCTCACTTACCTCTTCGGCGTCGCTCGGCCGGCCTTCAGGCCGCTCGGACAGCATCCGTTGCAGCAGCGCGTCGAGCTCGCGCGGAACTTCCGGCCGGCGTTGGCGGAGCCTTGGCAACCGACCGAACTCTCGCGTGCCATCCTCCTTCGCCGAAGCCAGAGGCGCTCCGACCAACAGTTCGAACAAGGTGCAACCCAAACTGTAAAGGTCGGCGCGCGCATCGAGGTTCGCCGCCCCAGCCCACTGTTCAGGCGCCATGTATGCCGGCGTGCCTTCAAGGCTCTGCTCGGCGCACGGGGCATTGGCCTCCGCAGGAACGCGGAAAGCCACGAGACCCAGATCTAGAATCTTGACGACGCCGGCGCTCGATAGCAGCAGGTTCGAAGGTTTTACGTCACGGTGGATCATGCCATGCTTGTGCGCGTAACCCAGTCCGAGGGCGGCCTGGCGGGCGATCTCTGCTGCGTCGCCGATCGAGAGCGGTCCGGCCCGGCTGATCAACTGAGCGAGATTGACACCCTCGACGTGCTCCATGACCAAAAAATGGAGGCCCTGCTCCTGCAGCGCGTCGTGCGCCGCCACGATGTTGGGATGCTGCAGGCGGCCAACCGCCTCGATTTCGCGATAGAATTGACCGATCTGGCGGTCGGTGCTGCGGCCCGGATTCAGGACCTTTAGCGCTCGCTCGCTCTTGAGGGCGATGTGGCGAGCACGATAGACCATTCCCATTCCACCCCGGCCAATGAGCTCCAGGATTTCGTACTGGCCGAGGCGAGCGGGAATCTCATAAGGAAGGACGTCGGGATCGAGGGCGTGGCCTGGGTCCGCGCGTAGATCCTCCCATGCCTGCGAGAGGTCGATTCCAAAGCGGCCGCCCATCTTTTCGAGGAGCCGGACGAAGTCAGAGCTTCCGCGCAGGTGGTACAAGCCTTGTCGCGTCCGCTTGGCGAACGGATCGGGCCGCTGTTCGAACTCCCCGAGCACTGCCAGGCATCCCCTGCAGCGACCCGTATGGTCGCCAATGGCTTCGAGCTCGTCCGCTGCGAGTTGCCCGTTCAAAAACGCCGACAGTCGGTCGGGCGGCGGGCACGGAGTCGGTTCTTGCGATGGCGGAGTAAGCGCGAAGCTGTTCACGGCGCCTGCCCCTTACGGTCGATCGCGTCCCGTAGTCGCCGAATGATCCGGGACTTGGCCAGATAGGCCTGATTAAGCGTAATGCTCAGTTCGTTGGCAACCCGCTCCGCGCTCCACCCCTCATACACCTGACGCGTGAAGGCCTCCCACGTCTCCGGCGCACAAGTCGAGCGCACCTTGGTGAGCACTTCCTCCGAGATCATGGTCCGCGACGGAAGGTCCTGGTCGGACGAGTGGCCGGCGAGTTTCGCCAACAGGCGGTTTGCGTCAGCGCTCCCCGTTGCCAGGTCCAAGCAGGCGCGACGCTCGCGGCATTTATCGGCCAGGCGTCTCCGCACGATGGTATTCAGCCAGGCGCGGAAAGCTCCGCGTCTCCCGTTCGGCTCGAAACTCGGCAAGCTCTTGCTCGCGGTCAGCAGCACGTCTTGAATGACATCTTCTGCATCTTCCGGCGACAAACCGGCCGCACCTGCCACCGCGAACACATGCCAACAGGCGCGGGCAAGGATGCGCTCCCAGGCGGCATCATCCTTTGACCTCAAGGCGCGCAGGAAGTTCGTGGAGGTGCGGCTCCAAAAACCCATCGAAGGATGCGGTGCGGACTCGCTGTTCACGCCACGGACTACGCGGTGCGGGCAAGGGCTAACTGTCACAACACATGCTAGCCTGCGCGAGCCTCGAGGGGAAACGATTCTCGCGGCAAGGTGACTCAGCGCCTTTTCAGGGTGTTGTGGAACACCGAGGACGGAAGGCACTTCCGTGGACGAGCGAGTCGCGTTTTCATAACGCAAGAGCTGACAAGCAATTCCGTCGAGTCTTGCGATCACGATCAATTCGCGGTGACAGGCCCCCGCGATTCTTATAGGGGCAGGCCAGAGATACCATCCACACTCTGACTACCACCGGTCCTGCCGAGCGACCACGTCGTGGCATTCGTGGTCCGATCCGCGTCCGCCGGCAGCGCTCACCGTGCTGCCGGCGGACGACGGCGGTTCAGCTGAGAATTGGCATCCACGACCCCTAACCCGCGCATTCGAACCAGCGGCGATTTCGGCAACGTCGGCCGCAGGATTCGTTCGTAGCCAAACGATGCTCCAACCAGACCACTGCCGTCATGGTGGCGCGGATGGTCACGCTATAGAATCGAGCCATGGTTTGTGCGTTCTCGCGGAGATCACTCAATGGTCCGGCGCGGGTTCACCTTGGTCGAAGTGTTGGTCGCAATCTTCATCATTGCGATCCTGATCGCGCTGTTGCTGCCGGCCGTGCAGTCGGCGCGGGAAAGCGCCCGAAGAATACGCTGCGCCAACAATCTGAAGCAGATCTCGCTCGCCGTTCACAACTACACGAATCAGGCGGGGCGTGGCGACGTGCTGCCGGCCTTCAATCGGCGAATGCGCAGCTCGTTTTCGGTGTGGCGCTACTCGATCCTGGCGTATCTCGAGAAGCACGCCTTCTACGACATCCCGGGACCTGAGGGATTCGACTCGAGCGTGCTCAGCCCGGCGGTCGTCGCGGCGCGCATTGCCGAGTATCAGTGTCCTAGCACGCCGGGGTATCTGCGAACGATCGAGCACGTGGATTCCATCGGCGGCGCGACCACCGTCTGGCGCGATCACAGCGCGACTGACTACGTCGCTTCGTTTACAGTCCGGGTGCCAACGCCGGAACAGGGCGGAGATTACCTTGCGGGGGCTTGGTTCGGCCTGCCCACTGTCACGGTGTCCGACACCGATCGCGGTTCGAACACCTACCTCGAAGCCTGGACGTTGCCCGGCCGCTGGAGCTACGTGGGCGATGGCCTCTCAAACACTTTGCTGATCGTGGAGCAGGCGGGCAAGCCCGACAACTATGGTCCAGGGCAAACGCTGGAAGAGAAGGGAGCGCTGATCGGAGGCTGGGCGAAAGCGGACCTAGACCATTTCGTCTGGGGGTTGGCCTGGTCGGCCGGCGAGGGGATTTACGTGAACAAGCGAAACTTCGCCAACGCCTACAGCTTCCACCCCGGCGGCGCCCAGGTCGCCTACTGCGACGGCAGCGTCCGCTGGTTGAGCGAGGCCACGGCGAATCACTTGTTCATCGGCCTGGTAAGCCGCGAAGGGGGCGAGGCGGTGAGCCCGCCATGAACAACTTGAAACAACGCCTGGGCTTCACGCTCGTCGAGGTCCTGGTCGCAATCTTCATCATCGCCATCCTGATCGCGCTGCTGTTGCCGGCCGTGCAGTCGGCACGGGAAGCGGCGCGGCGGGTGCAGTGCGCCAACCATCTGAAGCAGATGGGCCTGGCGGTTCACAACTACTCGACGCAAGCCGGGCGCGGCGACGTTTTGCCTTCCGTCGGGACCCCGGACTCGAGTGCAGCCTCTTGGCGAGTCTTCATCCTCCCATTCCTGGAACAGTCGGCGACTTACCTCACACCGAGAATCGACCGCAACGGAGATATACTGACGCCTGAAGTGCTCGGCCAGGTGATTGCCGAGTATCAGTGCCCGAGCACTCCGGACCATCCGCGAGTGCTTCAAGACGTGAAGTGGAACGAGCTTGCCTACGCCAGGCTGGCCGTTGCGGACTATTCGGCTGCTTTTACCGTTCAGCCGCCTATGTACCGCCCGGCCGACTTGATGGCAGGAGCGTGGTTTGGCTTCGCTGCGGGCAGCTTAAGTTTTAGTGAGTTGAAGATTGGGCCAGCCACAACGAAAATGTGGGGCCGCTGGAGCTACGTGACGGACGGACTCTCAAACACAGTGCTCGTCGCCGAGCAAGCCGGTCGGCCTCATGACTACACTTTTGATCGCGAGCTGCGTTTGGAACTAGCCACATTGGCAGGCCCCTGGGTTTGGTCCGACGAGAGATCCTACTTGATCGGCGGAAGTCTGCTGCGCTACGTGAACGGCTCGAGCGCATGGGGCGCCTACAGCTTCCATCCCGACGGCGCCCACGTGGGCATGTGCGATGGCTCGGTGCGCTTCTTGTCCGAGACCACAGCAGACGAGGTGTTCGTAGCTCTCATATCACGCGAGGGTGGCGAAGTGGTCAGTCCGCCATGAGCAAATCGAAGCACCGCGTCGGCTTTACTCTTACCGAAGTCTTGGTCGCGATCTTCATCATCGCGATCCTGATCGCGCTCTTGCTGCCGGCGGTGCAGGCGGCCCGCGAGGCCGCCCGCAAGATGCAGTGTCGCAACAACCTCAAGCAGGTTGGTCTCGCCCTGCACAACTACGCCAACCAGCATCGCGAACATTTGCCGGCGTGGATTTCAGCCTCGTTCGACGCGGCCGGCCGCCGCGTCTCCCCCGCCCTTGACATCAAATGGCAGCAGTACTCCTGGCGTAGCACGCTCTTGCCGTTTCACGAAGAGCAATCGCTCTACGACCGGCTCGATCTCTCGCGGGCGCCCCTGGACCCCAAGAATCAGCCAATCTTGGCTCATTTCCTGCCGATCCACCAGTGCCCCTCGACGAACGGCTATCCGCGGATGATCGACGGCTTCGGCACGGGCAGCCGCCCTCGCCCGTCCGCCGCCGCCCTCGACTACTCCGGCTCCTTTGACCCGCGGGGCGCTGGAGCTTGGTCGGGGATCAACGCCGAGACCGACTGGGATAATCAACTATCCAGCGACGTCCTTATTCGTGCAGCGGTCGCCCCTCCGCGGCTGGCCAACATCGAAGATGGGCTCTCGAATACGCTGCTCGTCTTCGAGCAGGCGGCCAAACCACTTCGCATCGAGACGCTCCTGAATCAGCCGCCCGAAAGGCAGGAGTTGCTATTGGAGCCGTTCGAGTGTGGCGCCTGGATGACCTCCGAGGAGGGCGGGATTGGCTGGCCCGAGGGGTTCAATCTGGACAACTACTACTCGCTGTACTCGGATCATCCGGGCCTCGTGCATATCCTGATGTGCGACGGCGCCGTGCGCGTGGTCCGCGCGGGCACTTCACCTCACCTAATTGGGTCTATCATGACTCGCGCCGGCGGCGAAGTGGTCGACATCAGCAAGCTGCAATAGACCCGCCCCTACCCATCTTGCCGCGACCGCCGGATGCCCGCCCACAGCCGTAACTTCAGCCGCGAGTCCCGGCAGCTCTCGTAGGTCAGCCCCATGCACTGCCGGCAGCCGAAGTAGGGGCTGCGGGGTGACGAATAGAGCTTTGCCACCCGTCGTTCGCACGCCCGGCCGCGCATAATAAGCGGGCAGGTGAACCACCAGCGAAAGCCGCCGAAGTGGACCGGCGACAAAACCGCACTCCCTTCAGATCGTTCGCCTCCTAACCATGCGGCTTTTGCGGTGACAGGCGACCACGATTCTTTTAGGGGCATCTAGCACCGGTCGGGATCGCCGCGCATGGTAACCTGCGTCGCTCTCAGCGATGCCGCGGAATCGTTAGCGTCCGAAACGATGCGGCAAGAGGCCGATTTGGTGACGTGCGCGACGCTTCGAGTTAGACTCCGTTCCATGACCACACTCCCCCTAAGCATGGGCCGCCTCAGCAAGCGGACCTTGCGTTCTGCCGCATGGCTTATGGTGGCGACGCTCGTGCTCGCGCACCCCGCGCTGGGTGTCGAGTACGCGCTCCTGAAGAAGATCGTGAACCCGCTCGACGACAATGCGGCGATCGCTGACCGTTTCGGCGAATCAATCACTGAGGTGGGGGATCAGATTCTCATTGGAGCCCGCGATGCCGATTTGGGTGCGCAGTCCGCCGGAGCCGTGTTCGTGTTCGATCGCAACGGCCAATATATACGGACCATCGAGAACCCGATGCCTGGGCCCAATAAGGATGACTGGTTCGGCGAGACCATGACCGCCGTCGGCGACGACAAGGTACTTATCTCGAGCAGAAATGACGATGCTGATGGCGAGAATGCGGGGGCGGCCTACCTCTTTGCTCGGGGGGCCAATTGTTGCACGCCCGCAGCCCATCGCAGAACCCGGCGGCGAATTCAGCGCTGCGCGACATGTCGTCGAACGGCGATATGGTAGCGATCGCGCGTGGGAGGCCAATGATGCCGCGCCGAAGGCGGGAGCCGTCTACCTCTATGACCTGAACGGCGCGCTCGTGCGAACACTTGTCAGCCCAAGGGCAGAACCTTGGAGACTTTGCGCAGTTCGGTTCTTGGATCACGATCACGTCTCTGGTTGGAGACTTTCGGGATGATGCCTTAGCTAATAATGCAGGCGCCGGGTGTTCTTGTTCGACCTAGCCGGCAACAACCTGCTGACGATTGAGAACCCAACACCGGACATCCACTACCCAGACGGGTATTCAGCCGCCGATCGTGGGTAGAGTTGGTCGACAAGATTCTCGTGGGCGCATCGGGGCGAAGCGAGCCAAGCACCGGATTCGGGATCGGCCTACCTTTTCGACCGCAACGGCAAGCTCTTGGAGACCATTCCTGACCCCGAGCCTGCGGACTTCGCCAACTGGTTCGGTTGGTCATTGAGCGCGGTGTCGGACAGCACGTTCGTTGTCGCTCACTTTCAACGATGCCGAAGGGTACGACGCCCGGTAAAGCGTTTCTCTTCGATACTAACGGCCATCTCCTCCAGGCGTTTATGAGCCCGTCCTCGAGAACAGCAGCACTTCGGCAACGCCTTTGCTATGTCGGGAGGATTGCCCGGCGGCACTATGCTGGCGGCCCTGATGGGTCTCCGCGGCTACCCCCTTTGGCTACGGGGCCGTGTCTGGATGTACCAGGGTCCATTCCCGGCGACGCCGACCTCGACGGCGTGGTTGGCCTGTCCGACCGCATCCTCAAAGAGCACCGGGCTGGGGGATCGCTTTCTGACCGGGGACTTCGACCAAAAACATGAAGGTCGACTTGTCCGATTGCATCCTCAAGGCAAACTTCGGCACGCGCGCCGCTGTGCCTGAGCCGGCGGCTTGGGTCCTGCTGGTTGCAGGTGCGTTGGTTGCTCGTTGCCCTCGTCCGACGAGTCGGACCGGTTCTTGGATTGGCATGTTTGAGCTTGGGCCTAACGGCAGCCCAAGATGCTCTCGGCGTCGAGTACACGCTCCTGAAAAAGATCGTGAACCCGCTCGACGACAACGCCGCCTTCGCCAATCGCTTCGGGGCGTCGATCACGGTGGTGGGCGACAAGATCGTTATCGGCGCGATCAACTCCAACCTGGGCGCTCGCGAGGCGGGTGCTTTGTTCGTCTTCGATCGCAATGGCAATCCATTACGAACCATTCCCAATCCAGAGCCAGGGCCTGACAAAAGTGACTGGTTCGGTTGGTACGTCACCGCGGTCGGCAACGATAAAGTGCTGGCCACCGCCTTTCAGGACGATACCGGCGCGAAGGATGCCGGCTCGGCCTACCTGCTGGATCTGGACGGTAACCTGTTGCAGACCTATCGCAATCCCGATCCGCAGCCAAACGGGCTGTTTGGTGCCCGCGACGTCGCGAGCAACGGCGACTTGGTGGCGATCGGCGCAATTAATGCTGATGCCGCGGCGCCTGAGGCTGGCGCTACGTATCTATTCGATTTAGACGGTCATCTGGTGCAAACGCTTGTAAGCCCGAATGCGCAGTTCGGAGGCGACCTCGGACGGTCGGTCGAGTTCCTCGACCACGAACGCATCATGGTGAGCGACTTTCGCGACGACACTCTGGCTCCGAACTCCGGAGCCGTGTTCTTGTTCGACCTCAGCGGAAACCTGCTCGGCACGCTGTACAATCCGGCGCCCAACCCCGACGTGAACCAAGAGGTATTTGGAGGCTCGATCGCGTTGGTCGGTGATAACATTCTGATCGGCGCGAGCCAAAAGGTGGTCGACGGAATCCAGACCGGCGAGGTGTTTTTATTCGACCATGACGGCAAGCTGCTAAAGACCATCCCGGACCCCGAACCCGCCGACATGAATTGGTTCGGCTGGTCGCTGTCCGCGGTCACCGATCATACGTTCATTATCGGCTCCATTTTTAATGACGGCGAAGGCATGAGCGCGGGAAAGGCGTTCCTCTACGACACAGATGGCAATCTACTACAAACGCTCGTCAGCCCAGTGCCAGGGCCTCTTCAGCACTTCGGTGAGGCCTTTGCTATGGCTGGCCAGGACCTCTTGATCGGGGAGGATTTCGCCATTGGCCCGGTGGGGCCGGGCGGCTACCCCTTCGGCTACGGAGCGGTCTGGATGTACCAGCCGGTCTCCATTCCTGGCGACGCCGACCTCGACGGCGTGGTGGGCCTGTCCGACTTCGCGATCCTCAAGCAGCACTTCGGCTCCGGCGATCGTTTCCGCACCGGGGACTTCGACCAAAACATGAAGGTCGACTTGTCCGATTTCGGCATCCTCAAGGCAAACTTCGGCACGCGCGCCGCTGTGCCCGAGCCGGCGAGCGCGGTCCTGCTCTTCCTCGGAATGCTGATCTGGACTGCCCGTCAAAGGCAGAGATTGCTAATGGGCTGCCGATCGTTCGCCTCCTAACCATGCGCCTGCCCGCACGGCAGCCGTTGTGGTGGCAGGCCGCGGCCGGCTATAGAGTCGACCCGTGGATTCGTCTCACGGAGGCTCTGAATCCTCCTATACCTTGGGAGGCGTACCCCTTCGTTACGTGAACGGCGACAACCGCTCTGCCGCCTACAGCTTCCATCCCGGCGGCGCCCACGTCGCGATGTGCGATGGTGCAGTGCGATTCTTGTCCGACAGCACGAAAGACGAGGTGTTCGTCGCCCTCGTTACCCGCGAGGGGGCCGAGGTAGTCAGTCCGTAGGGCAAGGACTGAGCGAGCGGCGGTGGGGCTCGCTGAGGCTCGCCCCAGCCTACGGGGCGCTACAGCCCCCAACCCCATCGATTTACCCGCCCGTACGGGTCGACCCAGAAGTTCGAGCGTTGTGCGGCGGGGCTCGGTTCGTTGCGCACCGGGGCATAGCGGCTGCGGAAGCGGTCGGGGTCGGCCGCCGCGCGCTCCGGCCGCGGACGGCGCGGCGCTTCGGCCGCCGTGCGGCGGGCGTCGATCTGGCCGGTGCGGGCACGATCGAAGGCCGCCTGCGATTGCTGCACGCCCCCGCGGCGGCGCTGCAACTGCTCGATCTCGCGGCGGATTTCGCCGGCCGTCATGTTGACCAGGTCGGGGCGGCGAGCCCGCAGTTCTTCGTCGGTGTACTTGGCCTGCACGGCCAGGAACTGGTTGAGCCAGCGGCGGGCCTCGGCCGCCTCGGGGCTCATGAGCACGTCGAGCCGGTCCTCGAGATCGTCCATGAAGTCCAGCAGCTCGGGGGCCGTCATGTCGGCGGCCACCTCGTCGATCTCCTCCTTGATCTGCGCCACCTCGTCGGCGTCGTAGATCTGCTGGATCGCCAGCCAGTCGTGGAACTCGCGGCGCACGCGGCGCCAGCGCCGCCCCTCGAGGAGTTCCTGCCGCTCGAGCTCCGCGGCGTCAACTTTGCTCGCCGGGGCCGCAGGCTCTTGGGCCTCGAGCGCCAATGCGCAAGGCGCGAGCAGCAGGGCCAGGGCAACGATCGGTTGCAAAAAGCGGGTCATGGCGAATGCTCTCCGTCGGTCGGCGCGACGTTCGGACGTCGGGCGTCGAGGGGTTTTTAGTTTTCCTGCGCGCGGCGAAACTCGAGCTGCAGCTTCGGCAGGGGCGCTTCCCCCTCGGTGCGCTCGATCGTCGCCCGGATGCGGTCGTCGCTCTGCGGGGCGTAGGTCGTCTTAGTCTGTACGCGGGCGCCGTCGGGCAGGGTCTCTTCGCCGGCGGCGATCCACTGCTTGCCGTCTTGCCGCCAGGTCGCCTGGCTCACGACGCCGGCCGAGTCGAACGTCCAAGACTTGATTTCGCCTGCCGCCGCGTCCCAGCCGATCCGCTGCGTGCCGGAGGTCAGGGCGCCGTCGGCGGAGCGAACAAGGAAGTCGCGGAGCATATACGCGCCGCTCGCGCTCCAGTGCGTGGAGAGGAGCACGTCGGCCTCTTTGGTCGAAGCGGTCCATTCGCCGAGCAGCCAGGCCAGCGGCTCGAGCCGCTCGTGCGGCGCCGGCGAGGTCACGGCCGCTTCGCGGAGCGTGTCGAGCAGCCACTTGCCGTCGCGCTCGACCCAAATCGCGAGAAACCGCACCGACTGCACCGCGCCGTCGGGCTGGACCTCGGTCGGCTGGAGGCCCTCGAGGATCGCCACGTCGGGCGTGACGAAACGGATTTCGTCGTGGACGTGAAGGTCTGTCGTCTTTCCGCCCGGCGCAGCGGGACCTTGGCGGTTCGCCAGCTCGCGAGCCTTGAACTTCCGGCCGGCTGCGTCGACGTAGCTTCCTTCGGGCGTCCAGAGTTCGGCCACTTGGCGCCAATCGCCACGCTGCTTGGCGTTCAGCAGTTTTTCGGCGGCGGTGCGCACCTGGCTGGCGCGCTCGCGCTGCTCCGGCGAAGCGGCGGCGTCCTCGGCGCGCGCCGGAGCCGCGCAGACGGTGGCGATCAGGCCGGCCAGAAGCAGGCTGTGGATTCGGCGGATCATGGCTGCGGGAGGGCAGGGCGGGGAGGGCGCGTTTGTCGGGCCGCGCTCGGAGTCGCGTTTGATCAACACGCAAGCGTAGGTCCCTCCGAGAGAAATAGAGCCTGCCGCCGAGCGGGAATCAATCGGCGCGAGGCCCTGCACAAGCCGCGTTTTTGGCGCATCCACCCGCTCGTGTCGAATCGGAAGATTCAAGCGGTGCTCCCGCCGGCACACCCCTCGTCAGTAGGAGATCGCGTGCTATACTCATCCGCGGCCCGATCGCCCCGCGCGGTGGCGATCGCCTACGACCCCTTTGACTTCTATCCCGCGCTTGCGCCGTGCGAGTTCGCGCGGCGATTGGCACCTAGAGCGGTCCGGGTAGCGTTTCGGGGGGCCTCGGCAAGGAGTCGCCGTTCGTACATAGCGGGCTGTCCCCGAAGCTGGACGTCTCGCGCTTCACTCGCGGAGGAGGATCGAAATGAGCTCGGTTACGCTGGGACCTCGATTTGGCGGCACGCAGGAAGAACTACAAAACCTGCGCTCCTCCTGGGGTTGGTTCTTGGCCCTGGGCATTGCGATGGTCGTGATGGGCACGATTGCACTCGGTTATGCCTGCACCGTCAGCCTGACCTTGGCCGCGACCTGGCTGTTCGGCGTGGTCACCATGGCCGCCGGAATCGCGCAGATCGTGAGTGCATTTTCGGTAGGCCGCTGGGGCGGCACCCTGGTGCATTTGCTCATGGGCATTCTCTACGCCGTCGTGGGCTTCATGATCTTCGATCAACCGGCCGAGAGCGCGCTGCAGCTCACGCTGATCATTGCTCTGTTCCTCATGATCGGCGGCATCTTCCGCGCCGTCTCGGCGCTGACGCACCGCTTTCCGGGTTGGGGTTGGGTGTTGCTCAACGGCGTCGTCACCGCGCTCTTGGGGCTCTTGATCTACAAGCAGTGGCCCGGTTCCGGTCTGTGGTTCATTGGGCTCTACATCGGCATCGATCTGCTGCTCAACGGCTGGATGTGGGTGGCCCTGGCGTTCGCCCTGCGGAAGCTGCCGGCGCGGGCTTAAGCGATCGCCGGTTGCCGTTCTCTCGTCTTCGATGGCGCTGCTTGGGCGGAACCCCGCCCGCAGCGCTCGTGTCTCGTCCAAAAAAACTTGTGGCTTTCATGACTGCATCACGCGTCTGCTGTCGCGGCGGCCTAGCGCTTTGCTGGCTGGCGATCCCTTGGATCACGGGCTGCGGCGGCAAACCGGCCGCCGCGCCGGCTGCCGTTCGGCCGGTCCGCACGATGATCGTGGCCGCCGGCGAGGAAGCCCACGTGCGCTCCTTCCCGGGCCGCGTTGAGGCCCAAAAGTCGGCCGAGCTCGCCTTTCAGGTGCCGGGGTTGCTGACCAACTTCCCGGTGAAGGAAGGCCAGCCGGTCAAGAAAGGGGAGCTCATCGCGCAACTCCGCCAGGACGAGTTCCAGGCGCGCTTGAAGGCACTGCAGGGGCAGCTCGACCAGGCCCGGGCCCAGCTTGCCGCGCTCCGGGCCGGCGAACGCCCCGAGGAACGCCTGCGGCGCGAATCGCAGGTGCGGGCCGCGCTCGTGCGGCTCGAGAACGCCCGGGCGCAGCTCGATCGCGCCCGTCCGCTGGTGGCCAGCCGCGCGGTGACGCGAGAAGCCTTCGACAACTACCAAACCGCCTATCGCGTGGCCCAGGAAGACCACAAATCGGCCGTGCAGTTGCTCGAGATGGGCACCATCGGCCGCGACGAAGACATCCGCGCCGTCGAAGCCCAGGTGCGCGGGCTCGAGGGGCAGGTGGTAGGGGCGAACATCAATCTGGCCGACTCCACGCTGAACGCCCCGTTCGCGGGCGTGATTGCCCAGCGGTTCGTCGAGCAGAATCAGAACGTGACGGCCAAGCAGCCGATCGTGCGGTTCCAGGACGTCGAGGAAATCGACATCGCGGTCGACGTGCCGGAGACGATCATGGGGGCCGACATCCAGTTGGCCGACATCCAGGAGATCACCGCCGAGTTGAGCGGGGCGCCGGGCGTGCAATACCCGGTCTGGATTCGCGAGGTGGCCCAAGTGGCCGACCCGACGACGCAAACGTTCATCGTCCGTGTGGCGATGCAGGCCCCCGCGGGGGTGCGCGTGCTGCCGGGGATGACGGCCCGCGTGACGCTGAGCTATCGCCGCTCGACGGCCCTGGGCCAGCGGATCATGGTGCCCGTCTCCGCCGTCGGGCAGCAGCCGGGCGGCCAACAGGTGGTGTGGGTCGTTGGCGACGGGGGCAAGGTGTCGCCGCGCGTCGTGAAGGTCGGCGAAACCAGCGGCGGCCAGATCCAAATCACCGAAGGGCTCGAGCCGGGAGAACGGATCGCCACGGCGGGAGTGTCGTTCTTGCGAGACGGGATGACCGTGCGTGATCTGGGAGACGCGCTGGGAGGCGGGCAATCGTGAATCCCGGGGAACTCTCGGTTCGCTACGACCGCGTCGTTTACTTCGCCATGCTGTTCGTGCTGGTGGGGGGCGTCGTCGCCTACCAGAATCTCGGCCGGCTCGAGGACCCCGAGTTCACGATCAAAGAGGCGCTGATCATCACGCCCTATCCGGGCGCGAGCGCGGAAGAGGTCGCCCAAGAGGTGACCAACCCGATCGAGATCGCCTGCCAGCAACTTGGGCAGCTCGAACGAGTGGAGTCGGAATCGACGCGCGGCCGTTCGGTGGTGACGGCCGTCATCAAGGACCCCTTCACCCGCGACCGCATTCCGCAGGTGTGGGACGAGCTGCGCCGCAAGATCAACGACGTACAGCCGCTGTTGCCGCCGGCGGCGCGGGGCCGCTCGCTGGTGGTCGACGACTTCGGCGACGTCTACGGCGTGTTCCTGGCGATCACGGGCGACGGCTACAGCGACGCCGAACTGCGGCGCTACGCCGAGTTTTTGCGCCGCGAGTTGCTGTCGGTCCCCAACGTCAGCAAGGTCGACCTGTTCGCCGAGCAGCAGGAGGTGGTGTATCTCGAAATCTCGCGGCAGCGACTGGCGCAGCTCGGCATCAACGAGGAGCAGATCTACCGGCTGCTGCAGGCCAAGAACATCGCGGCCGACGGCGGCCGCATTCGCGTGGGGGACGAGCATCTGGCGGTCGACCCCAAGGGGGCGTTCAACTCGGCCGACGAAATGCTCGAACTGGTGATCGGCTCCGACCGGAGCGGCCGGCAAATGCTGCTCAAGGACGTGGCCACGCTCGAGCGGGCCTCCGCCGACCCGCCGCGCCGCTTGCTGCGATTCGACGGCCGGCCCGCCGTCGGCCTGGGCATTTCGACCGTGCAAGGGGGCAACGTGGTGGTGATGGGGGAGGGGCTGCGCAAGAAGCTCGCCCAGCTTGCCCCCCAGCAACCTTTGGGCATTGAGATTGGCGAGATCAACTTTCAGCCCGAAGCGGTGACGCTGGCCACCGGCGACTTCATTTTCAACCTGATCAAAGCGGTCACCATCGTCTTCGTGGTGCTGTTCTTCGCCATGGGGCGGAAAACGGGCATCATCATCGGCGCCGTGCTGTTCCTCACGATCATGGCCACGTTCTTGGTCATGTACCTGGTGGGCGATCTGCTGATGGAGCGGATTTCGCTGGGGGCGCTGATCATCGCGCTGTGCATGCTGACCGACAACGCCATCATCGTGATCGAAGGGATCAAGGTCGGCATCGAGTCGGGGCGGGACAAGCTCGAGGTCGTGAAGGAAACCGTGGCCCAGAATCAGTGGCCGCTGTTCGGGGCCACGGCGATCGGCGTCATCGCCTTCGCCGCGATCGGGCTTTCGGAAGACCGCACGGGGGAATACTGCAATTCACTGTTCTGGGTAATCCTGATTTCGCTCAGCCTGAGCTGGGTGTCGTCGATCACGGTGACGCCCCTCTTGAGCTACCTGTCTTTCAAGCCGCTGGCGAGCGGCGGTGGGCCGGCCAAAGATCCCTACGGCGGGTTCGTGTTCCAAACATATCGCCGACTCTTGGCAATGGCGCTGCGGGCGCGGTGGCTGGTGATCGCGTCGGCGGTCGGGCTGTTCCTGCTCTCGGTCTACGGCTTTACGCGGATCGACCAGAGCTTCTTTCCGCCGGCCACGCGGCCGCAGTTCATGGTCGACGCGTTTCTGCCCGCCGGTACGCACATTCGCCAGAGCGAGGCCTTTGCCGCGAGCGTGCAGGAATACATCCAAACGCAGCCGGGAGTGACGCACGTCACGTCGTTCATCGGCGGCGGCGGCATGCGGTTTTTGCTGGTCTACTCGCCGGAGAAGGAGAACACGGCCTACGTGCAGTTCCTGGTCGACGTGGACGACGAGCGGAAGATCGCCGGCCTGATCGAGACCATTCAAAAACACCTCGACGAGCGCTATCCCGACGCCAACACCGTGGCCAAGAAGTTTCTGCTCGGCCCCGGCGCCGGCGGCCGGATTCAGGCGCGGTTCACCGGCCCCGATCCGGACCAGCTCCGCCAACTGGCCGACCAAGCCCAGGTCGTAATCGAGACGGCAGGCAACGCGCTTGGAATCCGCAGCGATTGGCGGCAGCGCGAAATGGTGCTGCGGCCCGATCTGCTCGAGTTCCAAGCCCGCCGCAACGGCATCACGCGGGCCGATGTAGCACAGGCGCTCGAGACGAGCCTCGAGGGGCGGCCGGTCGGGTTCTATCGCGAGCCGGGCGCTGCAGGCGCCGGCGAGTTTCCGCAAGAAACGCGGCTGCTGCCAATCGTCGCGCGGCCGCCGGTCACCGAGCGGTCCGACGTGCAGGCGATCCACAGCATGCAGATTTGGAGCCCGGTGGCGGGGCGGATGATTCCGCTCAGCCAGGTGGTGTCCGACGTCGTCGTGGGCTGGGAAGACCCGGTGGTGATGCGCCGCGATCGCTTCCCGACGATCACGGTTCATGCCGATCCGCGCGCCGGCTTGCCGAGCAAGCTCTTCAACCGCGTGCGGGCCGGCATCGAGGCGATCGAGCTGCCGCCGGGCTACTCGCTCGAGTGGGGGGGCGAGTTCGAGGACTCGCGGCGGGCTCAGGCGGCGCTGGCCAAACCGCTGCCGATGGCGCTCGCGCTGATGGTGTTCATCGTGGTCTGCCTGTTCAACTCGGTGCGGTCCACGTTGCTGATCTGGCTGATCGTGCCGCTGGCGCTGATCGGCGTGGTGGGCGGCTTGTTGCTCACCGGCTTCTCCTTCGGCTTCATGGCGCTGTTGGGCGTGCTGAGCTTGGGGGGGGAGCAGATCAAGAACTCGATCGTGGTGCTCAGCAAGGTCCGCGGCGAGATCGACGCCGGCAAAGACCCCTACTGGGCGCTCCTCGACGGCGGCACCGCCAAGCTTCGCCCCGTAATGATGGTGGCCATCACCACGGTGCTGGGCATGATCCCGCTGCTCAAAGATCCGTTCTTCGGCTCGATGGCCGTGTGCATCATGTTTGGTCTCTCGTTCGCCTGCGTGCTGACGATGATCGTGATGCCGGTCTTGTTCGCTATGTTCTTCCGGGTGGAGAATCGGAGCGAGAAAGCGGGGCCGAGCGTGTAAACATTGGTCCGCATAGCGGACCCCACGTAGGGTCCGCTATGCGGACCAATGCGACCACGGATGAAAGTGTTCGGGAGCAAGCTCATGAGCGCGTCCGCACCGTCGAACCTCCCTCCTTCCTACGTCTCCACCGGCCACCTGCCGCCGCCGGAGTTCGTCGCCGCGCTCGTCGACGAGGCCTATGCCCTCTACAAGTCGAACGACGAGGGACAGAACTCCGCCGTCTACCCCGCGCTCGAGCGGGCACGCCGCGACCTGTTCGGCGTCTGCGTCGTCGGCACGGGGGGCGAGGTTTACGCCGTGGGTGACGCCGAGTACGAGTTCTCGATCATGAGCGTCTCGAAGCCGTTTGTCTTCGCGCTCGTGTGCCAACTACTGGGGCCGCAGGAAGTGCGCGAGCGGTTAGGGGTGAACGCCACGGGGCTGGCCTTCAATTCGCTTGCGGCCATCGAGCAGGGGCCGGGCGGCCGCACCAATCCGATGGTGAACGCCGGGGCGATCGCCACCACCAGTCTTGTGCCGGGCAATTCTTTCGACGACCGCTGGCGGTTCATTCACCAGGGGCTCTCGCAGTTCGCCGGCCGCACGCTGCCGCTCAACGACGAGGTCTACGCCTCGGCCACGGCTACGAACTTCCGCAACCAAAGCATCGCCCGGCTGCTGCAGAGCTTCGGCCGCGTCTATCTTGACCCGGCCGAAGCGACCGACCTCTACACCAAGCAGTGCTCGCTGAACGTCTCGGCCAAGGACCTGGCCGTGATGGGGGCCACGCTCGCCGACGGCGGCGTGAACCCGCTGACGAAGGAGCGCGTGGTCGACTCGCAGATCTGCCACTACGCGCTCGCGGTGATGGCGACCGCTGGGCTCTACGAAACCTCGGGAGACTGGTTGTACGAAATCGGCCTGCCAGGCAAGTCGGGCATCGGCGGCGGCATCGTCACCGTGTCGCCGGGCAAGGGAGGCCTGGGTACTTTCGCGCCGCCGCTCGACGCCGCCGGCAACAGCGTCAAGGGACAACTCGTGGCGCGGTTCCTCTCGCAGCGGTTGGGGCTCGACCTGTTCGTCTCGCAGCCCCACGGCTGACGCCATGCCGACTTCGCTTCAACCTTTAGATCTGGCCCATCCCCCCATCGACGTTGAGTTCCACGCCGGTAATGTACGAGGCGTCGCTCGAGGCCAAGAAGGCCACGGCCAGGGCGACTTCCTCCGGCGTTCCCATGCGCCGCAGCGGCACGGCGGTGGCAAAGCCCTCTTTGGCTTCTTGAGCCGCCTGGGGCGTCATGTCGAGTCGCGTGAAGATCGGCGTGTCGATGGGCCCCGGCGCGACGGCGTTGACGCGAATGTTGCGCGGCGCCAGTTCGCCGGCGCTCGAGCGAACCAGCGAACGCAGCCCGGCCTTGCTGGCCGAGTAGACGGAGAAGTTGCCGAAGCCTTTCTTCGAGGCGACCGACGTGTTGACCACGATCGCGCCGCCGTCGTTCAGCAGCGGCAGCGCCTTCTGCAGCGTGAAGAAAGTTCCCTTGAGGTTGATGTCCATGATCTCGTCGTAGAACTCTTCCGTGGCCTCCTCGAGCGAGAAGAACCTGCCTACCCCGGCATTGGCGAACAGCACATCGATCGAGCCGAAGCGGGCCTTGGTTTCGGCAAACAGGCGATCGATGTCCGCGAGCCGCGCAATATCAGCTCGCACGGCCAGCGTTTCTCCGCCGATCTTTTCGGCGGCCGCAGCCAGAGTTTTTTCGTCGCGGCCGCTGATGACGACCTTGGCGCCGCGGCGGGCGAATTCTTGCGCCGAGGCGAGTCCCATGCCGCTGTTTCCGCCGGTGACGACTGCAACCTTGCCTGCAAACGAGCTCATGGCACGCCTCGTGGACTGCGAACTGACTCTATTCCGATCAACGTGATGGAGAATCGTACGAGGTTCGCTGCCCCGGTCAAGTAACAGAACAGAACAACGAGCTCAGGCAGCGCGCGAAACCCCAGTTCAACGCATCCCCCCCCGGAAGTTCCTTCCTCCCAAGGCCCAAACCCATGGCTGCCCAACCCCGCGTTCACTCGTCCGACGAGCCGCACGACTCGTGGTTGCCCATGATCGTGATTGCTATGGGGCAGATGCTCATGTCGTTCAACGTGGCGGCGATCCCCGTGTCGATGGGGGGCATGGTCGAGAGCTTCGATACGCCGCCCACCACGGTGGGCACCGCCATCGTGCTCTATTCGCTGGGCGTCTCAGGCTTCATTCTGCTGGGCGCAAAGCTCGGCCAGCGGTTCGGCGCCAAGCTGTTCTTTCAGGTCGCCGTCGGATTGTTTGCCCTCGCCATGGTGACCATGGTCGTGAGCCCCTCCGCCACGGTGATGCTCACCGCGCAGGCCCTCGCCGGCCTGGCCGCGGCGGCGCTCGTGCCTACGCTTGTCGTGCTCATCGCCAATCACTACCGCGGCAAACAGCAGGCCAAGGCGGTCGGTTGGCTCGGATCGGCGCGGGCGATCGCCGGCGTGCTGGCCTTCGTGATCGTGGGCTACGTAGCGGCGATCAACTGGCGGCTCGCCTTCGGACTGCTGATCGTCCATGCCTGCGCGATCTTGGCCTTGAGCTTCAAGCTCAAGCCATCGCAGGGAAAGGCCGAAGTGCAGATCGATGCGGTCGGGGTGGCGCTCGCGGCGCTCGGCATCATCGGCATCACGTTCGGTTTCAACAACCTGCGCAACTGGGGTTTGCTGCTTGCGCGGCCGGCTGCGCCCTTTGATCTGCTGGGCGTGTCGCCGGCGCCGATCCTGATTCTCGTCGGCCTCGTGCTCATGATGGGCTTCTTCCTCTGGACGCATCGCCGGGCGGCCGACGGCCAAACGCCCCTCTTGGCGCTCGAGGTCGTCGATTCACCGCGCGAGTGGGCGGCCGTGCTCACGCTGTTCATCATCGTGAGCATGGAGGCGGCGATCAATTTCTCGGTGCCGCTGTATATCCAGATCGTGCAGGGGCGGAGCAGCATGGCTACCTCGGTGGCAATGATGCCGTTTATGCTCACCGTGTTCTTTACGGCGATCCTGATCGTGCGGCTCTACGACCGCTTTACCCCGCGGACGATCGCCCGCTGGGCCTTCGTACTCGTGACCGTCGGAACGGCCTGGCTGGCCTTCGTGGCAAGCAACGATTGGAGCGTGGCGCCGGTAATCGTGGGGTTGGTTACCGTAGGCCTAGGGCAAGGCGCGCTGGTCACCTTGTTGTTCAACGTGCTGGTGACCGCCGCGCCCAAGGACCTGGCCGGAGACGTCGGTTCGCTCCGCGGAGTTACCCAAAACCTGGCCGCCGCGGTGGGCACGGCGCTGATGGGCACGCTGCTCGTCGGGCTGCTCAGCTCGCTCATCCTGCGCGACCTCGTCGACAATCCGCTGATTCCCGCCGAGTTCAAACAAACCGAATTGCGGGCGGAGTTCAACCTGGACAACATCAACTTCATCCGCAACGACCAGCTGCAGGACCGCTTGGCAGCGACCTCGGCCACGGCGGACCAGGTCGAAGAGGCGGTGCGGATCAACACGCAGAGCCGCCTGCGGGCTCTCAAGATCGGGTTCCTGGTCCTCTCCGGGCTGGCGCTGTTCGCCATCCTCCCCTGCGGCTGGCTGCCCGACTACAAGCCGGGGGAGGTGCCGGCGGAATCGGCCGCGGGGCGGAAAAAATCGCGGGGCTAACGCTCCGTCACAGCTTGTTTTGTCATACGAGCCCGCAGCGCAGGCAAGGGAAACCCGCGGTCTTGGGCGCGGCAACCGCGAATCCCGTTCCGTAGGCGTAGGGTTCTTGAGCAACTCGCCAAGGACGACTTGCCCCTCCTTGGTTGCGCTGCGGGCTAGTATCGTAGGACAACCCAAGCGCGACTGTCCCCCATGAGCGGGCTGCAGCGGCGGCGGCGCGGGCGGGTAGACTAGCGGTGCGGCGTCTCGAGCGGAGTTGCCGAAAGGCCGTGGTTCACCGGATCGTCGCGACAAGCTTGGCGTTTGAGGATCACCCCGTTTGAAGTTCCTGCCGAAAACTGCCTACGCCGCGGCCCTGCTCGCAGTGCTGCTGGGCTGGATCGCGCTGGCGATCGTGAAGGACCGATACGGGCCGGTGTTCGCATTTGCGCCGTTTCTGCCGGCGGCCATGATCGCCGCCTGGCTAGGCGGGTTGGCGCCCACGCTGTTCACTGTGGCGATTAGCTGCCTGATCGTCATCTACTTCTTCCTTGCGCCGGGCTCGCTGATCCTGCAAGACAAGGATGGCCTGACGGCCCTGGTGATCTTCCTATGCGTGAACCTTTCGGCGGGCCTCTTGGCCGAGTCGTTGCACAAGGCCCGCCGCGCGGCGGAGGCTGCCAGCGCGCGGCTGGCGGCAGTGTTCGCCAGCATGGGGGACGCCGTGATCGTGGTCGACGTCGATGGCAAGGTGGCGTCGCTCAATCCACTGGCCGAACGCTTGACCGGTTGGACCACCGCCGAGGCTGCGGGGCAGCCGATCTCCGGCGTGCTTTCCTTGGTTTACGAGCGGACCGGCGAGGCCGCCGAAGACCGCATCGCCCACGTCGTGGAGAGCGGGCGCCCGTTTGGTCCCGAAGAGCAAGTGGTGCTGCAAACACGCGACGGCCAACGAACGCCCATCGAAGAGAGCGCTGCGCCGATTCGCGATCAGGCAGGCGCCATCACAGGCGTGGTCATCATCCTCCGCGACTGCACGCGCGAGCGCCAGGCCATGGCCGCCCGGCAGGCCAGTGAGCGGGCGGCCACGGAGCGGTTGAACCTGCTCGACCATGTCTACCGCACCGCCCCGGTGGGCATGGGCCTCGTCGACAGCGACCTGCGCTACGTGCGGATGAACGACGTGCTGGCGCAGATCGACGGCCGTTCCCCCGACGATTGCGTGGGGCGAACGATCCGCGAGATCGTGCCGCGGCTGGCCGACACGCTCGAGCCCCTCTACCGCGAGGTGCTGGACACCGGCAAGGCGCTCGTGAACCGCGAGGTGCGCGGCTTCGTAGCAGGCGCACCGGGCGAGCGAGTCTGGCTGGTGAGTTATTTTCCCGTTTTGGCGGCCTCAGGACAGCCGAGCGGCGTCAGCTCGGTCGTGCTCGATATCACCGACCGCAAGCGAGGCGAAGACGCGCTGCGCGAGGCGGACCAGCGGAAGAACGAGTTCTTGGCGATGCTGGCGCACGAATTGCGCAATCCGCTGGCCACGATTCGCCACGCCGTCGATCTCTGGCGGCTCGATCCGCGGGCCGACGAACTGAACCCGCCCGAGATCATCGAGCGGCAAGTGCTGCATTTGGCTCGCCTGGTCGACGACCTGCTCGACCTCTCGCGGATCAACCGCGGCAAGATCCAGCTGAAGAGGCAGCCGAGCGACGCTGTCGAGCTTGTGCGCCGAGCTGCCGAGGCTGCCCGCTTCCTGCTGGCGCAACGCAGGCAGCAACTCCAGCTGGAATTGCCCGAGCAGCCCCTGATCCTTTCGGTCGATCCGACGCGGTTCGAGCAGGTGCTGCAGAACCTGCTGCACAACGCCGGCAAGTATTCGGAGCCGGGCGGCGCGATCTCGGTGCGGCTGACGGCCGCCGACGGCGTGGCCGTGCTGAGCGTGGCCGATCAGGGGATCGGCATTCCGGCCGAACTGCTGCCGCATGTCTTCGAACCGTTCACGCAGGCCGACCGCTCGCTCGACCGCGCCGAGGGCGGCCTCGGAATCGGACTCACGCTCGTGCGCGAGATCGTGCTGCTCCACCGCGGCAGCGTTTCGGCCCACAGCGACGGCGCGGGCCGCGGCAGCCGGTTCGAAGTGCGGCTGCCGCTCTCGGATCAGGCAGCTTTGACGGCTCCCCTGCCTGCCGGCCTCAAGGGTCGCCCGCCGAGTCTGCGGATCTTGGTTGTGGAGGACAACGAGTCGACCGCTCGGGCCCTACTTTCGCTGTTGCGAGCCGCGGGACACCAAACGGCGCACTGCGCCACGGGCGACGGCGCCTTGGCCGCCGCCGAGCGGTTCGGGCCGCACGTGGTGCTGCTCGACCTGGGGCTTCCCGGCAAGGACGGCGCCCGCGTGGCCCGCGAGCTACGGCTCGAGCCCCGCTTGGCCGACGTGCGCATCATGGCGCTCTCAGGCTATGGTCAGCCGGGAGCGGCGCGGGCCCATTTCGACCGCTGGCTCGTGAAGCCCGTCGACTTCGCCACGCTCCAGCAGGCCCTCCTCGAGGTGACCGGGACCCTGGCAAAGCAGGAATCGGCCGGCTAGGATCGTTGACACGTCCCGATTGCCGAGCGGACCCGGCGGCTGGACTTCCCCTCGAACCTGCAATTGCTATGAGGCCGCGGCCATGCGCATTCGGAATTTGTTGCTGGTCTGTCTGATCGTGAGTTCCGCGAGCGCAAGCGCGCAGGAATGGACGCGCTTTCGCGGGCCCAATGGGACCGGCGAGAGCGAAGCGACCACGATCCCGCTCTCCTGGAACGAACAGGGCTTTCTCTGGCGCGTGGCCCTGCCCGGCAAGGGCAATTCGTCTCCGGTGCTCTGGGGAGACAAGCTCTTCATCACCAGCGGCGACTCGGAAACGGCCCGTCGCTACCTGCAGTGCCTCTCGGCGACCGACGGGCACGAGCTATGGCGCCATGATTCGGCCGGCACGGCGCACCACCTGCACGTCCGCAACACCTTTGCCTCGAGCACGCCGACGGTCGACGCCGAGCGGGTCTATGTCGTATGGGGAGCGCCCGAGTCGCTGCTCGTGCAGGCGTTCGATCACGCTGGCAAGCCCGTGTGGTCCACCGACCTCGGCCCGCATCCCAGCCAGCACGGCTACGGCGGCTCGCCTATGATCTACGAGGATCTCCTGATCGTAGGGAACGATCAAGACGGCGTCAGCGCACTCGTGGCGCTCGATCGGCGGACGGGCGAGAAGCGGTGGTCGACGCCGCGAAAATCCCGCGAGGCGGCCTATTCGGTTCCCTGCGTGCGCAAGCTTCCCAGCGGCGGCGACGAGCTCGTCTTCAATTCCGGCGCCCACGGCATCACGGGGGTCAACCCGCGCACGGGCTCGGTGAATTGGGAGCTCGACGTGTTCGACAAGCGGTCCGTCAGTTCACCCCTCGTGGTGAATGGCCTGGTGTTCGGAAGCTGCGGCTCAGGCGCCGGCGGAAACTACGTGGTGGCGATCGACCCCGTCGACGCCGCCGGGGA
Organism: Pirellulales bacterium; assembly: GCA_046349955.1. Taxonomy (GTDB): domain Bacteria; phylum Planctomycetota; class Planctomycetia; order Pirellulales; family JBGAPH01; genus JBGAPH01. Next base: position 210,899 of record JAXMBI010000008.1, on the reverse strand, counting down.
GCGGCCCGAGATCGCCTGGAAGTTCGACCGCTCGGCCCCCTACGTTCCGACGCCGGTGGCCTACGGGCCGCTCTTGTTCCTTTGGTCGGACCAGGGCGTGGTCACGTGCGTGCGCGCGGCCAGCGGCGAGCGGGTGTGGCAGAAGCGGATCGGCGGCAACTTTTCGGGGTCGCCGGTGCGCGTGGCGGACCGCATCTATTGCTCGTCCGACGAAGGGGAGATGTACGTGCTGGCCGCCGCGGAAGAATACGCGCTCTTGGCCAAGAACCCCATGGGCGAACCGGGCCGCAGCACGCCGGCTGTGGCGGGCGGGCGGATGTTTTTGCGGACCGAATCGCATTTAGCGGCCCTGGGGGAAGGGAAAGCCCCGTAAGCCCGAAGGCGGCGACCAGGCCGTTGGTGCGGGCTATACTTGCTGGAAGGAGCGGCGAGATCCCCGAGCGGGTGGGAGGCGCCGTGCTCCTCGAGGACCGCTTTCCCAGGAAGGTCGCCGCGCTCGCGCCATGAGCATCGTTCTGTTCGAAGATCCGCTCGTGACGCAACTCTACCCGGTGACCACCGGGCGGGCCGCCTTCACGATTGCGTGCGGCAGCTACCGGCTGATCGACATCGTGCGCAGCCTGGGGCAAACGGTCCGCTGCCTGGTGCGGCCCCACCTGTGGGAGGTGCAGAAGGCCGATTTTCCCGAAACGGTGTCATCCCCCCTCGAGGTCGACCGGCCCCTGCTGGTGATCAATAGCCGGCTGGTTCCCAGCGTCGACAACCGGCAGAAGCTCCGCGGCCTGCTCGACGCAGGGCAGCCCGGCGTGGTGCGGTATGGCGAAGCGATCGCCGCGGCCGTTTTGCCGCCCGGCGGCCCGCGGCCGCAGTTCGACTTTGCCAGCCCGCCGCTCGAAGACTACTTGGCCCAGTACCGGTTGCCCCCCCTGGTGGCCGACCTGCCGCTGTTCGAATATCCGCACGACATCGTGCGGCACCACATGCAGATTCTCCGCGGCAGCCTGGAAGACCGGATCGCCGCCGGCGGCTACGAGCAGTGGAACGACGGCGTGTTCGTGGCTCCCGACGCCAAGTTGGGCCAGCACATCGTGACCGACACGAAGAACGGCCCCGTGCTGGTCGACGCCGGCGCCGTGGTCGGGCCCTACGTCTACTTGAGCGGCCCGGCCTACTTGGGGCCCTATTCGCGGGTGCTCGAGCATTCGGCCATCAAAGACGCCGTGGCCCTGGGGCACACGACCAAGGTCGGCGGCGAGGTCGAGGCCTCGATCATCGAGCCCTACACGAACAAGCAGCACCACGGCTTCCTCGGACATAGCTACCTGGGAAGCTGGATCAACCTCGGGGCCGGCACCTGCAACAGCGACCTGAAGAACACCTACGGCCAGGTGAACATGGAGTACGCCGGCCGCAAGGTGCCCACCGGCATGCAGTTCGTCGGCTCGTTCGTGGGGGACTACGCCAAAACGGCGATCAACACCGGAATCTTCACCGGCAAGACGATTGGCGTTTGCAGCATGGTCTATGGCTTTGTGACCACGAACGTCCCCAGCTTCGTGAACTACGCCCGATTGTTCGGCCAAGTGACCGAGTTGCCGGTCGAGGTGATGGTCTCGACCCAGGCCCGCATGTTCGCCCGCCGCAACGTGGTGCAGCGACCCTGCGATATTCAGCTTCTGCACGCCATGTACGCCCTGACCAGCCGCGAACGGCAACTCGCCGGAGAGCCGTTGGCCCTGTAGGAGCCCGCCGCCCCAGCAGGGGTGCCCGAGGCTAGCCCCGTTTACTAGGATGTCCCCAATCCCAGATCCATTCACCCTTCGCCCTGCTGCGATTTCATTATGAAGGTCTGCGACGCCTACGGCGCTGGCAAGTTTGGCCTGTCATTCGAGCTGTTTCCTCCCAAGACGCCTGAGGGGGAAGCCGAGCTCTATCGGCAGCTCGCCGAGCTGATGAGCTTTCGACCCAGCTACGTCACCTGCACGTACGGGGCCGGCGGCTCGACGCGCGACAAAACGCTCGAGATCGTCGGCGAGGTGTACAAAAGGCACGGCTGCCCGGTGGCCTCGCACCTGACGTGCGTCGAGGCCACGGTTGACGATCTACGGGGCTATCTACGGCAGGCGCTCGAGCGCAACGTCCACAACATTGTGGCTCTCCGCGGCGATCCCCCCAAGGGCGCTACGGGCTTCACCGCCAAAGCCGGCGGCCTGCGCTACGCCAGCGAGCTCGTGGCGCTCATCAAGCGCGAGTTCCCGCAGTTCGGCATCGCGGTGGCCGGCTACCCAGAGACCCACCAAGAGGCGACGAGCCCGGCCGATGACCTCCAGAACCTGAAGCGCAAGGTCGACGCGGGCGCCGACGTGGTGATCACGCAGTTGTTCTACGACAACGTCGATTTCTTCCGCTTCCGCGACGATTGCGAGGCCCTCGGCATCCAGGTTCCCGTCGTGCCAGGCATTCTGCCGGTGACCAACCTGGCCCAGGTCCAGCGGATCGCCAGCCTGTGCAAGGCGCGGCTGCCGGAGGAGTTGATCGCCTCGCTCTCGGCCGCGGGCGACAGCGCGGCCGATCAGATGCAGGCCGGCATCGACTTCGCCATCGCCCAGGTGCGCGAACTGCTCGACGCCGGCGTGCCAGGCATCCACTTCTACGTGCTCAACAAGTCGCACGCCACGGCCAGCGTGCTGCGGGCGGTGCAGTACGAGCCGGCCTAGGACTGGAGGCCTGGGAGGTTTCGGGGGGCCGGGGCATTGAGCCCAAGGAGCGAATCTGTCTTGAGTCGGGCGGGGCGTTGTCCTACGATTCCCCCGCTTGGTTCCCGGCTTTTTCGCAGCAGGCCCCGTCGTTATGGACTACGACCTCCAGCGCTGTTCGCGGCAGTGCGCCGTTTCCGGCCGTGAGCTCGCTCCCGGCGAGGAGTTCTTCTCGGCCCTGGTGATGCGGGGCGCGGCGGCCGAACGGGTCGACTATGCTCCCGAGGCCTGGACCGGCCCCCCGGAGGGGGCCTTGGGCTGGTGGAAGTCGCGGCTGCCGCTGCCCGACGAAAAGCCCAAGCCGATGTGGGCCCCCGCCGAGCTGATGCTCGATCTCTTCGACCGCCTGGGCGAGCTGCCGGAGCAGGCCGACGCCCGGTTCGTGCTGGCCCTGCTGCTTGTCCGCCGCCGCGTGCTGCGGATCGAAGAGAGCGAACACTTGGGCGAACAGGAGCGGCTGCTGCTGTCCTGCCCGCGCCGCCACGCCGAATACGAAGTGCTCGCCATGCCCCCCGACGAAGATCGGGCACGCGAGATTCAGGCAGAGCTCGAGACCCTGCTCCAGTTGGAGACGGCGGGATGAATTCGCGCGCGCTCATGGTCTGGGTCGTGCTCTCGGTCGCTGTGGCGGGCGGGGCCTCGTGTCCGCAGATGCTGCATCAATACACTCGGCCGATGCCGCGGATTCTGCCCGAGGGTCCCACAGCCGAGCAGATCGTCAGCGCGATCAACGCGAACACTTCGCGCGTGCGCACGCTGCACGCCCCGCAGGCCCGCGTCGACGGGCGCGGTTTTCCCTCGCTGCGCGCGAACCTGGTCATCGAGCGCCCCAGCCGCTTTCGCCTGACGGCCGAAACGCCGCTGACTGGCCCCGAGGTCGACCTGGGGAGCAACGAAGAACTCTTTTGGATGTGGGCTCGCCGCCCGCAGCCCACGCTCTACTTTTGTCAACATTCCCGGTTCGCTTCGAGCGCCGCCCGGCAGATGTTTCCTATCGAACCGCGCTGGCTCATCGAGGCGGTGGGCCTGGTCGAAATCGACCCCTCGGCGCAGCATGCCGGGCCCTACGAGGCCGGCTTGGGTCGCCTGCGGATCGAAACGCGGGGCGGACCGCAGTCGCCCGTGCGGGTGACGATCGTCGATTCCACGAGCGGCTGGGTGCTTGAGCAACTGCTTTACGATGCCGGCGGACACCTGCTGGCCCGTTCGGTGGCCAGCAATCACCGGCTCGACGCCGCCAGCGGCGCGGGGTTGCCGCAACGCGTGGACGTGCAGTGGCCGCCCACGGGCCTCGAACTGCAGCTCGATCTTGGCGACCCCATCGTCAACACGGTCGACGGCGTCTCGCCGACCTTGTTTGCCCTGCCGGAATACGCCGGCAGCGCCCGCATCGACCTGAGCAACCCGAACGTGCAAATGACGGCGAACTAGCGCCGCTCACTAGCATCGTCGCGTCGCGCCGCCGGGGGAACCAGCGGTTGGTCGACCGTCAGGTCGAAGACCACGCTCGGCCCCGCCTGATCGAGCGGGCCATGGTCGGCGACGTACTTCTCGAGCAGTTCCAGCTTCCGTGCCACCGACGGTTCGCCCGCCGAGGCCGATGAAGGGGGGCGTCCCCACAAGATCTGCGTGTCGCCCGGCGTAAGCAGTTCGAACGTTTGCGACGAGGGCTCGTGCGACCGCGACGGGCGAATTCGCTCCAGGTTCAAGGGTTTCCAGCGGTCCCCCACCGCCGCCGCGATCTGCGCCGCGCCCAGCACGCGGGCATCGCCCCAGCGGGCGCCGGGGGGGCCGGCCGGCGAATTGTCGATTCCTTCGATCCGCGGGTAGCCGCGGGCGACGACCGATGAGAAGTCTTCGTGCGGCAAGAGCACGCCATCGGCGGTCACGGGCAACAGAGCGTCGCGGACCTGGACCATGGCTACCGGCCGGCGATATTCGACCTCCACGAGCATCCAGGCGGGATGCCCCTTCGACACGCGCACGACCTTGGCGATCCAAGGGTGGACCGCGAAGGCCTGGTAGGCGCGTTCCGTCAGATCGGCGGCCAACAACGACTGCGGCCTGTCGAGCCCGCCGTTGCGCAAAGCGGCGTAACGCACATCGGGCTGGATCCAGGCCGGCTGCGGCGGCTCGAGCCGCACCTTCTCGGGCTTAAGCACATAATCTTCTCCGCCCAGCACACCCGGTCCCGCCTTATGCCAGGCGAGGAAACCACCGATTCCCAGGGCAGCGACAAGCCCCACGAAGGCCAGCCAAACGCGGGGGCGGCCGTCGCGCGTGAAGTACAATCGGCCCAGCGGCGAACGATCGTCCTGCGGCGCCTCGGGCTGTTTGGCGGATTTCTTGGGAGCAGGCATCGGACATGGCCCTCCGTGGCCAGTAAGTTCGCCTCGTAGCGATCGGGCGCGCGGCTACCAGATTTCGATTTCGGTCTGCAGATCGACGCCTAATCGCTCAGCAACGCGGGTTCGCACCAACTCGATCAACTTCTGCACGTCGGTGGCGGTCGCGCCGGCGTTGGCCACAATGAAGTTCGCGTGGCGGTCGCTCACCTCGGCCTGCCCCACGCGAATCCCTTTGAGGCCCGCCTGATCGATGAGCATGCCGGCGCTCATGCCGCGGGGGTTCTTGAAGATACAGCCGGTGGGCTGATGCCCAAGCGGCTGATTGGCCTTCTTTACGATCCACTGCTTCTGCATCCGCTTGGTCAGCTCTTCGGGATCGTCTTCCTCGAGCTGGAACTGGGCCGACAGGATCACCAGGTCGTCGAGATTGCTCTGGCGGTAGGCGAAGACCAGGTCTTCGCGCTCGCGTTGCTGAATCTCGCCCCCGTGGGTGAGCACCGTGGCCCGGCGAGTCCATTGGCCAATGTCGCCGCCGCGGCTGCCGGCGTTTGAGTGCAGGGCGCCGCCGATCGTGCCCGGGATGCCAACGAGGGCCTCGAGCCCCCCGAGGCCCGCCCGCACCGCTGTGGCGATCACATGGCCGAGCTTGGTGCCGCCGCCGGCATTGATGAAGCCGGGGCCGACGGCCGTCTCGCAGAACTCGGGGCTGGTGAGCCGCACGACGACGCCGCGGACCCCTTCGTCGCGGACGAGAATGTTCGAGCCGCCCCCCAGCAGGCGCACCGGCAGCCCCTCCTCGCGGCAGCGGCGCACAAGCGAGGCCAGCTCTTCTCCCGTGTTGGGCTCGGCCAGGAACTCGGCCGGCCCGCCGAGGCGGAACCAGGTGAAGGGCGCCAAGGGCTCGGCCTGGCGAAGGATTTTTTCGAAGCCTTTGAGCGATGGCATGTTGCGATCGATGGAGGAAGCGGAAGACACGAGCAGAGGTGGCCCGGCGGGGCAAATCCGCTCGCCCGGCGCTACAATCAGCCGCCGGGACGAAGCCAGCGGCATTGTCGTGTTTTCGGCCAGACCCGTCTAGCGCGAGTAGGCAGATCGGGAAGTCAGCGCAAACCTACCGCTGCGCGTGCTGCATCGCCAGCGCAGCTCGCCCAATCGGCGGCAGGCAACGCTCGAGCGGCTCGCATCAGTGTCCCACCGATTCCGGAATCGGTTTGGCGGGCGGATGGAAGAATAGCACCAGCAGCGCTGCGGCAATGACCGCGGCGCCCGCGGGATAGAGGAATAGCCGCTCGTACAGGATTTTGCCGTCGACGGTGTAGTGCTCTTGCAGCGTGGGCCAAATGATGCGGCTGGCGATCGGCCCCAGGCCAAGAATCAAGAAATTGAACAACCCCTGGGCGCTCGTGCGGGCATCCTTGGGGAAGACCTCATCCACGAAAATGTACATCGTGGCGAAGAAGAAGGCGTAGCACACGCCGTGGAGCACGTTCACCGCAACGGCCATGTACGGATCGGGGAACAACGCGAACACCGTGAACCGGGCCGCATGGCCCAGAATGCCGATCACCATCGTCCAGCGCCAACCCAAGCTCTTGAGCACGTAGCCGAGCACGGCCATCGTGAGGATTTCGGCAATCTGGCCGACGCTCATCGCCGGCTGGATCCAGTTCGACGGCACGCCCACGTTGCCCAAATAGGTGAAGGCGTAGAAGAAGAAGCCGTCGTGGACCGTGGCGTCGATGAACGTGACGATGAACAGGACAAACAGGAATGGGTACCTGAGCAGCTTCATGGCTTCGAGCCAGGCCAGTTGCTCACCCCCCTGCGTGGCCGGTTTCGGGGGCGTGTGAGGCAGCAACAGGCTGAACGCGGCGAGCAGCAGCGAGGCGATGCCCGAGGTCAGAAACGCCCAACTCTTGCCCTGGTTGAGGGCCGTGCCAGAGAGGGGAGTGCCGAGCGCGGTTCCGAGCCAGGTGACCAAGCCCGCGTCGGGCGTGCCGGCCAGCTTGGTGTTCACCCCGGCCCAGTCGACGAGGATGAAGATGAAGGGCCAGCTTGCCGCGATCCAGCCGATCGTGCCCCACAGGCGGACCAGCGGAAAGTCCTTTTGCGCATCTTGAATGTTGGCGAAAGCGATCGAGTTGGTGACGCTGATCGTCGGCACGTAGAAGAAGCAGTGCACCGCCATGCAGGCAAAGAACAGCCAGAAGTTGGGCGTAACCGGGTTGGGCTCGCGGAAAGCCAGCCACGACAGCACGCCAAAGCCCAGCATCGCCACGCCGCCGATGAGTTGACTGAAGGCCAAAAACCGCTCGGCCGCGAAATTTCGGTCGACGAACTGGTTGGCGAAAAACATCGCGGCGATGGCCGCGACCGGGAAACACGTGTTCAGCAGCATCTGCTGCCAAGGTGCGAATGCCAACGCACCGTCGCCAAAGTATCCGAAGCTCGGCGGCAGCCATGCCCCCCAGATGAAGAACTGGAGGAACATCATTAGCGACAGCTTGGCACGAACGGAATTCATCGGCGCTCCTGAGCGACGGCCGGGGGAAAACGGCCAGGCGATGGACTGGGGCGGAAGGCGGCGCAACCCAGAACGCCGAAGCGTCCCGTCCGGCCGCGAACGCCCTGATCGTAGAGAGGGGGGCGGCGCGTTGCAAGCACGAGGCCAGGGCCCGCCGCGGAGCATCGTGGGGCCGCCGCTACAACCCCTCCAAAGCTCCTGGTCCCGGCCCTTGTGCGGCGACTACAATGGGGTGATGGCACCAAGCGCGGGATGCTTGTCCCGCGCCGGTTTCGCCCTGTGTTTGTCGGGTCGTGTCGGGAGCGTCGGGCCATGCTGCGCGGCATTCTATTCGGTTTCCTGGTCCTGGCGATCGCCAGCCCGCTCCGCGCGCAATTCGAAGACGCCCCGGCCGGCGGTCCTCGGCTCGACGAGGAGACGGTGCAGCGGGTGACCCTCGGCATGCGGGTCGAGGCCGTAGGCGGACCCTGTGGCTCGATGTACGGCACCTTGGCCGTGCCGATCGATTGGCCCGAACAGGAGGTCAACCTCGTTGCCGAAGACGTGTCTCCCAACGTCCGCTACGAGTTCACGCAACCGTCTCCCACGGTGAAGCAGATGGTGATCGACGCGCCGGCGCTGGCCCCCGGACAAGAGGCGCACGCGCTCGTGACCTACGAGATTCGGCGGCGCAAGCTGCTGCCGCCGCAGGATACGAGCGTTTATCAACTGCCCAAAAAGCTCGACCGCACGCTCAAACAGTATCTCGGCCCCAGCCCCTACATCGAATCCCGGCATGGCAAGGTACGCGCCGCGGCCAAGGAGGCCCTGGCCGGCAAGACGAAGGCCTGGGAGCAGGTGGAGGCCCTCTACGACCATGCCCGCGAAAAGGTGGAGTACAAGAACGGCCCACTCAAAGGGGCGGTGAGGGCCTTGCGCGATGGGTACGGCGACTGCGAAGAACTCTCTTCGCTGTTCATCGCCATGTGCCGCGCCTCAGGCATTCCGGCCCGCACCGTGTGGGTGCCCGGGCACTGCTACGCGGAGTTCTATCTCGAGGACGACAAGGGGAAGGGCTACTGGTTCCCCTGCCAGCCCGCCGGCACGCGCGACTTCGGCGGCATCGGCGAAACTCGGGCCATCCTGCAAAAGGGAGACAACTTCAAGCTCCCCGAGCACGGCAAGCCGGTCCGCTACGTTGCCGAATATCTCAAGGCCGAAGCGCTCCCCGGCGCGGTGAAGCCCAAGGTCAAGTTCGTCCGCGACGTGATCTTCACGGGCAACTGACGCGACGCGTCGGCTACATCTCCGATCGAGCGCAGCAAAAAACGCCGCGATGAGACGCTGCTCACCGCCAGCGTTAGGAAGGCGTGCCCGGTCTGGGCACGCTAGTCGCAGCTTACACGAGCCTAGGCTTGGGCGACGACCAGCCGACGCATTTCGGTCAGTTCGGTGTCGAGCCGGTGCCGCAGCGGGCTCTCGGGACGCAGCTCTTCGAGCAGCGCCTCGGCCCGGTTCAACACGTCTTCGGTCGGCGAGCCGCCCTTGAACAACTTGGCCCAGGAACGCGAAACTTCTTGTTCAGTAAGCACTAGATTAGCCCTTCGTTTGCCAACAGACGAGGGAATCCGGCAGCTACGGCCCAACAGCCCGCGGGGGATCCCTCAACGAGTGGCCTAGGGCCACCGTTCAACTCTCTTCTATAGACACGTCATTTTATGCGCCATTCGTGAGCCTGCAAGCGCCTTCTGGTGCAGGTTTCTTGGGCGGCGGCCTTCGCGCGTTCGCTGCGCGAGCAAGACTGACGGTTGAGCCGAAAGAGGAGGGCGGGGGCGGGGGCGTTCAAGCGGCTAGGCGGCGGTTCCGCCAGACCTGGACCCCGTCGTTCACCTGCACCGGCCGACCGCAGACGTCCGCCTGCCCCTGGCAGGGGACGTCGACCTCGAGTTCCCAGCCGTGCTCGGTGAACAACCGTCGCAGCGGCGCTTCGACATCTTGCCCCCCGGTGGCCGCCGTGTCAGGCGAATGCGTGGCAATGTGAACTCGCCGCACCTGAGCGTCCAGGGCGTCGATGGCCCCCTCCGCCACGTCGCGCTCGGCACCCTGGATATCCATGTGCACCAGGTCAACCTGCTCGTAATCGGCCAAAATGGTGCTCAACCCCACGACGGGCACTTTTTTGAGGGCCTCGCCTCCCCGCCACTGCCGCCAAAGACGGGTGAGCCAGGGGGTCGCTCGGCCGGCAGGCTGCAGGGCCTGGCCGTACCAAGCCTGCGGGCGGCCGACGTAAAACGCGCCCATGCCATCGGTTGCCCCCACGGCGGCACGCACCACGCGGTGGCGCCGTGGAGGGAGCCCGTTGTCGGCAAAGTGACGGCGGGTGTAGGCATAGTGCGTGGGCTCGGCCTCGTAGGCCGCCAGGCGGCCCAGCCGCTTGCCGAAGGCTCGGGCCGCCAACCCTGCCAGCACGCTCCAGCGTCCCCAACCCGCCCCCAGTTCAATCATCTGGAAGTCGCCTGGGGCCGACGAAGCCGATTGGAGCACGGTTTGCCAATCGAGGTAATCTCCCGTCAGTCCCGGCTGAAAGAGGTCGAGAAAGGTGTTGCGCTCGTTGAGGCTGAGCGGATCGTCGGCGCGGCGGAGATAGGCGATGCGCGTCCGCCCGCCCAAGCTGTCGCGCACGAACTGGCCGTCGAACCGCGCCGGTTCGAGGCCGGCGCGAGGAAAGCGATTGCGGAGTTCGGCGAGTGCGGGATCCATCGAGCCGAAGGCCTCATGCTGGTTCTGGCCAGAATATCTACAGCACGCTCTTGGCAATGCCGCGCAGGGCGCTCTTGGCCCGCGCCAGCGAGAATTTAGGGCGCGGCGGCAGTTTCGCCGCTGCCGCAGCCTGCCGGGCCTGCTCGGCGGCGACGCGGACGTTTGCCAGGCGCGGCGAGCCCGCATCGAGTTCGGCGGCCAATCCGCAGTAAGCTGCGAACTGGGGTGTCGGCGCCCCCATGCCCAGCAGCGATTCGGCGGCCCAAAGATAGACGCCGGCGCGAGCACGGCGGTCGAGCGCCGTAAGGGGCGGCGAGTTCGCGAAGCGGCCGAAGTAGCGGTCGAGCGCCGCCAGCTTGTCAGCGCAAAACTGGTCGTAGGTTTCGGGCCGGCAGGTCATGCTGCTCGCGCTCAGCCGCGTGCTGCCAAGCACTTTGTCGATTCGGCGGATCGGCCGCTCGCTCAGCCGCAGCCAAAGATCGAAATCGGCGCAGGTCTTGAGCGTCGGATCGAACCGCATTTGCCCGTCGCAGGCAGCAGGGCGAAAAAACGCTGTGGCGAACGGTGGGACCAGTTCACAAGACAGGAGCCGCACCAGCTCGAATTCCCCTGGCACGAAGGAATTCACCCGCTCGCCAGTCGGAGCGATCAGATGCGCCGAGCCGTAGATCGCCGCGGCGTCGGGCCAACGCTGGCAGGCGGCCACACCCGCCTCGAGGGCATCGGGTTCGAGCAGGTTGTCGGAGTCGATCGAGGCGATGATCTCGCCCCGCGAGCGCTCGACGGCGCGGTTATAGGCCGGGCCAATGCCACCGTCGTTGGCCGACTCCAGCGACACCTTGGGCGCCCCTTGGAAATCCCGCAGCAACTGTAGGCTGCCGTCATTCGATTGCCCGTCTTGCACCACGAGCTCGAAGTTCTCGTAGGTCTGCCGCGCAACGCTTTCCAGCGCCTTGGGCAGATAAGGCATGCCGTTCTTCACGCAAAGAATGACCGAAACCAAGGGTTTCTCGGTCATGCGTGGTCTCTCCTGGGAATCAAGCCGCGTTTGGGGCGCATCCTGCAACCAACATGCCCGCGCTGGCCTCGCGGGTTGCGGCGATCCCGCCAAGCCAGGGGCTTTGTAGCGGCTGCGGAAAGAAACGGTCAAGGTCAGTGCCGCACGCTAGCTGCCCGGCCCCGGACGGACGGTTCGGATCGTATGCCTGATCACTTTCCTCTGGTTCGACGAGTTCCACCGATCTTGCCGCAATCCGCTTCGCGCATTAGCATTCGCACCTGTCTCGCGGAAACGGGCCGGCACATTGAAAGCGCCGGCGTCAATGCGCTTGCTCCAGGGAGGGACACAGCTTATGGCGATCAGCCTAGAACGGCTGGCGGCGCTCGTCGGCGGCCGCGTGGTGGGCGATCCCTCTCTTGAAGTCTCCGGGGCGGCGGTGCTCGAAGTCGCCACCGACGTCGAGATTTCCCTCATCGATCATGCCGATCGCCTGACGCGGTTGGGGCGCTCCTCGGCGCGGGCGGTCGTGGCCCCCGAGTCACTGCCAGAAATCGCCCGTCCGGCGATTCTCGTGGCCGACGTCCACGCGGCCTTCGCTCAGATCGTGGCGCACTTCCGACCGCAGCGCGTTGCGTCGCGGCGCGGGGTTAGCCCGCAGGCGCACGTTAGCTCAACGGCCCATATTGGGCCCGATGTCGACATCCACCCGGGCGCCACGGTGGGCGAGGGCGTGGTGGTGGGGCGCGGCTGCACGATCCACTCCGGCGCTGTGCTTTCCTCGGGCTGCCAACTGGCCGAAGACGTCACCGTGTTCCCCGGCGCGGTGCTCTACGAAGACACGGTCGTGGGCCCCCGCTGCCTCATTCACGCCGGCGCGGTGCTCGGCGCCTACGGCTTTGGCTACAAAACGGTCGGCGGCCGGCACCAACTCTCGGCGCAGCTCGGCTGGGTCGAACTCGGGGCCGACGTCGAGGTGGGCGCTTGCTCTACGATCGACCGTGGCACCTACGGCCCCACGCGGATCGGCGAAGGAACCAAGATCGACAACCAGGTGATGATCGCCCACAACTGCCGCATCGGCCGCCACAACCTGATCTGCTCGCAGGTCGGCGTCGCCGGAAGTTGCACCACGGGCGACTACGTGGTGCTCGCCGGGCAAGTCGGGGTGCGCGATCATGTTCACATCGGCGACCAGGCAATCGTCGGGGCCAAGGGGGGAGTCAGCGGCGACGTGCCGGCGGGCGAAACCTACCTGGGCATTCCGGCCACTCCGGAGCGGGAGCAGAAGCTCAAGCAAGCCGCCCTCAGCAAACTGCCCGAATTGCGGCGGCAGGTGAAAGACCTCGAGCGGACGCTCACAGCGCTGGCGACTCGCGTTGAAAACGACGCGGCGGTGCTGCCGCATCCCGCGGCCGAGGACGCTCCGGTCCGCGCGCACGTGCGCGCCGGTTAGGCCAGCGCGGGAACCAAATATGTCGGTCGCCATCGTTCGGCGTGAGCCTGCCGCGTCGCCCCGTTGGGTCGGCCTGCTGGCCGGTTGGGGCCGCTATCCCGTGGTCGTCGCCGAAGCGCTCCAGGCGCAAGGACACCGCGTTGCTTGCCTGGGTCTCAAGGGGCACGCCGATCCCAAGTTGGCCGCGATGTGCGACGACTTCGCCTGGCTCGGCCTGGGCAAGCTCGGCTTCGCCATCCGCTATTTTCGCCGCATGGGCGTGGACCGCGCCACAATGGCGGGCAAGGTCCACAAGGTGGTGCTCTACCAGCCGTGGCTGTGGCTCAAGCACCTGCCTGATTGGAAATGCATTCAAACGTTCTATCCGCACTTCGTGTCGACCAAGAAGGATCGCAAGGACGACACGTTGCTCGGCGCCGTGGTGCAGGCGTTCGCCGACCACGGGATCGAGTTTGGCCCCGCCACCGACTATGCCCCGGAGCTGCTCGTGAAATTCGGCGTGCTCACCCGACGCAGTCCCAGCCGGCCGCAACAGAAGGACATCGAGTTCGGCTGGCAATTGGCCAAGGAGATGGGGCGGCTCGATGTGGGGCAGAGTGTGGCGGTGAAGGACCGAGCGGCGCTGGCCGTCGAGGCGATCGAGGGGACCGACCAGTGCATTCGCCGCGCCGGTGAACTGTGCGCCGCCAAGGAGTTCGTCGTCGTCAAGGTGGCCAAGCCGCAGCAAGACATGCGGTTCGACGTGCCCACGATCGGCCTCGGCACTCTCGAAACGATGGTTGCCGCCGGTGCGCGGGTGCTGGCCATCGAAGCGGGGCGCACGATCATCATCGACGAACGCGAGGTCGTGCAGTTCGCCGACCGCCACAAGTTGGCGATCGTGGCCCTCGAGGCTGAGGGCTCCTGCGAACGGCTGCCGGCGGAGGCCGCCTGATCTGATTTTTTGTCGCTGGTCAAGTTCTTCTCGCCGGCGACTTTCAAGGTAGAATGAGTTTGTCGGCTCTAGCGGCCAGCCGGTGGGAGTAGGGTTTTTTCTCTGCATCCGCCGCGCGTCGCCGGCCGATGGTAGTACCTGTTCGCCTGCCGCGGGCGGCTGTCACCCAGCCGGGCTCGCCTGCACCGAACACGCTGGAGGTAGCCTTTGGGGTTGCCTCCAGGACACCACGAAACACTCAGATTCGGGCCTTATTCCGTCGGAGGTGCCAACCCAATAGCGTGGGCCTGGGATCACCAAACGGCTCGTGCCTAGCACAGCCAGATCCTCGCCCGTTTCGCAGCGACTCCACCGTCGCAATTGGCCATGAATCTGTAGCGAAGAAGGCTGCAGCTCTCTCAGGGGGGCGGCGGCCTTTTTCATTGCGCACGTGCAAACGGCGCTCTCTCAGGATGCGGAGGCTGGGCGAACTCCGCTTGGCGATTCAGACTCGGCGCGCGACAACGCGCGCTTTGCCGCCCACCCGCGCTGCGGGTTAAACTAGGTGCGGCCGACCGGGCGAACCGGCGTCGCCCTTGGATTCATCCCGCCTAACTCTGGAGCCTTCCCGCCATGCGTTTCTCCCCGTCCCTCGATCGCCGAGATTTCTTGCGGGCAGCCGGGGGCGCGGGGCTGGCGTTGACCGCCGGGCCGAGTTTGGCTCGGGCCGCCGAGAAGCCCAAGCTCAAGAAGGCCGTGAAGTTCGGCATGATCGAGATCGATGGTTCGATCGAGGACAAGTTCAACCTGATCAAGTCGATTGGCTTCGAGGGAGTGGAGCTCGACAGCCCGAGCGACGTCGACCGCCAAGAGGCGGTGCGGGCACGCGACAAGACGGGCATCGACATTCACGGCGTAGTTGACTCGATCCACTGGCAAACCCGCCTCTCCGATCCCGACCCCGCGGTGCGGGCCAAAGGACTCGAGGGGCTGCGGGGCGCCATCAAGGACTGCCACACTTACGGCGGCACCACGGTGCTGCTCGTGCCAGGCAAGGTGACCGACCCCAAGAACGAGAACTTTGACCAGGTGTGGGAGCGCTCGTCGGCCGAAATCCGCAAGGCGATTCCGCAGGCCGAAGACGCCGGCTGCAAGATCGCGATCGAGGTGGTGTGGAACGACTTCATCACCAGCCCGCAGCAGCTCGTGAAGTACGTCGACCAGTTCGAGAGCCCGACGGTGGGCGCCTACTACGACTGCAGCAACATGCTGAAATACGGCGTGAGTTCGGCCGACTGGATCCGCGCGCTCGGCCCCCGCATGCTGAAGTTCGACTTCAAGGGCTACAGCCACAAGAACAAGTGGGTGGAGATCGGCGAGGGGGACGAGAACTGGCCCGAGGTGCTCCAGGCGCTGGCCGACGTGGGCTACAACGGCTGGGCCACCGCCGAAGTCGGCGGGGGCGGCCTCGAGGTGCTGACCGATGTGTACCAGCGGATGCAGCGCGTGCTGGGTTCCTAATTGCCCCCAGGTCACGGGCGCCGGCGTGAGCGCGCTCAACCGGGCTTTGCCGCAGGTGGCGGTGAGGTCGCGCGCCACCTTGGCTCAGGCGAGGCCCTAATGCCCTTTCGGGGCTTACTCTGATGCGCTCCCCGTTCGGACGCTTGACGCGATATAGCCTTCGCGGGCTATTCGCCGCGATCACCCTCATGGCCCTGGGGATCGCCTGGCAGGCAAACCAGGTGCGCAATCAGGAGCGCGCCGTGGCCCTCGTCCTGCGTCTTGGAGGAGAAGTAGTCTACGACTACGAGCGAACCGATGTGGGTGCGAGCGCTCCAAGTGTGCCCGCGTGGATGTTAGGCCTGACCAGCATCCATTGGTGGGCAGCGGTTGAGCGGATCGCGATCGAGGGGAGAACACTCAGCAGTTCCGATGTTGCAAGCCTCGCGCGGCTAACGAAGTTGCGAGCGCTCAACCTCCACAACTGCCGCCTGCAGGGGGGCAATCTAACGGCCTGGAGCAAACTGTCGGAATTGCGCGAGATACATTTCGCGGGGTCGGATGTCGAGGACTCCCAACTCGTGTTCGTCCGTCGACTGTCGAATCTGCAGTCGCTCAATCTCAGCAGGACTGCGATTGGCGATCACGGCTTGGTCCATCTTCGCGGCTTGCCAATCCATTGGCTGAGCCTCAACGATACTCGCGTGACCGACAATGGTTTGACGAGTCTGGCAGGTCTGAAGTCGCTGGAGAGGCTCTACCTCGAAGGGACGCAAATTCATGGTCCCGGCCTTCGGCATTTGCGTCCGTTAGCTTCCCTTTGCGACCTTGAGTTGGGGGCAACACCGACCGAAGACGAAGGACTCGAGCATCTGGCTGCGTTGCCTGGTCTGCGAATCCTGAATCTTAGCCATACTCGGGTTACGGATTCAGGACTCCGCACTGGGTTGGGTCGCATGCGAAGGCCTGGAACAGCTGTCTCTGACCGGAACCCAGGTCAATGGCGAGTCGCTCGACGCGCTCCGGTCCCTCCCTGGGCTGAGAATGCTTTATCTCAACGACACCCAGATCTCCGACGCCACGCTCGGCAGTCTTTCGGACTTCCCGGCACTTGCGGAACTCTGGATTTCCCACAACCCAATCACCGACGCTGGTCTCGACCGCCTCACCACCTTGCCCCAACTGCAAACGATTGCTGCCAGCGGGACTTTGATCTCTGATCAAGGCCTGCTCCGGCTCAACCGCTTTCCTGCGTTGAACGCGGTATGGGTAATCGACTGTCCGCACGTTTCCCCCGCCGGCCTCTCGGCCTTCCAGGCGGCCGTACCGAACGTGATCGTTTACCGCCGCTTTTGAACCACTCGCGCTAGCCCGTAAGACCCTTCGAGTGGACGCTCAGCGACAAAAGGGCGGCCCGCCCCCAGCGGTCCCCAAAATCCCGCATAGCGTGGGTTGGCGTAGGTCGTCATAATCTAGGCAAGCGAACAAGCCTGCCTGATTGTCGTCTTTTGACAGACCCCCGATCCGTTGGCCCCCCTTGCGAGCGGGCCGCGACGAAGGAGATTGGCGATGCGTGCCGTGTGGTTTTCCCCGCTCCTGGCTTTGTGCCTCGTGTTTGCCTCCGCTCCCGTGCGGGCGGCCAACGAGGGCCAGGCCGATCTCGATGAGGCCACCGAAGCCAAGCTTTCGGCCGAGAATCTCGAAGATCTCGGCAACGTCATCAAGCTGGCCCAGCGGGCGCTCGAGAAGGGACTCGACGACTCGAACAAGGCCTTCGCCAACGAGTTGCTGGCCGCCTCGCTGCTGCAGCGGGCCACGATCTTCAGCCAGCAGATCTTCGACCGCAACCCGCCCAACCAGAACTGGGCCAACTACCGCCAGATGGCGGTCTCCGACCTCGAGCAAGCGATCGCCGCCCAGAGCGAGCTGGAAATGGCCCACCGCCTGCTGGCCCGGCTGCTGATGCTCCCCGGGGGCGACCGCGAACGGGCCCGCAAGGCGATCGACGAATCCGTGCGCCTGGCGGCCGACGAGCCCGAGTCGAAGGCCAAGGCCCTGGCCATGCGGGCAGCGCTCTCGAACAAGCCCGACGAGCAGTTGAACGATCTGAACGAAGCCGTGCGGCTCGTGCCCGGCGATATCGAGGTATTGCGGGCGCGGGGCCAAGTGCTGCTCGCGCAGGGGAAGCTGGCCGAAGCGCTGCAAGACTTCGAACGGGCGCTCGAAATCGACCCGGAGGACGTCGACTCGCTGAACGCCGTGGGAATGACGTTGACGCTCGAGAAGAAATTCGACGAAGCGCTCGCCCAGTTCGATCGCCTCGTCGAACTCGCCCCGGAGTCGCCCGTGGCCCGGCTGCAGCGTGCCCGGGTATACGCGGCGCAGAAGGCGTGGGAGAAAGCCCTCGTTGATGTGAACGAGGCCCTGCGGCTCGAGCCGAACCTGCCGGCGGCGTTGCTCGTGCGCTCCGGCATCCATCAAGAGCAGGGAGACCGGGCGGCGGCGCTTGCGGACCTGGAGGTTCTGATCAAGGCTCGCCCCGATGCGGCCGACGTGCGCTTGCTGCATGCCCAAATCGCCGCCCAAGGCGGGCTGTGGGGCAAGGCGATCGAGGACTTCGAGCAGTTGCGCAAGATCGCGCCGCAAAGCAACGAGGTCGGCGTGCAGTTGGCGCGGTTCTACACCGCCGCCAAGCAGCCGCGCAAAGCGATCGCCATCTACGACGAACTGCTCGCCAAGGACCCCAAGAGCTGGCAATCGCTCCGCGGGCGAGCCGACGCCTACCTGAACATCGGCAAGCACTCCGAGGCGGTGACGGACTACGAGGCCGCCACCAAGATCAAGCCCGACGACCAAGAGATGCTCAACAACTTCGCCTGGGTGCTGGCCACTTCGCCCAAAGATGAAGTCCGCAACGGCAAGCGCTCGATCGAACTGGCCACTCAAGCCGCCGAGCTGAGCAAGTTCCAAGCCGCCCATATCCTGAGCACGCTCGCCGCGGCCTACGCCGAAGCGGGCGACTTCGACCGGGCCAAGGAATGGTCTCAGAAAGCGGTCGATGTGGGCAAGAGCGAGGGCCGGCTCGAAGACCAGCTTGGCAAAGAGCTCGCCTCGTACGAAGAAAAGAAGCCCTGGCGCGAGCTGCAGGAAGTGGCCGAGGCCGAGGCGCCGGTCGACGACCCGAGCGTGGCCGTCGAGCCCGCGGCGAGCCAAGATGACGCCGATGACAATGAGGCGAAGGACACGCCGGCTACGAACGCCGACGAGGCGAAAGACAAGCCGGACGCGGGCGCCGATCAGACCGATGCCGAGAAGGCTGAGGACGCCGACAAGCCTGGCGACGAGGGGGCCAAGGAGCCGAAGCCCGAGGACTCGCCCCCTCCGGACGCCCGCTAAGGCCTAGTTTCGTCACGGTCGTGCTGGGGGCTCGCGTTGCTCGACCCGAGCCACCCCGGTACGGCATTCGGGGCGTTGCCTACCGCCGGCTCATCGCCTTTTCGATCCGCACGCTGCCGAGCGTTTCCGGCACGCGGTGCAACTCGCCGCGCTGCAGCTTGTTCCAGGCGTCGATCAGCTTATCGAGCGTGTAGCGAATCTGCTCGGTCGAATGGGCCGAGGAGATGAAGAACCGCAGCCGTGCCGCCCGCTCTTCGACCGCCGGGTGTAGAATCGGCTGCACGTTGATTCCCTCGTTCCGCAACGCGTGCGACAGGAGCAGCGCCGCGTGCGAGTTGCCGGTGATCACCGGCACCACGGCCGTGCCATGGCTGAGGCCGGTGTTCAGGCCGGCCTGGCGAGCCCCGTTCAGGAACAGCCGGCTGTTCTCGTGCAGCTTCGCCACGCGCTCGGGCTCGTCCTCGATCAACTGCAGGGCCCGCAACGCCCCCGCCGCCGACGGAGGCGGCAGCGAGGCCGCGAACACGAAGCCAGGCGTGGTGTACTTCAGGTACTGCACCAGGGCCCGCGTGCTGGCGATGTAGCCCCCCACGTTGCCCAGCGTTTTGCTGAGCGTGCCCATCCAGAAGTCAACGTCGCGGGGGTTCACGCCAAAGTGCTCGCCGATGCCGCGGCCGTGCGCGCCAAGCACGCCCAGCGAGTGCGCCTCGTCGATGTAGAGCAGGCAGTGATGCCGCTTCTTGAGCTCGATGAAGGCCGGCAGATCGGCGATGTCGCCGTCCATGCTGTAGACGCCTTCGATGACGATGCAGACGCGGCGATACTCGCTGCGGTGATTGGCCAAAATCTCCTCGGCCGCGCGCCAATCGTTGTGCGGGAACGGGCGGCGCCGAGCGCCGGAAAGCTTGGCCCCTTCCACAATGCTGTTGTGGGACAGGCTGTCGTGCAGAATCATGTCGCCCGGGCCAAACATGTGCCCCAGCACCGACTCGTTGGTGGAGTGCCCGCCCACCAGCGCGATCGCAGCCTCGGTGCCGATGAACGACTGGATCATCGCCTCGAGCTCGCGATGGATCGGCCGTTCGCCCGACACGAGCCGGCTCGCCGAGGCGCTCGTGCCGTAGCGGCCAATCGCCTCCTGGGCCGCCCGCGAGACTTCGGGGTCCCCCGCCATGCCCAGGTAGTTGTAGCTCGAAAAGTTGATCAGCTCACGGCCGTTCAGTTGCGCGGTGTCGCGCACCTTGCCTTCGTAGGCGCCGAAGTAGGGGTTGGGGATGCCGAGCACGTCGAAGCCGGCAAGCAACTCGGCCATCTTCACCACTTCCGGGAAGCGATTGACGTCGTACACCTCGGGGGTGATCGATTGGGCTTCGCGGGCATGCTTGGCGGGAGAACCGGAGAGCAGGTAGGTTTCGACCGCGTGAATCACCTCGCGGCAGGTTTCCATCTCGGTGAGCACGTGCTCGGGGAAGCGGGCGCCGAAGCGGTCTTCGAGCGCCGCTACGATCTCCATCCGCTCGAGGGAATCGAGCCCCAGCTCGGTGATCGAGCTGTCGAGCGTCATGCCCGAGGCGCGTTCCTTGGCGACCTTGCGAACCTCTTCGAGCACGATCTCGGTGGCCGCCGGGCGGGGGCTGACCGGCACGGCGGTCGCCGCGCGCGGGGCTGGCTCATGAGCCGCCGCTCCGTTCAGCGCGGCCGGCTTGGCCGCCTCGGCCTTGGCCGCAGCGTCCCACGCCTTCCACGTGGCCACCGACTCGAGGCTGCCGTCCAAGAAACCCTGGCGGCAGGCATGCCGCTGGATCTTGCCGCTCGAGGTCTTGGGAATGCTGCCCGCGGCCAGCAGCACGATGGCTTCGGCCTGCAAATCATGCTCCGCGGCCACGGCGCGGCGGATGGCCTCGAGCATGGCCGGCGCTTCTTGATCCTTGCGGCGCTCGATCTCCTGCACGATCACCAGCCGCTCGCGGCCGTCGATCTCCACCGTGCAGGCCGCGCCGCTCGACGCCCGCAGGCTGGGGTGGCTCTGCTCCACCGTCCGCTCGATGTCCTGCGGGTAGTGGTTCAAGCCGCGAATGATGATCAGGTCCTTGAGCCGCCCGGTGACGAATAGCTCGTCGTCGAGCAAGAAGCCCAGGTCGCCTGTGCGCAAGAACGGCCCCTCGCCCGTGTCCTGGAGATGGGCGTCGAAGGTGTGCTTCGATTCCTCGGGGCGCCGCCAGTAGCCTTGGGCCACGCTGGGCCCTGAGACCCAGATTTCGCCGATGCGGTCGTCGGGCACGCGGGTTTGCGTCTCTGGGTCGACGATGAGCACCCGTTGATCGAGCAGGCTGCCGCCGCAACCGACGAGCTCGCGGCCCCCTTCTTCGTCCCCCAACACCTCGGTCGCGCGATTGTTCTCGAGCGCTTCGGCGTCGAAGGAGCGAACGACGGGCGGCTTGGCCTTGAGGCCGCCGGAAACGATCAGCGTCGACTCAGCCAGTCCGTAGCACGGGTAGAACGCCTCGCGGCGGAAGCCGCAGGGCTCGAACATCTTGGCGAATTGCTCGAGCGTTTCCGACCGAATTGGCTCAGCCCCGTTGAAGGCCAAGGTCCACGTGCTGAGGTCCAGCGAGTCGCGCTGCTCGGGCGTGACCTTTTGCACACACAGCTCATACGCGAAGTTAGGCCCGCCGCTCACGGTGCCCCGGTGCTTGCTGATTGCCTGCAGCCAGCGGAAGGGCCGCTGCAGAAACGACATCGGCGACATGAGCACGTTCGGCCGCCCGTAGTACATGGGCTGCAGAATGCCGCCGATGAGCCCCATGTCGTGGTAACTGGGCAGCCAGAACACTCCCACGCCTGAGCGCGTGTGCTCGAAGGCGTAGCAGATCAGCGCCGAGTTGTGGATCAGGTTCGCGTGGCTGAGCATCACCCCCTTGGGCGTGCCGGTGCTCCCCGAGGTGTACTGCAGGAACGCCAGCGTGTCTCCATGCACGTCGGGGGGGAGCCAGGTCTTTTCGGCGCCGTCGGAGAGCGTGTCGGTGCAGAGCCATTGCAACCGCGCCAGGTCGGGCGTGCTGTTGACCATGTCGGCGTTGCGGTCGAAAACCGACGACATCGTCAGGGCCACCTTGGCTTCGGCGTCTTCGACGATCGCCTCGATGCGGTTCATCGATCGGTTCCGCCGCGGCGGATACGCGGGAACCGCCACCACCCCGGCGTACAGGCAGCCGAAGAAGGCCGCGATGAACTCGAGCCCGGCCGGATACAGCAGCAGCGCACGCTCGCCCGAGAGATTCCGCGCTTGCAACCAGGCGGCAATCGCCCGGGCTTGGCGGTCGAGCTCGTGGTAACTGATGGTTTGCTCTTCGTTCTCGCCGTCGACCAGGTAGGAAAACGCCCGATCGGCCCCTTGGTGCGCCGCGCGGTGACGAAGCAGATCCACCAAGTTGGACGGCCCAAAGAACGAACCCGGCAACTGATCCTGATGCACTGCGAATTCCTCTTCCGGGGACAGTCCGGGCGGACCCAAACGGCCGCGCGGGCTGCAAAACTCAAGGGAGGGTCGAATACCGAGCAACAGCTCGAAGTCTCTGGCGATAGATCAGGTAATTTATAGAAAGTTAACCGCCCGTTCGCTATGGTCCGGGCAGGACGGACCCTGGCGCGACGATGCACGGCCCCAGCCTAGCCGCGCCGCTCACAGCACTGGGCTATCGATCGCAAACTTAATATTCCAAATAGGTTGCATCGTATGGTCGTGCCGTAAGGAGCAACGGAACTCGTTGCCGACTCGCTCCACTCGGGACAAACCAATACACCTTTTCGGCCGGCACTTCCCCTCTGCTCGATTCTCCCGCCCGCCATCGGCAAAGCCACCGGCGGCCGCGCGATCGGAGCGGTGCGAAACGGCGGCCCGCCGGCGGTGAGGACGGACAAGACCTCGGACTGCATTGTCGCGAACCGCGCAGCGGGGTTATGTTTAGCGTCTGCGTAAACTCTCCCGTTTTCCGCAGACTCCCGAGTCGCCCCGATGAGCTCCACGGCTTGGCCCGAGAACAGCCTGACCGACTTCTATCAGCGTCAGCTTCTGCCGACGGCGTTTGAGCGGCTCGACCAACTCGATCCCGCCTCGGCCTGGCGGGCCGCCGACTTTGGCTGGCGCGGCGTGAGCGGCGAGCGGGCCCGAACCTGTTTCCAGCCTTGGGGCTTCGTCGACGCGGCTGGCGGCGCTCATAGCTGGCTGGCCTCGTTCAGTGGCCGGTTGCCGGCGTCGGCTGGCGAGTTCCTCGAGGCGGTCGACCGCCTGGCCCAGCTGCTCGGGCTCGAAGACTCCCTCGACGTGCAGCGGGTCCCTCCCTACGACCTCTTCGCAGCCTACTTGCAGTTTCGCCAGGATTCGCTGTTCGAAACGTTTCTGGGCCTCGCGCAGCATCAATTGGGCGCTCCTGCCGGGGCGAATGCCCGCGCGGCGCTCGCCGACCGCTTCGGCGTCGACGACGGAGACGTGGCGGCTTGGCCCCTAGGAATCTATCCCGAACCGCAGGAGCTGTTTGCCCGCCTGCGGTCGGCCGGTTTCTCGAGCGACGAGATTGGTTGGTCTGCGGTGCTCGGAGACCAGCGGCTCCCCGGACGCCTGCTCGTTCCCTGGCGCGACCGCTGGGGACGCCTGAGTACGGTGGTCGCCCGCGATTGGCAGGCGCCTGCCACCGCGCCAGGGCGCCAATTGTTGCTGCCGGCCGGCACACGCTCACAGATCTTTGGCCTCGACGTCGCGTTACGCGCTGAAGCCGGCCACGGGCCGCACATCTACGTGGCCGAAGGGCTGCTCGAGGTCGTGGCGCTGCAAGCCCGCGGAGTGCGCAACGTCTGTTCAGCAGGCCGGCTCGGCGCTCCGCTCACGGCCGACTTTTGGCAAGAATTGACCGCTGCCGGAGTTCGCGAGGCCACGTTGCTGCTGCGGTCGGGCGCGGGGCGCGGGGCGCGCGAAGTGGCCGCGGTCGAAGCAGCCGCCGGCTTGTTCCCAGCGCCGATCACCTGGGTCCACTCCGGCCGGGGCGAAACGGCTAAGGAGCTAGCGAGCGCCAAAGGCGTGGCCAACGTACTGGCCAAGCGGCAAGCCGGGTTCACGGTCGCGGCACAGCGGATCGTCGAGCGACATGCGGATCTCGAACGGCAGGACTCGCAACTCGCCCTCCTGAGCGAGGCCGTGGCCTTCGATGAACTGGTCCGCGATCCCGAACGCCAGGCCGACCTGGAGCAGCAATTCTGGCCGGTCATCGAACAGGCCCTCGGCGGCCGCTGGCCTGCCCTGCGGGCATCGCGCACCGTGGCCACAGGTTCGCTCGAGCAGCGGCAAGACCGCGCCGCCCGCGTGCGGCTCTACGCGCGTCTGCTCACCGATTTGCACGTCCTTTTGGCGGGGCGCGACGTCGTGGGCTTCGAGCGGCGACTCCGCGAAATCTTGGGCCCGGAACTCCCGCCCCCGGCCCCTGAGCCGGCGTTCCAGCCTGCTCCCACGCCGAGCATGGGCACGTGGGAGCTGATCGAACTGAAGCCGGTTCCCGCTAGTCCGCCGCGACCCGTCGAGGCCAAGCGAGACTGGCTCGACCCATTGCCGAGCACGCCGCCAGGAGCCGAAGTTCCCAACCGAACTGAGCCGCCTGCCCCTGAGCCCCCCGCGAGACCTGCCGTTCCACCGTTAACGACCTCATCGCCGCCGGCGCCGCGGGTCCCGCGGATCATGCCGCGCGCCGTCAACCCCGATGACGTGCGGCTGCGGGCTTACTGCTTGTGGGAGAAGCACGGCCGCCCCGAAGGCCGCGAGGTCTACTTCTGGGCGATGGCCGAACGCGAACTGCGGGGGGAGGCGAGCGCCACGCTCGCCAGTCCCCCGGCCTCTCATTAACTTGCTACCAGCGAGACGAGCGGGGCAGGTAGCCCGACACGGCGTCGAGCACCCGGTGTCCCAACTCCTCCACTCTGTTGCCCGCCTGCTCGAGGTAGGTTTTGCGTCGCGGCGGCGGGGCGATCAGCGCCGCCAGCAACATGCCGGCGCCAAAGCCCAGCCCCATCGTGATCAGCACGGAACTGAGGGGGTATTCCGATACGGTCTCCTGGGCCCCCTCATAGACCTGTCCGGCGTAGTTGTGCTGCAGCCGATTGCTGCTCTTCGCCGCCGAACTCGACCGGCTGGCGGCCGAGTGGTTGCGGGTGCTGGAATGATTCTGCATGGCAAAGGTTCTCCCGTAGGGATTCAAGCGGTCCTGATGTTCCGGGGCGTCTCAGTCGCGGCGGCAGAGGAGGCCGCAGGCGAAGCCCGCCACCATGCCGGCGGCGAAGACCGCGAGCACGGTTTCGGTCGGCCGCTGGCGGACCATGTACTCGGCTTGGTCGTAGCCCGACCGCAGCGATTCGCCGGCGCGTTGCGCGGAGCCGCGGACGGTTTCTACTGACTGGCTCATCGCGTCCCGCGCGGTTTCGGCGAAGCGGCTCACCGTGGAAGCGCCTTCGGCCGTGAGGTCAGTAAGGTACCGCTCGACCTTTTCCCGGCTTTCACCAGTTCTCTTCTGAATCAGGCCGACCAACTGATCGACGTTGCCGGCCACGGCTTCGAGCCCGTCGTCGGAGAGTTGCCCCCATTTCTCCCGCAACTGCCCCTTGATCTCGTTCCAGTTGCCCTTGAGCGTTTGTGCGTTGATCATCGGTCGGAAACTCCTTTTGCGTACGTTTGTTCGGTTGGGGGGCCGCGGCGACCGGCCCAGCCCGCCGATCCCAACGAATTGCAACTGGCGTGCCAGGGACTCGGCGCAAATCACCTTAAGGCGCCGCCAGCTTTCGGACGGTCCGACCCGATTCGGACCCTACGACGAGCCGCCAGACCTCGCGGCCGTGAGCGTCATTCCAGGGCTCTGTTCGGTTTTCTGTGCGGAGCGGCCGTTTCCGTGTGCCAATAAGCACGGCCGCTTCGAGCGGCGCAACCTGCATGTTGGCGCAGCCGCTGATATCGCCCTGCGGGGGCGTCGAAAACCCTTTGGGGAGCAGTGGCTGATTCGCAAACTGCCAACCCCGGCCGCGACGAGCGTTGAGACGTCTATCCTTGCCGAGCCCCACACCGATGACCAAGTTCTACCGCCTCGACGCCTCCCACCCGTCGCCGCCGCGCCCCACCTTGCTCCTGCCTGAAGTGGCGCTCGAAATCGTGCGCGGTCAGGCACGGCAGCGGCTGCGGCAGGTCTCGGCCGCCGCGTTCCTGATCGGCGCAGCCAATGACTGCGATCTGGTGCTCGGCGACCACCGCTTCGCCGAAGTCCACAGCTACCTGTTCCGCCGCCCCGGCCAGGTGACGCTGCGGCGGCTTGGCTTCGAACCCGAACTCTCGGTGAACGGCCATGTGGTCGACTTCGTCTCGTTGGCCGATGGCGACCGCATTCGCACGGGTCCGTTCGAGTTTCGCATTCACATCACGCGTTCTTCGGTGACGGATGCAGGCTCGGCCCGGCTCAGCTCGACCGACACGCCCAACCACACCGAGGCCGCCGAGGAAGTGCGCCGGCTCCTGGCCGACGTGCGGGCCTCCTTTCCCAAGGCCAGCCACCTTTCGCGCCGCTTGACCTGGCCGCCGCTGTCGGTCGATTGCAGCCGCACCGCCGGCTGAGCGCCGTTGCTTGCCCCTTAGCTAGCCTCCAAGTCGGGCGCCGAATCGTTCGAGCACGTTCTTCGTGATCTGCTGCACGCGAGCGTCGGGCCCCTGCGGAGTGGTGTAGACCGACGGCCGCACATAGCCCGGCGGAGCCGACAGGCCATCGCCCCACCAGCAACTGCTGGCGTTGAACACGGTGTTGCCACGCGGACCCGGATACACCGTGGCGGTGAAGACGCCCCCGTTCGGCTCGCCCGGCGCCGACTGCGTGGGCGCGCTCGCAACCACTTCGTTGCTGGCGATGGTGGCCGGGTCGCCGTGAAACTCCCAGCCGACGAGCCCGGGAATGCCGTCGCCCTGTTTCATGCCTGTGCCTGCGAACAGCCAATGCTCGGGCCGCACGCACACCCAGTCCGCTCCGCCGGTGCAGGGAGGAACGTTGCGGGCCCCCATCAGTTGTCCTTCGTGGGGGCTTTGATAGGGAAAGGACGTCATCGAGGGGAACCGCGCGATCATCCCCTCGTCGCGCGGGCCAAAGTAATCGGTCCGCTCGAAGACCCGAGCGGCCGCTCCGCTCGGCCCAGGGCGAAACTCGATCCGCCCGCAGCAGGTGTTGCCGGAGAAAAAGCCGCCGCTCAGCCCCTTGTCGACGGCTGACTTGAGATTCTCATACATCGCGAGCGAGTAGTACTCGTCGTGCCCGACCGAGAGAAAGCCCTTCGCGCGGCTGAGCCCGGCGGGGTCAGCGTGGGTATCGAGGTTCGAGAGGTACGAGACATGGTAGCCCTCGGCCTCGAGCCAGTAGGCGAAGGGAAACTCCCAGAGAAACCACTCGCCGGAGCCGGTGGAGAGGGGGGCGTCGAGGATTTGGCAGTACTTGCCGTAAGGGCGATCGAAGCTCACGGAGACATCAGGCCCGCACCACCACTCCTCTTGCCCGTTGTCGTAGAGGGCGTACTGATTCGGCCAGCGGTTGTAGGCCTGCCAGGTCGTGTCGGAGCACTGGAAGAGCAGATCGGCCGGGCGGTCGTCGCGCACGATGAAGATGACGTAGCTCTGCCAGTTTCCCTCGAGCGCCGTCAGTTTGCCGAGGTAGACGCCGCTCGTCCAATCGAGCGGAATCTTGAAGGTGGCCGCCGCTTCCCACCGGCACTCGCGCACTCGCTTGGGCCCTACCGACGGGTCGGGCTGCACGCGCCCCTGGAACGGCCCTAGCGAATGGACGTGCCGGCCGCCGAGGCCTTGGTAGAAGCCGCTGCGGTAGAGGTCGAGCGTAAACGCGGACGCCGGGTTCGTACTGACGTAGAAGGCTATCTCCTGCCCCGGCCGTACGCTCGTGTGCGAGCAGTAGCCCTCGATCCAGGGACAGCGGTAGCGCGTTTGCGGATCGACGTCGGTCTTCGCGAGCATCCAGTCGCGCGTACCGGGCCGGCGGTTCTCGACGACGATGGGGTTGGGCGCGCCTGGCTCGGCGGCGACGCTGGTGGCCAGTGGGGCCAGGGCGCCGGCCGCGGTCACGGCCGTAAGCATCTGCCGGCGGTTCAGTTGCCAGGGTTCGCTTGTCATCTTCGGCTCAGCGTCAGAGGGTTAACCTTCATCGCGATGCACCGTCCCGGGCGAGAACGCCGGCAGACACACTGCAACATACTCGGCCCCCCCGTCGCCCGGCGTGCTGTATCGTACCCATTCGCCGGCCCGCGTGAGCACAGCCTGCCCTGCATTCACCTCGAGCGTTCCACCGCGATGCGCCACGTGCAGGCAGCCGGCGAGCACGACGGTGTACTCGTCGAACTCCGGAGTCTGACCAGGCTCGACCCAGCCGCCGGGGCTGCGCATCCGGGCGATGCTCAGCCGCGGCTCCTGGTTGTTCACGCGACCGACGAACTCCTCGATGCGCTTCGGCTTGTTGCCTGCGGCGACGACTTCGGTGGGAGCGGCGATCAGAATGGGCATGGTCAGGCGCCTCGCGGTAGGAGTGTCGCCGCCCATCTTCGCCGGGCAGCCGCAGCACTTCAAGCGTTGCGATACGCTCGATGGCCGCGGCTTAGACCGGCGCGGGAATATCCCGGCGGCTGAACACGAAGCTCGCGGCGCCCCATCCCAACCCGCCCAGCCCCAGCAGCCAGGCGTTGTAGATCGCCAGTTGCAGCCAGGCGCCGTCGGTCCGGGCCACCAACACCTGCGGCTCGTAGGCCGAGAGAAAGGTCAGCCAGCCCACCCAGCTCAGGCTCGAGCTCATCCGAGCCACCACCTGCAAGAGCATTTGCAGCGCGAAGAAGCCGCCGGCGAGGCCGATCGTTCGCCAGCGCTGGCGATCGAACGCCGAAGCGAGCGCCGTGACGCCGGAGAGGAACACGATATAGCCGAACAAGTTGATCGCGGCCGGCGCAAAGAGCCGCGGATCGACCTCGGCCACCGAAGAGACCGTGCGAATGCCGACCCAGTTGCCCAGCCAGCCTGCCAGCGCTAAGAGCGCCGCCCCCAGCGTACACACGGCGGCCTGAATCGAGACCAAGCTCGAGCGGCGGATCGGCTGCGCGAGCAAGAGTTCGAGCGACCCGCGGCCCAGTTCGCCGGAGACGACGTCGGACCCGCGCGAGATCGCCCAGATCGTCGCGGCGAACAAAACCAGCGGATCGACCCAAGCCAACGCCAGCCGCCCCGCCGGCGTGGCCACCTCCTTGAACGGCACGCCCGAGAGCTTTTCCCAATCCTTCGGCAAAGCGTTCAGCAGAAACTCGTGCATCGCCGGCAAGCTGATCTGGCTCGTGAGCCAGACGAACAGCCAGTGAAACAGGAACAAGAGCGCGAGCAGGCTGACCAAAAGCGGCAGCGCGTCGCGAATTGCCTTTTCCCACAAGGCTCGGTTCATGCGGCCGCCTCGTGCGCTCGTTCGTAGATCGCGCGCAGCCCCACGCGCTCGATGCGCAAATCGGAGACCGGCAAAGGCGCGAGCCAGCGCAGCACCGGCGCCAGATCGCCGCTCACCTCGAGCCGAGCTTGGTCGAGCGTCGCTTCCAACACGGTCACCTGGCCGCGCAGTTCCACCGGCACACTCGGCAGCCGCGCGGCCAGCCGAGCCTGCACCTCGTAGCGTTGCCGCAGATCGTCGAGCGCTTGTTCGAGCACCAGGCGGCCGGCGCGGAGAATCGCGACGCGGTCGCACACGTCTTCGACCTCGGACAGCACGTGCGACGAGAGGATCACGGTGCGCCCTTCGGCGGCCGCGGCGCGAATCAGCCGCTCGACGGCCCGCCGGGCCGTGGGATCGAGATTCGCCGTCGGCTCATCCAGGATCACGAGCGGCGTATCGGCCGCCAGCACCGCCGCCAGCGCCAACTGCTGCCGCATGCCGGTGGAAAGTTGCTGCACCCGCTTCTCGAGGTCGAGCCCCAGCGACCGGGCGATCGTGCGGGCGACTTCGAAGCGTCCGCGCGGTCCACGCAGCGCCGCCAGCAGCCGCAACGCCTCGCGGCCGCGATAAGTGGGGAACAGCCGCGCCTCGCCCGGCAGATACGACACGCGCTCGTGAACCGCCAGCCGCTGTTCCTGGCAATCGAATCCGGCGATCGCTGCTTTGCCGGCGCTCGGCCGCAGAAAACCGAGCAAGAGCCGCAACAGCGTCGACTTGCCGGCGCCGTTCGGCCCCAGCAGCCCAAACACCTGACCGCCCTCGACCGCCAGCGAGCACTCGCGCAGCGCCCAAAACTCGCGATAGCACTTGCCGAGCGATTCGGTCTGCAGGATCGGCATTCGGTACTAGAGCAGCTTCTTCAAGATGTTCGCCCGACAGGGAGACGCGAGAATTGTTGTGCGACCACTCTTCGCCGGCAACCGCCAATTCTTGCCCGGCTTAACCAGCGGCGACTAGCGCCACCAGGCGTCGAGCAGGGTTACCCCTGGGCCCAGCGGGCTGACGAGCGTCGGCCCCAGGCAGGCCGGCAGCAGGAGCGAATGCCCCTTGGCCAAGGGCGCCGCGCTCGGGTCGCCGGCGATTTCCGCCTCGCCCGCCAGCATCGCCACCACATGGCAGCGCCCGTCGCCGCCGATGCGCGTTGGCCCGGACAATCGCCAGCGGTCGAGCACGAACTTGTCGCAGTCGACCAATCGCTCGACCTCGGGCCGTTCGGTCGGGCGCGGCTGCTGCGGGCCGATCGGCCCCAGGTCGAAATCGACCACCCCCAGGCCTTGCTCGAGGTGCAAGGCCCGCGGCTTCCCGTCGGGGCCGACGCGGTTCCAGTCGTACAGGCGATACGTGGTGTCGCTCGACTGCTGAATCTCGGCCACGAGCAAGCCCGCCCCCAAGGCATGCACGGCGCCTGCCGGCAGGAACAAGCAATCGCCCGCCTGGGGCTCGAACGTGTGCAGGCACAGCTCAACCGTGCCGCGGGAGAGCTCGCGTTCGATCGCCGCGCGGTCGAAGCCGCGTTTCAGCCCGGCATACACCTTGCTG
Organism: Pirellulales bacterium; assembly: GCA_046349955.1. Taxonomy (GTDB): domain Bacteria; phylum Planctomycetota; class Planctomycetia; order Pirellulales; family JBGAPH01; genus JBGAPH01. The sequence continues at coordinate 180,193 of JAXMBI010000008.1, read as the reverse complement.
CCGGGGGCGGCGGCCAGAATCACCCAGGCCTCGGTCTTTCCCAGGTCAGGGGGCGTGAGCAGGGCGGCCCGGGCGTCGTCGGGGTGAACTTGGACCGAGAGCGTTTGCTGCGCGTCGAGGAACTTGAGCAGCAGCGGAAAACGCCCGACCGGCGGCCGTTCCCCGTAAAGTTCGCTGGCCCTCTCCGCGACGAGGCTGGCCAGGGTCGCGCCGGCGAACGGCCCGGCGGCGACGACGCTCTGGTCCTCGCCGCGATCGCAGATTTCCCAGCTCTCGGCGTAGTCGCTTCCTTCGCCGATCGGCTTGCCCAACTCGCTCGCTAATCGCCGCCCACCCCACAGGTAGCGGCGGAACAGCGGAACGAATCGCAGCGGGTAGAGAGGAGGTGTCATTCGGGCGGCCAAAGGGAAACTGCTGGCGATGCGCATCGATCGCCCAGCCGCCGATCTTGGCCTTCACGCGGGAAGCGAACAAGCCCAGACGTAGCGGGCACACTCAGTGAGCCGACCTCGAACTGTTACTTTACGCGTTTGGCGGTCCAACTTGCGTCTCGCGGCTGCCCGCCAAAGTCGGTGAGCCGCCAGCCGGCGATGCCGTCTTTGCCGACGATCCCCTGAAACGTGGCCACGATCTCGCGGTCGCGGAACCGCGTGGGGAGGTCGAAGATCAGCTTGTTGCCCTCGAGCGTGGGATTGCCGATCTCGGCGATCACCGGCGGCTCGTCGCCGAGGGTGGTTTCGCAGCTTCCGCTCAGCTTGCCGTCGGCCAGTTTCAAGGTCAGCGTCGATGTGTTCGCGCGGTTGCCAAACCGCGTTTCCCAGGTGTAGACGCCGCTGGGGTCGACCTTGGCCGCGGCGTCGAAACCGGGAAAGAGGTCGACGGCCTCCGGCTTCACGGCCGCCGCTTCGGCCGCTAGGTCGGTCGCCGGCGGTTCGACGCCGGGTGCGTCGCGCCAAATCCAGCGCAGCATTTGCGGCAGGATCGCGCCGCCATGGTCGTCGGAGTGCGCCCCTTCGCCGAAGACGTGGACCATGTCGTAGCCCTTCTCCCGGAGCGCGGCCACCATCTTCTGGTTCTGCACGTACCAGTCGCGCTCCAGGTTCTGCGGGCTGCGGTTGTCATGGACGCCGTCTTGCAGAAAGATGCGGATCGGCTTCCTCTCGGCCTGGAGCACGAGGTCGGGATAGACGTGGCCGCCGTGGATGTTGGTGTAGCTGCCGATCAGGCTGACGACGTTGCGGAACTGGTCGGGGCGATGCCAGGCGACGGTGAACGCGCAGATCGCGCCGCTGCTCGAGCCGCCGATCGCCCGGCCGGCTGGGTCCTGCGTCAGGTTGTATTTCTTGCCCACCTCGGGCAGCATCTCCTCGATCACGAAGCGGGCATAGGCGTCGTCGAGCACGTCGTATTCACGGTCGCGGTTGTCGGGATTGCCGGTTCCGATGTCGTCGGGGAATTCGCTGCCGCGCTGACCCGGCGTAATGAACACGCCAATCGTCACGGGGATTTGCCGCTTGGCGATCAGGTTTTCGAGCACCGTGGGAACTTGCAGCACGCCTTGGGGGTTCGTCGCCCGCGCGCCGTCTTGAAAGACGAGCACGTTGGCCGGCTGGGCGGCGTCGTACTGCGCCGGCACGAAGACCCAGTACTTACGGACCGTGTCGGCCAGGATCTTGCTGTGGAAGAGGAACGGCCCCTCGAGCCGTCCCTTGGGCACGCCGTCCTGCGGCAAGGAGTCGGGGCCGAGCGGATAACGCACCTGCGGCTGTGGATCGCGGCGGGCGGGCGACTGAGCCGCGGCAACGGAGCAAAGAGCGGCCAAGGCGAGCATGGCGCATGCGGAGGGAAGGCGCATCGCGGCACTCCTGACGGAGGGGTAGAGCGGGGTGTGGGCAGGCCGCTTATCCTAACATGACTCGGTGGGACCCGCGCAACGGTCGACGTCCAGTTTGCCGGCGGTTTAACCCTTTTCCACCAAGCACGACCAACCCAAGAACCGCTCCCGCACTCCGGGCGCTTCGTCGAAGCGGAACTCGTGCAAGTCCAGAATCTGGAACGCCACGCCGAGCTCCGCGCGGATTTGCTCTTCGGTTACCACGGGCGGTCCGGGATCGTGCGGCTCGCGCGCGTTGCCGGCCAGAACCAGGCCGCGGGCGCCGGGCGTCAGTTGCCGCGCCAAGGCGGGGGCATACTGCTGCGGCGACTCCCGTCGAACGGCGTGGTAGCAACCGCGATCGAAGAAGAAGTTGAAGGGCCCGCTCAACTCAGGCAAATCGAGCAAGTCAGCGGCCACGAAGTGCACGCGGACCCCAACAGAGCGGGCACGTTGCTCGGCCTGCTCGATCGCCAACGGGGCGACATCGACGCCGGTAACCTCAAATCCCTGCTGGGCCAGCCACACGCAGTTCGTTCCTGTTCCGCAACCAAGCTCCAGCGCGCGACACGCCTGAATCGAGTGCCGGCGGAGAACTTGCTGCAGCTCTGCGGAGGGGCGCCCCGTGTCCCAGGGGAGGTTGCCGTCTCGGTAGCGGTCGTTCCATCCGATGGCTTCGGTCATGGCGGGCGCTCAGGAAAGCCTCTGCTCGTCCGATCCAACAAACTTAAGGCCCGCGTGGACGACGTTCCATATCCGCAAGAGCGGACCTTACGGCAGTGCCGGCGCGACATCGTCGTTCGCGGCGCGCCGCGGAAACTGGTCGGGGCCAGATTTCCAGCAGCGCCGTGAGGTGCGCTTAGAACCGCCTATTCGTCAGCCGCCGCACCGGGCCGGCTACGTAGCCGGGGTTCAGTTGCATGGCCGCGGCCATCGCCTGGCGGCTGTCGCGCCCTGGCACGACGACCCAGATCGGCGGCCGCATCTGGCCGACGGCGGGAAACAGCGTCACCTCCCACAGCGAGGTCAGCCCCGCCTCCACCGCTTGCATGTTGAGCTGCATGAGCGCGATGTCGCGCTGCACCAGGTGATCTTGATGCCGCGCGGCCGCGAGCGATTCGAGCAGAAACGCCAGGTCGGCCTGCGAGTCGTGCTTGTCTTCCTTTTCTGATTTCTGCGCCTCGCGCCACGCGGCCAAGCCTGGCGACAGGACCTTTTGATCTTCTTCCGAGAAGACGAAGAAGGGGACGCCGAACTCGTCGCCGCCGGCCGCTTCGAGCAGCACCCCTTCGACGTGGAACGTCCGTGGCTGCCCACGCTGCAACAATACCCAGGCTTCGAAGCCGGGGCGGTCGGCGGTGGGGAGTTTCTCGAAGTGGTCGACGATGCGGATCACCATCTGCCGGTAGAACTCCGGCAGGTTGTCGAACCTGCGATCGTTTACATAGAGCCGGCCGCGCCGCCGCTGGATCGTCACGTCGCGGTCGGCGTAGTCGACCAGGCGGCCGACGAGCGTCGTGCCGTCGGCCAGCTTCCACGATTGCTCGGCCTTGGCCAGCTTGTCGACCGCGTCCTTCGCCTCCTCCGAACTCAGGTACTCGCGGTCGGCGTCGCAGAGGTCGTCGACCGGAAAGGCCACCAGGTCATGGTCGGCGCGCTGCAGCACCACCTTGCGGTCGTTGAAGGCGATCAGTTCGGCCTCGAGCTTGTATTGCCCCGTGTCGTCGGTCCACACGCGGGCCTGCGCGACCGCCGGCAAACAGAGGGCCAAACACAACTCGACGAAGAAACGGGGCAACTTCATCCGGAATGCTCGAAGGCAGGGGACAAAAAAACAGACGGGGCCGGCCGCGTTCCAGTCTAACAGCGCGGCGACACTCCGGCGCGGCAGACGACCAGAAATTCTGGCCCCGAAAGACGCCCAGCGAGCCGCCGGCTTCACGCCGGCGGACCCCGGTGACCCCGCACCCGACGAAGTAAGCGGGTGCAACGCTTCCGGCCCACGGGATAGCCCCGAGATTCGCCCGCGGACTTCGTGGATGTCAAACATGAACGGCTCGTCGCGCGGGACGGCGGGGGTGAACCCCGCCGCTCGCTGGAACGCTATTTGGCCTTTTCCTGCGCTTTGCGCAATTCGGCCGCGTGGACGCGGGCGACCTCCCACATGTAGCCGCCGCCTCCGTGCTTGGGGTCGGCCAGGGCCGGGTCGGCGGCGGCGGCAAGCCGCTCGAGCGCCGCGGCGGGCTGCTCTTCGGAGACGAGGAAGAGCCCCGCGTAGAGATTGGCGAAGAACCGCCGCGAGGCCTTTTCCTCGGGCGTCAGATCGGGGCCGTCACAGGCACGGTCGACGTCGTCGACCGTCGCCTTGCCCTGGAACAGTTCGAGCACCGTCATCAGCGGCACGCGGCGGTCGGGACGCACTTTGGGGATCTCCGTGCGAGCCTGTTCCCGGCCGACGACCCGGGCGTTGCACAGGTAGTGCCACACGGCGTTCTCCACGTCGGCGTCGTCGACCGTTTGATAGGCGGCGAACTGATCGCGCCCCGCGGCGAACTTGCCGGCGTAGTAGCAGACGATGCCCCGCCGCCAATGCCCTGGCCGGGCTTGCGGACGACGGTCGAGATACTCATCGAAATCGGCGAGCGCCCCGGAGAAGTCCCCCACGCGGAAGCGGGCATCGCCGCGCAGGTCGTAGAGCGCCGGCTGATCGGGCGCCGCGGCGACCGCGCGCTCGAGGTCGGCGAGGGCCTCGGCGTACTCTTGGCGCGCCGTGCGGATCTTTGCCCGCAGCACGAGCGCGGACAGATCGTCGGGCGTCTTGGCCAGGGCCCCGTTTACCTGCTCGAGAGCGCCCTTGTGATCGCCAGCGGCCAGAGCTTCGGCTGCGGCAAGAAGTTGCGCACCAGGCGCCGCGACATTCGGCGTTTGCGCCGAGCCGACTTGGGCGCCAGCGAACATGCTGATCATCGCCAGGGTTAGAGCCATTGCGCGAAGTACTTTCACGGGAACACTCACTGGGAACTCTTGATTTGCTCTTGCCCGCGAACGTGGTCCAGCCATCACAGTCCCCCGCCCGGCTTCGCCAACTCGTTGATGACGCCGCCGTAGAACCCGGCGATGCGCAGGATCGCCGAAATGATGAACAGTGCCACCATGCCATAGACGATCCAGCCGCCGATCGTCGAGAGGACGGCGATGGCCGCCTCTGCCTGTTCCTGGTAGTTCCGCGAGAGCACGCCCATCGATTCCGGCAGCCGGCCGCTTTGCTCCCCCACGGCCACCGCGTCTAAGAAGTCCTGCGGAAAGGCGCCGGTGCGGGCGAGGGCCTCGTAGATTTCGTCTCCGCGCGAGATGTCGGCCAGCACGTCGTCCGCGGTGTCGACCAGCGGGGCGAAATGGGTGCTGCGGAGCGCGAGCGCCAGGGCCTTGCGCGTGTCCACGCCGGCGTCGAGCGTCGCTTCGAGCGACCAGGCCATTCGCGAGAGGGCCAGCGTGCGCAGCGGCGGACCGACGATCGGCAGCCGCCAGATGAAGTATTGAAGGGGCTTGGCCCACAGCAGCCCTTCGCGCACCGCCTTCCAGAAAATGAGCCCGCCGACGACCGCCGTGCCGACGGCCATCAGGTAGATGATCAGCCCCGGCACGCCGACCAGCCCCAGCCCGAGCATGTCGAGTTCGTCGTTGCCGGTCACGCTCCGCAGAATGCCGGAGATGAAGATCACGAGGCCGATGACGCCGAGCGCCAGGCAAAGCTGGATCATCGGCCAGGCGATCTGCTTGCGGAACTTGCGCCGCAGCCGCACGAGCTGATCGAAGTGGTGCGCGAGCCGCTTGAAGACCTCGGCCAGGCGGCCCGACTGCTCGCCGACCTCGACGATTTCGTAGAACAGCGGCGGAAAGATTCGCGGGGCCGCGGCCAACGCGTCGGACACCGTTTCGCCGCGGCTCACCCCTTCGGCGATGTCGGCCAGCGCCGGCCGCGCCCAGGCCGGCCCACGCTCCGCTTCCCGCGCCCACACGACGCGCACCGGAATGCCGGTTTCCGAAGCGATGCCCACCCGCCGACAAAGCTCGGCCAGCGGCTGGGCAGCAAGTTGGCGGGAAAAGAGCATGGGGACGGGCCTCACCGCGTTCCGTGGACGACCCCCTCAGCATACCAGGGAGCGGAACGGCCGGCGCGATGCGGTTTTTCAGGGCGCGGCCAGCGAGCGGCGGGGTTCAACCCCGCCGTCCCGCGCAACGAGTGCTCAGCGCTCGAAGTGAGGGTAAACCGCAGTCGTTCACTGGGACGATCCGTAAGCATCTCCAGCGCTGGCCGACGCTCCCCTCCGCCAGCGTGCAGTCACCGCAGACCGCCGGCTTGAAGCCGGCGGCTCGCTGGACCGCGCCCTTCACCCTTTCGCGCTGCGAGTTACTCGAGCTTCGCGTTCAAGCTGATCTCGGCCTTGAGCACGCGGGAGACCGGGCAGTTGGCCTTGGCGTCGGCGGCGATCTCTTGGAACTTTTCGGCCGTGATGTTGGGCACCTTGGCGGTCATCTCGAGGTCGATCTTGGTGATCGTGAAGTTGCCCCCCACTTGCTCGAGCGTCAGGCTGGCGGTGGTGGCCAGCTTGTCGGGGGTGAAGCCCGCCTTGCCGAGGGCGGCCGAGGTGGCCATCGTGAAGCAGCCGGCATGGGCCGCGGCGATCAGCTCTTCGGGGTTCGTGCCGGCGCCGTTTTCGAAACGGGTGACGAACGAGTAGGGGGCGTCCTTCAAGAGGCCGCTCTGCAGACTCACGGTCCCCTTCCCCTGCTTGAGATCCCCTTGCCACTGGGCCGACGCGGTGCGCTTCATGATCAGTGCTCCTTCTCGAGAACAGGTGTGCGATTGGGCTCAGGCCGGCGATTGTAGCAGCAATCGCTGCGCCGGGCATCCAGCCGCCTGATCTAGCGCCCGACTGTCTGCTAGGCTGGCGGCTGCATCCAACGATCACGCGTCAGGCCGCCAGGAGCTTCCCGTTGTTCAAACACCTTCCGCTCGTCTTGTTGTTGCTGGCCGCGGCTGCGCGGGCCGGCGCGGCCCATGAGTTGGGCGAGGATGGCTATGCAGACTCCTCCGGCGTGAAGATTCACTACGTAACGGCGGGACAGGGCCCGCTCGTCGTGCTGATTCACGGCTTTCCCGACTACTGGTACACCTGGCGCGCCCAACTGCCGGAACTGGCCAAGCAGTTCCAGGTCGTCGCGGTCGATCAGCGGGGTTACAACCTGAGCGACCAGCCGGACGGGGCTGAGAACTACACGCTCGACAAGCTGGTGGCAGACATCGACGCCGTGGTCCGGCACTTCAAGGCCGAGCGGGCTACCATCGTGGGGCACGATTGGGGCGGCGCGGTCGCCTGGAACTATGCCATGCGCCATCCCGAGCGCACCGAGCGGCTCGTGATCCTCAACCTGCCGCATCCGCGCGGGCTGGCGCGCGAGCTGGCCAACAACCCCGACCAGCAGAAAAGCTCGCAGTATGCCCGCGAGTTCCAGCAGCCGGGCGCGGCCTCCAAGCTGACCCCCGAACTGCTGGCCGGCTGGGTGAAAGACCCGGCCGCCCGCGAAGAGTACGTCGCGGCGTTCCGCCGCTCGAGCATTCCGGCCATGCTCAACTACTACCAGGCCAACTACCCTCGCGAACCCTATCGCTTTTCGCCCACGGAACCGAGCTACCCCGCGGTGAAATGCCCGGTGCTGATGTTCCACGGGCTCAAAGATACGGCGCTGCTCCCGGGCGCCCTGAACGACACCTGGACGTGGGTGGCCAACGATCTAACGCTGATCACGCTGCCCGAGGCAGGGCACTTCGTACAACAGGACGCGGCGGAGAAGGTGACGCGGCGGATGGTCGGGTGGTTGCGAGGGGAGTAGAGGCGATCCGGGCTCACAACACTAGCCCGCAGCGTAAGCAAGCGACGCGAGCGCTGGCCCGGCGCGCTGACTGAAGATGCTTCGCTTCAGCCCCGTAAGGGGCGTGAGAAGTTAGCCCAGGGGAAGGGCAGCGATAGCTGACCGCAGCCCTGGGTTGAACAGAAAGGAACGTCGGAGCCCTGGAAGGGCGACAGAACGAATATCCGCGCAGGGTGCTCGCCCACGCCGACGGGCTCATGCCCCACGGGTTTCTTTCGCCCCTCCGGGGCTCTTCGATTCCCGTGACCGTAACCCCAGGGCGGCGTCCGGCTAGCGCCGTCCTTGCCCTAGGCTATTTTCGGTCGACCCTACGGGGCTGCGCGGTCTTTGACCGTCGGCGGCGCATCCGGCGTTTTGTGAGGCACGTGGAACATGCCCATGCCGGGGCCACTGCCCATGCCCGGTCCGCCGCCCATGCCTTGGGGCGTGACGCCGAGCTTCTTCAGGAATTGCTCGATCTCACGGTGCACCGCATGCCGTTGCCGCACGACCAATTGGTTGCCGGCCGCGCGCAACGAGACGTCTTTGTCGGCGCTCCAGCTCAGGGGCGCCACGAACTCGTGCAGGAGCTCGCCCACCTGCTGGGCGGTGAGCGCTTCGTTGCCGGGGAACACGCGGTAGAAGCGCAGCGACATTTCGTCGTCGGCAGGCTCTTTGCGTGGCGTCGCCGGAGGCAGCTTGGCCTGAGCGGCGCGATACTCGGCCAAGAACTGCGCGATTTGGTCATGGACTTCGTCGATCTGGGAAATGACCAGGGCTTGGCTGATCGGAAAGTAGGAAGCCGAGCCAGGCCCGCCGACTTCGTCCCAGGCATCCTCGGCCACGGTCCCAAGCAGGGCATCGAGGATAGTCTCCGGGTCAGCGGGCGAATTGCCGCTCGGGTTAGCAGAAACGATGTCGCTCACCGGATAGAGCCGGATCTTCAGGCAAGACTGCTCTGCCTCGACTGCTGTGGTGATCATCAGCGCTTCGTTGTGCGGCACGGCGACCAACTCGAGCGGCTCGAGGGCGTGCCGCAACGTCTGTCCCAAAGTCAGTCCACGCGAGGCTAGCGAGACGGGATCGCCGAGCGCCTTGCCGGCGTCCTCCAGGGCTTTTTCATCCAGCACAACAGGAATTCCGTGCGCTTCGGCAACCTGCTCGGCCACTTTGTCGAGCGGCGTCACCGCGAACTCGAGCGCCGTCGGCTTGGCTAGTTCGGCGCGAATCCGCGCGTTGCCTGCCGGTTCGACGTAGATCGTGCTGACTCGTTCGCTGGCATCCGCGGCCGAGGCCTGCTGCTTGGCTTGCCGCAAGGCGGCCAAAAGGGCCGCAATCTGCTCGTGGACGTCGTCCGTTTGCGGGACGACAAACGACCCGGCAGCCGGAGCGATCGGCCCCGGCCCCGTTCCTTCGGGCCAGCTATCGGGCGCAACTTGTGTCATGAGCAGATCGATGAGCGTGTCGTAGTCAAGATCGGGCTCACCCTCTTCCTTGTCCGCCTTCTGCACCAAATCCAACACCGGGTACACCACCGCCCGCAAGTGCTGCTCCGCCTCCTCCGGCGTCGTGACGATCAGCAGCTCGCCGTCGACGCGCCAGGTCAGATCCTGCTGCCGCAGCAGGTGCCGCAGCGCCGAGTGGAGCGACACGCCGCGGAGCTTGAGCGTGATCGGCGCATCGCGCGCCACGCCAATGTCTTCGAGCGTCTTGACATCGAGGATCGCCTGCACGCCGTGGTGGACGCGGAGCCAGTTGGGCAGTTCCGAGAGCGGCGTGTCTTGGAAGGCGAGCTCGGCGGGGGCGGAGAGCTTGGCGGAAAGCGGTGACTCGGCCTCGCGGCTGGCAGTTGCCCGCCCGCCTGCCCGAGGGTCTTCCGCCAAGCCGGGGGAGAGTCCGCTCCCCACAACACAGGTACAGATTACGGCAGCGGCCAGGCTACGCATCGCTTTCCTCAGAATGGAGGTCCCACATGAACGCCCGATTGTGGACCGCTGGCCTTCACCGAAGTGGGCGTCGCCCATTCGAGTTGCGACAGCAGTTGTTCCACGTCACGCAATACGCGCCTCGTGTGACGCACGACAAGTCGGTCGCCCAAGGGGCGGATATAGGCGCGACCCGACTGCCAAGAATCGGGCGCCGCCAGATCCATGATCATCTGCGACACCGCTTCAGCGTCGGCCACAGGTACGGACACCGCCTTTCCGTCCCGCGCCTGAAGCCCACTCGGCAGCTTATACACCTTCAACTCCATCCGCTCGTCATCCGCATCCGACCACTCAGCGGCCACGGGCTGAGCGGCCCGCGCTCGAGCCAGTTCCTCGAGCAGCGCGGCGACGTCGGCCAGAGTCTGCGGAGTCTGCAAGCAGACAAGCGTGCGGGTCCCAAATTCCGGGCGCAAACGGCCGGGGCCGCCCACCTCGTCCCAACTGTCGGGCGCGACGGTGTTGACCACCGCGTCGATCAATTGATCGGCGCTGTGCTCCTCGGCGCCCGGCGTCGCAGTGTGCAGCAGGTCGGCGACCGAGAACACTTGAAGTTGCAGGTCGCTCTGCTCGGCCTCTTCCTGCGTCGTGATCACCAGCGCTTCGTCGCGGATCGTCCAAGTCAGATCGTTCTGCTTGAGCAGGAATTCGAGCGCGGTTCGCAGCGGAAGACCGTGCAGCGAAGCAGTGACGGGCGTGTCGACCGCTACGCCGGCGTCCTCCAGGGCTTTGACGTCGAGGAGCACCGGGATCTTCCGGTCTCGAGAAATCTTGAGCGCCACGTCGGCCAGTGGAATGTCGGTGAACTCGAATTCGGTCGGCTGGGCCAGCGCCTCGTCAATTGCCTGAAGCGCGTGCTGAGCGGCCGGGCTCGCTCCGGGCAGAGCGATCACGCGCGGCGCATGTTCCGCGCGAGCCTGATTCAGGGCGGCGAGCAAGCCGGCCAGTTGCTGGTGGACTTCCTCGGTTTGGCTCACCGCGAGTGCGCCATCGCGATACACGATGGACCCCGGGCCCCCCACCTCGTCCCAGCTATCGGGCGCGACTGTCGTGACGATCAAATCCATAAGTGTGTTGGCGCTTTCCGAGGCGTCGAGCCGCCGGTCGGTCGGAGCGACCAAGCTTGCCACAGCGTAAACCCGCGTGTCGACATAAGATTGCTCGGCCTCCTCGGGCGTGGTAATCACGAGCACCCCTTTGGACACGGCCCAGGTGAGGCCCTGCTGGCCTAATACATGGCGCAGGGCGGAGCCGAGCGTGACACCCTGGATGGAGATCGTGACCGGTGTATCGACTGCCACGCCCGCGTCTTCGAGCGCCTTTCTTTCGATCTGAATCTGGATGCCGTGCTGCTTCTCGAGCAACCCGACGAGGTCGGTTAGCGGCGTGTCGATGATGTCGAGCTGCGGCGTCTTTTGCAAAGCCGCGCGGACCGGATCGGCCGGCCCGGCCGTTGCTGCGGCGGCCGCCGCCGGATCACCGCTGGGCGGCTTCGCCGCGGGCGGCGAATCTTGCGCCGAGACTTGCGCCGCTGCCGCGATGGTCACCCCCAGTCCAAGCACACCGCGCAGCACGAACCGCTTCGAGCACACCATGACGCCGCTCCTGTTCGCACGAAAAGAGAGTGTGGGCATTTCGCAGCCGACGGTTTTGGGACCGCGCGGCCACCAAAGAGCGCAGCCGTTCCGGCGGACCACGCTCGAGCGCCCGTCAGACTAATGCCGCCCAGAATGCAAAACAAGCTTTTCGCAAAAAATGCTGCGCGGCGGGTTTGGGCGGTGTGGAGACGCGCCGAACGGCGTGGTGGGCAGGGTTGCGATCCCTGTCCCCCGGCGACTCGCCGGGGGCTAAGGGGGAGCGTCGCCGCGGTTGGGCGCCCATTAGCCCCCCGTGAGTCACGGGGGGGCAAAAGAAGCGCAATCAACCAATCGCCGTGGGGCTGCGTTGCCGCTCCTCAACCTTCGCAGCGCTGCCGACAAGCGCGCCAAACGGCGTGGTGGGCGGCGTTGCGATCCCTTGCCCCCCGGCGACTCGCCGGGGGCTAAAGGGAGCGTGTCCGCGGTTGAGCGCCCGTTAGCCCCCCGTGAGTCACGGGGGGCATGAGAACCGCAATGAACCGATCGCCGTGGGTCTGCTGTTCCGTCGCCACTCATCAAAACGCTCGCAGCGTTGCCGACCGCGCGCAGAACGGCGTGGTTGGCGGGATTGCGATCCTTCTCCCCCCGGCGACTCGCCGAGGGCTAAGGGGAGTGTGTCCGCGGTTGAAGTATCGCAACCAACCGATCGCCGTCGGTCTGCCAATCCGCGGCCCATCACCGCAAGGCCCGCAGCGCCGCCGCCAACCCCGCCACGTCCTCCTCCGCATGCCCGGAGCAAAGGCTCACTCGCAGCCGCGAGCTTCCCTCTGGCACCGACGGCGGCCGGATCGCCGGCACGAAGAACCCCTGCCGGCGCAGGTCGGCCGCTAGCTCGAGCGCCCGCTCTGCCGGGCCGACGATCACCGGCACGATCTGGCTCGTCGAGCGGCCGACGTTCCACCCCTGGGCTGACAACTCTTGACGCAATCCGGCTGACAACTCGAGCAGTCTGCGGCGACGCTGCGGCTCGGCAGCCGCGATGTCGAGGGCCGCTGCCGCCGCGGCAGCCACCGAGGGTGGATGAGCCGTCGAGAAGACGTACGGCCGGGCACGGTTCACGAGCCAATCAATGAGCGCGCGGCGCCCCGCGACAAAGCCGCCAGCCGAACCAAGCGCCTTGCTGAGCGTGCCGATGCGCACGTGGACCTGTTGCTCGAGCCCGAGCGCTTCGACCAGTCCTGCCCCGCTCGAGCCAAACACGCCCGTGGCGTGTGCTTCGTCGACCAGCAACATCGCCCGGTGTCGCTCGGCGAGCGCGGCGAGTTCGGCCAGCGGAGCGGCGTCGCCGTCCATGCTGAAGAGCGAGTCGCACACGATCAGACGCCGGCGAACGTGCGCGGCCGCGGCAAGCTGCTGTTCGAGCGCCGTCAGATCTTCGTGCGGGAATACGAAGACCTCTGCCCGCGAGAGCCGGCAGCCGTCGATCAGGCTGGCGTGGTTGGCGGCGGCCGAGAACACGGCGTCTCCGCGGCCCACCAGGGCGGCGATCGAACCGACGTTGGCCGCGAAGCCGGAGGGAAAGACGAGCGCGGCCTCGCATCCGGTGAACTGGGCCAGCCGCGTTTCGAGCGCGGCGTGCTGGCTTGTGTGCCCGCAGATGAGCGGGCTCGCCCCGGCGCCAAAGCCGACCTCCGCGATCACGACGGACGCGGCCGCGGCCACTCGGGGATCGGCGGCCAGGCTCAAGTAGTCGTTCGAGCCGAAGTTGACGAGCCGCTCGCCGCCAGCATCCCCGGCGAACACGATCTCCGGCCCTTGATCGCCCAAGCGCGTCACCAGCCGGCGGCGAAGCTGCTGCCGCTCGAGCGCTGCCAACTCGTCGTCGAGCCAGGCCAGAGGATCGCTGCCTGCGGCCGACATCTACTTCTTCTTCCGCGCAGCCGCGACCTTCTTGGCTGACTTGGCCACCGGCTTCTTCTTTACGGCGGGTTTGGCGGCCTTCGAGTGTTTGCCGGTTGACGGCCGCGTGAGCTTTCCGGCGGCCCCGGCGGCGACCTTTTTGCCGGTGTGCCGCGCGGCTTTGGCTTGCTTGGGCACCGCCTTGACGGCCGGCTTCTTCGCGCTCGGCTTCTTCGCCGCGATCTTGCCGGTGGGCCGCGGCAGTTCGCCGTGGGCCAGGGCCAGCACGATGCGGAATTCGTCGGCCGAGACCGGCTGCACCGAAAGCCGCGAGCCCTTGCGGAGCAGTTCCATCGCTTCGAGCCCGGCCACGAGCCGCAGCAGATCGAGCCCCAGCGGTTCAGAGAACTCCTCGACAAACCGCACGTCGACCATTTGCCAAACGGGGTTCTCCTTGGTCGAAGCCGGATCGTAGTGGTGGTGGTTCGGATCCCAGGCCGTGTGGTCCGGATAGGCTTCGCTCGCCACTTCGGCCACGCCCACCACGGCCGGCGGCTCGGCGTTCGAGTGGTAGAAGAGCACGCGGTCTCCCACCTGCATCTGGTCGCGCAGGAAGTTGCGGGCCTGATAGTTTCGCACGCCATCCCAAAACGTCGTTTGGCCGGGGCTGTTGGCCAAATCGGAAATCGAGAACGACTCGGGCTCGGTCTTGAGCAACCAGTGGCGGGCAGGCATGAACCGGAGAATCCTGGGGGGCGGCGGAAGAATGGAAGGCGTCTACGAGTCTAAATCGCCGGCCGGACCGCTGCCAGCGGCCTAATCTCCGCAGGCCGGGCGCGATACACTCGCCAGCAGGAAAAGCGTCCGCCACGAACCACAAAGGCACTTCATGCGGCTTGGCATCTTTGGCGGCAGTTTCGACCCGGTTCACTATGGCCACCTGCTGTTGGCCGAATCGTGCCGCGAGCAAATGCGGCTCGACCGGGTGTTGTTCGTGCCGGCCGGCACACCGCCGCACAAGCAAGGGCAAGCCCAAACTCCGGCGGCGCAGCGGCTGGAGATGCTGGCCTTGGCGATCGGTGGTCACCCGGCCTTCGAGGTGTCGTCGCTCGAGATCGACCGCGGCGGCGTGACCTACACGGTCGACACGCTCGAGGGGCTGCGGGCGGAGCGGCCGGAGGACGAACTGTTCCTGCTGCTGGGGGCCGACATGTTCGCCGATCTGCCGAATTGGCGCGAGCCGCGACGCGTCGTTGAACTGGCGTTGCCGGTGGTGGTGCGGCGGCCGGGGGCGCCGGCGGCCGACGACGACGTCCTGCGTCTCTTAACGAGCCCCGAGCGGTGCGCGGCGGCGCGCGCCGCGCAGGTGCAGATGCCGCTCGTGGGCTTCAGCAGCAGCGAAATTAGGCTTCGGGTTTCCGAAGGGCGAAGTATCCGCTACTGGACGCCGCGGGCGGTGGAGAAATACATCGAGGTCTACGGCCTGTACATGGTGCACTAGGTGGGGCACGGGCGGGGCACAGGCAGTCGCCTGAATTTTTCCTGGCCGAACGTCGAAAGTTCGAGAAGCGGGCGCCCTAGGCCGGGGGGCTCCAGCGATGGGGCAGTCCTCGGTATCTGAAGCGAACGGTGCGACCATGGATGCGCGCTTGCGCCGTCGCCGGCCCCTTTGGGCCTGGCTCGGTCTGTCGCTGCTCGCGACGGCCGGGGGGCCGTGGGCAGTCAACTCTGGATGGGGACAAGGCGCGCCGGACCGCCCGTTATTCGATCCTCCCGCGGCGCCCGCCGCCGCGCCAGGGGGCCCGAGCCTCGACGATCGTCCTCTGGCGACCGTCGTTGCCGACCTCGCGGGCGAGTGCCCGCCCACAAAGTCAACTCCAGAGCAGGACGACCAGGACAAAGCCGCGGAGAAGAAGAAGCAACTCGCGGCGGCGGTGGCAGGAGCCTACAAGCCGCTCTTCTACAACAACGACTTCTCCTATCTCAAAGACCCGGCCTATGACGGCTGGCATTTGGGAGAAGCCCTCAAGCGACGGACACTGTTTGGCTGCGACTGGGCCAAGTACGACGTCGGCGGCGAATACCGCCTGCGCTATCACAGCGAGCACAACATCCGCGGCAAGCCGCTGTCGGGGTTGAACGACGACTTCCTCCTGCAGCGCACGCGGCTCTACTTCAACCTGCAGACCGGCGAGCGGATTCGCTTCTACACGGAGTGGCTCGACGCTTCGAGCAACTTCCAGCGCAATCCGCCGCGGGCCATCGAGGTCAACCAGTTCGATGCGCTCGATCTGTTCGTCGACGGAAAGCTGTACGACGGCGAAACGGGGGACCTGTGGATCCGCGGCGGGCGGCAAGAGTTGCTCTTCGGCAACGAGCGGCTCGTGTCGCCGCTCGACTGGGCCAACACCCGGCGAACATTCGACGGCGCCAAGGCGTTTTGGAAGGGAGAGCAGTGGGACGTCGACGCCTTTTGGACGCGGCCCGTTCCCTTCGCCCAGCACCTGGTCGACGACGACTTCGACGACTCCAAAGGCACCGCCGAGTTCATGGGGCTCTACTCGACTTATAAGGGGATCGAGAACCACACGCTCGACTTGTTCTTCCTCCGGAGCGCCGAGTACGGGCAGTTCACGCTCAACAACGTGCTGATCGACGGATTCGACGCCAATCTGTTTGGCCTGCGTTGGCTGGGCAAGAACGACCGGTGGCTGGCCGAAATCGAAGGGGGCTACCAGTTCGGCCATTACAGCCAGGCAAACCAAGTCGCCGGGTATTGCACCGTGGGGCTTGGACGCATTTTGCAAACCGAGGGGTGGAAGCCAACGCTCTGGGCTTACTACGACTGGGCCTCCGGCGACGCCGATCCTGGCGTGGGGAACTACGGCACCTTCAACCAGTACTTTCCGCTCGCGCACAAGTACTTCGGCTTCATGGACATCTTCGGCCGCCAAAACATTCAGGACATCAACTTCACCTACACGCTCACGCCGCACGAAAAGGTCACGGTCCTCGCCTGGTACCACGTGCTCTACCTGGCCGAGGCGCGCGACGCGGTGTACGACGTGGGGGGCAATCCGATCTATCAAGACCCCACGGGATCTTCCGGCAACTACTTGGGGCAGGAGATCGACCTGCTGGTCACCTGGGTCATGAATCCGCGGATGATCGCCGTGCTGGGATATTCGCACTTCTTCACCGGCAGCTACTTCCGCAGCCCGGTGATCGAAGACGGCCCCGCCGGCCTGGCCACGAACGGCTCGAACGGCCAGCAAGCGGATTTCGTGTATTTGCAGTGGTCGCTGCGATTCTGAACTCGGGCGGACGCGGGATTCTTGCGAGCGAACAGAGTCACCGGTCGCGTCGTCGGGTGACTCGGGACACCATCCCCAACGCGGCCGCGCCCAGAGCCAAGACCAGCCCGCTCGGCTCCGGCACGCTGACCACGGCGAACTCGCTGAAGAACACATGCACCGGCGCCGCAAAGAGGTTGTCTTGCAACGGCATGCCCGGAATGAGGTCTTTGACCGAGTAGCCGCTGATGCGCAGCTCGAGTTCCTGCCCGATGGACGCGGGTCCGTCGAAGATGCCGGTCGCGGCGGTCACCAGGGCGGTCTCGATCCTCCCCGGCAGACCGCCGGGGCCGCCGACGCGGTAGAGAATCGCCCCGCCGACTGGATCGACGATCGCATGCGCCGAGTCGAGATCGGCGAAGATCGTGCCCTGTCCGCTGAACTCGAGATTGCCGATGACCTTGCCTTGCTCGTCATGAGCGGTGATGAGGTTCTTCGACGAGATTGGCTGCGAGAAGACATTGTTGCCTTCGGGATTGCCGGGGCCGAGTACGTATTCGTAGGCGTAGATCGCGCGCTCGTCCCAGCCGGCGAGGGCGGGGGCCTGGAAGCCGGCCCACACCCAGGGTCCGGCGGCTTGTTTGGTCGCGAGCGTGCCCGACAGTTCGTCGCGGGCAGTATAGTCGGAGCGGGAGATGCCGTAGAGGGCAAACGGGGCGGCGGCGAGGGGCGCGGGGCAAGCGAACAGAGCGCAGCTAACGACGAGGGACGTGAAGAAGGCTTTCATGGTGATGTTCCATCGTGCTAAAGGGAACGAGCAGGGGTGTTGCGCTGCGCCTCCGTGCGACGATTTGCGCCGCAAGGAGGGCGCTGGTCCCTCCACCTCGGCGCGCACCGCGATCGCGGCGAGTTTTCCTTCGCGAGAAAACTGGAACTAACGAACTCGCTGCCCAAATCGCCGCCGTCCCCACCCCGGCCAACCCCACGCGGCGACCAACCCGAGCCCCAACAGTACGAGCCCCCCCGGCTCCGGCACGGCTGCCGGCGGCCCGGAGAAGTTCAGCTTCAAAAGTCCGAAGTCGGCCAGGTCGACGCGGCGGTCGCGGTTGAAGTCGCCGCGGCTGTAGCTGGCCAGCGTTCCCTGCCGGCCAAAGTTGTCCTTGAGCCGGCCAAACTCCACCAGCGTCGCCCGGCCGTCGCTGTTGGTGTCTACGATCGCTTGCTGCCAGAACTCGACCTTCGGAAGGTGCTCGGCCGCATAAGCCACGGTGAGCATGGAGTCGAACGACGTGTCGCCCTCGAGATACCGGCTGAAGAAAGCCACGCCGTATTGGCTGATCGTGGCCAGTTCGAGATCGTTGAAACACGCCTTGTCCGCGGGGGATTGCTGGCACAGGCTCCAGCCGACATCCGTGTGGTCGGCCCCAGCCAGCAGCGCTAGATATTTGTCGGCCGAGCGGATCTGACCGAAATCGGTCCGGGCCCAGCTATCGAGATCGAACTCGTCATCCTTGCCGGCCACCACGAGCGCCGGCACTTCGACTTGCGAGAGGTCGAACGGCTGCTCGTAGAAGCTCCCGCGCGAAATGGGCAGAATCGCTTTGACCCGCTCGTCGGCAGGCACGGTCGTCCCTCGGTACGACACTCCGGCCGCCGTGGCGAACGTCGTATAGCCGCCGAAGGAGTAGCCGGTCACGCCGATCTTGTCCGGGGCGATCTCCCCGGCGAAAGCGTCGCCGGCCGGCGTGCCTGGGGCGAGCAGCGTGTCGATGACGAACGACACGTCGGCCGGCCGGTCGGTGGTGCTCAGGTCGCCGCGCGAAAGGTCGCCGTCGGTGTTGCCTGTATGGTTGGGCGAGGCGACGATGAACCCGTAGCTGGCGAGCGACTCGGGGTACACCGTGTTGTGGGTCGAACTGTTGCCGTGGCCGTGCGAGTAGACGAGTAGGGGATGCATGTTGCCCGCGGCCACTGGCGCCGCTTCGTGCGCTACGCGCGATGATCCGTGGGGATACTGACTGAACGCCTCGTTGTCGTCAGCAGCCGGATACCACACGTCCATCCGCAGCTTGCGGCCCGCGCGGTCGGCGTCTTCCAGCTCATAGGTGCGATGTCCCACGGAGTAGGATCCCAGATAATAGGGCGAGGCGGCCCAACCCGTTTGAGCAAGCAGGGCTCCAGCGAAAAGGAGACCCATGCTCGCGGCGATCCGCGCCTCTCGTCGACTGCGGGCAAAAGATCGCTCGTTGTCAGACCCGCGACGGGCGGCTTGTGTGAATCGACGTTGACCGAGAGTGTCCACGGCT
Source organism: Pirellulales bacterium (assembly GCA_046349955.1). Taxonomy (GTDB): domain Bacteria; phylum Planctomycetota; class Planctomycetia; order Pirellulales; family JBGAPH01; genus JBGAPH01. The sequence goes on along the minus strand of JAXMBI010000008.1, from coordinate 161,347 downwards.
AGCTCCTTTTCGTCGAGCAGTATTGCGCTTAACGACGTCTTGCGCGTCGCGTCCGACGCCATCTAAGGGCTTCGTCTAATGCCGCCAACGTTTTCGCTTTTCCAACGCAGCGCCAAACGGGTCGGCACACCAGAGCCACGCGCCCCTCACTCCGTCCTCCACGCCCGCACCGTCCGGTCGCCCCCCACCGAGTACAGCGTCTTGCCGTCGGGCGAAAACCGAACCTGCCATACCCAGGCGTCGTGCTGTCCCACTGTCAGCAGGTGTTGCCGGCTCGCCACGTCCCAGGCCATGACCCGCATATCCATGCCGCCCGAGGCCAGGCGTCGCCCATCGGGCGAGAACGCCAAGCCAACCACGACGTTTTGATGGCCCACCAGTTCTCCGCGCAGCTTAAAGTTCTTTGCGTCCCAAAGCTTGATCGGCCACCTCGTCGGCGGAGTTCCTCCCGTTGGTGGCGTTCCCCCTCCGGCAGTCGCGAGCATTTGGCCATCGGGCGAATAGGCCAGCGTCGTGGTGTAGCCCAGTCCCGTATCAATTTTCCCGACAGCGGCCCAGCTCGCGGTATCCAGCACGGTGACAACTCCGTCGCCGTTGCCCACGGCGCAGCGCCGTCCGTCGGGGGGAGCGAAGCGCGGGCACCTTGAGCCCCATTCGCCAACCTTCAGTCGTTTCAAGCGCTTGCCGAGAATGGGATCCCAGATTCCCAAGTGCGCGCCCTCGCTGACGGCCAGCAGCCGGGCGTCCGGCGAAAAATCGAGGCCCAGCCACATCGCGTCGCTGGCAATGTCTTGCGACCAGAGCGGTTGGTCCGATCCAACGTCGTATAGTCGGAGGCTGGCCGGCGAAGCGCGGTCGGGTTTGGTGGGCACGGGCCACGGATAGCTCGACACGGCCAGCAACCGGCCATCGGGCGACGCCGCAACCGAGGTTGGGCCAGGACAGGGCGACTGGCGCAAGGCCAGTTCGCCGATAGACTCGGCATCCAGCGTTCGAACGCAGCCGTGTAGATCGGCTGAATACACGAACCGTCCTCGTGGGTCGACGGCTAAGTCGATCGATTCGGCAAGGCCTCCGGCAAAGTTGTTCGCGCGCCGAGCCTGGGCAACCAAGTCCGCAACCAGCCACCGCTTGATCGTCCGATCATCGCTGACGCTGACCACGAAACGGCCATCGGGCGACAACGTCAACTGCTTGATCTCGCCAGAATGCGTCAAGATGAGGCGCCCCTTCCACCCGCGATCCGCCATCCACAGGCCAAGATAGCTGTCGCCTGTGGAGAGAAGCGTCTTTCCGTCGGGGAGGAAGGCTAGCGACTCGACCGCGTTGCGATGATCGGTGAGATGACTCTCGAGCGTCCAGTCAGCGATACGCCACACCTTGATCTCGCCAACGCTGGACGAGCCATCGGCGTTCAGCAACTCACTGCCGGTCGCCAACCGCTCACCTCCGGGGGAAAAGGCCAGGGACCAGATGCCACCGTTATGCTGGATCGGATTGGAGACGGACGACCAGTCCGTCGTGTCCCAAATGCTGAGGGGACTTCCCGTCGCGCCCGCTGCCAACCAATGGCCATTGGGCGAAAAGGCCAGATCTCGAACTCGACCTCGCAGACCCTCCAAGCGCGCCACCGGCCGGCTCGGATCGTCGAAGCGATAGACCACGACGCCGGCCGGACGATCGGAATGGTCAACCGTCATTGGCTCGTGGTGGCCCAGTGCCAGCAACGCGCCGTCGGGGGAGAGGGCGATCGAAAGCGGATCGCGCCCCTCAACCGAAAACTCGCGCAGCTTCGTGCCCCGTTCGGCGTCCCAGAGCCGCGCCGTGCCGTCGCGGCCGACCGTGATGCAGTCCCCGTTTGGCGTGAAGATGATTTTCGAGGCCGCATCGTCGTGCGCCTGCCATGTGCGGAGCAGCCCCAGCGAAGACGCATCCCACAGGTGCGCTTCGCCGCTCCAATTGCAAGTGGCCAGCCGACGACCGTCGGGAGAATATGCGATGGCAAAGACAGCAACCGTATTCTGGTGCGCCGACGCCGCCGACGCTCCCGTACGACACAGGTTCCATAGGTAGTGCCACTCGAAGCCGCGGCGATCGGTTTGCCCGACGGGCGAAGTGTAGCGGGTTAGCAATTCGACGGCTGACCCAAGTTCGCCCCGGTCAATCGCCTCCTTGGTGCGATTCATGTCGGCCGCGTAGAGGCGGTCCTCCGCGGCGATCCGCGCGACGGCCTGCTCGCGCGCCGTACGGGCGTAACCAAACGCAAGCCAACCGCCCATCAGCGCGGCAACGGCAAGCAACGACACCAAAGCGGCGCTCAAGGTCGCCACCATGGGATTCCGTTTTGCCCAGCGTGCCAGGGCCTCTCGTCTCGTGCTCGGCCGAGCGTAGATGGATTTCTGCTCGACGAACCGCAGCAAATCCTCTCCGAGGGCCCGCGCTGTGTCATATCGGCCGTCGCGGTCTTTGTGCAGCCCCTTGGCGACGATGGTCTCCAAATCCCGTGGAATTGCCGCGTCGAGCTTGCGCAGCGGCGGCGGATCCTGGTTGAGGATTTGCGCCACCAGCCGCTCGCGGGCCGTTTCGCCGAAGGCTGGCCGCCCGGCCAACAGCTCATACAGTGTCAGCCCGAGTGAGTAGACGTCGGACCGCTCGTCGACGATCTGCTCTCCCAGCAACTGCTCGGGGCTCATGTAGCGCAGCGTGCCCAGCACGTCGCCCGTGAGCGTCAGCTCATGGCCGTCGGCCTGTAGGCGGGCCAGGCCGAAGTCGGTCACCCACAGCTTGCCTGCGCGGTCGATGAGCAAGTTTGAGGGCTTGATGTCGCGGTGGATCACGCCCTGGCCATGCGCATAAGCCAGGGCCGTGGCGGCTTGGATGCCCAGTTCGGCGATGTGGCGGGAAGCGGTTGCGGTTGGCCGAGTCGCGAAGCGTGGAGCCGGTTGCTGCGGCCACCGTGTCGTACGCTGTGCGGAATCGTGCGGCGGGTTGGCTGGTTGCTGAAGTGCTACGCGCTCCCGAATTTTGCAGGATCCTTTCGTCCGCGCTTTTCGCGTGTCACCGTCCCTCACCCCTGCCCTCTCCCGGAGGGAGAGGGAGCCGGGAGTCGGTCCGCACAGCGGACCCTACGGACGCAGGCGCCGCGGATTCACTTGCGCGTTCGGCCAGCGCCTCGGCCAGGCTGCAGCCGTCGATCAACTGCATTGCGTAATAGTGCACGCCCCGCTCACAACCCACGCCATACACGGGCACGATGTGCGGATGGTGCAGGACTGCGGCCGCGTGGGCCTCGTTTTTGAAACGTTGCAGCCTTCGTTCGTCGAGCATGGCCGCGAACGGCAATACCTTGAGCGCCACGCGGCGGCCGAGCGAGAGCTGTTCGGCCTCGTAGACTACGCCCATGCCGCCTCGGCCCACTTCGCGCAAGAGACGGAAATCGCCCAGCAGGCCGCGCCCACCTTCCGGGAGCCCGGAGGTCGACCCAGCGGGACCGAGCGTCGAGGCGTCGAATTCGGCCAGCGAACGCAGCGCTGGCAGATAGCGACGGATTTCGTCCGCGTGGTCCGGATGGCGGGCCAAGATCTCCTCGAGCGCGGCTTCCTGACCCGATTGGACTTGCCGAGTGAGTTCCTCCAGCAACTCGGCCAGCCTACGTTCGCCGGCGCTTGCGGCCGACGTTGATTCGTGGATGGGCAACATGTCAGGTTTCCCCCCCGTCCGCCTCGAGCGCGGCCTGCAACCGCCGCAGCGCCCTGAGCAGCCGCAGTTTGACTGCGCTCGGACTCTTGTCGAGAATGGCCGCCACCTCTTTCGTGGAAAGCTGTTCCACGTGGCGGAGCACCAACACTTCGCGGTCGGTGGCCGACAGCGATCCGAGCGCCTGGCGCACCCGCGCTTGCAGTTCGCGGCCGATCGCACGGCCGCTGGGGCTGGTGTCTTCGGCCCGCAGACTGACCGCCAGGGCAAGGGCCGACTCTTCGGGCAACCGCAACTCATCGCCTGCCTCGCGGCAAACCGAGCGGTTGGCCGCCACCACGTGAGTTCGATGCAGTCGGACGAGCCGCTCCCAGGCGATCTGCCGTAGCCACGGATAGAACGGAAGCGGCCGCCGCCGGGCGTAGTCGTCGAGCTTTTGGGCGGCTTCGGCCAAAGCGTCCTGGGCCACATCGGAGGGATCGACGCGACGTTGCAGCCGCGGATCGAGCCGCGCGCGGATCATCTTGCGGAGCCGCTCGCGATGCCGGGTCAACAGCGCGTCGGAGGCCTGCCGGTCGCCCGCGCAGACACGGTTCAGCAATTCCTCAGTGGGCGGTTGGCTGGCGGCGCACATGTGTCGAGTCTCCAAGGTTTAACCCTGCGCGCGGCGGCGATTGGTTACATGCGCTCGCAATCGACCGCGCCGCAACGGCGTCTCTGCGGCCGGCGCGTCATCCTACCTACCTGCGGGAGCCCCGACAGCTTCCGAACCGCCCCGGAGAAAGCAAGCGCGCAAATGGTTGCGCTGCCCCGCGATTGGGCAGGGTGCCGCGCCTCCGCGCAGCATCGAATCAATTGTGGTCGATGGGCAAATGGCCTCAAACCAAGTGTGGCCCAAGTGTTGCGTTCCGCCGTGCCCATCTGCTAGCGCGGCAATGGCATATGCCTTGCGTTAGCGTGAGCCGCACGTGACGGGTCGCTCGACTCGTCGGACGTCACTTCCCTCGATGCGCGCAACATCCTTCGAGCATTTGGGCGGCGCTCGAAGTCAGTGAGCTTTTCATCAGGCGCGTTGTCCCTCGGCAGGGCCGCCGATAGTCTGGGCGCGGAACAGCCCCAAAAACGAATCGCGGCGGCGCTCGGAAAGTGCGCGCGGGTTCATTCCTGGAACGGAGAAACGAGATCGTGAAGCAAGGATTCTTGATCGACATGGATGGGGTGATCTACCGCGGCGGGCAAATGATTCCCGGCGCGGACCAGTTCATCAATCGTCTGCGGGCCGAGGGCATTCCCTTCCTCTTCCTCACGAACAACAGTCAGCGCACCCGCCGCGACGTGGCCACGCGGCTCGAGCGGATGGGGATCAACGCCGAAGAACGGCACGTGTACACCTGCTCGATGGCCACCGCCCGGTTCCTCGCACGGCAGCGGCCGCGCGGCACCGCGTATGTGATCGGCGAAGGCGGGCTGCTCACCGCGCTGCACCAGAACGGCTACTCGATCGTCGATCATGCGCCCGACTACGTGGTGGTGGGCGAAGGCCGCGCCTTCACCTACGACATGCTCGAGAAGGCCGTGCAGATGATCATGGCCGGCGCCAAGCTGATCGCCACCAACATGGACCCCAACTGTCCCACGCAAGACGGGCTGCGCCCCGGCTGCGGCGCGATCGTGGCCATGCTCGAAACGGCCACCGGCGTGAAGGCCTTCAGCGTGGGCAAGCCGAGCCCGGTGATGCTGCGCTCCGCACGCAAGGAGTTGGGGCTGGCGACGGCCGAAACGATCGTGATCGGCGACACGATGGACACCGACATTTTGGGGGGTGTGCAGATGGGCTACCGCACGGTGCTCGTCCTCTCGGGCGGCACCAGCCGCGACGATCTGGCCAAGTTCGCCTACCGCCCCGATCTCATCGTCGAGTCGATTGCCGAGTTGTTGCAACCAGGCGTCATGCCGGCGCCGCGGCGCGTGCATGAGCATCTCGACGAGACGCCCATGGACATGCATGCCTGGGCGCGGGCGAGCTGACGTCGCACTCGAAGATTGGCCGGGAAACCCTGCGACCGCTAGAATCCATCGTGGGGCGGCCACGATGGTTCTGGCGGACAGGCGGCCTGACTTTCGAGAGGGCGCCGCGCCTGCCGCGAAAGGAGGGTGCGGCTCGTGTCTCGACTTCCTTATGCAACGGTGGCGCCCGACGGGCACCGCCACTTCAAGGAGCTGCTCGACTACCTGCACAAGTGCGGGCTCGAGGCGAGCCTGCTCAACCTGGTTTATCTGCGGATCTCGCAGATCAACGGTTGCCCTTACTGCGTCGACTCCCACTGGCGCGACGCCCGGCAGGCGGGCGAAGACGACCAGCGGCTGAACGGGCTGGTGGTGTGGCGCGATACGCCGTTTTTTACCCAGCGCGAGCGGACCGCGCTCGCCTGGTGCGAGGAGATGACCCGGCTGCCTGAGGGCCGGGTCAGCGACGAGCGGTTCGCGGAGATGCGCGGGCACTTCACCGACAAGGAGTTGGTCGACCTCACGCTGGCGGCCGCGGCGATGAACGGCCTCAACCGGCTGGCGATCGCCATGCACCAGATGCCGGCGGTGCGGCGGCCCAAGCCGGAGACGGGGCTCGATTGAGCGAGCAGATCGCTCGAAAGTCAGCTCGTGGGAACTACGAATCGTCGGGTTCGGGATCCTGGTTCTCGAAGACGATGTCGCGGGCGGCTGCGCGCACCCGTAGGGCACGGCGGAAGTAGACGAACGGATAAGGGCGCTTGCGCCGCGCCCAAATGAACGTGCTGTAGACGAGGTCGATGGGCAGGATGTTCTTCGCCACGGCCTCGACCACAAGGTCAATGAAGTCGAACTCGATCGGGCGCCGGCAGAGAAGCCCTTTCTTGAGCGTGGTCTCCAGGTCGGGCCCGCCGACATCGCGGAAGCCATCGAGGTCGGATTTGTCGGCCAAGGCACGCGCCGGCCAGCGGCCGAACAAGGCCGCGACGACCCCCGACAAGACAAACAACCTGCGGCGCATGAGCACCCTCCGTGCGAAAGCCGGCTGCGAAGAACCGCGGCAGGAAATACCGAGAAGCCGGCCGCGCGGCAAGCCCAGGAGCGTTTCGGCCGCCTCCTGCCTCCCTTAGGCTTCCCAGCCTACCGAAAGCGGCTAGGCGGCTGCGGTCCCGAGAGCTTGGTCAGCTCTGGACGACCGGGTTGCAGAGGGTGCCGATCCCTTCGATGGTGATCTCCACCTCGTCGCCGTCGGCCAGCGTGAACTCGTTGGGGGGCACGACGCCGGTGCCGGTGAGCAGGATGGCGCCGGCGGGGAACGCGTTGTCGCGCCCCAGGTAGCCGATCAAGTCGTCGAACGTGCGGGCCATCTGCCCGACGTCGGTCGCCCCCTCAAAGGCGATCGACCCGCCCCGGCGGACGAGCAGGCTGATGCCAATGTGCTCGACCGTGGGCATCCAGTCGCGCAAAGTGACGCACGGGCCCAAGCCGCAGCAATTGTTGTAGAGCTTGGCCTGCGGCAGGTAGAGCGGGTTTTCCCCCTCGATGTCGCGGGCGCTCATGTCGTTGCCGATCGTGAAGCCGACCAGGTTCAGCCGCGAGTTGAGCACGAGCGCAAGCTCAGGCTCCGGCACCGACCACTTGGAGTCCTGGCGCACGCGGACCGGCTGGTCGGGCCCGGCCACGCGATGAGGCGTGGCCTTGAAGAACAACTCGGGGCGCGGCGCTTCGTAGACCTTGTCGTAGAACGACTCGCCCCCCTGCGACTCCTCCATCCGCGCTGCCCTGCTGCGGCGATAGGTCACGCCGGCTGCCCACACTTCTTGCTCGTCGAGCGGGGCGAGCAAAGTGACGCTCGAAACCGACAGCGGCTTGGCCCGATCGTCGACCAGAAAGTTGGCGGTAGCGCCAGGATCGTCGCTTTCCAAGATGTCGGTGAGGCTCTGGTACTGCCCGGCGAGGGCCAGCGGACGAAGCTCGTCTTCCTGAAGAATGCCGATCCGTTCCTGACCGGTCGGCAACCGAAACTTCGCCAGCTTCATGGGGAGGGGACTTTAGGGAGGCGGGAGAACAGCGGCCAACGGCAACGGGCAACGCCCTTTTGTACTCGCCCGGGGCCGGACGGGCAATTGTGGGCCGCGAGCCTCCCCACTGATCAGCGCACGACAGTTGTCCCCCAGAGCAACGCCCCCGGCGAGCGGCCCAGCGTAAGCTGGCCGAATTTCGCGCGAAAGGGCGCGGACGCCGGTTTGGTCAGCCTCTAACTGCTGTGGTCCGATCAGTCCCAGAAATGAGCTCGCGGCGGAGTGGATTCGACCTCGGGAAGAGTGCCGCGCAGCTTAACCAGCCGATAGTGACCGGTAAGCCGGAATGTCTCCTCATCGGGAGGCCAGTAAAAGTACAACAGCACGATTACCACCACGCAGAGAAACATTGTCCCTGGCCCGCCAAACCCGCTCCACACGAGCCCAGCACCGAGGAGCGCGGCCAGGCTACATAGCACTGGCGAAGTGTTGATCTGATCGTAGCCTGGCAAGCTCAGTCGCCGAGCGGCGATGCGCGCCCAAGAGTTGCAGGGCGGTTGGTATCGCATCATCCGCCCGACGTGCCTCAGCAGCGGCGGCATCAACGCCCAGAGCAGCAGTGCGCCCCGGAAGAGATTCGCGGAGCCTCTCGAGCGCGCAGGGTTGATGGAAAACTGAGCGAGCTCGTTGACCCAGAGTTCAACGAGGGCGCAAGCGATGGCGGCCGCCCATCCAGCGAGCACGGCGATTGCCACGGACTCGATCATTTGATAACGCGGGGAGTACTTGCGGTGCGGATTCAACTCGGCCAACGGCCATCCGAGCCGCTGCATGCGCTGCAAGCGATCCGACGCGTTTCCTAGGCTGAATCGCAGCGAAGCCGCGTCCCAGGGAACCCGCCGCAATTGCTGGCGCAGCCCAATCTGCACCACGAATACGATGATGGCCAGAAGCCCCACCGAAGCGGGAAGGGTCTCCCAAATGCTCTCCAACACGACCTTGGCGTCGCGCCCCTCGGCGCGCATCTGATCCAGCGCGAGCCCTCGAATCCACCCGCTGACGATCTGGTAGGCCAGGCCGATTCCGCAAAACATGGCGACATAAGCCGACCAATAGGGGCCCACGCGCATTAGGCTGATTGCCACAGACCCCGCTGCAAAAGACAGCAGTCCAATCGACACCGCGCACACCATCGCCATCGGCGAGCCCGAGAGGCCCGCATAGACCGCAAAAGCCCCGAGCCAAACAGCATCCTGCCCACAAAGCGTGACCGGCCCCAAAGGCAGCGGTCGTGTTGGGGTCCATGGCGTCGAGCGCAGCCACCGTAGATAGGATTCGCGCGCCAGGGGATTGGGATACCAAGCTCGCAGCAACCCATAAGCAGCCGCGCCGAACTGAGGTACAAGGGCCGCGACCAGACGAACCACTTCCCAGGGAACTGGCATGCCCGGTCCCGAACGCACGATGGCCCAGTTGGCCCCGGCAACTGCTACAATGACTCCCATAGCGAGGAACGCGCCAATGCCGACCGCGACCTTGAACACCCACTCCGCTGGCGACACCACCCTTAGCCAAGTCCAGAACCGTTTCATCCCCACCCCTCGAAGTACCGGTTCAGGTTTTCGATCGTCTCGGGGAACACCAGCCGCTGCAGTGCCTCTTCCAGCGTGTCGCACCCCGCCTGGGCGCAGAGTTCCGCCGGCGTGGCGTAGGCCGCCAGGCGGCCGTCGCGCAAGACGAGCACTCGCGTGGCCACTTCGGCCACGAGCGCCGGCACCGGCGTGGTGATCACGAGCGTGGCCGCCTGGCGGGCGGTCAGGTCTTGCAACACGCGCTTGAGCGCCACGATGCCGGCTGGGTCGAGCCCGCCGCCGAACGGCTCGTCGAGCAAGAGCACCGGCGCCTCGCTGACGAGTGCGCCCGCCAGCGCGAGCTTGTGCTTCTGGCCGTTCGAGTACCCCGAAATCGTTTGGTCGCCGTGGCGGTCGAGCTCAAAGAGCGCGAGCAGCCGCTCGAGATGATCGAACAGCCGCTGGTGCGGCACGTCGTAGATCTGGCCGACCGCGACCAGGAACTCACGGCCGGTGCGCAGCTCCGGAAGCCAGGGCTGATCCGGCAGATAGTAAACCCGGCGGCGGACTTCGCGCTCGATGTCGTTGCTCGCGCGGCGGCGCAGGCCGTCGATTTCGACCGTCCCTTCGATCGGCGCGAGCGTGCCGGCGAGCACGCTGAGCAGCGTCGACTTGCCCATGCCATTGGGACCGACGACGGTGACGAGCTCCCCCTTGGGCACGGTGAACGTCACGTCGCGGAGCACGGGACGGACGCTGTAGTGATGGAACAGGTTCTCGGCGCGAATCATGGGCCCCTCAGCGAGTGACAAGGCAACAGCCGCAAGCGGAATCATCGTAGGCGACTGTCGAATGCGCGGCCAACGCCTTGGCCAGCGCCGCCGCGGCTCGACGCTCGGGTTATGATCAGAAGGGACGACGGCAATTGATCCGCCACAGGGCGCCTTTCGCCCTCAATTACTTGCGAGGCAAACCTGGCGGCTGCTTGGACTTGCGCACAATGACGAAACTGCGGCCGCTGACCGGCGTCAAATCTCCCGGCCCGGTGTGTGAATTCTCGTAGGAGACACCTGCTGCGATGAACGACGCCCCAGACACGCGCCATAGCCTGATCGTCCGGTTGCGAGACCGGGCCGACCAACAGGCGTGGCTCGAGTTTTCGGCAGTCTACGAGCCGGTGGTCTACCGGCTGGCGCGGCGGCGGGGGTTGCAGCATGCGGATGCCTTGGACCTGACGCAGGACGTGCTGTCGGCGGTGGCGGGCGCCATCGAGCGGTGGGACCCCGATCCGGCCCGCGGTAAGTTTCGCGGCTGGCTCTACCGAATCGCCAAGAACCTCTCGATCAACGCCCTGACCCGCGGCCCCAAGCACGCCGGTTCGGGGGATACGGCGATCCTCGAATTGCTCAACGAACAAGCGGCCCTCGATGGGCCCGATGCGGCGCTGTTCGAACTCGAATATCGCCGCGAGGCGTTCGGTCGAGCCGCGGCCCGCGTGCGCGAGGAAGTGCAGCCGGCCACCTGGCAAGCCTTTTGGCAAACCGGGGTGGAAGGCCGGAGCATTGAAGAGGCCGGCCGCAACCTGGGCCTGAGCGCGGGGGCGGTGTACGCCGCCCGCAGCCGCGTGCTGGCCCGGTTGCGGCGGACGGTGGAGGAATTGGCGGGGGAGTAGCGCTCTTTTGCACGTCGGGTTGGGATGCCACGGTCGAAGTGGCAAGCGCGTTGCCGACCCTCACCCCGGCCCTCTCCCGGGGGGAGAGGGAGACATGCGATTGAACTAACGGTTATTGGTCTGAACGATGGCTGTCCACGATCTACATCCGCAAGCGTCCGAGCTCGAGCGGTTTCTGGCCGGGGAGTTGGCGCCCGACGACGAATCCTCGCTCGTCCGGCATCTCGATGGCTGCCCGGCCTGTCGGCGCGAACTGGAGATGACGGCCGGGGCGCCCGAGTGGTGGAGCGACGCGCAGCGGTTTTTGAGCCCCGATCCAACGGGCGAGTTGCCGCGCAACCTGATTCCCCGCGCCGGCGAAGACGACAGCGAAGCGCCAACCGCCGGGCCCTTGTCGCTCGATTTTCTGGCCCCCACCGACGACCCAGCCATGCTCGGGCGCGTCGGCGTGTACGAGATCGCCGGCGTGGTGGGCCGTGGCGGGGCAGGCATTGTGCTCAAGGCCTTCGAGCGTTCGCTGAACCGCTACGTGGCCATCAAGGTGCTTGCGCCTCACCTGGCCACGAGCGCGGCCGCCCGCCGCCGCTTTGCCCGCGAGGCCCAGGCCGCCGCCGCCGTGGTGCACGAACACATCGTGCCGATCCACTCGGTCGACGAGCATCTGGGCTTGCCCTACATGGTGATGCGCTACGTTCCGGGGCGTTCGCTGCACGAACGCTTGGAGAAGCAGGGCGCGCTGGGCTTGCGCGAAGTGCTGCGGATCGGCTTGCAAACGGCTTCCGGCTTGGCCGCTGCGCATGCCCAGGGGCTCGTCCATCGCGACATCAAGCCGGCCAACATCCTGCTCGAGCACGGCGTGGAGCGGGTGCTGCTCACCGACTTCGGCCTGGCGCGGGCGGTCGACGACGCCAGCCTGACGTGCAGCGGCGTGATCGCCGGGACGCCGCAGTACATGGCCCCCGAGCAGGCCCGCGGCGAGGCGGTCGACCATCGCACCGACCTGTTCAGCCTGGGAAGCGTGCTCTATGCGATGTGCACCGGCCACTCGCCGTTTCGCGCGGAAACGACGATGGGCGTGCTCCATCGGATTTGTCACGAGACGCCGCGGCCTATCCGCGAGCAGAACCCCGACGTGCCGGAGTGGTTCGAGCGGATCGTGCGGCGGTTGCACGCCAAGGAGCCCGGGCGGCGGTTTCAATCGGCGGCCGAAGTGGCCGAGTTGCTCGAAGCGCGTTTGGCCGAGGTGCAGCGCCCCGGCGGCGGGTGGCGCGACCCATGGTGGCGGCGAACGGCCGATCGGCTGCGCGATGCGCGTGCCTGGGCCTGGCCTGCTGCGGCGCTCGTGACCCTGCTGCTGGTGGCCGTAGCCGCGCCCTGGGTGGCCAGGACGTGGCCTGCGAAGACAGAGGAACCTATCACGGTTGTCGGCCCGCAGGCAGGACCTCCGCGAGGTGCCGCTCCTGCTGCTCCTGCTGCTCCTGCTGAACCGGCGTTAGCGGGGCCACTGGGTTGGGACCAGATCGATGCCGAGGCCGAAACGCTCCGCGCAGGCAGCGATCAGCTTTCGAACGATCTAGCTTCACCCGGGGCGCCCACTCGTAGCGGGCCCGACGAGTGGCAGCAGGCTGCCCAGCAGATCGATGCCGAGTTGCGTCGGCTGGAAGCCGAAGCCGCGGACGAAATGAAACCAACCTTGCCGGCGCGCGTGACGCCGGAAACTCGTTGACCTTCCCAAGCATGGAGATGTTTTCGATGACGACTCGTTTGCGCGTTGTGTCGGCGCTGGCGGTCTTGTCCGGCGCTAGCTTCGCCTTGACCGGCGTGTTGTTGCCGGCGGTGACGGCCTCGCGGGCTCTTGCACAGGATCAGGCGCCCCCGGTGATCCCTGCCCCAACGGCGGCTCCCGCGGTGAGCGCCGCGTCGGCTGCGCCCGCGGTATTCCCCAATCCCCTAGTCGCCCCTGCGGCGCCAGCGCTGTCGCTGCCGGCCACGGTGGCCGTGCAGGCGACCGTGCCGGCCCCCACGCCCCCGTCGGCCCAGCCCCTCGTTCCTGGGCCGGCCCGCGCCGGCAACCTCTACACGCCCGCCGACAATCACTTCGGCCACTTCGGCGTCCGTGGTCGCGGCCCGCAACCCCGGCCGACGCTCGACCCTGAGGAAGCTGCCGAAGCCCAGCGGCTCGTGCAGGAAGACAGCAAGCTCGAGGGCGAAGTGCGCAGCGCCGTGGGGCAGTATCACGCGGCGGAAAAGGAAGCCGACCGCAACCAACTCCGCGCTCAGCTCACCGATCTGCTCGAAAAACAGTTCGCCGCTCGTCAGCAGCGCCGCAAGCTGGAGTTGGCGAGCCTCGAGGCGCGGGTGAAGAAGCTCCGCGAGGCGCTTGAGAAGCGCGAATCGGCCAAGCAAACGATCGTCGAGCGCCGCCTGGGCGATCTGCTCGGCGACGAAGACGGCCTCGGGTGGGGCGACGCCAGCCCCGGCTTCGGCGGCGATGTGCGCCTCTTCCAGCCCGCAAGCGCGGATTGGGCGCCGCAGCCATTCGCCGAGCGGCGCTAGGTGCAATTGAAGGTTCAAATAAGCGGCTGCCCCGCTTGGCCGCAGGGCCGGCGATCTCTTGGAGTTCGCCGGCTCGCGGCGCGCGCCATAGGATACGCGGCGCGCAACGTTGCTGGCGAGCGGCCCAGCGTAAGCTGGCCGATTCACCCGTTGACGGTTCGGACACGGTGTTGGTCAGCCGGCTCACGCCGGCCGCTCGCCTGACGGTTGAGTGAGCTGCGCGTGGCGAGCAAGGGGATACGCGGCGCGCAACGTTGCTGGCGCGCGGCCCAGCATAAGCTGGCCGATTCAGCTGGCCGACCAACGGCGGGCGAACAGCCCGCCGACCCTCATTTTGCCCTCTCCCAAGGTAGTGGGTTCTACCCCAGCTTGATCTCCCGCCCACTCGCGTCCAAGCACTCGAGCACCAAGTGCTCCGGCGACACGTCGTGCTTGCCGACCACGACCACGGTGACGTTGGCCTCGGTCTCCAACTGGGCGATCTCGCGGCGCTTGCGGTTGGCCAGATAGGTGGCCACGTCTTCGGCCACCGCTACGGTGAGCCGCGAGGCCTCGGGCTGGTGGCTCGCGAGAATCATCACCCGCATCGCCTCGATCGCCATGCTCTCGGCCGTCTTCACGGTGCCGGCGCCGGCGCAGGCGGGGCAATCCTTGAACACGCTGCGCTTGAGGCTCGGCCGAATCCGCTGCCGGGTCATTTCGATCAGGCCGAACGGGCTGGTCCGCAGGATCTTGGTCCGCGCGCGGTCGCGCTTGACTGCGTCGCGCAGGGCCCGCTCCACGCTGCGGCGGTGCTTCTCCTTCCGCATGTCGATGAAGTCGTTGACGATCACCCCGCCCAGATCACGCAAACGCAGTTGGCGGGCGATCTCGCGGGCGGCCTGCATGTTGAGCTGGTAGGCGGTTTCCTCGGCCGAGTCCTCGGCGCGGAAGTTGCCTGAGTTCACGTCGATGGCCACGAGCGCCTCGGTGGCTTCGATGACGATCGAGCCGCCGTGCCGCAGCGGCACCTTCTTTTGCTGGATGCGGCCGATCTCATCATCGAGCCGATACTTGTGGAACAAGGGCTCCTTGCCCTCGTAGAGCTGCAAGCGGCCGACGTAGCGGGGCATGACGATCTGCAGGAACTCGCGGGCCCGCTCGTAGGCCTGCGGCTCGTCGATGTAGATCGTGTCGACGTCGCCGGTGAAGATGTCGCGGATCGTGCGGATGATCATGTCGCTCTCTTCGTAGATCCCGATCGGGGCGGGATACTTGCGAATGCGACGGACGATCACCTTCCAGAGCCGCAGCAGGTAGGCCAGATCTCGTGAGAGCTCGCGCTTGGTGCGGTCGACCCCCGCGGTGCGGACGATGAAGCCCAGCCCCTTGGGAGGGCTGAGTTCGAGCATGATGTCGCGCAGCTTGCGGCGGGCCACGTCGTCTTCGATCTTCCGCGACACGCCCACGCGGCCGAGCGCCGGCATCAACACCAGGTAGCGGCCGGGAATGCTGATGTAGGTCGAAAGCGTGGGCCCCTTCGTGCCGATGCCTTCCTTGATCACCTGCACGAGGACTTCGTCTCCGCGGCGGAAGATCTCTTGGATCGGCGGCTTGATGCGCGGCCGGGCGCCGGGGCGCAAATTGCGGGCGCGGGGCTTGGTGGCCGGCTCCACGTCGTCCCCCAGGTCGATGTCGCGGCCGCGGCCTGCGCCCACCGGCTCGAGAGCTTCGGCGGGGTCGAAGCCGCCCAGGCGAAAGTACTGCGGCTCCACGTCGCTGATGTGGAGGAAGCCGTTGCGGCCCACGCCAAAATCGACGAACGCAGCTTGAATGCTGGGTTCGATGTTGACGATCTTGCCCTTGTAGATGTTGCCGACGAAGTTGTCTTGGCTAGTCCGCTCGATGTAGAGCTCTTCGAGGATTCCGTCCTCGACGATCGCGATCCGGCACTCCTCCGGCTGCGACACGTTGATCAACATTTCCTGCTTCATAAACCTGCTTTCGGCTGCGGTTCGACACCGCTGCCGGATCGCGGGCAGGGATGGGCTTCATGGGCCGAGCTCCACGCGCGTCCGCACCAAGGTGCAGCCCTGCGCTTCGAGGTCGGCCAACCCCAAGGCGGCCAGCAGCTCGCGTGGGCGAACTCCCTGGGCCTGGGTGACTTTGAGCCGCATCCGCAAGACGTCAGCATCGAGCTCCAGACCTTCCACCAGCGGACGGACGTCGAGGAGATCCGAGCGCCCTTCGCGCTCGACCTCGAGGCGGTCGGCAGCCAGCACGCGGGCCACGGCCTCGCGGGCAGCCGCCTGATGATCGGAGGGAACCGGCGTTTCGAGCGTCACGCGCGCCACCTGGGCCTTCTTCGCGCCCTCGGGCAGAGCCTCGGCGGAAAGAAAGGTCAGGCCGGGGGGCGCAACCGCCGACAGGCGCCCTAGAAGGGCATCCGTATCGTGGATGTGCTCGGAAAGCTCCAACTCCATCACCTCGTCCAAACCGACGATGCCAACGGCCAGAGCGGCCGGAAAGGTCATCCGCGGCTTTGGGTGGAATCCTTCGCTCATGCTCAACGGGAGCGAGGCCCGGCGGAAGAGACGTTCCATCGTCCGCATCAGGTCTCGATGGCTAATCAGCCTCAGGTCGCCCGTCTTGCTGAACCGGATCCGTACACGTTGTCGAACCATGGGTTGTGGTTTTGCCGCGGCCGGCTTAGGGCCGCGGAGTCCAAATCAGGCGTTCGCCGAGCCCGCCCTTGTTTCGGAGCGGTGAGTCGGCGACCGTTGTTCCTGCGCCGCGACCTGAGGGGCCGGCGGCGCGGGAGCTGACTGCTTGCACGTTCGGATCTGCTCTCAAGCGACCAGTTCCGGAACGACCTTCTTCAGTTCCTCGCGCAAATAACTCTTGATCTCTCGCGCCCCATCCATCTCGAGCGCCCGGCGGGCCACCGCCTGGCACTGGGCGATCGTTACGCTGCGACACACCTTTTTCACTTCGTAGAGCGCCGCCGGCGTCACGCTGAGCTGACGCAAGCCGAGCCCCAGCAACAACATGGTGTACACGGGGCTCCCGCTCATCTGCCCACACACATTCACCGGCACGTGCGCCCGCTCGGCCGCCTCGACCGACAGGGCGATCAGCCGCAGCACCGCCGGATCGCAGGCGTTATACAGCCCGGCCACGTCTTTGTTGGCCCGGTCCACCGCCAAGGTGTACTGGATCAAGTCATTGGTGCCAATGCTGATAAAATCGACCTCGGCCACGAACCGGTCGATGAGCATCACGGCCGCTGGCACTTCGACCATCATCCCGATTTCGACGTCACGGTCGAAGGGAATGCCATGCTCTTCGAGGTCTTCCATCACGTCCGCGAGCACCATCTTGGCCTGGCGGAGTTCCAGGACCGTGGTGATCAGCGGGAACATGATCCGCACCTTCCCCAGCACACTGGCCCTCAGCACCGCCCGCAACTGAGTGCGGAACAGGGGCAAATTGCGCAAGGAAAGACGAATGCTCCGCAACCCCAGGCAGGGATTGCGCTCGTCGTCGGGACTAGGTGACTGTAGCAGCTTGTCGGCGCCTAGGTCTAGCGTCCGCACGACCACGGGGCGCGGCGCCATGGCCTGCACCACACGCGCGTAAGCCTCGTAGTGGGCCTGCTCGTCGGGTTCCACCTCGGCCCCGAGATATAAGAACTCGGTCCGGTAGAGGCCGATTCCGTCGCTGCAGCGGGCCAGGCAGAGGTCGACTTCTTGGGGAAATTCGATGTTCCCGGCCAGGCAAATCCGTACGCCGTCGCCGGTTTCCGCCGGCAGTTCGCGCAGCGTTTCGAGCTGCTCGGCCACCGTACGATGGGCTTCGGCCGCGCGGCGGTAGCGAAGAATCGTTTCTTCGTCGGGCTGGAGGATCACCAGGCCCTGATCGCCGTCGATGATGATCAAATCGCCGCCGGCCACGTCGTTGAGGAAGCCGCCGACGCCCACAACCGCCGGAATCTCCATCCCCTCGGCGACGATCGCCGTGTGGCTGCCGGGGCCGCCCGTTTCGGTGGCAAAGCCGACCACAAATTCGCGGTCGAGGTTGGCCGTTTCGCTGGGGGTAAGGTTGCGGGCCAGCATCACCACCGGGGAGGTGAGCTTGGCCAATTCCACCTTGCGGCGGCCGAGCAGGGCGTGCAGCAGCCGCTTTTCGATGTCGAGCAGATCGTGCGACCGCTCGGCGAAGTGGCTGGCGGCCAGCGACTGAAACACCTTGGCGTAGCGCCGCAGCGTGCGGCTCACGGCGTATTCCGGCGAGTAATTCCGCTCGCGGATCTGCTGCTCGATTTCGCCGCGGAGGCGGGCGTCTTGCAGCATCTGCAAGTGGGCCGAGAAGATTGCCCCGTACTCGGTCCCCAGTTCGCGCGACACGGTGTCGCGGTTGCGGCCGATCTCGTCGGCCACCGTCGCCAGGGCGGTTCCCAGCCGCTCGAGCTCCTGCTCCACCATGTCGCGCGCGACGAACCTGCGGGGGATGCGAAATCCCTCGTGGTCCATCACCAGCGCTTCGCCAATCGCGATGCCTGGTGAAACGGCGATCCCCTGGAGCTTCTGCATGAACGGCGGCGGTGGTTCGTTCTCGTGCCGGAGGATGCGTTGCGGCCGACTTCGGCCACTGACCTAGGAAGTGGCCTCGGGTTCAGGCTCGCCAAAGTTCGACTCGACCAGTTCCGCCAGAGCCTGCAACGCTGCGGCTGCGTCGGGGCCGGTGGCGACAATCACCAGGGGGCAGCCCTGCTCGGCCGCCAAGGTGAGCACGTTGAGAATGCTCTTGCCGTCGACGCGTTCGGCGCCCTTCTGGATCTCGACCTGCGCCTGGTACCGGCTGGCCAGCCTGACGAACAAGTCGGCCGGACGAGCGTGCAGCCCCTGCCGCCCGCGGACCACGACAGTTCTGGAAAGCTGCTCGTGCATCTGTTTACACACCGACGATGCTTGCTTACGCCAAACGCTGGGCCGGAGCCTCGGCTTAGCTGGCAAAGCCCTGGCCGTCGGCCTCTTCCAAGAGCTGCTGGATGTCTCCCCCGGTTTGGGCCCCCTTGAGGAACTTGCAGAACGTGTCGTCGCGGAGTTGCCGCGAGATGTTCTCCAACGCCCGCAAGTGGTCGCCCGGTCGATCGGGGGGCGAGATCAGCAGGAAAAACAAGTGCACTTTCTCGCCGTCAAGGCTGTTGAAATCGACGCCGTCGTGGCTGACGGCGACGGTTCCCACCAAGCGATCGACGCTGGGATGCTTGGTGTGCGGCACTGCGACTCCGCGGCCGATGCCGGTGCTGCCCAGCTCCTCGCGCTTGAGGATGGCCTTGACGATGCTTTCGACCTCGCCGTCGGCGATGGCCCCTGCTGCCCGCAAAGACTCGGTCATCTCGCGGATGACCCCTTCCTTGTCGTCGGCTCCGAGCTGGGCTCGAATGGCGGCGACACTCACGAAATCGGCAAACTTCATCCGCGGTCCTTTGTGTTCCGCGTCCCAGGCCGAGCCGGTCGGCTCGCGGGCGCGCCTGCAGTCCCACTAGGTCTACTCGCCAGCCGGCTCGCTCTCGGCGACGCGCGGTCCGGGGGTGCGATGACGGTCCTGCACCTTCTCTTTATACTTGCGCAGTTGTTGTTCGAGCTTGGGCAGCGCTCCGTCGAGCGCGGCCATCAACTCCGCGGCCTTCTCACGAGCCACGAAGTCGTGCTTGTGCTCGGCAGACACGAGGATTTCGACCTCAGGTTCGTCGGGGTGCTCCAGGTTGAGCGTCACTTCGATGGCCGTGAGACGCTCGAAGATCCTGGCCAGTTTCTCGACTTTGGCACGCACTTTGGCCTGGGTGGCTTCGCTCACGTGTCCATGCCGGGCCGAGATGCTGATCTGCACCGGTAACCTCCTCACTGGGTCGAACGAACCGCCGCAACGGGCCGCCTGAGGCCGCCGTCGGCGAAACCGCAAATTATAACCGGGGGCCGCCGCCTCCACAAATGCGACGCCTTGGACCACTTAACCTTAGGCCACGCCCGAGGTCCCCCGCTGCGAAGACGCTGCCTAACCCTCGGCGGGGATTGCGCAAACCTCGCCTGCCGTAAACCCGGCTCGCAGGCGCGCCGCCGCCGCCGATCGCGACGAATTGGCCGGTTGCTCGGCTCCTCCCGCGATCGACAGTCCGCGCGCCGTCCCCGGCCAGGCAGCCTTGTCGTTAAGGGCCCCAGGGCCTTATGTTCGCGCTCCCGGTTCAAGATTACCCGTTGCGATCCAAGGTCCGCGCCCGATGCCAAGCCCTGTCCCTGCGGCTGACTCTTCGCGCCCCCCGGCCGACGGATTTCTGACCCGCCGCCGTGGCAAAGCCCTCGCCTTGGCGGCGCTCACGGCGATTGGGCTGTATCTTTGCTTCTTGATGGCGCGGCCCTTCTTGGCTGCGCTTGTCTGGGCCGTAGCGCTCGCCGTGGTCACGCGGCCGGTCGCTGTTTGGCTCCAGCGAAAGGGACTGGGACCGGCCGTGAGCGCCAGCCTGACGGTGTCCCTGGTCACGTTGCTGCTCCTGGCCCCCACGCTGTTCGTGGGCTACCACCTCGCCCGCGAGGCCGCCCAAGCCCTGCAACGCCTCAAGGACCCCGCCGAAACCGCGCGTTGGCAGGCCGTGCTCGAGCAGTATCCGCGGGTCAAGGAGTACTGGACCTGGACGCAGGACAACCTCGACCTCCAGCCTCAGCTGGCAAGTTTCCTCCAGCAGCTCAGCCAAGGCATCGGCGGCTTCATCTCCGGGTCGCTGGTCACGCTGGTGCAGTTGCTGCTGATGCTCTGTGTGCTGTTCTATCTCTACCGAGACGAGCAGGAGGCGCTCCGCGGCGTGCGGCTGTTGCTGCCTCTTTCCGATCCCGAGGCCGATGTCGTCTTCCGCCGCGTGAACGACACCCTCTTCGCCACGGTGTATGGCCGGCTGGCCGTGGCGCTGATGCAGGGAATGCTGGGTGGGCTAATGTTCTGGTGGCTGGGCCTGTCGTCCCCTTTGCTCTGGGGCCTGGTGATGGGGCTGCTCTCCGTCTTGCCCTACCTGGGGTCGTTCGTGGTTTGGGCCCCGGTGGCGCTGTTGCTCTTGGCGGAGGGCAACTGGATCAAGGCGCTCGTGCTGACCGTTTGGGGAACCGTGGTGATCGGGCTGGCCGACAACCTCATCTACCCGATCGTGGTGGGGGACCGCCTGCGAATGCACAGCCTGGTGGCGCTCTTCTCGCTCTTGGGAGGCCTGGCGGTGTTTGGCGCGGCCGGCTTGGTGCTCGGTCCGGCCATCGTGTCGGTGACGCTCGCACTGCTCGAAATCTGGCGCCGACGCACCGCCGGGGGCGCCGCCGCCGAAACCGCGGCCTGAGCGTCTAAATCCCGTCGCTTGGTCCGCCGCGCCCCGCAAGGTAAGCTAAAACGAGCGAAAAATCGTGCTTAGCAGGCGCTCAGGCACGGCTGCTCGCGGCTCCCTGGCCCCATGTTCGCACTTCACCCATCCGCCGCGCACCGAGCTCCTGCGGGCAGCATCGCCCGGCGGTTTCTCGTGCTCTTCGTTCCGGCGGCGCTCCTCCTGGGGGCGATCGTGGCGGGCGTGTACTACGCCAACGTCCGCGCCGAGCGGCGGCTGATCGAGGCCGCGGAGCAGAACCACGTCAAGCTGCAGGCCAAGACGATCATCGACGACTTCCGCCAGGTCGTTTCCGATTTGCTGGTCCTCGCCGAGAGCCCGCTCCTGGAACGTTTTCTGGAGCAGCGCGGCGCGGCCGAACAAGCGTCGCTGACCGGAGTGTATCAGCTCCTGGCGCGCCACAAACGGGTGTACGACCAGGTGCGGCTGATCTCAGCCGAGGGCGATGAACTGGTGCGCGTGAACATGGTCGACCGCTTGCCCGTGGTCGTCCCGGCCGACAAGCTGCAATCCAAACTCGACCGCTACTACGTGGCCGAGACGTTGCGGCTCAAACGCGGCCAAGTCTTCGTGACGCCGTTCGACCTGAACATCGAGAACGGCCAGATCGAGCAACCATTCAAGCCCACAATTCGCTTCTGCACGCCGGTCTTCGACGCCGCAGGGCGACGGCGCGGCCTGATCGTGCTCAACTACCTGGGCGATCAGCTCGTGGCCCGTCTGGAGCAGATGTCGACGACCGCCCCTGGCGAACTCGTGCTGCTCAACACGCAAGGCTATTACCTGCATGGGCCGCATCCCGAGCGCGAGTTCGCTTTTATGTTTTCCGACCGCCTGGGAGAGACCTTCGCGGCCGAGCATCCTGAGGTCTGGGAAGCGATTCGCAACGTTCCGACCGGCCAGATCCTGACTTCGGCCGGGCTGTTCACCTTCGACACCGTGCATCCGGCCAGCGCCCCGCCCGGCAACAGCGCCCCTCGGCGCGACGACGCCTGGAAGGTCGTTTCGGTCGTGAGCCGGCCGCGTCTAGATGCCCGCTCGGCCAACTTGCTCGCCGGTTTGCTGCAGATGTACGCGGCGCTTGTCCTGGTGGCCGCGGCGGCTTCTTATTGGGGCGCTCGGGCGCTCAGCGACCGGCGGCAGGCCGACGAAGCCCTGCGCGAAAGTGAAACTCGCTTCCGGCAGATTGCCGAAAACATCAATGAAGTCTTCTACATGACTTCGGCCGATCGCCGCCAAATGATCTATGTCAGCCCTGCCTACGAGGCGATCTGGGGCCGGAGCTGCCAAAGCCTCTACGAGCGTCCGAACGACTGGGCCGCGGCGATCCATCCCGAGGACCGCCAGCGGGTCGAACGCGAAGTCTTCGTCGCCGGGGAACCGCCCGGCCACAACCTGCAATACCGCATCGTGCGCCCCGACGGCGAGACCCGCTGGATTTGGGATCGCAGCGTCGTCCTCCGCGACGAGCGCGGCCGCGGCGTCCGCATCGTCGGCGTCGCCGAAGACACGACTCCTCTTCGCCAGGCACAACAGCAGGCTTTGCAGGTAGAGCGGTTGGCGGCGATTGGCGAGGCGATGACCGGCCTGGCCCACGAAAGCCGCAACGCCCTGCAGCGCAGCCAGGCTTGCTTGGAGATGCTGAACAAGCGCGTGAAGGACCGCCCGGAGGCGATCGACCTAATCGAACGCTTGCAAAGCGCTCAGGATCATCTGCACCGGCTGTACGAAGAAGTGCGGAACTATGCGGCGCCCATTCAATTGCGCCGGCAGGACTGCGATTTGGGCGAGACTCTGGAAAGCGCGTGGGTTCAGGTCGCGGCGGTGCAAAACGGCCGGTCGCCGCGGATTTCGTCGACGCCGCCCGCGTTCGATCTGCGGTGCGAGGCCGACCCCTTCGCAATGGGGCAATGTTTTCGTAATATTCTTGACAACGCGGTGAGTGAAGAACACGACGCCGCTTCGGGCCGGCAGCGGCCTGAAGTTTCGGTCGCTTGGTTTGAGTGCGAGATGGCGGGGCGACCCGCCTTGGGCGTTTCGATTTGCGACAACGGCCCAGGCCTGTCTCCCGAACAGGCGCGCAACATCTTCGAGCCCTTCTACACCACGAAGACCAAAGGAACAGGTCTAGGCATGGCGATCACCCGGCGCATCGTGGCCGCGCACGGGGGTGAGATCGGCGTCGTGCCCGGCAGGGGCCGGGGCGCGGAGATCGTGATCAAACTGCCGCGGAGAACCTTATGAACCAATCGCTGCGAATCGCTGTGGCCGACGACGAGGCCGACATGCGCGACTACCTGGCCGACGTGCTGCCCGATCTGGGGCACACCGTCGTGGGCGCCGCGGCGACGGGCCGCGAGTTGCTCGCGCTCTGCACCGCGGAACAGCCCGACCTGGTGATCAGCGACATTCGCATGCCCGACATGGACGGCATCGACGCAGCGGCCGCCATTTGCCGCGAGCGCACCGTGCCGGTGATCCTGGTGTCGGGCTACCACGACGCGGAATTGGTGAATCGGGCCGAACAGGCCCATGTCTTGGCGTACCTGATCAAGCCGGTCCAGCGGCCGCACCTGGAAACGGCGATCGCCATCGCCTGGCGGCGGTTCGACGAATTCACCGCCTTGCGCAAAGAAGCGGCCGATCTGCGGCAGACGCTCGAAGACCGCAAGCTGATCGAACAGGCCAAGGGCGTGCTCATGAAGAAGGCCGGGCTGACCGAGGCCGACGCTTTCCGCCGGCTGCAAAAGCTGGCCCGCGACGAGAACCGCAAAATGGTCGACCTGGCCAAGATGATCCTCACGGCCGAAAAGGCGCTGGGACCGGGATGACGACTCCGGCGAGCGGCCCGGCGTAAGCCGGCCGATAATTCCTTGCTGGTGCGCGAACAACGTGGTTGACGGGTCGTCGGCCGGCTGACGCCGGGCCGCTCGCCATTCTGCGCGGGCGGATTGTAGCGGTTTCGCCGCGGTCGAGCGGCGGGGCTGGTCGTCGCCGAGCCGGCCGACGGGCCCGAGCGAAGCGTATCCTTGGGCAATTCAGGCGAATACTCAGGCGAACCATCGCATTTCTGTTCCGAGGGAAAATCCCATGGCCGGTCGCATCGCACGTGGTTGGGAACTGTTCAAGCAGAGTTGGTCGGTCTTGTCGCTCGACAAAGAGCTGCTGATCTTTCCGGTGCTCAGCACGATCGCCTGCGTGCTGGTGCTGGCCTCGTTTGCCGTGCCGGTGCTGGCGATTCCGGAACTGCGGAACGCCGTGTTCCAGGCGGCCCAGGAGGAACAGGCCAATGGCGGCTTTCAGGCTCAGGCCGGCGGCGTGATCTCGGCGGTGGTCGGCTTTCTGTTCTACTTGGCCAACTTCTTCGTGATCGTGTTCTTCAACACGGCGCTTGTGAGCGCGGCCCTCATTCGCTTCCGCGGCGGCAACCCGACCGTGGGCGACGGCCTGCGGGCGGCCACGGCGCGGCTGCCGCAAATCTTCGCGTGGGCGCTGTTGGCCGCTACGGTCGGCATCATCCTCCGCACGCTCGAGGAGCGGCTGAGCTTCTTGGGCCGGCTCATTGTCGGCTTGATCGGCGTGGGCTGGGCCGTAGTCACTTACCTCGTCGTGCCGACACTGGCGGCCGAAGGGCTCGGCCCCGTAGCCGCGGTGAAGCGCTCGGCCCAACTGATTCGCAAAACCTGGGGCGAAGCGCTCGTCGGCCAGATGTCGCTGGGCATCGTCGGCTTCTTGCTGGTCCTGCCGACGATCCTCTTCGTGATCGGCAGCATCTTCGCCGGGGCCTACTTCGAGAGCGTCTGGCCGGTGGCGATCGGCATCGGCCTGGCCGTTCTCTACGGCGTGCTGGCCTCGATCATCACGAGCGCCGTGCAACAAATCTTCCTGGCGGCGGTCTACCTGTACGCGGCCGAAGGCCAAACGCCGGCGGGGTTCAGCCAGGAACTGCTGGAGAGCGCGTTTCGGCGGAAGGGGGAGTAGAACCTGTCTGCTTGAATGTGCGCCCTTGCGACCGGGCTCTGGGCACTATTCCCAACGCCCGCGTTGCGAGTAGTCGCTCAGTCTGTCGAGCTTGGCTCTGGGTGCTGCGCCTTCGTCGTTGGATAGACGAGCGAGTGGTAGCCTTGGGGGGGACCAGAGAGCTTTGGCTCAGATGGTCCATCGAATTGGGCATAGCCCTTAAGCGCCCTCTCGAGCCCCACGGCGCCAAGACCGAGGACGATTGCGGAGCAGATTAGAGCCGCTACGAGCAACCTCCTCCGCTGGATCCTGCGCCCAGCAGAATGCGTCAACGCTGCCCGGATATCATCGCTCGTAAGCGATGGATAGCTCTCTACGATGTCCTGCACCGAGAACCCTGCAGCCAGATTGTCGAGCACCGCCGAAACCATCACCCGCGTTCCCTTGATGCAGGCTTGGCCGTGGCGGATTGAGGGGTTGACGGAAATCCGGTCGCGCCAATCGTTCATGGTTTCAGGTCCGATGCTCGGCAATCCCACCATGCTCTATTCTACGCCCGCGCCGCGGCCGTCTGCTTCCCCTCCTCGCTTGGAAACCGATCCTGCAGCGCCTGCACCGTCATTTCTTCGGTGCGTAGGGCTTCCATCGCCCGCACCGCCGCGTCGGCTGCGGGGAACGTCGTGATGCAGGGGACGCCGCGGGCCACCGCCGCCGCGCGGATGCGGCCTTCGTCGGTGCGGGCGCCCTTGCCGCTGGGCGTGTTCAAGATGAGCTGGATCGCGCCGTCCTTGAGGTAATCGAGCAGGTTCGGGTGCCCTTCCTGAAGCTTGCGCACCGTTTGCACCTGAATGCCGGCCGCTTGCAGGCGGCGGGCGGTTCCTGATGTGGCGAGCAGTTGGTAGCCCATATTCGCCAGGCGACGGGCAACGTCAACCATCTGGTCCTTGTGCCGTTCGGTGACGCTCACGAACACCTGGCCCGACATCGGCAGCAGCGTGCCGGCGGCCAGTTGGCTCTTGGCAAAGGCGATGGAAAACCGCTCGCTCACGCCCATCACCTCGCCGGTCGAGCGCATCTCGGGGCCGAGCACGATGTCGACTCCGGCGAACTTGACGAACGGGAACACGCTTTCCTTGATCGAAACGTGCGCAGGGATCGGATCGCGGTCGTAGCCCTGCTCGGCGAGCGACACGCCGACCATCACCTTGGCGGCCACCTTCGCGAGCGGCATGCCGGTGGCCTTCGAGACGAACGGCGAAGTGCGGCTCGCGCGGGGGTTGACCTCGAGCACGTAGACCACCGGCCGGCCGTCTTCTCGCTTCACAGCGAACTGAATGTTCATCAGGCCGATCACCCGCATATGCAGGGCGAGCGCCTCGGTGGCCCGGCGAATCTCGGCCACCACGGGACCGGGCAAGCTGTACGGCGGAATGGCGCAGGCCGAGTCGCCCGAGTGAACGCCCGCCTCTTCGATGTGCTCCATCACGCCGGCCACGATCACCTGCTCGCCGTCGCTAATCGCGTCGACGTCGACCTCGATGGCGTCCTCCAAAAAGCGGTCGATGAGCACCGGCTGCCCTTGGGCCACGATGAAAGCCTCGGCCACGAACCGCTCGAGCTGCACGTGGTCGTAGCAGATTTCCATCGCCCGGCCGCCGAGCACGAAGCTGGGACGCACGAGCGCGGGAAAGCCGATCTTGTCCGCCTCGCGGCGGGCCTCGTCCATCGTGCGGGCAATGCCATTGGGAGGCTGCCGCAGCCCCAGCCGCTCGAGCAGCCGCTGGAACTTTTCGCGGTCTTCGGCGTCTTCGATCGTGTCGACGCTCGTGCCGATGATCGGCACGCCGGCCGAAGACAAGGCCCGCGCCAGGTTGAGCGGCGTTTGGCCGCCGAACTGCACGATCACGCCGTCGGGCTGCACGCGGTCGACGATGTTGAGCACGTCCTCGGCCGTGAGCGGCTCGAAGAACAACAGGTCGCTCGTGTCGTAGTCGGTGCTTACGGTCTCGGGGTTCGAGTTGACCATGATCGACTCGATGCCCAATTCGCGGAGCGCGAAGCTGGCGTGGCAGCAGCAGTAGTCGAACTCGATCCCCTGGCCGATGCGGTTGGGCCCGCCGCCCAAAATCATCACCCGCTTCTGCCCCGGCTGCTTGGCAGGCGTTTCGTCTTCGTCTTCGTAGGTCGAGTAGTAGTAGGGCGTGAAGGCCTCGAACTCGGCGGCGCAGGTGTCGACCGACTTGAACGTGGCCACGATGCCGCGGCGCTTGCGCTCGTTGCGGACCTCGATCTCCGAGGCCTGCCAGATGTGGGCGAGTTGCCGATCGGCAAAGCCAAACCGCTTGGCCTGCCGCAGGAGCGCATTGTCGGCCGCGTAGAGCCCGGGGCATGCCCTCAACTGCTCCTCGAGCTCGACGATCTCGAGCAACTGGTCGAGGAACCAAGGGTCGATGTGGGTGAGCTCGTGGATCTCGTCGATCGACCAGCCCGCCTTGAGCGCGTAGCGCAAGTACCACACGCGGTCGGGCCCCGGCGTAGAGAGCTTGCCGACGATCTCATCGCGGCTCGGCTGCCGAGGAGTTCCCCACAGGTCCTTCGAGTCGCAGCCCAAGCCGAAGCTGCCGACCTCGAGCCCGCGGAGCGCCTTCTGAAACGACTCCTTGAAGGTGCGGCCAATGGCCATCGTCTCGCCGACGCTCTTCATCTGCGTGGTGAGCGTGCTGTCGGCTTCGGGGAATTTTTCGAAGGCGAACCGTGGGATCTTCGTCACGACGTAGTCGATCGTGGGCTCGAAGCAGGCCTTGGTGCGGCGGGTGATGTCGTTGGGCAACTCGTGCAGCCGGTAGCCCACGGCCAGCTTGGCGGCGATCTTGGCGATCGGGAAGCCGGTGGCTTTCGAGGCCAAGGCCGAACTGCGGCTCACGCGGGGGTTCATTTCGATCACGATCATCCGGCCGTCGCGCGGATTGATGGCGAACTGGATGTTCGAGCCGCCGGTTTCCACGCCGATCTCGCGGATCACCGCCAGCGAGGCGTCGCGCATCCGCTGGTATTCTTTGTCGGTCAGCGTCTGCGCGGGGGCGACCGTGATCGAGTCGCCCGTATGCACGCCCATGGGGTCGAAGTTTTCGATGGCGCAGATGATGACGACGTTGTCGTCAACGTCGCGCATCACCTCCATCTCATATTCTTTCCAGCCAATGATCGACTCTTCGATCAGCACCTCGGTGACCGGCGAGGCGGCCAGGCCGCGGGCGACCAGCGTATCGAACTCTTCGCGATTGTAGGCGATGCTCGAGCCGGTGCCGCCGAGGGTGAAGCTGGGGCGGACGACGCAGGGGAGCCCCGTGATGGCCAGCGCCTGGCGGCCCTCTTCGAGCGTATGCACGGTGCGGCCGCGGCAGACCTCGAGGCCGATCTTCTCCATCGCCTGCTTGAACTGCTCGCGCTCCTCGGCCTTGGCGATCACGGCGGCGTTGGCGCCGATCATCTCCACGCCGTACTTCTCGAGCACGCCGTGCTTGGCGAGGTCCATCGCCAGGTTCAGGCCCGTTTGGCCGCCGAGCGTGGGCAGCAGCGCGTCGGGCCGCTCGGCCGCGATCACCTTTTCGACCATCTGCCAGGTGAGCGGCTCGATGTAGGTGCGGTCGGCGGTGGCCGGATCGGTCATGATCGTGGCCGGGTTCGAGTTGACCAGCACGACCTCGTACCCCTCTTCGCGCAGCGCCTTGCAGGCCTGGGTGCCGGAGTAGTCGAACTCGCAGGCTTGGCCGATGACGATGGGGCCCGAGCCGATGAGCAGGATCTTGTGGAGGTCGTTGCGGCGAGGCACGCGGTATCCTTGGTCAGGGAAACAACTTGTGGCCATCCATGAGCGCGCAGTGCGATCCTTCGGCCGGGCTGCAAAATCCAACTATTGTATCACTAGAAGAAATGCCGGTTCAAGGCGCTGAAAACGGCCAGCCTGCCGTGCGTTGTGGTTGCAGCACCAGCCTTGCTCGACGCGTCCTGCCCGAGTACCCTCTCGTGCCCGCCGGAACGGATTTCGAGCCCAAGGTGCGCATCATGGGGATTTACATGCGGTGGCCGCTAGTCTTGGCCCTGGCCTGTTCGGCCTCAACGCTCAAGGCTGCTGACGCGGCCAAGGAGTTGCCGCCAACGCCCCCCCTGGTGATGAGGGATCAGTTTGGCGAGCCGCACCGCCTTTCCGAGTTGCGGGGCCAGGTCATCGTCTTGGTCTTTGCCGACCGGAAAGGGGCGGAGGCCAGCCGCGCGCTGGGCGAACAGTTGCACGTCTTCTTCCATCCCGAGGCTCGGGGCAAATCGGCCGCCGAGGCCCAGGCTGCTCCGGTGAAAGCCCCGGCGGACTGGCCGGAGGGGGTGGAAGTTCCGAACGTTCGCCTCGTGCCGGTGGCCTGCATCGGCAAGGTGCCGGGGCCCTTGCAATCCGTGGTGCGGCAGCAGTTTCGCCGCGCCGTGGCCGAAGGATCGCTCTGGCTCGACATGACCGGCGCCCTGGCGGATTGGACGGGCGTGACGCCGGCTGTGCCCAATGTCGCGGTGCTCGACGCGCGCGGTCGGCTGCGCGACCTGCAGAGCGGTGAATTCACCGGCGACCGCTGGACCCGCCTCACCCAAGCGATTGAAGCCCTGCAGCGCGAAGCCGCCGAGACGGTGGGGCTGGCGGAGCGGCCTTCCGAGGGAAAACGGCGTTGAAGCGCTCGTGCAGTGTCACCCCGCGGCGTCGAGCGCGGTCGCGGCAGCGGTTTGAATCCGCGCTGCAACCTCGTCTTCGCTTCCCCGGGCGTCGATCACCGCAATAGAGGCCGGATGTCGGCGGGCCTCGGCCAAGAAGCCCTCGCGCACGCGGCGGCGGAAGTCGGGCCCGCGCGATTCCATTCGATCGAGTGAGCGCTGAAGTCGTCCGGCGGCCGCCTCGGGGGGTAAATCGAGCACCAGCGTGAGGTCCGGCAGCAGGCCGCCGGTGGCCAGGCGGCCGACCTCCCACAGTGTTTCCGGCTCGAGCCCTCCGGCCCAGCCCTGATAGACCACGTTGGCGAGCAGAAAGCGGTCGGAGACGACCGTTTGCCCACGGTCCAAAGCGGGCCGGATCACCTCGTCTACAAGTTGCGCGCGGGCCGCCATGTAGAGCAGCATTTCGCTGCGGCTGCCGATGGCGCCCGAGCTCGGGTTCAGCAAGATCTGCCGCAACTGGTTGCCCAGCCAGGTGGAGCCGGGGTCGCGGCAGGTAACCACTTCGTGCCCCAGCCCCTCCAGCCAGGCGACGAAACGCGCAAGCTGCGTCGTTTTTCCGGCGCCGTCGGGCCCGTCGAGGCTGAAAAACATGCTTGCTCGCGCGTGAAAACACCAACGCCAACTGCCCTGCGCCCTTGATGATACCCGCGGCCCCGCCCGCCTGTCGCGGTCTCCCGGTCTGCGCAATCGTTCGCGCACGAAAAGAGCCGCGGTCGAGTACCCTCACAACCCGACCGCGGCCGGCGCTCCGCTAGTGCGAAGGCTACCGGGTTATGCCAAAACCTGCCGGCATCTGGTATCCCTCTGGCGTGGACCGCAGCCAGGATTGCCCCGAACCCGGAAACCGCGCCCAAGATTCCTCCTTGCCTGGCGAATCTCTAAGAAGCCCCGGCGCCTCTTGGGGCGGCTGGCCGTTCGTGGGAGAATATTGCCATGTGCTTCCGCCTGTTGCTTGTCGTCGGTCTGCTGTTCGCCGTGGTGCGGGTGTTGCCGCACGCCGGGCCGCGCGAGTCTCGGCCGGTCAAGACCGCCGTTCAGGATCCCGAGACCGGACACACCTACCAGCTTGTCTGGGCGCACGGCGTCAATTGGCACGATGCCCGCGAACGGGCCAAGGACATGCAGTTTGGCGGGGTCAAAGGGCACTTGGCCACGATCTCGAGCCCCGAAGAGCAGACGCTGCTCGAACAGCACCTTTGGCATCGGGGGTTGGGCGTGTTTTTCATCGGCGCGAGCGATGCCGAAGAGGAAGGAGTTTGGCGCTGGACCGATGGGCCCGAAGCCGGCACGATCTTCTTTGCCCACGGCCACGCCGCCGACGGGCAGTTCGCCGACTGGTATCCCGAGGAGCCCAACAATCTCAACCGCCAGGAAGATGGCGGCGAGAATGTGGCCGTATGGAATTGGAAGGGCGATCGCACCTGGAACGACGTGACCGCCAACAATCGCGACTGGGTGCAGGGCTTTATCGTGGAGTTTTCGCCTCCTCAGTCGGCCAAGCCAAAGCGGCCACGAGTCACCGGCCCGCGGCACACCTTCTTGATCCGCGAATCGTCGGCGTCGGCTGTGCCGGCGACCGCTCCGTAGACGCCGCGCTGGCGTCGTTCGCCTTAGAACCAGGCGATCTGTTGGGGCGTCGTCCGCGAGGCCGTCACCAACACTGCGGCCCGCTGGCCATCGGTGAAGTAGGGGTCGCCCGTCAGGTTGCGGCGCGGCTGCTTGTTGTCGCAAGGCCCTACGCCGCTCACGTAGCCCACGAGTTCCAGGCGGCCCGCTTCGAGCAAATCCTCGACCACGTAGTCGCGGGCTTCATCCACGTCGGAATCGATGCGGTGCGTCGTCAGGTTCCAGGTCTTCCAGGTGAACCGCACGCCGATGTCGCGGCTCACCTGCCCGACCCACACCGGCTGGCCGCGGAACCGCAGCGGCGTGGTCCAGAGGCGCAGGTGGAGCCGCTCGTTGATCGATTGCCGCACGCGCTGCAGGGCAAAGTCTTGGCTGCGGCCAAACAGGTAGAGCGCGCTCACTGGCGAATAGCGATACTCGGTTCCGATCAGAAAGGCCTTCAGCGTTCGCCAGCAGCTCGCGAGCGAAATCGTTTCGGTCTCGTCCCAGCGCGCCCCAAAGGCGCTGAGCAACGTAGGAAACTCTCCTGCGACCACCAAGTTCACCGGATCGCCATGACGCACGCCGTGTCGATTGGTTGTCGTGGGGGGCAGGGCCGCCAGCTCGAGCGCGAGCTGGTCTTCGGTGCATTCGACGAGCTCGGCTGCCGGATAGGGGGCTTGCAGATCGCGGCGCAGGTAGTCGGCGGCGAGCCCCGGCACGCTGACCGTGAACACGAACTCGAGCGTGTCTTCGCGGCCGAGAAATCGTGCATGCACGACTTTGGACCCGGCGTCGAGCGGCGTGAACACGAAGCCTTCGGCCGCTCCCCCCTCAGGCACCGGCCGCAATCGAAACGCCTGCTCGCGGAAGAAAGCGTCCATCCGCCGGTTAGCGAGCCAAGCGCCGACCAGCTTGAGCGGCACGAGCAACAAGAGCGGCAGGAACAGCCATGCCAGCAGGCCAAACCCCAGCAGCCGCTTGCCGGAGGAGAAATGGCACACGGCGGCCGCTTCGTGCGGCGAGTAGTAGTTCGGATCGATGCTGACGACGTTCAGCCGATAGGGGGACTTCGCTTGGTTCTCGACCCGCAGCCACACCGGCTGCACTCCGCGGCGGGCCAAATGCGCGCCGAAGAACCGCCGGCTCTCGAGCGCATCGAGCACCGCCAAGGTCACGCGCAACCCGCCTTGCTCTTGAGTTTCCGCCCGCGCAACGAACGGGCGTTCCTCGGGCCGCGGCAGGTAGTTTACGAGCAGATGCCGGAGGACGGGCAGCGTGTCGATGGGCATGCGTGCGGATGGTGACGGTTGAAGGGGAACGGAGCTGCAGTTTGGGGCACCAACTCTACGCCGCTCGAGGGCGAAGCAACAGCGACGGCGAAAGTGGAAGCGCGAGGCCAGCCCGTAGCTTGACGACCCGCTTACAAAGCAGCAAGCTGCTCGCAACCCGCTGGCAGTCGGCGTCCGCACGCGCCACACTAACAAGCGTTGGTTGCGCCCCGCATGACGCAGCCGACGGCAACGCCCGCTGGTATCCTGCCCCTGCCAGCGGGCTTTTTTTTGCGCGCTGCTGAAATCAGCGAACGGGGTGGCTGGGGTCGAGCAACGCGAGCCCCCAGCAAACGACGACGCCAGCGCGAGAAGCGCTACGGCCCGCCCACCACCGCGTACTCCGCCGCAGAACCTTCGGGCCGCTCCACGATCACGCGGAGCGCCGGCGCCTTGGCGTCGTGCGGCAGACGCAGCAGTAGCGAATGCCGGCCGCGTTCGAGCGACACGCGGTTCTGCTTGCTCGGCTCGAGGAACTTGCCGTCGACCCAGGCGTCGGCCGCCAAGCCTTGCCGCTCCGTCACGATCTGCACTTCGCCAGGCTGCGTCACTTCGATGTCCGCACGCAGATAGCGCGGTTTGTCGGCCACGGCCGGCACGTCGGCTAGGGGAAGCCAACCGTCGACCTTGCCATAGGCCGGCTGCCAACTCTCGTCGCCGAAGGAAAGGGCGAGCCCCAGGGTGTCAGGCGAAGGACGGGCGAGCAGCATCTCGTCGGGCACGTTCTTGAGCACGCGCCAGCGCTGCACCGTGGGCCGCGAACGCATCGCCAAGTCGCCGGGGCGGCCAAGCTCGACCAAGAACCGCACCAGATCCAAGAACTCGTCGTGCGTCAGCAGGCTAGGCAGCCCCTTGGGCATCAGCGACTTGCCTTCGATCTCCTCATCGATTTCGTCAACCGGAATCGCGATCCGCTGCCCCGTGGCGTCCTTGAGCAGCACGCGCTGATCATCGCGATCGACGACGATTCCCTGAAACACCTTGCCGTCGGCGGTCACGATGTTGCGGGTGAGGTACAGTTCCTTGATCGAGAGATCGGGGTTGAGCACCGCGTTGAGCAGATAGTCGACCGGCGAGGTGGCGCCCACTGCGCTTAGCTCGGGCCCGACATCGCCCCCTGCGCCGCTCACCGAGTGGCACTTCATGCAGCTCACCTCGGCGCGGCGGAAGATCAGTTCGCCGCGGGCAGCGTCTCCCTTCGCCATGACCTCTTCGCCGAGCCGCTGTAGTTGATCGCCGCTGAGCTCGATGGGCTCGGCGTTGATGCCGGCTGCCTGGCTGAGCGCCGCCACGAGGGCGGCGTCGCTGCG
This sequence comes from Pirellulales bacterium, assembly GCA_046349955.1. Lineage (GTDB taxonomy): Bacteria > Planctomycetota > Planctomycetia > Pirellulales > JBGAPH01 > JBGAPH01. Next base: position 127,461 of record JAXMBI010000008.1, on the reverse strand, counting down.
CCCCGAGGCGTAGACCCCTCGCAGGGCGAGCCGGGCCGCGTCTTGCCGGAGGTTGGTCGCCACGATCGCGGCGGCCAGTCGGTCGGCGCCTCCTTGTCGCTGAAAGAACGGACGCAGCAGGCCGGGAGCGTCGAACGCCGGATCGCCGGCGGCGAGCAGGGCCGTGGCTTCTCGAGCCGCGCGGTCGAGGTCGAGGTCCGCCAGCGCCGAGACGCCGAGCGACTTGAGCCGCGTGTCGTCGCTGCCGAGCAGTCCATCCACCGTTTTGCGCACCGGGCCCTCGCCCAACCGCACGAGCGCCTTGAGCGCGTCGGCCCGCAAATCGTCGGGGGTCTTCGGCGAGCGTACGAATTCATCGAGCGCCGGCGCGAGTGATTCCACGTTCCAGAGCCCTGCCAGCCGCACGGCCTGCCGCTGGACGGCGGGAGGTTGCTCGGCCGACAGGAGCGACGCCAAGCCTGCGAGATCTCCTGCCGGCTTTTCCTTGCGGTTCTCGGCGGCGCCAGCCAGTCCCTCGAGCGCCACGAGCCGCGCTTCGGGGCCGAAGCCGTGGGGGGCGATCGCCTGTGCGAAGAGGTAGCCGAGTTCGTCGGCGTTGCCGCGCTCGCAGGCCAGCTTGACGACCGAGGCTTGCCGCTCGGGGGGGAGCTTGCCGCTTTGCAGCAGCCGGATCATCGACGCCGCGCCTTGGGCATGCGCATCGGCCGCGAGCCCACCGCAGCAAAACGTCGCCAAGATCAGCAGCCGGCTGATCGCACAACGAAGTTCGACGAAATCGCGCCGTGGCGACGCACTGGGCATCGTCCGGTTCTCCTCAAAAGACGGGCGGTGGGGACTGTTCCGGAAGGTGGGAGGGCCGGCCGAGGGGCCGATCACCCCGCCGCCTGCGTAGAAACGAGCGAGGGCTGTTGATCCCGGGGCTTGCTCGACCCATCTTATCTGAACACGCGAGGCGGGCCCCTTCAAGGCGCGCGTGGGTTGGCTCGAGTCGAGCTTGCCAAGAATCGCCCTGAATGGTCGAATAGCCGGATTGAGCCAAGTCGTTGCCTCCCTTGGAGATTGTCGGCCCGTGAGCCTTGCCGAACCTGTGGCCGCCCCCGCGCCGGCCGCCCCGCCTGAGCTGGTGGTCGACCTGAAAGACCCCGCCCTGGCCGCCTTCTTGGCCTGGCTATGGCCCGGCAGCGGCCACCTCTACCAGCGCCGCTGGGGCAAGGGGCTGCTGTTCATGGTCTGCATCCTGGGCACGTTCTTCTACGGGCTGTTCATTGGCGATGGCCGCGTAGTCTATGCCTCGTGGCGCGACGGCGACCGCCGGTTGCCGTACCTCTGCCAAGTGGGCGTGGGGCTGCCGGCCTTGCCGGCGCTCGTGCAGGCTTACCGGGTGAAGCATGGCCGCTATCCGCTCTGGAACGGCATGATGGCGCCTCCCAAGCTGATCGCCCCCGAGCGGCTCGATCCCGAGGACAAGGCCCCCGAAACGCTGGCTGATCTGAACTTGATGCAGGGGCACCGCTTCGAAATCGGCACGCTGTTCACCATGATCGCGGGGCTGCTGAACGTGTTGGCGATCTACGACGCCTACGGCGGCCCGGTGGTGCTGGAGGAAGAAGAGCCGCGCCGCCGCAAACCCGATCCTGCGCCCGGCGAAGGGGCGAAGCCGCCCCCGACCTAGCGCGCAGACCATTCTTCGCGGCGTGAATCGTCAAGCAAACTGAAACATTGCATGCTCGTCGCCCAGCTCAATCAATTCTGGTACGCCTTGCCGCTGGTCGTTTCGATCAGCCTGGTCTACGCGGCGACGCGCCACGAACACATGGGCCCCATTCTGATGCACGCCGCGCGCGTGGGGGCCTGGATCATCGGCTTCATGGCCGTAGTGTTCGTGCTGCTGTTCTGGATGAACCGGCAGGTTTAGGCTAAGGAGCCATGCCTAACTCGCCCTCCGGCCAATAGTCGCGAAAGTCGTCCGGATTGTGATTGATCAGCCGGCCGTCGCGGAACTGTAGGATGAGCCCGACGCCGTTTGTCTCGGGGTAGCGGACGAACCGATCTCCGTCGGCGTAGCCGTCGGGATGATCCTTGGGGTACTTCCGAACCACGCGAGCGATCGGCGACGCTTCGGCCTCAGGCAACCTCCGGCCCGGCCCCAGGATTGCATCGACGGCTTGTTGGGTCTCGCCGGGCGCGATCTGCCGGTGCATCGAGAATCGGATCATCTGGGGACGGTGATGCGTCCACAAGTACCACCGCCCGGCGAAGATCAACGCCACGGAAGCGATGAGCCCGAGCACCACGAATACGAAACGAGTCATCGGCCGCCCTCTGTTTCGCCCGATTATAGCGTCGACGATCCCTCCGCCCCCGCCACCTGCTCCTCCTGCACCGGGTAGTTCCGCCAGGCCACCGAATAATGCTCCTCGAACCACGCCTGAATATCGGGCTCGACCTCGCGGTCGTAGTCAGGCGAAGCGTGGTGGGTGCGGCCGGCGGCGCTGGTGCGTAGTTCGCCTTGCTCCACGAGCGCCTGGCCTGCTTTGATCACGTAACGCGGCAGCTCAAACATCGCCTGGCGGTCGTTGCTGGGGGTGTAGATCGTGATGTCGGCGTCGGCCCCGGGGCCCAGGTGTCCCTTGTGCGCGAGCCCCAGCATCCGCGCCGGCGCCGCGCGGGTGATGATGGCGATCTCCTCCAGCGTGTATTCGCGCTGCATGTCTCCCAGTTCCGATTGCTCGCGGACCTGTGGATGGACGTGAGCCAGAGTTTCGCGGCGGAACTCGCGGTCCATCAGCAGCCGCACGATCTGAGGATATGCCAGGAACGAGCCGCCGTTGGGATGGTCGGTGCTCATCGCGATCTTCCACGGGTCCGCTACCCGCAGATACCACTCCAGGCCGATCGCCCACTGCCACGCATGCACTAGGCTCTTGTTGCGGTACTCGATAGGGGCGATGCCGCAGCCCGACTCGAGCTCGGTGTCGCTCGAGAACCACTTCGTCTTGTAGATGTTCGACAGGTAATACCCCAGCGGGCCGTCGCCGGTCATGCTGGTCGTCTTGCCGAACAGGACCTGGCCGACGTCGACCGTGAGGTTGTCGTGGCTGTTCACATAGTCGGCCAGCGGCGCCACCTGCGAGCCGAAGGTCGTTTCGTCGGCGTCGCCGCCAGCGTAGCTATGGAACTGAATGTGCGTGAGATGCCCGCGGCGGCCTTCGAGGGCCTGCATCGTGGCGAGCGTCGTCCGCCAGTTGCCTGGCATCCCCAGGTTGTTGGCGTGGATATGCACCGGGTGGGGCAGGGCCAGTTCGTCGACCGCCTGCGCCACGCCGGAGATGATCTGCCGGGGCGTGACGCCGAAGTGATCGATGCGGTCGTCGAGCCCGTGGACGTTCCCTCCTTGGCGGCACTTCCACATCTCCACGCCGCCGGGGTTCACCAGCTTGATGGCGTAGCCCTTGGTCGCGCCGAGCAGCCAGCCGAGAAACGCCCGCACCTTGGCTGGCTCGCGCTCGGCGAGCGAGCGGAGCACGTAGTGGTTGTTGCCGGCCAGCACGTAGAAGCCCTTGTCGAGGCAAGGGGTGTCGGCGAATTCCTCGTGAACGTGGTGAGCGAACAGCGGCGGGATCGCCGCGTCGAAGGCCGTGGTGTACCCCAGGCCGGCGTATTTGTAGCCGGTGGCGAACGTGCTGGGCACGCTGCCGAGCGTGCCGGAGTGCAGCTCGCCGCGGCGGACGATGGGCGCGCCTTCGCGCTTCTCCTCCGGGCGCAGCTTGCGGGCCGTGTTGACCTTGGGGCCAGCGATGTGGCAATGGATGTCGATCCCGCCCGGCATGACCACGAGCCCGGTGGCGTCGAGCTTGCGCGCGGGTCGCACGCTCGGATCGCTCGGCGGGGCTACGATGCGGCCACCGGAGATCCAGAGATCGCCCACCTCGCCGTCGCGGCTGTTGGCCGGGTCGTAGATCTGACCGCCGGCGATCTGAAAGTAGTCGGCAGTCATGGCAATGCAAAAGACGTGGGAGATGCTTCAGAATCCCAGGTCGTTGACGAAGCTGGTGTCGCGTTGCACCTCGCTCTCGGAAACGCCCAGTTGCTCACAAATGATCGCGCGCAGCCGCCCCCAAATGAGGCCGTCGGTGTCTGGGCTGGATAGGCCGCGAACTCAGAGAGGTTTTCGGACAGCACGCAATGGGCCAATCCGCCCACGGTCTGAAAGTCTTCCCCAAGGCAAAGTCGAGGAGATAGCGCAAGGCCCAAGGCGCCGGCAATACTCACGAGAGCGAGCGACAGGCCTGCCAAAAGGAGCACAAGATCCTCGAATCCGAGCGCCGCCGCGATCCCAACTGCGACCAAAACGACAGAAGCCGCCGCGACGTAGGACCACCATCGAGACAATTGCCCTTCCCAAAGTGGGCTGAGGGCGGGCAACGCCAAGCCGGTTTCTTCGCGAAAGCGATTCCAGAACTCGATGCGCTTGCCCAGCGGAAGTAGGTTGGCGAGGGAGGCGGCGGGTCGGACATCCGCTCGGTTTGCGTCGGCCAGCTTCACAAGCGCGGCGCGCACCCGGTAAAAGGCCATCTGGCTGATGCAGCGGCTCGAGCTGCCGGCGCTGATTCGCCGGCAGATGAGTTCGTGGAACTGGCCTACGGTCAACGTCTTTTCGAGTTCGGCATCGCTGAAGCGAACATGAAACTCGTCCTCTACCTCGAGGATTAGTTCGTGAGCGTCGAGACCCATGCCAATTCTCGCAAACGAAACCGCAGGCTACTCATCCTCGGCCAGGTCGGCCTCGGTGATCATCGAGAAGCCCTTGTCGGCCAGCACGTCCATGCCGGACTCGATGTTGTCGACCATCAGGGCCACCGCCGGCACGCCGCGCGGGCGAACCAAGAGCGGATAGGCCTGGATGATGTTGACCTCGGCCTGCAAGAGCGCGGTGCAGACGCGGAGGAGCGGCTGCGGCCCCGCGGGGAGTTCGACGCCGATCAGGTCGGTCTCGATGAGGGCGAGCCCGGCGCGCTCCAGGATTTCGCGGCCTTGCTCGGGATGGCTGAGCAGGAACCGCACGAAGGCGCACTCGGCCGAATCGACGATCGAGAGGGCCACGATCTTGACCTTGCTCCCCTCGAAGCGGCGGATGACCTCGAGCAATTGGCCGACCCGGTTCTCCATGAAGACGGTGAACTGGCGGATCGAGGGGTAGTTGCGCCCCCGCATCGTGGCATAACCCGTGCCGGCGCCTTCACCAATGCTCATGCTCGTGCCTTTCGCGAACGGGCCCCGCAGCCGGGGGCGGCGTGTTGTCTCGGCTGCCGGAGTTCGGCAGCGGGAATCTGGCGAAACCTCAGGCAATATAGGACCTTCCGTGCGGAGGCGTCAAACGCACAGCGCCGGTCGGCTGGGTAGAAACAAAAACAGTCCGGGTGACCCTTGCGGGCCAGCACCGGACTGAATCCCCCCTGGGATAGCGCAGTCGCGAACCGCGGGTGCGCGGCGCGCGGATGTGTGTCGTTAGTTCCGTTCCTCGCTGGCGGCCGAGAGGCCCGCGGCCAAGCGGGCAGCCGTGCGAAGCGACTTTCGCGCCAGCAGCTTGCGGGCCATGGCCAAGGAGCTGGCCCGTCGAAGGTCGGCCGTTTTCTCAGCCGGCATGTCGCTCGCCGCAGCAGGCTGGTGGCCGGATTCGTGAGGAAGCGAGAGGGCCAAAGGGGCAACCGTTCTGTGTGTCGGCAATCTTGGCAAACCAGGCAGCCCCGCGGGCCGGCCGTGCGGCGGCGGGTGACGGCACTCGTAAGTGCAAGTCAGCCGCGACACTAGGAATATCGGCCAGTCCTACGGCCGACTTTGGCAAAGTTTGCCGATCCCGCCAACCCTGCCGATCGCGCGGACTGCTCTCACCAAACTCGCCCCTTCCGTTTATAAAGTGCGCGGAATCTACCGATTCTAGGAGCGGTAGCGACGGATCGCTGCCTGCGCCTGGCTTTCCAAGCCCTGGTTGTTTGGCAAGGCCACCCTACGAAGAAAGGATGCTTCGCGATGGGTTATCTCGCCCGGCTTGCGCTCGGCGTGTTCCGCTCTCCCATTCTCTGGGGGCTGCTGGCCGCGTTCGGCTGCTATTCCTTGGCCCGCGCCAGCGGCGCCGATCACCCGCTGCTTTCGCGCTATGTGGCAGGACACTGGGCGCTGCAGGCAGTCGTGGCGGCGTTCTTCGTGGCTGCCACGGCGCTCGTGCTTAAGGCGCTCGAGCTGCTCGGCCAGGCTAGTCTGCTCGACAACCCGGTGCTGGGCGAGCCGACCGAAGGCGGCCAGCCAATCTCCGACGTGCGGCTGCTGCTCGCACGGATCGCCGAGCTGCCGCGAGCCTGGAAAGACTCGTATCTGCTGGGGCGATTTCATGCGGCGCTCTCGTTCGTTGACCGCAAGCAGTCGATCGACGGGCTGGACGAAGAGCTGCGGCGGCTCGCGGATCGCGACGCCGCGCGGATGCATGCCAGCTACGGCCTGTTGCGCACGCTGCTGTGGGCCCTGCCGTTGTTGGGCGCCTTGGGCGCCGTGGTTCAGCTTCCGGCAGCAATGAGCGCCGATGGAGTCTCGACCGCTGGCTTCGGTTTCGCGTTCGATGCGCTCGCGTTGTCGTTGGGACTAGCGGTCGCGGTGCTCGTTGCCCAGCATTTGCTGGCGCAGGCCGAAGCGGGCCTGCTGCGCGGCGTCGACGAACATGCGGCCCGCGAGCTCGTGGGCCGATTCCAGGATTCTGGCTCGGGCGCCAATCCGCTGGCGGGCGCGGTCCGCCGGATGGCGGAAACGATGGTGCGGGCGAGCGAGCGGCTCGTGGTGCAGCAAACCGAGCTCTGGAAGGCCACCGTCGACGCAGCACATCAGCAGTGGACGACCGTTGCCAGCTCCTCCGGCAAGCAGCTCGAGAACACGTTGGCCGCGGCGCTCGACCGCAGCCTTTCAGCCCACGCCTCGCGGTTGGCCGCCCAGGAGCGGGCGGCCGGCGAGATGCAGCGGACCCACTGGGAGCAGGTGCAGCACGCCCTGATCCGCGCCGCAGACACGATGAACGGCGCTCAGCTCGAGATCGCGCGGCAGAACGAATCGCTGGTCAAGCTGGCCGGCGCCACGGCGCAGCTCGAACAACTCGAGAGCGCGCTCAACCGCAACCTGAACACGTTGGCCGGGGCCACGCACTTCGAAGAAACCGTGATGAGCCTGTCGGCGGCCATTCATTTGATCACCGGCCGCATGTCGCAGGACGCCGATGGGCGGCCCGCCGAAACGGCGACCCGGAGGCCGGGCCAAGCCGCATGAGCCGACGCCGCGCACGGGACAATCAGGGGACCGCGGTCACTCTGTTCCAGTTTCTCGACGTGCTGCTATGCACGATGGGGGCCTTGATCCTGCTCCTGGTCGTGATTGCGCATCGCGCCTCGAAGCAGGCCGCGGAGGAAGTCGCCGACCAGAAAGGCGCCGTGCAGAGCGTGGTCGACGAACTCGAGTGGCGGGCGTCGGTGCTCGAGGGCTCCCGCGAGCCCACCCGCGCGGCCTTCGAACGGGCGCGGAACGAGGTCGCCTACCTCGAGGCCCGCATCCGCGAGCTCGAGGCGCAGCTCGCCCAGCGGCAGCAGGCGGCCGAAGAGCTCATGAATTCGGTCGGCCGCACGCAGCAAGACCGCTCGCAGGTGGAAGCCGAGCTCGCGCGGATGCAGCAGGAATTGCTGCTCGCCCGCCAGCGGCTGGACGAAGAGCGCAAGGCGGTGGCCGCGCGCCCCAAGTCGTTCGCCATCGTGCCGTACCAAGGCAAGCACGGCACCCGCCGCCGCCCGGTGTACTTCGAATGCGACGGCGAATCGGTGGTGCTGCAGCCCGAGGGCGTGCGCTTCGAAGCCGAAGACTTTCAGGCCTTGGGGCCGGGCAATCCGCTCTCGGCCGCGATGCGGGCCACCCGGCAATACATCGTGACGCAGCAGGGGACGGCCGACGATCCGAGCTTCGATCCCTATCCGCTGCTGTTGGTGCGGCCTAGCGGAATCCCCGCTTACTATGTGGCGCGCGCCGCGCTGGAATCTTATGGCGGCGATTTTGGCTATGAGTTGATCGACGAGGACTGGAAGCTGGCGCTTCCGCCGCCGGACCCTCAGTTGGCCGACGCGCAGCGCTCAGCGGCGAACGAAGCCCGCCAGCGGTTCCGCGTCTTGGCTTTGGCCGCCCCCAAGCTCTACGGCCGCAACAGTGGCGGCTACGGTGGCGGCGGATTTGAAGACGCCGCGGGGTTCGACGAAGCCCGCCGCCGCGTGGGCGCAGGGCTCGGCGGCAACTCGGCCTACCCCGGCGGAGGCTATGGCGAAAGCGAGACGGGCGAAGAGGGCTACGGCGGCGCAGGCACGTCTCCCTCGGGCCGTCCCGCCAATTGGGCGATGCGCGGACGTGGTCAGGGCTCAGGCCGCGGACCAGGCGCCAGCCGGGGCCAGGGTCGCTGGTCGAGCCACGACGAAGCAGATCTACTGGCCGAAGGCGCTGGATCCGGCGGTGACATGCCCGGCAGCGAAGCCAGCGGCGCCCTGCCACACGGTTTCGGCAACACCGCCGGTCAAGGCTTCGGCACGGAAGAAGGCAAGGACGGCGCCTACAGTGGAACTGACAACCAGGGGGGCGGCAGGGGGACGCCTGGCAGCTTCGATCCCCAGGCCACACCGGGCCCGGGAGGCGCCACAGGCCAGGCTGGGGAGGGCCCCGAATCGGGCGGCGCCTATGCCGGGGGCAACGGCCCGGCTGGGTCCGAAGCTGGCGCGCCCACCGGAGGCACGGAGGCCGGGCAAGGCATGTCTGCGGCAGCCGGCGGCTCGGCCAGCGACGCGAGCGGAGCGGCGCAGTCGAGCGGCGCCGGCAGCGCGGCTTCGGCCGGCAGCGGCCAACCGCCGGCGGCCGGGGGCTCGCCGAGCTCGATGTTCTCGTTCGGAAACGCTCCCCCAGGGGCCGCAGGAGGCAAGCCGGCCCAAGGCGTGCAAGGCCCGCGCGGCGACCGCGCGCGGCGCTCCGGCGGCGGCGGAGACAGCTTGGAGAAAACGCGCGGCGAGAACTGGGCGATGCGGCAGCAACCGGCCGTCAACGTCCCGGTCGGCCGCCCCGTGCGGATCGAGTGCCGCTCGGACCGACTGACGATCCGCCCGGAGAAGCGCGGCGTCGAGCCAATCGTCGTCCCGCTCGAAGGCGGAACTGCCGGCTCGGTCGACCAACTCGTGGCCGCGGTGTGGGAAGAAGTCGACTCGTGGGGCTTCGCCGGCAATGGCTTTTCTTGGCGGCCCGAGTTGCGGCTCGAGGTGTTTCCCGGCGGCGAAGGACGATATGAGGATCTCAAGGCGCTGATGGTCGGCAGCGGTCTCGAGGTGCGTTCCGTCCGCGCTCCGACACAGGCTAACGGCCGGCCAAGCCGCAAACGCTAACCCGATCCGCTCTGAACCGTTTTGACCGAACTCGGACCAGGCTATGGCTCGCAGACCCGTCCAAGAATCCGAAGCCGCCGGACACGACTCCTTCTTGGACGTCGTGACCAACATGGTGGGCATCATGGTCATTCTGGTCATGGTCTGCGGCATGAAGATTCAGCAGAGCGTGCGCTCGCCCAAGGTCGACGTGGCCGCGGTTGAAAACGCGAAGGCCAAAACGGCCGCGATCGAGGCCCAGTTGATGGACATGACGGCGCAGACCAAGCAGTTCGAGGCCGAGGCCGCGCTCCGCCGCCAGCAGCACGACGAACTAGCGACGCTGGTCGCAGCGGTCGAGGCTGAAATCTCAGGTTCGCGCGATACCGGCGCGAACGCCGAGCAGGCCGACCTGGCGATGCGCACGCAATTGGCCTCGGCGCGGCTCGAGCTGGAGCGGCTGGAGAACGAGCGGCGGATCGTGGCTGCGGCCGCAGGGCCGACGATCGAGATCGTCAACCTGCCGACGCCGCTGAGTTCGGTGGTCATCGGCAAGGAGGCGCACTTTGTGCTCAGCAAAGGGCGGATCGCCTTCATTCCGCTCGACGCATTGCTCGAGAAGTTCAAATCGCAGGCCACCGCGCAGGCGCGGGCCTTCGCCGGACGGACCGAGCTGAGCGACGCCGTAGGTCCCGAGGGCGGGTTCCGTTTGCGCTACACGCTGGAACGCCGCGAATTGTCGGGCAGCATGGGCCGCAGCGGCTACGAAATCCGCCTCAACCACTGGAAGCTGCTGCCGACGCGGAGCGACTTGGGCGAAACGCTGCCCGTGGCGCTCGGCGAAAACTCCGACTTCCGCTTTCAGCTTTCGCGGCTGTCTCCGCAGCGGGTGACCATCACCTGCTGGGTCTACCCCGACAGCTTTGCCGAGTTCCGCGAAATCAAAAAAGAGCTGTTCCGCCTGGGCTACGATTCGGGCGCGCGGCCGATGCCTGCTGGAATGCCGGTGAGCGGCTCGCCGAGCGGCAGCCGATCTTCAGCGCAATAAGCCGAGCCGCATGTTTGGGAGCGCTGCCCGCGCAGAACTTCGTGCGTGGCCGAAGGTCTGCCGGTTACGCAGCCCGGCGCCGCCGCGCGGCTTCGTCTGCGGAGCTGGGGACAGCCGTCGGCGAGGCGGCCGTGCGGCAGGCGGCGAGAATCTCGGCGAGCTGTCGCTCGACGTGCAGGCGCTCACGCAGGTAGCGTTTCACCTGTTGCGCCCGCCGCCAGAGGTAGTTGGGGCGGAGGTGATAGGTGAGCGCGTTGTAGCGCTGCAGCGCCCCCATCGTTTGGCCAAAGCTCGTCGGATCGACGAAGTCGCTGAATTTGTCGGTGCGGCGCACGAGGAACATCAGGTTGGGGTCGTCCGCAGCTCCGAAACGCCGCTCGACCGCGAAGCCGCAGCGCTCCACCATCATTGCCAGCGTGGCCGGCGTGAAGTTGTGGATGTGGGCAAAATGGAAGCAGCGCCCCGGCGGCGCAAACGGCGCGCCGAGATTCGGGCACTCGATATACAGGCGGCCTTCGGGGCGCAGCAGCCCGCGGATGTAGTCGAGCGCCTGGCGCGGCGAGCGGAAGTGCTCGATCACATGGACCAAGAGGACCACGTCCCAACGCTCGTTCCGCGGCAAATCGAACAGCCAGCCCGACTGTAGATCGGCGCCCAGCGTGTCGCGCGAGTAGTGGCTGAACGCGGTGTGCGGCTCGAGCCCGCGGGCTTCGTGGCCGTGCAACTCGAATTGCTTGACCGTGGCCCCCAACCCAGCGCCCACTTCGAGCAGCCGATCTTCGGGCGCCACGTAGGGCTGCAACCGCGAGAAGAGCCGCCGGCCCACGTTCCAAGCGCGAATTACGCGGCGGGGCGAGGGGGTCTCCTCGCCGTGATAGTCCTGCCGGTATTCCTCGCGATAGAAGTGTTCGAGTTGCGAATCGCTGGGAATATTGACGTGCGACACCAGGCCGCAGTCGCGGCAGATGCAGGTGTCGAGGGGCCGGCCCCGCCGGTCGGTCTGTGCCAGCAGCGCGAAGTTCTGGCCGCGGCAGAGGTCGCAGGGCTGCTGCCGGCAGCTTGCCGCGGACGACTCTGCGAACCGATCCATCATTGCCAGACTCCACGAGGCCCCGGGGGGATTTTGAGCGGGGCCGAAGGATAGCGAAGCCCGCCGCTGCGGGCAACCCGAGCGCGGCAGCGACTCAGATAGCGTAACTCCGTTCGAGCGTCGAGCGCCGCGAGACTGCGTATTCGTCTTGACCCCCGCCGGCTTCCTCGCCAAACTTCCCACCCCAAACCCGACCGCCGACGCTCTGGGGGCCTGCGTTCCGCCGGACCGCGCCCTGGCCGAGCAAGGATGCTCCGACCTGTGGGTGGCTAGCCGACCGTGCGTCTCTTTACCCGGCACGTCTTCTTCGAGCTGATCAAGGTTTTCCTGGTCGTCCTGACCATGATGACCATGCCGCTCATGATCGTGCTGCTGAGCCAAGAGGCTCTTTCTCAGGGGCTGGGAGTCGGGCAGATCGTGCTCCTGCTCCCCTATGTGCTGCCGATGGCGCTCCGGTTCGCTGTGCCGGGCACAATCCTCTTCGCCGCTTGCACGGTGTACGGCCGGATGTCGGCCGGCAACGAAGTGGTGGCGCTCAAAAGCCTGGGCATCTCGCCGATGGCGGTCCTCTGGCCCAGCTATTTGCTGGCGTTCCTGCTCAGCCTCGGTTCGGTGTGGGTCAACGACCTGGCGGTCTCCTGGGGCCGCATCGGCGTGCAACGGGTGATCGTGAGCTCGTTCGAAGAGATCGCCTACGGCATGCTGAGGAAGAACAAGGCCTACAGCACCAAGAAGTTCGAGATTGTCGTCAAGGACGTGCGGGGCAGGAGGCTGATTCAGCCCATCATCACGCTCAAGGCCAGCGAAGACAGTCAGAAGATGACGTTTATCGCCCGCGAGGCTTCGCTCGAGGCGGACGCCGCCAAAGGTACGCTCACCTTGCTGCTCGAGGACACGTCGCTCGAAATCGGCGACAAAGTGGTGGGCTACTGGCCGAACGCCTTGTCCCCCACGATTCCGCTCAGCGACGGCGCCCGCAAGACCGAGGCCTCGGTGAGCCCCTCGAATCTGGCGCTGTGGCAAATCCCCGCGGAGCGGACGCTGCAGGCGGAGCAGATCGTGCGCTTCGACCAAGAATTGGCGGCCGACGCGGCGTATCAACTGCTCACTGGCGATTTCACGGCCCTCTCGGGCCCCACCTGGCAAAAGAACGAAGACATTCGCAAGGGACTCAACGTCCGCTGGCATCGCCTCAAGACCGAGCCGCACCGCCGCTGGGCCAACGGGTTTAGCTGCCTGTGCTTCGTGGCGATCGGCGCGCCGACGGCCGTGTGGCTGCGGCGGTCCGACGTGCTCGGCAGTTTCTTCGTCTGTTTCCTGCCGATCCTGGGAATCTACTATCCCCTGCTCATCTTTGGCGTCGATCAGGCCAAGGGGGGCGCCATGCCGCCGCATGCCGTGTGGTTGGGAAATGTGATCCTGCTGCTCGCCGGAGTCTGGGTCACCCGCAAGGTGCTGCGGTACTAGTGCTGCGTCCCAGCTTGTTTTTCGGGTTGTGCCACACTAGGCGCGCAGCGCGAGCAAGGGACGGGAGCGCCCGACGGGCGCGCTGGCCGAAAATGCTGTCCGGCTCGTTCGGCCTCGCCTCGGGTGTAGGCGTCAGCGAGGCGGCCTGCGACGAGGCGACTCTGTGCCGTGGACGATTCAGTCCCAGGGATTCGTCTTCACCGGCGCCGCCGGCACATGTTCCGCGGCCGCCGCCTGGTCCTCCTCTTCCACGCGTCGCGGCTTGGCCACCCGCACGAACTGCACCTCGTGGATCACCTGCGGCAAGTTGAGCAGGAACACCAGGAGTGTTGCGCTGCCCACGATCAGCAGGACCGTGCCGGCTTCGTGTGAGGTACGGCGGGCGGCGGCGACGTCGCCCAAAGTCCAGAAGGGGTTGAAGGACTGCCAGAGCGTGTAGTCGCGCACCGGCGGGTCTTGCGAGAACTGAATCACCATCGGCATCGCCGTTCCCCCCAGCAACAGCAGGAAGTTCACGAGCAGGGCCAGAAACAGCGTCGTCGACGCGAACCGCCGGGCGAGGCCGATTAGCAAGCGGCCCAAGCCCAGGTAGAGCGTCACATAGAGCGAGCCGAGCGTCACGAAGTAGAAGACTCGCTCCACCTGGTCGTTGGCCGAGGGGGGAAATCTCGTCGTGAGAAAGGAGAGCGCCCCCAGGCCGCGGTCTTCCATCACGACGATCGCCACGAGCGTCGCCAGCCAGATCGTGGCCAGATTCGCGACCACGAACAGATAGCCCGTGCCCGGGCCGGGATTGAACCAAGTAAGGAACGCGCGGCCGAAGAACGACTGCGGCAAACTGCGCTGCACGCGGCGCGATAAGTGGGGTGATTCGCCCGTCATCAGCGCCCCCAGCGCTCCCCACTGCAAGAGCGGCACGGCCGCGAACAGGTAGAGCGACGCGTCGGCCATGCCCCAGGCCAGCCACAGGCCGCAAAACCAGCCAATCCACAGCGCCTGCTGCAGGAGCATGATCACCCGCAGCTTCGTCGAGCGATTGTCGGACGCAAAAGAAAGCTGAGCCCCCGCCGCGGCGATGACGAGCGCCAGATAGCTGACGTAGGCCGAGAGCGCGCCGGCGTTGGCCACCCAGAACCAGACGTCGTCGAAGGCCCAGACCTCGCCTGTCATCTGGCTCGCCGTGGCCATGCCCCCCATGAAGCAGTACATCAGGGCCAAAATCAGCAGCACGGAAAGCACGACCTGCCAATGCTTCTCGGTGGTCAGCGTGGCCAAGAGGAGCGCGAGGGCCGAAAAACCGAGCGAGGCCAGCACCACGTATCCGGTCATCATCAGGATCGCCAGAATGTCGATCCCGCGCAGCATGTAGGTGAACGCCAAACACGGCGAGACGGCCGACAGATAGACCAGCATCTGCAGCATGGCGCTGGCGAGCTTGCCGGAAATGAACTGCCAGGGCTTGAGCGTCGAGATCGAGAGAAGTTCGAACGTGCGGTCTTCGCGCTCCGAAGAGAGCGACTGGAACGCCCCAAACGGCACGACCACGATCAGCGGAAAGCCCAGGATGACCAAGTAGCCGAAGAACATCTGCTGCCCGGTCGGCCGGTAATTGGCGTCGGGGCCCAGCCAGAGCATGCCGCCCACGGACCAGAACCAGGAGGCGAGCAGCACGAGCGCGAACGTCATCACGAACTGCTTGCTCTTGAGCGCCTGGCGGGCCTCCTTGACCAAAATTGGATTGAGCCGGTCGCCGGCGCGCTCGAGCCAACCTTCGGCGCGGGTCCACCAACCGTGTGCTGTTGTGGACTCACTGGCGACGGCCAGGTTGCCAGTTAGCGGTTCGCTCGCGCTCATTGCACCCGCCCTTCGGTGACCTTCATGAACACTTCTTCCAGCGTCTTGCGGTGGCTGCCGAAGGACTTCACGCGGAAGCCCGCCTGCACGAGATCGCGGAGCAGATCGGCTTCGGAGTTCTCGTCGCCGTCGTGCGCGAACACCAACCCTTCGCCATCGGTCTGTACCTCGCGCACGTCGCCGCGGGCGGCCAGCCAGGCGGCCACAGGACCTGCGTCCCCCAGCACCGACAGGCGCACGGTGCTGTGCTCCTGCTGCGCGCCGTGGATATCTTCGACGCTGCCGGTCGCCAGCAGCCGCCCCTGCTCGATGATGGCCACCACGTCGCACATCTCGGCCAGTTCGGTGAGGATGTGCGAGCTGATGAGAATCGTTTTGCCGTCGGCGGCCAATTGGCGAATCATCTCGCGCAGTTGGATGCGGGCCCTTGGATCGAGCCCCGCGGCCGGCTCGTCGAGCACCATCACCGCCGGATCGTGAATCATCGTGCGGCCCAGGCAGAGCCGCTGCTTCATCCCCTTGGAAAGGCCACCCGTCGGTTTGTCGGCCAGGCCGTCGAGCTGCGTGAAGCTCATCACGTGCCGCATCGCCCGCTGCCGCTCGGGCCCCATCAGGCCGTAGGCGCGGGCGAAGAAATCGAGGTACTCGCGCACGCTCACGTTGGCGTACGCGCCGAAGTAATCGGGCATGAAGCCCAGCCGCCGGCGGACGCGGTCGGGGTCGTCGAGCACGGAGAAGCCGTCGACATAGGCTTCGCCTGAGTCGGGCTGCTCGAGCGTGGCCAGGATGCGCATGCTCGTGGTCTTGCCGGCCCCGTTGGGGCCGATGTAGCCGCAGACCTGGCCGCGGCCGACCGAGAACGAGATGTCGTTCACGGCCTTCGTGCGGCCGAAGTAGCGGCGCAGGTGGGCCAGTTCGATCATGGGGGCGCTGGAGACCATGGCTTACCATCTCCCCAAGATTACGTGCAGTTCGCCTGCCTCTTCGACCGGCTCGTAGCCATACTCGGCAAGCGGCGAACGGCGGACGATCGCGGCGTAGCTCCGCGGGCCGAGCGGCAATTGGCCCGCTTTGCCGGCCTCGCTCAACTGTTCGAGCGTCTGCTCCAGGCGGCTCGTTTCCTGGTGCGGATCGGGCCAGGGGCTGTCGAAGCCTGAGAACCCGTAGCTCCGCTGCGAGCCCCAGCCGCCGCTGATCATTTCGGCCGGCGCTTCTGGGCGTGCCCGTCCCATGAGGGACGCGAGCCGCCCGACTGCCTCGAGCAGCGGCATTTCCTTGGCCGCCGCCGACTTGCCGTCCGGCAGGTCGGCAGCGTGGAAGAAGCGCCCCTGATCGTCGGCGACGACGATCTGCAAAATGTCGGTGCCGAGCCGATTGCTCAGTTCGAGGCCGTTCCCCGCTGCTGCCACGCCAATCGAGGCAGAAGTCCCCGCGACCCGCAGCGTGACGAATTGCGTAGGCGTGCGCGACGCCAGCCACCCGCGGGTGAGATTTTGATGTTCGCCCCACACGACCACGCGCGTGGCTTGGCCGCGGCCGTAAGGGGAGGGTTGGGCCACCAGCGGGAACACCGCAGTCTCGGGAGAGAACGTCAGACCGCCGCTCGGCGCGAGCCCTGCATAGTAGGACAGCCGCTGCCAACAAAGGCCGGCGCCGCGGCCGGGGTCGAGGATCGTAAGCGTGCGCGGGCGAATCTTCACGCCGAGCCCGTCGCCGAGAATGGCATAGCTCAAGAGCGACAACGTCACCAGCAGCGCGGCAGCCGGCACGATGAACACCAAGAGGTGCAGCCGCTGAAGCCGCCGGAGCAGAAAATAGTTGACCGGGCCGATCAGCAGCACGAACAACGTAATCAACACTCGAAAGGCGTCGACTGGCGGCAGGCCGACGTTCGGCACGAGCAGGTTCCAGAAATCGGGATTGGGAGCCAACGACGAGAGCCCGAGCCGGGGCGCTGCCGCGATTCGCACGTCTCCGAGTTCCTGCCACATTACGGGCCAAACTGCTGGATCCGGGGTGAGTGGATCGGCACGGAGAACGAGGACCTGGCCGAGATCCCAGGGGCGAAGCAGGCGTGCCGGAGGAGGCACGGCATTTCCTGGGAGCACCAGCTTCGCGGCATCGTTGTGGAGCCAGGGCTGTAGCGGCTGCGGAGTGGCTGCCGAGCTCCAGCCAGCCGGAGTATTTGTCAAGGGCTCGATGGCCACCACCGCGCCTTGCGGCGCCACTTTGTCGGCCGGCTTCGCTGGATCTGCGGTCGCCGCGTCCCTCGGCCCAGCAGCGCCGCCGGGCGACGGCAGAAACGCTGGCGGCTGCGCCGCCGTCTCAAACTCCTTGAGCCACTGCCAATCGTCGCTCGCCCGGTAGACCACTAGGTTCCCACCGGCCGAAGTCCAACCGCGCAGCGCCTGCCAGGCTTGCGGGTGGTTGTGCATCAAGGCATCGAGCTGATCCCATGAGGCGACCACGATGTCGAACGTGGTGTAATCGAGCCACCGATCGGGCAGTTGCTTGGCCTCGAGCAGGCTGACGAGCGCCGGCGCGGTTTGCCCCGCCGCAGCGATGGACTGTTGTACCCCGGCCGTGGCGGCATGCAGTCCGCTCAGGTCAACGCTCGCGGGCCCGACCACGAGCATGCGCGGCAGCGCCTCGTTGAATTGCTGCCCGGCCGTGCCCATGCGCTCGAAGGAAAGCTCCTCGAGCTGTTCGCCATCTTCCCAGGCTTTGACCCCAAAGGCGTCCCAGCCGGCGTATTGCGGCAGCCGCAGCGTCGCCTTGGCGCTGGCGGCGCCCGCCGGCAGATCGACGTGCTCGGTGACGCGCACCGCCTCGCTCATGCCGAAGCGATGGTAGGTGATGAACTCCACGGTCAGCGAACGATCGGCCGGCGCAGGCGTCAGCGCGGTGAACGTGACCTCGAGGGGACGGTATCCCAGCCCTTGGGCGCCGATCGCGTTGATCGAAAGCAGCAGGCCGTTCTTGGCCGACTGTTGCTGCGTCTTGCCCGGAGCATTGAGTGGCAGACTGATCAGCGGCTGAAGTTGCTGATAGACAACCTGCGCCGGTTGCGCAACGACCATCGGCGCGACCTGGGCCAACGCCTGCGGCCCGACGCTGAAGGCCGCCGCGAGACAGATCAGCTTGACGAGCGAAGGGAAACGTCGCGCTCGAAACAATTGCTGTCGCATGTTCTAGCCCCCGCGCTCTTCGCCCGACGTGGCCGCCCGACCTTTCACCCAACTCCCCAGGGCGGCCGCACCCCAGACCAAGGCGAAGAACGCCCCATACACCAGAAGCGCCGCGAGCACCGACAAGAGCCCGAGCGCGATCCCGCCCGCCCAGCTTGCGCCTCGTACTCCGTACGAGGCAATCAAGAACACGAACCCCAGGGCCGTGGTGATTGCTAGAATCTGCCGGAGCGAGTAGCGCGGCAGCAACGTTTGACGAACCGGCATGTACGGCGCCTCTAACCGCTGGGGGCACGAGCGTGCTTGGGGGAGGGCGAGCGTCCACGCTCGCCGGCCTCGGCCAGCTATTCGTTTGCGGCCAGCCCATTCTTGCCGCACGTTCCGGAACTGCCGCTGGCAGACTCCGATTGTCGCACCACGGCGGCGCTTTGCAAGCGCGGTCGATGTTTGCCTCGGAACCATTCCTAGGGCCGCGAGAGCTCGGCATACAAAGCCTCGTAGCGGCGAACCATCGCCGGCAGCGAAAACTCGGCAGCTGCCCGCGCGCAGTTCTGCTTGCCGAGCCGTTGGCGCAGCCTGGCGTCGCCGGCCAGGGCCAGAATGTTTGTCGCAAAGGCCGCGCGGTCGCCGTGGGGCGCTGTCTGCGGCCCTGAGTTGCCGCCCAGCAGTTCACAAACCCCCTCGGCCCGTGTGGCGACGACCGGCAGCCCGGCCGCCATCGCCTCGAGCACGACGTTGGGCATCCCCTCCCAGCGCGACGGCAAAACCAAGAGTTCGCTCGCGGCCAGGATCGCCGGCACGTCGGGACGCCAGCCGACCAAGTGGATGCGGTGTGCCAGGCCCAGTTCCGCCGATCGCCGCCGCAGCGGCTCGAGCAGCGGGCCCTGCCCAATGCAAAGCAAGTGGTGCTTGGGCAGCTTGGCCAGCAGTTCCGGCGCAAGCTCCACCAGCCAGGCGGTGTTCTTCTGTTCGTCGACCCGCCCCACGCAAACGATCAGTCGCGCATCCGCCGGCAAGCCGAGGATCGCCCGGTCGACAGGCGCGGCGGCTTGGTGCCGCGCCAGATCGACGCCGTTGGGAATCACAACCACGCGCTCCGGGCCGATGCGCATCCGCCGACTCCAAAACGCCCCCACGTCGCGGCTCACGCACACGTGCCGGTCGACGCGCCCCAGCAGCCGGCGGGCAGCCCAGTCGCGCCAGCGCCGCCCCGGCTCGGCCACGCGGATGCCCCAGCACAGACGAACCGCCGGCAACCGACGCACCGCGAGCGCGCCCAGCAAGTTGGCGTGGAACAAGAACGCTTGCAAAAGCTCGATGCGATCGTCGAGCAGCGCTTGGCGAAATCGCTTCACGGTCCGCGGCGCGTCCGTCGCGCCGCGGCCTCCGAGAAACGTCACCGGCACGCCGGCGCTCGCCAAGCGGTCGACCAACTGCGTTTGACCAGGCGGCGGAGGCGGAGACAAGGCATACACGCGCGGCTCGAAGCGCCGGCGGTCCAGCCGCGTCGCCAACTCCACCAGGCACCGTTCCGCGCCGCCGACCTCGAGTTCGGTGATGCCCAGGCCAATGCGCAGCGGCGAGCAGTCGGCTGGATCGCTCGGCGGGTGGTCCTGCGTCATGAGGGAGCGGCCGGGGCCAAGGTAATGCGCGGCAGCGGTTCACCGGCCGCCAAACACCGGATGACGCCCTGCGTCATGTCCGTATGATGGAGAGAGAAGCGGCCCGCCGCCAAGGTGGCGCACCGGAGGCGCGTTTCTCTCAGGCCCAAGGCCGCTGGCGCCCCAAGTATGACGCGCACGGATCATTTCGACTACGAGCTGCCGGCCGAGCTGATCGCCCAGGAGCCGCTCGCGCAGCGGTCCGACGCTCGGCTGCTCGTGGTCGACCGGCGCAGCGGCGAGCTGAGCCACCGCTACGTGCGCGATTTGCCCGAACTGATCCGGCCGACCGACGCGCTCGTGCTCAACGACACCCGCGTGGTGCCGGCCCGGCTGCTCGGGCGCCGGGCCGCGACGGGGGGCCGTTGGGAAGGGCTGTTCCTCCGGGCCGACGAGGCCGGCCACTGGTGGCTGCTCTGCAAAACCCGCGGCAAGCTGCAGCCGGGGGAGCGGATCACGCTCGAGGCCCCCGGCACGCCCCCCGTGTCGCTCTACCTGATTTCGCGGCTCCCTTGGGGAGGCTGGCTCGCCCGCCCCGAGATTCACGAACCGACGGTGTCGCTGCTCGAGCGGCTGGGGCGAGTGCCGCTGCCGTGCTACATCCGCGGCGGCCAAATGCTCGAGAGCGACCGCACGCGCTACCAAACGGTCTTTGCCCGCGAGCCGGGGGCCGTGGCGGCGCCGACGGCCGGTCTGCACTTCACGCCGGCTCTGCTCGAGCGATTGCGAGGGCAAGGGGTCGAGGTGAGCCACGTGACGCTCCATGTGGGGCTCGACACCTTTCGTCCGATCGCCACCGACGAAATCGAAGCCCACCCGATGCACTCCGAATGGGGCCGCATTACGGCCGACACGGCGGCGCGGCTCGCCGCTCGCCGCGCGGCAGGGGGGCGCATCGTGGCGGTCGGCACGACGAGCGTCCGCGTGCTCGAGACGGCCGCCGCGGCCGGCGCGCTCGCCGGCTGGGAAGGGGAAACCCGGCTCTTCATTCGGCCGGGGCACGTCTTCCGCGCGGTCGACGTGCTGCTGACCAACTTTCACCTGCCGCGCTCGACGCTGCTGGTGCTCGTTAGCGCGCTGGCTGGCGAAGATCTGATTCGCCGCGCCTACGCCGAAGCGATTCGCGAGCGCTATCGCTTCTATAGCTACGGCGACGCGATGCTGATCGTGTAGCTAGGCGGGCTGCGGCTCGGCCTCTGCTTCCGCCGCAGCCTCGGCCACCTGGCGGCGGCTGGTGAGCCACACGCCGACGCCGATCATGGCGATCAGAATCGTGATCGCCCGGTAGCCGAAGGCCACGAGCAGCCCCTGCACCTGCGTGAGCCGCACTCCCCCTGGCACGGCCACATAAAGGGCCGCGAGTGCTGCTTCAAAGGCCCCCAGCGCCCCCAGCGGCAGCGGCAGCGCCGCGGCCAGCATGCCGAGCGGCGCGATTACAAAGTGGGCGGCCAACGAGGGCGCCTCGCCGAACAGCCCAAGGGCAATCAGGTAGATGCTGATCGTCGACAGCGTATGCACGACCAGCGAGAGCGCGATGGCCACCCCCAGCGGCCGGAGGCCATGCCGGAACATCCGCAGGCTGTCGACGACCGGCCGCAGCGCGGCGCCGAACTTCGGCCGGCTCAGCAGCCATTCGGAAAATGCGCCCGTGGTGAAACCGGGCCAGAGGAACAGCGCAAGCGCGACCGTGCCCACAACGGTGACTGCCAGCGTCGCCTGCGCCAGCACGCGGAACTCGCTGCGGTCGGCTTCGAACCCGGTGGCCAACACTCCGCCCGAGGCGACGAGCCCCAAGGCATACAGCCCGACGAGCCGGTCGACGATCACTGTGGCAACCGCCCGCGTGCGGTGTTTGTGTTGCTGCCGGGCGAGCAGCACCGCCTTGAAGGCGTCGCCCCCGACCGTTCCTAGCGAGACGAAATTGAACAGGTAACCCAAGAACCCGAATTGCAGGGCGCTCGGCAGGCGGAAGTCGAGCCCGACCGCGCGGGCCAGCAGGCACCAACGCACGAACGTAATCAGCACAGCGGCCAAGCTGAGAGCCAGCGACGTGCCAAGCAACCCCCAGTGCTTGCGGTGGGCGGCCAACTGCGCGAAGGCTTCTCCCCGGACGAGCAGCACCACGAGCCCGGTGAGGATGGCGGCGCTCGCGCAGTACTTCAGGATCGCGAGCAGCAACCGCCGCCGGCCGGGGGATCGGCCGGTGGGAACGGGGCCGATCGTGGCGGCTGGAAACGACTTGCCCGACAAGGGTTTGTCGCCGCCGCGCGGTAGGGTTGTGCTGTCCTTGACACCCGAATCAGGCATCGGTACTCTTTTCTGTTTGCCCACCGGGACAGCCGATAACGTTTGGACGCGGCTGGTCCGTTCGCCCGCAGAACGGGGGATTAGCTCAGTTGGGAGAGCGTCTGGCTGGCAGCCAGAAGGTCAGGGGTTCAAGTCCCCTATCCTCCACTCTAAGTTTCACTCAGGCCGCCCCTTGGGGCGGCCTTTTTTTTGTTGGCGTCTTGCGGGATGGGGGGACTTTGCCGCCTGCCCACGCCCGCCGTCGGCGGCCTGATTGGACTCGAAATCGATTGCGGCGACCACCCCGAACATTGGTCCTTTCAGCGCCCGCCAACGATGCCGCGGGGGCCTAGGCTTGAGAATATCTAACTTCTCGAGCCCCTTCTGCCGGCCTCCTATGTTCGCCGCCGAAAGTCCTTCCTCATTCGCCCGTCTCTCGCCCTTGTCTGCCCGGCTGCTGCTGGCGGTCGCGGCGCTGACCGGCGTGGTCCTCGTCGGCCTCACCCTCTCGCCGCTCGAACGCGGCTACGCGGGCCAGCAGCGCATCGGCCAGGGAGACGTCGCCCTCTACTGCGCCGAGATCGACGCCATGCACTCGGGCCTGGGCTACTACGACGCCGCTGAACGCGAGTTGCGTGCGCGCGCCTATCCGACGCGCAGCGTGTTCAACTGGCGGGCGCCGTTGCCCGTCGGTTTGACCGGCGCCCTCCCGGCGCCGCAAATTGCCCAGGGCCTGCTCGCCAGTCTGGGTTTTTTGCTGATGTTGGCCGCGTTCGAACTCTTGGCCCGTGAAGCCGGCGTACGGACGGCGCTGCTGGGCGCCGCCTTGCTCACCGGTCCGCTGATGTTCTGCGTGCTGGGAGACATCTACTGCATGCCGGAGATTTGGGCCGGCGTGCTCTTGACGCTCTCGATCTGCGCCTACGGACTGGGGCAATGGAAGGGTGGGCTCGCGGCTGGCCTGGGCGCGATCTTCGTGCGTGAGTTGGCCGCGCCCTACTGCTTGCTCTGCGTGGTGCTCGCGGCCAAGGAACGGCGCTGGCGCGAGGTGAGCCTGTGGCTCCTGGGCGGCCTGGCCTACACGGCCTACTACGCCTGGCATCTGACAAACGTCTTGCCGCGCATCAGCGCGGGGGACCTGGCGCATCAAGCCAGTTGGCTGCAATTCGGCGGCGCGACCCAGGTGATCGCGCTCGCCCAGGTGAACGGTTATCTGCTGTTGCTTCCGCAAGGTTTCGCTGCCCTCTTCCTCACGCTGGCGCTCATCGGCTTCGCGAGCTGGAGCACGCCGGCTGGCGAACGGGCGGGGCTTACGACGAGCCTGTATGTGGTTGGCTTCGCGCTCGTGGGGCACGAGTTCAATCAATACTGGGGGGCCGTCTTCGGCCCGCTGCTGTGCCTCGGGGCGGCGCTTGCGCCGCGGGCGCTGCGCGACCTGTTCTCGGCTGTGCGGCGGCCTTCACGAGTACAGGCTGGCTGCGCCGGCTAAAGCCGCTCGGTCAGACGCGCCGAACGAGGCTCGCGCCGCTTCAGCAATCCGCACACGGGAGTGTGCGGGCTACTTGCTGCTACGACCGCTACCTTGGCGCAGTTTGGCCGCTTATGATGGCTGGCTGCGGCTCGGCGACGGGCCGGAAGCACCTTCTGGGAGCGCGGCCCGATGTCTTGGATTCAGCACGTGTGCCGGGGAGCGGGGAGCCTGGGGTTTGCCTTGTCGGTGGCGGCGGTTTTGCCGGCCGCCGACCCTGCCCCGGCGCCGACTCTGGGTGAGCAGGCGGCCGCGGCCGATCTTTCGCCGGCGTTAGCCAAGGCCGACGCCAGCGTGGCCAAGGCCGCCGAGCGCGTGGCCGCTGACAAGCTGCGTCCGCAATATCACGTGCTGCCGACGGCCCAATGGATCAACGATCCCAATGGCCCCATCTTGCACGGCGGCTACTACCATCTGTTCTTCCAGCACAACCCCTATGGCGACGGCTGGGGGCACATGCACTGGGGGCACGTCCGCAGCCGCGACCTCGTGCATTGGGAGCGGCTGCCGATCGCGCTCGCGCCGTCGCTCGAGCAGGGGGAGGAGCACTGCTTTTCCGGCTGCACGGTGATCACTCGCGCCGGTCAACCACTCATGCTCTACACGAGCATCGGCCCCAAGAAAAACGCCGGCGACGCGGCCGATCAATGGGCAGCCCTCGGCAGCCCCGACTTGCTCACCTGGAAGAAGCACCCGGCCAACCCCGTGCTGCCCGAAGGACTGCACGGCGACCAGAAGATCTACGACTGGCGCGATCCCTTCGTCTTCGAGCAAGGGGGCCGCACCTTCGCCGTGCTCGGCGGCAACCTGAACCGTGGCGCGGGGGGCCAAGGGATCGTCGCCCTCTACGAGGCCGAGAACGACGAGCTGACCAAGTGGAAGTACCGCGGCATTCTCTTCCAGCATCCCGACCGCGAGGTGGGGAACATCGAATGCCCTAACTTCTTTGCGCTCGATGGCCGCTTCGTGCTCATCATTTCGCCTCACCGGGCCGTGGAGTGGTTCGTCGGCGACTTCGACGCCGACGCCGGCAAGTTCACCTGGAAAACGCGCGGCAAGGTAGACGCGAGCGATCAGTACTACGCCCCCAACGGCTTGGTCGACGCGCTCGGCCGCCGCGTGCTCTGGGGCTGGATTCGCGGTTTTCCTGAAGGCCGCGGCTGGAACGGCTGCCTGTCGCTGCCGCAGGTGCTGGGCGTCGACTCCGAGGGCCGGCTCACCCAAACGCCGCTGCCCGAGTTGAGCAAGCTGCGTGGTCAGCCGCGCTCCTCGAAAGATCTCGACGTTCCGGCAGACGGCGACGCGAAGATCGGCCTGACGGGCGCGGCGCTCGAAATCGAAGCCCGCTTCGCGCCGAGCGCTGCCTCGGCCGTGGGCCTGAGAGTGCGCAGCGGGCGGGATCCCAAGCAATCCGTCGACGTGCTGCTCCGCCCCGGCGAGCTCGACGTCGCAGGCGTCAAGGCGCCGCTGCCGGCGGGCGCCGCGCGCACGCTGCGGCTGTTCATCGACCACGGCGTGCTTGAGGCTGCGAGCGGCCCGACCGCTCAGATCACGCGCGTTCTGCCCTTTGGAGACGGGCCGCTGGACGTCGTGGCTGTTGCCCAGGGAGGGGCTGGGCGGCTCGAGGAGGTGAATGCCTGGGAGTTGGGGACGATCTGGACGACAGACGCCAAGCACTAATGCTGCGTCACAGCGGGAAGTTCGGGTTGCCCGGTCCATACCTGCCCGCAGCGCGAGCGCGCCGAGCGTGGGTGGGCTTCCTCGCTTACTCCGGCGGCGCCGAATCGCGGCGAGCCTGGATCTCTTGCTGCTGCCGTTGCTGGGTGTACCAGTAGCGCCAGGCGGTTCCGTCGTAGTCGAAGTTCACGCCGGTGAGCGCGACCAGGGCGTCGAGAGCCGCCTGATTGCGAATGGGCTGGTTGACGTATTTGGGCCCGCCCCCCATCGACATCCCGCTCGGCCCCCAGCCGCCAGACGACGCTCCACCGGAGGTCGAGTGACCAAAGCTGGCGTTGGTGCCGCCGGCGGGTTGCTGCTGCACTTGAAACTTGTGCGTGGTGATGAGCGCGTCGATCAGCGGGCCGACCGCCGCCGGGTCTCCCATGCGACTCAGCGCATAGGCCGCGCGGTTGACCACCACATTGTCCTTGCTCCGCAGCGACTTGGCGAACGACGAGACGACGTCGGGCGCCTTGCGGCGCACGAGCTCGTCGAGGCTGGTTTCGCGCACCTCGGCTTCGCGGTCCATGAGCGCGAACCGCATCAGCGCCTGTACGGCGGCGGGCGAGTCGATTTGCGAGAGCGACCGCAGATAGAGCAGCCGGTAGGACGGGTTCACTTCGCGGTCGATCAGCTTGACCAGTCCGGGGACCGCGTAGGGATCGCTGATCTGCGCGAAGCCCTCGAGCGCCTCGTCCGACCGCTTGCCGTCGAGCCAGTTGCGCCAGCGCGTGAGCTTGGCCACCCAATCCTTTTCGGCCTTTTCGTCTTTGTCCTGCCGCTTGAGGATGTCGACTTCTTGAGCGGTCCGCCAGCGGCCCTGGAACTTCACGTAGCCGAGCTTGGTTTGCAATTCGTTGCGGGTGAACCAGCCGCCCGCCACTTTCTGGTAGCCCAGCACGCGGCGCGTTTCGGCGTGGTCGGGGTTGAGCTCCAGCACACGGCGCAAGTGGACCTCGCGCTCGCGGTTGAGCTTCTGCTCCTTGCACCACGCGGCAAGCGCAAGCTGCGCCTCGACGGTGTCGGCGGTGCGCGCGGCCCGCCGTTCGTAGTCTTTCCGCCCGGGAGAAGTCGGCTGCGTCTCCTTCACCTGGCCCTTGGGGAGCCGCAACTCGATGCCGGACGACGTGCGCACCTGCACGTCTTCGGAAGCTGGGTCGCTGTCGGAGACGACCTCGCCTCTGAGCCGGCCGCCGCTCGAGAGCGACACCTCGTCCGCACGGCCGGCGCGCGGCGCAGCAGCGATCGCCAGCAAGAGCACGACGAGCAAACGCGAGCCCAAATACGGCCTGGCCATCGCGCGACCCCCAACGAATCGGCACTGGGCGCAAGAGAACACCGCCAAGGAGCCACCGCTCCCGGCACTGCTCAGTATAGATGCGGGGGCCCGCCGCGGGCAACAAATCGGCCCCAGGCGCCAGCCTGCCCCGTTCCCGCAGCGGGCTAGCGGCCGGCTTCGCCCAGGCCCCAGTTGTCGATGATCACCTCCGCGCCCGCGGTCATCCGCCGGAGCTTGGTGGTGATCGTGGTCCGCTCCGAGGCCGGGGCGGCCTTGAGCTTGCGGGACAGGATGTTCAGCTTTTTCCGACGTTGACGGCGGCGGCGGATTTCGCGGGAACGCTCGCTCATGGGCACACTTACGGAGGTTGGGGGCAGGTGGACGATAAGATCGGGCCAGAGCCCGCAGAAAACTAGTGCTCGTCGTCAGCCTTGAGCCAGGGGAGCACGGTGGGGTTATAGCCGCAGATCTCCGACTCTTTGAAGTACAGGCCGATCTCGCGCTTGGCGGCCTCGGGGCCATCGGAGGCGTGGACCAGGTTCATCTGGCGGCTGGAGCTGAAATCGCCCCGGATCGTGCCGCCGGGGGCCTTGAGGCCGCTCGTGGGGCCCAGCATCTCGCGGACGACGCGGATCACCTCGAGCCCCTCGACCACCGCGGCGATCACCGGTCCCCCAGTGATGAACTGCTCGAGGGCCGGGTAAAACGGCTTCGAAACATGCTCGGCGTAATGCTGCTTGGCTAGGTCGGGCGTTACCCGCAACATCTTGAGGGCTACGACGTTGAGGCCTTTGTCCTCGAACCGCGTGTAGATGCGGCCAACGAGCCGCCGCTGCACGCAATCGGGCTTCAAAAGGACGAACGTCCGCTCCATGTCGATGCTCCGGAAGGCAAACAGTTGTGCGAAGGGAAGTTCGGGATTGTAAGCCGGGGGCGGGGGCGGGCTCAAGGGGGAGATTGGGGGCGGTCCGTCCAGTTCCTGGGGCAGGATTCGAACCTGCATTTGCCCGGATTGCACTTGAAAGACGATGAGGCCAGTCCGGTGTCTTACCAGTTAGACGACCCAGGATCTGCTCCTATCCTAACAGCCGGTGAGGCGAGATTGGACCTATGCCCGACGAGAGAAACCTGGAACGGATCACCGTAGATCCGCAGATCTTCGGCGGCAAGCCAATCATCCGTGGCATGCGAATCGCGGTCGAGCATGTCCTGGGAATGCTTGCCGCCGGAGAATCTTCCGAAAGCATTCTCGAGGAGTATCCGTTCCTCGAGCCGGACGATATTCGCGCGTGCCTGAGATACGCTCTGCGTTCTTAGGCCGGTGCAGAACTGCTCGGCGGTTCCACCGCCTTTGCCGGGTGGTCACTGTGAGCGGGGCCCGGCTTCGCCGCCCCTCGCCCCGTCCACTTGGCGATCACGTAGTAGAACACCGGCGTGAGGAAGATACCGAACAGGGTGACGCCGAGCATGCCCGAGAAGACGGCCGTGCCGAGCGTCTGCCGCATTTCGGCGCCGGCCCCGTGCCCCAACATCAGCGGCACTACGCCCAAGATGAAGGCGAAAGACGTCATGATGATGGCCCGCAGCCGCGCCTTGGCCGCCTCGACCGTGGCGTCGAACGCCGACACGCCTTCGAGCTGCCGGTCGCGGGCGAACTCGACCACGAGAATCGCGTTCTTGCTGGCCAAGCCCACGAGCACCACGAAGCCGACCTGCACGAAGATGTTGATGTCCATCCGCGCGAGGAACACGCCGATCAGAGCGCAGAGCAAGCACATCGGCACGACGAGGATCACCGCCAGCGGCAGCGACCAGCTTTCGTACTGCGCGGCGAGCACGAGGAACACGAGCACCACGGCCCCCACGAACGCGAAGATCGCCGAGCTGCCTTCGAGCGTTTGCAGGTAGGTCAGCTCGGTCCAGGCCGACGTCATCGAGGTGGGCAACTCGCGCTCGGCAAGCGCATCCAGCACGGAGATCACCGTGCCGGTGCTCACGCCGGGGTAGGCGCCGCCGTTGATGGCGGCGGCGGGGTACATGTTGTAGCGCGTCACGAGCACGGGGCCGCCGGCGTCGCGCACCTGGGCGATCGTGCCGAGCGGAATCATTTGGCCGGCGGCGTTCCGCACCTTGAGCAGGGCCACCGCTTCGGGCGTGAGGCGGAACGGGGAATCGGCCTGAATGTTCACCTGCCAGGTGCGGCCGAAGTTGTTGAAGTCGTTGGCGTAGTAGCCCCCCATGTAGACCTGCAGCGTGTCGAACACCGCGCTCAGCGGCACGCCCATCGTCTTGCACTTGGTGCGGTCGATGTCGATGTAGAGCTGCGGGGTGTCGGCGCGGAAGCCGGTAAACATGGCGGCGATGATCGGCTCTTGCTTGCCTTTCTCGATCAGATTGTCGGTTTGGCCCTGCAGCATGGCCAGGCCGTTGTCGCCGCGGTCCTGCACCATGAGCTTGAAGCCGCCGGCGTTGCCGAGGCCATCGACCGCCGGAGCGCCGAACACCGAAACGTCAGCTTCGGGGATCTGATCGTAGAATTGCTTGCGCAGCGTCTGCTCGATCGCGTTCGCGCCGAACTCGTGGCTGCGGCGCTCGCCAAATTCCTTGAGCACCACGTAGCACGAGCCGAAGTTCGAGCTAATGGCGGAATTCTGCACGAACGACATGCCATCGGCCGACACGGTATGGGCCACGCCGCCGTTTTCGCGGGCGATCTTCTCGACCTTTTTGACCACGGCCGTCGTCCGCTCGAGCGAGGCGGCGTCGGGGAGCTGGACGTTGACGACCAGATAGCCCTTGTCCTGCGCCGGAATGAACCCCTTGGGCAAGGTCACGAAGCCGAAGTAGGTGAGCCCGAGGAGGCCGACATAGAGGATGAGCACGATCGCGCTCAGCCGCAGGCAGCGGGCCACCGTGCGGCCGTAGAGATCGGTGATGCGGTCGAACACCCAGTTGAAGCCACGGAAGAAGACCGCCAGCGCCTTGTTGATCGGTTTTGTGACCCACCACAACACGGCCGCCCCTGGTAGGAAAGCGGCAAAGTTCGTCACCCACAGCAGCCAAGCTTCCGAATCGGGGCGCAACGCGCGGAACCAGGCAAAGAAGGCTTGTCCAAAGAGCCACACGCTTAGCAGTCCGCCGATGGCGGCGAGCCCCCACCAGGGGAGCGCCTCGCGGCCGTCGTGGCCGTGCTGGCCCTCCGGCAAGTGCGTGCGGTGGCCGAAGATGGCCGTTGCCCGCGCGGGGGTCATCGTCATGGCGTTGGTGGCCGAGAGCAGCATCGAGGCGGCGATCGTGAGCGCGAACTGCCGGTAGAACTGCCCGGTGATGCCCCCCAGAAAGGCCGAGGGGAGGAAGACGGAGCAGAGCACGAGCGTGATGCCGATGATCGGGCCGGTGATCTCCTCCATGGCGTGGATCGTCGCCTCGCGCACGGGGTAGCCCTTGGCCAACCAGCGCTCGATGTTCTCGAGCACCACGATCGCGTCGTCGACCACGATGCCGATGGCCAGCACCAGGCCGAACAGCGTGAGGTTGTTGAGCGAGAAGCCCATCATCGCCATGATCGCGAAGGTGCCGATCAGCGACACGCCGACGTCGATCAGCGGGAGGATCACCGCCTTCCAGTCTTGCAGGAAGACGAGCACCACGAGCGCCACCAGGATCACGGCGTCGCGCAGGGTCTTGAACACCTCGTGCACCGATTCTTCGACGAAGGGCGTCGTGTCGTAAACGATGGCGTATTCAAGACCCGTCGGAAACCGCGGCCGCAGTTCCTGCATCTTGGCCTTGATCCGCTCCGCCACGTCGAGAGCGTTGGAGCCGGGCAACTGGAACGTTGCCAAGCCCACCGAGGACTTGCCGTCCAGCCGGCAGCGCGTGTCTTGGTTCTTGGCTCCTAGTTCAATACGACCTACGTCGCGCAGCCGCGTGACTTCGCCCGACAGGCCGGTCTTGATGATGATGTCGGCGAACTGCTCGGGCTGGGTGAGCCGGCCGAGCGTGGTCATCACGTACTGGAAATCTTGCCCGGTCGGCACGGGCTGCTGACCGATCTGCCCCGCGGCCACCTGCACGTTTTGCTCGCGCAGCGCCGCGACGACGTCGTCGGCCGTCAGGCTGCGGGAGGCCAGCTTCTCGGGATCGACCCACACCCGCATGCTGTAGTCTTGCTGCCCCAGGTAGCTCACGTCGCCGACGCCGTCGATCCGGGCGAGTTCATCGCGAATCTGGATCGTGGCGTAGTTGCTCAGATAGAGCTGATCGTAGAACGGCTGGCCGGTCGCCGGATTGTCCTCGGCAAAGAGGTTCACCACCAGCAAGATGCTGGGGGACCGCTTCTTCACCACCACGCCGGTGGCCTTCACCACGTCGGGCAACAGCGGCGTGGCCCAGCTCACGCGGTTCTGCACGAGCACCTGGGCCATGTCGAGGTTCGTGCCGAGCGCGAAGGTGACCGTCAGCACATAGCTGCCGTCGTTGGTGCACTGCGAGGACATGTAGAG
Organism: Pirellulales bacterium; assembly: GCA_046349955.1. Taxonomy (GTDB): domain Bacteria; phylum Planctomycetota; class Planctomycetia; order Pirellulales; family JBGAPH01; genus JBGAPH01. Next base: position 96,417 of record JAXMBI010000008.1, on the reverse strand, counting down.
CATGTTCTCGACGCCGTTCACCTGCTGCTCGATCGGGGCGGCCACGGTGTCCTGCACCACGGTGGCGCTCGCGCCCGGATACTGGCAAGTCACCTGCACCGTGGGGGGCGTGATTTCGGGGTATTGCGCCACCGGCAGCAGGAACTGCGCCGCCAGACCGCCCAGCACGATGACGATCGAAATCACCCAGGCGAAGATCGGGCGATCGATGAAGAAGCGGGCGAGCACGGCGTTCCCTGCGAAGTTGAGTGAGTCGTGGGACGCTTTAGGCCGCGGGCGCTGCGACGGCCGAACTGGCTTCCGGCGGCGGCACTGGCATGGCGATTGGCTTGGGATCGACAGTCACGCCGGGGCGGACGCGCTGCAGCCCGGTGACGATGATCCGCTCGTCCGCCTTGAGTCCGCCCAAAATCTCGCGCATGCCGGAGGTCAATACGCCGACCTGCACCGGCCGGTACTCGACCTGGTTGTTGGCGCCGACGACGAGCACGTAGTGCTGCGATTGGCTCACCCCCAGCGCCCGCTCGGCAATCATGAGCGCCGGATGCGGCTGCCCCACCGGCAGGCGAATCCGCACGAAGAGCCCCGCCGAGAGCACGCGTTCGCCGCTCGGGCCGACCGGGGGGTTGGGAAAGCTGCCGCGCACCTGGAGCGTACCGGTCGAGGGATTAACTCGATTGTCGACGAAGTCGATCGTGCCGACGTGCGGATACTCGCCGGGCTCGCTCGCCAGGCCCAACTCGATCTTCACGTCGTCGGTGCGGCGCGCCGATTTGAACTTGCCCTCGCGAATCAGCGCCTGCAAGCGGAGCATGGTTTGCTCCGGCACGTCGAAGTAGGCGTACATCGGGTCCTGCGACACGATCGTGGTCAGCTTGGTCACGTCGGCGGTGACCAGGTTCCCCTCGGTGATGTCCTTCCGGCTCGCGCGGCCGGCGATGGGCGCCCGAACCTGCGTGAAGTCGAGGTTCAGTTGGGCCTGAGCCGTCTGAGCCTGGGCGGCGTCGCGATCGGCCTTGGCCACTTCGCGCATGGCCACCAGACGGTCGAACTCCTGCGCCGTGATGGCCTTGGTGGGCACGAGCGGCTCGGCGCGGCGGACGTCGGCGATCGCCAGCTTGTACTTGGCGTCGGCCTGAGCCACCTGCGCCTTGGCCTGGTCGAGCGTGGCCTGGTAGGGGCGCGGGTCGATGACGAACAGCAATTGATCGACCTTGACCTCGGCGCCGTCTTTGAAGTCGATCTTCTGAAGATAGCCGCTCACGCGGGCGCGGATCTCGACGAACTCCACGGCGTCGGTGCGCCCGGTGGCGTATTCGTAGTCGATCACGTCGCGCGACAGCGGCGTCGCCACCTCGACCACCGGCGGCGCTCCGGAAGTCAGCTGCGGCTGTTGACGATTGCAGCCCGTGGGCAGGAGGAGCGCCAACAGCGCGAGGGTCCAGCGGGACAAGCGGGCCTTACTCAACCTTAGCGACACGAGACTCTCGTCGTTGGCTCGAGGAACGGGCCTAGCGGTTCACGTCGATCTTTTCCAAAGCCTCGGCGGCCGCTTCGCGCACGGACTGATGCGAATCGTGCAGGGCCTTTTGGAGCGCCGGCGCCGCGGCTTTAGCGGCGGGGCCCTGCTCGGCGAGCGCCTGGGCCATCGTCACGCGCACTTCGGGCCGCTCGTCGGCCAAGGCAGCCGTGAACAAGCCGACCGCCTGCGCTTGCACATCAGCGTTTTTCGCCGGATCGATCTTGAGCAGGGCCCAGGCGGCGGCGGTCCGCAAGAATGCGTCGTCGCTCGTCAGGAGACCGCGCAGAACAGGCGCCGCGGCCGCTGCGCCGGGACCAATACGACCCAAGGCGTAACTGCCGGCATATTGCAGCGGCGGAGCGCCTTTCCGAATCAGACCGATGAGATACTCCGTCGCCGGGGCGGCGTCGGGGCCGATCGCCGCCAAGGCGAACGCCGCCTCGCGGGCGAATTGCTCATCGGCGTTGTCCTGCGCGGCCTTCACGATCGCCGGCACGGCGGCCTTGGCCTGCGGACCCAAGCGGCTGAGAATTCCCAGGGCGAAATCGCGCCCGTTGGGCTGACCCAACGCGGCGGTCAGCCGCGGCACGACGGCTTCCCCGCGGGCCGCGATCGACTCGGCCAGCGCCAGGTGAACTTCGGGATCGAGGCCACGCACCACGTCGATCACTTCGACGGTGATCAACTCGGGCGGCACGGTCAGTTCCCCCAACGCCCGCGCCGACACGAGCTGCAGCCGCCGGTCGCCGGTCTTGGTCAGGTTGGCAGTCAACCTTGCGAAGGCGTGCTTCGTGAGCTCGACATTCTGGGGTTCGCAGCGGGCCATGGCCCAGAGGGCCATCGAGCTCAGCAAGGGGTCTTTATCTTGCGCGAGCTTGCGCAGTGCGGGAACCGCCGATTTCAGACCGGCGCGGCCGGCGACCAACACGGCCGGATACTGCGCCCAGCGCTGATCGCCGCTGAGGATCTTGAGCACCTGCGGCTCGGCGAGTGCGGCCTTCGGTCCAATTTCGCCGAGCGAGGCCAATGCCTGCACGATGACGTGCGGCTTGGCGGAGGGGTCTTGAAGAATCGCCACAATCTGCGGGGCGGTGTCGGCGGCCACGGGGCCCAGGTCGGAGACACCGAGCAGCGCCCAATAGCGCGCTTGCGGATCTTTCAGCGCTGCTTGCAGCGCCGGCACCGCCGCCGGGCCCGATTCGACGATCGTTTGCACTGCCATGCTGGCCGTGGCCGGATCAGCCTTGCCGAGCACCTCAGCCAGCTTGGGCAACAACTGGGGTCGGCTCAAGCCCAGCGAGCGCAATGCGTGCAAAGCCGCACGGCGCACGCCGGGATCGGGATCGACGACGTGCTGCAGCAGAGCAGGCGCTGCAGGCTGGGCCGCGCGGCCGATGGCTCCCAGGGCCAGCGCGGCATGCGCCCGGACCATCAGGTTCTTGTCGGACAACGCTTGCGACAGGGCCGGAACGGCCACGGCGGCCGGCGCGCCGAGCCGCGCGAGCGACCGCGCGGAGTGCCAGCGGACTTCCTCGTTGGCGTCGGCGAGCGCCGCGCCCAGGGCGGCCGCGGCCTTGGCGGCGTCGTCCCCCTCGGCGCCCGACAGTCCGTCGGCCGCCTTGAGCCGCACGGCGGGGTTTTGATCGGTCAACGATTGCGCGAGCTCACCCACGCTCGGCGTCTGCGCGGCGAGGGGCCACGCCGTTAGTGTCAATCCACCAAAGAGCCAGATCGTCAGGGCGCGCCGCATGAGTTGCTCCAGGCCTAGTTCCGCCGCCAAATAGATGCCGGTGTTTCGCAGGAAATCCGCTCGCCAGAAAACAAGCGAGCCCGTTGTATGCTGTGGGCAGTAAGCTATCATATCGTAGCTCGTGCGGCATTCCACTGGGCGGACAAAATGGGGCTCACCGCCCCGGTCGTTCGCGCCGGGCGGCCCGGTCGCTCGAGCGGCACGCCCTGTCTCCCCTTTCGCGTTTCCGGAGTACTCCATGCGTCGGTTCCCGATCCTCGCTGTGGCGATCATTCTGGCGCCCCTGAGCATCGCCACTGCGCAATGGTACGGGGATTGGGGGCCGCCGGGGTACTACGCCTCGACGCCGGTCGAGGGCTACGCCAATGGCCTCTCGAACATGATGCGCAGCGCCGGGGTCGCGAACCTGCTCGACTCGCAGGCTCTCGTCTATCAGCAACAGGCCCAGTCGGCCGCGCTCGACAACGACGTGAAGTACGCTCAGGCGTATTACGCGCGCAAGCAGACGCGCGACTCCTACATGGCCGACAAACGGGCCCGCCGTTCGCAGACCACGGAGGCTGCGTTCCGGCAGGCGCCGGCGCCGCCGCAGCGGTTGACCTCGAACGAACTCGATCCGGTTTCGGGAGAACTCTATTGGCCCGCCGGGCTGAGCGGCGACGACTTCCAGCCGCTCGAGGCCAAGTTGCAGACCATGTTCACCGCCCGTGCGCAGAGCCCCGCCAGCTTCGGTCCCGAGCAATCGCAGCAATCGCGGGCGCTGATCGGCGAGATGCGGGCGCTCCTCAAGGGCAAGGCGACCACCTTGCCCAACCAAGAATGGGTGGAGGCCGACGGCTACCTGCGCCGCTTGGACCAGGAAGCTCGGTTCGCCAGTTCCTAGTCGGCCGACCGGCTGATCTTTCGCTCTACGTAGGGTTGAGACCCTACGGCGCGCCTTCGAGCGAAGGGGCGCGCGCGGCTCGGATTTGCGGCCCAAGGATCGTAATGCGCCTTGCGACAGGCGTCGCCTTGCCGCTAATCTGCAAATGCGGGGCGCAGCAGTTCTTGAGTCTTCATGTCGGCGAACTCAGCGCGGAACGAGCCAGCGTCCCAACCGCTGGCGGCGCATACGATCGGATCGCTCGCCCGAGAATCGTCGGCCGAGTCGATCGCCAGGACGCTTTGCCTCACGGCCGGGCGGATTGCCGGCGTCGAGCACTGTTACTATTGCCGCCAATCTGCAGTGGGCGGCTGTGAGTTGATAGCATCGTTGTCGCCTCGTTCGGTGGCCAACTGCGCGACGAACTCCAACGGAGCTTCAGCCCCTTCCGCCGTCGCCGCGGCGGCGCAGGCGGTTTTCCGTCGCGGTGAGCAGTCGTCGGCGCCGCCCTACACCGCGTTTCCCGTAGGCGCTGCGCCGCCGTTCGATGCGCTCGTCGTCTGTGGGCCCGGCGGCCAAGCGGCCGACGACTCGGCCCTGGCCTGCGTGTCGGCGCTCGTCGACCTCGCGACGCTGGCGCGCGGCGCCCTCCGCCATCAAGCTGCGGTGGCTGCGCGGCAGCCGGAACTCGAGGAAAACTGCGTCGAGGATCAAGACTGCCTCCAAGTGTGGTGGGCGCAGACGGACGATTTGTGCTGGCTCGAGGACGCCGCCGGACGTTGTCGCCGCGCGAGCCATGCCTGGGTGGAGCGTCTGGGGCCTGCCGCGGGGCACTGGGAGGGGAGTCGTCTCGAGGACCGTTTGCCGGCCGAGGCCGCGCGTGAATTGGCCGCTGGGCGCCGTCAGGCGCTAGCCGGCCAGCGCGTGTGCCGTCGTGTTAGCTGGGCGCTGGCCGATTCTGTCGGTGGGTTCGACCTCGAGCTATTGCCGGTGCGCAATCAGCGTCGGGAGATTGTGGGCCTGCTCGGTCGAGCTCGTCCGGTGGCGGACGAGCTGCGCGACGCGGAGCGGGTGCGCCGCACGGAACGGCTCGCGTCGATCGGCACGTTGGCTGCCGGCATCGCCCACGAACTGAACAACCCACTGGGCGCGATCATGCTCGAGGCGGAAACCGCGGCGCTCGCGGCCCGCCGCATCGAGCCCGATCCGCTGCTCGCCAGTTCCCTGGAAGGCATTCGCCACAACGTCGACCGCTGCTCGCGGATCATCAAGGGCATTCTGCGGTTCGCCAAGCACGAGCACGGCGAGCACGCTCCTTGCGATCTGGCTGCGGTGCTGCGGCGTGCGCGCGATTACACGCGCGAGCTGGCGGCGCAGCGCGGCGTGAGCGTCGACCTGGGAGAGTTGCCGGCCGGGCTGCCCGTGGTGGGCAACGAACTCGCGCTCGAACAAGTGTTCGTCAACTTGTTCAACAACGCCCTCGAAGCCAGTCCGCGGGGCAGCATCGTTGAGGTTCGCGCGCACCACGATCCGGCCGCGCTGCGGATTACGGTCGGCGATCGGGGGCCCGGCATTCCGGCCGCCGAGATTCAACGTGTCTTCGATCCTTTTTTCACCACCAGGCAACAGGCGGCTGGAACTGGTCTAGGTTTGAGTATCGTGCAGGGCATCGTGGCCGACCACCAAGGAGAGGTCGAGGTCAGCAGCCAAGTCGGCCAGGGCGCCGTGTTCACCGTTTCGCTGCCGCGGATGCAAGATCTTTGAACGCCTTCGACCTGAGCGCCGTGAAAGTCCTCGTCGTCGACGACGAGGACACCTATCGCCGCAGGCTGCGGATGTTCCTCCGGCAACGCGGGGCCACCGTCCGCACCGCCGGCGACGCCCATCGCGCGCTCACGCTCGTCAAGCAGTTTCAACCCGACGTCTTGATCGTCGACTGGATGCTGATGAACAGCGTCGACGGCCTCGAGTTGTCGGACACGCTGCGGGCCTTGAATCCCGGGCTGCAAACCATTGTGATCACCGGCTACCTGTCGGCCGAGCTCGAAGCGCGGGTGCGGCAAGTGCCCAATACGTGTTGCCTGAGCAAGCCGTTTCAAACCACGGAGCTCGTGGAGCTGGTGCACCGTCTGGGCCCGTCGGCCGCATCGGCCGACGAGCCCTGAGACGGCGTTCCCCGGCGCAGCTTGGCGTTGCTTCTGGTCGGCCGCGGAAATCCCTCGTGGCCGACGCCTTGTTTCGTTCTCTCGGCGGCCCGCTTTAGGCCGCGTTGAGGGCGGCGGCCTCGTCCATCGCCTGTTCCCAGTGGGCAATTCGCGCGAGCGCCGCCTGCACCACCTCGCACAAGCCCTCCCAGTCGTAGCACGGCTTGTAGAAAATCGCTTCGGCGCCGTGCATGCGGGCCAATGAGCAGGTGGTCAGCGGGAATTGGGCCCCTTGGGCAACGGCGATCCAGGGAACTCCCGGGTAGCGCTTGCGAAACCGCACCAGGCGCTCCACGTCGTCCGGACCGCCGCTGGCCAGGTCGACCAGCAAGACGCGCCGCCAGTCCCAGGAATCGAACGGCTCGGAGCCGTCGACCTCGAGACAATCGGACCATTCGAGCGCCCAGCCGCGGCCAGAAATGCCCGCGGCCACGGACTCGAAGAAATCTCCATCCTCCCCGAGATAGCAAAGTCTGCGTTCGTGATTCATGGTGAGCCGTCGCGAAAAAGAGCAGCCAACGAGCAAAAGCTCTTGGCGAGATGAGCCGATTTGTTCCAAGCCTTGGTCAAGACGGCTCAGGGCACGCACTCTTTTCGCTGGCCGCCTGAGGGATGTCCCGAGCCGCAGCCTGCGCGCGAGCCGGGCGGTAAGGATTCTCCCTCAACTAACGCAGCGGGCGCTCGGCCAATCGCTGGGTGATTGACCCTAGGGTGGCGCCGACAATTTCCCTAGAGAGATTGTGCCTATTTCTTGCTCTCGGGCGCCGTGCGTTCGGCGTTGCGCGCCCTGTCGGGCATTTCGGCGCGCTGCATCTGCACTTCGGCATGCACGCGCAACTGTGGCTCATCGAGGAGGAGGTCGAGTTCGACGCCGCGGAACCAGCGCAGCGCGGGAAACACGTAGCCCTCGGGAGCTCCCGCAAACAACCGGGGCCTTCCCTGGCTGGCCGTGGCCGTCGATTGCCAGGTTTGCACTCCGGATTCCAAAGTCATCAGCTTGTATTCGCCTCCCAGAGGGCACTCGAGCTTGGCGTCGAGCACGCGCTCGGCAATCGCCAGCGCTTCGTCCCGCGGCGCCCGCAACTGCGTGGTCAACACGTTCAGCAGGTGGGCGTTGCCATCGGAGACCTTGCGGGCTCGGCCGTAGCCCAGGGAATTGATGATGCGGGCGGCCTTGGTCTCTTCGAGGTTGGCCACGCGGATGCGGAGCTGCGCCGGCCGCGGGGCCGGCTCGAAGTGCAGGTTCGCAAGCGCTTCTTCGGCCAAGGCCCGGTCGTGACTGGCGACGTAGAACTCGCCGTTGCTCAGCACCGGCGCCCCGAGGATTCCGCCCGTCAGACGCTGCAAGGTCTGGGTGACGTTGCCCACGAGTCCGGCATGGGGCGTGGCGCCCCAGTAGCCGTCGATGAGGATGGGCAAGACCACCGGCCCGGCTTGGGCGGCCACCCGGCCGAGCGCGGGCGGCAGGTTGAGGCCCTGGATGGCCCCGAACAGGCGGTGCGGCGCCAAGCCCGTCATCCGCCCCGAGACGGAGGCCTCGAACCAAGCGGCGTCCTGCGGCAGCCGGGAAAGTTGGTTGTCGAGCGGCGGCCCCAGAATCTGCGCCAGCCGGCCGTAGTGTTCGCGCGAGATCGGGGCCACGTAGGCGTCGATCACCACGCGCTCCACCGAGGGCTGCGCGCCCGGCTCCCGCTTGATCGCCGCCACAATCGGATCAAGCCGCTGCCAGTTGTCGGCATACACGTCGGCGAACTCTGCGTACGCCTTGGCCTCGTCGGGCGTCACCTTGTCGACGGTCATGTCGGGCACGGGAATGAAGTCGCCGCGGCGGCCGCGCAGCGAGTCGACCCACTCGCCGTCGCGCAGTTCCAACTTGCTGCCGTCGGCCCGCTGACCGAAGCCTGGCGGCAACAGGCCGGCCTCCACCAACTGCTCGAGGGAGTCGACCGCCAAGCCTTCAGCGGCGGCCGCCACCCGCGCGAGCTGCCACAGTTCGAGCTCGCCGTCGGAAACCAGCCGTCGCGCGAGTTCGATGCGGTAATGCGGCGTCGTGAGTTGACGGAAAAACGCCTCCGAGAGATAGACCAAGATCGTGTCGCCCCGCGACACCGGCATCACGCTGCGGGCATAACGAAAGCCGTCGCTGTCGCCGAGGGTCGTCTTCTCGCCGGGAGCGGCGAGGAATCGCTCGGCCAAGTAGCGCGATGTGGTCACCAGGTGGTAGCTGCCGCTGACCACATAGAAGGACCGCACGGTCTGGTCTGGCGTCGAGAGCAGCGAAGCCTTGCCGCCGCGGATTTCCACATCCTCGAGCTTGGCGCCGGGCGCGGCCCGCTGCGCCTCTTGCCGCTGTTGATTGATGCTCTGGCTGAGCAAGAAGTTGTTGCGGGCCTCGAACAGAAGGCCGATCGCCGGCCCTTCTTGCATGTAGAGGTCGAGGCCGATCAGGGCAACGTCGGAGATTACCGCCGCACCGAGGGCCTTCGAAAGCTCGTTCTCCTTGAGCGCCAGCCGCCGCTCGGTGCGTTGGCCGCGCTCGTAGTTGAGGCCCCGCTGGGTGATCAGATTGCTTAGATCGCCTCCCCACTCCTCCGTGAGCGCCCTCATCCACTGGAAGTTGCCGAAAGCGCCAAACCGCGCGTAGAAGCACTCCACGGGCACCTGCTTGGCAATAGCTTCGATCTCCATCTCGCCGGCGGCCTCGGGATAGTCGATCAGCGGCGTGACCGGAGTAGCCGGCAGCGGCAAGCTGGCGGTCGATGTGGGCGCCGCCGTGGCCACCAGCGCGCGATCCTGCAACTCGAGTCGCCAAGCGTTCGACGCCAGCAGCGAGTTGAGCGCGTCTTGGCTCGGGTCATCGCTCGGCTCGAGCCCGGCCAAGGGAGGCAGCGGCAGGCTCAACCGCCGCGAGAGCGTGGCCATCAAGTAGTTGTCGATGACCGGGGGGTAGCCGCCGGCGCGCAACCCTTGCTGCCGGTTGCGCACATACTCTTGCCACCAGAGATCCTGCAGCGTCCGCTGCGCCGCCGGGTTGTCGCTTACCCGCAGGCGTTGCTCGAAGGCGCCCCCAGCGAGCAGCGTGAGATCGAGCGGCTCGTTGCCGCGGAACAAGAAGTAGGCGTTGAGCTCGCGGCGACGGTTCGCCAAATTGCGGAACACCTGCCGCAGCGGGCTCGTCTCGAAGGCCGGATAGAGCGCCCGGCCTGCCGACTCGCGCAGCTCAATCGCGTCGTCGCTGGCCGGCAGCGCGGGCTCGCCACGCAGCGAGCGCAGACTGATACGGCCAACGCCCAAGGGATGTCCGGCATAGGCCTCGGCATTTCCCTGGGCCAGCGCATCGTTCGCGCCAAGGGCGCAGGCCAACACGGCCACAGCAAGGGCAGTGCGCGGCAAAGCCATGATTCGATCTCCTGAAAGCGGGCAAACGAACGGCGACTGGTTCGTTGGGGCAAATTGTATACCCCTGCCGCCGAGTTCGTCAGGGCGCGGAAGACTTTGCCCAATCCGAAGCGTCTAGCCCGGAAGGGGGATTTCGCGGAGGCCGATGCTTCGCGCACAATGCTTCGCGTCAGGCGGTTTTTTGTTCAGGGGTGTAAGGAGTACCCGGTGCGATTCCGCTCTCGACGTCTCAAGGCCGCGGTCACTTCGGCGGCCGCTTTCGCCGTGGCCATTCCTGTTTCGATGCTCGCCCTGAGCGTCGCCGACAGCAACGGCCCCGGCATTCTGCTCTTCGGGCTGCCGCTGATCTTGGCCCTGATCGTCACGTACTGGTCGTGGGCGTTCCGCTAGCGCAGTTCGCGGTCCACCGTTCCGGCGAGCGGCCAGCGTTAGCTGGCTGACGTTACCGCCGATTTGCCAACGACGGGAGAATCGGCCGGCTTACGCCGGGCCGCTCGCCAGAGCGGTTGTGCTCGCGTCCCTTGCTGATGCTAGCCCGCAGCGCAAGCGATCGAGGTCCACCGTTCCGGCGAGCGGCCAGCGTTAGCTGGCTGACGTCACCGCCGATTTGCCAAAGACGGGGGAATCGGCCGGCTTTCGCCGAGCCGCTCGCCAGGGACGAGTGCAGCGTGCCCTAGAAGTGATACCGCAGGCCCAGCATGGGCCCCTGCAGATCAGCTTGGCCGATCTTGCGGAAGTCATAGCCGGCGAAGAGTTCGCAGCCGTGGAACACGGCGCCGGCGGTCGCCCGCACGTGGAACAGAGGGGCGTTGCCGAGCGTGCCCCAGTCGAGTTCCGACGTGAGCACGACCGGCTTGATCGGAAAGACCTGGGCCCCGTAGGTGAAGTTCACGCCTACGTCCTGGTCGTGCTTATCGACCAGCCAGTTCAGGCCCAGCCCGATGCGCAGTTGCACCCGTTCGCTCTGGGCGCAGCGGAACATCATGTTCGCGTCGCCCGTGTGAAGCGAGTCCGTGCCGCCAGGCTGGTCCTCCACGTACCAGTTCCACTCTGTGTCGAAGTCGACCCGCTGCGTCGTGCTCACGAGCGCCTGGCCGCCATAACGGGCCAGGCCATCGAAGTCGTTTCCGTAGGCAAACGACACCTGGGCCGACCAAGGGCGGAGCGGCTTATAAGGCTCGTCGGCGATCACGAGGTTGCCGGATGTGTCCTCGTAGGGATGCGGCGGAAAGAAGCCGGGGGAGCGATAGCTGTCGCCGAGCAACACCGCCGGGCCCCACACCGGCGCGGAAAGGACCGCACCGGTGAGCACACAGAGCCCGGTCGCGTCTCCAAAGGTGTAACCAGGATCGTCGCTGGACGGACTGCTCGAAGACGACGTCTTGCCTGGGGGAGACGTCTTGGCGGGCGTTGGCGCAGGGGCCGGTTCGCTGGCAGGGGCCGGATCGCGCTCGCGCACTTCTTGCCGGGCCAACTCGAGCGTCTGAGCCACAGCCGCCCCGCCCGGCCCCAACAATGTGGCCGCGATCGCTAGCACCTTGCCCAAGCGGCGCATGACGACTCTTGCCGAACAGTCCCCGCGCCCCCTGCCTGGAGAGAAACGGCGGGGATGGTACTGGGCTTGGAGGCCGGCGTAAAGGGCGGTTCGACATCTGCGCTGTAAGCCCTCGGCCCTGCCTGGAGAGACTGAACCCGCGACGGCGCGCGGCCGTATTACGTTCGACAGGGACAGCACCCAGACGAAGGGAGAAGCCGCTCATGGCTCGTGGCCTCACAACTGCCGGTATTCTGCTCGCACTGATCGGCGGCTACGTGATTGGGCAACAGCCCTCGCCGGACAAGGCGGCTGACGGGCAGGCGATTTCGATCCGTTGGAAGGACACCGACTACACCATGCGGGGCGGCGAAGGCGAATTGCAGTTCACCCGCGCAGCCGACGGCCAGCGGGGCGTTTTGGTCCTGCCTCCAGGGGCGGGGAGAATTACGGAAATCCGGAGCGCCCCCTGGATGCTGCGGGGACTGGCGATCGCCGTCGAGACCACCGCCGCAACGGCCGACCAGCGCAGCTACTACTGGGCCGTCCTTTGGTCCCCTGCGCAATTGCAGGGGCCCGGTCGGCAGAACGCCCCCGAATCGCCCGAGGCACGGCCGCTCCGGGTGCAGCCGATCCTCGAAAACACCGAAGACTACGATCTGCTCGACATCCGCAACTCCACGAGCGACTCGATCTACGTCGCACTCGCGCGGCATCGGCGCGAGCCTGGAGACGTGTTCGACGGCTACTTCTTCGTCCACAACTGCCCGAGCGCGATTCCTGGCCGGTTGATCCCCTTCCGGGCGCCGACGGCGGGAGCGACTCCGTAGCGTCTCGGGAAAGAGCAGAGCGATGGACCTTGGCGCTGCCGCCGAAGGGATCGGGCGACTCTTTGACGGGCTGGTCGTACTGACCTTCGAGTTGGCCACCGCAGCGGGACTGGCTGTCGTTTTCTTCCGGGCTCGGCGTCGCCGACTGACTGAGCGAGGGCAGGCGCGGTTCGAGGCTCACAGCCGCGACGCGCTGGGATTGCCAAAATCGCGGCCGCGGCCGGCCCTACCTTGTTCGCAGATCACGATTGCCACTTGGCTGGCAGCGTTCGCCTGGTTCGCTGCTGTCTTCGCGGCGATTCGTGCGGCCATTCTCTATGGAGCGATGCCTGGGGATCCGGAAGCGGCTTCGTTCTTCGCAGTCGTGTGGGGTTTGGCTGTCGCCGCGTTGATGATTGCGTTTGGCCGGCGCGCTGCCGCGAACGGCGCCGCTACGGCCATCTGCATGCACTTGGCGATGGTTGGTTTCTTCGCGTGGGCGTATTCCTGAATCCGCCCTTGGGGTGGCAGGGGCGTCTGGGGCCATTCACAGAGTTTTTGATCGCGAGCAAGAACAGCTCTTGGCGCGGGTAGCGAGACGGCGGCACCTAGAGCGAGCGTCGAGAAAACGGCACAGGTCGCCTCTCGTCCCAAGGCGCTTCAGGTGCTTTCCCACCGGGAAAGAGTTCGTGCGGATCGAACTGTCTGCTGTGACGCATCCGCCGCCGGTTTATACTCGCGGATGCGCTTCGGCCTTTGTCCCGCCAGAACGACCACTTTCCAGCACCGATCACGCGGCCCGATGTACGCCGACCTCATCCTCGCTCTGAGAAAGCACCGCATGCGGGCCGAACTCCACCAGCCTGACCAGCTCGTGCTGCGCTACGCCCACGGCTTCAGTAGCCCGGGCTGGCTGACCTGGCACGAGGGATGGTTCGCCTGCACCTGGGGGCCGACGTGCTATCGGCTGCCGCCCGACACCGATCTTGTGGCCTTCTGCGCAGCCTGGCGCGAGGCGCCACAGGGAGCGAGCAGCGAGCTGGCAGGCGAGCTCGTCGACCGGTACGGGCTCGAGCGCGTGGAGTATGAATCGCTGCACTGGCTTCGGTCGACTGACGAGGACGAGCCGGACGAGCCACACATGCATCTCTGAATCCGACGTGTCTGGGTCTGAATCGATGGACGAGGTGGACTCCTACGGAGGCAAGAACTCCGTGAATCGGGCAAAGTAAACGAATGAATCGAGGACTCGGAGAGATACAGTCATGGGTCGGTTTTCGCTGCGGTGGTTGTTCGTGGCGACGGCGTTTGTCGCCAGCGCTGTATTTGCCATCCTGAATCCGGGGATGATTACGGCGGCCGTAACAAACGTGGTCGCGACCGCGAGCGTGGCGATTGCCATTGTCGTCGTCCTCCGACACTGGTGGCGAGCTCCCTTTGCCCTCGGCTTTGTGGTTGCGGCGCTTGCCGACCTGTTGATGAGCGCCGGAACCGCTGGCTGGACTTCCTACTCGCTCGCGGTCACTACCTATCCGATGGGGAACGCCGCGGCCGATCCTATGGAGTCGCTCTATCGGGCAGCGATCGTGAGTCGGGTCCTGCAAGTCTCGCTCGGGATCGCCGGCGGCTGGTTTGCCCAATGGGTCGCTTCCAGGGACAGCAAGCCGTGAAACGCTCTCCTGCACTCCACGGTTTTCTTGTGTCTGCTCCAACAGCCGCGCTGCTGGCGTTGGTCGCTTTTGCGTTGATCGGCGAGCTGGAGGGTCTGGCAATGAGCGGCGTGCTTGTTGGCTGCGCGGCGTTTGCGGCCGGTTTTCGGTGGCTCTCGGATCGGCTGGCCCCATCAAGCCCCGCCAGGCTCCGCACCCTGCTCGCGGTCGCCGCGCTCAGTGTTGTGGCGCCCTTCGCCGCAGCGTCCGCGTTGGTGCTGCTCAGGTTGCTGGCAGTCTATTATCGGCTGGGATGTGTTGGGCTGAGTTGACGCCGGCTTAATTCACGGAAGTGCTGCCTCGAGCGCGGCATAGGTTGATGGAGCGACATTTCACCTGAGCGGAGTAGTGGACAGACCCGACTACCTTATGCGACGGAGTAAGGCCGTGACGTATCGCTTCTCACTGCGCTGGCTGTTTGTCGGCATCGTGGCCGTGGCCGTGGTTCTGACGGGCCTCCTCAATGCCAACCCGTATGCGAAGGCGGCGATCGTGCTGCCGACCTATTTGGCCTTGGTATATGCCGCGATTGAATGGGCGGTCCGCCGTAAGCCCTGGAGCATTGGCTTTGCCATCGGCGGGTGGAGCTACATCTTGTCCGCCCAGTTTTGGTACGAGTTTCCGACTACTCGCTTGTCGGAGGCCATCTTTCGGCAACTGTCCGAGAACAATGCTTACCATGCGCGCTCGAGCGTCGTGGAGTCCCTGTGGGCGCTGGTGTTCGCTGCTCTTGGGATGGTCGTCGGACTGTATTTGCACAGGCTCAAGACGGCGTCGTCCGGCGCGTAGAGTAGCCAGTCCTAGGGAGCGAGTGCGGCGTCACATGCGAACCCTTCGGTTCCTGACACTCTTGGCAGGGTTGCTGAGCATGCCTGTTGGCGCTTGCGTGTACGTGTCTGGTCAAGGATTTGGCGATGAGCCGCCGCCCGCGACAGTGGCTGAGTTTCGGAGCGACCTGGGAAGGTGGCTGTTCTTCGGCGGCGCTGGGGCCGCGCTAATCGCTGCCGTTGCGTTGCGCTATGCGGGAAGGGCTTCTCGAGGCTGAGACCGGGATCATGGGAGAAACCACACCTGAACTTCGACGGTCCGATGCGCCCGTGTATGGGCTCGCCGGTCGGCTCTACATGCTGCTCGTCGTTTCGCACACGGTCTTTTCCGCAAGCCTTCTCGCCTGCTTTTGGGTCCTTCCGCTCGGAGCGCTTCGACGCTATACGGAGGTTCTCGGGCGCGGCGAGGCCATCGTCGTTTTGGGGTCGCTCGCGCTGTCTCTTACTGGGGCCGCGCTTTGCTTTGGTGGCGGTGTGCTCGGGAGGCGCGTGCCGTCGGCGACAATTAACTGGTGGTGCATCGCCACCGTGCTGGGAGTCGTTTGGTTCATGCTGCTTCCGGCGATCATGGAGCCTTAAGTCACGGTGGGCGCACCGGTTCACGGCACGTACGCGCGGCAACCGCGGAGCTGCGGAGGTGCGACAATGCCCTGCCTCCTCCCCAACCGATTGTGCCGGTTGCATTGGTTTCGCTGCCGGAAGCTCTATACTGAGCGCTGGTCGTCCTTGACCGGTTGCGCGGCCGATGCCAGCCCGCGGCTTTGCGCCGCGGCTGCGTCCTATGGTTCGGCAGCGTCCTACGCCGCGCTCCGGCGCGCGGCTCGACAGCTCGAATTCTAAGGAACACATCGCATGAACAGCGGCCGTGGATCGAGAGGCCCCTGGCTAGGCGCCGCGCTCATTTGCCTGGCGGCCTGGCCTGCTTGGGCACAGACTCCCGGGAACGCGACGGCGGAGCAGGCAAAGGGGGTGGAAGCGGCGCTCGGCAGCCTGGTCGCCGCCTTCAACGCCCACGACGCCGAGAAGCTGGCCGGGCTCTGGACCGCAGACGCCGTGCATCAAGCGCGCGAAACCGGCGCCAAGCTCGAGGGCCGAGCGGCAATCGCGGGCGCCTATGAAAAGCTGTTCAAGGCCGACCCCCACGTGCAGCTCCAGCTCCAGCTCGTTTCGCTGCGCAAAGTGTCGCCCGAGGTGGCCAGTCTCGAGGTGCTCGCCACCGTGCAGCACACCGACCGCTCGACGACCCACTCGGAACTCAACGTGCTGCTGGCGCGCGTGAACGACGCCTGGCAGGTGGACGAAGTGCGCGAGACCGAGTTCTCGGCGCCTGCCGGCAACCCGATCGAATCGCTCGGCTGGCTCGTTGGCCAATGGAGCGACGAGTCGCAGCAGGGACTGCAGATCACCAATTCGGCCGAGTGGACGCCCGGCCGACAATTCTTGGCCCGCAGCTACCGTCAGCAGCGCGAGGGCGAGGTGCTGGCCCAAGGTCTCGAGATCATCGGCTGGGACGCGAGCGCGGGCCAGCTTCGCTGTTGGCTCTTCGCCAGCGACGGCAGCTTCGCCCACGGCTCTTGGCTGCCGCAGGGACCGAATCGCTGGCTGATCAAGCTGGCAGGGCAGCGCCCCGACGGCGTCCGCGGCTCGCTGACGCAGGTGCTCGAGCGGACGGGCGACAATCAGCTCACGCTGCAGATCATTGACCGAGACTGGGACGGCGCTCCGCTCCCCAACGGCCAGGTGAACACGCTTACGCGCCGCAGCGAGGCAGCCCCCTCGACCGACGCGCCCTCGAACACTCGACCCGCTCCGGAGGCAAAATAATGACCACGCGCATGCTTCGCTTGACCACGCTCACGTTCGGGCTGTGGGCCGCGGCAACTGCGGCCTGGGCCATTGGCTTCCACGGCGGAGGGGGCGGCGGCTTTCGCGGGGGCGGCGGTTTTGGCGGCTATCGCGGCGGGAGCTTTGGCGGCGGAAACTTTGGGGGCAACCGCGGGGGCTTCGGCGGAGGAAACTTCGGCGGCGGCGATTTTGGCAATCGCGGCGGCAACTTCTCCGGCGGCAACTTCGGCGGCTTTCGGCCGAATAACTTCGGCGCCGGCGGCTTCGACAGCGGATTTCGCGCCAATAACTTCGGCGCCGGTGGTCTCGACGGCTTCCGCCCCCAGGCGAATAACTTCCGCCCGCAAAGCGTCTTTCCGGCGCAGCAGTTCGATCATGCGGCCGTGCCGCGCTTCGATGGCGGCGTTGGAGGATTCGACAACCGCGTTGGCGGCGGACGCGTGACGCCGAATGAACTCAACAGCTTTCTCGGCATGCGGGGAGGCCCGGCCGAGGGCGGCGCGCGGCTCAACAACTTCGACCGCGCGTCGACGGTGTGGCCCGCGGGGCACGCCGGCAATCGCCCCGCCTGGAACAACCTCAATCCCGAGGCTGCCGGCCGCATCAACAACCGCGTGAGCGACGCTTGGCATGGCGACGCCGGCAACCGCGCCAACAACTGGCTCGACAATCACCCCGACCGCGCGCAGCATTGGCAGAACTGGGCCAACAATGTGCGCGGCAACTGGGACAACCGCAATCATCCCTGGATCGGCGGCGATTGGTGGAGCCAATATCATCCCAATCTTGGCGCCTGGTACTACCATAACGGCTGGAACCGCTATCCCTGGGGCTACTGGTGGACCGTGCCGACCTGGGCAGGCCTGGCCGGCTGGTTCCCCGCCTGGGGTTGGAACCAGCCGATCTACTACGACTACGGCGACGGCGGCAACGTCGTCTATCAGGACGACGGCGTCTACGTGAACGGCCAATCGGTGGGCACGCCGGAGGAGTACGCCCAGAGCGCGGCGAACCTGGCCACGGTCGATCCCTCGGCCAACGAAGCGGCTGCGAGCGACCAAGACTGGCTGCCGCTGGGCACGTTCGCCCTGGTCACGAGCACGAGCGACACGAACCCCAGCCGCGTACTGCAACTCGCGGTCAACCGCGAGGGGATCATTTCCGGCACTCTGCACAACAGCGCGACCGACCAAACGGCCGTGGTGCAAGGGCAGGTCGACAAGCAGACGCAGCGCGTGGCCTTCACGATCGGTGACAAGTCGCACACCGTGATCGAGACCGGCATCTACAACCTGACTCAGCCGCAAACCCAGGTGCTGGTGCACTTCGGCACGCAAAAGACCGAGCACTACCTGCTCGTGCGGCTCGACAAGCCGGAGAATGCGGGCGGAAACGCCGACGGCCAAGGGTCCAACCCGGCGAATGCGGCGCCCGCCGACGGCGGCACGATCGGCGGCAGCCCCGCTGGCGACGCCAGCGCGAATTAATCGGACCCTCCGTAAGCGGCGACTACGAGACCGCCTGCAAGAGTCTAGCGAGAGACGGCCCGCCGCAGGCCTAGGCCCGCCAAGCCCAGCAGCGCCAACAAGAGCGTCGCTGGCTCGGGCACAGGCGCGGCGGACGACGCGCCGAAGTTCGCCTTGAGGATGCCGAAGTCAGCCAGGTCGACCTTCTTGTCGCCGTTGAAATCGCCCTCGGCGCGGCTCGTGCCGGCGCCGAAGTTGATCTTGAGGACGCCGAAGTCGGCCAGGTCGACGCGGCCGTCGCGGTTCGCGTCTCCGCCAATCAAGTCGGGCAGCAACAGCATTTGCCCCGGCACCAGCAGCCCGCCGCCAGCGGCGAAGTATTGCAGTTGCTGGCCCGACGTGCTGTCGAAGGCGGCGATGCCGCCCTGCCCCGTGAGCGAGACGAGCAGGCGGCCGTCGTTGAGGAACAAGAGATCCGAGGGGAAGGGCTGCAGGCTTTGGCCGCCGGGGCCCTGAGCGGGCGCTGGAGTGGCGAACACGTCGACGAACGCGCCGGTCGTCGCGTCGAACCGCAGCACGTTCTGGCTAATCAGGCCCGAAACGTATAGGTCGCCCCCACGGAACGACAGCGAAGCGGGACCGGCCAAGGCCGGGTTCGAAGCGAAGACCCCGATGTATTCGCCGGTGACGCCGTTGTACTCGAGCACCTGGTTGGTGTTGAAGCTGCTGACGTAGAGGTTGCCGTCGGGGCCGAACTTCGAATACGTAGCGCCGCTGAGCGGTCCCCCTTTTGTGAACGGTCCGTTATACGTGCCGAACGTAGGATCGAAGGTGTCGACGGTCGTACCGCCGAAGTTGCTCACGTACAGATTGCCAAACTGTCCCAGACGCAGGTCGGAGGGCCCCAGAAGTCCGGCCTTATCGGAGTTGGCGAACACGCCGAGGAAATCGCCCGAGTCGAGGTCGTAGCGCAGGATCGCGCCCGTGTTCTGACTGGTCACCCACAAGCGGCCGTCGAAGCCCACCCACATGCCGGTCGCGCCGTCGAGGCCCCCTTCGCCGGACTTCACGAGCGTGCCGAGATACTCGCCGGTCTTCTCGTTGAAGCGCAGCACCTGACTGCCGAAGTTGTCGCTGACAAGCATCTCGGCCGAAACGGCTGAAGCGAGGGTCAAGGCGGTTGCCAGCGCGATCAGGAGTCGATTCACTAGGTAGGTCTGCCGGGGTGGTGAGTGAGAACGGGTATCAGTATCTGATGCCTGCGGCGGACCTGCAACCCTGGGACGCCGGAGGAACTCAGTTGCGTGAGGAGGAATCGGCTGGTAGCTTTCAGCCGACTTTCTCAACAGCCTCCCCTTCGCTCGACTTTCGGCGTGAAAAAGATTCTCGTCACCGGCGGCGCTGGTTTCATTGGCAGCCATCTCACCGAAGCGCTCCTTGCCCAGGGGCACACGGTCCGCGTCGTCGACGATGAGTCGACCGGCCGCGCCGAAAACCTGGCGGGCCTGGCTGGCAACCCACGCTTCCACTATGTGCTTGGCTCGGTCACCGATGCGCCGCTCATGCGGCGGCTGGTCGAAGGGGTCGACGAGGTCTATCACCTGGCCGCCGCGGTGGGCGTGGGGCTGATCGCCCAGGCGCCGATTCGCACGATCGAGACCAACATCTTTCCCACCGAGATGCTGCTGGCCGAACTCCGCCGCCGCCAGGAGGAAGGGCAGCGGACGAAGTTGTTCCTGGCCAGCACCAGCGAGGTCTACGGCAAGAACCCCAAGAGCCGCTGGACCGAGGAAGACGACCTGGTGCTCGGGCCGACCACGCGCCCCCGCTGGTCGTACGGCGCGTCGAAAGCCATCGACGAGTTCCTGGCGCTCGCCTACTGGCGCGAGTATCAGTTGCCCGTGGTCGTCGGCCGCTTCTTCAACGTCGTCGGCCCCCGGCAGGTAGGGCACTACGGCATGGTGCTGCCGAGGTTTGTGGCGGCGGCGCTCGCCGGCGATTCTCCGGTGGTGCACGACGACGGCCGCCAGGTGCGGTGCTTCGCCCACGTGGCCGATGTCATCGCGGCGGTCCTCGGTCTCATGAACTGCGAAGCAGCCCAGGGACGCGTGTTCAACATCGGCAGCGATCAGCCGATTTCGATTCTCGAGCTGGCCCAGCGCGTGATCGCGGCGGTTGATCCGCAACTCGAGGTCCGCTTTCAATCCTACGCCGAAGCCTACTCCGACGACTTCGAAGACGTCCGCAGCCGCGTGCCTGACTTGACGCGATTACGGCAGACGATCGATCACCGGCCGCGCTACGATCTGGCCGCGATCGTCGCCGAGGTCGTCGCCTGGATGCGCGCCGGCCGGGCAAGCTGAACGGAAGGACTCTTGACCGCGCGTGCCTGAGTTCATCTCCCATCTCGAAAGCGCCCTCGACGGCACGCGGTTCGAACCGGGCCAGGTGTACGGCGTTCATCAGGATCGGCCGTTGTGGGTCCGCTATGATCTTGATGCAGTGCGCCGCGCCGTTTCGCCTGCGGAATTGGCACAGCGGCCTTCCGGCCTGTGGAAGTACCGCGAGTTGCTGCCGCTGCCGGCCGAGGTCGAACCGGTCTCGCTCGGCGAAGGTCTGACTCCGCTGCTCGAGTTGCCCCGATTGGCCCGCGAGCTGGGCCACCGCCGACGGCTGACGGTGAAGGATGAGTCGCACCTGCCGACCGGCAGCTTCAAGAGCCGCGGCATGGCGGTGGCGGTGAGCATGGCCCGGCACTTGGGGCTCGCGCGGTTAGCCGTGCCTACGGCCGGCAACGCCGGAGGCGCGCTGGCGGCCTATGCCGCGCGGGCAGGGCTCGAGGCCTGGGTCTTTATGCCGGCCGACACGCCGCGGACGAACCAGCAGGAAGCCTGGCTCGCCGGCGCCAAGGTGGTGCGCGTCGACGGGCTCATCAACGACTGCGGCCGCATCGTGCGCGAGCATCGCGAGCGGATGGGCTGGTTCGACATGTCCACGCTCCGCGAGCCCTATCGCCTGGAAGGCAAGAAGACGATGGGACTCGAACTGGCCGAACAGCTCGGCTGGCAATTTCCCGACGTGATTCTCTACCCTGCCGGCGGGGGCACGGGGCTGATCGGCATCTGGAAAGCTTACGAGGAACTCCGCGCCCTCGGTTGGCTGCGCTCCGATAAGCCGCCGCGCTTGATCGCCTGCCAGAGCGAAGGCTGTGCACCGATCGTCCGCGCCTTCGAAGCCGGACAGCGCTTTGCCGAGACCTTCCCGAACGCGTCCACCATGGCCAGCGGCCTGCGGGTGCCGGCGGCGGTGGGCGATTTCATGATGCTCGACGCCATTCGCGCGAGCGGCGGTGTGGCGGCCACCGGCCGCGAGAATCAGATCGTGCCCTGGATGCGCAGGGTGGCGAGCGTCGAGGGACTGAGCATCTGTCCGGAAACGGCGATCTGCTTCGACGTGCTGGCGCAGCTGTTCGAGCAAGGCCGCATCGGCGCCGAAGAGCACGTGCTGGTGTTCAACACGGCCGCCGCGCAGAAGTACCCCGAGTTGATCGAACTCGATCTACCGAAGCTGGCCAAGGGCCAGCCCTTCGATCCGATGCTCGCCGGCTGAAGCGTCTTGTGCTTACCGCAGAGGACGCGGAGGACACAGAGAAGATCCAGAGATTGAACCACGAAGACACAAAGTCACGAAGAATTGAATTACTTCGTGTCTTCGTGTCTTCGTGGTTCGATTTTCTCTGCGCTCCTCCGCGTCCTCCGCGGTTAAGACACCGGTGGGACACCGAGCGCCTAGTACCGCACGATGCAGTCCACCGTCAGCCGGTTGTCGAACAGGTCGCGGCGCTTGGTGAGCGGGAACTCGAACGCGGAGCCGATTTCGAGCCACGGGGCCGGTTTGTACTTGCCGCCCACCGCCAACGTCACGATGTCGTTGCCGGCCACTCCCGGCGAGCCTAGGTTGAAGATGTCGTTCCCTTCCACGCCAAAGGGGCCCACCTGACCGCTCTTCATCCAATGGAACCAGTGCAGCTCCACCAGGCCGTAGATGCCGTTCCAGATTTCCTTGTCCAAGTGGTTCGACCAGTACCACATCTGGCTGCGGTCGACCGTGTCGGTCGGCAGGCGGAAGCCGCTGCCGGAGATCCAGTGCACGCCCGGCAACAGTTCCTTGCCGCCGGTGAGGAAGGCGTGGAACTCGCCGTCGCCGCGCCCTTGAAAGACGTTGTGCGTGCCGGTGTCCATCTCGAAGGTCAGCCCGGCGCTCAGCAAGAACTGGGTCTCGACGTCGCGGACCAGGTTGTACTTGAGCCCCGCCATCACGTCGGCCCACCCTTCGCGGTGGCCGAGGCCGGTCGTCGTCAGGCTCAGGTAGCCGTCTTTGGTGGCGATGACCGAGAGCCGCTCGGTGAGGGCCGCCCGGAGTTGCAGGGCATAAAGCTGCACGTCGCCGCCGCCGATGGGCGAGGTGCTGGGGATATTGTGATCGGCAAAGATCAGCCGCGCTTCGGTGAGCGTACGCGGGTCTTCGAAGAACACCGTGTTGGTGATCGGGCTGATGAAGCCGTCGAAGCCGTGGTCACTGGGTTGAATGATGCCGAGCAGCGGCGGCTTGCGGCAGCAGCCGTCGTAGCCCGAGCACCCGTCGTTGCAGTCCCCGCACTCCTGGCAACCGATCGGGCGGGCGCCCGTTTCCCAGGCGCCGTCGGCGGAGCTGAGAACTTCGCCGCTTTTGACGGCCTGCTCGGCTGCCCGCGCCGGCATCGCCAGACTCAACATCGCCACCGCTGCGGCGCCGGCCATTTTCCATGTGCTGCGCATCGACCGCTCTCCCCCAGAGTTTCCCAGTTTCCCCATGGGAGAGTCGGCAACCCTTCAGAGGGGGAACAAAGAAAAAGTGCGCGGCCGTCGCCGCCGTTGTGCCGTGCGCCGTTGGTTCGTGCGGACGAGCTTACGGAGGCGCTACGTACGAATCGCCAGTGAGCAAACTAGCTCATGCCATGGGCTCAGTGATCGGCAACTCGAGCACGAAACAGCTTCCCGGACCGTCGGAGGCTTCCAAACGCAGATCCCCTTGCAGGTGCCGCGCTAGGCCCCGACAGAGCGCGAGCCCCAACCCAACGCCAGGCGTTCCGCCGGCCGCCTCTTCGGCCGGCCGCGAGAACGAGCGAAACAACCGCCGCCGCATGCCTTCGGGAATCCCGGCGCCCAGATCGCGCAGTGCGAGCCGCAGCACTTCTCCGTCTCGCAACACGGCAAGCTGTAGCGGCTGTTCCGGCGGATGCGCCGCATGCTTGCAAGCGTTGTCGACGAGGTTGGACAGGATCTGCTCCAACGCCTGCGGCTCTGCCCTGACGAGCGCTTCTTCGGCCGCCGGATCGGCTTCCACACGCAGCTCGAGTCCGGCCTGCCGCGCCAACTCTTGTGCGCGGGGCAGCGCGTGGGCCAACGCCTGACCCAACGGAATAGGGTTGGCGCGCGCCGGCGTCCGGCGTCCCTCGAGCCGCGCGAACGCGAGTACGTTTTCGACAAGCCGGCCGAGCCGGGCGGCCTCGCCGGAGAGGGTTTGCAGATAGCGCGGCTTGTCGTCCTCGACGACGCGGCCGCTGGCCAAGAGCTCCGTATAGAGGCGCAAGGTCGTCAGCGGCGTTCGCAGCTCGTGCGTCACCGCCGACACGAAGGCAGCCCGCCGCTCGCTCAAGGATACTACTCCGGCCAGCACGACGCCGCCGGCCAGCGCCGTGAGCGCCACCGCCCCCCAGCCCAGCCCCAGGGCGATCAGCAGCGAGGTCGAGCGCGCACCCAGCGGAGGCGTTTCCCCCGGCTCGAACCGTAGCGGCAACGAGGCCAGCCGCCGCGAGGGAATTGTGTCAAGACTTACCGGCTCGAGCCGTGCGTGCGGAAAGAGGTCGTGCTGCAGACTCTCGAGCCACCGAGCGAGCACCGCGGCGTCGAGCTCGCAGCCCTGCAAATAGTCGCGCCCGGCGACCGACGCGCGGCGGACCAGCAGCAGCCGAGTGCCAAGCCACAGAGGCGTCATCGCGTCGGTTTGCAGTTCCGGGCTTTGGAAGGCGATCGTGTTGCGGCCGTTGGCCAGATCAAAGTTGCCCACCGCAGATTGCACGCGGGCTAGGAACTCGTTCGCCGCGCGCTCCTTGCCGGCCGGAGCGAGCGCCGCCTGGGCGAACTGCCGTACTTGGCTGCGCGGCGCGCTGGCGGCGGCGAGGCGCGGCCTTAGCTCGGTCGCCGCGAACGTTTGCAAATCGGCCAGCCGCTGGTTGGCCAGCGCGAGGCGGTCGACGGTCACGAACCCCTGGAGCGCCCGCGCGCGCAGCGAGCCCTCGGGCGCCTGCGGAGAGCTCCACTTGCCCTCGGGAGCGACTTGGAAGTGCAGCGAGATCCACTGCCCGGGGCCTGGGAGCAAAGGGGAAGGGGCGACGCCGCCGCTGGGCGTGAGCCCCACGGTCTGCGGGGAACTCAAGGGAATGGCGCTGAAGAAGGGCTCGTACTCGAAGTAGGGCCGCGCGCTCTCTTGCGCCACGAGCGGCGCCGCCGCCGCATCGAGCCGCCACAGCGCCAACTGCACGCGTTCCTCAAAGGCAGCCTTCTGTCGAGCCGCCGACTCGGCCCGGTCGATCCGCAGCGCGGCCGCGGTCAACCAGGCGAGCGCAGCCACCACCAGCGCCACCCCAAGTCCGTAGGCAACTGCAACTCGCCAGGCGTAGCTCATGGCGCGGGTCCCGGCGCCGCGGCGCAGAATGCATAACCGTGCCCGCGCGAGGTCACGATCACCTGCGGCGTCTCGCGGTCGTCGCGTAACTTTTCGCGCAAGCGGGCGACGTGCATGTCGATCGTCCGCGTCGTCACCCCACGCGGGCTGAGCCCCCAGACGTGCGCCAGCAGCTCCTCGCGGGCAATCGTGCGGCCGGCGTGCTGCGCCAAGTAGCGCAGCAGCTCGCACTCCTTTTCCGAAAGCTCCGCGCGGCCCCCCTCGGCATAACGGACCTCGCGCCGTGCGAGATCGACCGCTCCCGCCGGAATCGCCAACTCTACGACCGAGCTGGGCCGCTCCGGCGAACGCCGCAGCACGGCCTCGACGCGGGCGAGCAACTCGGCGAGGCCAAATGGCTTGACCACATAGTCATCGGCCCCGGCCCGCAGCCCCGCCACACGGTCGTGCTCCGCCGCCCGCGCCGTCAGCACGATCACGGCCTGCGTGGGGCGGGCAACCCGCAACCGCTCGAGAATCTCGAGCCCGCCGAGCTCGGGGAGCACCAGGTCGAGCAGCAGCAGGTCGTATTCCGCCGTGAGCGCGAGGTCGAGGCCACGATTGCCGCCGGCCGCCTCGAGCGATTCGTAGCCAACCGAGCGCAGGGCGTCGACGAGGCCGCGCCGGATGGGCGCGTCGTCTTCGATCACGAGTATTCGCAGCGGCCGGCTCATCGCTCTCCTCTCCCCGGTGACCTATGCCTTGACGCTAATGGGCCGGTTGCAGGCCGGCAAGCGCGGCCGCCGGAGGCCTTCCGGGGCCGCGCCCGCCGGGTCCGCGCCCCGCCGTTAGTTCGAGGGCACGTAACGCTCGTACTGGTACTCGAACAGACGCGTTTGGTTCGGCTCGAGTTCCAGCCGCCAGCGGATCGTGCCGGCCCGTTCGCTGAGCTTGAGCTGCGTGGGGTCCGACTGCAGCACGCCGCCGCCGTCGGCCTTCGTCGGCTTGCCTGGCACAGCGAGCGTGATCAACACCTCGACCTTGCGCTGCTCGAAGTTGCGCAGCTCGAGCCGTCCGCCGATCGTGACCAGGTCGAGGAAGACGTTCTCAGCCGGCGAGTGGGCCTTGAGCTTGCGGTCGACCTCGTTTTCGGTCTTGTCGCTCGAAACGTTGATCGCCGCCGTGACCGGAATCTCCGCGCGGCCGCCCACCGGCGTGTACTTGAGCAGGTCCTCGCTCAAAGGCTGCCCAGCGCTCGTCGTCAGGCAGGGGCCCGTCGTCCAGGCGGTGTCGGTGGCGTTCTGGAGCACGAGGAAGTGTGTGATCGCCTCCGGCGGGCTCCAGCGGTAGACGTGGGCATAGCCGATCTTTTTCTTGAAGAGGGTGACCATGGCCTGTTCGCCGGTTCGGACCGTGAGATCGCGCTTAGTGTACACCGTGTAGTCACTGCCGCCGGCGCTTTCGGCGACGGGCAACGAGGCCAGGACCTGATCAACGTTTCGGGCAACGGGCGTCTCCTCGGTCTGCGGCGCGACGATCGTATTGGACGCCCCTGAGTTCGTTACCACTCGAAAGCCGTCGCCATCGGCAACCAAAGCTCGCAGGCCTGTCGCGCCCGCGAGACCCCGCAGCAACGTTCCCACCGCCAACGGGGCAAACCTGTCGGTGTGCAGAAAATTCGGCACGCCCACCACGAAGTTCACGTCGCAGTGGACCAGGTCCTCGGCGTCGTTAACGAGTGTGCCCCGCAGCGTGAGTTCAGCCGTCTTGTCGTCGAGGATCTGCAGCGTGTACTCCGGCACCCACGTGATCCCCTTCCGCAAATAGGCCATGCCGAGCCGGACGCTCGCCGGCGCGGCCTGATCCTTGTCGGCGCCGAGGCCGCTCACATGCACGCGCAGCGGCATCTCGAGCGTCTGCATCCGTCGCACGCCAGGGGTCGGCACGGCGAAGCTGTTGCTGTCGCTCTCGAGCACCACGAACTCAGGCCCCACCGACACCAGCTTGCCGGCGGCCGAGCGCGGCTGGCCGTGCTGCTCGTATTCGAGCTGCACCTTGAGCTGCTTGCTGGCCTCGAGCCGTTCCTGCCGGGCGGCCAGCGTATCGGGAGCGTCGACGCCGTCGAAGGCCACGACCTCGCCTGCCCCCGCCCCGACGACATCAACCAACTCATCTCCGCCGAGAGCGTAGATGCCGAGCGTGCCGAACGACGCGGGCGGCAATTCATCGGCCAGGCACCAGCCATCGCGGAGCTTGGCCTCCCCTTCGCGGAGGAAGAAGCCGAGCCCGTTCTTGAACACGGCCACGCTCTTGGTGCGCGGCTTCCATTGATGCTCGTTCGCCCCCTTGTTGGGCGCTGGACCTTCGGCCCAAGCCGGCGCGTTCCCGAGGCTCAAGACCCACAACGCTGCCAACCAGCGCAGATTTCGCATGATGCTTCTCCCGCCACGAATCGAGGATGGCCGATTAGGCCCAAGGCGGGGCCGGCGGCCCCCACGAGCGCGATTCTAGCGAGCCCGGAAGCCGCCGCGGGTAACGAGTTTGTAACGAGCGCTCGATCGCGCGAGAATGGAGTGCGGAGCGGCGTTCTGCCTCCGGAGATTGCCAAACTGTTCCGCACCATGGGACGCGCCGCAAAGCGGAACACTCGTGAACTCGTTGCCGGGCGTCCCATCACGTTTGGCGTAGTACCGCGCGGCGTGCGTCAGAAACCGGTCGACCAGTTCCACGAGCGTGAGCGGCACGGGCTCCGCGGCAGCGGCCACAATGGATCGTGCACGCCGCTGCTCGGTGCGCGACGGCACGTGCGGACGGCGAATGCACCCTCCCAACCGGCCGGCCCCGCGACTACTCTGCAGTCAGCCCCGCAGCGGCCGCCGCGGTCGGGGACACGAACGCACCCGGCCGCGGCTTCTGCTGTGCCCTGCTCGAATGGCCGGCCAGCGGTGGTAGGCTGCCTCTCAGCCCTTCCGTGGGCGGAGTCGCGGTCGGAGAGTCTTGCCAAAGCCGCCCGGCCGCGGCTCTTTTCCAAGTCCCGCGATTCTACCGCAAGGGGGCGTTTTCGCGGAGCGTCTGGCGAGCGGCCGTGTCCGGTTCCGCCAAAGATCGCGTTCCAGGGCAACGGGCATTCGCCTTTGTGCCTGCTTGCCTCTCCACCCAAGGAGCATTAGGCTACCGGCCGGCAGGCGACCCAACCGGAGTTAGCACCATGCGACTGATCCGAATCCTGGCCATGTTCGGTGGGCTGCTTTTGCTTGCGGTCGAGCCTGCGAAATCTTCCCCGCTTCAGATCTGGGTCGACTTCGATGGCTCGGCCTATCTGCAGAACACCACGTCTGCGCCGATCTCGTTCGACGGGTACCAGATTGCTTCTGAGACCAACCGGCTCAACCCGGCTGGTTGGAAGAGCATCGCGGACTACGTCGCTGGCGGTCAGATCACCGACGTGCTGAGTCAACTTGGCGCAGGCGGACTCACCTTTGGTGAAGCCAATCCTGGGCCGGGCAACTTGGCTGAGCTGAATCTTGGCGGCGCCGGCACCCTGCAGAGCGGCGCCAAGTTCTACATCGGCAAGCCATTTTTGGACCGGTTCGAGTTGGACGCGACGGCGGACTTCTACTACAAGCTCAATACGAGCCCATTGTCGATCCCAGGTGACATCGGTCCCACCATCCCCGAGCCCTCGACGCTCCTGCTCGCAGCCTTGGCCGGCCTGGGCCTGCTTGCGACCAGGCGGTTTCGCTGAACAGCTTTGCCCCGCAAACCGACGCCCCCTAACGAGCGCCGAGCGACCAACCCGACCTTGGGGACAGGGCGCATCGGCGGGCCGGAGACGGGCGGCGGGCCTCCCCCCTGGGCCGGGTCGTGCGTTTGTCGGGATTCTGCACCTACCGGTTGCCGTAGAACTCGATGTATCTTTCCATCGCATCCCGGGTCTTTTCCAACTTCTCCCTTTCTGGATCGTCAGGGGACAAGGATTGAAGCCGAGCCGTCACGGCATCGAGTTGCTTTGCCTTTTCCTCCAGCGATCCTCCAAACGACACGGCCTGGCTCCAGCGGCCTCCCTGCGCCTTGTATAGCGTGCCATCGACTGTGTCGAGGATTGACTCTCCGTTTGCGACAAGCTGAAACCGTCCAGCGATCGGCGGCGGGTTGTCAGTCCATGCGGTGACCTTCCGCTCCTCGCTCTTACGCAATCTGTCGTAGTAGTCGATTCCATCCTCGACGCGCTCTCCCGGTGCTCCCTTCAAAGGCTCGAGCGCCTCTGTTGTGGTTGACTTTTCCTGTCCCTGGCCTGCGACGTAGCCACCAACCAACGCGACCAGCACCACGACCGGAACCACAAAGCGAGCCATGACCGTTTCTCCGTGAAAGGGTGAGCGGCGAGACGGCTCGATTATGGGGCGGCCGGGGATTGGCCCGCAACAGCCCGCCCCTCCCGCGGGCCGCTCCGTCAGCCCGTCGGGGTTCGGTCAGCCAATGATTTAGCGGTCGCGGTTTGCGTCGGGAGGCGTCGTCAGCGCGTTCGACGGGCTTCGGTCTCCGAAGGAGACGACGGTTGCCCATTGGAAGTCGCTGGGCGCATAGAGAGTGCCGTTGGTCGTGTCCAAAATGCGACCACTGACCGTGGGAACGAACCGGCCCACCTGTTGAGCTTGGGCATTTGCCGCGTGGGGCAAAACGCCTGGCTGCTGGCCGACGACGTAGCCCCCGATAAGACCGAGCAAAACCACCGCGGGAACCACATAGCGTTTCATGGAACTGCTCTCCTCCAGAACGAAGATTCGGCCCCTCGCGGCGCTAGTGCAATTTCCGGCCCATTCTGTGGGGTCGATGTGGGCGACCCGAGTGGCGATCTCTTCCCGAGAGCGGTATCACTGAGGCTTTGAACGTTAGCCCGTCGAGGCGCGAATGAATCCGGCTGCAATTCTGCTTGCCTTGCACGGAGCCGGATTGGGAACCGTCTTCGTTGGGCACGGGAAACACGATGGCCGGCGCCATCCGCTGCGGGTACTTTTTCCCTCGGAGAGTTGCAGCGAGCGTTTCGTGCGGCGTCTCACTGCGGATGCAGGCTGCGGCGATTGTGTCGTCGTTCAGCCCCGACCGGTGCAGTTCCTCACGGTCGTGGGGCAACAGCACCTTGCCGGTTGCAGCGATCATTGATGTTTCTCCCCGGCCCAGACTGCGATTCGGATCATGTCCGACCATGCCTGCTTGGCGTCACGGGGTTTGGCCTAGAGGATTTCATCATTGGCAGCCACGCGCCGCAGCGTTCGAGGTGGGCCGCTTGAGACGGTCGAAGCGATGCCGGCGGCGAGTTGAAGATTCAGCAGGGCATTGATTGGCGCCGCGGATCGAAC
The DNA here is from genome assembly GCA_046349955.1 of Pirellulales bacterium. Taxonomy (GTDB): domain Bacteria; phylum Planctomycetota; class Planctomycetia; order Pirellulales; family JBGAPH01; genus JBGAPH01. The sequence goes on along the minus strand of JAXMBI010000008.1, from coordinate 66,425 downwards.
CTCGATCGCCTGCCGCCCGCTGCCCAACCAGTCGGCGATGAGCTGGCCATACGCCTTCCGGCTTTGGAGTGAACCGTGCCGGCCGGGCCAGTGGCTTTGTGACCCGATCGCTCGGCAGGCGGGCCCGCCTGCGAAGAATGCGTGCAGCCAAAGTGCAAACCTCCCAGCCTGACCGCAAACCCGGTAAGTTACCGGATTGCACTCGGGGAAACGGTCCGCACTGCCCACGCGGGCAAGTCGTCTAAGGCAAGACTTCAGAAGGACTTGCAAACGAGAGCGGGCGAACGGATTCGAACCGTCGACATCCAGCTTGGGAAGCTAGCGCTCTACCAACTGAGCTACGCCCGCGATCCCGTTAGTCTATCAAGAGTTGCGGCGACCGCAAGGCGGCGGAAGAGGGGCGGGATTCGATCGGCCGAGCGAGGCGCCCGTGTTTCTGGCAAAGCCTTCGCCCTCGTCTAGTGAGGCCGCGGAAGAGGTGCTTGAACCGCGCTTCCCCTTTTGGGGCATCGCTGCCAAGCTTTCCAAACCCGGCGGTTGCGCGTGCGGCGACGAGCGGCCCACCCGCTCCGCGTGTGGCGCGAGACGGGCGTTCCGATCTGCCTCAGTCCGGCAACCTTCTTGCCGGAGGTGCTGAACGGCGCCGCGGCGCCAGCGATGTTGCGGCCCGCGCGCACGGCAAGGGCCAGGTTTCGAGTGGCTTGGGCCGCGAACGTGCGATCTTGGAGTTGGCCGGCGCAAGGCCGCAGCGAGCCCCCGTCGCGCTCCTGGTGCAGATTCCCAGGGCCCGACCGATTCATCGCGGGGCTCGGTCTGAGAACTCCCTTTGTCGGGGCAGCCGCGGCGAAGGTGGCGGCGGACGAAGACCATTTGATCATGCCGCCGAAGTCGAGGAGCGGTCTCCTCTAAGTATTGCTCGAATTGCCCCCCCACGCGCGCGGCCTAACCCATGATCTTCCGGATCGCGCGTCGCTCTTTTTCTTCTACTGCCTTCAGCGCGAGCGAAGCGCGTAATGGCGCCGTCGAGGCAAGCAGCCGAGAGCCGAGGCAGCGCCTTGTCGAGCGCGCCCTCGGAGTTCCCGCGATTGATCCAGCACCATGGGGCTGGCAGGGCACGAACCCCGTCGGCAAATCACCCCTCGGGGCGCTGGTGCGGAGGATGGGAAGGATGCCATCCATCCATCCATCCATCGGGCCGCGGGCCGGCGACGGATCCCCCGTCTCCCGCGGGCAGCAACTTCCTTGCCTGGCGCATCTGCAATCGTCTGCTAACAGAAACGAAGGTTAAGCGACTTGACGAAAGACGCTACGGGACAGACAGTTAGAGAGAGTTGGGCCGAGTGGCGAAATTGGCAGACGCACAGGACTTAAAATTGTCGTCTTGCAAATTCGCAAAGCCCCATCATTTCAGCAGTTCCGTGCGCCCCTTCAACTTGCGACTTGGCCCAACTGGTCGCTCGTGGTCAGCCGTGGTTGCCCCTGGTTGGTAGCTTGACGCACCGCTGACGCATTCTGACCCACGATGCCCAACCGTCGTTCGACGTTTCGCCGGGCAATCGCCTGCTGGTCGAGCTTCTCGTAGTGCTTGCGGATCACTTCAGGCGTGGCACCCACCATCACGCTGGCCTCCTTCTCGCTCACCCCGGCCATCTGCATGCCGGTAATCGCGGTGCGGCGGAAGTCGTGCAGGGTGAACGGTTGCCAGTCGGCCGCCTTGTTGCCCTCTGCACGTGCTTTGGCGACGGCCGCTGCCTTTTCGTCGTTGAACCGCTTCAGCTCGTCCTGCATCCAGCCCACGAGCCGCTCAGGGCCGAACTTCCGCACCCTGGCGGCATGGTTCGGTTGCTGCTTCCAGAGCATGAGCAGCCGCCGCAGTTCGTCGGCGAAGCGGCCGAACGCCCAGCCGTTCGACGAGCATGCCTTGAGGGCGTCGTATAGCTCGGGGGGGAGCCAGCCGTGCTTTACGCGGCGGGTCTTGCTGGTGGCCGCCACGACGCGGACAAAGCCATCGGCCAGCAAGTCATCCTCGCGGATGCTGCCAATCTCCATCGCCCGCCAGCCGAGCAGCGACGCCACCCGCAGATACGTGGCCGGCAGGGCCCAGCCGTTCCACCGCTCGGCGATCCAGGCGAACAGCTCGTCTTGCTCCGCGGCCGAGACGATCCGAACTTCGGGATCATCGCACCGCGGGGCCTTCACGTCCTTGAACGGGTTCGAGGTCAGGAAACCGCATTCGGAGCACAGCCACTTGCCGAACGTCGCCTTGAGCGTCGACAGGTCGCTGCGGATCGTCCAAGGCGAATGCCCCGCCTCGCTCCGCCGCCGCTTGAACTCGGTCGCCATCTCCGGCGTGATGTCCGCCGGGCTGGCGGCGTCGGGGAACATGCGACGCAGACCGTCGAACGAGATGAGGGCACTTGCGATCGAGTTTGGCCGTAGGTTGTCCGCGGTCATCGCCCGTTCGAGGGCCTCGGCACACTCCGGCCAAGTGAACTTGGGTCGATCAGGCTCGGGCGCCACGGGCCGGGCAACGATGCCGTTCAGCTCCGCCCAGCGTCGCTTGAGCAACGACTCCGCTTGCACCTTGTCGCCGGTGCCAGTCGTCTCGCCATGGCGTACCCCGTTCTCGAACCACCGCAGATGATAGCGGTACTGCGCTTTCCGGCCGGGTTGGGCCTTCAGCTTGCGTTTCACCAGATCAACTTTCACAGCCATTGGGCTTCCTCACAGTCCGCCGGTCAAAAAACCGCCCAGAATGGCCCGGCGGGTGCCAAACAGGGCTTTGCGTTACAAACTGACGCGCCAGGATCGCGTCTAACGAGCGCCGACAGGTCGAGGTGACCCTGGGGTCGGGTGGAATTGGAGGGCGTTAGACGCCAAGTCCCGGTAACGGCGGCGGCATCGGCTTGTTGTGCCCCACCTGCAAGCGGTCGACGTAGTGGGCGTAGGCAAGGCCCGGCGTCTTGTGCCCCAGATGCGCCATCGCTGCGCCGGGGTAGTGCTTCTCGACGGCCGTGGCCGATGCACGACGCAGCCATTTGCTCGTGCCTGGTCGGATGCCGGCCCACTTCACGAGTTGGCGGAAGTGCTGGTGAAAGCACTCGCGACGTTCGCCCCATGGCAAGATCAGCTCGCGGGCTGGCGGGTACGTCGAGTCGACCAGGGCCAACGTTTCAGGACGCAGGCGGCACTGAATCTGCCAGCCGGTCTTGTGCTGAACCACGACGAAAGAGCCATCGTCGGCAATCCGGTCGCGGCGTAGGGCCATGACGTCGCCCAATCGCAAGGCGGTGTCCCACGTGATGAAGACGAACATCCGCCAGAAGCTGGCCCGCTTGATGCCAGAGTCGGCGAACCATCCTTTGGCCTGGTCGCATACGTCCGCCAGCTTGGCAACTTCCACAGGCGTCCAGGCCTCGACGATCGTCTCGGGCAGCTTCACACGCCGCACACGACGGGGCGGCTGGGCAACCAGTTCTTGCTCCCAGGCAGCCCGCCATAGCGAGAGCAACGTCGTGCGGTAGCCCTTCACGGTCCGCAGCTTTCGACGCCCACTTTCAAGAGAGACGAGCCAGCGGTTCACCAGTAGATCGGCCAGGTCGGTCAGCCGCACAGGCTGGCCGGCGAAGTCGTCGAAGTGCTGCACCACACGTCGCATCCAACAGGCATGGATCGAGCACATGGGACGTTCCAAGATGTAGGCCTCGACGAACTCGCTGAGCAGCATCGAGGGCGGCATCGGGTCAGTGGGCCAACTCGATTCAGCCCCAACGTCGATGGTCCAGTTGAAGTTGCTCATAGGGCCACCTCGCGAGCCGCTGGCCGGCGCAGCATGCGACTGGTGCCCTTCACTCGCGCCGCTTCCATCAATGCTCGGAACTCATCCCAGAGCTTTTGCCGCGAGTAGGGCCAAGGGAACACGTCATCGCGTTCCGGTGGGAAGCTGACCTTGATGGCCTCGACCGCTTCCGGCCGAATCACTGCAACGATACCGAAGCCACGCTGCCACGATCGCAGGGCAATGCGGCCATCGTCTTTCACGTCGACCCGGCGCAAGGTCAGCACGTCTCCGGGAGTGCAGCCGCTATCCCAACAGGTGAGAATGAAGGCCCGCCAGAAGTAGGCCTTGTAGACGCCGGTGGCTGGCCAGAATCGCTTGAGCTTGGCGGCAGCCTCTAGCAGCCGCTCGACGTCCGACTCGCTCCATTGGCGTACCACGTGGTTGACCAGCCGAATCTTGCGGGAGCGGCCGGGCCCCACGTCGGTCAGCCCCGCTTGATGGGCGGCCGCCCAGATCGACCGCAGATTGCATCGTTGCCCGCGGACAGTGGCGGGCGAGACGCCGCTATCGGCGAAGCATTGCAGCCACTCACCCACCAGGTCGTCGGTGAGTTCTGCCAGCGTCGCCGGCCGGTCCAGCCAGCGTTCGAGCTTGTCGACGGTGTAGCCGAGTTGCAGGCGGTACTTCGAGCGGATGTCCCGCTCTGCCAGGTAGCGGGTCAGATAGTCCCGCAGCATCAGCGGCCCTTCGAGGGCCTGTTGCCGTTGAGCACGGGCCCGGAGCAACGCCAGGTCGGTCTTGGTGAGCGTCATTCCGCACCCCCTTCCAGCACCAGGTCGAACCGGTTGATCGTGCGGCCCCGCGACTTGTACTGCACCACCACCTCGCGGGCGTGCAGTTGCTTCCACTGCGGGTTGTCGAGAATGATCTGGCTGGCCTGCTCTACAGTGGCAGCGGCAGCGACCAGGATCGGGTAGTACTCTTCGGGGTGGAGTCGGACCACCGCGAACAGCGGGATGCCATGAATAGGCTGCATGGGCTTCGCCTTTCTGAGGGCGCAGCCCCGCCTAACCACTTGAAGCCGTGCCTGTAGGGGCACGGGCGCAGCCTCGCGGACAGCGCATGGTTAGACGGGGACACGCTCTTGATCGGGCGCATGTTCAGAATCCTACAGGGGCCCTAGTCCGTCTGTGGGGTCTTCAATTCCCACAGTCGGCATTCTGGCCAACGCTCGCAAGTCTATCGGCCCCCTTGCCCTACCGCAATAGGGCGACACGCGGGCGACGCGAATGGGCTAAGCGGCTGCGGAAAGTTGGGCCGGTCAACCAGACGCCCAAGAGGGGCAGTCTTCACGGTAATGGCGGCTTAATGTCGACGGGAAGGGCGCCACATCGAATGCGCCTAAATTCGGCAATTGCCGCTCGGTATTCGCGTCGGCCCTGCCGACCAGGCCGAACTTCCAGAATGCCACATCGAGACAGGAAGTCGCCACGCAGTATATCAAACTCTTTCTTTCTGAGTTTGCCTGGCAAGTGAAAGTCGCAGTGCGCAAGATTATAGAATTTGTCCTGACGATCCCTGTTGGGTGTGTAGTGAACCGACAGGCCGACTGCCCAGCAGTCCCCAGCTAGGCACATGGCGAGAAGACCTGAGGTGCCCTTCAACGAATGGTACGGGCTAGCAATGTAATACCAGTCATTAGAAAGCCCCCCCTTCCACCGTTCCGATGGGCACGACGCCGCGTTCAAATGACCATTGCTGTCAAGATGCTGGTCCGCGACGATCCGGCGGAAGAATACGTCATGCCTCCTGAAACTAGGATGCAGCCATGACCTTAGAAGCTGTAGCACTTCTGTCGCTATGGGATGTGGGCGTGAAAGTCCGAAACCAACTTTGCGGCCGCGAGAATGTCGAAAGACGGGTCTTCACCAATGAAGACCGCCCTGTCACCCCGACGCTGTGAGAAAAGCACCGATTCGGAATCCACCTCAAAGTAAAGCTTGGAAGTCTTCGTCACCCACTCGATGTACACCCCGTCTGAAATAGGTACAACCTTCGGGACGGCGATTCGCGTTTGGCTCGAAAGCTGACGGAGAAGCCCCTTTGCGAAGTCGGCGGCAATTCGAGATGAATGAGTGCCTCCGTAAGTATCCCAATTGTCAGGCAGGGCCTTGTATCCCTCGATAGTGTCGTAAAGCGTTTGAAACCGCCGGCCCCCCCCCAATTCGCCCGCGAGCGTGCTCGCTGTTTCTCCGGCCACGCTACGTGACCGGGATTGCATTCCCGAACTTGCGGGTAGGACCTCACAGCGTTGATCAGCCTGAGATTCTGAGGAAGCAAGTCCAGTTAGCAATGCCGATCGGATTGCTTGGAGTCGGGGAGGAAATTGTGTCGTAAGAGACGTCATTGCAAACCCCACCTATCATGCCAGGTTGGCCCAGTCAGATCGCGAAAAGCGTTCACAATCCAAACCCGAGCGCCGTCAAACCAGCTTTCGAGGGTTTCATTGGGCTGCGTGGTCCCCCGAACGGTCAACTCAAGACGAAGCACGGATGCCGTGCCACGGACACCAGGTTCAAAGTTCATTCTCAGTCTGCGATCACCCGTAGCAGCACCAAAAACGTAACCAACTTGTGCCGCTTCCGGCGATCCGAGGTACCTGCCGCCCGTTCGCCAATGAAAATCGGGCAGCAAATCGGACAACTCGGACTCCGCCGTCCACGGGTCGATTAGATTGAGGTAGGTCAGTTCAAGTTGAGCAATCCTGATCTCACCTAGACCCTGCGCATCTACGAAGTCACGGAATTTCCCCCACTGACCGTGAAAACGATCGCGAACCGCAGCTTCATATCTCGGGTATTCTTGTCCCTCGATGAGGACCCAATTGTGCAGAAATCGGTCCCTCTGAACTTGCGTAAGCCAGTCGCCTTGCTCGGAAGAATAGATCACTCGGGGGAAGGGGGGGACAGCCCCGAACTCTAGACCAATCCCGCCGGAGAATGCGCCGGCGGCGGAAAAGTTCTCCTGCTGGGGGCCTATGATGGCCGCCTCGCGAACGTTCGGGTATTCGGCTCGAATCTCTTGCCAGAAGAGTCCGGTGTGCGGCGCGAGAAACGATCGTAATGGGTGCATTTGCACCCCCATGACGACCTCAACCACCGGCGGACGGGCGAAATTAGGGCCAGAACTCATGAAGGGTTAGTTGGTGATCTCGTTGCTTTCATTTAGCGAACCCCGCGCAAGCATAGGCGGACAAGAAAGTTAGGTCAAGCGAAGGGATTCCAGGACCGAAAGCCCCGCCCGGTGGGCCACACCTGACGGGGCGAGACGAGCGAATTGCCAAAGACCAAGAGCCGCCCTCTTGGGCGTCTGCCTGCACCAAACCCCTTTCTCACCCGAGTTCGCCGTTCGGGTCAGCGGTGCGACGAACGGGCAGGCAGGCTGCTCTACCGCAAACTTAAGGTGGGACGCGTCTTAAGTCGGCCTAGCCTTTTTTTCCGGTCCGTCCGTCCGGCTCGCCGCCACTTCGCGTCTAGAGGATCGGCGGGGCGCTCATCCCGACGAAAGCAGCCGCAACGATAGGAGACAACCCATGGCGACGCGCAAATTGTTCCGGACCGCTATGTTCCTTGTGTTGGCGTGGGTTGCGGTGACCCCGGCGCTGCTGTTTGCCCGCGACGTGACCGCGGTGCTCAACGGCGACGCGTCGTTCTACGGATTCGGCCACCCGTCAGTGAACGTGGTGGCGAACGATTCGGACAAATGGATTTTCTTTGCGCACGGGGAGGATGAATATGGCCGTAGCTCAAGTGACTCCAAGTATGCGGCTACGGTAACCACCACAATCGGAAAGGACGAAGGCGCGTTTCGCCTCGACGCTGGCACGGAGACTCACACCCAATTCTGGCCCTTCCCTAACTCCGTTGGCGGCCTGTCAAAGTACTCCCTGACCGTTGATGACTCATCGCCGACCGTGAAATACTTCAATCTCGTCCTGTTTGGGGGGGACGACGCGCGCGCGACACACGAGCATACTGGTTATGGGGGCACAGCGCCCTTGAGCGAGGTTATCCCTTTCGAGAACATTGCATTCGACGGCGTCGACCATGACACGTTCAATGATATTCTGGTGTACAGAGCGCACTTTACGTCTCACTTGCTCGCAGAAGTGGGCCTTGAGACGCACGCCGTTTTGAGCCAGGACTACTTGATCTACAACGTCGAAGAGGGCTTTTGGACTATCACGGATTCTGGGGAGCCGGAAAAGAAGTTGTTCCCGTTGACCTCGTCCGGCTCACCGAATGTGGGCGTACCCGAGGGATTGCACGCCGGCTTCCCCTTCGCCGGATTGCAATATGGCGGCCATTCGCTTACTACCGGTCAGTCCACGGCCCCCGGCGAAAATTCGCCGGAGCGGCTTTTTTTGCAAGTGCCGCGGTCAGATCCGGTGCCCGCGATCTGGGATGTTCCTGCATCGGTCTTCACCTTCGGTTCGCGCAATGCATTGTCGGTAGAGATTCCTGCGGACGCTCCCCCCGGAGAATATCATTTGGGCGTCTTTGGATCTGGCGAACGTCTGACGGCGACGCCCGGAACCGCCGTCGACTTGACAACACTTGTCGCGGGTGGAATGCCCAGCGTATATATCGAAGCGCCTATTGCTTCGGTTGGCGATCCGATGCCAATCGTCTACGGCTTCGGCCTGTCCGGCTCCGCAAGTGGCGTAGATTGGACGGCGGTCGTCCCCGTCCCCGAGCCGACTGCTGCGACCTTGTGCATCATTGGAGCCGTTTGCTTCTGGCTATGCCGAAAGGCCGCAAAACCGGCAAACCAGCCTGGCGCGCGATTTCGCCCTACATCGCAATAGCCCGGCGCGGTGGAGCACACCGAACCGGGCAGACTCGAATTGCCAATGAACGGCGGCTAGAGCATTGCTGTAGGCTGCCCCTAAGACATTGCCTCTTGCGTGTCTGTTTGCCGCGGCTCACGTTGAGCCGCACGGCCTCTTGATCGTGTCAGGCGTGTGTCAGCTCCACACGGCCTCGAACTCCTCGACGAGCGACATCAGGTCGCCCTTGAACTTCTCAGCCGTGAGCACGCCGGTGTGCGTGTCGTCGGGGTCGATTTCCTTCAGGTACTCAAGCACCCGCTCTGCACTTGGTACGAGGCCGTCTACCATCCCCTCGACCCCATTGAGCAGGAAGCCGCCGGGCAGAGATGCGAGCCAGGCGTCGGCGTCGATGCCAAGGGTCTCACAGAATGCCTGCCAACCCTTTCGCTTGGTGTCGAAGATGAACGCCCAGACGAGCGCCGCACTCATCGCCCAATCGGTCGCTTCCGCTACCACTTCAGGCGGCTTTCCCTCGAGCCCCAATCCGCAGCCGGCTCCACTGAGACGCAGCCACATTCCCGCGGCTTCCAGCAGATGGCAACAGGCGGTGTGAACGGCGTAGCCGATGCCGTGTCGTGTGCCGTGGGTGTCAGCCAGTCGCCACGTCGTGTAGGTCGCACAGCCGGCTACGCGGGCCAGCTCGTTGTGATCGCCACGCAAGGCAGCGGCCATCTCAATCGCACACCGTTCGCGGGGCGAGCATTCGGTTACGTCGGGGGTCGTTTTTCGCATTGGGCTTTTGTTTCCTTTCTTGCTCTGCTTGTTTGTCGGCTCGTTTCTTCGCCTTGACGGCCACCTCGATTGCTTCGAGTCGTGCGGCCAAGTCGCCGCACTCGATCGCCTTGAGCGTCACGCTTCCCAGGTAGCCGATGACGCGGGCTCGCTCTGTCGTCGAAATGGCGTCATCGTCGTATACCGCCTGACACTGGTCTTCGAGCATCGCCAGAACGTCGCCTGCGGTTTGCAGCCGAAACTCGGCCGACACCGCGGGGTGTACCGGGGTTGAACGCTCGTCACCAGCACGGCGCAGGCGTCGGTAGTTGCGGAAGTAAGCACGTGCTTTCTCAGGATCGCTATAGGGCATCATTCACCTCGAAAAACTCCGGGAAGCCACGCCGGCCAGCCTATTTGAACCGGCGGGCCCCCGAAGCGATTGTTTTCAGCCGGGCCGACCAGGGGGTTCAAGCCCGCCGGCCCGGCATCGTGTCTCAAAGGTGGCGAAGCCCAACACCACCCGAGACGCGGTTTCCTAACGTCGCCGTCGAACGCCCGTTTGATCGAGGATTCGCCGGGCTTCGAGGCGCTCGTGCAGTTGCGCCCGCGGCTTACTGTTCACCCGCTGGAAGAACGCTGCGGCCTGCTCCCGCTCGTAAGCAGTTTTCAACACGGGGTCGGTCGCTGCCGCCGACAACTGCAAATGCACCTTATGGCTAGGGCGGTGCATCCGCAGAATGTTCTCGACTTCGAGCTTTTGCTCGTCATCAAGCTGGCCCTCTTTCGACCAGGCCAGATTGGGGTGCTCGTCGAGGTGCTCGCAGACGTCGAAATAGTCGTTGAGCGTCATCAGTGCGAAGGCGTCGACGATCTCATCGGTGAGCGGCGGAACGCGGACGCCGGATTGCTCCAACTCCGCAATGGCCTTTCGCCAGGCGGCAATGTGCGAATCCATCGCGTGCCCCGGCGCTCGGTCGCTGTAGTCGGCCGCCGCGCTGTACGGCATGTCCGGGTTGCCGCCGAGCGGATGGTCGATGCCAAGCGCCCGCAGGAATTTGACCGCTTCCACAAAAGCGCGGTCGCTGTCGACGATCACTTCATCGTCGACGTCACTGCCTACGTCATCAATCATGAATGGGCCCCTTTTGGTGAGCGTTTCCTGCCGGCAGCTCGCCACCGGCATTGTAGCGAAATGGCGTTTGTCAGTCGACCAGCAGCGTTTCGGCGAGGAGTTGATTCAACTCGTGTTGAAGTGACCCGACCGCGTCATCGCCCATGTTGAGTGTGTAGAAGCTCCGCCGCTTCTCAAGCTCCTTACGCACTGCCTCGATGCGGGTCGCCAACTCCGGCGGAGCCAACTCGCCTTGCAGCCGCAGACGGGCAGCGTTCGCCGCTTCGCAGATGTTCTTCTGCACAAGCTCTTGCTGATGCAGCTCGCGGTAAGCCGCCGTGTGCTCAGCTTCGGCCTTGGCCACCGTGTCGTGGTATTTCTGCCGGGCTTCGAACATCTTCGCGCCGATCGCGGCGGATTCTTTCTCGGCGGCCTGGCGTGCGTTCATCGTGGCCACACACTCTCGGCGGGCGAGCAGTCGGGCAACGTCGACTTGCAGATCGCCGGCGTCCTTTCGAGCGTCTTGCAGGATCGCCGCTGCGGCCTTCGGATCGATTTTGGCCCCATCGGCCGCTTGGCGGACAAGATCGCGGTACGCGGCCTGTGCGGCGTTCTGGCGGGCCTCCTGGTCGGCCACAACGGCATTGGCGAGGTCGCGAGCGGTCGAGGGAGCGGAAATTGTCGTAGTCATCGTGTGTTCCTCCAAAACGTGAAAGTGAGTGATTCAAAACCGCATTTTGCGGTTTTGGTCCTAAGCGTGGTCCCGGTCGCCTTCGGCCCAGGCTTCGAGTGCCTCGGCCCAGTCAAAGAGCATGTCGGCGATCAGCTCGATCTCGAAATCGGTCTCCGGCGTGTGCATTTCGGCGATCAAGATCGAGGAAGGCACTTCGATACCGCAGCTTTTGGCAGCCTCGATAGCGAAGCTGACGAGCGATTTGGCAGTGCGCCGGTCGTAGCCGGGCGGCGAGGTGACGGGCTCTGCCTGCCACTTCCGCATGGTTTCCGCGGCCAACTCAGCCACGTTCGCGACGAACGCCTTGGCGTAGCAACGTTCGAGGGCATCGGCGGAAAGCATGCCCCCCACTGCCGAGCAGATTGCCGCCTGCATTTCGGGGGTGCGGCCTTTGCGAGATTCGAGCAACATTTCGGGCTTCTCCATCGTGTTTCCCGGCCGGTTTCGACACGCTGCCGATACTTTCGGCCGGGGTTGTTTCGTAAGTCGTTAGCTGACCCGCAAACGCGCGGGTTCGGTTCTCTTGCTGCCAAACCGTTCGCCCCGCAACCAGGCGTCGACGGCCTCGCGGGCGAACAGTTGCAACCGGCCACGCTTCAGGACGGGCAGACCTTGGCGTCGCACCAGGTTCCGCAGCCGCTCCCGCGGATTGTCTCCACCAACGTCGAGCCGCAGGTACACCACGCACTCGTCGGCGGTCAGATAGGGTTGGTCAGTCATCGGCTTGCCCCTCCGGCTGAATGATCGTGACAACGGGGCTACGGCCGCGGCGTCGATCGACCGACACCATGCCCACGCCCTCGATTCGTGAAAGGCCCAGCCGAAAGCTCTTGCGGTTGAGCCGCAGCTCGCGGAGCACCTTCGGGGTAACTTGGGCAGTGGTCGCCTTGGCCCTGCCCGCGGCATACCAGCAAGCCAACGCCACCAGCACGGCCTTACCCGGAAGCGCAGAAGCTTGGCGAATCCAACTCAGTGGGACCGGTCGGATGAAGGAGCCCCGAACGTGAGCAGGGAGCGCTTTCGGCTTTGCCTTTGTTGCCAGCTCTACGAGCACAGGCACATACCCAACAGGCATCCGAAACGACTCGATGTCGAACTCCTCAGACTCCACTACTACCACTCTTATTTTCTAAGTATCTAGAGAAAGTATTAAGAAGTAAGAAGACAGGTGGCCCTAGCCGTTCCATGTAGTGGTCCGTCCCGTTCCATGTTGGGTGGGTCGTCCCGTTCCATGTTCTCGCGGTCGATCTCGCCCAAGATGGCCATGATCCGACCCCACGATTCGTCCCCGCGGGGGTCGCTGTAGCGGTCCGGGTGGCGGACGATCTTGGCATCGCTCCGCAGTTCGAAGCCGCCCAGCACGATGCGGCCGGCCTCTGCCATCAGGGCCTGCGTCTTGGCCACCACAGCCTCGATCTCGGCATCGGTCCCCTCAACGAGCAGGGCATCGTGGATCGGGGCACACACCTTGACGCCGGCTTCGGTCAGCAGGCAGCAGGCGAGCCGCAGCATCTCGGCCCCGTTCGCCTGGCAGGGAAAGTTCGCCAAACTGCGGGGATTCACGTCGTGGCCCACGCGGATACGCCAGCCGAAGACGGTTTCGAGGTAGCCCCGCAGTTGGGCGTGGTCGATTGCCGCTTGCGACCAACGCCAGAATTTCGGGTACGTCTGCTGGTGCAGCCGGAGCAGCTCGCGGGCGACAATCTCAGGCTGCCCCAGGGACTGCGATAGGCTGCGTTCGCCCATGCCGTACTGGACTGCCAAGGCACAAACCTTGAACCGCTCCCGCTCGGCCTTGTGGCTTTCCTTCGTGGCGTCCGCGGGCACCGCCCCGGCTTGCTTGGCGAACGTCAGATAAGGGTCGCCGCTCGTGTAGGCGTCCATCATGGCCGGATCGCCAGAGAGCGCCGCCGCGATCGCGAACTCTTGCTTCGACCAGTCGACATAGGCCACGGCCCAGCCGGGTTGCGGGCGAATCAGCCCTCGGAGCCAGACACTGGGGCCGAAGATGTATTTCGCATTGCTCGGCTGATTCCGGCCCGTCCGGCTGGCGAAGACGGACAACAGCAGCCGGTTTCTGCCGTCGCTGCCCACCGCGAGCGAGTTGAGCCGCAACTCGGAGAGAGCGTGCCGCAGTTCGCGAAGCTGCGAGACCATCGGGTAGAGCCGAGCCATCTGCTTGAACGAGTCGTCGTCGAGCTTCAGCCGGCCGGCGTCGTCCTTCAGCCAGGGGATACCGCGATGGCCCAGCCAACGGGCGAAGGCTTTGGCGTTGAAGGAACGCTGCCAGTCGCTGGGTGCGTCGGGTGACTCGGCCACCAACTCGGCGGCACGCTCGAGGATTTCGGCATCGTGCTTTCGCAGCAGCCGACCGGGCTCACGCAAGAGTTGCCACAGTCCGCCGGCATAGTCAGCGTCGTCCCGCTCGCCCTCACGGTAACCCGTGCCGATGCCCAGGGCCGGGAACTCGCGGGCCAACTCGCGGGCCTTCACGTCGAGGCCGGGGCACGTCGAGGCATCGTGGCCTCGGTTCTCCAACCGATCGATGCGACTCACCGTCAGCCCCGTTAACTGACGTGCCTTGCGGACGGCGTTAGTATGTTCCTCGACAGCCCCCCGCTTCTCCTGCCAAACATGCTCAGCCGCCACGGCCAGCCGATAGGGGTCGATGCCCCATTGCCCAGCCGTTGCGTACACCGCAGCCCCGAAGGGCGTGTCCGGGTCTACCGGAACGGCAGTCGGCGGGTACACGCCGTACTCGCGGTCAACCTCGTCGATCAGCCGAAGCTGAATCGCCTGCCAGTTGTCGCGAAGCCGCTCGAACGTCTCAACGTCGAGGGGCACACCGGTGTGCTCCATGTGAGCCACGGCCTTCATGTACTTTCCGCGAAGTAGCGCACGGCGCTCGTCGAGCCGTGGCAACATGGCCGCGAACAACTTGGCTAAGGCGTCAACGTCGCTTTGGCAGTAATCGAGCAGCCCACTTTGTTCGGTGTCGGCGAACGGGCCGCCGCGAATCGCTAGCTCCCGCATCCCCTCTTTCTCCATGGCGTCGATCGCTGGCAGTCCGTGCCAGGCAAGCGCCCCCAACAAACCATTGCCGGCCGGCGACTTCATGCCATTGCTGACCCGCCGGAACTCGCAGAACAGATCGAGCACGTTAGTGGGCATGGGCCAGTCGAGGGCCAAAAAGCAGCCCAGCTCGGCGGAAGCGTAGTAGGCGACGAACAGGGCATCCCGGCCGACCGCAAACGGGGCGGCTGGGAAGTCTTGGCCGTCGAACCAATGGCGAATGAGCCGCCCGCTGCGGAACTCACGCGCCACCAGGCAAAGCGGCAAAGGTCGCTCGCCCGGCGGCGCATGAAACTCGAAGTCCGCGAGCCAAATCTCGCGGAATGCGGCCAGCGGATCGCTCACGCAACACCCCGCAGAGCTTTAACCACAGGGTGCTCGTAGCTGGCAATCATGCGACCCTTGAAGGCGAGCCGCAGATAGTCCCGCATCTCCAAGGCTTCAGGCCACACGGGCGGCGGCAGTTCGCCCTCGGCGATGTTGATGATGTAGCAGCCGGCGTTCATGTCGGCCTCGATCCGCACCCACGCATCGATAGAACGCTCGGCAGCCGTCATCGCGGAAGCGTGCCAGCGGTTGGCCGTCGCCCCAGCCATAGCCAGTGGGATCGGCCAAAAGAACGGCGTCTTGCCGAAACGACTCTTGGCGAGCATGAGCAGCATCGGTTGGGCCTGCCCTTGCAGCTCGTCGACCATGTGAGGCTGGATTAAGTACGTTTCGCGGTTGCCCTCTTTCTCCGTGAAGGTCCAAGTCTCAAACGACCACTCCTTCCCGCGGCAGCGCACAAACTCTTGCTTGTTCGGCTTCTTCACCAAGCACTCGGTGATCTCTTGCCGCACCGGCGTCAGCGTGGTGAAGTCCTGCGACAGTCGAAGTTTGTCGAGGTCGTCGAACGGATCGGGCTCGCGGACGGCCGCTTCCCGCTTGAACATCGCGGGGTTGAAGTCGGTCGACTCGTCGGCCTCGCCGTTGGTCGTGTGCGTTTTGATCTGGGCTTCTGACACGTTCTAAACCTCCAAAGCACGAGTAATGGTGTCGAGAACAAGCTTCGTGATCGCCGGATCGCGGAGCCGTGGACTGCGGGCCTCGGGCCCGACTAGGCAGCGGAGCGACGACGTGAAGAACGCAGAGTCAGCCCACGCCTTGCCTTTGGGTCGCAGACTGGCGAGGCTCCGCAGGTACTCAAGCTGCGGCTCGATCGCGATGGCGTCGGCCCACGTCTTGGGCGGCGTCCGCACTTCGAGTTCGACCGCGAGTTGGCACACCGCCAGATGCAGACTGTCGTGATCGTCGAGGCCCAAGTCGGAACCTTCGCCGAACAGCTTGCAGAGCTTGATTAGGTCAGCGTCGTCGAGCGGGTGCGGAAGGGTTGGTGTTTCGCGGCTCATTGGGCTGCCCCTTGATCTTGGGTTGGCGAAGAGGGCTCCGGCTCCCTTCGCGAGATGCGCGTAGCAGCTCGCTTCAAGGTGCGAAGGGCCTTCTGTTCTTCGGAGAGTTCAGCGAGCCGCCGGTCGATTTCCGGCAAGCCCAGTCGGCTGATCTCAGAGAGAAACTCGCGTGCGGTCTTCATGCTCCTATGATGGGGAGCACTCTCGCAGCGGTCGTGGGTAGATAGTGGTCGATTTGGTGGGCGTTTGTTTCCCTATCGGGAGGCCGGCGCCTGAGCAAGCACAACGTTGGTTTTGTACCCGCCGCGACCCTTGCCGCCCGGTAACTGAACGTGGGCAGCTAGGCGCGGCAACCGTGCCAGCAACGCAGCAAGCACTTTGTTTGGTGTGGCATGTCCGGTCGAGTCCCGCAGGCATTCAAGATCAGCGGCCTTCTTTTCAGCCAGTGCCGTCAGGACCGTGTGCTCGTTGTCAGAGAGCGTTTCAACCAAGCCATCGGGAAACTCAATCCGCCTGTCTTCGTAGAGCAAGGCGACTAAAGTCGTGGGGCTAGGTTTATCGGCATCCTTCACTGCCGGCCAACGACGCTTGATCTCGCCCCCCAGAACGGCCGCGATCAATTCGAACTCGTGGCGGTATTCGGCCAATGCCGCCTTGTAGGCTGACAAGCGAGGATCGTTACCAGCAATGAAGCCGCCGGCGATCGTGGTTGCACGACGGCCGCGGTTCTCGCAGACGTCCAGTTCACCTCTTCGGAACCCGGCGTCAGCGAGCCTTTGTGCCCAACGATCATCCACATGGTTTTCGAGCTTCGCCAACAATGCGTCAATTTCCGCATTCTTGGCAGCCTGGCGTAGCGCCTCTGCCTCGGCTTCCGCATCGCGGGCGATACGCTGCCGGCGATCAGCGTGGGCAGCAGCATCGAAGGCGGCAATCAGGTCGTCCGTGGCGAGGTCAACGCCGGCCTTAGCCTTAGTGGCCATCGAAGAAGTCTCCATGAAAGGCCAGGCGGCCGGCCGCAGCCGTGCATGGAGACACACGACGCGGCCGGCCAAGCGTGGATCAGACGCACCCGGCAGGTATGCCCACATTGTAGCGGGCAGCGTGCGGTTTGGTCGGTGTTACCGAAGCCTGACCCGCCCCTGACCCGCGAACGAAAAAGGCCGGCTTGTGACAGCCGGCCGATGCCCCTAACCTGAAGTGCTGAACGAAGATGGCCGAGTGGCGAAATTGGCAGACGCACAGGACTTAAAATCCTGTGGCCCTCAGGGGCCGTGCGGGTTCGAGCCCCGCCTCGGCTAGTGCAGCGTCACACGATGTTTTTCGGGTTGCGCCACACTAGGCGCGCAGCGCGAGCAAGGGGCGGGAGTGCCCGACGGGCGCGCTGGCCGAAAATGCTGCCCGGCCCGTGCAGTCTATCTCCGGGTAATCTGAAACTGACCTACCCGCTGCACGTGGTCTGTGCCTGGATTGGGAATACGCGAGCCGTGGCCGCCAACATTACCTGCAAGTGACCGTTGGCGACTTCGACCGGGGATCCAGGGTCGGCGCACAGGCGGCGCAGAATCCGGCGCAGCAGGCGCACGCAGAGGGCCGCAGGGAGATGGCAGAGGGCCGCAGGGAGATGATCGAGAGCCGGAGGCGCAGGAAAAAACCCCGGAAGCTCCGGGGTGTGCCGTACCATGCGATGTACTGCAAGGTTATTCCAGTGGGCGATACTGGACTCGAACCAGTGACCCCTAGCTTGTCGAGCTAGTGCTCTAACCAACTGAGCTAATCGCCCGTATTGGACCGCGGAGGAGGAGAATCGGGCGGCCGACGGGCGGCTCGATTCGGCCGGCGGCCGACTACGAATTTCTAAGTCTCTTCGTTCAGCCGCCCATCGTCAAGGCTGCTTCTCGAGCGAGCGGCGCCCCGTTGAATTTGGCTCTCTGGTCGCCGGCCACACAACATTGCCCGCAGTCACCTCACAAGGCTAGATTCCGCTCAGAAAATCGTCGTCGTCATCGCTGGGGCCCGTGTAGCGCGGGCGCTGGCTGGCGGCAGGGGCTGGTTGAGGAACTGGCTTGGCAGGCCGCCGGTCGTTGAGCCGTGGCGGTTCCTCCTCGTCGGCCGCCTTGAGCGACAGCACCTCTTCGCAGCACCAGGCGAGCCGGCCCAGCAGGCGGAAGTAGATGATCAGGAAGGCCACGAACAGCGCCGCCACCGCCGCGAGCGCCGTCATCTGCAGCGCGCCGATGCCGGTCTCGGGAAGCCGTCGCACAATCGCCAGGACAACATTGCCGACGGCGAAGTCGAGCAGCAGCGACTCGATCAGAAACACGGCCCACCACTTCCAGCCGGAGATCAGGCTGCCCCACACGGGGCCCGAAACCGGCATCAGCATCGAGCCCTGTTCGATCATCGACAACAGAAACACGGGGAACGCGACGAAGCCCACGAGCCCCGTGAGTGTGGCGGCCCAAGCGTTGCCGATGCCCGAGAACCGGGCGGCTTCCCACAGCCCGGCCGAAACGATGCCGGCCGTGGCCAGGGCGCACACGATGTAGAGCCCCTCGAGCGCGGTGTCGATCCAAGGACCATCTGGCCAAGTTTCGACGTTGTCGTTCCCGGCGGCCGTATCTTGAAAAATCGCCAGCAGGATGGCGGGGCCAAAGACGTACCACATCGCGGCGCCGAACACCGCCAGGCCGGAATAAAGGATCGCCAGCGCCCATTCCTTGCCAGGCCCGCCGCGGGTCACGGCGTGGGCGTTGCTCACCAAGATCAAGATCGCCGCCAACCCCACCGACAACCCGACCCACCGCTGCCAAACCCCGGGGCGCAGCGGAAACCCAAACACGCCGCTCACGAGCGGCCAAGCCGGCAGCTTGGGACGCGGACCCAAGGGACGCGATAGTTCGGGTCGCGACGCAAACGGCGCGGCCGGCGCCGCGGCAGAATCCCCGTCAGCGTCGAGATCGAAGTCTGGCAACGTCGGCTTGGGGCGGGGCGCGGCATCGCTCAGCTTCAGTTCGTCGTCGAATCCCTCGCCATCGCCATCGCCATTCGGCCGCGGCGTGGGCGGAATGAAGATCAGAAAGCAGCCCGTGCACGAATGCTTGCGCCCGAGCTGATCGACTTGAGTCGTTTGCCGAAAGCCGCAGTGCGGGCAAACGATCTGCGTTGTGGGCCCCGTCAGCACATCGCGCGGCGCGGGGGCGAGCGATTCGATTCCCAACGTCTCCTTGGGGGCGGTCAACTGAACTTTCTTCGGCGCAGGCGGCGGTGGCGGCACCGTGGCCAACGTGTGGCAATCGGGGCAGGCGATCTTTTGCCCGACCTGATGAGGACGTGCGTCCATGCGCGTGTGGCAAACGCGGCATTCGACGGCGATCCACACGTCGTCCTCCGGGGCAGAACGCTGCGACGCCTCCACGACTTCGGGCGCAGGCACCCGCACCACCTCGCTGCATTCGGGGCAGCGCAATTTTCCGCCGGCTTGTTCACGAAGCGATTTGAGTCGTGCGCCGCAGGCAGGACAGCCGAATCGGACAATGCCGCGTTCGCTCCCCCCCATGAAGGTTGCCTTTCCTCGTGCTGCGCTGGACCGGTTTGATTGCTTTGGCGACGAACCGTCGGACTTTCCCATCGTAATCGCTTGACGCCGCCAAGACGAGCAACCGAGTGGGGCGCTACAGCTTGCCCGATCGGAAGCTGCGCCTGCGCCCCGGCCCACCGGGTGGCCCGCGAGTTTGACGGCTTGCCTGCTCATGGCAGGGGGCGTGGGGCAAGGTGGAGCGGGCAGGGCCAGCGGTTCGATGCCAATTGCTAGACCCTTAGCCCGTTTTCCCGCGGACGGTTCGCCACCCGCCCGGTTCCGGCCCTCCCTTTCCCCCCTCCCGGTGCCGTTATGGAATGGAAGAATCTTCTCGCCGGCCTGCGGGTACGCGGCGACCTCGAGAGCCTGGCCGACCAGGTCGCCAGTCGCTGCCGCCCCGCGGCGTGGAACGCTTCGCACGCTCGCGCCCTGGGGATGCGGCTGTCGGAGGCGCGGGGTTACATGCGAGTCAAAAGCGGTCCTGTCCTGCGGGCAGAAGTGGCCGCCCTGGCGGCTGGCCGCCCTGAGCTTTCCGCCCTCCTGCAACGCGAGGTGTTCGAGCTGGCCGGCGAAAGGCTGGTGAAAACGCTGATTAGCGACCTCCTGAACTTCAACCTGGCCCGCCGTTCGCGCCGGGCAGCCTAGAGTCGGGAAAACAGGGGTGGGGCGTCGGCCCGGAACGATGCCCCTGGGTGGACGGCCGTACCCGCAGTCGGGCCAGGGCTGCGGGGCCTGGCGCTTCCCGCTGCCACCGTTTCAGCCCGGCCGAACGGCAAGATCGCCCCCAGGTCGCCGGAATTCTCGGTTCGCGCCCCTGCGCTTGAACCTGCGGCCGTTGCTATACTAAGGGCTTGCCGATGGCGGGCCTGGCGGCCCGAGTTCCCTCGGCACTACGCGGCTGTCTGCGCGGACTTGCGCTGCGGATACGACCGCACCCAATCTTGAACGCCCCTTTTGCGTGGTCACAGGAGTTTGCGGAATGCCGCGGATTCTCGGGTTCTTGGTCGCGGCTTGCACCGTGGGCTTGGCGATGCCGGCCCAGGCACAGCGAGCCGTATTGTCGCAGCTCTATGGACAGGGCGTGCATGAGTTCTTCGGCGGCGACTATGCCGCGGCGAAACAGAGCCTGACCGAGGCGGCGGCCAACGATAGCCGCGACCCGCGGGTGTATTACTACCGGGCGCTCACGAATCTGCGCTTGGGAGACGAAGCCGCGGCGAAGAGCGACTTCGACACCGCAGCGGCGCTCGAATACACGCCAGCTGGACAGCAGTTTGCGGTCAGCCGTGCATTGCAACGCATTCAAGGCCGTGAGCGGCAAACGCTCGAAAAGTACCGTGCCCATGCCAAGGTGGCTGCCTACCGGGCCGCGGAACAGCGCCGACAAGCTCGCTACGGGCGGGAGCAGCAAGAAGATTTGCAGGATCTGCGCGAGCAGGCGGTCGCCCCGGCCACGGCGATTGATCATGATCACACGCCGCGCACGGTGGTGCAGCCGCCCGTTGCCGACGAAGTGGAGGTTCCGGCGCCGCCGACGACGGTTGTCGGTCCGGCCGATGCCGGTCAGCCAGCCACCGAGGCGCCGGCGGAAGAACCCGCCGCGGAAGCTTCTGGCGAGTCGTACAACTTGCGCTCGAGCATTCCTGGCATCATCGGCCGCGCTCTTGTCCCGAGCCCGACCACGCCAGCGACTCAAACGCCGGCCGTTCCGGCGCCCAGCGGCACGCCCCCGGCCGCTGGGGCCGACAACGATCTGTTCGACGAAACTACCCCGAGCGAGCCGGCGGCCGACACCGCCGAGGAGACGAAGGCGCCGGCGGACGACATTTTAGCGCCCGCTGACTCGACGGAGGCGCCCGCGGCAACCGAAACCGAGGCCGATCCGTTTGCGGAGCCTACGGACGATGCGGCGCCGCCCGCGGCGGCGGCCGATGAGTCGCTCGAGGAACCGGCCGATGAATCGGCGCCCGCCGCCGATCCGTTGGCTGCTGACCCGTTGGCCCCGAGCAAGGGGCCTGCCGAACCCGCGCTCGATGAGGCTAGCCCGCTCGAGGACCCCGCGCCTGCTGACGAGGCGGCGCCGGCGGACAAGGCCGCTCCGGCGGACGAGGCGGCTGCGGCGGAAGCGGGGCTCGACGAACCTGCTGATGCTACGGAAGCCCCGGCCACGGCCGCCGACGCACCAGCCAAGGCCGCCGACGCACCGGCTGACAGCCTCGAAGACACCGCAGCCCCGCTCGACGAGCCGGCTGGCCCGGCGGCCGACCCGCTGGGAGACGCCGGCGCCGAGGCGCCCGCGCTCGAAGATCCGGCTGCGGCCCCTGCTGCCGATTCGCTGCCCGAAGAGCCGGCAGCCGATGCCGCCGCTGACGCGCCGGCTGATGGTCCGGCGGAAATGCCGGCCGACGCCCCCGCTGCCGATGCACCGGTGGAAGAGCCCGCAGCCGACTCGCTTGAAGACGCGCCGGCCGAGCCGGCTGCGGAGAGCTTGGAGGAGATGCCGGCCGATGCGCCTGCCGACGCTCCCGCCGACCCGCCGGCTGATCCGGCGCCGGCGGCCGAAGAGCCGGCGCCCGAGTAACCGCGGCCTCGTGTCCGCAGATTTTGCAAACGCCCTGGGCGACGGCTGCCCAGGGCGTTTTGCTTTCCGCCACCTCTTTGTGCGCAACTCGCTGTCAACTGATACAATCGTTCACTTCGCCAAGCGCGGCCGACGTTCGATCCGCGCGAACCGTTTGCCGTTTCCGAGGAGGTTCGTCATGAGTTCGTTTCGAAGCTGGGCCGTGAGCGCAACCGCGGTGCTGATGACCCTGGTGCTTTCGTCCGGCTGGGCATTCGCCGGCGGCAAGGGCTGGGGAAACGATATCGCGGCCGCCATGAAGCAGGCGGAGGCCGAAAAGAAGGACCTGCTGCTCGACTTCACGGGCTCCGACTGGTGCGGCTGGTGCATCACGCTCAATGACGAAGTCTTTAGCAAAGACGCCTTCAAGGACGACGCGAAAGATCACTTCGTGCTCGTCGAGTTCGACTTTCCCAACGACAAGTCGAAACTGAGCGAGGAAACCCAGAAGCAGAATCAGGAGTGGAACGAAAAGCTGGCGGTGAAGGGTTACCCGACGATCTTTCTGGCCGACGAACAGGGCCGTCCCTATGCCCAGACCGGCTACCAGCCTGGAGGGGCCGAGGCGTATGTCGCGCATCTGACCGAATTGCGCGGGAAACGGGTCGAACGCGACAAGGAGTTCGCCGCGGCCGCGGAGGCCAAAGGCCAGGAAAAGGCTCAGCACCTGGCCGCTGCGCTCGATGTGGTGGGCGAAGAGTTGGCCCTGAACGCGTACGCCGATGTGGTGAAGGAGCTCATTCAGGCCGACGCGAACAATGAGGCCGGCCTGAAAGGCAAGTACGAGCAAAAGCTGGCGGACGCCGAGTTCGACAAGGCCATCTCGAAGCTCGCGGCTTCCTTCAACGGCAAGAACGCCGGCGATCTCCTGGCGGCTTTCGACGAAGCGGTCGAGAAGTACAAGCCGAGCGCGGCGCGCCTGTCGCAAGCGACGCTGAGCCACAAGCTGCAACTTCTCATCGCCGCGGAGAAGCACGACGAAGCGCTCGCACTCATCGACAAGCTCTCGGCCGACGAGCAGCAAAGCCTGATGGTCAAGTTGCAACTCGGCCTCGCGAAAGCCAACCTCTTGCGTCAGCTCAAACGCTTGGACGAGGCGGTGCAGGCAATGGACGATCTGATCGCCAATGCCCCGGCCGAAAACGATCTCCCGGCGCGCCTGGGCGCCCAAAAGGGGATCATGCTCGTCGATATGGACCGCAAGGACGAAGCGGCCAAGGCCTTCGACGCCGCGATCGAGGCAGCCTCCAATGACCAGCTCAAGGCGCAGATTCGCCAGGTCAAGGAGCGGACGACTGCCGCGAGCAAGCCGTCGGACGAACAGCAACCGCCGGCAGAGCAGAAGGCACAAGAGTAGCGCTGGCCGCTCGGCCTAGCGCGTCTTCGTTGCACGGCTGCCGGCCGCCAACTCGGCGAACCGCTTCGATTCCTCGCGCTGCCCCAGCGTCTCGAGCATCGTCGCCAGGTTGCCATAGGGCACCGCGAGCGCCGTCGGCTCGATGTGCTGGTCGCGCGCGCCCGTTTGCAATAGTTCGATTCCCTGACGGGTAAGCGTTACGGCCAACTCGCGCTGGTTGGCTTCCCAATACGACACGCCCATGCTCACGAAGTCTTCGCCGCGGGGCGCATGGTCCGCCAACGGCAGTCCCGCGCTCGGCTTCTCGAGCAGTGGTCGCGCCTTGTCGTACCACTTCACCGCCTCGGCATGCTCGTTCTTGTGAACCGCATGCGCGGCCCCAAGACGAAAGTAAGTTCGGCCGAGCAAGTAGTCGCTTCCCTCGGGACGCCACGGCGCTTCGAGGGCAGCGACCGTCTCGATCAGCTTCTGTCCTTGACGGTCGGCCTCGCCCACGTTGCCGCGGGCGTGCTCGGATTGCAGGGCGTCGTACAGCAGCAGGGCAAGTTGCCAGCGCAGTTGCGCGCGTTGGCCCGGATCGGTGGCCTTGGCCAGCCGCAGTTCCGCTTCTTCCTGCCCGCGGGCCAACCACCGCGCCACGTTCAGTCGCCCCTGCACGCCCACATTCGCAGCCAGCGCCCCGCGGGCCACCATGAGCCGCAGGGGTAGATCAACATCCTCGACCTGCTCCAGGTCGTCGGCAAACGCGGCGGCCCGCTCCAGCCACTTGGGCACGACCTTGGGCTTGTCGCGCCAGTTCCCCCAGGCCACGTCGGCGGCAACCGCCAGGTGGAGCTCGAGCAACAATTCCTTGGCCGCGCGACGCACCGCTGGCCGCTGGTCGAGCCCCAGTGGATCGACCTTCTTGATTGCCTGCGAGTGAAACGACAGCGCTTGCTGCGGATCGCGGTCCGGACCCGCGGCCGCCAGATCGCCGCGGACTTTGAGCGCTTGCCCGCGCACCATGGGCTCGAGCGGCTCGACCGCCAAGACGCCGTCGCATTCAGTCAGCGCTTCCGCGTGTTTGCCCGCGGCGGCCAGAGCGGCCGCCCGCGTCAGGCGATACTGCGGCGCCGTGGGCTCGAGCCGCAGCGCTTCGTTCGCCGCAGCGAGCGCCGCGGCATTCCGGCCCAATTCGAGCAGCAACCGCGACTTGGTCCACCAAGCGTGGGCATAGTGGGGATCGAGCGAGATCGCCAGTTCGAGATCCGCCAGCGCCGCGCTCGGCGCCGAGCGCAAGCGGCCTTCGGCTCGCGCCAGGAATGGCTGCGCGTCGATCGGATCGAGCATCACCAGCAGCACGCGCGGCTGCCCCGGCTTGGGCGCGAAGCTGAACAACACGCCCCGTTCGGGAAACGCGAGCCCCAACGGCTGGCCGGCGTCGTCGTGGACCGTGGCCGCCTCGTCGAGATTCAGCTCGAGTTGGCGGGCGATCGTTTGCGGCTCGATCGCCGTGCCGAGATGAATCGCCAGGGACACGACCTGCCCATCGGTCACCGTGGCTTCGACCTTGGCGAAGGGCCGGATGCGAAAGAAATACCGCGTTTGATTCTCGATCGTCGAACTCTCGAAAGGCCGGCCCCAGGCGGAGAGGAGCTTCGATTCACTGGTTTCGCCCGGACGCACGCCATTGAACGAAGCAGGGGTCAAAGCCGTTGCTGCCGCGGCGGGGGCGCCGCTGGCGCCTTCGTCGACGTGGTCTCGGCTCGTGGCTGATCGGCGCGAAGTCGCGTCTCGCGGCTCCGCCAACACCGGCTTCGCCTGCGTCGGAGGGGTGAGCGTGGCCGGCGCATTGGGCCTTGCAGGCTGGGCAGTCGCGCTCGCTGCGTCGGTTCCTTCGTCGGCCAGGGCGGGCCGCACGGGCTCGCCTGGCGCGGGCGTGGATTCCCCCGTTGCTGCAGAAGCACTTTCGGCAGCCGAGTTAGGCTCGGCCGGAGATGGCTCTGCAGCCGACTGCGCTATGGTCGCGTCCGGCTCGCTCGTAGTCGGGACAGGCTCGAGGGCGGCCGGCTCGGCGGGCGCTAGCCCCTCCACCGCCGCGGGCGTCGGCTCGCCCTCCGTCAGTGCAACCGCGGGCGCAGCCGGCGTTGGCTCGTCAGCAATGACCGAGGGGCGCCAAGCGGCCGCCATTCCGACGGCGATCAGCAGCCTGGCAGCCCACAAGCAATAGCGCCGCGATCCTGTTTGGCCTGGCACGTGTTCCTCCTGGAACTCACGCCGCGGGAAGGGCGCCGCCGGCGAACGAGCAGTCCTCTGCTCGTAAGGCGGGCATCAACCCCGACGTGCTAGCATCCTTGCGCACCCGCCATGCGGGCGCATGGCGGCGGGAATCAAGGGCGGGTCATAGCGGAGCCGCCCGAGCATGTCTAGATGAACCTGCCGCAATCGAAGGACTAGGCAAGTTAGAGAGAACGTCGGGCTTATGAATCCGACCGTCCGCGGGCGGGACGTCGATTCGTGCCGCCGGCGTCATCCCATTCGATGCCGACCACGAACTGGCCCTCTGTGAGCGTGATGTGCTTCACCACGGCCGATCGCGGCGCGCCCTGATAGCGCGTGCGAATGCGCTGCCCGACGCGAAACGGCGGCTCGAACAGAAAGGTCAGCCCCAGGCCCGAAGGCGATTCGTTGACCAGCGCGCCGACAGCCTGCTCGGTAAAGCTGATGGAAACCGGCATCGGGCGGGCCCCCGGGCGCTTGTAGCGATTCTCTTTCCGAGACCCAAAGGCCCGCGGACGAGAGCTCTTGGCGGGAGCGGGAGGAGTCGGAGCTTGGGGCATCGGCATGGAAGCGTCCAGGCAACAAGGGGGCCGTTTACCGCAAACCTAGGTCGCAAGATTTTGTCGGGCAATTCGACCGCACGGAGGCTCGACGACAAATGTGCGGAATAGCGCGGTCGTCGCAACAATTTCGCGGCGCGCGCCCGTGCCGACGGCGCATGGAGACCGTTATAATCGCACCCACGATGACTCGCGGCGTCGGGCGCCGGGAGCGCGATGCAGGTTCGACCGGTTGAGGACACTAAGGATGGCAAACTTCGATCTCTCCGACCACGGCGTGCAGGCGCCGCAGGTGCTGCGCAATCTCGCGCCTTCGCTGCTCTACGAAGAGGCCATTCGCTACGACCGGGGCGCGAGCATTGCCGAGAACGGCGCTCTGGTGGCCTATTCCGGATCGAAGACGGGCCGCTCGCCCAAGGACAAGCGCATTGTGCGCAATCCTGAGAGCGAATCCGACGTGTGGTGGGGCCCGGTCAACATTCCAATGGACCGGCAGGTTTTCGAGATCAATCGCGAGCGGGCGATCGACTACCTCAACACGCGCGATCGCCTGTACTGCTTCGATGGCTTTGCCGGCTGGGACCCCAAGTACCGCCTCAAGGTGCGGGTGATCTGCGCCCGGCCGTACCACGCGCTGTTCATGCACACCATGCTCATCCGCCCCACGAAGACGGAACTCGAAGGGTTCGGCCGGCCCAACTACGTGATCTTCAACGCCGGGCAGTTTCCCGCCAACCGGCTCACGCCCGGCATGACCTCGAAGACCAGCATCGACATCAGCTTCGAAGACGGCCAAGTCGTGATCTTGGGCACCGAATACGCCGGCGAAATGAAGAAGGGCGTGTTCACGATCATGAACTATCTGATGCCGAAGCGGGGCGTGCTCTCCATGCATTGCTCGGCCACCGCTGATCGGCAAACCGGCCGCTCGTCGCTGATGTTCGGCCTCTCGGGCACGGGCAAAACCACGCTCTCGGCCGATCCCAAGCGGTTGCTGATCGGCGACGACGAACATTGCTGGAGCGACGACGGAATCTTCAACATCGAAGGGGGGTGCTACGCCAAGGCCATCGACTTGACGCCTGAATTCGAGCCCGAAATCTTCCAGGCGCTGCGGTTCGGCGCGGTGCTCGAAAACGTGGTGCTCGATGCGCAGGATCACCACATCGATTTCCATGACACGCGCATCACGCAGAACACGCGCGGGGCGTATCCGATCGATTTCATTCGCAACGCGTTGATCCCCTGCATGGCCGATCACCCGCGCGACGTGATCTTTTTGACGTGCGACGCTTTCGGCGTTTTGCCCCCCGTGTCGCGGTTGTCGCCGGCGCAGGCCATGTACCACTATATGAGCGGCTACACAGCCAAGGTGGCCGGCACCGAGATGGGCGTAAACGAACCTCAGGCCACCTTCTCGCCCTGCTTCGGCGGCCCGTTCCTGGTCTGGCACCCCAGCAAATACGCCGAGTTGCTGGCGGCCCAACTGCAGCGCCATGGCGCCCAAGCCTGGCTGGTGAACACCGGCTGGACCGGCGGCGGCCACGGCGTGGGCCACCGCATCAAACTGGCGATCACCCGCGCCATCATCGACGGCATCCATTCCGGCGCGCTGCGCGACGCGCCAGTGGCGTCGGATCCGGTGTTCGGCTTCGACGCCGTGACCGAGTGCCTTGGCGCGCCCGCGGAAATGCTCGTTCCGCGCAACACCTGGTCTGACCCGGCCGCCTACGAAGCCACGGCCCGCAAACTGGCCGGGCTGTTCCGCGAAAATTTCAAGGCCTTCGCGGCCCACGTCTCGGCCGAGGTCCAGGCGGCGGGCCCGCGGGGCTGATTCGCAAGCTCGTTTCCGTGGAGCCGCTGCGGGATTCTCAGCGGAGTTCGGCACTTTCCCCAACCCAGGGGTGAAGGGGCTGGATCGCGGGCAACTTGGGTTGACCCAGCAGTGGAAAAGCCGAATAATGTCGGCTTGTCTCACTCGGGGCGTAGCTCAGCCTGGCTAGAGCGCTACGTTCGGGACGTAGAGGTCGCATGTTCGAATCATGTCGCCCCGACTGCAACTAAGTTCTTTGCCCGAAAGCTAGATACGCTTACCTGTCGACGGTCGGCAGTGCGGGCCTTAGGTGAAGCCAAACGGCTACAGCGGCGCAACAGGCTACAAAGCCTGCCCCTGTGGCCCTGGCAAACCAGAGGCCACACATGCCCACGCTCAAGAACCGTCCGCCCGCGTATCGTCTCTTCAAGCCCCGCAACCTCGCCTGCGTCACCATCGACGGCAAGCGGGTCGATCTCGGCCCATATGGCAGCACGGAAAGCCGGGCGGAATATGCTCGCTTGATCGCCGAGTGGGAGCAGCGGGTCCGCCGCCCGCATGTGCCGAGCCGTCGTGAGCTGCACCACGCAAGGGCTGCTGCCGGAGCCGCAGAGCCCATGCCGCTTACGATCATTGAACTGGTAGACCGGTATCTCGCCTGGGCTCGCACGTACTACGTCAAACGCGACGGCGTGACGCCGAGCAACGAGAACGTCGTGATCTGCTCGTCCGTCCGACCGCTGCTCAAGCTCTACGCCACGGGGCCTGCCCGGAAGTTCCGTCCCCGGCGCCTGAGGTCAGTGCGGGACGCGTTGGTCGACTCAGGCCGGTATGCCCGCAAGTAGGTCAACGACCACGTGAGCCGCATCAAGCGGATGATGGCCTGGGGGGTGGAGTACGAGCTAATTCCTGGTTCTGTGGTCGAGCGGCTCCGTTGTGTCCGTGGCCTGCGCTGTGGCAAGACGACGCTCGCGACAACCCGCCAGTCCGCGAAGTGCCCGACGCCGTGGTGGAGCGGACCATGGCCTGGCTGCCGCCGGGGGTGCGGATCGTGGTGCAGTTCATGAGGCTGACCCCTGCGACGTGGACATGAGCAGCGAACCATGGTGTTACAGCCCCGCGGAGCATAAGACTCAGCACCTCGGCCACGAACGGCGAGTCTTCATCGGCCCGAAGGCCTGGATGCGTTCCTCGCGCGGACCGGCCAAGTCCAGGTCCAGAGCGGCCTTCGACTCGAGCATCACCTGCAGGGCGCTTTCGGTGGCGCTGGTGGCCTCTTGCATCTCGTCTTCGCTGATTGCCCGCGGCTGATTGCGCAGCGCCTCTGCCCGCTTCAGCCGTCCGCGGTGATAGTCGTAAAGGGCTTGGCTGGCGGCTGACTTGGCCTTGGCCTGGGCGATTTCCTCGGGGCGCGAACCGTTCTGCAGCTCCGTGAGCTCATGCTTGCGAAGTTCACGCTCGGCCTTGGCCCCGGCGATCTGGAGTTCCAGCAGCTTGGTGCGGAGTTGCGCGAGCGGCTGCCCCTTCGTGACTCGGTCCCCTTCGTTCACCAGGAACTGCTCGACCCGGCCGTCGACCGCGCTCCCCACCACGCTTTTGCGCACCGGCATGATCGTGCCGGCGAAGCTGCGCGTCGCTCGCACCGGCCGCTCGACGACCTGGGCCACCGAGACGGGCACGGGGCCAGGCTGGGCGGCAGCCGGTGCCACGAGTGCGAACGTCAAGCCAACGGCGCGCAGGACAAACCAGAGGCGGGAACCCCAGCGGTTCCGCACACAGCAAAACATGGAAGGCGTTTCCTATCGGCGGGTTCTGGTCGGGAGGAAGCCTGCCGAGCCAAATGGTTCGCAGACTAACCAAACAAAGCGAGCGCCAACTGGAATCGGGTCAAGATCGTGGAAGAAATCGACCTCCGCCTTCGGCGCTCGGGCTCGAGGCAAGGATCGCTTGGCGCGATTCTGGCCTGGTTTTGCCGGCCTCGGCATTAGAACTCGTCTTCCCCGTCCGGCTCTTCGGTCGTCTCGGGATGGCGATTCCGGAAGTGCCGCGTGCGGCCGATGCCGGGGCAGCGCTCTTCGAGCAGCGCCGCGAAAAAGTCGCCGCGGTCGGGGGGGAGCCGGATCTCGACATAGCTGTTCCCCCCACCGAGCTTGCCGGCGGGAATGTACTCGACATTGAGCTCCAGGTGCTCGCGCTTCTGTAGGTCGTAGCCCACCATCAACTGAAAGGGAAACACGCGCCGCTCGCCGAGCACCAGGGCGCGCGGGAACACTTCGACCAGCAGTTCGTCGAACCAAAGGGCCGCCAGCGCCATGCCGAGAAACGTTCCCGTCGGCACCCCCATGAACAGTCGTTGGAAGAGCGAGTGCCGAACCGACAGCGGCCCGCTGATGAACGTGTAGAACAACAGGCACAGGCCCCCCAGCAGCAGGCACCCCAGCGTGCGATAGCGCTCCGAAAAGGTCTTGGGCTGCCGCAGCGCGAGCTCCGGCTCGCCCCATTGGCGGAGCACTCCGCGCCGGGCCTGCAGGTAGATCCAAAAGTAGAACGCCGTGCAGACGGCGGCGCTTCCCCAAAACGTAAGTACGGCCAGGCGGCCGCTCGGCTCCAGCCGGCGAAACCAAGGGCCGATGAGCGCGAAGAACACGGCCGCCGGCAGCGTGGCCCAGAAGGCATGCTTGAGTTGGAATTGCCGGCGCACGCTGGCGACGACCGCCTGTTCGCTCGCCGGCGCGACGCGGACCGCCTGAGGGCAGCGGTCGGCGAGAATCGCCTCGACTCGGTCGGCCACTGCGAGCGGCAATCCACAGGTCAGCAACATCGCGTTGGGCCGCCATGGGCTGGCGGGTCGTTCGAAGGTCACTTCGAACCGTTCGCGCCGCGCGCAGCTCACGCTGAGCACCTTGGACCACTCGAGCCCCCAATAGCCTGCCAGTACGAGCCCGCGTTCGAACATTTCGAGCCGCCGCGGTCCCCACCACAGCATGGCCAGCGTCATGCCGCCGACGATCCCGAGCGCGGCCGAAAACGCCCACACGACGCCGCCCCCCTCGGCAAGATCGCCGAGCAGCAACGAGTAGAAGAACCAGATGCCAGCCAGGACCGCCGGTGAATAGAACCAGATCAGCGGGAGTTGCCCTACGCACTGCCCCTCGAGCAGCAGCGGCCCCCACTCCCGCAGGCGGCGCCGCCGAGCAACCGTGCGATACACGATCAGGCCTACAGTAACTAGCAGCGTCGCCGCGGCCGAATAGGTCCAAAACTGGCCGACGACGATCTGGCCGATGGCGCCCTGAAAGCCAAACCAGGGGACGAGGAAGAGTGCAGCCAGCAGAAACGGTCCCGCAAAGCGAACCAGATCGCCCCACGGCGTCGGCGGCAGCGCGGCATCGAGCCAGCGTTTCATGGGGGCTTGGGGCCGTGGGGAGGAGGAGGCCGTCCGTCGGCAGCGAACATTCTTATAGACCGCGGCCCGTAGGGTGGGTCAAGCGAAGCGCAGACCCACCGTTATCCACGGCAAAGCGGTTCAGCCCCGCCGACCTGCCCGGGGAGATAGGAACGGTGGGTCGCGCTTCGCTTGACCCACCCTACGGCGACGCTCGTCTGGCCGGCTAGACCGGCAAGAGGGACGTCGGTCCGCGGTCTTGCTTGGCGTGACGCCTGATCCAGATGCCTACGTAGAGCAGGGCGATCGCGATAGGCCCGCCGAAGAGAGCGGTAGCAAGCTGTTCTTCCGATGGATCTCGAAGAACCGACACCGGCGAGGCCGCGAGAAGGATCGCACCGAAGATGATTGCGGCCCATCCGACGAGAGAACTGCGAGGCTTCGGTTGATCGACAGTGGGGTGATACTTCGGATAGAGGAGCAGTCCGGCCAACTGCACCCATGCCGCGCCGACGAAGAACCAGCGGCTCCAAGCCGGTAGAGGGCGGCGCGAGCATGGCGCTCGCTAGCAAAACGAGCCCCACAACCAGGAATGTCCGAGCCCACCCAAGCCGTTTCGCGATTCTCATGCCCAATTGTACGGCCGGCGGGGCGAAGGGAGCTATGCGGCGATGCGAGTGCACGTACCGCCGTCTATTCCCGCTATGGCACGCGGCCGTTCCGAGCGGGAGAATACCGGCGGGAGGATCGCGCCGATGCTCGTGAAAACCAAGCCCAGCCCGCTCAGGCGCTGGGTTGTCGCGTCCTGGTGGTTTGATGGTCGATCTAGCCGTCGCCTGGGGCTTGGGCCGAGCGCTGAACTATTGGTGAGCCCCCGAGTTCTCCGTAGGGTGGGTCAAGCGAAGCGCAGACCCACCGTGATCCACGGTAAAATGTTTCAGCCGCCGCCGACCTGCCCGGGGAGATAGGAACGGTGGGTCTGCGCTTCGCTTGACCCACCCTACGCCTGCCGGCAATCGTCCCCTAGCCCCCGCCTGCCCGATCGGCTACAATCCGGGCTTCGGCGGGGCCTGCTAGGTGGCCCCATCCCTTCCGTTCGATAGGTCGAAGTGTAGAGATGGCCAAGAGCAAGAAGAAGGTCGAGCCGGTGTTTCTCGTGTGCGAGGAAACGGGCGACTACAACTACGTGCTGCGGCGCAAGTCGGGCGGCGAAAAGCTGAAGCTGAAGAAGTACAGCCCGCGGCTCCGCCGGCACACGCTGCACACCGAAAAGAAGAAGTAGTCCGCGGACCGTAGTCCACGGTCCTGGGGGCGGCCCTCCTTGCTCGGCATGGAAGCCATGACCCGACGCTGGATCATTCATCCGCATCACGCCGAGCGGATCTCCTTTCTGCAGCGCGCGGCGAACGTGCCGGCCGTGGTGGCGCAACTGCTGCTCTGTCGGGGTCTCGATCAGCCCGACGCCGTGCGGCGGTTTCTCGAGCCCAAGCTCAGTGAGCTGCGCGACCCAGGCGAACTGCCGGGCTGCACCGCCGCCGCCGAGCGCCTCCACCGGGCCGTGGCCGCCGGCGACAAGATCACCGTTTACGGCGACTACGACGCCGACGGCATCACCGGCGCCGCCCTGCTCGTGCGGGGGCTGCGCACCCTCGGCGCAACGGCCGACTACTACGTGCCTCACCGCATCGACGAAGGCTACGGCCTACATGCCGAAGCGCTCCGCACGCTCGCCCAGCGGGGGACGAAGCTGGTCGTCACCGTCGATTGCGGCATCGCCAGCGTGGCCGAGGCCGACGTGGCCCGCGAGTTGGGCCTGGAGCTGATCATCAGCGATCACCACCAGCCAGGGCCCGTGCTGCCGGCGGCGCACGAGATCGTGCATCCCGGCCTGCCCGGGGGCGGCTATCCGTTCGCCGGGCTCAGCGGCTCCGGTGTGGCCTTCAAGCTCGCCTGGGCGCTGTGCCAACAGGCGAGCCAGGCCAAGCGCGTCGGCGAGCGGCTGAAGAACTATCTGCTGCAGGCGGTGGGACTGGCGGCGATCGGCACGGTGGCCGACGTAGTGCCGCTGGTGGACGAAAACCGCGTGCTCGTGCGGCATGCGCTCGCGTCGTTAGGCGAACTGGCTCCGCTGGGGCTTCGCGCGTTGATCGACGTCGCCGGACTGACCGGCAAGCAAGGCGGCCTCGAGGCCGAAGACATCGCGTTCCAACTCGCCCCGCGCTTGAACGCCGCCGGCCGGCTCGGCCAAGCGCAGCTCGCCGTCGAGCTGCTCACCACCGACAACCCCGAGCGTGCCCGCGCGCTGGCGGAGTATCTGCACGAGCTGAACGGCAGCCGCGATAGCCTAGAGCGGAGCGTTTATCTTTCGGCTCAGAAGAAGCTGCAGAGCGAGTTTGACCTGGAGCGCGACAGTGCGTTCGTGTTGGCCGAGCGCGGCTGGCACCCCGGCGTGATCGGCATCGTGGCCGGCCGCCTGGCCGAGAAGCATCATCGCCCGGTGATCCTGGTGGCCTTCGACGAAGTGGCCGAGCGGCCGGGCGTGGGCTCGGCCCGCAGCGTGCGCGGGCTCAATCTGTACGAAGCGCTCACCGCCTGCGCGAATCACCTGGTGAGCCACGGCGGCCACGCAGCCGCAGCGGGGCTAAAGATCGAGGAGCGGTCCGTCGAAGATTTCCGCGCCTCGTTTTGCGAGTACGTAGCCGAAACGCTCTCCGCCGAACAGCGCGTGGCGGAGCTGCGGATCGACGCCGAAACGCCGCTCAGCGCCCTAACGTATGCCACCGTGGCCCAGATCGAGTCGATGGCCCCCTTTGGCCACTGCAATCCGCGGCCGCTGTTGTGCGCCTCTGGCGTGCGGCTCAAGGAGCCCCCCAAGAAGATTGGCGGCGGTGGGCGGCACCTTTCGCTGGTCGTCGAGCAACATGGCGTGCGACTGAGGGGCGTGGCCTTTGGCGCCGGCGACCAGGCCGACGCCCTGGCGGCCTGCACCGAGCTGCTCGACATCGCCTACCGCCCGGTGATCAACACCTTCCGCGGCCAGCGCAACGTCGAGATCCAACTCGCCGACTGGCGGCCCTGCGCGGCGCCCGCGGCGCCCGCGGCGGCCCAGGCTTCGCCGTAGCTTGTCACCGCGGAGGACACAGAGGACGCAGAGCGAGAGAACTCTAACCACGAAGACACAAAGACACGAAGCAATTCGATTCTTTGTGGCTTTGTGTCTTCGTGGTTCAATCTCTGAATCCTCTCTGCGTCCTCCGCGACCTCTGCGGTGAAATCTTCCGTTTCGGACCTGCGCCGCGCCCCGTTGCGTCCCGCTCGGGGATGGTACAATGAGCGGGCCCGCCTGATTGCTTCCCACCTGCCTGGCCGGAGATTCTCCGATGGCCGTTCTGCTTTCTCGCCGCCAGATGATGCGCATTGGCAGCCTGGGCTTGATGGGCGTGTCGTTGCCGCGGCTGCTGCGGGCCAATGAATGGGGCGCCCAGGCAGGCGTGCGGCCACGAGCCGATCACTGCATTCTGATTTTTCTGAACGGCGGCCCCAGTCACCTCGACATGTGGGACCTGAAGCCGGCGGCCCCCGCCGGCATCCGTGGCGAGTTCCAGCCCATCGGCACGAGCGTGCCGGGCATCCAACTCAGCGAGCACCTGCCGAAGCTGGCCCAGCAGATGCACCGGGCGCAGCTCATCCGCTCGATGCATCACAGCGTGACCGAGGCCCATGCCTTGGCGGTCTACACGTCGCTCACCGGGCATGACCGCGGCGATTCCACGATCAACGTGGGGGCAGGCGGCGTCGACTACCCCTCCCCCGGCTCGGTCCTTTCGCTGCTGCGTCCGCCCGAGGGGGCGATCGTCGGCCATGTGACGCTCCCCTACATCACCAAGGAAGGGGCCGGCGGTCCGCCGCAGCCAGGCTTCTTTGGCGGTTACCTCGGGCGATCGCACGATCCGCTGTTCGTTTTACAGGACCCGAACTCGCCGGAGTTCGCCGTGCCGGAGCTGACGCTGGCCGACGGGGTGTCGGCCGAGCGCCTGGCGGTGCGGCATGCGCTGGTCCAAGGGCTCGACCGCCGGCTGGCGCGGCAGGCTCCACGCGATGGCGCCTCGCAGCTCGATCGGTTTCAGGCCCGCGCCTTCGATCTGCTCACGTCGCCACAGACGCAGCGGGCGCTCGACATCAACCAAGAGCCTGCCCCGGTGCGCGAGGCCTACGGCCGCAACATCTACGGCCAAAGCGTGCTCCTGGCCCGCCGTCTGATCGAGGCCGGCACGCGGATGGTCACCATCTCCTGGGCGCCCGACGCCAACGCCACCTGGGACACGCACGGCGGCAACTTCAAGAAGCTCAAGAACGAGCTGCTCCCGCAGTTCGACGCGGCCTGCTCGAGCCTGCTTTCAGAGCTCGCGGAGCGCGGGCTGCTCGAACGGACGATTGTGGCGGTGCTGGGGGACTTCGGCCG
Organism: Pirellulales bacterium; assembly: GCA_046349955.1. Classification (GTDB taxonomy): domain Bacteria; phylum Planctomycetota; class Planctomycetia; order Pirellulales; family JBGAPH01; genus JBGAPH01. Next base: position 30,699 of record JAXMBI010000008.1, on the reverse strand, counting down.
CACGCCGAAGATCAACGCCAACGACGGCGGCCGCGACCACTGGAACTTCTGCTACACCGTGATGCTCGCCGGCGGCGGCTTCAAACCAGGCTTCGTCTACGGCGCAAGCGACGCAAGCGGGGCGTTCCCCGCCGACCGCCCCGTGACGCCTGGGCAGCTCGTGGCGACCATCTACCACGCCCTGGGCATCTCGCCCGAAACGATCTTGCACGACCAGGAATCTCGGCCACACCGGTTAGTGGCCGCGGGCGATCCGCTGCTCGAGTTGCTCGCGTAGCTCTTATTAGAGCGGCCTTGCTCTCGCTCTCGCTACCGCCAGCCCAAGGCAGGAAGCGACTCATCGCCCGCGCTCGTAATGATCGCCTGCAGGAGGTCCGGGCCGATCGTTTCGGGCACGAAATGGACGGAGCCGTCTGCCATAACCACTTGAGCCCCGCTTGGGTGAAAGGAAAACAGACTACCTTTCTCTGAATTCACACACAAATGGACCGTATTCGCTTCGATGGAGAGCCACGGTCCTCGATCGTCCCAACCAGTATCGCGAGGGAGCCCGGCATTCTCGAACAAGAGCACCGTGTTCGAGAGACCGTCGGTCACATCGCGCAGCGAAGCGGGAAGAAGAAACGACAGACTGTCGTTGTAAGCCTGATTCCAGATGCCCGAACCACCATAACTCTTCAGATCCGACTCTATGATGGTTAGCGGCGCAACGTAGTCGAACACGCTCACATTCACGTTGTGCTGGCCGTCCACGGTCGCCAGGATGCGAGGGGCATCTGGGGTGGAGGGGCATTGAAAAAGGGGCAGCTCCGTCCGCGCGACCGGGAGGTTGGCCACCGAGAGCGCCGATTGCTCAGGGTCGAGACGATCCAGCAAGTTCTGCTGTTCCAGCCAAGGAAGCAACGTTGCCCGCCAGGGGATCGACTGCGATTCCGCATACCGTCCTTGGTCGGGCCCAAGCTTTCGGCCTGTCTTCGAAAACGGCGCGCGAATCCACGCTGGCAGAAAGTCGCGATGCTGCGCTGCATACGCCTGCACCGCGAGCGCCATCTGCTTCAGATTGTTGCTGCACTTCAGCCGCCGCGCACTTTCCCGCGCCGCCTGCACGGCCGGCAGCAACAGCGCAATCAAGGTGGCGATGATGAAGATCGCCACGAGCACTTCGACTAGCGTAAATGCGCGACGCATCGCCGGGGCCCTCCGAAAGCGGGAGATGCCTCGATTCTAGCGTCAAACTCGCCCTGACAATACGCCGCGCCCACGTGGGCGAGCGCTAGCGAATCTCCACGAGCGGCGCTTCCTGGACCGCTCCAGGCGCAACAGGCGCCGCGGCCCGTTGGCCGGCCGGCGGCGCGGGCTCGGGGGCATAGCGGGCGAGGGTGGCCCGCAACTCCGCGGCCTTCTCAGGCGTCGGCTGTACGCGTCCGGCCAAGATCTCGGCCGGCGTGAGCTGAGCGCTGCCGTAGAAGCCGGCGATCGAGCGCCAGTCGATCTCGATCAGCGAACCGCCCAGCGAGACGCCGGCGAAGAGTCCGCGGCTGCGCGAGTAGGACAGGATTTCGGCCCCGAGGCGCAAATCGGTGCCAGCCTCGGCCTGCCGACCGACGGGGCCCGCGGCCACGGCAGCGTCGGCCCCGAGGGTGAACTGCCGGCCGCTGAGCAATTGATCGATGCCGCGGCGGGTGCGGAAGACGAGGATCACGTCGGTCGATTGCACGCCCACCTGCCAGCCGACGCTGCCGCCGGTGATGGTGATGAACACGGGGTCGCCCCAGCGTCCCTGCTCGTTGCGGACCATGAGTACGCCGCGGCCAAACCGGCCGCCAAAGATGAAGCCGGCTTTGACCACGCCGGGCAGAATCGCCACCCCCTGGGCTTCGCGCAAGAGCGACGCGGGAATTGCTCGGGCCGGCACTGCCATGACTTCGTTGAGCGTCGCGATCGACAGGTCGACGACCGCCGACTCCGCCGGCCCGGCCAGCGCGGGGCGCGTGGGCGACAGCAGAGCGCCGCAAAGAAGCAACAGGGCCGGGATCGTACGACGGGTCATGTCAAACCTCGGAGCTGGGGACGACGGGTTCGGGCGAAGGGCCAACCCGCAAAACGCTAGTGGGGTCCGCCGGTCGGGCAGTACTGCGGATACAGCCGCTCGAGCGTGGCCAGGTCGGGAGTTTCGAGCAACGTGCCGGCGGCCAGGCGGTCGGCCCGCGGATGCTGCTTGCGGTTGTGCTCGTAGAGTGCGCGATAGTAGGCCGAATCACCATAGACGCTGCGGGCGATCCGCCAGTAGGTGTCGCGCGCCGCCACGCGGTAGGTGCCTTCGGGGGGTGCGGCGGCGGCCGCGACGGCAGCAGGTTCCGCCGCGGATGATTCCGCTTCGGCCGAGGCAGTCACCACGTCGGCGCCGCGGACCGGCCCAGGTGCAACGGCGTGCTTCGGCGCGGGCGCAGACGCGCCATCCAGCCGCCGCGGCTGCGCCGTCTTTGCGGCAGGCTCTGCCGCCGTGAACGCATCGACATCCGGCTGATGCGGGGGCCGGGCGGCATCGGGTTCCTGAGCGGCGGCTGAGACGCTTTCATTTTCATTCGGGGCCGGCGAGTAGGACCAGCCGCCGTCGCCCAGCGGATCGCGCTCGGCCTGCGCCATCGGGGTTGGCGTGCCCGAATGCGGTTGCTCGCTCAAATCGGGCGCTAGGGGTTCGGCCGCGTGAGCGCGCTCGCTCGCAACATGATTGGGGGACGGGGCCTGAGCTGCTTGTCCGCGCAGCGGGTTGCCACCCGCGGCGGCAGCGCCGCCACGCAATTGATTGCGCGATCCGCGCGCGGGGGGCGCCGCTGCGCGATCCTCGGGTTCTGCGCCGACCGCCGCATGGCCATCGGCTGCGGTTGCCGCTCCGCGCCCGGACTGCGAATCCGGGCCGTAGACATAGGGGCTATCATCGGCGGCCCCGAATGCGTCGCCCGCTTGTCCGGAGTAGCCTGCAAAGGAATCGTCCGGCGCTGCCGCGTCTTGCGACGCTTCTACGGCCGCGCCTTCTGCAGGCTCGCCCGCCGGCGCACCGCCGCCGTAGGAACCTTGCCATGAGAGGCCTTCGTGCGACGCCGTGTCGTGTACCTGGGGCTTGGGAACGGCGGCGCCGTTGCTCTTGGTGGCGGTCAGCACGGTCGGCGTTTCGGGTTCACGCTCCGCAGGCTGTGCGGCGTTCTTGCCGGAAGCTTCCTTCTTCTTGGCGGCGTCGGGCGCAACGGCAACCGCGTCGTCCTTCGCAGTGCCAGGGAAGGCAACGCGCCAGACGAGCGCCGCGGCGAAGATTGCCAGCAAGACGCCCACGACCCCGAGGGCGATGCGCACTTCCTTGCGTTGCATGGGGCGACTCCTTTCGCGCGAGGGGCAGCGGCCGCCAAGCGAGCTCCGAGCTCGTAGCCGTAGGCGGCGACCGGCGCATTGTGCCCCAACTGGTTATTTCGCCACAAGACCGGCTTAGGGCCGCGACCGCACGTCGTCGAAGAAAATGCGCAATCTGGGCGCTAACGGGGCGATGGACACAACCTCGTCGCGGCCGACCAATGCCGCGCGGCCTCCCTCGAGGTCGAACAGCAACACCGCCTGGTTCCCTTGGTTCTCGAAGTGGACGGCGTACTGCCAGGCCTTCGCCGCCGGGTCGGGCGGCTTCTCCCAGTCGTAGCCTGTGTCCTCGAGGAGCGCCTGACGCGCGTGCGAAAATCCGGCGGCGTGCGACAGGTCGCGCACCTTGGCCACATGCCAAGCCGCGCCGTCGATCTGCACGGCAGGCCTCGTGGGCGCCTTCTCCGCGAGGGCTGGCGTCAGTTCCCAAAGCTCCACCTGGGGCGCCTCTGCAATCAGCAGCGCCACCGGGGGCGTCCAATACTCCAGGGCGCGGTCGCCTGCCCGATATCGCACACCGATCGCCAGTCCGGCGAGCGCCAGGCCGAGCACCAACATTGCCAAAGTCACCCAAGTTCCGCGTTGCACCAGGTGAGCACCAAAGATGAGGGTTGTACCGACAGTCGAGCCTGCCGCCGCGCTTGTCAAATCCGCCGAATAAGCCATATTTTGCGCAGTACGCAGGCGGCCGACCATCCGAATTGCAATTCCCCCTTTGGCAGTCCGACATTGCGCGGGCGGCTCCTTCCTCGAAAGCGAGAAGCGAAACCATGGCGACCACCGAAACGGCAGTGCTCATTGTTGGCGCGGGACCTGTGGGCCTCACCGCCGCCGCCGCGCTTTCGCAGTTGGGCGTCGCCTGCCGCGTGATCGACAAGAATGCTCAGGCCGTGACCGAGAGCCGCGCCCTGGGCATTCAAGCCCGCACCATCGAGTTGCTCGATCGGCTGGGCCTGGTCGAGCCGTTCCTGGCCGAAGGAGTGCTCGGGCAAGCGGGGCGCATTTTCTTGGATGGGCAGGAGAAGATTCACTTCGAGTTCTCGCACCTCGAGAGCCCCTATCCCTGCGTGCTGCTGCTCGAGCAGAATCGCACCGAACGGCTGCTCGGCCAGTTCGTTACCGGTCAAGGCGTGTCGGTCGATCGCCTAACTGAGCTCACGGCCCTCGAGCAAGACCCGGCCGGCGTCAACTGCACGCTCCGCCGCGCAGACGGCGGCGAGGAGATCTGTCGCGCCCAGTACGTTCTCGGCTGCGACGGCGCGCACAGCACGGTCCGCAAGCAACTCGGACTCAACTTCGCCGGCGAGGCCTTCCCCGGCAACTTCCTGCTGGCCGACGTTCACTTGGGCTGCGACTGGCCGCACGACGAAGTGCGCGTGTACACCGGGAAGCGCGGCTTCCTGGCCGCCTTCCCCATCACCGGCAGCCGTTGGCGCGTGGTCAGCCGTTTGCCGGACGATCTGATCCCCCCGCAAAACGCCACGATCGAACTGTTGACCAAGATGTGCGCCGAGCAAGGCCCGGCCGACATGCAACCGCATGATCCCCTGTGGCTGAACATCTTCCGCATCAGCTCGCGCGTCGTCGAGCGGTTCCGCGAGGGCCGCGTGTTTTTGGCCGGCGACGCTGCCCACATCCACAGCCCGGCCGGCGGCCAAGGCATGAACACCGGCATGCAAGACGCCGTGAACCTGAGCTGGAAGCTCGCCCTGGCCGTGCGCAACCGCGGCAGCCAGCGGCTGCTCGACAGCTACGACGCGGAGCGCCGCCCGAATGCGGAGGAACTGGTGCATGCCACGGAGCGGGCCACGCATGCCCTGATGAATCAGGGCGCCGCGGCGAGCGTCTTCCGCCGCGCGGCCATGACGGTGCTCGGCAAGTTCGAGTTCGTGCGTGAAAAGATCGCCAGCGAGATGAGCGAGATCGAGATCCGTTACCGCAAGAGCCCGATCTGCGGCGAGCACGTGCAGAGCTTACACGAATGGCTGCTGCCGAGCTCCGACGCCGCGCCGCATCCCCGGTTGAAGGACTGCCTGGAGTTCGCCGCCGGCCCCCACCCTGGCGACCGCGCGCCTGATGCCGAGGGTCTGTGCCGGGCCGCCGGAGACTCGCGGCGGCTCTTCCAGGAGTGGCGCAAGGATCTGCGGCACCAGTTGCTGCTGTTCGCCGGCCTCGCGCCGCAGCGCAAGCGGCTCGCGCAGCTCGAGAGCTTCGTACAGCAGGTCAACTCGGCCGGCGCGGGGCTGATCAACGCCACACTGATTCGCCCCGGTCTTGGCAAACCCATGCCGGGCCGCGTGCTCTACGACACTCAGGCCTTGGCGCACACTCGTTATGGTGCACGGCACGAATGCCTGTACCTGGTGCGTCCCGACGGCTACGTGGGCTTCCGCAGCCAGCCGGTCGATCTGCCGGCGCTCGAGCGGCACTTGCGCGGTCTCTGCGACCTGGGCTGCTCCGGCTTCGCGGCCGAACCGGCCACCGCGCTGCAATCGGCCGAACCGCAGTTGGCCGGCGTTTAGGCCCGGGGGCCGCTTGATTGCGGCCGCCCGAGCTTCGATAACCAGGGAGTCGCCGGCGGCCCGTTTGTCGCCGGACTGCGTGCCTGGGCGTCTTCCTGGCGGGTCCTATGTCGCTGATGCGAGTTTCGTCGGTGTTCGCCGCGGTGCTTGGTGCTGCGCTCCCGGCCGTGGCGGCCGACGCCCCACGGCCAAACATCGTGTTCATCATGTCCGATGACCACGCGGCCCATGCCTTGAGCTGTTATGGCAGCCGGGTGAACGAAACGCCGCACCTCGATCGGCTGGCTGCCGAAGGGCTGCGCTTCGAGCGCTGCTTCGTGACGAACTCGATCTGCACGCCGAGCCGGGCGACGATCTTGACCGGCAAATACAGCCACCGCAACGGCGTGCCGGTGTTCAACCGCTTCGACGGCTCGCAGCCGACCGTGGCCAAGGCGCTGCACGAGGCGGGCTACTGGACCGGCATGATCGGCAAGTGGCACCTGGGGAGCGATCCGACCGGCTTCGACCGCTGGACGATCCTGCCGGGGCAGGGGGACTACTACGACCCCCAGTTCCTCGAAGCCAAGGGACGGCGACAGATTTCGGGCTACGTCACCGACATCATCACCGACCTGTCGATCGAATTCCTCGAGCAACGGCCGCAGGACCGTCCGTTCTTCCTGATGTGTCATCACAAGGCGCCGCATCGTGCTTGGGAGCCCGACGACCGGCATCGCGCCCAATTCGCTGGGCGAACGATTCCGGAACCCAGCACGCTGTTCGCCGATCACGCCGGCAAGACCGACGCGATCCGCGAGAACCGGCAAACGGTGGCCCGCGACCTCACGCGGCACGACCTGAAGCTCACGCCGCCGGCCGGCCTTTCGCCCGCCGAACGGGCCCGCTGGTTGGGCAAGGTTCCCGCCGAGGTCGAGATCGAACGCGATGGCAAGAAGACGAACCTAGTCGGCGACGAGCTCGTGCGGTGGAAGTACCAGCGCTACATGCAGGACTACCTGGCCTGCGTGCAAGCGGTCGACGACAACGTAGGACGGCTCGTCGCCTGGCTCGACGCCCACGGACTCCGCGAGAACACGCTCGTGGTCTACACGAGCGACCAGGGCTTCTTCCTGGGAGACCTGGGCATGTATGACAAGCGGTTCATGTACGAGCCCTCGCTGCGGATGCCGCTCTTGATGCGCTGGCCCGCCGGCATCCGCGCCGGCACGGTGCAGGACGCCCTGGCGATCAACGCCGACTTCGCGCCCACGTTCCTCGAGTTGGCCGGCCTGCCGATTCCTCCGGACGTGCAGGGGCGGAGCTTGGCGCCGCTGTTCGGCGGCGAGCGCCCGGCCGATTGGCGCACCAGTATGTACTACCGCTACTACCACGACCCCGGGCACCACAACACCCGCGCCCATTATGGCGTACGGACGGAAACACACAAGCTGATCTACTTTTGGACCAAGGATCAGTGGGAGTTCTACGACCTGACGGCCGATCCCCAGGAACTGCACAATCTCTACGACGACCCAGTTCAGCAAGAGACGGTTGCCCGGCTGAAGGCCGAACTCGCGCGACTGCGACAAGAGTTGGGCGACGAGGACCAGTTCGCCGGCGATCTGCCTGAGGACGACGTCTAGCCGGGCGCCTCTTGTCGTCCACCGGCGCTACGGTGCAATGGCCAAAGCGAGCGGCGCGGGCGATACTAAATGGGGCTTGAAGGCGCTCGTTTGCCAGCCGTGATTTACTTGCCACCTCGGTTCCTCGATCTGACTGCTTATGCCAGGCCTCTACGACAAAATCGGCCTCCAGTTTCAGTATCCCGACAACTGGGTGATTGACGAGGGAGAGTCTCAGGAGACGCGCGCCTCGGTCACGGTCTACAGCCCCGAAGGAGGCTTTTGGTCGGTGACCGTGCATCCGCACGACGAGGAGCCTGCCAACCTGGCCGCGGCGGCGGTGACCGCCATGCGCGAGGTCTACGAACAGCTCGACGCCGAACCGGAGTTCAGCGTGATCGCCGGCCACGAGGCCGAAGGCTTCGAGATGAACTTCTACTGCCTGGATCTTACGAACACTGCTGTGGTGCAGAGCTTCCGCGGGCCGCACGCGGCTTATGTCGTCTTTTGGCAAGCCGAGGACCGCGAGTACGCCCGGATCGCGCCGGTGTTCGCGGCGATGGTGCAAAGCCTGCGGGTTGAGGGGTAGCCTGCGCAACAAAAAGGGCCGCTCCGCACAAGTGTTGCGGAGCGGCCCGAAGAAGGCTCGGCGCCGGACGACTCGCTAGTAGGACGAAGCGTCGATCGGCAGATTGTCTTGCGACAGGTTCAGCCGGTTCCAAACGGAGTAGTCGTTGGCCGAAATGTCGATGAAGTCGTTGATGAACCGCACGCTGCCGTCGGCCATGCCCACGAAAACGCCGCCGGGATGGTTGCTGCGCATCGTTTGCTGGAAGTTGGGCCAATTGTCGCGCGAGCACGACATGCCAGCCTGAGCCAGCGCCACTTCGCCGCCCACGGCGGCTTGCACCTGAGGACAGCCGCGGAGGTCGTCCGCCAGCAGCGAACGGTTCTGGTTCGGGCCGGCGTCGTCGCCGTAGTTGCTGCCGTGGGCATAGAAGGCGCTGGGGCAGCCGCCGCTCATGGCCCAGGTGCCGCGGCAATCGATGTCGACGATGCCCGCACGGGTTTCGCCGACCATGATCGTTTGGGTGGTGCCGTCGCTGATTTCGCCGATGCTCAGAGAGCGGTTGGCCGCCATCACGCCGGTCACGTTGGGGTCGCCCCAGGACTGCACGTCGGTCTGAAGCCGCAGGCTGCCGTTGGCGCCGTAGTTGCCGCGGGCCCAGCCGTCGCCATAGCGAAACTGAGAACCCATGTGCTTGGTGCGGTTCTGGCCCGAGTCGGTCGGGCAGAGCAGCGTGGGGATCGTTACGCCGCGCGGACCAATGTTCACCGGATCGCTGATGTACTTCTGGAAGTTGAACGCCTGATAGGTGGCCTGCTGCTCCATGAACGGAAGAATCAGGATGATCCAGTTCTGCCGCAGGTTGCCATCCTTCGAGTCGCTGCCGCTGCTCGCAGGGATCTGATCGACGCCCTTGTCGTTCTTGTCCCAGAACGAGGCGGGCGGGAACCGCTTACTCTGGTCATGGTACATGTGCAGCGCGATGCCCAACTGCTTGACGTTGTTCTGGCATTGCGTGCGGCGGGCCGCCTCGCGAGCGCTTTGCACGGCGGGCAAGAGCAAGGCGATCAAGATGCCGATGATGGCGATGACGACGAGCAACTCGACCAACGTGAAGCCGGCGGCGCGACGGAAATTCGAAGGCATGTTCCTCTCTCCGATGAAGTGCAGCCGCCAACGCGGTCGGCCGCCAGGGTATGCGGGGATGGGGGCGGCGTTTACTTGTCCTGAACAACCTTTTTCGGCTTCGGCACCTTGAAGACGAACGGCTCGTTCGAATTCTTGACTTCCGCGGTCAACGGGGTGTTGAGCGCGTCCGAATAGAGCGGCGCCACGTTGCCGTTGGGCGCATCGCCCTTCCTGAGCGCCTCGACGGTCACCTTCTGCGCTCCGGGAATTACGCCATCGCCCCATTTGTAAGTCGTGGCCTCGATGAATTCTCCGGTCTTCGGGTCGGCCTCCGCCTGGGCGTAGCGCGGATGCGTCTTCGCATCAATCGCCTCAACTTGCGGATGAAACTTGACCAGCAAGCGATGCGCAGGGATCAGCGAACCATCCTCGAAGGTTACCTTCCCCTTGACGGGCACGATGGCGAACGGGGCGCTCTGGCCGCATCCCACGGCGATCACAACAGTCGGCAACACGCTCGCCAGCGCGATTCGCATGCATTGCCGCACGACCTGAGAATCCATGCTTCCGTTGCTCCGCGGACTGACGCAAACTGGAACGGGACAAAGAGAAGAAGCCGATCCCCGCGGACGAAAGGGGGCAATCCGCGCAAGATACCGACAATTTTCCGAAGTCTAACCGTACGCATGCGAAGTGTCAACGAAAACCGCCCAAACTTCGCGCGAACCGCGGCCGACCTGGCGCTATCGAAAGGGTCGCGAAAAGGCAGCCGACGCCGCCGCCTGAACGCGCTGAACAAGCCGGCGAAACCGGTTCTCTGCCAATTGGCACTCTCTCGTCGGGGGGCGAGCAGGAGTTGCCGGCTACCAAGTTCCCTGAACGCGCACGACGCGCCCCGGAGCACGGCCTTCGCCGTCGACCGAGCCCGTGAGTTGAGCTGCATAGAGAGCGCCGTCGTCTCCGACTGCGAGCGCCGTCGGCTGGGTGAGCGTAGCGACGCGCACCGGCTTAACGCCCCCCTCGGCCGTGGCGTCGAGGCGGAAGATCCCACCCTCGCCCGGTGCTGCGGCCGAGAAGTCGGCCGCATACAGACGGCCTGTCTTGGGGCTGTAGGCCAGATCGATCAGATCGCGCAATTCAACCGCCGCGGCCAGGAGGGTGCGGCCCGTGCGAGCACCGCAAAACAGGACCCGACTGTCGAGCGCATCCTCAGTCTTGCCAGCCAGTCCCAAGACCAACTCCCCTTGCGGCGTCGCGGTCAACGCCCAGGCGCCTTGGCCGCCGCCGAGCGCCGGGGGGGCCACGAGCCGCTCGGCGGTCGCCTGTTTCCGCAGCGGCCAGCGTTCGATCCAGCCGGTCGACGCGTCGGTCGCCGCGGCGAAGGCCCCGCTGGCGGTCGGTGCAAGCCGCCAGGCCCGGCTCGACCCCGGGGGAACCCTCACGCTCGGGGAGTTCACATCCCAAGCGATGGACGCCAATTCCTTGCCCAGGCCGTAACTGCGCACGGCGCTCGTTCCGGCCGGGGCCAGCGTCGAAGCCAACAGCATGTTTTGAGCGGAAAGCGCCAGGCCCACAGGCCCCAGGCGATAGGCGTTGTTCGGGCCGGCAAGTTCGGTGGGAAACCCGGTGACGATCGGCTGGGCTTGCTTCGATTTCAGGTCGATGGCGACGATTTCGCCGGCGCCGCTGTTGGCCACGAGCAACCGCCCGGGGCGGGTTTGCAGCGCCAAGCCCCACGGATTCACCAAGCCCTCGACGACGACCTCGAGCTTGGGCTCCTGCCCGTCAGCCGAGGCGGCTAGGAGACACAATAACGCGATCAGAACCGCAATCAAGGTACAGCCGCCTGAAGGCCGATCGTTTCCGACCGTGGCAAGCCTCGCCTCGCGCTCGACGACCGCGATCTGCCCGGGGTCACTGGGGAACCCGCACCGGCAGTCGGCAAAATCCCATGACCTTTGCCGCCCGCAACTCGCACAGCGGCCACAACAAGTACAGTAGTCCACTCGGCAAGCCGCGCACGGTTCGGCCAAGTCCTTGCTTGAAACCCGTCGGTCGCCGCAGGCCGGGCAACGCCCACAAGCTGGGCACGCCGCATCACTTGCCTCGTGAAGGGCTTTGCAGCCGTTGCAACGGACCAGCATGGGACTTCCTCGGAAGTTAGGCGAAGGCAGGCCGACCGAGCGGGTTCAGGGCGATCTGACGACGATCAGGCACAGACGCCATGGCTGCGCTCGAACTGCGAAATCTTGGCTTCGTGCTGCAGCGTAAGGCCAATGTCGTCGAGTCCGTTCAGCAGGCAGTGCCGGCGGAAGGGCTCGACTTCGATGGGGAGATCGAGACCGTAGCCGTCGGTGAGGCGGCAGGCCTCGAGGTCGACGGTGAGCTGGTACTTTGGATGCGCGGCCGCCCGCTGGAACAGGTCTTCGACCTGCGCGTCGGAAAGCCGGATCGGCAGCATGCCGTTCTTGAAGCAGTTGTTGTAGAAGATGTCGGCGAAGCTGGGGGCGATGACCACGACAATGCCGTAGTCGTGCAACGCCCAGGGGGCATGCTCGCGGCTCGAGCCGCAGCCAAAGTTCCGCCGCGCGAGCAGGATGCTGGCGCCGGCCAGCTCCGGGCGGTTCAGCTCGAAGTCGGGGTTCGGCGAGCCGTCGTCGCGGAACCGCCAGTCGAAGAACAGGTACTGACCAAAGCCGGTCCGCTCGATTCGCTTGAGGAACTGCTTGGGAATGATCTGATCGGTGTCGACGTTGGCCCGGTCCATGGGAGCGACGAGGCCGGTGTGTTTGGTGAAGGGCTGCATGGGTTGTGGTTCGTTGTCCCTCTATTAGCCCCCCGTGAGTCACGGGGGGCAACCGCTTGGATTGCGTATTTCGGTTGATTGCGGCACTTGGCGTTCGGCCGCGGACACCCCCCGGCGACTCGCCGGGGGCTAATGGTTAGTACAGCTCGAGCACGTGTTCGCCGCCGTGGGCGGGGTTGCCGATCAACCGTTGGGTGCGCGGATCGACCACGAAGTCGAGGTATTCGAGCGGGAGCTGACCAATCAGCACCGGCACGGTGTCGGGCACTTCCATCACGTCGGTGACGAACTCGCGGTCTTGGATCGTGAGCCGCACGGTGCCATAAATCGCGGCCTCGCTCGCGCCGGTGGCGCTGATGATTCGTTTGGTCGAAGTCTGTGTCAGGCCCAGTTGCTGGATCAGTCGAGTGGGCAGGGACAGCATGGTGGCGCCGGTGTCGACCAGAGCATCGGGCACGTCGGCACGGCGGACATCTTGTTCCTGAACAAGGCCGCGTTTGACAGCCCAAAGGTCCTCCAGATTCTCAATCCGCGCCGGTGTCAGCACTCTGCCCATAAAATTCGATTCCATAAGATGGTCCTCGCTGCGAGCCTAAACCTGATACTCCCAATCCCGAATATCCACAAAGTGCCCCGCCACCGCCGCGGCGGCCGCCATCGCCGGCGACACCAGGTGGGTGCGGCCCCCCTTGCCTTGGCGGCCTTCGAAGTTGCGGTTGCTGGTCGAAGCGCAGCGCTCGCCGGGGGAGAGCGTGTCGGGGTTCATGCCCAGGCACATGCTGCAGCCCGCCTCGCGCCAGTCGAAGCCCGCCTCGCGGAACACGCGATCGAGCCCTTCCTTTTCGGCCTGCAGCTTCACCTGGCCGCTGCCAGGGACGACCATGGCGTGCACGCGCGAGGCGACTCGCCGCCCGCGGACCACGGCCGCCGCTGCCCGTAGGTCTTCGATGCGGGCGTTGGTGCAGGAGCCGATGAACACGCGGTCGAGCTCGATCGCCGTGATCGGCGTGCCAGGCTTGAGCCCCATGTACTCGAGCGAGCGGGCCGCGGTCTTGCGCTCTTCATCGCTGCCGAGAGCCGCCGGATCGGGAATCGTGTCGACCACGGGCAGCACTTGTCCGGGGTTGGTCCCCCAGGTCACCTGCGGCGCGACGTTCGTGGCATGGAACTGCAGCGATTTGTCGTAGGTCGCGCCGGGATCGCCAGGCAGCGTTTTCCACTTGGCCACGGCGGCCTCGAAATCGCGCGGGGCGAACTCACGGCCTCGCAGATACTCAAAGGTCTTCTCGTCCGGGGCGATCATGCCGGCTCGCGCCCCGGCCTCGATCGTCATGTTGCACACGGTCATCCGCTGCTCCATGCCGAGGGAGCGGATCGCCTCGCCGGTGTACTCGATTACGTAGCCGGTGCCGCCGTCGGTGGTGATTTGGCCGATCAGGTACAGAATCAGGTCCTTGGCCGTGACGCCCGGCAGAAGTTGCCCGTCGACGCGCAGTTCGAGCGTCTTCGGCACGGACTGGAGCAGTGTTTGCGTGGCCAGCACATGCTCGACCTCGCTGGTGCCGATGCCGAAGGCCAGGGCGCCGAACGCGCCGTGGGTGGCCGTGTGGCTGTCGCCGCAGACGATCGTCATGCCCGGCTGGGTGAGCCCGAGCTCGGGGCCGATGATGTGGACGATCCCCTGCTTGGGATCGCCCAGGTCGTAGAGCTTGACGCCGAATTCTTTGCAGTTTGCCCGCAGCGTGTCGATTTGCTGTTTCGAAATCGGATCGGCGATGGGCAGCCGGCGATCGGTCGTTGGCACGTTGTGATCCGGCACGGCCACGGTCCGCTCGGGACGCCGCACCTTGCGCCCCGCCAGCCGGAGCCCCTCGAACGCCTGCGGGCTGGTCACTTCATGGACCAACTGCAGATCGATATAGAGAATGGCCTGCTGGCCGGGCTCGGCATGGACGACATGGGCGTCCCAGATCTTCTGAAACAGCGTGCGAGGGCGGGGCGTGCTCATAGCAATTCGGTGGAAAGACCCTTTCAGGCGACGAATCGGCATTCCATCAATCTAACGCGCGGCGGCCGGCCTTGGGAGGCGATCTACTACTTTGGCGAGCGGCCGGCGTAAGCCGGCTGACAACGCACCCTAACCCTAGCTTTTTCGTCCCAACTGGCCGAGCCGGCAAGCGGCCCGCCACGGCCAGGTCAGGAGCCGAAGGACCGTTCGGTAGCCCAAAATGAGCACCCACGCTCCACCGACGAGGAAGCCCATCATGGCGCTATAAGCGGCCAACGCGACCAGGGGCTCATCGAGACTGTGCTTGGCGAGCATGCCCGACCGCAGTGACAGTGCGAAGCAGGCCGTGGCCAACAACACGTCGCGCAGCGACGTGGGGTCGCGCCGCCAAGGGGCGGCCCCCTCGCTCACGCGACCGCCTCTTCAACGACCGGCGGCGCAGTCGAAGCGGCCAACCACCAGGCCTTCGCCCGCTCGGGCGTCCAGGCATCCGCCAACCGGCAGTCGTCGAGCGCCGCCGCCAACGACTGCACGTTCTCGAACCGCTCATCCGGCTGCTTGGCCAGACACCGCAGCACCACGGCCTCCAGGTCCTCAGGCACTTCGGCCGCAACCTGCGAAGGGGGAGTTGGCTCGTCGCGGGCGTGCGACATCATCAGCTTGAAGGGGTTGCTCCCCGCGAACGGCGGCCGCCCCGTGAGCAGGTAATAGGCCACCGCCCCCAGGGAGTAGATGTCGCTGCGGTTGTCGGGCTCGGCATCCCCCGTGGCTTGCTCGGGCGACATGTAGAGGGGCGAACCGGTGATCGAACCGTCCAGCGTGAGGTCGGACGTCGGCTCCACCGAGACTACCGGCTTGGCCAAGCCGAAGTCGAGCAGCTTGGCCACGTCGTAGAACCCGCCGCGCTGCGCCGCGAAGAGGTTGCCCGGCTTGATGTCGCGGTGCAGCAGCCCCAGGCCGTGCGCCTCGGCGAGCGCATCGCAGGTTTGCCGCAGCAGGTAGATCACGCGCTCGGGCGGCAACGGACCGTGCCGTTCGACGAGCTCGGCTAGGCTAAGCCCCGGCAGGAACTCCATCACGTAGTAGAACGTGCCGTCCTGGGTGCGTCCGTAGTCGAAGACCTCGACCGAGTTCCAGTGCGAGAGCCGCGCGGTGGCCCGCACCTCGCGCTCGAAGCGGGCCAGTGCCCGCGGATCGCCGGCGCGATCGGGGCGAATGAGCTTGATGGCGCAGGGCCGCTTGAGCAGATGGTGCTCGGCCAAGTAGACCTCGCCCATGCCCCCTTTGCCAATCAGTTGCCGCAGGTGGTACTGGCCAAGCTGCCGCGCGCTAAAGGCTTCTTGCCGCAGGGCGTTGATCGTGTAGACGCCGAACACGCAGGCGGCCGCGCTGATGCCCAGCATGAGCGTCATTTCGATGAAGTAGCCGTCATGCTTGTCGCTAGTCAGCAGACTCGCCACCGTCGGGTTGGTTGCCGCGAGAAAGAATACGAGCCCCAGGGGCGCGAGCGCCAGGCCCGCAATCACCGGTGCCGAGCGCTTCCACGTGTTGGGGATGAACATGGCGTAGGTGAACATCAGCGTCAGCCAGGCGGCTGTGATCGCAGGCAGGTACTGGTAGTCGCTCGCGCTCTCGCTGAGCAGCACATACTCGTAGGCGAGGAAATAGGCCGCCGGCAGGCCGAAGACTACAGCCTGCTTGAGGCCGAGTTGCTGCGTCGCCTTGGGGCAACGGCGGCAAAGCAGGCCGGCGCTCGCGCCGAGCACCAGCGTCACCGCGGCGTGCGCGGTCAACAGCCACGGATGATCGAAGCCCCTTGAAACCAGCGACCAGGCCAAGAACACGGCAAACCCAGAGCAGAGCACCAGGCTCGCCGACCGCAGGCGGGCGTGCAGCAGCGTGTTGGTTTCGCCGCTGAGTTGCGGGCCGCTCCCTTCCACCAGGGCGATGCGCGGCTGCCACGGGGAGGCCGCTTCCGAGCCGGTGACCGACGCGGCGTCGAGCGTTTGATCGTTGGGCGAAATGCTGGTCACAGACACGACGCGAAACCTTCCTTCCTGGCGGCTCGGACCGTCTGACACGCGGCCCCCAAGGCGCACCGCAAACTCCCGCACCGCCGCCGCCGGGCCATTAGATTCCCGCGGCCGCACGAGGTGACGACATTCTACGCACACCCCAGGTTCGCGTCTGGGCGGTAAGCACGACACGCTGGCCGATCGAACCGTTAAGTCATAGCCCGGCTGCTGCTTCGGCAAAATCTGCGGTGGCTCTGGCACACAGCGACGCGTTATCCGAGGGCGTTGCTCGGCCACGTTGGAGCACATTGTCCGATTGACACAACTATCGTTGTAACGTACAAATTTCGGCAGCTCCAAGATCAGTTTCTTTCGGGCTTTCCCCGATCGCCATGCCCAAGTCGGTGCTGCAAGACGAACTGCGCAAGAAGCACCCCTTCGAGTGCCCTGAGCAGGAAGCGGCGCTGAACCTGTTGCGCTCGCAAGACTTTCTCTTGCAGCAGTTCAGCAAGCTGTTTGCCGCCCACGGCGTCACCGGGCCGCAGTATAACGTGCTCCGCATTCTCCGCGGCCAGGGCGGACAGGGCTTGCCTTGCCTAGAGATCGCCGCCCAAATGATCACGCGGATGCCCGACATCACCCGCCTGGTCGACCGCTTGGAGCAAGCGGGGCTGGTCGAGCGGTCGCGCACTTCCGAAGACCGCCGCGTCGTGCTCGTGAGCATCACGCCGGCCGGTTTGACCCTGCTGGCGGGCTTGGACGAGCCGGTGCTCGAGTTGCACCGGCGTTCGCTGGGGCACCTGTCCGCCGAGGAATTGGCGGAACTGAATCGGTTGCTCGTCAAGATGCGCTACCCGGGCGAGGCCTGTGAGGCCGCCCAGAACTAGGAAGCGCTGTCCGTATCCGGGCGGGCCTGGTTCCAGAGAACCGCCGCCGCGAATTACACGCATCCCCTCTCAACGGATCAAAGGAGTTCGAATGATGTTGCGTTCCGGAATCTGGCTGAGCCTGTTGTTCGCCGCCCTGGGCAGCGGCTGCGGCGAGACGAAGCCCACGGCGCCTGCGGCCAACACCAACGCCTCGGCGCCTCCGGCTGCCGGCGCTCCTGCCGCTTCCACGCCCGGCGAGGCCAAGCCGGGCCAAAAGTTCACGGAGGACGAAGGTCTGATTCAGTTCGTCGGCAGCAAGCCGGACGGCAAGCACGAAGGGGGCTTCAACGACTTCGAGGGATTCGCCGTGCTGGGCAGCGGCGACAAGCCGATCGAGTCGATCACCGTCGACATCAACACCGAACAGCTCTGGGCCGACGATGGCAAGCTCACTGCCCACCTGATGAACCAGGACTTCTTCGACGTCAAGCAGCACCCGAAGGCGACGTTTGTCACCAAGTCGATCGACCCCGCGCCGGGCGGCTACAAGGTAACTGGCGACCTGACCCTGCTCGGCAAGACCGCGACCATCGAGTTTCCGGCGGACATCACGGCGCACGACGGCAAGATCGACTTTGTCGCCGACTTCGAGATCAGCCGCAAGCAGTTCGGCATGACTTACGGCGAAGGCAAAATTGACGATCCGGTGAAGATCAAGACCTCGTTCAGCGTGCCAGCCAATTGACCTTGGTTTCTCGAGGAACGGACGCTTGAGCATTCCGCTCCACCTGGCGGTCTACGGCGGCCTGATTCCGGCTGCCGTGGCCGCCCTTGTGTTTTACTTGGGCGCACTAGCCACGCGCCGCGTCGCGTGGTCGGGCGCCCCCTGGGCGGGCGTGGCGATCGCCGTGGGCTTCGTGGCGGCCAGCCGCCTCTTGGGCGAAGCGGCCCCGCCGTGGATTCCCCGCACCTCGCGCGACTGGCTGCCGGCGCTCGTGGCTGCGGGCGCGCTCGTCGGCGTGTTGCTTGCGCGCTTCGACCGCGTTTGGCTCGCCTGGCTCAGCCTAGCCGGCGTCGCGGCCCTCGCCGGCTGGACACTCGTGCCAAGCTACGCCGCCATCGCGCCCCGGCAAACGGCCTGGCGCGTAGGGCTCGCAATCGCCGTGTTCACGCTTTGCGTGCTGTGCCGCCGCGCGGCCCGTGCGGCAGCCTGGTCTCAAGCACTCGTGCTCGCGTTGTCCTTCGTCGCCGGGGCCCTGCTGATCGAACGCTCCGGAGGTCTGAGCCTGGCGCAATTGGCCGGCGCCGGCTGCGCCACGACGGCGGCGGTGGCCGTGTGCGGTGGTCTGCTGGGAGTGGGAGTGCTCCCACCTGCCGCCGCGCCCGTTTCGGCGCTCTTGCTGGTGGGCCTGTGCGCGCAGGGCTACTTCGAAGGCTTTGGCGTGGGGATCGTGAGCTTCGCCCTCGTCGCCGCGGCGCCGGCAGCCCACGCGGCCGTCGGAGCGTGGCACGCCAAGCTCACGCCGCGCAGCCTCTTCGCGCTGCGCCTGGGAGCGGCGATCCTGCTGCTGGCCGCCGGCGTGCTCAGCGCGTATTTGCCCCAGCAACGCCCGAATCGCAGGCAAGCGGCGGCAGGCAGCGCCGAGGTTCTTCCTGCGGCGAGTGGGGCGAAGACACCTCGACGGACGGCGACCAACTTGGGGGCGGAAGAGGGCTTGCGTCAATTTTCTTGACTTGCGCTCCCCTCCAGGCGTAGATTGTCGGGCGTCAGGGTAAGGCATCTTCTCGGTTTTGCTCTTTCCAAGAGCTCGGAACAACAAGCGAATGCTTTGTCAGCGCACTGCGTTTGGTCCGCATTGAGCACGGCGCTCGAGCAGCGCGGCTGAGCCGGCATTGCGTCGCTTCCTTCGTGGAGACATGGCATGCCTCGGACCATCGACCGTCTCGCGCCCCCCGCCCTCGCCCCGCCCCGCGTGTTCCCCTCGGTGGTCGATCCCGCGACCGCCGAACCGTTTACCCTCGAGCAGGAGCTCAAGCCTTTCGGCGCTTGGGTGGGCAAGCCGATTTGGGTGCCGCCCAAGGACTCGGCCGAAACCCTGTCGGAAAGCATGCTCCGCGAAACCCGCCCCTTTGCCGGCAAGGAAAAGCGCTGGGCGGCTGTGCAGAAGAAGCACCGCGCCGACTTCACCCAAGTCCGCGAGTTCGACCTGTTCCAGGCCTCCATCCGCCTGCCGCAGGGGAAGTTCTTCGTCACGGTCACCGAGCAGAAGGACTTCGACAAGATCACCGATCCGATTCCCGCCTGCGTGCAGACCCGGCTCGATGAATTCTTGAGCGGGCCGCTGATGGAGCGGGGGGCGAAGGTCTACTACCTCAAGCCGTTGTGCGTGGAGATTGGCGACGAACTGGTGCTCACCACGCGTGAAGACCTGACCGCCGCGATCACCAAGGTGCAAGACGAAGTCTTCGCCAGATACCGCTCGCGCGCGCTCTATCGCCGGCCGCTGCAGGCGGCGGTGGCTGCCGCGAACCTCGCCTTGGCCGCGCCGCGCGGGCTGATGAACTACGTGGTGTCCCGCCGGCAAAAGGCGCTCGACGAGATGCAGGCCCGGCTCGACTTCAAACGCCGCAAGCTGGCCCTGAGCGCGGCGCGGACCTACCGCAAGTGCCGCACCGGCGACTGTACGTTCAACGAAATGCTCGACCTGACCAACCCGCTCAAGCGGACCGACGTGATCGAGCAGTACTGCCTGGAGAACGAAGTGTCGCGGGCAAAGCGGGCTCAATTGCTGCAGATGGCCGCCGGCACGGTGCCCTGGTTCGTGGCCCTGTCCTTGACGGGCTACTACGTGGCGTCGCTCGTGATGGTGGTGACGACCCCGCCCCTCGTGGTCTGCGACCCGGCGTTTGTGGTCGAAATGCCCGGATCGAACGGCGTGCTGCTCAAGATCGGCCACTTCGATCAAGTGGGCGGCGTGACGCACGTGGAGTTGTAGGCGGGGCGCGAGATACACCTCTCAAGCGCAAGCAATTGGCCAGTGCGCCGAAAATGGCGCGCTGGCCAATGTTGTTACCTGCAGGCGGGCGAAATCGGGATCCGACGAAACGTGCGTGCGAAACGCCTACCGGCGAAACTGGCCCCGGAATGCCAGCAGCCCTAACCCGGCCATTGCGGCCAGCAGCCAGGTGGAGGGCTCGGGGAGGATCCCGCCCTTATAAAAGAAATCCGCCGTCGGACCCGGCTGACCGTCCAGAAACGGTTTGCCGATCGCGAACTTGGCCCCCGGTTGGAGCACGGCGACGCCGCCCAAATTCAATTCGGCCAAATTGCCTGGGCCGGGATTCGCTTCGCCAAAGGTTAGCGCGCCGGCCCCCAAAGCAGCAATGATATCAAGCGGATGCGCAGCAACCTGGTCGCTGATGCTGATCCAGTGCACCGGGTCGAGCCGCGCGCTTTCGGACGCGATTTGATATCCGTCGAACCAAACGGGGCTCGAGGCGGCGTTGTATAGATAGGTCGTTCCATCCGGATCGATCCAAAGGGTCAAATCCGCCGCGACGGCTGCCTGGCCGAAACATGCCCAGGCCGCCATCGCCAACAACGCTCGCCTGATCATCGTCGCACCCTCGATCAGAAGCCGCATGAAGTGTCTTGCCGCAGCGATTATGGGCGCGACAAGCCCCGGCTGCAACGAATTGGCGCGCTGGCGGCCCGCAGCCTCGCCCTGAGCCGCGCGCAGCCTCAGGGCCCGATTCATCTTGGCTCGAGACAGAGCTGTCGCTATTCTCCGCGCTCGGGGGGTGTTCTCGGTGGAGGCAGACGAATGCGCGCTGGGCATGTTGTGGCCGTTGTACTTGCTCTCGCCGGCGGGACCTGGGCTGGCGAGCCCCCTCCGCCGCAGGCGCCGCGGCCAGTGCCGTATGCGCCGATGCCCACGGGCGGGCCTGCCGAGCCAGTTCAGGCCCTCGACCTTGATTCGGCCGAGGCGCAGTTGACGCAGAAGCTGGCCGAGCTCGAGCGGCTGCACCGCGAGATCGACGTGCTGCGGACGCAGATCGGCCTGCAGTCGACGGTCATCGCCCACGTCATCCTGGCGGAGGTCGATCTCGACAAACTGCGCCGCTGGGAAGCGGACTGGAAACTGACCGCTTCGAGCAAACTGGCGCCCTTTCTCCCCTCGAAGACGGAGAAGCCGCGCTACGTGGTTCAGGACGCAAAAGAGTTCCGCGAGCTGATCGAGGCCCTGCGCCGCCAGGACGCCCTGGAGATTTTAGCCGAGCCCACGGTCGTGACCGTGCGCAACCGGCGCGCCCAGTTCGACGACGGCGACACGCTCCTCGAATTCACGCCAACGTCGATTGGCAACGAAGTGCGGTTCGACTTGCGCGTGCGGCATGCGGCGACGGTCCAACCGCCTCCTGAGGCCGGCAACATGCCGCTGGGAACGGTCGTCAGGCCGAAGCGCGTATCTGAAATCTCCACCGGCGGCAACCTGCGGCCCGGCAAGGGGCTCGTGCTGACTGGACTCACACAGACGCGTTTAGGCCACGACGCCGAGGGGCAGGAGGTCGCGCGCAATGTCGGCTTCCTGGTCTTCATCTCGCTCGAAACGCCTACCTCGACGCCGCTGCCACCGGTGGCCGGGCGGCCGGTGGACGCCGTTCCGCGGTAGTGACGCGGGTGTCGAGCGCAAGGAATTGGTCCGCGAGAGCGGACCCTACTTCGGCGGCTTGCGCTGGGCAATCGGGGGCGAGACCTTCGCCATCTCGGCGTTTAGCGCCGTGAATTCGCTCCATTGAGCTGGCACTTCGCTCTCGGGAAAGATCGCAGCAACAGGGCATTCCACCCGGCAGGCGTCGCATTCGATGCACTCGTCGGGGGCGATGTACAGCATCTGCTCTCCCTCGCGAAAGCACTCGCAAGGGCAAACTACGACGCAGTCGGTGTATTTGCAGCCGAAGCAAGGAGCGGTGACCACGTAGGCCATAGTTGAAGCGCCTGTCTAAAATGGCAGAGGGAGATTCGACTTCCCGTGAATCCGCTTTCGTCGTGGTTGCGGACACCCAAAAACCGAAAGATCCTCCGTCTGTCTTCAACGTGAACCAACTGCCTGACTTGCGTCGCGCGATACGGGGCCGACGGTGAACTCGCGCGAGCTGCTGGCGCACTACCGAGCAGGCGAGAACGCGGCAGCCGCCGAGCTCTTCGAGCGGTACGCCGTTCGGCTGACGGCGCTGGCCCGCGGCAGAATCGGACGCAAGCTGCAGCGTCGGATCGACCCCGAAGACGTTGTGCAGTCGGCCTATCGCAGCTTTTTCCTGCACGCGCAGGCAGGCGCCTACGAAGTCGCCGAGGCGGGCGATCTCTGGCGGCTGCTCGCGGCCATCACGCTTCACAAGTTCCACCGCCAGGTCGAGCGACATACCGCCGCCAAACGCAGCCTCGAGCGCGAAGAGGATTCGGCCCGGCTCGAGGCCGGCTGCGCCGCCGAAGAACCGTCAGCGGCCGAGGTCGTCGGACTGTGCGAAGGGCTCGAGCACGCACTGGCGAGCCTGGCAGTGGACGAACGCTTGGCCCTGGACCATTTGCTCGCCGGGCGCTCGATCGAGGAGCTAGCCGCCACTCTCGGCAAAACGGAGCGCAGCGCCCGCCGCGCGGTGGCGCGACTACGCGAACAACTTGAGCGGCAGTTGCTCTCCGACGGCCGCGCATGATGCAGCGGCGCCCGACCAGCGAACCCCATGCTCCGCTTCTCTATGGCGACTACCTTCTGGAGCAGTTGTTGGGGTCAGGCGGCATGGGCAAGGTGTTTCGGGCCCGCGAGCGCGCCACGGGCCGCGCGGTGGCGGTCAAGGCGTTGCACAAAGCCCGGCAGCACGATCCGCGCGCGGTGGACCTATTTGTACAGGAGTCGCAGATCCTTGCGCGGCTCGACCACCCGGCGATCGTTCGCGTGCATGGTTTGGGCCGGTTTCCGGGCGGCGGCTACTTTTTGGCGATGGACTTCGTGGAGGGAACCGACCTGCAAACGCGGCTAGAGAGCGGCGCGCTTGCGCCGGGCGAAGCGATCCGCATTGCAATCGTGATCGGCGAGGCCGTGGGGCACGCTCACGAACGGGGCGTCGTGCATTGCGACCTCAAGCCGGCAAATGTGCTGGTCGACCGGGCTGGCGGCGTGTTCGTCAGCGACTTTGGCTTCGCACACCTGACGGCGCAAGCGGCGACCGTCAAACGGCTCCTCGGCGGCACGCCTGGCTACATTGCGCCCGAATTGCTGCGCGGCGAAGCGCCGACCCCCGCTGCCGATGTCTACAGTCTAGGCGCGCTGCTGGCGGCGCTCCCAGGAATTCCGTGCCCGGGCGAACCGCCGTCTCTGGCCGAGTTGCCGGACGCCGTGGCGGCGATTTGCAGAAGATGCCTTGCGAACGATCCGCGCGAGCGCTATGCATCCATGGGAGCGCTCGTGGACGAGTTGCGGCAGAGGCTGCCGAGCCGCTAAAGGACGCACAAAGCACGTCACCCGCGTTCGCTCCGTTTTCGGCCGCGCTCGAGCGTTTCGCTCGCTACGCGCAGCGTTTCGCCGCGGTCCATGTCTTCGCAGACCCAGTAGCCGGGGCTCTCGAGGGAGCGCGAGACGATTTTTACGCGGCGCATTACGCCATGGTCGTTGACTTGATAGACGTCGCCGGGCCGCGGCCCGGGCGGCGGTGGGGAAGAATCACTCGGAGGTTGGTTGGACATGACCTGAGAAACGAGGGGCGCGGCTGGAAGGGCGCACGACGCCTGTCCCAGGGCCGCCCGGCGTGAGGCGGCCAAAGTTTGCTCCGCAGTTAAGTATCGGATAAGTTGGGCACGCTTGACTGTCGCAACGCTCCCAATCCTGGCCGGGCCGTGTCATGTGTGACCCACAGCTCAGCAGCGCCCACGTGGTGCTTTGTGACTGGCGAGGCCGCTGCGTCTGGCTCTCGACCGAATCCCTGCTCACCAAGCCGGGCGACTTTCTCTGGGATCAACTGTCCGAGCCGTCGCAAGAAGTAGCCCGCGAGCTCGTGGCGCGAGTGGTGGCGCTCAAAGAGGCGGCGCGGTTCCAAGTGACCAACCGCGAGGGAGAATTCTTCCGCGGCTGGCTCTGGCCCCTCGATTCGCCGTCGGTGGCCGTCTGCGTGCTGGCGATTCGCGTGCCGGCCGATTTGAACTTGCTCACCGAGCGCGAGCGCGAATGCCTGGAGCTGCTGGCCCAGGGGATCGACACCCGGCATATCGCGGAGCGGCTGCGCGTGAGCCTGAGCACGGTGCATACGCACATGAAGCGTGCTCGCGAGAAGATGGGGCTGCACACCGTGGAAGAGTTGATCGCGTTCGCGGCGCGGCATTGCTACCCGGCGTCGGAGCCGCTGGTGGGGGTGCAGAGCGAGTAGGCGTCGCTCGTCTGGGGGCTCGCTTTGCTCGACCCCAGCCACCCGAATCCGCACTTACACGAATCTCACACGGCCCTCACCTGCGCCAAATCGTTGGGCGTTGAAGCGGCGGGGGGCTTGGGTTAGGGTGAACCAACTGCCCGGCCGGCGCGCCTTGGCCGGGTTCCCGCCGGCTCGTTCGTAGAGCCACTGTCCCACCTGTGCCGCTAGCGAAGAGAAGAAGGCCCATGCTTCGTCGCACGTTCGTTCAAGGATTGGCCGCCGCGGCCGTGCCGTCGCTCTGGTCGCGGGGTTTGTTCGCCGCCGCAGGGGATGCCCGGCACGGCGATCTCGAAATGCGTCCGCTGGCCAGCAACCACTGGCAGTTGATCTTCCGGCCCGAGCGTCCGCGCTCGTTGCGGCTCTTGCAATTGGCCGACACGCACTTCCATCGCGACCCAGAAAACTCGACGGCCGCGACCGAAAAGGTGCTGCGGGCGATCGTCGCCCAGGAGCAGCCCGATTTCCTCGTCCACACGGGCGACTTCGTGAACAACGACGGTCAGAAACCTGTCGAGTGGTCGGGGCTCGACGTGATCAACGGCCTCGGCGTTCCCTGGACCCTCTGCATCGGCAACCACGACTACCCGGTGCATCAGGCCGAAGGCTCGCGCTCGCTCGAGGAGATTCGCCAAGGAATGGAGCGCGGCTACCAGGGCTATACCGATCTCCCAACGGGCCGCCACTACTGCTATCGCTACGATCTGCAGTCGGCGGAGAATGCCCCCCCGGCGGCCAGCCTGTTCTTCTTTCAGGTGGGCCATAACAAAGAGAAAGGGGAACGGCGGATCAGCGATCCGCAGTTGGTCTGGTTCGCCGAGCAGATGCAAAGGGACGAAGAGCGGGGCGTGCGCGGCCCGATCACCGTGTTCGTCCACATCCCGTTGCGTGAGTACAACGTCCTCTTCGATTCCGGCAAGGTCGAAGGAGTGAAAGGGGAGCGGGTCTGCTACGACAGCGACACGGGTGTGCCGTTCCAGCGGTTCGCCGCCTCCGGCCGAGTGGTCGGCGTGTTCTGCGGGCACGACCACGTGAACAGCTACCACGGCCTCTGGCAGGGGATCGACCTGGCCTATGGCCGCGTGTCGGGCTGGGGAGGCTACGGCCCCGATGACTGGCAACGCGGCGGACGGCTGATCACGCTCGACCTGGCCAACCCCCGGCCGACGCCCGTGCATCGAGAAGTTTTCGGAACGCCGTCGGCGGGTTAGGCTCCGGCGGCCGATCCTTGACAGCCACGGTGGCTTGGGGTCGATTGGCAAACGGCAAGGGGCCCCTCGTTCCGTTCGACAAGAAACCGCCGCCGATGTCTGCCGAGCCCTGGTTCAAAGATGGATTGCGCTTTCAATGCACCGGCTGCGGCGACTGCTGCACCGGGGCGCCTGGCTTCGTGTGGGTGAACGGCCAGGAGATCGCCGCGCTGGCTGCTCGGCTCGGGCAATCGGTCGAAGAGTTCGAGGGCAAGTACGTGCGCCGGGTCGGCGTGCGGCGAACGCTCGTCGAGTTCGAGAACGGCGATTGCGTCTTCTTCGACGGCCAAACCCGCAAGTGTACGGTTTATGAAGACCGGCCGCGGCAATGCAAGACGTGGCCCTTCTGGGACTCGAACGTCCGCACGGAACAGGCCTGGCGAGAAACCTGCGAAGCCTGCCCCGGCAGCGGCCACGGCCAACTCTACCCGGTCGAGAAGATTCTCGAGTCGGTGGCCGTGATCAAGATCTAGCCGGGTGGCTGGCGATCCACCCTCACCCCGGCCCTCTCCCACAGGGAGAGGGAGAACGAGGGCCCTCGTCCACGGGGAGAGGGAGGATTTGGACCCCTCTCCCTGTGGGCCCTGTGGGTGAGGGAGACTGTGAACCCTCTCCCTGTGGGAGAGGGCAGGGTGAGGGCGCCGCGAATGCCCTTGCACCTCGACCATGCTAGCCAACTCTCCCCACACCGCGCAAAACGATTGACGGCGCGCAAACAACTCCTCTAGGATCGAAGATGGCGAAGGCCCGGCCCCCCGGCTCGCTTGCCAACCGGTCCGTTTGGCGGTCCGCGGCGCTTCGCAGCACGGAACTGAGGAGAGCGGCGATGAAGGTGTTTTCAGTTTTGTTCGCGGCTGCGCTATGGGCCTTCTTGGGGTCCGGGGCGGAGGCTCAGGGCCCTGGGGGAGGCGGACGTGGACCCGGGGGTGGCGGAGGCGGAGGGTGCCAAGCAGGAGGCGGCGGCTCGTCCGGCATGTCCAACTCCCTGACTGGGTTCGGCAATCTGGGGGGCGCCTCGAGCGGGAGTTCCGGTGTGAGCGCGGTGTCGCTTGCCCGCATGCAGATTCAATTGCAGCAAATGGCCATGGTCCGCCAGATGCAGCAGGCCTACTTGATGCAGCAGCAGGCCGCAGCCCAAGCCGCGGCCGCGGATCAGGCGGCGCAGAAGCAGCGGCAAGTCGAGGCCCGGCGGCAACGTCGCGCGGCGATGGTCGCCCAGCGGGCCGCCTCGCGTGCGAACCGGAGCGAGGGTTCCAGCAGTTCCGGCGTTGAGCGGATCGCCCGCGCCGGCGAGCGCTAGCGCGGCAGGGCGTTTGGCCTCGGCAAATCTCAGCAAATCTTGGACGGCGGCGCCTACCGGCCTGCCGTCCTTTTTTGTCGCGGAACCGTGCACTGTGCGGTGGGATTCGATTCTCAGCCGTGCGGGGCCGGCAATATAAAACCCGTCGGCAGTCTCGCCAGAGCTGCCGACGGGCTGAGAGGTCGACCGCGAATGCCACATCAGGCCGGCCTCTTCCTTAGACGCATCTCGCGCGCGAAACCGCCCGCGGGTCCGCCACGAATTTGGCGCCGAGCACGCGTCCTGGCCGCGGGTGCTTGCAGCAAGTCGTTTATTCGGCAGAGGTAATATCCACCTGTTTCTCGACTTCGTCGAGACTAGAATCTTCTCGTCGGGCGAGTCGTGTCGCTGTGACCGCCGCGCCCGGAGCCGCGCTGTCGCGGACGCCTCGAGAAGCGGACTCGCAATGTCGAATTCGAGCGACCGGATCGTTCCAACGCCAGAAAAGCTCGCACGCGGCCGACGCGGGCGGCCCCACGGCTGCCGGCGAGCTCGCCGCTTCGCCGCCGTGCTAGCCACTGCGATCGTGACGCTGGTCCCCGTAGCGGGCACGGCGCAAGTCGCTCGAGAAATCCCTGCGAAGCTGGCGGAGCTCCGGTCGGCGTCGCTCGCCGCGACGGGCAATGCCGACCGCGGCCAGCGACTCGTTGACGGCGATGAGCGAACCCGGTGCCTTGCGTGCCATGCGCTCGGGGGGCGCGGCGGCGCGCTCGGCCCCGACCTCGCGGGGCTCGGCGGCGGTCGCCTGAGCCCCGCAGAAATCCTCGACGCGATCTTGGATCCTTCGGCCAAGATTCATCCCGACTACGCCTCGACGACCGTCGTGCTCAAGTCAGGACGAGTGCTTCAGGGGATCGTCCGCCCCGTTTCCGAAACCGAAGTCGAAATCGCGACTTCGGCTACCGAGCGAGTTCGTACCCCCAGAGCCGACATCGAGGAGCAGTCTCCCTGCCGCGTTTCGCTTATGCCTGGCGGTCTGCACGAGGTGCTCTCGGCCGGCGAGATGGCCGATGTGTTGGCCTATCTCACCGCGCTCGAACCCGCGCCTTCGAGCAATCGCAGCGAAGCAGTGGTCCCGCGCGATGTGCCGCGGGCGGTGAGCCCGGCGACCTTTCGGCCGATACTTGACCCCGGAGAACCCTTCGAGCATCCGGTGTGGTTCGGCGCCTTGCCGGGCCACTCAGGCAAGTCGGCCGTCGTGGAGATGCGGCGGGGGCGCGTGTGGGTGCTGGGGACCGACGGCGGGTCGCGCACGCTGTTCGCCGACATCGTCGACGAAATCGTGCCGGGCGACATCACGGGCCTGACCAGCATTGCGTTTCATCCCGATTTCGTGCGCAACCGCCGTTACTTCCTCAAGAAGCACGCGCGGGTCGATGGCCGGCTCGTGGTGCAGGTGATCGAACGCCAGGCGTCGGCCGATGGGCTGCGCGATTCGGGCCAACCGTCGAAGCTGATCATCACGATCGATGTCTTCAGCGACATTCACAACGGCGGTCATCTGGTCTTCGGGCCCGACGGCTTCCTCTACATCGGGATGGGGGACACGGGGCCGCAGAACGATCCCCGTGGACACGGGCAAGATCTCTCTAAGCTCCTGGGCAAGCTGAGCCGGATCGACGTTGATCGCGCCGAAGAGGGACGCGCCTACGCCATTCCGGCCGACAACCCCTTCCGCGATCAGCCCGGCGCTCGGCCTGAAATCTGGGCGCTTGGGTTTCGTGAGCCGTGGCGGTTCAGCTTCGACCCCCCGACGGGCGAGCTCTGGGTGGGAGACGTGGGACAGGGCCTCTATGAAGAAGTGAGCATCGTCCGGCGCGGCGAGAACCATGGCTGGAACGTTCTCGAAGGCTTCCAACCTTTTTCCGATCAGTATTCTCAGGCGGGCGCGCGGTACACGCCCCCGGTGTTTGCCTATCACCATCGGGTCGGAGTGTCGGTGACGGGCGGCTTCGTCTATCGCGGGGCTAAGCACCCGGCCCTGGTCGGCAAATACATCTGCGGCGACTACGAAACTCGCCGCGTGTGGGCAATCGAGCAGCGCGACCGGGCCTTGACCTCCGTGGTCGAGATTGGCCGGGCGCCCGAGCGCATCGTCTCGTTTGGAACAGACGACGCCGGCGAGATCTACGTGGTCGGCTTCGACCGTGGCCTGCTGTACCATGTCGATCTGTCGACCCTTGACCTCGCGCCTGCTGCGCCGGCGCAGGAGATCGTGCCCACCGCACAGCGTGCGCCCGCGCTCTGGAAGCAGACCGAGACGCGGCCGCCTAACGAATGGATGCGCGAAGACTTCGACGACGCGGACTGGAGCGAATGCCCTGGCGGCTTTGGCACGGCGGAAACGCCTGGGGCCACGGTCCGCACCGAATGGCGCACGGGAGAGATTTGGCTGCGGCGCTCGGTGACGCTGCCTGCTGAAGACCTAGGCCGCCTCGCCCTTTTGGTGCATCACGATGAGGACGCCGAGATCTATCTGAACGGAGTGCTGGCGGCGCGGCTGCCGGGCTTCGTGTCGGACTATGAGGAGGTCCCCATTTCGGCTGCGGCCATGGCCACCCTGCGAGCCGGCTCGAATCTGCTGGCGGTTCACTGCCGACAGTCGGGCGGGGGCCAGTACATCGACGTGGGGATCGTCGAAGGCGGTCACTGAGATGGCCGGCCGCGTTGCGCCCCTGCGCGCCGGTTGGCATAGCCGCGAGCAGCCCTTACGATCACGCTCAGGCAACGCCTCCACCACGCCCCAAGGTGATTCTTCCATGTGCCGATTGCTGCTCGCCTTCGCATTTCTGCTCAGCGTCTCGGTTGCCTTGGCCGCGGATCCGGAGACGATTCCGCTTTGGCCCGGCAAGCCGCCCGGCGAGACCAAGGAACTGCCCCCCGAAGTTGACATTACCAAGGCCGGCGATCAGCTCATCGCGGGCAAGCGAGTGGCGCGGATCGGCAACGTTTCGACCCCCACGCTCACGATCTATCGCCCGGCGCCCGAACAGGACACCGGTGCGGCGGTGATCATTTGCCCCGGCGGCGGTCACCACATTCTGGCCTACGACCTGGAGGGGACCGAGGTCGCCGAGTGGCTGAATTCGATCGGCGTGACCGGCGTGCTGCTCAAGTACCGCGTGCCGTTTCGCGATCCGCAACGCCGCTGGGGCGCGGCGGTGCAAGACGCCCAGCGAGCCGTGAGCTTGGTGCGCAGCCGGGCGGCCGAATGGAAGCTCGATCCCGAGCGCATCGGCGTGCTGGGCTTTTCAGCCGGCGGGCAGACCGCCGCACTCGCCGCACTCTTCGGCGAGGAGCGACAGTACGACGCACAGGACGACGCCGACCAGGCCTCGCCGCGCCCCAATTTCGCGGTGCTCGTTTATACCGGCGGTCTGTTCGACAAAGAAAAGCAGGCGCTCGCTCCCGAGGCCAAGGTCACAGCGAACGCCCCGCCGATGTTCTTGGCGCACGCGCAAGACGACCCCGTGCCAGCGGCCAACAGCCTGCTGCTCGCGCTTGCGCTCAAAGAGGCGGGCGTGCCGGCCGAGCTGCATCTCTATGCCAAGGGGGGCCACGGCTTCGGCCTGCGGCCGACGGATGACCCCTGCACCCACTGGCCCGAGCGGTGCGCAGAGTGGCTCGAGTCGCAGGGGTTGCTGAAGCGGTGACTCCTTCACCCTCAGCGA
The DNA here is from genome assembly GCA_046349955.1 of Pirellulales bacterium. Lineage (GTDB taxonomy): Bacteria > Planctomycetota > Planctomycetia > Pirellulales > JBGAPH01 > JBGAPH01. Next base: position 56 of record JAXMBI010000008.1, on the reverse strand, counting down.
TCTGGGCATCGCTTGCCGGCAGCCCGTATTCCTAGTGTAGTGTCCCTTAAATAGCA